>NZ_JCAWAE010000001.1:0-1236287 GCF_059691795.1 Sphingomonas sp. 320_CC | reverse complement strand
GGTGCACCCAGAGCGATTCGAACGCCCGACCCTCAGATTCGTAGTCTGATGCTCTATCCAGCTGAGCTATGGGTGCATCGCCGTCCGGTGACCGGTTCGACAAGCCCGCCGTGAAGCGGAAAATCCTGGTGCACCCAGAGCGATTCGAACGCCCGACCCTCAGATTCGTAGTCTGATGCTCTATCCAGCTGAGCTATGGGTGCACTGGAGGGGCGCTGATAGCAGGCATTTTCGGGGGCGCAAGGGTTTGCCGCGATAAAGTTGTGTCGGGAGGCGCGGACGCATAGAGCGGCGGGCATGAAACTCGCCGCTCCGCTCCGTTCGCTGTCGCTACTCGCCCTGCTCGCGGCGTCCGCGTGCAGCAAGGATACCACCGCCTATCCGTCGCTCGGCCTGCGCCCGGTCGAGAAGCTCGGATTCGCCGAGCCCGAGGTGAAGTCCGCGGTAGCCGCCCCCGATCCGGCGCTCGATGCGGATATCCAAACGATCTCGGCCAAGCTCGATGCGATCGCCACCGGCTTCACGCGCGATGCGGCCAAGACCGAGGCCCTCGCACGGACCGCACGCGGCGGCGCGGTTGGCAGCGACGCGTGGCTCGCCGCGCAGACCGCTCTCGCCGGACTCGACGACTGGCGCGCGCAATCGTCGGCGCTGGTGACCGACATAGAACAACGCGCCACCGACCGCGCCGCCAAGCTGCAGCCCGACTATCCGGCACTGGCCGCGATCCGCGACAAGGCACAGGCAGAGAACGATCGCCAGGGCGCCACGATCACCCGCATCCAGGCTAGCCTCCCCGCCGCCTGATCCGCTGCTGATCCTCGCCCGACAGGGGAGGATCAGACGGCTAGAACCCCTTCAGCAACGGCAGGATCGTCGAATAATCGTCCGTCCATGCCGTGAAGCCCTTGCGCGGCACCAGCGGTGCCCACTCCGGATCACCCGACTGCAACGCAGCGATCGCACGCGGATCGCGCGACAAAGCCACCCAGTCCGACGCCGACGCCCGATCGACCAGCACGCTCGACGGACGGTATTTCAGCTCGACCGCAGTCCACCCGCCCTCGCGCGCCGCCGCCGCGATCACCGGCTCCAGATCGATGAACCGGTTGGAAATATGCACCAGCAACAGGCCGCCCTGCGACAGCACCCGGCCATAGGTCGCGAACGCCTCGCGCGTCATCAGGTGCATCGGCACCGAATCCGAAGAGAACGCATCGAGCGCGAGCAGGTCGAGACTATCCGCCGCATCATGCGACAGCGCGATCCGCGCATCGCCCATCCGGATCTCGGACTTGGGCAGGCACCGGGACAGATAGGTGAACTGCCCGGTATCGCGCGCGATCCGCACCACCGCCGGGTCGATCTCGTAGAACCGCCAGCGCTGCCCCGGCCGCGCATAGCAGGAGAGCGTCCCCGTCCCCAGCCCGACCACACCGATCCGCGCCTGCGGGCCGTATAGCGCGGGCGCGGCTTGCATCGCCTGCCCGACGCCCGATCCTGCCGCGTAATAGGTCGTCGGCGTCCGCTCGCGCTCAGGGGAACCGCGCAACTGGATGCCATGCACCGTCGTCCCATGATCGAGCTCGCGCGTGCCGCCGTTCGGCCCCGGCTCATCTCGCACGGTATAGACGCCGAAATAACTCCGCACCCGCGCGCCCGGATCGAGCGAGAACTCGAGCGACCGATACCCGCCGAACAGCACCAGCGCCCCCGCCAGCACGACCATGTACGGCCGCCGCGCGCCGATCGCGACGAATCCGATCGCGGCTATCACCAGGAACACGAGGCCCTGGCGCCCCTCGCCGAACACGCCATCGGGATTGCCGATTCGCAATGCGGTAAGGATGACCAACGCGCAGACGATCGCGAGCAACGCGACGTGTTTCGCTGGCCCCTTGCCCATCCACAGCGCGCGGAACCGTCCGAACAGATAAATCTGCGGCACAAGCGCGCCCGCCGCAAGGATCAGCAGTGGATACTCATACGTCCAGTCGAACACCACGGGCGCCACCAGCGCAGCGAACACCCCGCCGAGCGCCCCGCCTGCCGACATCGCGAGATAGAATCCGGTCAATCGATCCGGCGCCGGCCGCTTGCGGTACAGCGTCGTGTGCAACGCAACCGAGATCATGAACAGCAACACCAGCGCGATCCCCGCGCTGAAGAACGGCCGCTCGTTGACCCCGCCCATGATGATCCCGCCGAACAACAAAATCGTGATCGGCGCGATCCGCGTCAGCAGGTCGGCAAGCCAGCGATCGTTTGCAAACGCCACGCTGAAACTCAGCAGGTACAGCCCGAGCGGGATCACCCACAGCAGCGGCATCGCGACGATATCGGTGGTAATATAGGTCGACGTCGCCAGCATCATCCCCGACGGCACGAGCGCCAGCGCAATCCAATGCGCGATCCGCCGCGCGCCCGGCGGCGCGCTGGTTGCGGCAACATGATCGACTGCTGCGGTCTTCGGCAGACGCGTGGCGCAGGCGAGCACCAGCACGATCAGCAGCAGATACCCGCCGCTCCACAACAGGCTCTGGCCGTGCACCGCCATCAGCGGCTCGACCAGCAACGGGTACGCGATCAGCCCCGCAAAACTGCCGAGATTGGACGCGGCATACAGCGCATAGGGATCGCCGCCGCCACTCGCCGCGCTGAACCAGCGCTGGATCAGCGGTGCCTGCGCGGATACCGCAAAGAACAACGGCCCGATCGACAGCCCGAGCAGCCACGGCACCCAAAGCGCAGGCAACGCGTCCGCCGGAAGGTCCATCGCGATCAACCCGATCGGCAACCACAACGCCGCGACGATCAGCACGCCCAAATGGATCGCCGCCTGCGCCCGCGGCCTCACCCGCCCAAGCCAATGCGCATACGCATAGCCCGCGAGCAGCAGCGCCTGGTACACGAGCATCGCCGAGTTCCACACCGCCGGCGCGCCACCCAGCCGCGGCAACGCCATCCGCGCGACCATCGGCTGGACGAGGAACAGCAGGAAAGATCCGGTCAGGATCGTCGCCACGAACATCGTCCGGCACCAGCGCGCCATCAGCGGCTGGTCTTCGATCGATACGGTCTCAGACATAAGCGGGGCGGTCGATCCGGTAGAGAATATGGCGGCGAAGCGGGTCGCCAGCGGTGAGCTTCGGATGATCGAAATCGCCATCGACCACGCGGGTCATTCCGAGCCGCTCCATGAGCGCGCGGCTGGCCGTGTTTGCCGGGACGGTGATCGCCCAGACCGTCGGCAAGTCCATCTCACGCCAACCCCAGGCGAGGGAAGCCTCCGCTGCCTCCCGTGCATAGCCCTGCCCCCATTCGCTCTGGACGAGACTCCAGCCAATCTCGGGTTTCCCCTCGATCGGCGTACCGACCGGGCCCGGCTTGATCCCGCACCAGCCGATGAACGCGCCGGTATCCCGTCGTTCGAGCGCCCAGAAGCACGCGCCATAGTCGGCGAACATCGCCTTCTGGCGTGCCACCACCGCGACGGAGTCGGCCAGCGTCGGCGCCGGCCCGAGATACGCCATCACCGCCGGGTCGGCGCACATTGCATGATGCAAGGCGGCATCGTCATCACGCCAGCCGCGCAAGATCAGCCGTTCGGTCTGGATCATCCGCCGAGCAATTTTGCCGCATGCGCCGCGTGATAGGTCAGCACGCCCGAGCAGCCTGCGCGCTTGAACGACATCAGCGTCTCCAGCACCATCACGTCGCGCTCCGCCGCACCCGCCGCGACGGCGTGCTCGATCATCGCGTATTCGCCCGACACCTGGTACGCGAACACCGGTACCTCGAACGCCTGTCGCACGCGGACGATGATGTCGAGATACGGCAGGCCGGGCTTGACCATCACCGTGTCGGCGCCCTCCGCCAGGTCCATCGCGACCTCTCGCAAGGCCTCTTCGGCGTTGGCGTTGTCCATCTGGTACGTCTTCTTGTCGCCCTTCAGCAGACCGCGCGAGCCGACCGCATCGCGGAATGGACCGTAGAACGCGCTGGCGTACTTGGCGGCGTAGGACATGATCTGGACGTTGTGGTGCGACTCCCCCTCCAGCGCGCTGCGGATCATGCCGATCCGGCCGTCCATCATGTCCGACGGCGCGATGATGTCCGCGCCCGCGTTCGCCTGGTTGAGCGCCTGCGCGACGAGCATCTCGGCAGTCGTGTCGTTGACGACATAGCCCGCCGCGTCGACCAGCCCGTCATGGCCGTGGCTGGTGTACGGATCGAGCGCGACGTCGGTCAGCACGCCGACCTCGGGCACCGCGTCCTTCAGCGCGCGGATCGCCTGGCACATCAGATTGTCGGGGTTGAGCGCTTCGCGACCGTCCTCGGTCCGGCGATCGACCTGCGTGTACGGGAACAGCGCGATGCACGGGATGCCGAGGTCGCGCGCCTCGCGGCCGCGCGCGACGATCCCGTCGACCGACCAGCGCGACACGCCCGGCAGGCTGGCGATCGGTTGCTCGACGCCGGCTCCTTCGGTGACGAACAGCGGCCAGATCAGGTCGGCGGGAGTCAACACGGTCTCGGCATGGAGGCGGCGGCTCCAGGCGGAGGCGCGGGTGCGACGGAGGCGAAGCGCGGGATAGCTTGCGGTCATGCGGCGGGCTTTGCGGGATGCGCGACGACGGATCAAGTTTTACGGGCAAAGCGTTACGGGTGCGAAACCGCATGCCGTGCGTTGGGGGCCTTATGTCGAACGATACGATCACGTCCGCCGCGCTCGTCGTCAACGCCAAGTCGCGCAAGGGCCAGAAGCTGTTCAAGCGCGCATGTGCGGCGATGTCGGGGCTGCCCTATGAGGTCGACGCGCATGCGGTCGAGGACCCCAAGGACCTCGAGGCGACGGTGCTAAGGGCGCTCGCGAAGAAGCCGGACTTGCTGATCCTCGGCGGCGGCGATGGCACGGTCAGCGGGCTGGTCGACCTGATGGTCGGGCACGACGTGATCCTGGGCGTCCTGCCGCTCGGCACCGCCAACAGCTTTGCGCGCACGCTTGGCATTCCGCTGAATATCGAGGGCGCGGTGGAGGTGATCCGGACCGGCAAGCCACGTCGCATCGATCTCGGCATGATCGACGGCGATTATTTCGCAAACTGCGCCGCGATGGGCATCAGCCCGAAGATCGCCGAGACGGTCCCGCACGGCCTCAAGAAGGTCTTCGGCAAGGTCGGCTATCTGGCGTGGGCGACGTATCAATACATGCGCTTCCGCCCGTTCACGCTGATCGTCGGCGAAGGCCCGACCGCGGTGAAGATCCGCGTGGTTGAGGTGCGGATCTCGAATGGGCCATATCATGGCGGCACCGAACTGGTCGACGCAGCCGCAGTCGATTCGGGCGAGATCGTGGTGCAGGCGGTGATGGGGCACGTGAAGCGGCGGCTGGTGCAGAACTGGTATGCCAGCGTGTTCCGGCTCGAGTCGCGCCACGAGAAGGTGCGGGACTTTCGGGGCAAGAGCCTGAAGATCAACACGATCCCCCCGCTGCCGATCTCGATCGACGGCGAAGTGCTGGCGAAGACCCCGGTGACGGCGAAAGTCGCGGCCGGAATCATCCGGGTTATGGCACCGGCCTGAAGGCGCGCACGACTAGCCGCACCGCCCGGTTACTTGTTCTCCCGCGAAGGCGGGAGCCCAGTCTGGGTCCCCGCCTTCGCGGGGAAACAACATTGGGTCGCGATAAGCCGCCTCACCAGCCACCACCCCGGCGAAGGCCGGGGCCCAGTTGGAAAGGTCGCAGTAACGACGCGCAGCGCTCAGTTGGCGACGTCCCCCAACTGGGCCCCGGCCTCCGCCGGGGTGGTCGATGAGAAGCGTGATTGCACTCTATCCGACGCCCGTTACTTCACTCGCCGCACGGTCAAAATCTTAACCGGCGCAGCGATCATCTGCCCCTTCATCACCCCCACCCCGGCAGTCGGCGAGGTCGGCGCAGCAAGAATCCGCTTCACAACGTCCATCCCCTCCACCACATGCCCGAACGCCGCAAACCCCGCCGTATCCCCACTCCCCGCCGGATTAGCATCGAGCGACAACACCGGCCCGACGGTAATGAAGAAGTCCGCCGTCGCACTCCCCGGCGCAAACCTTGCCATCGAGATCGTCGCGTCGACATGCGACAACCCGGTCTGGCTAGTCGGCTCGTGCTTCACCGGCGGCAACAGACGCTTCACCTCGCCCTGCGGCCCGCCCTGGATCAACCCGCCATCCGCCCCGAGCTTCATCGCGCGGTAGAACGTCACCCCGTCGAGCCGCTTCTGGTCGACATAGCGCAGGAAGTTCGCGGTCGTCAGCGGCGCGCGCTCCTTCTCCAGCGCCAGCGTGATCGGCCCCTCGCTCGTCGTCATCACGATCGAGACCGTCGCCGGGACGACAGGCGAAGGCGCCGGCGGAGCCTCCTGTGCCGAGACGGAAACGGCGCCGAGAACGGCAAGAGCGAGCGTGACGAATCTGGAGATCATCCGCCACGCTACCGCGTCCTCCCCTCGCTGTCAGCGGCCCCGCGACGCGATATTGCGCGCGGCAAAGTTTTGCTTGGGTTTGCACGCCCGCACGCAATGCGTATCCGGTGAGCGATGACCGATCTCGCCATTCTCTACGAGCACCCGCTCTGGTTCGAACCGCTGTTCGCCGCCCTCGACCGCCGGGGCGTCGCGTTCACCCGCGCGACACCCGACGGCTTCTGGAACCCCGCCGACCAGAGCGCCCCCGCCCCCGCCGTCTTCAACCGCATCGCGATGTCGAGCTTCCTGCGCAACGACGAGCATCCGATCTTCGACACGATGGCGATGCTCGATCACTGGCACCGCACGGGTGCGCGCGTGGTAAACGGCACCGACGTTCTCGCGATCGACGCCTCCAAGGCGCGGCAATTGTCGCTGATCGCCTCGCTCGGCCTCGCGATCCCCGAGACGCGCGTCGTCCACCGCGCCGCCGACGTCGTCCCCGCCGCGCAGACGCTCCGCTTCCCGCTGGTCGTGAAGGCGAACATCGGCGGATCGGGCGCGGGCATCATCCGCTTCGACAGCCTCGAAGAATTGCGCACCGCAGTCGCTGACAGCGGCCTCCCAAACAGCGTCGACGGCGTCCTGCTGGTCCAGGAATACGTCCCCGTCCGCGACGGTGCGATCACCCGGATCGAGACGCTAGACCGCAAGTTCCTCTACGCGATCGATGTCGCGGGCGGCGGCGCGTTCGATCTCTGCCCGGCGGATGCGTGCGTCGTCCCCGGCTCGGGCATCAGGATGGCCGCGGTCGAGCCCTCGCAGACCTTGAAGGACGCCGCCGAAGCGATCGCCCGCGCGGTCGATCTCGACGTCGGCGGAGTCGAGGTCATGATCGACGACCGCGACGGCGTGGCACGCTTCTACGACATAAACGCGCTGTCGAACTTCGTCGCCAAGCCCCTCGAAATGCTCGGCTGGGATCCGCACGACCGCCTCGTCGATTACCTGATCGAACAGATCGAGAAGGCCCGCTGATGCGCTATGGTTACTGGACTCCCGTCTTCGGCGGCTGGCTTCGCAACGTCCCCGACGAGGGGATGGAGGCGAGTTGGGCGTACACCAAGGCGCTCACGCAGAACGCCGAGCGCTGGGGCTATGACCTGACGCTGATCGCCGAGCTGAACCTCAACGATATCAAGGGCATCGAACAGCCCGCGCTCGATGCGTGGTCGACCGCGGCCGCGCTCGCGGCGGTGACCGACAGCATCGAGCTGATGGTCGCGGTCCGCCCGAACTTTCACCACCCCGCACTGTTCGCCAAGGCCGCGGCGAACATCGACCGGATTTCGGGCGGGCGGCTCGCGCTCAATGTCGTGTCGTCCTGGTGGGCGGACGAAGCGAAGCAATACGGCCTCCAGTTCGACCAGCACGACGATCGCTACGCGCGGACCGCCGAGTGGCTGACCGTCGTCGATGGGTTGTGGACGCAGGAGCGCTTCGACTTCGCGGGCCAGTTCTACACCACCGAACAGGCGATCTGCTCGCCCAAGCCCGTCAAGCGCCCAACCGTCTATGCCGGCGGCGAAAGCGAGAAGGCAAAGGCGATGATCGCCGCGCAGTGCGATGCGTACGTCATGCACGGCGACCCCGCCGACGCGATCGCGCCGAAGATCGCCGACATGGCGGCGCGACGCGAAGCCGCTGGCGGCGCGCCGATGCAGTACGGCATGGCCGCCTACGCAATCGTCCGCGACAGCGAGGCGGAGGCCAAGCGCGAGCTCGACCGCATCACCAGCGTCACCGAACTCCCCGCCGGCTATGCGAATTTCGACCAGTGGTTGTCGGGCACGCAGCTCGAACGCGAATTGAAGATCCAGGAATATTCCGTCTCCAACCGCGGCCTGCGCCCCAATCTGGTCGGCACGCCCGAGCAGTTGAAGGAGCGCGTCGCCGAGTATGAAGCGGCCGGTCTCGATCTGCTGCTGCTCCAGATGAGCCCGCAGGCCGAGGAAATGGAGCGGTTCGCCGCGCAGGTCATGGGCACCGCATGATCCGCCTAACTGACGTCGTTAAAACCTACCCGGCAAGCGACGCGGCTGCCCTCGACGGCGTGTCGATGGAGATCCCGGCGCGCGGCGTGTTCGGGGTCATCGGCCAGTCCGGCGCAGGCAAGTCGACGCTGATCCGCCTGATCAACGCGCTAGAACGCCCGACTTCGGGTCGGGTAGAGGTCGATGGCGTCGACGTAGCCGCGTTGTCCGCGGCGGACCTGCGCGCGCTGCGCCGCCGGATCGGCATGATCTTCCAGAACTTCGGCCTGCTGTCGTCGCGCACGGTCGCGGCAAACGTCGCGTTCCCGCTCGTGCTCGCGGGTGTATCCAAAGCTGAGCGCGAGACGAAAGTCGCCGCACTGCTCGACCGCGTAGGCCTCGCCGATCACGCCACCAAATACCCCGCCCACCTCTCCGGCGGCCAGAAACAGCGCGTCGGCATCGCCCGCGCGCTCGCCACCGACCCCGACATCCTGCTCTGCGACGAAGCCACCAGCGCGCTGGATCCCGAAACCACCCGCTCGGTCCTGACCCTCCTCCGCAACCTCAACCGAGACCTAGGCCTGACGATCGTCCTGATCACGCACGAAATGGACGTCGTTCGCTACGTCTGCGACCGCGTCGCCGTGCTCGAGCGCGGCCGCATCGTCGAGACCGGCGAGGTCACCGATATCTTCGCCAACGCCGCCCACCCGGCAACGCAGCGCATGCTGGCGGCGCTGGCGGCATGAGCTTCTTCGCGAACATCGACTGGTCCGACATCGGCCAGGCGTGCCTCGACACGCTGATCATGCTCGGCGGATCGCTGATCCTCACGATCGCATTCGGCCTGCCGCTCGGCGTCCTGCTCTACCTCACCGGGCAGGGCCGCCTGTCGCAGAACCGCGTCGCCAACGCTGTGCTCGGGATCATCGTCAACATCCTCCGCTCGGTGCCGTTCATCATTTTGCTGATCGTGATGATCCCGCTCACCGTGATGCTCGTCGGCACCTCGCTAGGCGTTGCCGGCGCGATCCCCCCGCTCGTCGTTGGTGCTGCGCCGTTCTACGCGCGCCTCGTCGAGGGATCGCTCAAGGAAGTCGACCGCACCACGATCGAGGCCGTGCAGGCGATGGGCGCCACCACCCGCCAGATCGTCACCGGCGCGCTGATCCCCGAGGCGCTCCCCGGACTGATCGCCGGCGCCACCGTGACCGCGGTCGCGCTCGTCTCGTTCACCGCGATGGCGGGCGTGGTTGGCGCAGGCGGGCTCGGCGATCTCGCGATCCGCTTCGGCTATCAGCGCTTCCAGACCGACGTCATGGTCGTCACCGTCGTGCTGCTGGTCGTGCTCGTCCAGATCATCCAATATGCCGGCGACGCGCTCGCCCGCCACTTCACCCGCCGCTGATCTAACGCCGCTAGGAACCGCCATGAACCGCCGCATTTTGCTCGCCTCGTTCTCGCTGCTCGCGCTCGCCGCCTGCGGTGGCACCAAGACCAACGACGGCAAGACGCTGACCGTCGCCGCGACGGCGGTCCCGCATGCCGAAATCCTGGAATCGATCAAGCCGACGCTCGCCAAGGAAGGCGTCGACCTCCAGATCCGCGTCTTCAACGACTACGTCCAGCCTAACCTCCAGGTCGAGCAGAAGCAGATCGACGTCAGCTATTTCGAGACCAAGCCGTATCTCGACGAGTTCAACGCCTCGCGCGGCACGCATCTGGTGACCTATGCTGGCGTCCACGTCGAACCGCTCGGCGCCTATTCGCGCAAGTGGAAGTCGATCGCGGAGATCCCCAACGGCGCTACCGTCGCGATCCCGAACGAGCCGAGCAACGGCGGCCGCGCGCTGCTGCTGCTGCAAAAGGCCGGGCTGATCACGCTCAAGAATCCGACCAACCCGCTTGCGAGCCTCAACGACATCGCCACCAACCCCAAGAACCTGCAGTTCAAGGAACTGGAGGGCGCCACCCTGCCGCGCACGCTCGGCGAGGTCGATCTTGCGCTGATCAACACCAACTACGCGCTCGACGCGAAGCTCAACCCGGTCCGCGATGCGCTCGCGATCGAGGACAAGAACAGCCCCTACGTCAATTTCGTCGTCGGCCTGCCCGGCGGCGAGAAGGATCCGCGCGTCGTGAAGCTGATCGCCGCGTTGCGCAGCCCGGCGACCAAGACCTTCATCGAGCAGCATTATCGGGGTGCGGTGCTCCCGGCGTTCTGATACCGGCGCGAGCCCAGTAAGCGTAATCCTCGAGGCTCCATGACGGTCGTCGCCGCGTATCTCTATCGCCATGGCAAGCGCGTCCGCGCGGTCTCGATCGACGAAAAGGTCGATTGTCCCGCGGATCGCTCCGAGTTCGTCTGGATCGGCATCTGCGACCCGACCGACGCCGAGATGCGGACGCTGAAGGAGCAGTATAACCTGCACCCACTGGCGGTGGAGGATGCGATCAAGGCGGACCAGTTGCCCAAAGTCGACGTCTATGGCGACCAGTTGTTCGTCGTCGCCCGCACCGCACAGCTGGAGCAGGACAAGATCGCATACGGCGAAACCGCGATCTTCGTCGGGCACAGCCACATCATCAGCGTCCGCCACGGCTCGGCACGCTCGCACAAGGCGTTGCGCGAACAGCTCGAAGCCGCGCCCACCTTGCTGATCAACGGCGTCGATTACGTCCTCCACGCGATCCTCGATTACGTCGTCGACGGCTATCTCCCGATCGTCGAGAGCATCGAGGACGAGGTGCTGGCGATGGAGCAACGCACGATCGACGCATTCCTGGGCCGCGACGAGATCGTCCGCATCTTCGGGCTCCGACGCGAGATGATCCGCTTCCAGCGTATCTTGGGGCCGATGGGCGAGGTCGCAGGCAAGATCGTCCGCCTCGACCTGCCGTGCATCGACGCCGAGGCGAAACCGTATTTCAGCGACGTGCTCGACCACGTCCGCCGCGTGCAGACGATGGTCGAGGGCCTGCGCGAAGTCCTGACGTCGGTGTTCGAATTCAGCAACCTGCTCGAACAGCAACGCACCGGCGCGATCACCCGCCAGCTCGCCGCCTGGGCCGCGATCCTCGCCGTGCCTACCGCGATCGCCGGGATCTACGGCATGAACTTCGAGAACATGCCCGAGTTGAAGACGGAGTACGGGTATTTCGTCGTGCTGGGCGTGATCGCGGTCGTCTGCGCCGCGCTGTACGTGAAGTTCAAGCAGGCCAAGTGGTTGTAGCGGAACCGATCACCCACTCCGTCATGCCGGGCTCGTTCCGGCATCCACCGATCCGCATACTCGCCAGCCGTCGATACGCGGCACGGTGGCCCCCGGAACTAGTCCGGGGTGACGCGGGAATGCAGCCGTCCCTCTACTGCATCCTCCCCCGCCAGGGGGAGGTGGCTGGCCCTTGCCAGACGGAGGGGGAGGTAAGGGATAACTGTGGTTGCGCGTTCCTCCCCCTCCGTCACCTTCGGTGCCACCTCCCCCTGGCGGGGGAGGATCGAAGAGCAGCTCAAACCTTGACGAGCATCTTCCCCGTATTCCCACCCGAGAACAGCCCCAGGAACGCATCCGGCATCGTCTCGAGCCCCTCGTGCACCGTCTCCTGCCGCTTCAGCGTCCCCGCCGCCAGCATCCCGCCCATGTCCTTGTAGAACTCCTCGGCGCGATTCATGTAGTCGCTGACGATGAACCCGCGGATCTGCACGCGGTTACCGATCAGTCGCGCGAGGTACTTCAACTGCGTCGCCGCGCCGCTGTTGTACACGTCGATCATCCCGCAAACCGCGAACCGCGCATGCATCCGCGCATGCGCCAGCGCCGCGTCGAGATGCTCGCCGCCGACGTTGTCGAAATACACGTCGATACCCTTCGGAGCAGCCTCGCCGAGCGCCTTCACCACCGGCACGTCGCTCTTGTAGTCGATCACCGCATCCGCACCGAGCGACTTCACCCACGCGCATTTCTCCGCGCCGCCGGCCGAACCGATCACCGTCATGCCCTTGGCCTTGGCGACCTGCACCACGGTCGATCCGACCGCACCCGCCGCCGCCGATACGAACACCGTGTCGCCAGTCTTGGCTTCGGCAACCTGGAGTAGCCCGAAATACCCGGTCATCCCCGGCATACCGAGCTGACCCAGAAACGCCTGCGGAGGCACGTCGAGCGCGGGCAGCTTCTGCACCTGCGCGGCCGGCACCACCGCCTCGTCGCGCCAGCCCGCCATATGCAGCACCATGTCGCCGACCTTGATGCCGTCGTCGTTGCTCTCGACCACTTCGCCGACCGCACCGCCCTGCATCGCCTCGCCCAGCGCGAACGGCGGGACATAGCTCTTCACGTCGTTCATCCGCCCGCGCATGTACGGGTCGACCGACAGCCAGCGATTGGCGATCCGCACCTCGCCGGCGCCGAGCGTCGACTGGTCGAGATCGATCATGGCGAAGTCGGTATGCTTCGGCATGCCTTGCGGACGTGCCTTCAGGCTCCATGCACGGGCCATAAACTTGCTCCTGTCTTGATTATTCGTGTTGCGGGTATGGCGAAACGCACACCCAACGCAACCTGCAAAAAGGCCCGGACGTTTCCGCCCGGGCCCCTTTCCGGCTGACATCATGCGACGCCAGCCAACGCTTTCAACCAGTTAGTACGTGGTCGAACCCGACTTGCCGAGCGTGTCCGACGTCGTACCAGTGGTGGTGCCGCCGGTCGTCGTGCCCGTGGTCGATGCCGTGCCAGTACCCGATGCCGTGCCGGTCGCCGTGCTGCCCGTCTGCGAGCTCGAAGCATAACCGCTGGTGCCAGCATCCTTCTTGTCGCCGCCGGTGCGATCACCGTACTCGAACATCGCCGAGTTGCGCTCTTCTTCCTTCCACGCCGCCTTGGCTTCGTCGGCCGACTTCGACAGCGTCACCTTGCCGTCGACGGTCTTGATCCAGCGCGACGGGATCGAGTGGTGCACGCCGCCTGCATCGCGGTCGTTCTTGGTCAGCAGGATCCGGTCGCCCTTCACCTTGTCGACCGTGCCGACATGGCTGCCGTCAGACCCGACGACTTCCATATGCTCGGTGACCTGCGACAGCGAACTGCGCTGGCCCTGGCGCTCATTGCGCCACGACGAGAACTCGGTCTCGAACTTCGAGCGGTTCTCGTTCCGATACTCGTCATAGTCACGGTCGAGCGCCGCGATCTGCGAGCTCCGCCAGCCATGATAATGGTCGTCATGCGTGTTCGACGAGCGATTGCCGAACGCACGATTGTCCGAGTTGCCATAGGACCGCTCGTCATAGCGTGCATCGGCTTCGCGGCGACGCTCCGCCTCGTCGTCACCGAACCACGAGCGAACTTCGTCGCCTGCGCGCGCGATGAAACCGCGATCGTCATAATCATAGCCCTGTGGCTGACGACCATAGTCACGCCCCTCGTTCCGGCTGCCGCCACGCGAAGAGTTGCGGTTGTCGTCATCGGCATCGCGGTTGCGACCGACGTCCTCGAAGCGACGGCCATCCGATGCATAGCTGCCATGATATTCGGTATCGCCCGAACCCTGGCTGCGCTGGCCGTAGGACTGCTGGCCATAGCCCTGTCCAGACCGCTGCTGGCCGTAACCCTGCTGACCGTAACCCTGCTGGCCGTTACCCTGCTGGCCGTTACCCTGCTGGCCGTTACCCTGCTGGCCATAACCCTGCTGGCCATAACCCTGGCCCGATCCCTGGGCGTAGCGCGACTGGCCGTAGCGATCGCCGCCCGATGGCTGCGAGCGGTCATTGTGGCCGCCATAATAATCACGACCGCCCTGCTCGCGACCATATTGGTCGCCGCGTCCCTGGTCGTCACGCCCCTGATATCCCTGGCCGCGGCCGCTGCGGTTATCGTCGCGGTCATATTCGCCGGCGGCTTCATATTCGCGCGCGCTGGAACGACCATAGCCGCCACCGTCCGCGCGGAAATCGCGACCATAATCGTTCGAGTTCGGCCGACCGTAATAGTCGCCCGACTGGCGATCTCGGGTGTTGCGTTCGTAGACCATAGGAACCTCCTAATTGCTGTCCTGCGGTTGCCGGGTTCGTCGATAGCAAGCCCGTACATTCCGAAGTCTACAAGCGCCAAACTGGCGGAATGTTCCTGCGATCGCGGCGACTTGACGGCGACCCGACGCTCCGTTGCGACGACGCGCCGGAGGGAAGTTCGAGCCGTCTCACCAACCCGGTTGCAAGGCCCAAATCGAGCCGCTAGATCACCATCTTGGCCTATGGCCAACCGCGCGGGGCCGTAGCTCAGATGGGAGAGCGCTGCAATCGCACTGCAGAGGTCCGGGGTTCGATTCCCCGTGGCTCCACCACGCGGCATAGCAACAGTAAGTCGACGAGCATCCAACACGTCGCGGGCGTAAGCTTCACGCCGCGTCTGCCATGCGTGCGCCTTTCATGCGCGCAGTTGCCACGCTATCGTGGGGCATGGACGAATTGACGTGCAACGTGGTCGGCATCGACTTCCCCAACGCGGACAAGAGCAAGAGCAACCGCCGCATGGAATTGATGCTCTGCGCTCCCGGCGAACCCGTCGACGTGCGTCGCGAACCGAAGAACCCGCATGATACGAATGCGGTGGCGGTGTTCAGTGGGCGCGGCGTGCAGATGGGCTATCTGTCCGCCGAACGTGCGCCGCTGATCGGACGACGGATGCAGGAGGAGGAGCATGTCGCCATATTCCAGGCTCTGGTCGGCAGCTACGGCTATGTCCGCATCCGCTTCGGCGGCGGCGCACCGAGACTGCCGGATCCCGAAGCGCCCACGCCGTCACAGCCCCGCCCGACGTCGTTCGATCCCGACGCGTTCTACCCCGACCCCGAGGGTCCCGAATGGGGCGCGTGACGCATCCCTCCAATGAGATTAACTAGATACCCTGTGCGGTGACCACGCGACCCGTCGCTTCCAGATCACGCGTCAGGTCCGCGAGGCAGCGATCGACCAGCGCCTCGTCCGAACTCCGCACCACGAAGTTCGCGCCCGTCTTGCCATCGCGAAAGAACGGGTAACTCCCGATCGCGACGCCTTCATGCGTCTTCTCCGCATCGCGCAGGATGTCCGCGACCTCGCTCTCCGCGACCCAGCACCCGATCGTCTTCGACACCACCGGCCGCCCCCCCTCCAGCGTCCCCGTCAGCGCATCGAGCATCCCCGCGGTAATATGCGGCACACCCGCCATGATGAAGATGTTGCCGATCTTGATCCCCGGCGCACCGGACACCTTGTTGTCGATCAGATCCGCCCCGACCGGCACCCGCGCCATCCGCGCCCGCGCTTCGGTCAGCCCGCCACGCGTCGCATAATACGCCTCCAGCACCGCCATCGCCCGCGGATGATGCTCGACCGCGACGCCCAGCGCCTCGGCGATCGCGTCCACCGTGATGTCGTCGTGAGTCGGCCCGATCCCGCCGGTCGTGAACAGGTAATCGTTGCGCATCCGCAAGATGTTGACCGCCTCGACGATCGCCTCGGTCTTGTCGGCGACCACGCGCACCTCGGCGAGGCGGATGCCCTGCACGTTGAGCCAGGCCGCGATCTGCGCGACGTTCTTGTCCTGCGTGCGGCCCGACAGGATCTCGTCGCCGATGATCGTCAGCGCGGCCGTCCAGATGCGTTCCTCTACCATGCCCCTCGCATAGCCTCGCAAAACCGCGCCCGCCACGCTATATCGCGTTGCATGACCGAATATGTAACCGTCACCTCGGACCAGCCCGACGCGCGCACCGGCGCCATCAAGCTGCACGGCCCCGCCGCGTTCGCCGGCATGATGAAGGCGGGCAGACTCGCCGCCGAGACGCTCGACATGATCGTGCCGCACATGGTGCCGGGCGTGACCACCGCCGAGATCGACCGGCTGATCTACGACTTCATCGTCGCCGGCGGCGGCGTCCCAGCGACGCTCGGCTATCGCGGTTACACGCACAGCGTCTGCATCTCGATCAACCACGTCGTCTGCCACGGCATCCCAAGCGAGAAGACGCTGAAATCGGGCGATATCGTCAACGTCGACGTCACGCCTTTGTTGGACGGCTGGCACGGCGACACGAGCCGAATGTACCTGATCGGCGACGTGCCGATCAAGGCGCGCCGCCTCGTCGAAGTCACCTACGAGTGCCTGATGATCGGCATCGAGCACGCCAAGCCCGGCAACCGCATGGGCGACGTCGCCAACGCGATCCAGCGCCACGCCGAAAAGCACCGCTACGGCGTGGTCCGCGATTTCTGCGGCCACGGCGTCGGCCGCCTGTTCCACGACGCCCCCGAAGTCGTCCATGTCGGCAAGCCCGGTACCGGCCCCGAGCTTCGCCCCGGCATGATCTTCACGATCGAGCCCATGATCAACATCGGCCGCCCCGACGTGAAGCTGCTCGACGACGGCTGGACGGCGGTCACGCGCGATCGCTCGCTGTCCGCGCAGTTCGAACATTCGATCGGCATTACGGAAGACGGCTGCGAGATCTTCACGCTCAGCCCCAAGGGCTACACGCAGCCGCCTTACGTATAGCGTCAGCCTGCGGACACGTTCTTCACCGTACAGTCGGTGATGACGTGGCCGCTATATTCGAACGAACCCTTGCCGTTCCAATCCTTGGCCACGGCCAGCGCGGCGCTGAAGTGGGCGAGATACGATCCGATTCCGGGTGGTGGTACCGAAACAACATATTGGCCGGCGACGTGCACGAGCAAGGTGTCGTGCCCGAACCCGGTATGCAGGATCGCACCCGTGACATGGGGAATGACGGTCGTGCCGTAAGGTGGCGGCAATGCTTGCGTGATTTGCGCCGATCCGGAGATTTGTCCGGTCGGGGCATTCACGCCGAGATCGAGATGAAGCGTCGGCGCGCCTGCAAATCCGCCATGCTTGACGTCCAGCTTTACTTGGTAATATCCAACCGGCTCGGTCATGAGTATTTCCTCCTCCGGATCCATCCTGATCCGTTACTGGAGTTCCTCACGGGACGACTGTCGAGTCCAGCGGGATTGGGTCCGAAACGAACCGGTCGAGACGTGTATGGACTGACCCCGAAACCTTTTACGCGGCTCCGCCACAGGAATCTGACGTACAAAGGGTGACGCGGACCGCCGTCACCGCTATCTGCCGCCCCATGACCGAGATCACACCGCAGATCGTCGCCGACCACGGCCTGTCCCCCGAAGAATATGAGCGCGTCCTGCGCGCCATCGGCCGCGAGCCGAACATGGTCGAGCTCGGCATCTTCTCGGTCATGTGGTCCGAGCATTGCAGCTACAAATCCAGCAAGATCCACCTGATGAAGCTGCCCACCAAGGGCCCCCGCGTCATCTGCGGCCCAGGCGAGAATGCCGGCGTCGTCGATATCGGCGACAACCAGGCGGCGATCTTCAAGATGGAGAGCCACAACCACCCGTCCTACATCGAGCCCTATCAGGGCGCAGCAACCGGCGTCGGCGGCATCCTGCGCGACGTCTTCACGATGGGCGCGCGGCCGATCGCCAACCTCAACGCACTCCGCTTCGGCCGCCCCGATCACCCCAAGATGCGCCACCTGATTTCGGGCGTGGTCCACGGCATCGGCGGCTACGGCAATTGCGTCGGCGTTCCGACCGTCGGCGGTGAAGTGAACTTCCACTCGGCATACGACGGCAACATCCTGGTCAACGCGATGACCGTCGGGATCGCCGACCAGGACAAGATCTTCTATTCGGCAGCTTCGGGCATCGGCAATCCGATCGTCTATGTCGGCAGCAAGACCGGCCGCGACGGTATCCACGGCGCGACGATGGCGAGCGCGGACTTCGGCGAGGATTCGGACGCCAAGCGCCCGACCGTGCAGGTCGGCGATCCGTTCACCGAGAAGCTGCTGATCGAAGCGTGTCTCGAACTCATGGCCACCGACGTGATCGTCGCGATCCAGGACATGGGCGCCGCCGGCCTTACCTCGTCCGCGGTCGAGATGGCGTCGAAGGGCGGCGTCGGCATCGAGCTGACGATGGACGACGTGCCGCAGCGCGAGACCGGCATGACGCCGTACGAGATGATGCTCTCGGAATCGCAGGAGCGCATGCTGATGGTCCTCAAGCCCGGCCGCGAAGCCGAGGCCGAGGCGATCTTCAAGAAGTGGGAGCTCGATTTCGCGGTGATCGGCCGAGTCACCGACACCGGCCGCATGGTGCTGAATTTCAAGGGCGAGACCGTCTGCGACATCCCGCTCGGGCCGCTCGCCGACGAGGCGCCGCTGTACGACCGCCCGCACGTCCCGACGCCCAAGCCCGCGCCGCTCGCCAACGCGCCGCACAGCAGCGACATCGCCGCCGACCTGCTCACGTTGATGGGCTCGCCCGATATCGCCTCACGCCGCTGGATCTGGGAGCAGTACGATCACATGGTCGGCGCCGACACGGTGCAGCGCCCGGGTGGCGACGCCGCGGTCGTCCGCGTCCACGGTACGCAGAAGGCGCTGGCGATGACCACCGACTGCACGCCGCGCTACTGTTTCGCCGACCCGGTCGAGGGCGGCAAGCAGGCGGTCGCCGAAGCCTGGCGCAACCTGACCGCGGTCGGCGCGCTGCCGCTCGCCGTCACCAACTGCCTGAACTTCGCCAACCCGCAGCGCCCCGAGATCATGGGCCAGATCGTAGGCTGCCTCGAAGGCATGAGCGACGCCTGCATCGCGCTCGATTTCCCGATCGTCTCGGGCAACGTCTCGCTCTACAATGAATCGAAGGCCACGGGCGGCGGCTCGGCGATCTTGCCGACCCCGGCGATCGGCGCGATCGGGTTGCTCGCCGACTGGCAGAAGAATGCGACGATCGCGTTCAAGGGCTCGGGCGACATCATCCTCGCGGTCGGCACGCGCGGTGGCCATCTCGGCCAGTCGCTGTGGCTGCGCGAGTGCCACGGCCGCGAACAGCTCGACGCCGGCCCGCCGCCGCCGGTCGATCTCGCTGCCGAGCGCCGCGTCGGCGACCTGATCCGCGAAGCGATCGCGTTGGGCCAGCTGACCGCGGTCCACGACGTGTCCGACGGCGGCATCGCGGTGACGCTCGCCGAGATGGCGCTGGCCGGCGGAATCGGCGCGATGATCGACCGGAAGCAGCCATTCGACTGCGCGCGCTCGTTCTTCGCGGAGGACCAGGGCGTCTACATCGTCACCGTCGACGATCATTCGCTGCTCGACTTCCTCGGCGCGGCCCATGCAGCGGACGTCGAGGCCGAACCCCTGGGTCGCACCGGCGGCAAGCGCCTGATCTTCGAACGCCCCGACCGCGACGACGTCATCGCGTTGGATGCGCTGCGGACTGCGCACGAGGGGTTCTTCCCGAAGCTTATGGGGGTCGACGCAGCACTGGCGTGATGGGTTCGGCCGCGGTGGCCTACCGTTCCTAGATCGCCCCCGCCCCGCTCCGCCCCAACGCAAAGCAAAGCAAAGCAAAGCAACCACCCCGGCGGAGGCCGGGGCCCAATTGGGATGGCCGCAGTAACGAAGCGATGCCCGCAGCCATGATCGTCCCCCAATTGGGCCCCGGCCTTCGCCGGGGTGGTCGCCCTTCTGGATGAGGCACGAATACGAACCACAGTATGTTTCCCCGCAAAGGCGGGGACCCAGTCTGGGCTCCGCCTTCGCGGGAGGACAAGGAGCGGAGAGATGTCGTTCGATCAAGCTCAAGTAGGACGCGGCGACCCCCCCCCTCCGTCATCCCAGCGAAAGCTGGGATCTCCCGCACCGGGCTGCAGCGGCAGCAAACGGGGATACCCCAGCGTTCGTTGGGGTGCCGGGGCGGATCGGCTTCAGGGGCGACACCCGAGGAGGACAACAAGCGAGGTATTGCGCAGGGACGACAGGTCAAGCAGATGTCCTACCGGCTGGCCCACGCACCAAGCCGCGAGGCTTCTGACGCCGAGATGCCCCTCAAAGCGGACTGTCCTACACCACCCCGATATGCCAGCGTCGAACCATGACCGAAGCATTCCAAACCTACAGCGCTACCAAGACGCGTCGACCCGGTCCAAGCGTCGATCGAGCACCACCTGTATCGGGCCGGCCCGGCCGAGGCAGCCACGCTTGCAACGCCGCCGAGCGCGATCATGCCGTCTTCCAGCGTGTACGACGGCCTCACGAAAATGCTGCGCGAGCGTCTACACTTCCTATACTTCACTTTTCCCGCAGCCCCCCCGCCCCCGCCAGAACCGCCACGCTCGACCTCATCCGTGGCGTCGCCGTCACCAGCAAGCCCGCCGTTAGGATTGCCTCAACCCAAGCGATACGACGCTCTCACGAAACGCCGCGCGAGCGCCTGTACTTCCTATACTTCACTCTGCCCGCATGACCCCCGCGCCCACCAGAATCGCCACGCTCGACCTCATCCGTGGCGTCGCCGTCATGGGCATCCTCGCCTCAAACATCGCCGCATTCGGCTTCCCCGAATTCGCCTACATGACCCCCGCCTCGATGGGCGCGCCGAGCACGCCCGACCTGATCGCCTGGACCACGACCTTCATCGTCATCGACGGCAAGATGCGCGGGTTGTTCTCGTTCCTGTTCGGCGCGTCTATGCTGCTGGTCATCGACCGGGCCGAGGCGAGCGGCGAAGACCCGGCGACCGTCCACCTGCGCCGCATGGCGTGGCTGTTCGTGTTCGGCATCGCACACCTGTACCTGCTGTGGTGGGGCGACATCCTCGCGCACTACGCGCTGGTCGGCGCGCTCGCGTACATGTTCGCGCGGTTGCCGGTCCGCTGGCTGATCGGCGTCGGGCTCGCCTGCATCGCGCTCCAGACGGTCGAGCTGACGACGCTCGTCGCCTACACGTTCGACCTTCACGCCGCCGCGCACCGGCCGGGCGCAACGGCGCGGGTCTTCACGAACTGGCAGCTGTTGGCGGATCAATTCGGCCAGCCCTCCCCCGCCTCCGTCACCCGCGAACTTGCCATCGGACGTGGCGGATGGCGCGATCTGGTCGCGTGGCGTTGGACGCACGGCGCTGGGCCGATCACGTCCCTCACCGCCACTGGTCCGGAGACGCTAGGCTTCATGCTGTTCGGCATGGCGGGGCTGCGATCGGGGTTCCTGACGGGGGAATGGTCGCGGCGACGCTACACCGTGATTGCGGTCGTCGGAATCGGACTCGGCTGGATCTGCTATGCGGCCATCGCGGCGTTCGACATCGCCCACGGGTTCGACGCGCGCTATGTGGCGCTGTCGTGGCTCGCGCTCGCAACCCCGCTTCGGCCACTGACGATCATGGGGTACGCCGCGGCAATCATCCTGCTCGCACGGCCCGGCGGCTGGTTGACGGCCCGAGTCTCGGCGGCAGGTCGAATGGCATTCTCCAACTATCTCGGCACGACCGTCCTCTGCACCACCCTGTTCTACGGGTACGGCTTCGGGCTGTACGGCACATTGTCGCGAGCCCAGCTCTATCTGGTCGTCGTACCGGTTTGCCTGCTGATGCTTCTATGGTCGAAGCCGTGGCTCGACCGGTTCCGCTACGGTCCGCTCGAATGGCTATGGCGCAGCCTCTCCCGCTTCGCGTGGCAGCCGATGCGCGGTTCGGCATTCACGGCCAGCCGATGACGCTATTTGCGAATAAGACGCAAAAGGGCTTGCGAGTGGTTCGCATTATCCGTATCCCGTGCTTACAGCTAGGGAGTTCCCATGGTCGTCTGCGTTTGCAATGCCATACGAGAATCCGACGTTCGCAACTGCGCACGCGGCGGTTGCACTACACCGTGCCAGGCCTTCCGCTCGATGGGTCGGAAACCCAAATGCGGCCAGTGCACGTCGATAGCGCGAGCGATTATCGACGACGAACGCGCCGCTGCATAAGCGTCGCAACAGCTAGAAAAGCCCGGAAAACTGCCATTTTTTGGGGTTGTGCTAATCTGTGTCAGCCCGCTACATGTCTGTCAGAGGTGACGGAGATATGGCCATGCGCGGCGACCCCCAAGTAATCGAATTCCTGAACGAGGCGCTCAAGAACGAGCTGACCGCGGTCAATCAATATTGGCTCCATTACCGGATGCTCGAGCATTGGGGCGTTTACAAGCTCGCCCAGTACGAGCGGATGGAATCGATCGACGAGATGAAGCACGCCGACTGGCTGTCGGAGCGCATCCTGTTCCTCGACGGCCTGCCGAACTTCCAGCTGCTCGGCCGCCTTCGCATCGGCGAGACCGTCGAGGAAGTGCTGAAGTCGGATCTGGCGCTCGAAGTCGAGGCCACCGTCCAGCTCAAGGGCGCGATCTCCTACTGCGAAGAGGTCAAGGACTATATCAGCCGCGACCTGTTCGCCCGCATCCTCGCCAGCGAGGAAGAGCATGTCGATACGCTCGAGCGCCAGTTCGAGATGATCGCGCGGATGGGTATCCACAACTACATCCAGCTCAACTCGATCTCGGAACATGATTCGCCCAAGGCGGGCGCGGCGCCGCATCTGAAGGGCTGATTCACCCCCCTGTCATCTCGCTGAAAGGTGAGATGACAGGGCTGCATTATCCGTCAGTCTGGCGACGAATTATTCCCCTCCGAACCCAGTCGGTACGGCACGACGCCCAAACCCACCGCCCGCAACGGGCTTGCGCACTGCGACCGGGTTGGCCTCGCGCTCCAGCAGCGTCAGCGTCTCGACGAAAAGCGGCCGTAACCGGACGATATGCTCCAGCGCCTCGTCGGGCGTGTCCTGCATTTCCAGGCAATCGCGCGCAATCGTCTCGATTGCCTCCGCCAGATCGGCAAGCGGCTCCGCCCCGAACTGCCGCGCTTCACCCTTCAGCGTATGCGCGGGTATCACCATGGCTGCAGCATTGAGCGTACGCATCGCCGCCTCGATCGCAGCAACCGACTTCACGCCGTCCTCACGAAAATATCCGAGGATGCGGCCAAATCCCGCGCCGAGTTCGTTGCGCGCCTGCACGAACGCGGGCCAATTGATCAGGGTGCTTCCCTCGAACGCCACTGTCGCCTTCTCCCGTTAAGCAAATAGCGCCATGAAGGTCAGAGCCGTATCATACATAACCAAGGTAAACACAGTGTTGAAAAACTAACGACAAGTTACGACAAAGACTGAAATAGATACATCCAAAACGATTTCTATTGTTGCATTGGCGGACGCCGCGACCGCCGCGAGTTCGGTCGGGGCTTGAGGGTCATCCGCTGTCACCTCGACGCGGGTCGCACCATTCCGTAACGCGCGGGCGAGCCGCATCGCAGGCCAAGGACAACGCATGCCCCTGGCGTCGATACGGACCACGCCCGACACCACGCCTAGTGGCCGCCGCCGCCCTTGCCGTCGTCGTACGGATTCTTCGGCGCGCGGAACATCAGGCGCACCGGCACCGCGCCGAAGCCGAGATCCTTGCGCATCGAATTGACCAGATACCGCTCGTAGCTTGCCGGCAGCTGATCGACGCGCGTGCCGAAGATGACGAAGCTGGGCGGTCGCGTCTTGACCTGCGTGACGTAGCGCATCTTGATCCGCTTGCCACCGGGAGCGGGCGGCGGGGTCGCTTCGATCGCGCGCTCGAACCAGCGATTGAGTTCGCCGGTGCCGACACGCTTCGACCACGCGTCGCGCGTGTCGAAGCAGGCCTGGAGCAACTGGTCGATGCCCTTGCCGGTCGCGCCGGACACGGTCATCACGGTAACGCCCTTGACCTGGCTTAAGCCGTCTTCGAGAGCGCGCTTGACGCCGTTGAACAGCGACGATGCGCTCTCGGCGATGTCCCATTTGTTGAGCGCGATGACGAGTGCGCGGCCCTCCTGCAGCACCCTGTCGGCGATGCGGAGATCCTGCGCCTCGAGACCCAGCGTCGCGTCGAGCAGCAGCACCACGACCTCGGCGAAGTCGACCGCATGCAGCGCGTCCTCGACCGACATCTTCTCGAGCTTGTCCTGCACCTTGGCGCGCTTGCGCATGCCCGCGGTGTCGATCAGGCGCACTTTCCGCGCCTCGCCACCGGTCGGATGCCAGTCGTAGTCGACGCTGATCGAATCTCGCGTGATGCCGGCTTCGGGGCCGGTGATCATGCGATCTTCACCGAGAATGCGGTTGACGAGCGTCGACTTGCCCGCGTTCGGGCGGCCGACGATCGCGAGCTTCAGCGGGCCCTCATATTCATTGTCGGGCTGTTCCTCGGGCGGCTCTTCCTTGCCTTCGAGTAGCGGGAGCAGGCCTTCGAACAGGTCGCCCATGCCTTCGCCGTGCTCGGCCGACAGCTGGACCGGGTCGCCGAAGCCTAGCGCGAGCGATTCGAGGATACCGTCTTCGCCCGCGCGACCTTCGGCCTTGTTGGCGACGAGGATCACGGGGACGTCAGCGGTGCGCAGCCAGCGCGCGATCTCTTCGTCGAGCGGCACGATGCCAGCGCGCGCATCGAACAGGAACAGCGCGACATCGGCTTGTTCGACGGCGGCTTCGGTCTGCTGGCGCATCCGGCCGGGCAACGTCTGTGCGTCGTGGTCTTCATAGCCGGCGGTGTCGATGATGCGGAATTCAAGACCGATCAGCGACGCATCGCCTTCACGGCGATCGCGCGTGACGCCAGGCCGGTCGTCGACCAGCGCGAGCTTCTTGCCGACGAGGCGGTTGAAAAGAGTCGACTTGCCGACATTTGGGCGGCCGACGATCGCGACCACGGGGAGTTTGGACATGGCGTGCCCTTAGCGCGTGTCGCGCGAAAGGTCACCTAGTCCCTCGCCCTCCGGGGAGAGGGAGGGAGGAGCCTTAGGCGACGGAAGGGTGAGGGGTAGTTGGGGCAGGTGATCCTAGCCTCACTCCCCTCACCCTTCCCACCGCAAGTGCGGCGGGCCCCTTCCCTCTCCCCGGCGGGGAAAGGGGGTTTCGGTTACCTGTACGCGGTGACCTTGCCCTTCTGGTCGAGCGTGTAGAGCGTCGAGTTCGCGACGATCGGCGGCAGCGAGAACGGGGTCTTCGTCTCAATCGTCGAGCTTACCGTGCCGTCCGTCGGCGAGACGAAATTGATCTCGCCGCGCGAGTTGGTCAGGACGAGGCGGTTGCCAGCCAGGATCGGGCCGAACCAAGTGACGGCGTTGCTACGCTTCTTCTCGTTCTGAAACCGCTTCAACTGGGCGATCCAGCGAGCCTTGCCGTTCGAACGAGACAAGCAGACCAGCTTGGCATCGTCGGTCACCACGAACAGCCACTCGCCCGCGATCCAGGGGGTCGAGATGCCGGCGAAGTTCTGCTCCCACAGACGCTGTCCGGTCGACAGTTCGAGTGCGACCATGCGGCCGCCTTGCCCAACGGCATAGACGCGGCCGCCATCGATGACCGGTGCGGCGTCGATGTCCGACAGGCTCGACACCGACGTCGTGATCGAGGTGCGCGACAGCGCGTCCTGCCACAGGATACGGCCGTTCTCGTAGCGATACGCGCTGAGTTCGCCGCTGGAGAAGCCGGCGACCACGGTGCCCTGGCTCACGGCGGGTGCCGCGACGCCGAACACGCCCTGCGTCTCGAGCGTGCCCGACTGGACCCACTGAACCTTGCCGTCGGCCTGGTTGAGCGAGAAGACCTGATTGTCCTGCGTAAGGACATAGACCGCGCCATTGGCAACCGTCGGCGAGCCGCGGAGCGGCGCGCCGGGCTTGGCGCGCCAGAGAATCTTGCCGTCCGCCGCGCTCATCGCGACGACGTCGCCGACACCGTCGGTGGCGTAAAGCTTGCCGTCGTCATAACTGACGCCGCCGCCGAAGCGTGCCGCCTTGTTGAGCTTGCCCTCGGTGATCCCCGCGCTCCACAGCGCGGCGCCGGTGTCGGCGGTGAAGGCATGGATCGTCGCGGTGACGTCGGTGACGAACAACTTGCCGTCGGCAACGACCGGGGCTGCGCCGAGACGTTCGCGGTTCGAGCCACCGTCGATACCGGCCTGCCAGAGACGCTTGGGCTGGTCGCCGAGCGCGAGCTGACCCATCGACTTGGCGGGGTTGCCGCCGGGCTGGGCCCAGGCGTCGTTGACCGCAGGCGCCGGCAACAGGACCTGGACGTCGGCGATCGTCTTGTCGGTCTCGACCTCGTTCTCCGACACCAGGATCGACACGCGGTCGCCGAGCGTCGGCGTCTTCTTGTTGCCGCCGCCCTTGAAAATCCCGCAACCGCTGAGCGCCACCAGCGCGGCAACGGCCACCGTCACCCGATATGTCTTCATCATTGCGCCTTGGTATCCTCGTTTGATGCAGCCGGAGTGATAACCCTGGCAGTAGCGCCCGTGCTGGCAACAGCGTCCACACCCAGTACGCCAGCCATCTGAACAGCGCGTTGACGGATCGTCTCGGGCACGCCGGTATCGCGCGCGATCTGGCCGAACATAGTCCCCGCCTGCTGGCGCTGGTTCATGCGGAGATAGGAGATCGCAACCATCTCACCCGCGCTACCGAGCCACGGACCGCCGGGCACCGCCAGCGGACGAAGCCGCTCGACGACGACCTGCGGCTTCAGCGTATCGAACTCGGCCGACGTCTGGCGAACCAGCGCGAGATCGCGGAACGGCTTTGCCAGCGACGTATCCGCAGCGATCGAACCGAGCTTGGCAGCAGCCCCCTTCAGGTCATCCTTCTGAAGAAGGACATCGGCCTGCGTGAACAGCGCGAGTGCGCGGTAGCCGTCGCGGTTCGACTTGGCGAGTTCGGCCAGCGGCTTCGACGCAGCCGCGGCGTTGTTCGCACCGAGCGAATCGTAAGCGGCCTGAAGCTGCTCGCCCTCGACACCAGCGGCCTCGCTGTTGTGATGCTGCCAGTACAGGAAGCCAGCGAGTGCGGCGAGTGCGGCGACGACGCCAACCACGACCCATTTGCCCCAGTTCGTCCAGAACCCGGCGAGCTGGTCGCGTCGGAGTTCTTCGTCGACCTCACGCAGGAATGCTTGATCGGTTTTCGGCGGGAGGGCCAAGGAATGCTCCGGAAATAGTGAGGGGGTGGGCGGCGCGGACCTTAGCCGCGCCGGAACCGAAACGGAAGCGGATCAATCCTTGGGCGCGTAGACCTGCTCGGCGCCCGGAAACGCGCGGCTTCGCACATCGTCGGCATAGGTCTGCGTCGCGGACGAGATCGTATCGGCGATATCGGCGAACCGCTTCACGAACTTCGCGGTACGCTCGAACATGCCCAGCATGTCCTCGGTCACCAGCACCTGGCCGTCGCACTGCGCGGATGCACCGATGCCGATCGTCGGGCAGGCGATGGTGTTGGTGATCTCGATCGCGATCGGCTCGACCACGCCCTCGATCACGAGCGAGAATGCGCCCGCCTCGGCGATGCCCTGCGCGTCGGCGACGATCTTGGCGGCTTCCTCGGGCGTTCGACCGCGCGCGCCGTAGCCCCCGAGCACGTTGACCGCCTGCGGGGTGAGGCCGACATGGCCCATCACCGGAATGCCGCGCTCGGTCAGGAACTTGACGGTAGGCGCCATCGCGATACCGCCTTCGAGCTTCACCGCCGCTGCGCCCGTCTGCTTGAGCAGATACGCCGCGCTCTCGAACGCCTTTTCGGGCGAAGCTTCGTAGCTGCCGAACGGCATGTCGATCACCACCACCGCGTGATAGCTGCCGCGTACCACCGCAGCGCCGTGCGCCGCCATCATGTCCAGCGTTACGGGCACGGTCGATGGCAGGCCGTAGATCACCTGCCCCAGGCTGTCGCCGACCAGCAGCATGTCGCAGTGCGGGTCGAGCAACTGCGCTGTCCGCACGGTGTAGGCGGTGAGCATGACGAGCGGCGTCTTGCCCTTCTGGCGGCGGATCGCGGGGATCGTCAGGCGCTTGAGCGGCGCGGGCGTCGGGTTGGCGCGACTCGTCGCGGTGTCGAGGGTGTAGGTCGTGGACATAGCGGCGCTAATAGCGTGCGGCGTCGCGCTCGCCCAGTGTCGTGCGCGTCATACTGCCCAGCCCTTCAGCCGCGCATGGCCGACGAGCCAGAGCGTGAACGCCGCGACCGCGATGATGACGAAGGGCAAGCCCAGCGTCTCACTCGCGCCCTTGTGCGCGACGATGTCGGTCGAGGCGAACAGCCAGCCGAACTGCGCGATCGTCGCCACCAGCGACGCGATCAGGAACGGACGCGCACTGGCGCGGCGCATGAACAGCAACACCGCGCCGACGAGCCCCGTTAGCACCGCGACCGCGAACAGTGGGTCGTACCAGTTGGGCAACGCTGCATAGAGCGCGCGGTCATAAGCGCTCGCCTGCCCCATCGCATCCGCGCCGAGCCTGAGCTGTTGCAGGCACATGAAACATCCGACGAGTCCCCAAAGAACGAGCACGCCTGTCGTCATGCGAAACCACAAGGGCCCCTGTCGTACGAAGAACATGTCGCCGCCCCTGCCTGTTACTGGTCGACAGACTGCGCTCCGCAGAGGCCGTGCGCAAGAGGTCGCCGATACGCGGCAAGATGCCGTAGATCCGGAACCGGAGGGACATCGGGAGCTTCCGACTGCGACGTCCCTCCGGGCCGTATTCGAGAGGTATCGCGCTCAACCTGAACGCGTCGTGACGACAGACGCGCGGCGATCAGAAAGATCGCGACACGGTCAGGCCATAGGTGCGCGGATCCCCGGGCTGTCCCACGACCAGGCCTGTGCTGCCGGACTGGAGCGCGAGCACTTCGTAATAATTATGGTCGAACGCGTTACGCACCCAGCCGAAAACGTTCCAACTGTCCTTCGCCTTGAATCCCAAGCGGAAGTTGCTGAGCGCATAGCCCTTGATGTCGGTGTACAGCGATCGCGACGGGTTGGACGAGAAGGTCGACCGATAGCTGCCGTCATAGCCGAGATACAGCTGGCCATCGACGCCGCCAATCGTGGCTGGCAGATCGTATTCGGCGCCGTAAGAGAAGGCCCATTTCGACACGCCGGGCAGGCGCTGACCGGAGATGTCGCAATTGGCCGGGCTGACCGTCCCCGTCCCTGCCGGACCAGGCAGGCTGGTCGCGGTAGGGGCAGAGCCTCCCGACAGCTCAGGCGGGCACGGCGCATCGACGAACTTCACGTATTTCGCGTCGGTATAGGCTCCGTTGGCGTAGACGCTGAACCGGTCGGTGGGGCGGAAGGCCGAATCGAACTCCAGACCGCGAGTCCGCACCTTGCCGGCATTGGCGAGATAGCCGCGCAACACGCCGAGCTGGCCGTTGGTGACGGTCGCTTGGTAATCGCTGATCTCGGTCCAAAAGCCGGCGAGGTTGAGCGTCAGTCGGCGATCGAGGAACTGCGTCTTCAGGCCCAGCTCGTAGTGATTGACCTTCTCGGGTTTCACCGTGGCGGCCGATAGGATCGGATTGTTGCTGCCGTCGAGCGGCAGGCCGGACAGGTTGATCCCGCCGGATTTGTAGCTCCGCGCATAGGTCGCATAGGCGTGGATGTCGGAAGTCACGGTGTAGGCCGCCGTAATGTCGCCCGACAGGTTCCAATTGTCGAAATCGGGCTGATAGCTCTGCGGCGCGAGCACACCGCGCTGGTCGTTGAATCTTGCATCGCTGGTGACGAGTTCGCCGGCACCGGTCGTCACGACCGAGACGTAATCACCCTTCTTCTTGTCGTAGTTGAGCCGCAGGCCCGGCGTGATCTGGAACCGGTCGCTAACGTTCCAGGTCAGCTTGCCGAACAGCGCCGCGCTGGTGTTCTTGAAGCCGATCGTGTTGCGCGCGGTCAGGCCGTTCAGCGTCGCCGGATTCTTCCCGCCCGTGCTGGTCGGGTTGAGCAGGAAAGCGCTGGCCGCCGGCCCCTGGACCTGAAGCCCTTGCGTATCGATCGTCTGGTAGAAGTAGAATGCGCCGAGCACGTAATCGAGCGTGTGCTTGCCGTTCGAGGCGATCCGCAACTCCTGGCTGTACTGCGTCTGCTGCGACGGATTGGCAGACACGGTGGTGATCGGCAGGCCGATAAAGTCGCGATCGTTCGACGGATCCCAATGCCAGAACCGCCATGCGCTAACCGACGTGATCGTGGCCGCGCCCAAATCCAGATTGCCGAGCAACGAGACGCCACCCAGTTCCTGCTTTGCACGCAAGGGCGTATCGACATCGGTCACCCGGTCGAACGCGTTGGTCGATGGTACGACATAGCCCTGCGCGGCAGCGAGCGCGGCATATTGCCGGATCAGCGGCCGCTGAGTCGCGCCGGTGCGAACGTAATATTGCACGCAGCAATCGGGGTTCTGCTGGCCGTAATCACCCGACAGGGCGAAATCGAGCGTCTCGGTCGGCTTCCAGTAGAGCTGTCCGCGGACGCTCTTATTGTCCTGCGCGTTGAGGTTCTTGCCGGTCACGACGTTGTGGATCGTGCCGTCGCGCTCGGTCACCGAGGCGGACAACCGGATCGCGAGCTTGTCGGGGATCAGCGGGCCAGACACCGACGCCTTGGCCTGGATGAACTGATAATTGCCGGTCGTGAGCTCGATCCGCGCCTCGGGCGTGAAGCTGGGTTTCCGCGTCGTGATGTTGATCGCGCCAGCGGTGGTGTTCTTGCCGTAGAGCGTGCCCTGCGGCCCGCGAAGGACCTCGATCCGCTCGGTATCGGTAAAGTCGAACGTCGCCGAGGCGATCCGGCTGTAATAGACCTGGTCGACATAGATGCCGACGCCCTGCTCGATCCCGTCGTTGGTCAGGCCGAACGGTGCGCCAAGGCCGCGAATGTTGGCGGCGGAATTGCGCGGGTTCGTGGAGTAGAATTGCAGCGTCGGCTGAAGCTGCGTCAGGCGGCTGACATTGTACGCGCCGGTCTCGGCGAGCGCGGTGCCACCGATGACGGACATCGCGATCGGCACGGTCTGGATCGTTTCGGCGCGACGGCGCGCGGTAACGACGACGTCCCCGCCCCCGCCCTGCTGCTGATTGCCGAGGCGACCGTTGGCCTGTGCGTCAGCCTGCTCGCCGGCGGGCGTCTGCGGCGGAACGGCCGGCGTTGATACGGTAGCGGCCTGACCGGCAAGCAACAGAGCAAGCGTTAGCGACATGAATGTTTCCCCTAAACCTTGCCGCGCAAAGTCTAGTAATTCAGGGGATATTCAATGCGAGCATGTCTTGGGAGGCGGAAAGCGTGACTTGTCCCCCTCCCTCGCCGGGAAAGGAGCGGTGTTCAGACCAACCGGCTCTGCTTGACCGCGGCCTCGATGAAGCTCGCGAACAGGGGATGCGGGTCGAACGGCTTGGACTTCAATTCCGGATGGAACTGAACGCCGACGAACCAGGGATGGTCGGGACGTTCGACGATCTCGGGAAGCGTGCCGTCGGGGGACATGCCCGAGAAGACGAGGCCGCCCTGTTCGAGCGCTTCCTTATAGCCGGTGTTGACCTCGTAGCGGTGACGGTGACGCTCCGAAATTTCGGTGCCGCCGTAGATCGACGCGACGACGCTGTTGCCGTCGAGCTTCGCGTCATACGCGCCGAGCCGCATCGTGCCGCCCATGTCGCCTTCGGCCGCACGGGTTTCGAGGCCTTCGCGGCCCATCCATTCGGTGATCATGCCGACCACGGGTTCGTCGGTCGGGCCGAACTCGGTCGACGACGCATTCGGGATGCCGGCAAGATCGCGGGCACCTTCGACGCAGGCCATCTGCATCCCGAAGCAGATCCCGAAATACGGGATCTTCCGCTCGCGGGCGAACTTCACGGACGCGATCTTGCCTTCCGCGCCGCGTTCGCCGAACGCGCCGGGGACGAGGATCGCGTCGCAGGGCTCGAGCTGGCCGGCGATGTCGCTTTCGGCGTTCTCGAACAGCTCGGCGTCGATCCAGCGGACGTTGACCTTCACGCGATTCGCGATGCCGCCATGGACCAGCGCCTCGTTGAGCGACTTGTACGCATCCTGGAGCCCGACATATTTGCCGACCACGCCGATCGTGACTTCGCCTTGCGGATTGGTCAGGCGGTCCATGATCTCGGTCCAGCGCGACAGGTCGGGCGCCTCGGCGGGCTCGATCCCGAACGCACGGAGCACTTCGATGTCGAGGCCTTCGCCGTGATACTGGAGCGGCACCGCGTAGATGCTCTTCGCGTCCAACGCGGGGATGACCGCGCTGGCGGGGACGTTGCAGAACAGCGCGATCTTGGCGCGTTCCGACGGCGGCAGCGGATGCTCGCAACGGCATACGAGTACGTCGGGCTGAACACCCAGCGCCGCGAGCTCGCGGACCGAATGCTGCGTCGGCTTGGTCTTCAGCTCGCCGGCGGCGGCGATGTACGGGACCAAAGTCACGTGGATGCTGATCGCGTTGCCGCGGCCCTCCTCGTTCTTGAGCTGGCGAATCGCTTCGATGAACGGCAGCGATTCGATATCGCCGACGGTGCCACCGATCTCGCAGAGGATGAAATCTATGCCGTCGGTCTCGGCGCGGGCGAACGCCTTGATCGCGTCGGTGACGTGCGGGATGACCTGCACGGTCGCACCGAGATAATCGCCGCGACGCTCGCGCGTGATGATCTGCTGATAGATTCGACCCGAGGTCACATTGTCCGACTGGCGCGAGGGAACGCCGGTAAAGCGCTCGTAATGACCAAGGTCGAGATCAGTCTCGGCGCCGTCGTCGGTGACGTAGACCTCGCCGTGCTGATACGGCGACATCGTGCCGGGATCGACGTTCAGATACGGATCGAACTTCCGAATCCTGACGGTATACCCGCGTGCCTGGAGGAGAGCGGCAAGCGATGCCGCCATGAGACCTTTACCGAGCGACGAAACCACGCCCCCGGTGATGAAAATGTACCGAGCCATGGGAAGAGTCTCGTAGCGTGTGTTGGGGACGAACGACAAGAGCCCCGCGGATCACGCAGGGGCCTTTTATCGGCGAATGGAGTGTTTAGTTGGCTAGCGGGACCGCGCCGTTGTCGGCCGGCTTGGTCGTGCCGGCTGGTACACCGGCATTCTCGGCGCCACCGGCGAACGGTGCCGCGTCGCCCTTGGGCTGCGCGGTCGGAACGGCCGTTGCCGCCGCCGGGGTGCGGGCGAGCGACGTGTCGATCGTGGTGGTGCGGTGATTCGCCGCGAGGACCGCGAGCAGGATCGAGAACAGCACGAACATCGTCGCGAGAACGCCGGTCGCGCGGGTCAGGAAATCGGCTGCGCCGCGTGCCGACATCAGGCCCGACGGACTGCCGCCCATGCCCAGACCGCCGCCTTCCGAGCGCTGCATGAGGATCACCGTGACGAGGGCGGCCGCGATGATCGCGTGGATGACGAGCAGAAAGGCGAACATTGCGCGGAAAACCCCGGAACTTTTGCGAAGGCGCGCACATAGGCGACGTCGCGGTTTCGATCAACCGGGCGATCGACCGCGGCGCCGGCTCCGCATATCGCAAACCAATCGCAAAGCTACGGAAACATGACGTCCGGGCGGCGTTGAGACCCCGTAATGACGCTCATGACTGGGTATCGTGCACATAAATTCAGATGGCGGATCAACGCTGTGGCATCAATGGCAGCCAATACCTTATCGACCTGGATGACCGCTCTGGTGGATTATGTCCGCTCGGGCGAACCCGATCTGACCAATCGTCAGATGGCGCTTCTTCTGCTCGTATATCTCAAACCGGGGCCGCATACGGTGCGCGGCCTGGCCCGTGCTCTGAACGTATCGAAGCCAGTCGTCACGCGCGCCTTGAACAGATTGGGTGCCCTCGGCTATCTGCGCCGTCAACGCGACGATAGCGACAAGCGCAACATCTTCGTCGCGCGCACGACCGAAGGGGCAGATTTTCTTGAAGAGTTCGGGCAATTCATCGGCGACGGCCCCGCCCCAGCCAGCTCCAATGGGCGCGCAGCCGCTCACGCTTGAGCCGTTCGACGACCAGGCCCGCACGAGCTTTTCGCTGACGGGCCGCTCGGTCGACCTCGACCCGCGCACCCATGCGGTTCGCCGCGATATCGCCGACATTCGTCTCGCCGAATACGTATTCGCTCCACACTATGCCGTGCCGATGATACGGCCCGTCACGCGCACAGCTTTGTTGCGCAGCGGACGAGACGAAGCGAGCGATACGATGGTCGACCTCAACCCTGGCGACAGTTTCGAAGTGCTGGAGATTGCTGGCGTTTCTGCCTGGGGCGTTGCCCGTCCTAGCGGGCTGGTCGGCTATGTCGCAGCCGAAGCGCTCGATCTTTCGGCGACGGACGCGGCATGACCACGGTCTTCATCGATGGCGCGGTCGGCACCACCGGGCTCGAGATCCGCGAGCGGCTTGCCGGGCGGACCGACATCACGCTGGCGCTGCTGCCTGAGGATCGTCGGAAGGATCCGGCGGCACGGCGCGAGGCGCTGAACGATGCCGATTTCGTCATCCTCTGCCTGCCGGACGAGGCGTCGCGCGAAGCCGTCACGCTGATCGACAATGCGCGCACCCGCGTGATCGACGCATCGAGCGCACACCGCGTCGCTGCCGGCTGGACCTACGGCTTCCCCGAACTGCCTGGTCAGGCCGAGAAGGTAGCGACCGCGATGCGCGTGTCGAACCCCGGCTGCTACCCCACCGGTTTCCTCGCGCTCGTCGCGCCTCTGGTCGCGGCCGGTCTCATCCCCGCCGACCTCCCGCTGAGCGTCAACGCGACCTCGGGTTACTCGGGCGGTGGCAAGGCAATGATCGCGGCGTTCGAGAATGGCGAGCCGGCGACGGCCTTTCGCGCCTACGCGCTAGGCCTCGCGCACAAGCATATCGCGGAGATGACGCAGCATGCGGGTCTCGAGCACGCGCCGATCTTCGCGCCCGCTGTCGCCAACACCTACCGCGGCATGGTGGTCGAAGTGCCGTTGCACCTCCACGCCCTGCCCGGCCGGCCTACGCTCGCGGCGATCGAAGACGTACTGCGCGCCGCATTCGATGGCTCGAAGCTCGTCTCGGTTGCCCCCGGCGATAGCGGCTCGGTCGATATCGAGGAGAATGCAGGGACCGATCGACTGACGCTGCGGGTCTGCGGCAACGATGCCGTCGGCCATGCGCGGCTGGTCGCGACGCTCGACAATCTGGGCAAGGGCGCCGGCGGTGCTGCGGTCCAGAACCTCAACATCATGGCCGGGGTCGATCCCGTAGCCGGCCTCGTTTTCTAGGACCGGCGTTTTCCGCCCGGTCCATCGCCAAATCCAGGAGCTTCCATGCACCGTAATCCCGTAGCCAAGCTGCTCCTGTTCGGCGCGACCGGCGATCTCGCGCAGCGCATGCTGCTGCCGTCGCTCTATGGCCTGCACGCCGACGGGTTGCTGCCCGAGGAACTGACGATCACCGGCGCCGCGCGTCACGAGCATGACGACAAGGATTACCGCAAGTTCGCCAAGAAGGCGCTCGACGAGTTCCTGCCCGAGGATCGCAAGGACGAAGGCGCGATCGGGACGTTCCTCGACCGGATCTTCTATCAGCCGACCGACCTATCGGACCCGGCGAGTTTCCAGCCGCTGGCGGACAAGATCGGCGATATCTCGGGCGGTCTCGCGATCTATCTGTCGACCGCGCCCTCGCTGTTCGAAGCGGCAATCGAGGGACTGCACAAGGTTGGGCTTGCTGGCGAGACCGTACGCGTCGGGCTCGAGAAGCCGCTTGGCTACGACCTGGAGACGAGCCGCGAGATCAACGACTCGGTGGCGAAGGCTTTTCCGGAGGACCGGACCTATCGGATCGATCATTATCTCGGCAAGGAGACCGTCCAGAACATCCTCGCGCTGCGCTTCGGCAATTCGTTCTTCGAGCCCGTCTGGAACGCGCAAGGGATCGACAACGTCCAGATCACGATCTCGGAGACCGTCGGGCTGGAAGAGCGTGCGGGCTATTACGAAACCGCGGGTGCACTGCGCGACATGGTCGCCAACCACATGCTGCAGCTGCTCGCGCTGATCGCGATGGAGCCGCCCGCGCGCTTCGAGGGTACGGACGTCCGCGACGAGAAGTCGAAGGTGTTTCGCTCGCTGCGCATGATCAAGCCCGAGGAAGTTCCGCACGTCACGGTCACCGGCCAGTATGGCGAAGGCGCGGTGAAGGGGAAGTTCGTCAAGAGTTACTCGGACGAACTCGGCCAACCGTCGACCACCGAGACGTTCGTCGCGATCAAGGCGCATGTCGACAACTGGCGCTGGCAGGGCGTGCCGTTCTATCTGCGCACCGGCAAGCGCATGGCGACGCGCCGCAGCGAGATCGCGATCCAGTTCAAGGCGGTGCCGCATTCGATGTTCGCGGGGCGTGGCGGGCTGTTGCAGCCCAACATGCTGATCATCCGCCTGCAGCCGGAGGAATATATCCAGCTGCTGGTGATGGCGAAGGAGCCGGGGCTCGATCGTGAGGGCGTCCGCCTGCGCGAAGTGCCGCTGAACCTCAGCATGGATGCCGAGTTTGCAGGATCGCGTCGGCGGATCGCGTATGAGCGTCTGCTGCTCGACCTGATCGAAGGCGACCAGACTCTGTTCGTGCGGCGTGACGAGGTCGAGGCGCAATGGACCTGGATCGACGCGATCCGCGATGGCTGGAAGGCCAACGCGATGAAGCCCAAGAGCTACGCGTCGGGCAGCTGGGGTCCGTCCGCCGCGATCGCGCTGACCGAACGCGACGGCGTGACCTGGCAGGACGACTGAGTTTTCGGGGAGGGAACACCCCTCCCAAAGGTTTCAAGGAAAGATCGAATGACCGAAATCGAATGGTGGGAATATGACGACGCGGGCGAGCTCGCCAACGCGGTCGCAGGCGATATCCAGTTCGTCATCGAGAGTGCGCTCGACGCGCGCGGCTCGGCGGTGATCGCGCTGGCGGGCGGCAAGACGCCGTTCGTCGCATATGAGAAGCTTGCGCAGGCGAAGCTCGACTGGAAAAAGGTCACGATCATCCCCGGCGACGAGCGGATCGTGAAGCTTGGCGATCCATTGTCGAACGTGACAGCGCTGGCGAAAATCTTCCTCCCCAAGGGCGCGCGCGTGAAGCCGATCGTTCCCGAGGCGATGTCGGACTACAAGGCGGCCGGTCGTTCGGCGGATGCGCTGATGCAGGACCTGCACTGGCCGCTCGACTTCTGCCTGCTCGGCATGGGCGGCGACGGGCACACCGCGTCGATCTTCCCCGGCCCCGATTACGATGAAGCGCTGAGTGGTCCGAAGGAACGTCGCGCGCTTGGCGTGATGCCCGATCCGCTGCCGCCAGAGGCTCCGCTGGCGCGCGTAACGTTGTCGGCGGCGGCGATCGCATCGTCGAAGGCACTGATGATCATGATCACCGGCGACGCGAAAAAGAAGGTCCTCGAAGTGGCGATCGAACAGGGCCCGTCGTCGTCCTACCCGATCGGCCGCGTGCTGGCCGAAGTCGAACTGCCGGTCGACGTGCACTGGGCGCCGTGACGATGCTGAACGCCGTCGTCTCCACGGTTACCGACCGGATCATCGAACGGTCTCGCGACAGCCGTGCCGCCTACCTCGCGCTGATCGAGCGCGAGGCGGCGGCGCAGGTCCGGCGTCCGGGCCTGGGCTGCGCGAACCTCGCGCATGCCTATGCCGGGACCGAGGAAGACCGCGATGCGATGAAGGCCGATGCCGGCATGAACATCGGCATCGTCACCGCGTATAACGACATGCTGTCGGCCCACGCGGTCTATTATCGCTACCCGGAGCTGATGAAGATCTGGGCGCGCGAAGCGGGTGCGACGGCGCAGGTCGCGGGCGGCGTACCGGCGATGTGCGACGGCGTGACGCAGGGCTATCCGGGCATGGAGCTGTCGCTGTTCAGCCGCGATACGATCGCGCTGAGCACGGCAATTGCGCTGTCTCACGGCACGTTCGAAGGCGCTGCGCTGCTCGGCATCTGCGACAAGATCGTGCCGGGTCTGCTGATGGGGGCGCTGCGCTTCGGGCATCTGCCGATGGTGCTGATCCCCGGCGGGCCGATGCCGACCGGCTTGCCCAACAAGGCGAAGGCCGCGGTTCGCGAGAAGTTCGCGGAAGGGTTGGTCGGGCGCGACGAGCTGCTCGAGGCCGAGATCGGCGCGTATCATTCTAAGGGCACGTGCACCTTTTACGGCACCGCAAACACCAACCAGATGATGATGGAGGTCATGGGCCTCCATATGCCGGGCGCGGCGTTCGTCAATCCAGGTACCAAACTGCGGCAGGAACTGACGCGGGCGGCGGTGCACCGGCTGGCGAAGATCGGCGCGCGCGGCGATTCGTATCGACCGCTCGGGCACTGCGTCGACGAGAAGGCGATCGTGAACGCCGCGGTCGGCCTGCTCGCGACGGGGGGCTCGACCAACCATTTGCTCCACGTGCCGGCGATCGCTCGCGCGGCGGGGATCATCATCGACTGGGAGGATTTCGATCGCCTTTCCTGCGCGGTCCCGCTGATCGCTCGGGTCTATCCCAACGGCTCGGCGGACGTGAACGCGTTCGAGGCTGCCGGGGGCATGCCCTATGTGATCCGCGAACTGCTCGGCGAAGGGCTGTTGCACGGCGACATCATGACGATCGGTGGCGAAGACCTGTCGGCCTATGCGAAGACCGCGGTCGTCGAGGGCGACACGCTCGGCTGGCGCGATACGCCGGACAGCGGCGACGAGACGATCCTCCGTCCCGCGACGGCACCGTTCTCGCCGGATGGTGGCATGCGGATTCTCGCGGGCAATATCGGCCGTGCGTGCATCAAGGTGTCCGCGGTCGAGCGCGAGCGGTGGATCGTCGAGGCGCCCGCGATGGTGTTCGACGACCAGCTCGACGTGATCGAGGCGTTCAAGCGCGGCGAGTTGGAGAAGGACGTCGTCGTCGTCGTCCGGTTCCAGGGGCCGCGCGCAAACGGCATGCCGGAGCTGCACAAGCTGACGCCGCCGCTGGGGGTGTTGCAGAATCGTGGATTCAAGGTGGCGCTGGTCACCGATGGCCGAATGTCGGGTGCGAGCGGGAAAGTGCCGTGCGCGATCCATTGCTCGCCCGAGGCGCTGCTCGATGGCGCGATCGGGTTGATCCGTGATGGCGACATGATCCGGGTGGATGCGGTCAACGGTACGCTTGAAGCGCTGGTCGACGCGGACGAGTGGGCGACGCGCCGGATGGTCGCGATACCGCCGCCGGTGAGCGGTATGGGCCGCGAGCTGTTCGGCATGTTCCGTGGGCTTGCCGACGAGGCTGAAAAGGGCGCGTCGGCAATGCTGGCGGGGGCGGGGCTTTAGGATCCTTACCGACCGTTCGTCCTGAGCGAAGTCGAAGGACCGCCCGCTTGGGGCCATGTCCTTCGACTGCGCTCAGGACGAACGGATACTAAGATATCGAGGATCGGGAGAGATGACATGGAAATCGTAGCGGCAGATATCGGCGGGACGCACGCCCGCTTCGCGATTGCCGAGGTCGAGAACGGCCGCGTCGTGTCGCTCGGCGAGCCGGCGACGCTGAAGACCGCGGACCACGCATCGCTCCAGACCGCGTACCAGGCGTTCGAGGCGGGGCTCGGACGCCCCCTCCCCCGCGCGCTCGCGATCGCGGTCGCGTCGCCGGTCGCGAACGACGTCATCCGGCTGACCAACAACCCGTGGATCATCCGCAAGTCGCTGATCACCGAGCGCTTGAAAGCGGACCAATGGGTGGTCGTCAACGATTTCGGCGCGGTCGGCCACGCCGTCGCGCAGGTGCCCAGCAGCGACTTCATCCACCTGTGCGGACCCGATACGCCGCTGCCGTCCGAGGGCATCACGACGATCTGCGGCCCCGGTACCGGGCTCGGCGTCGCGCAATTGCTACGACGCAAGGACGGGTATCAGGTTCTCGAAACCGAGGGCGGTCACATGGACTTCGCCCCGCTCGACGGGATCGAGGATGCGTTGCTCAAGCGGCTGCGCAAGACCTTCACGCGCGTATCCGCCGAGCGCGTCGTCGCCGGGCCAGGCATCGTCGCGATCTACGAGACGCTTGCCGCGCTGGAGGGCCGCGCGGTCCCCAGCCATGACGACAAGACGATCTGGACCGAAGCGATCGACGGCACCGATTCGATCGCGCTCGCCGCGCTCGACCGGTTCTGCCTCGCGCTCGGCGCGGTTGCGGGCGATCTGGCGCTCGCACAGGGCGCCAAGGCGGTCGTGATCGCAGGCGGGCTCGGCTTCCGGATCAAGGATCGCCTGATCCGCTCGGGCTTCGACCAGCGCTTCGTCGCCAAGGGTCGCTTCCAGGGCATGATGGCGGCGATGCCCGTCAAGCTCATCACCCATCCCCAGCCCGGCCTGTTCGGCGCCGCGGCCGCCTTCGCACAGGAACATACCCAATGACCGCAACTATCGCAGACATCATGCAGACCAGCGCCGTCATCCCGGTGCTGGTGATCGAGGACGCGGCGCTTGCTCGCCCGCTCGCGGAAGCGCTGGTCGCCGGCGGCCTGCGCGTGCTCGAAGTGACGTTGCGCACCGGCGCCGCGCTGGAGGCAATCGCCGAGATGAAAAAGGTACCGGGCGCGATCGTCGGTGCCGGTACCGTCGTCAACACGCAGCAGTTCGCGCAGGTCCGCGATGCGGGTGCGGAATTCATCGTGTCGCCGGGGCTAACCGAACGCCTCGCCACGCCGATCATCGAGAGCGGCATTCCGTTCCTGCCGGGAATCGCCAACGCGGCGGATATCATGACCGGGCTCGACCTGGGTCTGTTGCACTTCAAGTTCTTCCCGGCCGAGGCGAATGGCGGGTTGAAGGCGCTCAAGGCTCTGGCCGCGCCGTTCTATCAGTGCAGCTTCTGCCCGACCGGCGGGATCACCGAAGCGAGCGCGCCCGAGTGGCTGGCGTTCAAGCCTGTGCTCTGCGTCGGGGGTAGCTGGGTGACCGGCGGGACGATGGCCGAGATCGAGATCAAGGCGCGGGCGGCTAACGCTTTGCGGGGGTAAATCCTCCCCGGCACGGGGAGGGGGACCGCGACGCGTAGCGGCGGGGTGGAGGGGGAGTGCCACGAGCGTACCTAGTCGCCACTCCTGGTACGCTCGCGGTGAGCCCCCTCCACCATCCTGCGGATGGTCCCCCTCCCCGTTCCGGGGAGGATTACATCTCGCCGCGGGCTTTGCGGATGGCGTACCACTTCTTCACGTTGGCGTTGTGTTCGGCCAGCGTGTTCGCGAACACGTGGCCGCCGGTGCCATCCGCGACGAAATACAGCGCCTGGGTCTGCGCCGGGTCCAGCACCGCGTCGATCGAGGCGCGGCCGGGGTTGGCGATCGGGCCGACCGGCAGGCCGGCTTCGGCATAGGTGTTGTAGCCGTTCTTCGCGTGCAGCTCCGAGCGCAGGATGCGGCGACCTAGCGGGCGGCCCTTGGTGATCGGGTAGATCACGGTGGGGTCCGCCTGAAGCGGCATGCCGTTGCGCAGGCGATTGCCGTAGACCGCGGCGACGGTGCGGCGTTCGGATGGCTTGCCGGTTTCCTTCTCGACGATCGAGGCTAGGATGATCACCTGTTCGGGCGTCGTCACCGCTATGCCGGGCTTGCGCGCGGCCCAGGCGGTGGCGAGGTAAGTCTTCATCGCCGTCTGCATCCGCGTGACGACCGACGCGCGGGTGTCGCCGGCCTGGAAGGCGTAGCTGTCGGGGAGTATCGAGCCCTCCGCCGGAACGGGCACCGAGCCGGTCAGACCGTCGGCCTTCCCCAGCGCATCGTGGACGAGGACCGAAGGATAGCCTTCGGGGACGACGACGAGGCGCTGGACGACCTTGCCGCCCTGCATCAGCTTGAGGATGTCGGACTGGCTGGCGTGCGGTGCAATGCGGTATTCGCCCGCCTTGATCGGATCGCCCGAGCCGAAGGCCCGCGCATACAAGCGGAAGCGGCGGGCCGAGGGGATCGCACCGGCCTTTTCGAGTTCGGTGGCAGCGCCGGCCAGCGTGCTGCCTTCGCCGATCTGCACGGTCAGCGTGCGCGGGGCCGGGCCTGCCCCGCCCCAGCCTTGTACGACCAGGAACAGCGCTACGACTGCCGCCAGGCCTAAGACGAGTCCGAAACAGCCGACCTTGCGCATTGGTACTCCTTGGATCCCCGCGAAGGCGGGGACCCAGACTGGGCCCCCGCCTTCGCGGGGGAACAAGGTTTTTAGCGGACCTTCGTCATGACCAGCGACGCATTCGTGCCGCCGAAGCCGAACGAGTTGTTCAGCACCGCGCGGACTTCACGCTTCTTGGCCACGTGCGGGACTAGGTCGACCCCCACGCAGCTGTCGCTCGGATTGTCGAGGTTCAGCGTCGGCGGGACGATCTGGTCGCGCAGCGCGAGGATGCAGAAGATGCTCTCGACCGCGCCGGCACCGCCAAGCAGATGCCCGATCGCGGACTTGGTCGACGACATCGACAGACCCGAGATCGCATCACCGAACAGGCGGCGGACCGCGCCGAGTTCGAGCTCGTCACCCAAAGGCGTCGAGGTACCGTGTGCGTTGATGTAGTCGATGTCCTCGAGCTTGAGGCCCGACTTCTTGATCGCCATCTGCATCGACCGGAACGCGCCATCGCCCTCCGGATGCGGCGCGGTCACATGGTATGCGTCGCCCGACAGACCGTAGCCGATCACCTCGGCATACATCTTCGCGCCACGTGCCTTGGCGTGTTCGTACTCCTCGAGCACCAGCACACCCGCGCCCTCGCCCATCACGAAGCCGTCGCGGTCCTTGTCATAGGGACGCGAAGCCTTTTCGGGCGAGTCGTTGAAGTTGGTCGACAGCGCGCGGGCCTGTGCGAAGCCAGCGATGCCGAGCGGGCAGACCGTGCCCTCCGCGCCGCCCGCGAGCATCACGTCGGCGTCGTCCATCGCGATCATCCGCGCTGCATCGCCAATGGCGTGCGCGCCGGTCGAGCAGGCGGTGACGACCGCGTGATTCGGACCGCGCAGGCCGTATTTGATCGAGACCTGACCGGAGATCAGGTTGATCAGACGACCATGAACGAAGTGCGGCGAGACGCGACGCGGGCCCTTGGTGTGGAGCACGATCGATTCGCTCTCGATGCCCGGCAGTCCGCCGATGCCCGAGCCGATCGAGACGCCAGCACGCCAGCTCTCTTCGAGCGTCATCTCGGTCAGCCCGGCGTCCTCGAGAGCCTGGCCGGCAGCGTCGATGCCGTAGATGATGAACGGATCGACCTGGCGCTGGACCTTGTGATCGACGCGCTTGGCCGGATCGAAGCCATACTCGTGGTCGGCCGGTTTCACCTCGCAGGCGATGCGGCACACCTGGTCCGACGCGTCGAAGCGCGTGATCGGGCCCGCTCCCGACTTGCCGGCGAGAATATTCGCCCAGGCCGTTTCAACATCCGCCCCCAGAGGGGTGACCAGGCCTAGCCCGGTTACGACGACACGCCGCATGGCTTCAAACTCCGTCTGCTCTCAAAACGAAACGGCTCCCCGCCCTCTTTGCCCAAGGACGGGGAGCCGCTCAAATCACACCCTTCAGGGCAGGTCCAAAGGTTTGAACCCTAGACCCTGATCAGGCCTTGTGCTCATCGATGTAGGTGATCGCGTCCTTGACGGTCGCAATCTTCTCGGCGGCATCATCCGGGATCTCGACACCGAACTCTTCCTCGAACGCCATGACGAGTTCGACGATGTCGAGGCTGTCTGCGCCCAGGTCGTCGATGAAGCTCGCGTCCTCGGTCACCTTGTCGGCTTCGACGCCGAGATGCTCGACGACGATCTTCTTCACGCGGTCAGCTGTCTCGCTCATGGTAGTTCCCTCTTCAAATCTGGGGGTTTTCGGTATTTCCTGAACGCACCTAGAACGCGGTAGTTCAGCGCGCAAGTTCAGATCATCGCCATCCCGCCGTTCACGTGCACGGTTTGTCCCGTGACGTACCCGGCTTCGCGGCTAGCGAGGTACACGATCGCCGCGCCGATGTCTGCGCCTTCGCCGAGGCGGCCGGCCGGAATCTTTGCGGTGAGCGCGGTCTTCTGCGCGTCGGGCAGCGCGTCGGTCATCGGCGAGGTGATGAAACCGGGCGCGACGCAGTTGACGGTGATGGCGCGGCTGGCGAGCTCCTGCGCCATCGATTTCGACATGCCGATCAGGCCGGCCTTCGATGCGGCGTAGTTCGCCTGGCCGGGGTTGCCGGTGACGCCGACGATCGAGGTGACCGAGATCATCCGGCCGAAGCGTGCCTTCATCATCGGCTTGGCGGCGGCGCGCATGAGGCGGAACGCGGCTTCGAGATTGACGCGGATGACGCTGTCCCACTCGTCGTCCTTCATCCGCATCGCGAGATTATCGCGGGTGACGCCGGCGTTGTTGACGAGGATGTCGAGCTTGCCGAGCTTCTCCACCGCCTGGGGGACGAGCGCGTCGACGGCAGCGGCGTCGGAGAGGTTGCAGGGGAGCACGACGTGGTCGCCGTTCAGGGTGGCGCGGAAGGCTTCGAGCTTGTCGGCGTTGGAGCCGGATACGGCCAGGCGCGCGCCTTGGGCGGCCAGGGCTCTGGCGATCTCGGATCCGATCCCGCCGGATGCCCCGGTGACGAGGGCGGTCATGCCTGTGAGGTCGAACATTGGTCAGTCTCCAAGAAGGTTGTTCACGCGGAGACGCGGAGCCGCGGAGGGGCGATGATCATTTACGATCCGTCGCACGCCTTCTTTTAGCGTTGCGCCACCGAAGTTGATCAGCAGCCCTACGGGCTGCCTGGTAAGGCGGAGATATGTCAGCAATTGTTTGCCGTGGACTGCGTTCAACTGCTCTACCGATTTGATTTCAACGAGAAGGCGTTCATCGACCAGCAGATCGATCCTGAAGGCAGCTTCGAACCGCATGCCATCGAATTCGATGTCTACCGGTCGCTGCCGCGCCACGTGGTAACCCAGACTGGCAAGCTTACTTGCCAAGACCAACTCGTAGACGCTTTCGAGGAGACCCGGACCCAGCTCGCGGTGGATGCGAAGGGAGAGATCGAGCACATCGCCGCTGATCTGATCGATCTCTCTCAAATTTTCTCTCCGCGGCTCCGCGTCTCCGCGTGATCACATCTTCTTCACGAGTTCCTCGATGTCGTCCATCGTGATGACGCTTGTCGTCTCGACGTCGGGGGTGATGCGCTTGATCATCGGGTTAAGCACCTTTCCGCCGAATTCGACGAAGTGCTCGACGCCCACCGCGTGCATCGCCAACACCGATTCGCGCCAGCGGACCATGCCGGTGACCTGCTGGACCAACAGGTGACGGATCGCACCAGGGTCGGCGACGGCAGTTGCGTCCACGTTGGCGAAAACCGGGACCAGGGGCGCGCGGAGGTCGGCATCCAGGAGGGCTGCTTCCATGGCTTCGGCGGCTGGCTGCATCAGGGGGCAGTGAAAGGGGGCGGAGACGGGGAGCAATACCGCGCGCTTGGCACCAAGGTCCTTGGCCAGCGCGATCGCCTTTTCGATGGCGAGGCGGTGGCCGGAGATGACGACCTGCGACGGGTCGTTGTCGTTGGCGACGGTGCAGATCAGTTCGGGGCCGCCTTCCGCGAGGATAGCGTCGACCGCGGCGCCGGCAATGATCTGCGCCTTTTCGAGGTCGGTGCCGAGCAATGCGGCCATGGCGCCCTCCCCTACCGGGACTGCGGCCTGCATCGCCCGGCCGCGAAGTTTCAGGAGACGCGCGGTGGTCGAGAGGTCGAGCGCACCGGCGGCGCACAACGCGGTATATTCGCCGAGGCTGTGGCCGGCGACATAGTCGGCTTTGTCGGCGAGGCGGAGGCCGCCTTCCTTCTCGGCGACGCGCAGGGTGGCGATCGCGTTCGCCATGATCGCGGGCTGCGCGTTCTCGGTGAGGAGCAGGTCGTCCGCGGGCCCTTCGCTCATCAGGCGGAACAGGTGCTGGCCGAGCGCCTCGTCGACTTCGGCGAACACCTCGCGGGCGGTGGCACTGGCGTCGGCGAGCGCCTTGCCCATGCCGACAGACTGGCTCCCCTGGCCGGGGAAGATGAACGCGCGCATGGCCTCTCCTCTGTGTTGGGTCTTCGTTCGAGCGCGGGGCCTATAAAGGTGCGCGTCGAGTTGCAACCTGAACGAACCCTGCGAGCTTGCGACAATATGCGACCATTTCCCTGGCCTTGCGACAATCGCCTGCGACAATCGGCTCCCAAATTATGGAGGACGCCGCAGCAACGGCGCCGTGTTTCAAACGGGAGATTATCATGAAGAAGTTCATCCTCAGCGCGCTTGCCGCTACGCTCGTCGCCAGCCCGCTGGTCGCCGCAGCCCCTGCCGAAGCGCAGCAGCAGCGTCGCGAAGTGACCACCGTGCGCCACAACGACAATGGCCGCACCGTCGTCACCAAGCGCACCGTCGTCCGCACGCCGCAGTATCGCAACTGGCGCGCCGGCCAGCGCTTCGATCGTCGCCAGGCGCAGAACTACCGGGTGATCACGACGTACCGCAACTATCGTCTCGCACCCCCGCCCCGCGCGCATCAGTGGGTCCGCTCGGGTCGTGACGCGATCCTGATCGACGGTCGCGGCAACGTGGTCCAGGTTCGCGGCGGCGCGTTCCGGTAATACCTACCATTACCTTGCCTTTCCCCGATAAACGGGTAAGGCCCTCTGCAACCGGGGTGAGAGATTCGCGTCTCTCGCCCCTGTTTGCATTCTAGACGACAGCCGGAGGGGTGCACGCATGGGGCGTGTATCAGCGATCGGCCAAGACGAAGGACAAGACATGGCTCTTTACGAGCACGTGTTCCTTGCGCGCCAGGATCTGGCACAAGCGCAGGTGGACGCACTGGCGGAAATCGCCACCAAGATCGTGAACGACAACGAAGGTCGGGTCGTAAAGACCGAGAACTGGGGCCTGCGTTCGCTGGCGTACAAGATCGCCAAGAACCGCAAAGCGCACTATGTCATGCTTGAGATCGATGCCCCGGGCAGCGTGATCGCAGAGCTGGAGCGCCAGACCCAGATCAACGAAGACATCATCCGTTACATGACGGTCAAGGTCGACACCCTCGAAGAGGGCCCGACCGTGATGATGCGCAAGCAGGATCGTGACCGCGAGCGTCGTGGCGACCGTGAAGGTGGCCGTGAGGGCCGTCCCGATCGTGGCGATCGTCCGGACCGTGGTCCCCGTCGTGACCGCGAAGAGGGAGCTGAATAATCATGGCACGTCCATTCTTCCGCCGCCGCAAGAGCTGCCCGTTCTCCGCCAAAGACGCTCCCCGGATCGACTATAAGGACGTCCGGTTGCTGCAGGGCTTCGTGTCCGAGCGTGGCAAGATCGTCCCGTCGCGTATCACTTCGGTGGCCGCAAAGAAGCAGCGCGAACTGGCTCAAGCCATCAAGCGTGCGCGTCATCTGGGCTTGCTGCCCTACATCGTTAAGTAAGGAGCGCCCACATGGACGTCATTCTGCTTGAGCGCGTCGAAAAGCTTGGTGCTATCGGCGACGTGGTGAAGGTCAAGGACGGTTACGCGCGTAACTTCCTGCTTCCCAACAAGAAGGCGCTTCGTTCGAACGAAGCCAACCGCAAGGTGTTCGAGTCGAACCGTGCGAAGATCGAATCGGACAACGCATCGCGTCGCAGCGATGCCGAGACCGAAGCGAAGACCTTCAACGACGCGACCGTGACCCTGATCCGTCAGGCGTCGAACACCGGTCAGCTCTACGGTTCGGTCGCGGTTCGCGATCTGGTCGATGCGCTGGTGGCCGACGGTCACAAGGTCGGCAAGTCGGCGATCGTGCTCGACAAGCCGATCAAGGCGATCGGTGTCTACACCGTCAAGGTATCGCTGCACCCCGAGGTGTCGGTGGCCGTCAAGGTCAACGTCGCCCGTTCGCCTGAAGAGGCCGAGATGCAGGCTTCGGGCGTCGACGTGATGTCGTCGATGTTCGAGCGCGACGAGGCTGGCTTCGTCGAGGATTACGATCCGAACGCAGAGCCCGGCGCGACCGCCGAAGCACCGCGCGATCAGGAGGAAGAAGCGCAGGGTTGATCCCTTCGCTTCCCTTTTAGCCGATACAGAAAGGCCCGCCCGGAGTGATCCGGGCGGGCCTTTTCTTTTGTGCTTTTGCGGTGCGTGTCAGGGGCAGGTTACGCAGGCGCCGATCATTGCCGCGAAGGGGATGAGGGCGCAGAGGATGGGGACTAGGTGTTTCATGACCGGGTGACTCTTGGGGGTGTTATCCGGTTAATGCGCAGGATGTGGAAAGGTTGCCGGGAGGTGAACGAATTTTGTACCGATCGGTTTTCGGTGCGGGAGAACACCAATCCCTACCACCCCGGCGGAGGCCGGGGCCCAGTTGGGAAAGCTAGAGTAACGGATCGCAGCGCCCATCATCCGCGTCCTCCAATTGGGCCCCGGCCTTCGCCGGGGTGGTGGTAGTGGAAGGTCAGCTTTCGACGTTTTCCGGCTTCTCGATCAGGGCAGGCCCCTCGCCTAACGCCAGCGCATCGACCGACGACACATCTTCCAAGTCCCGCGCGCCAGTCTCGATGTTCAGGTCGCGGAACTTGCGCCCCGTCACCATCAGGCGGCCGTTGAACGAGTTGGTGAAGCCGTTGAAGTTCTTCACCGCGCTGTTGAGACCTACGCCGACCTTGCGCAGATCGTCCGCCACCTTTGCGAGGCGATCGTGCATTTCCTTGCCGAGTTCGCCGATCTTTCGTGCTTCGTTGGCGAGCTTTTCCTGGCGCCAGACCGCCGCTACCGTCCGGGCGATCGCGATCAGGTTGGTCGGCGTTGCCAGCAACACGCGCTTTTCGAAGGCGAAGTCCCAGAGCGTCGGGTCGTGTTCGAGCGCGGCGGAGAGGAAGTGTTCGCCGGGGACGAACATGATGACGTAGTCGGGCGTGTCGGCGAACTGGCTCCAATAGGCCTTGTTGCCGAGGCCATTGACGTGCGCGCGCATCGAGGCCGCGTGGGCGGCTAGGCCGATCAGGCGCTCGGCGTCGTCGACCGCGCCGAATGCGTCCTGGTACGCGTTAAGCGAGACCTTTGCGTCGATCACCAACGCGCGGCCGCCGGGGACGCGGATGATCGCGTCTGGACGCAACCTTGCGCCGTCGTCGCCGACCGCGACTGAGACTTCCGTCTGGAAATCCGTATGCTCGCTCAGGCCACAGGTTTCGAGGACGTTCTTGAGCTGCTGCTCGCCCCAGCGGCCGCGCGACTTTGGGGCGTTGCGGAGGGAATTGACGAGCTTGGCGGCTTCGGTCGAGACCTTTTCCTGGCCGAGGCGCATCTGTTCGATCTGGCCCTTGAGATCGCCGAACGCGTCGCGGCGCTCGGCCTCGACCTTTGCGACGCCCTCTTCGTAGCGTTGCAGGCGGTCGCTGACGGGTTGGAGCATCGACTTGAGGTTGAGGCCGGCTGACTCCTCGGACTGGCGGAAGCGGGCGTCGGCGCGTTCGAGGAAGGTCTTCTGCGCGTCGCTCAGCAGCTTGTTGGCGACGTCGCCGAACTGCGCGGCCATGACGTCCTTCGCCTCGCGGAGTTCGAGCAGGCGCGCTTCGAATGCCTCGCCTTGGGCTTTGAGCGTCGCGATTTCGGTGCGGGCGGCGTCTCGGTCGGCGCGGATCGTGGCGAGGTCGAGGCGCAGGCGATCGGTGTCGGTGGCACGTTCGGCGTTCTGCGCGCGGAGCGTGGCGAGGTCCTGCATCGCGGCGTTGCGTTCGCGTTCGACCGCATCGCGCGCGGTGCGGATGAGGTCGGCGTCGGCGACCTTGGTCTGCGCGACGGCGAGTTCGCTGGCTAGGGTGGCGGCTCGGCGGGAGGCCAGGAGCCAGCCGAGGAGGATGCCGGCGGCTAGCGCGAGGACGGCGATTATGGCGAACTCAGCCATTTTGCACCGGCGAATTTAGCTGGAAGTGCACAAAGTGCAGACGCTGGCGCAGCAATTTCTCAGGGGAGAATGTGCGCATCGGCGAGCGGGTTTGGGAAGGATATGGAGCCGTCATGCGTGGAACATACGTCGAACGGCTGATGTAGGACAATCGGAATATGTTGTTCTCCCGCGGAGGCGGGAGTCCAGGGTTACGGGCGGTGGCGCTCGTGGTCCTGGGCCCCCGCCTTCGCGGGGGAACTAGAGGGCGGGCGACACCTTCTCCACCAGCGCCACCCCGGCGGAGGCCGGGGCCCAGTTGGGAGACGTCGCTAACTGAGCGCGGCCCGTAGTTACTGCGAACTTTCCAACTGGGCCCCGGCCTTCGCCGGGGTGGTCGCGTGTTGGGCGAACGAGCCGCACTTTCAGGCGCCCACTCTCGGCACACACAGCGCCGACACCCACGCCCCTCACCCCAGCTTGCGCTGCTTCGCCAGCTTCTTCATGACCATGTCGCGCTTCAGGCGGCTGATGTGGTCGATGAACAGCACGCCGTCGAGATGGTCGATCTCGTGCTGCATGCAGGTCGACAGCAGGCCGTCGAAATCCTCCTCATGCGCCGCGCCGGTCTCGTCGAGCCACTTCACGCGGCACCGCGCCGGGCGCGCCACCTCGGCATATTGCTCCGGGATCGAGAGGCAGCCTTCGTTGTAGGTGGAGACCTCGTCGCTGACCGACAGGATCTCGGCGTTGATGTACGCCTTGGGGTTCTTGATCGGCTTGTCGTCCTCGTCCTTCTCCTCTTGGAGATCGATGACGAGAACTCGCTTCTGCACGCCGACCTGGGTCGCGGCGAGGCCGATGCCGTTGAAGTCGTACATCGTCTCGATCATGTCGGCGACGAGCGTGCGGGTGGAGTCGTCGACCGTCTCCACCGGCTCGGCGACGAGGCGCAGGCGGGGATCGGGGACTTCGAGAACGGTCATGACGGTCATAGCGCGTCCGCTAAGGTACACGTGCCGGGTGCGTCAAGCACCTGGCTCAAGCCATCGGACGTCGTGCGCGCAATGCCTGCGCCAGCGTGCCCTCATCGAGATAGTCGAGTTCGCCCCCTACTGGGAGGCCGTGCGCGAGTTGCGTGACGCGGACCGGGAAGCGTTCGATGCGCTCGGCGATGTAGTGCGCGGTGGTCTGGCCTTCGAGCGTGGCGTTCATCGCGAGGACGACTTCGTCGATGCCGCCGGCTTCGATGCGGCGGACGAGGCTGTCTATGCTCAGGTCTTCGGGGCGGATGCCTTCGAGTGCGGACAGCCGCCCGCCGAGGACGTGGAAGCGGCCGGGGAACAGCCGCGATCGATCGAGCGCCCAGAGGTCCGCGACTTCCTCGACCACGCACAGCGAACGCTGGTCGCGGCGCGGGTCGGCGCAAATTGCGCAGGGGTTGGTGGTGTCGACGTTGCCGCAGGTCGAGCAATTCTCCAGCCGCTCGTCGACCGCGGTCAGCGCCTCGCGCAACGGACCCAGCGCCGCATCGCGCTTCTTGAGCAGATGAAGCACGGCACGACGTGCGGACCGGGGGCCGAGGCCGGGGAGCCGGGCCAGCGCCTGCGTCAGCGCCTCGATCTCGGGGGATGCCATAGGGAACAGATAGGGGGTTGCGCGGCTCCCCGCCAGCGTGTTCGAGAGGGGCCATGCGGATCATCTTCATGGGAACGCCGGACTTCGCAGTGCCGGTGCTGGAGGCCCTCGTCGCGGCGGGGCATGAATTGGTGGCGGCGTATTGCCAGCCGGCTCGGCCGGGCGGGCGGCGTGGGCGAGAGCTAGTGCCGTCGCCGGTGCAGCTTCGGGCCGAGGCGCTGGGGATCGATGTGCGGACGCCGGTGTCGTTCAAGGCGTCTTTGCCGGAGGGGCTGGAAGCTCGCGAGGCGTTTGCGGCCTTGGGCGCGGATGTGGCGGTCGTTGCGGCCTATGGTCTTATTCTGCCGCGCGCGGTGCTGGAGGCGCCGCGGTTCGGGTGTCTGAACGTGCATGGGTCGTTGTTGCCGCGGTGGCGCGGGGCGGCGCCGGTGCAGCGGGCTATCCTCGCGGGCGATGCCGAGACGGGCGTCGGGATCATGCAGATGGAGGCGGGGCTGGATACCGGGCCGGTAAGGCTCGAGGGACGGACGCCGATTGTCGGCAAGACTGCGGGGGATCTGACGTCCGAACTCTCCGCGATGGGAGCTCGGTTGATGGTCGAGGTGCTGGGCGATCTCGACGCCTACCCTGCCCGGCCGCAGCCCGAGGAGGGCGTTACCTATGCGGCGAAGATCGACAAGGCGGAGGCGCGGATCGATTTCGAGCGATCCGCGGTCGAGGTCGAGCGGCTAGTGCGGGCGATGAACCCGGCGCCGGGGGCGTGGTTCGAGCATGCCGGCGAGCGGGTGAAGGTACTGGCCGCGGACGTGTTGCCGTTCTCGTTTCTTGGGTGCGAGGGGCTGACGGTGAATGCCGAGCTGACGATCGGGTGCGGCGACGGGGCGATACGGCCGACCCTGGTGCAGCGGGCGGGGCGCGGCGTCACCTCTGCCACGGAATTGCTCCGGGGGTTTCCGATCCGGTCGGGGACGCAGCTTTGACGCGGTTCGCGTTGACGGTGGAGTTCGACGGGCGGCCGTTCATGGGCTGGCAGCGACAGAAGCACGGGCCGAGCGTGCAGGCGGCGCTGGAGGCCGCGGTGTTGAAGATGACCGGGGAGACCGCGTCGGTGCAGGCGGCGGGGCGGACCGATGCGGGCGTGCACGGGATGGCGATGCGCGCGCACGTCGACATCGCGAAGCCGCTCGCCGCGTTTCGGTTGATGGAGGGGCTGAATGCGCTGGTGAAGCCCGCGCCGGTGTCTGTGCTGGCGTGCGAGGTGGTCGACGACGATTGGCATGCGCGGTTTTCGTGTGTCGGGCGGTCTTATGAGTACCGGATCGTCAACCGGCGATCGCCGTTGACGTTCGAGGCGGGGCTGGCTTGGCAGGTGCCGCAGTTGCTGGATGCAGACGCGATGGCGGAGGCTGCGGGGGCGCTGGTCGGGCGGCATGACTTCACGACGTTCCGGTCGGCGCATTGCCAGGCGGATAGTCCGGTGCGGACTCTCGATCGGCTCGAGGTTGTGCGGGAGGGGGAGCGGCTGTTTGTCTATGCGGCGGCTCGGTCGTTCCTGCATCATCAGGTGCGCTCTATGGTCGGGTGTCTGGCGCTGGTGGGTATGGGGCGATGGGCGGTTGGCGATGTCGCCAAGGCGCTGGCGGCGAAGGATCGGGCGATGTTGGGGCTGAATGCGCCGCCCGATGGGTTGTTCTTCGTGAGTGCGGCTTACCCCTAAGCTTGTTCCCCCGCGAAGGCGGGGGTCCAGTCTGGGCCCCCGCCTTCGCGGGGGAACAAGCTTTTTCGGTTAGCGGACGAACTTTGCGGCTAGCTCGACATGCGTCGACCAGCGGAACTGGCCGACCGGCTGGACCCAGTCGATCCGCCAGCCTGCATCGCACAGCTCCTTGGCATCGCGCGCGAAGCTGGCCGGGTTGCACGAGACATAGGCGATCACTGGCGTCTTGCACTCCGCCAGCGCGGTCGCCTGTTCGCGCGCGCCCGAGCGGGGCGGATCGATCACCACGGCGTCGAAGCGATCGAGTTCGGCCACCGTCAGCGGGCGGCGATAGAGATCGCGGTGCTCCGGGTAGACCGGCCGCTGGGTCCGGTGCGCGGCGGCCTTCAGCGAGCCGAGCGCGTCGCGTGCGCCTTCGGCCGCGTAGACCTTGGCGGGGATTGCCAGTGTGAAGGTGCCGAGGCCGGCGAACAGGTCGGCGACCGTCGCTGGCTTGCCGATCGCTTCCAGGACGGCGGCGGTGAGTGCGGCCTCGCCATCAGGTGTGGCCTGGAGGAACGACGCGGGCGGGAGCGGTACGGGGACGCCGCCCAAGGTGATCGTGACCGCGTCGGGTTCCCAGCGCGTCTCGGGGCCAAGGCCGTCGTCGAAGGCTACGCGGGCGATCTTGTGATCTTCGCAGAATTTGGTGAGCGCTTCGGCGGCGGGGAGGCCTTCGGGGGCGAAGCCGGTGATCAGGATGTCCGCGCCCTGGTCGGCGAGCGTCAGGTGGATGTCCGCGCGGCGGCGGAAGTTGAGGCGCTTGAGCAGCAAACGCAACGGCTGGACGAGCGCGAACAGGCGCGGATCGAGGATCCAGCATTCCTTGATGTCGACGATCGTGTGCGCCTTCTCGGCGGTGAAGCCGAGCGTGATCTTGCCGCCCTTGGCCTCGGCGTGGAGCGTCGCGCGGCGGCGGCTGCGCTCGGGAGAGATGTGCGGGGTGCGGATCGGGGCGGACAGGTCCTGGCCGTCGAGCGCGGAGGCGATGCGGTCGGTGACGAACTCGGCATAGGCCTGGTCGTCGAGATGCTGGAGCTGGCAGCCGCCGCAGGTCGGGAAATGGACGCAGGGGGGAGTCTGGTGGTGTGGGCCGGGGATCACGGTGCCGTCGGCGGCGAGCGTGTCGCCGGGGGCCGAGAAGGCGGCGTGGCGGCCATCGGCGGTCATGCCGTCGCCGCGGGCTGCGACGCGGATGATCGTGTCGATATTCGATTCAGAGGTCGAGTCAGTGGTCATGGGGCCGCTCTGGCCGACCGGAGCGCTTCCGCCAAGTCGTCGGCGATGAAAGCCGCGCCCAATCGGCGGGCAGCGTCACTGTGGAGCCACACTCCGGCACAGGCTGCGTCGAGCGGATCGAGCCTGGCGGCGAGCATCGCGCCGATCGCGCCGGCGAGCACGTCGCCGGTGCCGGCCGTGGAGAGCCAGTCGCTGGACCCTTGCGCGATGCGGACGCGGCCGTCTGGGGCGGCGATGACGGTGTCGGCGCCTTTGAAGACAACGATGGCGTTGGCGCGGGTGGCGGCGTCGCGGGCTCGGGTGATCTTGTCGGCTTCGGATTTGCCGAAGAGCGCGTCGAACTCGCCGGCGTGCGGTGTGAGGATGACGGGGACCTCGAGCGCTTTGATTCGGTCCGGATCGAGCAGGCGGAGGGCGTCGCCGTCGATGATAAGGGGATGGCCTGTGTTTAGCGCCGCTTCAAGAAGCGCCTTGGCCGTATCGTCGCGCCCGAGACCGGGGCCGATGACGAGCGCACCAATCCGGTCGTTGGCGAGTGCATGGTCCGAGAACCGCGTGCGAACGAGCGCATGCGGCGGGCCTTGGCTGTCGCCAAGCAGCGTCACGTAGCCGGCGCCTGCGCGCATCGCAGCGAGGGCTGCAAGGTCGGCGGCGCCAGACATGGTGCCGGCGATGATCGCGACCATGCCTCGGGTGTATTTGTGCGAGTCTGGGCCGGGGGCTGGGAGCGAGGGGGTTTTGAGAACCTCGACTTGGCTGACGGTGGGAACGCCGATGTCAAGGAGACGGATCTGGCCGCAATAACGCGCGGCGGGTTGGAGAAGGTGCGCTGGTTTTACCGCGCCGAGCCCGAGGGTGAGGTTGAAGACGGGCGGCGTGCTGAGCGCCTCCCCTGAGTCGGTGGCGAGGCCGCTGGGGAGGTCGATCGCGATGCTGAGTTGAGCGGCGTTCGCGAGGGAATGGAGACACTCGACCACAGACCGTTCCCCCGCGGACGCGGGGGCCCAGGATAGGCCGCTAGATGAGCCCTTGGGATTTAGCTGGGCCCCCGCGTCCGCGGGGGAACTGCTTGAATACGAAGCGGTGGCGCGCGGTCGCGTAAGGCCGGTGCCGAACAGTGCGTCTACCAGGATCGCCGCGAGTTTCGCCTCCGCCAGCGTGTCGACCGGGCCGGACCACCCTGCCCTCGCCGACTTCGCCGCATCCGTCTTGGGTTCCGACAGCGCCGCGACACGAACCGAAACACCCATTTCCGCCAGCACGCGGGCCGCGACGTAGCCGTCGCCACCGTTGTTGCCGGGGCCGCAGAGGATCAGGACGTCGTTGGCACCGGCCAACCGGCGGACCGCGTGTGCGACCGCGGTGCCCGCGCGCTCCATCAGCGTATCCACCGAGACGCCGGTAGCGATGACCGCGTCCTCCGCTGCGCGCATTTCGGCGGCGGTGAGGACCGGCTGGCCTTCGATCCCAATCATGACGGCTTCGTCGTACCCTTGACGGTGGCCGGGAGGCGATAGCGGTTGCCGCCCAGTGCGACCTCGATGCCGTCCGTGCCCGTGATCGTGACCTTCGCCACCTCCGCGCCGTCCGCCGCGATCACCCCGCGGCCGTCCTGCGTTACCAGCAACCGACGGAAGGCTCCGTCGGGATGGCGGATCGTCAGGATCAGGCCATCCTTGCCTTGCGCCTGCTCAATCGTGCAGGTCGACGCGAACGCGGCTCCACCCTGCGCACAGGCGATACGGCTGTCCCCGGCGGTTTCAGTGCGCTGCTTTGCCGCGACCTGTTCGCTGCTCGGCTGCCCCCGCCCGCACGCTGAGAGCGGGAGCGAGAGAAGCGCGGCAACCGTCAGTAATCGTTTAGATATCCGCGTAGACATGGGTTTCGGCTGCCGCTCCAGGGTGCGTGACGGCACCCTTGTACGCGGGGCCGACGGTCTTCGCATAGCGCCAGAGTGCGCCAGAGCCGTAATCGTTGGTGCGCGGCACCCACGCGGCGCGACGCTCCGCCATGACGTCCTCGGGAACGTCGAGGTCGATCGTGCCGGCCTCGGCGTCGATGTGGATGATGTCGCCGTTCTCGACCAGCGCGATCGGGCCGCCGTCCGCTGCTTCGGGGCCAACATGGCCAATGCAGAAGCCGCGCGTACCGCCCGAGAAGCGCCCGTCGGTGATCAGCGCGACGCTCTCACCCATGCCGAGGCCGTAGAGCGCGGCGGTGGTCGACAGCATCTCGCGCATGCCGGGGCCGCCCTTGGGACCTTCGTAGCGGATGACGATGACTTCGCCCTCGTTGATCTGGCGATTCTCGACCGCGGCGAAGGTGTCCTCCTCGCAATCGAACACGCGCGCCGGGCCCGAAAACTGGAGGCGGTGCATGCCGGCGACCTTCACGATCGCGCCATCGGGGGCGAGGCTGCCGCGCAGGCCCACGACGCCGCCGGTGGGCGTCAGCGGGGTCTTGATGTCGTAGATGACCTTCTGGTCGGGGTTCCACGTCACTTGGTCGATGTTCTCGCCCAGCGACTTGCCCGTCACGGTCAGGCAATCGCCGTTCAAGAAACCACCGGCGAGCATCGTCTTCATCAGCATGTAGACGCCGCCGGCCTCGTACATGTCCTTGGCGACGTACTTCCCACCGGGCTTGAGGTCAGCGATGTACGGCGTTGTCTTGAAGATCTCGGCGACGTCGAACAGGTCGAATTCGATGCCGGCTTCGGACGCCATTGCGGGGAGATGCAGCGCGGCGTTGGTCGAGCCACCGGTCGCAGCGACGACGCGTGCGGCATTGATGAACGCCTCGCGCGTACAGATGTCGCGGGGGCGGATGTTGTCGGCGAGGCACTCCATGACCTGCGCGCCGGCCGCCACGGCGATCTGTTCGCGCGTGGTGTAAGGAGCCGGCACCATGTTGCTGTTCGGGATCGACAAACCGATCGCTTCCGCGACGCAGGCCATCGTGTTGGCGGTGTACTGGCCGCCGCATGCGCCGTGGCCGGGGCACGCGACCTTCTCGATCGCGTGGACTTCGGAGAGCGGGCACGCGCCGGCGGCGTATTTGCCGACGATCTCGAACACGTCGACGACGGTGACGTCGCGGTCTTGATACCGGCCCGGCAGGATCGAGCCGCCATAGACGAACACTGACGGGATGTTGAGGCGGAGCATCGCCATCATCATGCCGGGCAAGGACTTGTCGCAGCCGGCGAACCCGACCAGCGCGTCGTAGCAATGGCCGCGGACTGAGAGTTCGACCGAGTCGGCGATGACTTCGCGGCTCACCAACGAGGCCTTCATGCCCTGATGGCCCATCGCGATGCCGTCGGTAACGGTGATCGTGTTGAACCGGCGCGGCATGCCGCCGCCCTGGATGACGCCGGCCTGCGCGGCATCGGCCTGCGCGTCGAGCGTGGTGTTGCAGGGCGCCGAGTTGTTGCCGGCGGACGCGAGCGCGACGAACGGGCGCGCGATCTGCTCCTCGTCGAGACCCATCGCGTAGTAATAGCTGCGGTGCGGGGCGCGTTCGGGGCCGACGGAGACGTGGCGGCTCGGCAGGCGCGATTTATCGAATGTGCGGGTCATGGCGAACGCCTATGTCGCGGGAGGGGGTATTTACGCAAGAGAGTTGCGTCGATTTTTAGCGGAGGGGGACCGCTTCAATCTCGTCATCCCCGCGCAGGCGGGGATCCAGAACGGCAACGGTTCATGATATTGTTAGTGAGGTCTGCCAGTATGGGTTCCCGCCTTCGCGGGAATGACGAGGCTTAGCGGGATTACTCCCCTCCCTGGAAGGGAGGGGTTGGGGGTGGGTTGGCCTGTTGGCTGACGTCGCCCTGCCCAATCGGCCGACCCACCCCCGGCCCCTCCCTTTCAGGGAGGGGGGCAGAAGGGGGGCGCCTGGCGCTCTATCGATTAGTATCAGAGGCCTTCGAGTGCCTTCGCGACGCCGTCCATCGTGAAGGGCTTCTGCAACCGCGGACGGTCGCGGAATTCCGGGGCGACGCCGTCATCGCCGCCACCGGTGGCGAAGACGAACGGGACGCCTCTTGCCGCCAATGCCTCGGCGACTGCGGTGCTCTTCTCGCCGCCACGCAGGTTCACGTCGAGGATCGCGCCATCGACGCCGCCCTGTTCGATCCGCTTCAAGGCATCGGCGACGGTGTCGACCGAGCCCGCGACTCCCTTGTCCAATACCTCGAGGAAATCCTCCAGCATCATGGCGATCAACGGTTCGTCCTCGACGATGAGGATCTGTTGGGTAGCGGTCATATTTCTCGCATAGTCGGGATTGTTACGACTTGCCAACATCTTGTTCGAGTCAGCGTGCGGCAAGCACGTCTCGTGCCGCTTCGGCTAATTCCTGCACCGAGAACGGCTTGGGCAGGAACGCGACGTTGTCCAGATCGATCGACTTGCGCAGCTGCTCCTCGGCATAGCCCGACATGAACAGGATCGGCAGGTCGGGGAATTTCTCCCGCGCGTGGCGCACCATCGTCGGGCCATCCATCTGCGGCATGACGACGTCGCTGATCAGCAGATCGGGGCGGCCGTGTTTCTCCAGCACTTCCAGCGCGATCTCGCCGTTTTCCGCGGTCAGCACTGTGTATCCTTGCCGCGTGAGCGCGCGCTCGGCGACGGCGCGGACCATGTCCTCGTCCTCGACCAGCAGGATCGTGCCCGTGCCCCACAGGTCGACCGGCTTCGGTGCGGGCTTGATCACCACGGGTCGAGTCGCGGCGGGCGCCGAATGGACCGGCAGGTACATCGAGAAGGTCGCGCCCTGCCCCGGCTTGCTGTCGGCGAAGATGTAGCCGCCGGATTGCTTGACGATGCCGTAGACGGTCGAGAGGCCGAGCCCGGTGCCCTTGCCGAATTCCTTGGTAGTGAAGAACGGCTCGAAGATCTTGGGGAGCACGTCGGGGGGTATGCCGGTGCCGGTGTCCTGGACGATCAGCGCGGTATAGTCGGCGACGGGCAGGATATCGGACGCCATCTCGCGCACTTCGGCTGCGGGGACGGCGCGCGTGGTGATCGTGAGCACGCCGCCGCCGCGCGCGTTCGCCGAGACGATCGCGTCGCGCGCGTTGACCGCGAGATTGACCACCACTTGCTCGAGTTGGCCTGGATCGGCGCGGACGGGCCCCAAATTGCGGCCGTGCGTCATGTCGAGGCGGACGTTCTCGCCCATCAACCGCTTGAGCAGGTTGGACACCTCCGAGACTACGTCGGGGAGCTGGAGGATTTGCGGGCGGAGAGTCTGCTGGCGCGAGAAGGCGAGCAGCTGGCGGGTCAGGCTGGCGGCGCGGTTCGAATTGGTGCGGACCTGCTGGATGTCGTCGTAATCGCTGTCGCCCGGCGAATGGCGCATCAGCATCAGGTCGCAGTGACCGATGATCGCGGTCAGGATGTTGTTGAAATCATGCGCGACGCCGCCCGCGAGCTGGCCGACCGCCTGCATCTTGGTGGCCTGCGCGACCTCGCGCTTGAGGCGGGACTCCTCACTATTGTCCTTGAGGCTGAGCAGCACGGCCGCATCGCCAAGGCCACGCGCGCCGGCGATGGTGAGCGCGACCGGCTCGTCGGGGTGATCCTTGAGGCGGACCGCCATGTCGGCGGAGTGCGTCGCGCCGTTCGCGAACTTGCGGATCGCGTCGGCGACCGCGGCCTTGTCCTCGCGGACGACGAGGTCGCCAGGATAGAGCGGCGGCGCGACCGCGTTGACGCCGGCGGCACGCAGGAACGAGTCGTTCATCTGCAGGAAGCGGCCGTCGCGATCGACCAGCGCCATGCCGAACGGCATCATGCTGACGAGGCTGCGGACGTGGGCGGAGGCGCTGGCGCCGAGTGCGGGGGCGTTCTCCTCCTCGTCGAGCAGCGCGACCAGCACGGGCGCGTCGTCGCCGTCGAGGAACGGGATCTGAAGGACGCGGAGCGGCGTGCCTTCGAGGCCTTCGCGCTCGAAGCGGACGAGGCCGCGGCTGTCGGTAATCAGGAAGCGGGCGAAGTCGCGACCTTCGATCGTATCGTATTCGTCGCCGCACGCCCGCGCGCGGAGGACACGGTTGGCAGTGCGGACGCGACCGTCGGGCGAGAGTAACGCCGCCATGATGCCGCTGCCGCCGAGCCGGTCGCCGGTCGGGCCGGTCAGCAGCGCGGCGAGCGTTTCGGCAAGGTCGTGTTCCTGCGCGGTGACGAAGCGCCAGACGAGCATGTCGGCATCGTCGCCGGCGCGCGCGATCTGGGCGGAGAGGCAGACGTTGCGGGCGTTCAGCCGCTCGACCTGCGCGGTGCCGTCGCGCCAGGCGGAGCGGCCGGCGTCGGCGAGTGCTGCGTTGCCGGCTTCGTCGAGCGGGAGGCCGGGGGGTGTCGGGAAGCCTTCGAACAGCGCTTCGTAGGCGTCGTTCGCGCAGACGAGCCGCCCGGCGCGGTCGGTGATCGCGAGTGCGTCGGTGCCGGCTTCGGCGACGGTGCGCGTGAGGTCCCAATCTACCGGCCGCGGCGCGTCCCGGGCGACGGGGTTGAGCAGGCGCCACGCGATCAGCGCGCCGATGACGATGATGGCGGCGGCGAAGAACCCGGCGGCGGCGATCCAGCTGCCGACGAGCAGCAGCACGATCGCGGCGGCGGCGACGCCCGAGGCTATGGCGACGAATGCTGCGTTGCGGGCGGGGGTGGGTAAAGCGAGCGATGCCATTGGGGGGAGTCATCCGCTGTTGCGGGGTTGGGCGTCAAGCGGGTTGCGGGATTGTTGGGGGCGATCACCCTTGATCCCTGCGACGCTCCCAAAAGGAAACATCACCCCGGCGGAGGCCGGGGCCCAGTTGGAAAGGTGGTCGTAACGAAGCGCCGTCCGTCGTCAGTAACGTCCCGCAACTGGGCCCCGGCCTTCGCCGGGGTGGCGGCTATGATAGGTGGGTCACAATCAACATCGCCCCTGCCGTTCCCACGCGGAGGCGGGGGAACCCGAAGTGTGCGATCCGTCCCTTACCAGATCCGGACGCGCTGCTCCGGCGTGAGGTACAGCTTCTGCCCCGGCGTCGGCTTGTATGCCGCGTACCAGGGGTCAAGGTTGCGCACGACCCAAGCGCGCTGCTGCGACGGGGAGTGAGGATCGGTCAGCAAGCGGTTGCGGAGATTGGCTTCGCGGTAGTTGCGGCGCCAGACCTGCGCCCAGCCCAGATAGAAGCGCTGGTCGCCGGTGAAGCCGTCGAGGACCGGTGCGGTCTTGCCGCCGAGCGCGGTGTGGTACGCGTCGTACGCCACCGTCAGGCCGGCGAGATCGGCGATGTTCTCGCCCATCGTGAGCTGGCCCTTCACGTGCATGCCGGGGAGCGGTTCGTACGCGTCATACTGCGCGCCGAGCTTGCCGGTGAGCGCCTTGAAGCCGGCGATGTCCTTGGCCGTCCACCAGTCGGTGAGCTGGCCCTTCGCGTCGTATTTCGAGCCCTGGTCGTCGAAATGATGGCTCAGCTCGTGGCCGATCACCGCGCCGATGCCGCCGTAATTGACCGCGTCGTCGGCCTTCGGGTCGAAGAACGGGGGCTGCAGGATGGCGGCAGGGAAGACGATCTCGACCATGCCGAAATTGGCATAGGCGTTGACCGTCATCGGCGTCATACCCCATTCCCAACGCTGCAACGACTTGCCGAGCTTGGAAATATTATCCTGGTGCTGCCATTCGTTGGCGCGCCATTCGTTGCCGAACGCATCGCCCGACGTGATCGTCAGCCCCGAGAAATCCTTCCACTGGCTCGGATAGCCGATCTTGGGCGTGAACGCGGCGAGCTTGGCGTGCGCCTTCACCTTCGTCTCGGGCGCCATCCATTCGAGCTTGTCGATCCGGCGGCCCATAGCGGCGAGCACGTTCTTGACGAGCTTGTCGGCTGCGGCCTTGGTCTCGGGCGGGAAATACTGCGCGACGTAGAGCTTGCTGACCTCGTCATCGAGCGCGCCCGAGGTGAACTGGACGCCGCGCTTCCAGCGGGCTTCCTGCTCGGGCGTGCCGCCGAGGACGGTGCCGTAGAACGCGAACTGCTCGGCGTCGAACGCCTTGGGGAGGACGTCGGCATAGCCGTCGAGCGAGCGGAGGATCAGCTGGTCCTTGAGGACGCCGATCGGCGCGGTCGAGACGAGCTTGGCGATGCCGGTGATCGCGGAGGGCTGCGCGACGATGACGGTCGGCACGGGCGTGCCGATGCCCTTGAAATACGCGGCGAAATCGAAGCCGGGCGCGCGCTTGGCGAGATCGGCGACGGTCATCTTGTTATAGGTCTTGGTGGCGTCGCGGCTGTCGACGCGGGTCCAGCTCACCTTGGCGATCTCGGTCTCGAACGCGAGCAGCGCAGTGGCACGTGCCTCGGCATTGGGTTCGCCGGCGAGGGTGAGCATCTTGACGATGTGGGCGCGGTAGGCGTTGCGCGCCTCGACCAGTTTGGCGTCGGTGCTGAGGTAGTAATCGCGGTCGGGGAGGCCGAGGCCGGACTGGCCTAGCGAGAGCGCGTATTGCTCGGGCAGCTTGTCGTCCTGGCCGACGCCGCCGCCGAACGGGCCGCCGATGCCGGCGCGGTCTGCCTCGGCGAGGAGGGCCGGATAGCCTGCGCGGTCGTTCAGCGCGGCGATCTTGGACAGCCAGGGCTTGATCGGGGCGAGGCCCTTGCCTTCGATGGTGCCGGTGTCGAGGAACGTCGCATAGGCGCGGCCGATCTTCGAGTTGGGGTCCTTCGCGGCGGTGTCGAGGATGCCGCGGGTGCGCGTCTCCGACAGGTCGGACAGGAGGTTGAACGAGCCGTAGTTCGACTTGTCGGCGGGGATCGGGGTGTTCTTGGACCAGTTGCCGTTGGCAAAGGTGTAGAAGTCGTCGCCGGGCTGGACGGACTTGTCGATGCCCTTCTCGTCGAAGCCGAAACTGCCGTATTGCGCGCCGGTCGGGGCGGGCGCTGGCTTTGGTTCAGAGGTTTGCGAGATGGCGGCGGTGACGCCGCTGATGGCGGTTGCGGCGAGTAGGCCGGCGACGATGAAGGACTTCATGGGGTTCTCCGGGAGTTTCAGATGCGCTGTGTCAAACTCACTCCGTCACCCCGGACTCGTTCCGGGGTCCACCGTTCCACGTAATCACGTCTCTCGATTATGCGGAACCGTGGATGCCGGAACGAGCCCGGCATGACGGAGGGGGTTACCAGATACGGACGCGGTTGGCGGGGGCGAGGTAGCTCTTCTCGCCGGGCTTGGCGCCGAATGCGGCGTACCAGGGATCGAGGTTGCGGACCGTCAGGACGCGCTGGTGGCCCGGCGAGTGCGGGTCGGACAGCAACGTCTGCTGAAGCGCGGCGTCGCGGAACTTGGTGCGCCAGACGCCGGCCCAGCCATAGTAGAAGCGCTGGTCACCGGTCGTGCCGTCGATGATCGGCGCCTGCTTGCCGCCGAGCGACTTGTGGTACGCGTCGTACGCCACCGTCAGGCCGGCGAGATCGGCGATGTTCTCGCCGAGCGTCAGGCCGCCCTGGATGTGCTGGCCGGGGAGCGGTTCGTACGCGTCATACTGCTTCACGAGCGCGTCGGTGAACACCTTGAAGCGCGCGACGTCCTGCGGCGTCCACCAGTCGGTAAGCTTGCCGTTGAGGTCGTATTTGCGGCCCTGGTCGTCGAAATGGTGGCTGATCTCGTGACCGATCACCGCGCCGATGCCGCCGTAATTTACCGCCGGGTCCGCCTTCGGATCGAAAAACGGCGGCTGGAGGATCGCGGCCGGGAAGACCACCTCGTTCATCGTCGGATTGGCGTAGGCGTTGATCGTCATCGGCGTCATGAACCACTCAGCCCGATCGATTGGCTGGCCGAGCTTCTTCAGGTCGCGATCATATTCGAACGCGTTGGCGCGCGACACGTTACCGACGAGATCGCCGCGCTGGATCTGGAGCGCGGAATAATCGCGCCACTTGTCGGGATAGCCGATCTTCGGGGTGAAGGCGGCGAGCTTGGCGAGCGCCTTGGTCTTGGTCTCGGGCGCCATCCATTCGAGGTTCCGGAGACGCTCGCCCATCGCCGCGATGACGTTCTTGACGAGATCGTCGGCGGCGGCCTTCGACGCGGGCGGAAAATACTTTGCCACGTACTGCTGGCCGATCGCCTCGCCCATCGCGCCCGACACGGTCGAGACGCCGCGCTTCCAGCGGACCTGCTGCTCGGGCGTGCCCGACAGCGTGGTGCCGTAGAAGGCGAAGTTGGTCTTGTCGAAATCGCTCGACAGATACGGCGCGTACGAGCGCAGCACCTTCAGCATCGCATAGTCCTGCAGGACGTTGATGGGCGTGTCGGCGAACACCTTCGCCTCGCCGGTCACCGCGCTCGGCTGTGCGACGAGGTAGAACGGACGACCGGTGACGCCCATCGCGGTCATGTACTGCGCCCAGGGGAAGCCCGGCGCCTTTGCCGCGAAGTCGGCGGCGGTCCATTTGTTGTAGGTCTTGTCGGCGTCGCGGCTCTCGATCCGCGTCCAGTGCGCGGTGGCGAGGCCCTTCTCCATGTTGAAGACGGCGGCGGCGCGAGCGGCTGCGTTAGGCTCGCCGGCGAGCGTGAGCATCCGCGTCAGATACGCCTGGTACGCGGTGCGGATCGTGGCGAGCTTGGCGTCGTCCTTGAGGTAGTAATCGCGATCGGGGAGACCGATGCCGCTCTGGCCGAGGCTCACGACATAGGTGGTCGGATCCTTGTCGTCCTGCTGCACGCCGACGCCGACGAGGCCGCCGACGCCCTGGCGCTGGAGCTTGGCGATCTCGGTGACGAGCGCGGTCTTATCCTTGGTCGCCTTGAGCGCGGCGAGCATCGGCTTGACGGGCGTCGCGCCCTTCGCGTTGACCGCGGCCTCGTCCATGAAGCTGGAATAGAAATCGCCGACCTTGTCGCCGGGCGTCTTGGCGGAGACGTCGAGGATCGTGCGGGTGCGTTCGAGCGACAGGTCCTGGAGGACGTGGAACATGCCGTAGGACGAGCGATCGGCGGGGATCGGCGTGGTCTTCACCCAGCCGCCGTTCGCGTAATCGAAGAAGTCGGTGCCTGGCGTCACGCTGGTATCGCGGCCCGCCATGTCGAAGCCGAATTCGCCGATCTGCGGCTTGTTGGCGTCCTTGGCGGCGACGGGGCCCTTCGCAGCTTTGGCGAGGGTCGGCGACGGGGCACTGGTTTGGGCGAAGGCCGATGCGGCGGACGCGAGCAGGATCACGGTAACAATCGACTTACGCATCAAGAACCTCGGAAAAGATCTTCAGGATGCGGTGTGTTCTACGCCGATAGGACGGTCCGTCAATTCCAACCGGTGTCAAATGTTACGAAACATGACCGTGGCGATTGTCGTGGCGGTGCCGCCACTTGCGCGCGATCCACAGCCGCCAGCCGAGCGCGCTGAGCGCGTAACCGCCGACCGAACACACGACCGTGATGACCAGCAGACCGAGCGCGGTAGCGGGCCCCGCCTGCATCAGCCACGGGATCCATTCGGTGCGCGCCGCGGCATCCGCGACGGGCTGGCCGGGGACGTGCGCGTCGAGCCGCAGCAAGGACGAGCCGATCCAATAGGCCGCGATCCAGAGCGGCGGCGTGGTCAGCGGGTTGGTGATGAAGGTGGTCAGCGCAGCGGTCGGCACGTTGGCGCGGAACGGCAGCGCGAAGATCGCCGCGACCGGCGTCTGCGCGACCGGGATCAGGATGCCCGCGACCATCCCGAGCGCGACACCGCGCGGAACGGAACGGCGGGTGAAACGCCAGAGCTCGGGCGCGAGGACGCGGTGCGCGACCGGGCGGAGAAGACGGTTCCGCTCCATCGATTCGCGGGTCGGCAAGTTGCGATGCGACCACGCCGCGAGGCGCCCGAAGATACTGCCCGGCGCCTTCGACACAGGCTATCCGCGATCCCGCATGATCCGGCCCTGCTCCCGCTTCCAGTCCTGTTCCTTCACCGAATCGCGCTTGTCGTGGTTCTGCTTGCCCTTGGCGAGCGCCAGTTCGATCTTCGCGCGGCCCTTTGAATTAAAGTAGATCATCAGAGGCACGAGCGTCATGCCCTGGCGCGCGACCGCGCCGAACATCTTGTTGATCTCACGCTCGTGGAGCAGCAACTTGCGCGGCCGCTTGGGCTCGTGGTTGAAGCGGTTCCCGTGGCTGAATTCGGGGATGTTCGAATTGACCAGAACGACGTTCTTGCCCTTCACCTCGGCATAGGCCTCGGCGATCGAGCCCTCGCCGCCGCGCAGCGCCTTCACCTCGGTGCCGGTGAGCGCGATGCCCGCTTCGAACACCTGCTCGATGTAGTAGTCGTACCGCGCGCGCCGGTTCTCGGCGACGATCTTGGTCTTCTCGAAGGTAGGGGGTTTGGGACGTGCCATGGGACGCGCGATGTAGGAGGTCGCGAGGCTTAGGGGAAGCGGTGGGGTGCTATTGGCGCAAACAAACGCCGTTCTCCTGCCAACGCAGGAGGCCAGGGTTACACGCGGCGGTATTCGTGACCCTGGGCTCCTGCTTTCGCAGGAGAACGGCAGTTAAGGTCAAACCAGACCGGTGTGCGCCAACGCCGCATCGGCCACAGCCCGCAATGCTTGGGGGAAGCGGTGGTGGTGACTTCTAGTTGGTCCTGCCCTCCTCTTCTTCGCCCATCCCTGGAAGGGAGGGGTTGGGGGTGGGTCCGCTTCCTCGTGTCCTAGGGTCGGTGGCTCGAGCTGGCCAACCCACCCCCTGCCCCTCCCTTCCAGGGAGGGGGGACCGTTGCGGCCTGGTCAGATGAGGCGGGCGTGTTCGAGCGCTGCGTCGACGGCCGCGCGCGATGCTTCGCCGGCTGGGGTCATCGGTAGGCGCAGGGTCTCCGGGAAGCCCGCCCGCACCTTCGTCATCGCGTACTTCACCGGGCCGGGCGAGGCGTCGGTGAACAGCGCTTCGTGCAGGGGATAGAGCTGATCCTGATAGGCCAGCGCCTTGACGAAATCGCCCGCCTGGCACGCCGCCTGGAACTCCGCGCACAGCTTCGGCGCGACGTTGGCGGTTACCGAGATGCAGCCGGTGCCGCCCATGACGTTGAACGCCAGCGCGAGGTCGTCATTGCCCGACAGCTGGCAGAAATCCGGGCCGCATGCCGCGCGGTGCTGAGAAACGCGGGCGAGGACGCCGCTGGCATCCTTCACGCCGACGAACACGTTCGGGAACGCTGCCACGATCCGCGCGAGAGTCGCGGGCTGGATGTCCGTTACCGTCCGTGCGGGGACATTGTAGAGGATGATCGGCAGCGGGGTCGACGTCGCCAGCGCCTCGAAGTGGCGGAAAATGCCCTCCTGCCCCGGCCGGTTGTAATAGGGCGGCACCATCAGCGCGGCGTCGGCGCCGGCTTCCTTCGCGGCGCGCAGGTTTGCCGAGGCAACGCGCGTGTCGTTCGAGCCTGCACCGGCGATGACGGGCACGCGGCCCTTCGCCTGATCTACGCAGACGCGGACGACGTGGAAATGCTCGTCATACGACAGGGTGGCCGCCTCACCCGTGGTCCCGCACGCGACCAGCCCCGACGAGCCCTCGACGATCTGCCATTCGATGAAGTCGCGGTAGGCGGGTTCGTCGAAGCTGCCATCGGCGGCGAACGGCGTGACGAGCGCCGGAATAGATCCTGAAAACATGCGGTGGCCTGCGGTCCTGTTGCGCCGGATGTCTTGCAAAATCCGGATTTCGTTCAGGACAGATACGGGTTCGGGGCGTATGCTGTCCACATGGTAGCATCGATGTTTAAAACGAGCCTTCTCCTTGCAGTCGTGGCGGGGACGGTCGCCGCGTCGGGAGGCGGCCAGCAGACGCTGGATCGCTACAGCACGCAATTGGCCAATATGGGGCCCAATGCGCAGCCGATGGCAACGGATGGCGCGATCGCCTCGACCATCGCGCAGTGGCGGGCGTTGCAGCAGACGGATGCTCTGCCGTTCGACAGCTATGCGGGCTTCCTGATGGCGCACGCCGGTTGGCCGAACGAGACAGCCAACCGGCGTGCGGCGGAGCGCAAGGCGGCGACCGGATCGCCGACGAGCGTCGTCGCGTTTTTCCGTCGTTATCCGCCGCAGTCCGCGTCGGGCGGTGTCGCGTATGCGCGGGCTTTGCAGGCTACCGGCGCGCGGGATCAGGCGTATGCTGCGGTGCGGACGGCATGGCGGAGCAGCGGCCTGACGCCGACCGACGAGGCGATGGTGGTGTCGGGCTTTCCGGGTGCGCTGACGCCGGACGATCAGGATGCGCGGATGGATGCGCTATTGTGGGCGGGCCAGACCGGCGCGGCACAGCGGCAACTGGTGTGGACGAGCGCGGCGCGGCGGCCGATCTTCGAGGCGCGGTTGGCGTTCCGGACGAATGCGCCGAACGCGTCGGATATCTCGGCTTCGACGCAGACACTGTATGCGAACGACGCGGGCTATGTCGCGGACCGGGCGCAATGGTTGCGCAATTCGGGCGCCAGCCCTTCGGCGCGGTCGTGGCTGGCGCGGCCTCGGTCATTGGTGACGCGGCCGGGCAATGCCGCCGAGTGGTACGAGGTGCTCGTCACCAACGCCAATGGCGCGGCGAACGACGGGCAATACCAGGTCGCCTACGACATCGCGCGGCAGATCGACGATGCGTATCCGTATGGCGCGGACATCGCGGCAAAATCCTATGCCGAGCGCGACGAATATACCAATCTCGCCTGGCTCGGTGGACGGGTAGCGATGAAGCAGCTCGGCCGGCCGGCGGATGCGATGACGCTGTTCGACCGGTACGCGCGCGGCTCGCGCTCGCCGCAGGTTCGGTCGAAGGGGTATTACTGGGCGGGGCGTGCGGCGGAGGCGGCCGGGTTGGCGCCTCAGGCTGCTGCGTTCTACGGCCAGGCGGCGGGGTACCGCGATCAATATTACGGACAGTTGGCTAACGAGCGGACCGGACGAGCGCTGGTCGCGCCGCCTTCGGTTGCTTCCGTCGCGATCGATCCGGCGACGCGTGCGGCGTTCGATCGGCGCGAGACGGTGCGCGCGGTCAAGTTCCTCGGGCAGATCGGCGACTGGCAGGACCAGACCGCGTTCGTCCGCCAGATCGCAGCGGATGCGACGACCGACACCGATCACTTGCTCGCCGCCGAACTGTCGAAGAGCATCAACCGGCCGGACCTGGGTGTGATGGTCGGGCGGAGTGCGCTGGCGAATGGGCTCAGCGATTATTCCGCGGTCGGTTTTCCGATGGTGTCGGTGCCGGCGGGGTATGAGGACAACTGGACGATTATCCACGCGATCTCGCGGCAGGAGAGCCAGTTCGATCGCGCCGCGGTGAGCCACGCGGGCGCGCGTGGGCTGATGCAGTTGATGCCGGCGACCGCGCGCGAGCAGTCGGGGAAGATCGGCCTCACGTATAACCAGGCTGCACTGACGACCGATCCGAACATGTCGATCATGCTGGGGTCCAGCTATTTCCAGCGCGTGTACGCCAATTACGGCAGTTATCCGCTGGCGGTGGCGGCGTATAATGCGGGCGGCGGCAACGTGAACAAATGGCTCCGCACGAACGGCGATCCGCGGACCGGGGCCGTGGACATGGTCGATTGGGTCGAGGCGATCCCGTACCAGGAGACGCGCAACTATGTGCAGCGCGTGCTGGAAAATGCGGTGGTGTACGATTTGATGAACCCCGCGCGGGCGAAGAGCCGGGGCGCGGCGCGGCTGTCGTGGTATCTGGGGAAGAACCGGCCGGGTTGAGGCTGTTCTCCCGCGAAGGCGGGTGTCCAGACTGGGCTCCTGCCTTCGCGGGAGAACATGGTAGGCAAGCGCATGGATCGCCCCAACTACATAACCCCCGCCGGCTACGCCGTACTCCGCACCGAATACGAGCAACTCCTGTCGACCGAGCGCCCGGCCTTGGTTGAAGTCATCTCGTGGGCGGCAGGCAACGGCGACCGGTCCGAGAACGGCGATTACATCTACGGCCGAAAGCGCCTGCGCGAGATCGACCGTCGGCTCGGCTGGCTGTCGAAGCGGATGAAGGCGGCCAAGGTCGTCGATCCCGCGCAGCAGGAAGACCGTTCGCGCGTGTGGTTCGGCGCGTGCGTGACGGTCGCGGACGAGGATGACGTCGAGCGTGTCCTGACGCTGGTTGGTGACGACGAGACTGACGCGAGCAACGGGCGGATCGGCTGGAACTCGCCGTTTGCGCGCGCCTTACGCGGCGCCGCGATCGGCGACGTGCGGCGCGTGGATTTGCCAGCTGGCGAACGCGAGTACGAGGTGATCGCGATCTCCTACCCCTGACGTTGCGATCCTCCCCCGCTAGGGGGAGGTGGCTGGCGCTTGCCAGACGGAGAGGGAGGTAAGGGAAACCGCTGTTCCGTTTCCTCCCCCTCCGTCACCTGCGGTGCCACCTCCCCCTTGCGGGGGAGGATCGTGAGAGTGCGCCCGTCAACGATCCGTTTCGATCTACGCGAATTGACCTCGCGCCGCCCCCGTGTGACGTTTCGCCCACGCAACGACACTCGAGGATACCCCATGCCGATACCCGCCACCTGGTCCGCCCGCCTGCTCAGCGTCATGCGCATCGTCGTCGCGCTGGTATTCTTCAGTCACGGCATCTCGAAATTCTTCGGCCTGCCGCCCTTCCCGATGCCGATGAACCCGCTGCTGTACGCCGCGGGCGGTCTCGAAGTCGTCGGCGGCGCGCTGCTGATCATCGGCCTGTTCACGCGGCCGGTTGCGTTCGTGCTGTCGGGCATGTCGGCGGTCGCGTATTTCATGGCGCATATGCCGAAGGGCCCCTTCCCGATCGCCAATGGCGGCGAGGCGGCGGTGCTCTACTGCTTCGTGTTCCTGTACCTCGCCGCAGCCGGTGGCGGTGTCTGGAGCGTGGACGCGCAGCGCGGGCGCGGCTAACCTTGCGCGCATGATCGATACCACAACGCGCAACGTCGCCCTCCTGATCGACGCGGACAATGCGTCCGCGGCGACCCTCGACCCGGTGCTGACCGTCCTTGCCGAGCTCGGCACGGTCAACGTCCGGCGGGTCTATGGCAATTGGTCGAAGCCCGCGCTGAAGGCGTGGAGCGACATGTCGATCAAGCACGGCATCGAGCCGCAGCAGCAGTTCGACCTGACCAAGGGCAAGAACGCGACCGACATGAAGATGACGATCGACGCGATGGACCTGCTGTTCCGCGGGCGCATCGACGGCTTCGGGATCATGTCGTCGGACAGCGATTTCATGCCGCTCGCGACGCGCATCCGCCAGGATGGGATACCGGTGTATGGCTTCGGCACGAGCCGCACGCCGGAAGGGTTTCGGCAGGCGTGCACGCGGTTCATTGACGTCGGCGCGCTGAACGAGACGTCGCAGGCGATGCCCGCGCCAGTGCCTGCTCCGGTGGCTGGCGAAAAGCCCGCTGCCCCGGCGCCAGTCGCTCGGCCGAAGACCGCGCAACCGATCGACGAGCAGGTGATCAAGCTGCTGATCGACGCGTATAACGCGGTGAAGCGCGACGAGAAGGGCTATGCGAGCGTCGCCGAACTCGGCCAGCTCGCCGGCAACCGCTCAAGCTTCGACGCGCGCAATTACGGGTTCAACCGGCTGTCGGACCTGATCGAGACGATTCCGAACTTCCAGCATGAGCGGCGCGAAGGTGGGCGGTCTTTCGTCAAGCGGCTGCGCTAAATCTTCCCCCCCCTCCCTGGAAGGGAGGGGTCGGGGGTGGGTCGGCTTCCGCATAACCGAACCGGGACGACACAAGCCGGCCTACCCACCCCCAGCCCCTCCCTTTCAGGGAGGGGAGCGCGGTTCGCCTCACCCCGTAGGCTGCAACCGCCCGCCCGGCTCGCTCATGCCGTGCGCCTGTTCCTCGCTGTCGTCGGGTACGATCAGCGCGCCTTTCCGCCAGTTGCCGTAGCGATAATACCACGCCGCGATCGCCAGCGTCGCGAGCGATCCCAGCGGGAAGCTCCACCACAACGCATCCGCCCCAAGCCACGGCTTTGCAAGCAACGCAAAGCCGATCCGCACCGGATACAGCGCGACGATCAGCGCGATCAGCGGCGCGATCACTGCGCCGTTCGCGCGGACGGTCGAGAACAGCACCATCGTCGCGCCGAACAGGATGAAGTTCCAACTCGCGATCAGCTGGATATGCCGCGCGATCGGCAGCGCGGGGCTCGCGCCGCCGATGAACAACGTCATCACCGGACGATCAAACAGGAGCACCACGCCGACCATCGCACCGGTCAACGCGACATTGAAGAGCAGGCCGTACTTCGTGATGTCGCCGACCCGGTCCCAGCGACCCGCACCGATATTCTGTGCCGCCATCGAACTGACCGCTGCGCCGATCGCCAGCGCGGGCATCTGGATATAGGTCCACAGTTGCTGCGAGACGGCATAGGCCGCCGCGGTATCGACGCCGAGCCGGTTGACCAGCCCGACCATCGCGAGGCCGGCGGTCGACATGACGAGCATCTGCGCACCCATCGGCAAGCCTTTCCGGACGATCGTGCCGGTCAACGCGCGCTCGGGGATGAGGTAACGGAGTTCGTTGCCGCGTAGCCGCAATGGCAGGTCGCGCTTGTAAATGTAGACGATCAGCCCGAGCAGCGAAACGTGGCTCGCGACCAGCGTCGCCATCGCCGAGCCCGCGATCCCCATCTGCGGGAACGGTCCGATACCGGCGATCAGCAACGGGTTGAGCCCGCTGTCGAGGATCGCGCTGAGCAGCATGAACCAGAGCGGCGTCATCGAATCGCCGGTCCCGCGGAGGCCCATCATCAGCAGCACCATCATCATCGACGCGGGCAGCCCGAGGAAGATCACGCGCAGATAGGCGAGCGCGAGCGGCATCGCGTCGCCGGGGGTGGCGAGCAGATGCAGAATCTCGGGCGCGAACACCCAGCCGAGCGCGGCGATCACGATCGCTCCGCCGAGGACCAAGCCGACCGCGGAGCCGAACGCCCGGCGTGCGCCTTCGAGATCGTGGCGGCCGAAGCTCTGGCCGACCAGGATGGTCGCCGCCATGCCGAACCCGAACACCGCGCCGAACGTCAGGAACATGATGATGTTGGCGTTGGAGGTCGCGGCGAGCGCGCCCTCGCCGAGATACCGTCCGACCCAGATCGCGTTGATCGAGCCGTTGAGCGACTGGAGGATGTTCGAGCCGAGCGTCGGGAGCGCAAACGCTAGGAGCGTGCGGCCGATGTGTCCGGTGGTGAGGTCGCGCTGGCCTGGCTTGCCGCGCGGGCGATCGAGATTTGGGCTTAATGGCGCGCGTGGGTCGGCGCTGGTCTCGACGTCGGGTGGAAGGTCGCTCACACAGTCTCTCCGTCAGGCCGAACTCGGTCCGGCATATACCGGTGAACGGGCAGGCGCCCTGTTATGTCGAGTGCCTAGCCGCGGATTGAACTCCGGAACAAGCCGGTAGGTCCCGAGCCGGGAGCGAAGCGTATTTTGTTTCCCCGCGAAGGCGGGGGCCCAGACTGGGCTCCCGCCTTCGCGGGAGAACAAGATGACAGGGACATACCCTACGCCGTAGAGCCGCCCCTCCCGAACCGTCACCCCAGCGAAAGCTGGGGTATCCCGTTATCGGCCGGCCGGTGTAGTAACTCGCTGGGATACCCTAGCTTTCGCTGGGGTGACGGACTTTGGTTGGAGCGACGAGGTCTTCAAGCACTTATTCCCCTCCCGCCTGCGGGAGGGGTCAGGGGAGGGCGCGACGTACGTACTGGCGTCTGGCTTCTTGGGGCACGCCCCTCCCCCAACCCCTCCCGCGAGCGGGAGGGGAGCAGGTTAGCCCAAGCGGCCGAGTGCAGCCTGCAACCGGGCGGCTTCGGCGGCCTTGTCGGCGTGGTCGGCCTTGGCCTTTTCCACCGCTTCGGGCTTGGCGCGTTCGACGAAGCTCGCATTGCCCAAGCGGCCTGACAGCGCGTCGCGCTCCTTCTCCGCCGCCGCGATCGCCTTGGTCAGGCGGGCGCGTTCGGAGTCGAGGTTGATGACGCCTTCCAGCGGCAGGACGAAGGTCGCTTCGTCGACCACGACCTGCGCCGCGCCACCGGTGGCTTCGCCCTCGGCATGCGTGACGCGGGCGAGACGCGCGAGCGCAGGTGCTTGGCGCTCCAACCGCGCCAACGTCGCCGCATTCGCATCGCGGACGTGGAGCGGCAGGCGCGCGCCCGGTGGCACGTTCAACTCATTCCGCGCGGTGCGGATTTCCTGAACCAGGCGGATCAGCCAGTCGACTTCCTTGCTCGCCTCGGGATCGAGCGACCGCGCGTCCGCCATCGGCCATTTCGCGACGATCAGGTCGTGATCGCGCGGGCCCATCGCGTGCCACAGTTCCTCGGTGATGAACGGCATGAACGGGTGGAGCAGGACCAGGATCTGGTCGAGCACCCAGCCGGCCACGGCCTTCGATTCGTCGTCGATGACACCACGCTCGTCGCCGACCATCTGCGGCTTGATCAGTTCGAGATACCAGTCGCAGAACCGGCTCCACGCGAACTGGTAGATCGCGTTGGCGGCGCCGTCGAAGCGGTAGTCGGCGAGCGCGAGGTCGACCGTCTGGACGGTCGCGATCGTCTCGGCGATGATCCACTTGTTGACCGCCAATTCCGCGCGCGGCGCCTCCAGATTGGTGCTGGCGACGATGCCGTTGGCTTGCGCGAACCGGGCGGCGTTCCACAACTTGGTGGCGAAGTTGCGATAGCCCTCGACGCGCTTCTCATCCATCTTGATGTCGCGGCCCTGGCTCTCCATCGCCGCCATGAAGAAGCGCAGCGCGTCGGCGCCGTAGGTGTCGATCAACCCGAGCGGGTTGACGACGTTGCCCTTCGACTTCGACATCTTCGCGCCGTCCGCCGCGCGGACGAGGCCGTGGAGGTAGAGCGTGCGGAACGGCACGTCCTTCATGAAGTGCAGCCCCTGCATCATCATCCGCGCGTTCCAGAAGAACAGGATGTCGAAGCCGGAAATGAGGACGTCGTTGGGGTAGCGACCGCCTAACTGGCCTCCCCGCCCGCTTGCGGGAGGGGATTGAGGGGTGGGCTCGCGCTCGCCTTCGGGCGTAGCGTTCGAGGTAAGCGCGTGCCCACCCCCGGCCCCTCCCGCTTGCGGGAGGGGGGAAGAACCGTCCCAGCCGAGCGTGGCGAAGGGCCAGAGGGCGGACGAGAACCAGGTGTCGAGCACGTCGGGGTCGCGCGTTAGCGTCACGCCCTCACCCGCAAGAGCCTGCGCTTCGGCCTCGGTCTCGGCCACGTACGGCGTACCGTCCGGACCGAACCACGCCGGAATCTGGTGTCCCCACCAAAGCTGCCGCGACACGCACCAAGGCTGGATGTTGTCCATCCAGTTAAAGAACGTCTTCTCCCAGGTCTTGGGCACGATATCGATCGCGCCGGTCTGGACCGCCTCGATCGCCGGCTGCGCAAGCGTCTTTGCGTCTACATACCATTGGTCGGTCAGCCACGGCTCGATCACCACGCCCGAGCGATCGCCATACGGCGTCTGGATCGTGCGCGGCTCGGCGTCGTGCTCTTCGCCGTCCTTGTCGACGTGCGCGATCAGGAAGCCTTCTTCCTTGAGACGCGCGACCACGGCCTTCCGCGCCTCAGCGGTCGTCAACCCAAGCAGCTCCTCAGGGATCAGCCCGTCGGACACCTGCACGACGCGCGCCTTGGCATCGAGCATGTTGAGCATCGACCCGGCGGCCATCCCTGCCCGCTTGCCGACCTCGAAATCGTTGAAGTCGTGGCCCGGCGTGATTTTGACAGCGCCAGATCCCAACTCAGGATCGGCATGGTCGTCGGCGATGATCGGAATCAGTCGCCCGGTGATCGGCAGCTTCACCTGCTTGCCGATCAGCGCGGTGTAGCGCTCATCCGCGCCGTTCACTGCTACCGCCATGTCGGCGAGCATCGTCTCGGGCCGCGTGGTCGCGACCTCGATGAAGCCCCCCTCTTGTCCAAGGGCGCCGTCTTCGAGCGGATAGCGCAGGTGCCAGAAGCTGCCCTTGATCTCGCGCGTCTCGACCTCGAGGTCGCTGATCGCGGTGCCGAGGCCCGGATCCCAGTTCACGAGGCGCTTGTCGCGATAGAGGAGCCCCTGCTTGTGGAGGTCGACGAACACTTTCAGGACGGCCTTCGAGAAGCCCTCGTCCATCGTGAAGCGCTCGTTCGCCCAGTCCATCGAGCAGCCGAGCCGGCGGAGCTGTTGCGTGATCTCGCCGCCGCTCTCTTCCTTCCACGCCCAGACCTTCGCGACGAACTCCTCGCGAGTCATGTCGGTGCGCTTCTGCGGCGGGGTAAGCGCGCCCATCTGGCGCTCGACCACCATCTGCGTCGCGATGCCGGCGTGATCGGTGCCGACCACCCACAAGGCGTCCTTGCCCTTCAGGCGGGCGTGGCGCGTGAGGATGTCCTGCAGCGTGTTGTCGAGCGCGTGGCCGATGTGCAGCGAGCCCGTGACGTTGGGCGGCGGGTTGACGATCGTCCACGGCTCGGCGTTCGGACGGTCGGGGCGGAACTGGCCGCTTGCCTCCCAATGCGCGTACCAGCGCGATTCGATGGAGGCCGGGTCGAAGGTTTTGGGAAGCTCGCTCATGCCAATGGCCTTAGCGAGCGTGTCGGGGCTAGGCCAGCCTTTGGGGAGCGTGTGGGATTTGGAATTGGCGTCGGGGCGCGACAACCAGCCTACCCACCCCCGGCCCCTCCCTTTCCGGGAGGGGGGCAGGTTGGTTTAGGGCTGCTGGTTCATGATCTTGGCGATCTCACGCGAGACCATGTCCTCGACCATGTTGGGAAGGTTGGCATCGATCCATTCGCGCAGCATCGGCCGGAGCATCTCGCGCACCAGGCCCTCAAGCGTGCCGTCATTGCCGGTTTCGGGTTTTACCATCATCCGCGTCAACGCCTCGAGCGGCGCGCGCGTTGCAGCGGCGGTGTGGCGCGAGACGATCGGCTCGGCCGCGGCATCGGTGGCCGGCTGCGGCTTGGCACTCGGCGCGGGCTTTGGCGATGTCATCTGGGGGGGCATTTGCGGCGCGACGTGGCGTGGTTCGGGCGGGGTATCAGCGGCGCTGAGCACCGGGGACTTGGGCGGGCGCGGCGTACGATCGGGCATGGGGTCGCTCAGTTCGAGAATCTCATCGTCGTCATGGTCGCCGTCGAAATAGGCCGGATCGAGATCGACCGGCGCGGACGTCGCACGCGCAGGGCGACGCGACCGGCCCGGCGTGTCGCCCTCTTCCGCGATGATGCGTTTGATCGACGAGAGGATTTCCTCCATCGACGGCTCGCCGTTGACATCCCCCATCCGGACCATCCCAAACCCCGTTGCCCCGCGCGCCCCTATTGGCGGCTCGGCGCGTCCTTACCTGTCGTCAAGGCGGGGTTCCTGTCAACCGGCGTATCGAGCAAGGGGTCGGACTGCGCCTGAACCGTGGCGTTCTGCGCGGGCGACTGCGCGGTGCGAGTGGCGACCGGCACGGGCTCGCCGTCGCCGCCGAAATCCCAGATCTTGCGGCGGACGCGGTTGTAGTTCGCGACCGGATCGTAGAGCACGCCGCCGTCGAGCCCCAGGTCTCGCGCCTCGGCCTGGCCCATCGCGGCCAGCAGCGCGAAGCCCGCGACATACGCATCGCGCCGCGCGGTCACGAGCGTGACCTGGCTGTTGAGCAATTCCTGCTCGGCGTTGAGGATGTCGAGGATCGTGCGCGTGCCGACGCTGTTCTCGGCGCGGACGCCTTCGAGGCTCAGCTTGTTGGCGTTGACCGCGGTTTCCGACGACTGGATCACCTGCTCCGACGAGCGCCAGATGGCAAAGGCGGAGCGCGCCTGCGCGATGACGTTGCGCTCGGTCGCGGTGACGTTCTCGATCGCGCGCGACTGGTACGCCTCGGCCTGGCGAACCTGCGCGGCGGGGCGCCCGCCCTGGAACAGCGGCAGCGTCAACGACAGCCCGGCTTGCACCGCCTTATTGGCGTTGGGGATGCGGTTGACGTCGTTGGGCACCGACGCGATCGAGCCAAGATAATTGGTGTAGCTCGCGCCCCCGACCGCACTGATCTGCGGAAGCCGGCTCGCGCGGGCAACGCCGACATCGTAGCGGCTCGCGTCCCGCTCCTTGGCGGCGGCGATCAGCACCGGGTTGTTGTCGATCGCGACGGTCACGGCCGAGGCCGGGCTGTCGGGCAGATGCGGCAGCGTCGGTGGCGTGTCGAGCGTGCCGGGTGGTGTCCCGACGAACTGGATATAGCTTTCGCGGCTGGATATCAGATTGGCTTGTGCGGACTGGAGCTGTGCGCGGGCAAGCGCGAGCCGCGCTTCGGACTGGGCCACGTCGGTGCGGGTCAGGTCGCCGACCTGGAAACGGTCGCGGCTGGCCTGGAGGTTGACGTCGAGAACGCGGACGTTCTGCGTGTTCAAGCCGACGATCGCCTCGTCACGGATCACGTCCATGTACGCTGCGACGACGTTGGTGAACAAATCGGCTTCGGTACTCCGCAACGTCGCGCGGCCACCCTCGACGCGGGTTTTCGCTGCGGCAACCGAATTGCGGACCTGCCCGCCCTGATACAGCGGCACCGACACGTTCGCCCGCGCAACGCCCTGACGCGGCGGCGCGAGAAAGTTGTTTTGGCCGGTGACGAGGAATTCGGTGAGATCGCCAGTCGCGTTAGCCGACGGCAGCCCCGCCGCGCGGGCGATCGGCACGTTCTCATCCGTCGCGCGCAGGGTAGCGCGCTGTGCCGTGATCGTCGGGTTGGTGTTGTACGCCTTGACCAGCGCCTCGCGCAGCGTCTCCGCATGGAGTGGTGCAGCGCTATACGTCAGCGCAACACTCAGGAGCAGACTGCGGAGAAGTGCGGCGCGGGCCATGGTTTTCTGCTCAGAACCGGAAGGGTTTGGGGGCGTCGAAGCCAGGCAAGCTCACGCATTCGACATCGACGAACGCCGACAGCGCAAACCCGCCATCGGTCTTGCGGCCCGATGCGAGCCGGGTCAGTCCGCGCTCGGCGATTCCTGCGGTCACACGGCCACCCGACTTGACCTGCGTGATCAACGCGTCGGGCACGGTCTCGACCGCGCCATCGACGATCAGCACGTCATAGGGCGCGCCGGCGGCGTGGCCGTCCTGCATCGGTGCCTCGACGAGTTCGACATTACCGGTCCCGGCGAGTGCCTCGCGGGCGATCGCCAGCAAGGCAGGATCGCTCTCGACCGCGACGACCGAGCCAACGATCTCGGCCAGCACCGCCGCGGTATAGCCGGTCGCGGCACCGATCAGCAGGACACGGTCGGTCGCGGTCAGATAAGCTTCGGTGAGCAAACGGCCGGTCGCCATCGGCAGGTTGGCATAGCGTCCGCGTCCCAACGGGATCGTCGCGTCGCGGTATGCAAGTGCGCGGACGTCGGCGGGCATGAACGCCTCGCGCGGCACGCGTGCCATCGCCGCGACGACGCGCTGGTCGTTGACTGCGTTGGTGCGCAACTGGCTCGCCACCATCGCGTGACGCATCGTGTCGAACGTTGCGGGAGCCATGGACACGGTAGTCCCGCCGATCTCATGGGTATCGGCTGCGAGCGAAGGAGTATCGAGAGTCGTCGTCGTCATGGCGCATCCTGTCGCACAACTGTTTTAGCCACGCAATACACTAGTTTCGGATCGCTCCGATATCGCGCGGCCGGATATAGTGCGTCTGTTATCGCGTGGGCGCGGCGACGCCAAGCATCGGTTGGTCGGATTTCGCCACGATTCACGCGGGCGTCGGCAGCGCGCCTGCGGGGGACCGGGAGACGCCCCGCCCGCCCGTGTGACACCGAGATGCCGCGAACGGGGCGTCGAGGGCGCACGAGAAATCCCGGCAACACCTCTGCGCCTGTCCTTAGCACCCGATCGCGGAACCGTCCCGCGAAATGACCCGCTGTTGCGTCGCTCGGGTCGAGTCGCGCGGCAGCGCATCGCGCGCCGGCGCCTTTTCGATGTCGTGCAGCACCTGCGTCGGCGATCCCAGCACTGCATTCCGCGCCCGCAGGCTTGCCTTCAGGAACGGCTTGGTCAGCGCCATGAAACGCCGCGGGGTCATTCCCAGGAACGTCGCCGAGTCGCGGAGGAAATGCGACGCATCGAAATAGGAGCGGTCGATCGTCGTATAATCCGCCTCGCCGCCGGCCATCATCAGCCGGACGAACGATCGCAGGAACCGCGCGCGCAAGAGGAGCATCTTGGGCGGAAACCCGAAATGGCGCACCGACAATCGCCGCAACGCGTGCGTCGGTATGTCGAGTTGCGCAGCGGCGGACGCGATGTCGGTCGGGCCATCGGTCGCGAGTATCTCCATCAACTGCCGGATCTGCGGCGCATCGGCATGCGGCGGCCCCAGCCGCGCGAGCAACATCGCATCGAGGATCGGCGCGACGGCGGCATCATCCGGCGCGCCCTGCAAGCCCGCTACCAGATCGCGCGTGAACGCCTTCCCGAGCACGTCTTCCAGCGGCACGATGCGGTTGCGGAAGTCGCCGGCCGATCGCCGGAACAATCGTGCCCATCCCAGCGCGCTGATCCCGAAGCCGATCATCACGCCGCCATGCGTCACCGCCTTCAACGCCTGGTTGGTCGGCCCGAACAGACTGGCCGCAGGCAGCGGGTCGTAGGTCCGCCGGCCAATCGAGACCGCGATCGGCCCCGCATCGATCGCGATCCGCACGTTGGCGGTCGCCGGCAGGAACCAGTCGACCTGCCCCGCTTCGCTACCCGTGTCGGTTCGATAGACGTGATAGCCGGTGATATAGTCGGCGAGCGCGGCGGCGGGCCGGTCATACCGGATTGCCATGCCGGACGGCATCGCGAACACCTCGTCATCGACACCCGTCGTATTCGTGCCGCCCGCAATCCTGTCCGTCTTCAAGCGCCCGCCCCTAAAAGCCATTAACGTCCTTTCACTTAACCCTAAGCAAAGACGCTGACGTGTGCGAGTCACGATACGAGGCCAGGGACGAGGCCGGGGGCGGTAGCGCGTGACGCTCACCGCCTGCGGCGACGTGCGAGTCGAGGAAACCAGATTATTCCGTTGTCGGCGGCAACTGCAGGTTGACCGCAGCGGAAAAACGAAGCATTTGCGCCGCCTTCACGCAATCGGGGCCCGATGGCGGAGTGGTGACGTAGAGGACTGCAAATCCTCGCACCCGGGTTCGATTCCCGGTCGGGCCTCCAGTGATGAATGCCGGTTTTGATCTCGGGCTGCCGAAGATTTCATAACGAGAAATGCCGCCCCTCACCCTGGTGCCGGGGGCGATCGTCCAGACAGCGACCTCACGGCCCTTGTCGTTTTAAAATGCCCGCACTCCGGCACCCAGGACCGGCGGCCCCAGCGGAGCGTCGTGCGCAGCGGCGTCTCGACCTGAATGAACCGCAAAGTTTGTCCTGTTGTTCGTGCCGCAGCCTGAGCGACTTTCAGACAGTATGGCTGAGCCCAAAAGCTTGGCCGCGCGTTGAACTGGCAAGGAGATGACCATGATCGACGATCCGAAAACCGACGACTCAACCCCCGCTGACGAGGCAGAGGAGATGGAAAAGGTACAGGAGGACGCCGCCAAGGAGCGTGAGGAAAACGGCGGGTACCAATAGGCTTCGACACACTGCCGGCAATCGCCTTACCCTCCCTGGGCGGCGATTGCCTCTGCCCGATCCGTGCAACTCACAGACGCGATCCTAATCGGCCACCTTTACCGCACCATTCGAAGTTAACGGTCCGCTAACTCTCAATTGCCGGAACGTTAGGCCTTCGATGCGGCTTCTACGCTCATCTACAACCTGTCCCCGACTGGAACTGATGATGAGCACGAACCTGGTGTCCGCGGTTTTCGATAATCATGCAGACGCCGAGCGCGCCGTGGCCGAGCTTCGCGCAGCCGGTATCAACGACAGCGCGATCTCCATCGTTGCCCAGCATGACGGCAAGAACACGACCACGGACGGCAACGGCGACACGCAGGAGTTCGTCGGCAAGGTCGCGGCCGGCGCCGGGATCGGCACGCTGCTCGGCATCGCCGCCCTCGCCATCCCGGGGGTCGGTCCCCTCGTTGCCGCCGGCGCGATTGCATCCGCCGCCATCCCAGGCGCTGCGATCACGGGCGCGGCGCTCGGTGGCGCCGTTGGCGGACTGGAAAAGGTTATGACCGATCACGGTGTCAGCCGCGTCGATGCCAGCTACTATGAAGGCCGCATCAATGAAGGCGGTGTGTTCGTTTCCGTCGATACCAGCGCTGCCGGGATCAATGCTGAAGATGCCGCCGACGTCCTCTATCGCTCGGGTGGGCACACATCCACGCGGACGAAGGTCTCGATGGCGTAATCGCCGACGTCTCAAACACCGATCTAGCCGAAGGGGCGTTCCGATAGCGGGACGCCCCTTCTGTTTTCGCTTGATAGATCGGTCACTCTACCCTGCCCCAGACGCATTCTTGCGCCCTCGGGGCAACTGCTGACGTGCCGAATCGTTGGAACACTCATCGCATCGGATTGATGTTCCTGCAATGTTCTTACGAATCAAACTGGATCAGATTTAGCCAAATACAGGCCACGACCGGCAACCCGATAAGCCCAAAGGAAAGCTGCGGTCGGAGATGCGGTCCCCGGCGCAGGCGACCGACATCTCCCAAGTCACCTCGGCGTGCGCCTAGTTCACACCCTGTTTGCGCGCGCCGACAATCATGCCCTTTGCGATCTTGCGCACGGCTTCGTCGTCCTTAGTACCGTCAGTCGCCGGATCGCCGAGGTGGTCGAGGCTCTGTTCCATGAAGTCGAGGAGCCCGGCGTGCCGCGCTTCGACATATTCCATGAGCTTGAACAGCAGATGCTCCGTGGCAATCTCGCGCTGGCGGGTCTGTGTCGCGTCGTCGGACATCACGACGCCTCCGTTGGCGTTGGCGCGCCTAGTTTCTGCGCGACTCGCGCGACTTCTTCGTCTTTCGGCTCCTCCGGCAGCTCTTCGCCCGGCAAGAGTGCGTCATCGGGAATGCCCGAAGCCGTGCCGGCAATCGGTTCGTCGATGGCGCGCTCGTTCGCACCGTCCGTGATCTTCTCTCTCGCTACCATGTCCGTCTCCTTCGTTGCGCTCAAACGCACAACAGACGGTACGGAGCCACGTCATGACCAAGGAACGTAGATAACGCAGGTTGAGAGATCGATGGCTTGGCGCCGCCGGCGCAGCCCTGAACCGCCGGCATCGGGCGCGTCAGGCGGCGTGCTTCTTGGCGAACTCCGCAAAATATGCGTGCATGGTCGGATCGGCGATCGGCGCGATCAGCCTCGCCACATCGTCTGCAACTGCACCGTCACCGCGCAAGGGTCTGCTAGGCTGATGGCCCATTGCCCAGTCGGGAAAGCTGCGCTCGGCAATCGGGCGATTGTCGAGTGTCACGGCGGCGAAGTGGCGTCCGTCGGCCTTGATACGGTCGTATGTCTGCACAACCGCATCCGCCGGTCCTTCGAGCGCCTGCAGGAACCGACGTCCGCCGACAACCAACAAGCCCGTCACGCCGACCGCCGCATTGTTACGCCGCGACGCGCGCAGCACGCCCTCGAGCTCAACCGCCGACAGCTCGGCGCGGGCGGTACTGATGTAGATGAGACGTATCAACGCGAACTCCTTCGAGTCCGACGTAACCGCCGAATCTAAACGTCAAATTAAACAGGAATTGCTGCGGTGTGTTCGGGATCGATCAGCGCATTTGCCAGTGGAAACACCGCCCCCGCACCCTCATCCAACCCACCGGACATGGTCGCTGGCGATCAAAACCGCGTATCGACGACGCCGCGAATGGATGTTTCTCGGTATCACGCCAAGCTCGAGACGATACGCGTCGCATGGCCTCATCCTTGCTTTTGATGCCGATCTCGGCTGTTGCCCGGCGATGGATATTCCCGCGCTGTATCATTCGGTTATTCTCTGGATCGGAGACGGGACCGGCCTGCCCGACGCGATCCTCCATATCCATGCCGGGCTCATCATCCTCATGCTCGTGCGGCTCGTCAGCGGCCGGTCGTTGGGAACGCTTATCCCCTTGCTGGTCGTCGTCCTGGCGGAACTTGGCAACGAGACGCTCGACTACCTCAACTACGGCATGCGCTGGGCCGACACGCTTTCGGATATCGGCAACACCATATTCTGGCCCCTGATCATCAGCCTGAGCGTGAGATTGCGTCCCATGGTGCGACGAGATCAGACCGTGCAATGAAAACGCGGGGGTCAAATCCGCCGGTGCGTCGCGGTGGTTGGACCAAAGTAGATGCATGGAGCCGGATCGTTCGAGCTCAGTGTTCCGTCATCGACGGAAACGGCTCGCTCGAGAAAAGGGAATAACACGCGCGAGCCGCAGTCCGGATGGCCGGATACGGTCTTGGGACGTAGCCGGCTCGGATTTCATGCGCCTGCAAACGTCCGGGATCAAGCGCTTTTTTGAACTCGGAGTATGCCGACCCGCCTTGGTGACGAGCCAAAGATTAGGACGAGCCGACATACCCGCGCATCAACCAACGGACGGGCATGTCGGGCGCATTGTTCGAGACATCTGAACGCGTTGCGGCGGAGCCCCTTATCGAAGGCGCGACACAATCAGATCAGCGCATCCAAGAGACCGATCAGCGGGCGATCGGCGGGCGGCATCGGCAGGGAGTGCATCTCGTTCGGCCTCACCCAGCGCAGCGCGGTCGCTTCGAGCGCACGCGGCACGCCGGTCCATTTGCGCGTGATGTAGAGCAACAACAGCAAATGGCGATCGCCGAGCGGCGCGCTGGCGAACGTCGCGGGCGCGAGGCAGGCGTGCGGCACGACGATCGCCAACTCCTCCTCGAGTTCGCGAATCAGGGCCGCCTCGGGGGTCTCGCCAGGCTCGATCTTGCCGCCAGGGAACTCCCATAGACCCGCGAGCGACTTGCCTTCCGGACGTTGCTGCAAGAGCACGCGGCCTTCGAGATCGACGAGCGCGGCCGCTACGACGGGCAGCAGCAAAAACGGCGCAGCGGGCATCGGTCCCGATACGGACGGATCGTTGGTCATTCCTTAATTTCCCCGCGATTAAACCGCACCCATGAGCCCTATATCCGTCGCGACGCATGCCGTCATCCGAACGATCGCGCGCGTGCTGCGCGAAAGACGGGGGGCGACCGCGATCGAATACGGGCTCATTATCGCGCTGGTCGTGATCGCGATGATCGCCGGCCTCACCGCGCTTGCCGATACGACGACGGGCATGTGGGGCAACGTCAACTCGAAGGTCGCCAACGCGCGCTGATCCGCAAAAGAAACGGCGCCCACCTTAAACCTTTCTCAACCAACCACTTGTATCCCTCAAATCGCTGATCCGGTCCGTCCGGTGCAGCCGGGTGACACAGACGCAATCGAAACGATGGAGACCGGAATGAAGACGATCCGCAAGTTTTTCAAGAATTCCAAGGGTGCGACCGCAATCGAATACGGCCTGATCGCCGCGCTGATCGCCGTTGCCGCGATCGCCGCGATGCAGGGCCTGGGTTCGAGCCTGACCAAGACGTTCAACAACGTCTCGACCAAGCTGAACACCTCGACCACGTAATCATCGCGCTGGAGAGTGGCGCAACCGCGACCGCTCTCCGGCACGACATGCGAGTCGAAAGGGCGGCGGAACCTCGGTTCCGCCGCCCTTTGTGCGTGGGTCAGAGACGGCCCATCTTGAGGAACTTGGCCTGGCGGTCCTTACGAAGTTCGCTAGGTGTGAGCGGCGCGAGGTCTCTGAGCGCAGACGACAGCGCATCGGCCAGCGACTCGATCGCGGCCGCGCGGTCGCGGTGCGCGCCACCCAGCGGCTCGGGGACGATGTCGTCGATCACGCCGAACGACTTCAGGTCTTGCGCGGTGATGCGCATAGCTTCGGCTGCTTCGGGCGCCTTGTCGGCGGTGCGCCACAGGATCGAGGCGCAGCCTTCGGGGCTGATCACCGAATAGATTGCGTGTTCGAACATCAGCACGCGGTTGCCCGCGGCCAGCGCGACCGCGCCGCCCGAGCCGCCTTCGCCGACGATCGCCGAGACGATCGGTACGCCGGCGTTCAGACACGCTTCGGTCGAGCGGGCGATCGCCTCGGCCTGGCCGCGCTCTTCGGCCTGGATGCCGGGGAACGCGCCGGACGTGTCGACCAACGTGATGATCGGCAGGCCGAATCGGTTGGCGAGTTCGACCAGGCGGATCGCTTTCCGGTAGCCCTCGGGCTTGCCCATGCCGAAATTATGGCGGAGGCGGCTGGCGGTGTCGTCGCCCTTCTCGTGGCCAAGCACCATGATCTTGCGACCCCGGAACGTCGCGAAACCGCCGATGATTGCCTGGTCGTCGCCGAAGGCTCGGTCGCCCGCGAGCGGGACGAACTCGTCGAACAGCGCGGCGACGTAATCCTTAAAGTGCGGGCGCTCGGGATGACGCGCGACCTGCGTCTTCTGCCACGGAGTCAGGCGCGCGAACGTGTCCTTCAGCAGCTTGTCGGACTTCGCCTGCAAGCGGGCGATGTCGGTGGCAAGGTCGACGCTGCCTTCGGCGGCGGTGTCGCGGAGTTCGTCGATCCGGCCCTGGAGTTCGGCGATCGGTTTCTCGAAGTCGAGGAAGCTTGGCATCAGCGGCGGTTACGGCGCGGGATCGCTCGCGTCAACGCGGGGGCATATCCGCGAGCGGGTGACGCGTGTTGACGAGTTCGACGAGGCGGCTCGAATCGACGTGCGTGTAGATTTCCGTGGTGGCGATATCGGCGTGGCCGAGCATCGATTGCAGTGCGCGCAGGTCCGCGCCGCCGGCGAGCAGATGCGTGGCGAAGGCGTGACGCAGCACATGCGGGCTGACGCGGTCGGGGGGGATGCCTGCCTCGGCAGCTATTGCCTTCACGAGTTGATACAGGCGGATGCGTGACAGATGGCCCTTGCCCGAGGGGAACAGCCAGAGTCGGTCGGTCGCGACGTGGGTGCGCCAGATCGCGACGGCGGCGCGCGCTCGGTCGGAGATGGGAACTAGCCGCTCGCGCCCGCCCTTGCCGCGCAGGATCAGGAACGGGCGATCGGGATGGACCGCGTTACGCGGCAGGCTAACCAGTTCGGTCGCGCGCAGGCCCGAGCCGTAGAGAAGCTCGAATAATGCGGAAAGACGGAGGTCGTTGGGGTCTAGCGGATCGCGTGCGGCGCGTTCGGCGATCGCGGCGAAGAGCCGGTCGACATCGGCGTGGCTGAGGATTTTCGGCAAGGTGCGCGCGGTACCGGGTCGGGGCAATGCCTTGCCGGGATCGTCGGCGCGGTGGCCTTCATCGGCGAGGAACGCGAAGAAGCGGCGGAGCGAAGCGGACTTCCGGCCGACGGTCGAGCGGGACAACGCCGACCACTCGTCGGCGAGCCTGCCCAGCGCGTCTGCATCCGCGTCGACCAGTCCACCTTCCAGCGTCTGGGAGGCAAGCGTCAGGTCACTACGATACGCCGCCACCGTGTTCGCCGCGGCACCGACCTCCGCAGTCATCATTTCGAGGAACCGGTCGATCAGCGCGCGATCGCGACCGTGGCTCACGCGCGCGCGATCGCCTCGGCCGCGATCATCCGCGCTTCGCCGTCGAGGCCGACGCCGCGCAGTGCGCCGACGATGCGGTACAACGCTTCCGGGGGGATGTCCTTCCAGCTCACCGCCTGCATGCCGACCGCCGCCAGCAGGACGACCGTCCCGGCCTGGCCGTCGCGCGCAGCGCGATCGAGCGCCCGCGTCCAGGCATTGTCCGCGCCGATCCGAACGCCGAGCGACTGTGCAGCACGCTCGATGTCGCCCTGGTTGAGGCGACCGAGACCTGCCAACCCCGCGAACAACATGCGCTGCTTCAACGCCGAATCGCCCTCGCCACCGGTATAGGACGCAAGGTCGGAATAGCTGAGGCGGCGATACGCGTCGGGATCGCTGAGCATTATCATCGCCCAGGCGTCGCTGCCGGCGGGTACCGAGCCCAGCCAGCGTGCCGCGGTGCGATCAAGCCCGGCGGACAGCATCGATGCGACCAGCAGATCCGCGTCAGCCTTTGCCAGATTGGGGTTCAACCGGGACGCCGCCCGCGCGGTCAGCACCAGCCGCGCATAGTTCGGACGCGCATTCGCACCGCCCCACAGCTGACGCAGTGCGGTGAGCCGCGAATCAGGGTTGCGATCGGCATAGGCGGTCTGGAGATCGTTGGCGGTCGCGGTCGCGCCACTCTGCGTATCGTCGTCGGTCGCCGCCGCCGCGTAGAGATCGACGAGCGCGGCGCTGGACAGCACCCCCTGCCCCGCGGCAGCCTCCGCCGGGGCCAGCCGATCGCCGAGCGCAACGGAGGGCGACAGCGCCTGCCAGTATTTCACCTGCGGGCCCGCAGTACCGTACAACTCGTCCGGCACCGCGACGCCGGTCGCCATCGCGAGCCCGAACCGCCACGCGGTCAGCCGGTCGACGCCGTCCCATTCGATCGTCACGGCCTGGCGCCCCTGCGCGCCGGCGCCGACGACTTTCTGCGCGAGCAGCAGGTCGACGCCGCTGGCGACATTGCGACGCTTGGCGGTCGCGATCAGCGGGCTCGCCTGCGCGGGATTGCCCGACAGCCCGGCGCACATCGCCTGCGCCATCGTCCAGCCGCGCGCCGGGGCGTAGCGCATCGCACCCGTCACCAGCGGGCACAGGCCAGCCGGATCGCCCGTTGCCAACGCGGTATTCATCGCGACCTGATAGAGCTTCGGCGTGTAATTGTCGGTGTCGACGTTCTGCGCGACCGCACGCGCGGCAACCGATTCGCCCATCCGCAGCAACAGCCACGCGCGCTCAGCGGCGAAATCCGCACCGTTGGTGCGGCTGGGCGTATCGACATGCGACACCAGTGCGCGCCGCAACAAAATCGACATCCAGCGTGACGGGAGCGGCGCACTGAGACGGCGCATCAGCGTCTCGACATATTGGCCGTCCGCCTCACCGAAGGCATCGGTATCTAGGCCGCCTTCGCTTGCCGTGACCGGGCCGACTGTCGCAAGCGACCGACGCGCGGACGCCGGCATCTCGTACTGCGCGAGCACGGCCGGATCGACCGGCGCAGGCGTCGCGACAGGTGGCACCAGCGGCGCGTCGCCCGGCGTAGTGGGCGGCAAAGGCTGGATCATCGCGCCCGGCTGTGCGGGTGCGTTCGCCGGAGCGGTCGGTTGCGCGGGATCGGTCGGACGGGTCGGCTGCGTACCGGCAGGCGGCGTGGGTCGCGGTGCGGGCGCAGGCGTCGGCTCGCCGAACCCCGGCGGCAGGATCGATTCGGGCCGATCCTGGCCGGTTGCGGGTGCCAGCGCGACCAAGGCTCCGACGGCAACCGCCGCCGCTACGGATGCCTTAAGAGAGGTTCGCAAGCGTCACGGCCTTTTCGACGTGGCTCTGCGGACGCTCGGTCGCGCGGCCTGCCAGCAGGAACAGGCCGCCGACCACGACCACAAGAACGACGACGACCGAGACGATGAAACGGGACATACGACGTAACCTTGTAGTGGACGGGTGTAGTGGACGATCGGCGAAATATCGCGCGCCAAGAGCTTTTGCCCTCGCGCGGTGCCGCTGTATAGCGCGGGCTACGATGTTGCAAAGCCACAACCCTTCCGGCGGACCCTCGGGCGGTCGCCGCCCTGCCCCGATCAATCGCCCGATCGTGCTCGTCGGGCTGATGGGCGTCGGCAAGACCACCGTCGGCCGCCGCCTCGCGCTGCGCATGAACCTGCCGTTCGTCGATGCCGACCACGAGATCGAGGCCGCATCGGGGATGACCGTCGCCGAGATCTTCGCCAAATACGGCGAGGACTATTTCCGCGATGGCGAACGCCGCGTGATCGCGCGGCTGATCGACGGCACGCCCAAGATCATCGCGACCGGCGGCGGCGCGTTCATCAACGACGACACGCGCGCGCTGATCCTGCGCGATGCGGTGTCGGTGTGGCTCAGCGCGCATCCCGACATCCTGGTCGAACGCGTCGGCCGGCGCGACACCCGCCCGCTGCTCCGCAACCGCGATGCGGGGAAAGTGCTCGCCGAACTGGCGCGCGTGCGCAACCCGATCTACGCGCAGGCGCACATCCATATTGTCAGCAACAAGACGCCGCACGAAGCGACCGTCGCCGCAATCCTGAGAGCGCTTGGCCGATGAAGACCGTTACCGTCGAACTGGGTTCGCGAACCTATCCGATCCATATCGAGGCGGGGATTCTCACGCGGGCGGGCGAGTTCCTTGCGCCGCTTGCTAAGGGCCGTCGCGTGGCGATCGTAACCGACGAGAATTTGTCGGTTCACCTCGCGACGTTGCAGACTTCGCTGACTGCGGCGGGGATCGCGTCGGAGGCGATCGTGCTGGCACCAGGTGAGGGCAGCAAGAGCTGGGCGACGCTGGAGATGCTCTGCGACCGGCTGCTCGAACTCGGTGTCGAGCGCGGCGATCACGTCGTTGCGCTGGGCGGCGGCGTGATGGGCGACCTGATCGGGTTCGCCTGCTCGATCCTGAAGCGCGGGTGCAACTTCGTCCAGATCCCGACGAGCCTGCTTGCGCAGGTCGACAGCTCAGTCGGCGGCAAGACCGCGATCAATACGAAGGCCGGCAAGAATTTGATCGGCGCGTTTCACCAGCCGGTGATGGTGCTGATCGATCCGCAGGTGCTCGACACGCTGCCGATCCGGGAACTGCGCGCGGGTTACGCCGAGGTCGTGAAATACGGCCTGATCGACGACTTCGCGTTCTTCGAGTGGTGCGAGGCGAATGGCGCAGCATTGCTAGGCGGCGACATCGGCCTGCGCGAATACGCGATCGCGCACAGCGTTTCTGCCAAGGCGCGGATCGTCTCGGCGGACGAGCATGAGACGAACGGGACGCGCGCCCTCCTCAATCTTGGTCACACGTTCGGGCATGCGCTGGAGGCCGAGACCGGGTTCTCACAGGCGCTGATCCACGGCGAGGGTGTCGCGGCGGGTTGTTCGCTCGCGTTCGGTTTTGCCGCGGCGCAGGGGATCTGTTCGGGTCAGGATGCGGAGCGCGTTGCCGCACACTGGCGCGACGTCGGGCTGCCCGACGGTCTCGCAGCGGCGAAGATCGGCGCGAGCGGTACGCGGCTCGTCGATCACATGCGGCACGACAAGAAGATGGCGGCGGGCACCCTCCCCTTCCTGCTCGCGCGCGGGATCGGCCAGACGTATCTCGACAAGACGGTCGACCTGGCCGACGTCGAGACCTTCCTCGACGCGCAGCCCCGCTGATGCCCAACGGTGTCGCCAAGCAGAACCTACCAACCAAGATGTGTCCGGCATGCGAGCGGCCGTTCACGTGGCGGAAGAAATGGGCGCGCGACTGGGACAGCGTGATCTACTGCTCGGACGCGTGCCGGAAGAAACGGTAGCGTCCGAAGACCAGCAAGAAGTTTGTTCACCCGCGAAGGCGGGTGCCCAAACTGGGTCCCCGCCTTCGCGGGGAAACAAGCTTTGTTTGTTATCCCCGGGCGCTCCAAGCCAGCCACAACCACCCGCCGATCAGCAACGCGCCGCCGATCGGCGTTATCGCGCCGAACCAGCGCGGCGCGCCTAAGGCCATCGCGTACAACGTCAGCGCGAAGATCGCCGCGCCGACCACGAACAGCCACGCCGGTCCCCGCGCCTCCATCCGGATCGCGACCAGCGCCGCGACGACGTGGACCAGCTGATACTGCGCGCCGGTCCGCAACCACTCCGCCGCCGACCCGCTCGCGCCGTGCGCACCGAACGCCCCCGCGGCAACTGCGATCGCGCCCGACAAGGCCGCAAGAATGGCGATAATCATTGCGTATCATTCCCCCAGGGAAAGCGTTTGGCGGTCTCGGCACGTGCCGCGCGCATGTCACCGGAATCGATCTGCAACTGCAACCGCTCCTTGTCGCGCGACCGGTATTGCTCCTCCGCGCGGTCGATATCGGTCGGCGACACGTCCAGCCCACGCAGCGCCAGCCGCGCCATCTTTACCGCGGACTCCATCACTTCGCGTACCACCGCCGTCGCCGACGTGTTCTTGAGCTTCACCAGCGCACGGCGATCGAACGCGCGGACGTAGATAGCGGCGTCCGGGAATGCCTCGTGCACGCCCTCGATCGTGTCGGGGTCGAGCTGGTCGCCATCCATGCAGAAGCAGATGATCTCCGCCTCCGCCGCGCCCGCCTGCCGCAACAGGTCGAGCCGCGTGCCGTCGCCGTAATAGACCTTGGCGCCGAACTCACCGGCGATGTCGATCATTTCGATATCGGTGTCGATCAGCGTCACCGGAATATCCTGCGCGAGCAGTATCTGGCCGACCGTCTGGCCGAACCGCCCATAGCCGACGATGATCGCATTCGCGCCGTCGACCTTGGGGCCGTCGCGCTCCTGCCCTTCGGCAATCGGTTCGGTGCGGAAACGCCGGGTAATCCCCATCAGGAACGGCGTGGTCGCCATCGACAGCGTGATGATCGCGCCGAACAGGCTGGCCGCCTGCGGTTCGATCAGCAGCCCCGCCTGCGCCTGCGCGAACAGCACGAAGCCGAACTCGCCGCCCTGGCTGAGGAGCAGTCCGAGCGCGAACGCCTGCCGCCACGTCATCTTGAACGCCATGCCGATCAGCATGATGACGCTCGTCTTGGTCGCGATCAGCGCGGCAGCCATCGCCATCACGAACACCGGCCGCTCGGCGATCGCGTTGAGGTCGAGCACCATGCCGACCGCGAGGAAGAACAGCCCAAGCAGGATCGAGCGGAACGGCTCGACATCGGCTTCGAGTTCATGCCGATACGGGCTGTCCGCCAGCATCACGCCAGCGATGAATGCGCCGAGCGCGGTCGACAGCCCGAGCCATTCCATGATTGCCGCGCTGGCGATGACGGTGAAGAGGCCGGCGAACACGAACATTTCGCGCTCGCCGAGATTGCCGATCAGCCGGAAAAACGGGCGCAACAGGAAGCGCCCTGCGACGACGAGTCCGACGACCGCGAGCACCGTGTAGATCGCGAGCAGCCAGCCGGGAGGCGCATTCGCGTCGGCCGGATTACGGCTCATCGCCGCGACGATCGTGATCAAGGGCACGATCGAGAGGTCCTGGAACAGCAGGATCGAGAACGCGCGCTCCCCGAACGGGGTCTTCATCCGCCCCGAAGAGCGCAGCATCGGCAGCACCTGCGCGGTCGACGACAGCGCGAGCGGCAGGCCGAGCGCAAGCGCGGCGGGGAGCGAGAACTTCGCCCCGACCCAGACGATCGCGGTGATCGCCAGGCCGCAAATCGCGACCTGGAGAAGGCCTAGACCGAAGATCTCCTCCTTCATCTTCCAAAGGCGTGACGGGTTCAGTTCGAGCCCGACGATGAACAGCAGCAGCGTGATGCCGAGTTCGGCGAACCCGAGCTTCGACTCCGCATCGCCGACCAGACCCAGCACATGCGGCCCGACGACGGCGCCCGCAACGAGATACCCCAGCGTCGCACCGAGCCCGAGCCGGCGGAACAGCAGCACGAACATCAGCCCGAACCCGAGCAATACGACGCCGTCGCGGAGCAGCGACGGTGCCGTGCCCTCCGCCATCAGACCTTCGCCTTTGCAGCGGTATCGGCAGCCTCGGCCGCGGCTTCGAACGCGAGCCGGATCGAAGGGTGGCGCGCGGTGTAGTCGAGTGCGGGGGTGAAAATATCCATCCCCGGCCAATCGGGCGCATCGCCCTCGCGCGCAAGCCACGCCGTCAGCGCGTCGCGCGCGGCGGCGAGTTCGGCGGGGGTGCGGCCGAGGATATTCGACGCAAGCAACGACGACGACGCCTGGCCGAGCGCGCAGGCACGGACCAGCAGGCCGACCTCGCTAACTTTGCCCTCATCGTCGACCGCGACATCGATCGTCACGCGGCTGCCACAGATCGGCGAGCGTTTCTCCGCGGTCGCCATCGGCTCAGTCAGACGTTCGTGATGCGGGATCGTCGCGGCAAGGCGCAGGATCTCGGCGTTGTAGAGGGGCGCGCTCATGATTTCGGCTCGCTTGCGTTATCGGATCGGGAAGGCGGCGTGGTTGCGCCGAAAACGGGTTTGCCGCGGCGGCGGCGGTCGACGAAATCGGCAATTCCCGCGCTCGTCGCGTTGAGCAGCGGATAGGTGCGCGATGTCGTCATCCAGCCGGGCCGGCGCGACGGTCCGCCGCTCATCGTGTCCATGACGAGCGTCGCGAGCAGGAAGACGAGGCTGGCGAGGATAAGCCCTTTCAACGCGCCGAACCCGAAGCCGAGCGCGCGGTCGACCGGCCCGAGGATCGACGTCCGCGTCCGCGCGCCGATCGCGTTCGCGACGAGACGCCCGCCGATATACGTGACGCCGGTGATGATCGCGAACGCGAGCACCGCGGCGCCACCAACGGTCCCGACCATCGGCGACAGCGCGGCGGCAAGCGGGATGTGGAACAGCTTCAACATCGCCACCATCGCCACCCAGGCGAACATCGACAGCACTTCGGTGACGAACCCGCGCACCAGCCCCAGCACCGCGGACCCGGCGACGGCGATCAGGACGACGATGTCTAGGGCGGTGAGGATCATGGCTTCTGGAATAGGGACGCGCGGCGCGAACCGCTAGTGCGCGCGGCGATCGACGCGCTCTAGTGGTTCAAACCGAACACACCGTAGCGCTCGCGCCACGCGGCGACTTCGTCCTGCAGATGCGCGGGTGCAGCCTCGCCCGATAGGACGAAGCGGGCGACGTCGGTGTCGGGATGCATCAGCATTTTCTTTGACCCGTCGCTGAACCAGACCGGGACCAGCTGGTCGCACACGCTGTCGAGCACCGCGGCCGCCATGCCGTTCGCGATCGCGTCGCTGCCGGCGAGGACGCGGACATTGATCGAGACGCCTTCGAGGCAGTTCTGCGGTTCCTTGACGAAATTGAGCGACACGAGAAGCCCGGACCGGTCGGGCCGTGCCTCGTCGGGCAGGCTCGCGACCCGGCGCCAGGCGCAAAACCAGGTCCGGCAGATGCGCGGGCGGACGGCGTGGATTCCGCACCCCTTATTGGAGAGGTGGATGCACGGCGTTCCCGCGGGTTTGCCGAACTCGGGGGTGTCCACCGTCAATTCGGTGCAGCACGCGGTGCAATCTCCGCACTCTCGATCGGGGAGAATCGGCCCCAGCAGCGCGGTTTCCACGTCGGTATGGGGTTGCATCCGCGTGCGCGCGTCCGTCGGAGGCGGAGTTTCACGCCGATCCACGGTTCAATTCCCTTCGGAATCTACCGTGAAGACCATCGGCTTGCCCCGCGACATCGGCTCCCACCCCGCGGCCAACGCCGCCCGCACGCCGCGCGCGATCGTCGCGTCGTCGATCTGGAGCCGCCCGCGCGGCAATCCCTTCAACAGGCGTTTCGGCGCGGGGAATTCGAGCAGAGCTTCGCGTTTGGCGTCGTCCTGCAACAGCGAGATCGTCATGCCCTTCCAGCCTTCGGCATCCGTGTGTTGCGGTTCGCGCTGGAGGTGCCAATCGTATCGGGTGCCGTCGACCTCGACGGTACCGGTATTGCTTTTCGTGTTCGCCATGCGGGCGGCCATAGCATGGCTGTCGCGAGAGGCCATGCGTTCGGGGTGGCGGATTTGCAGGATGCAGTGCCGTTGCGTGCGGTTTGATTGACCGGTGATCGGAAACACCCCACCGCCCCACCCCGGCGGAGGCCGGGGTCCAATTGGAAAGGTCGAGGTGGCTACGCGCAACGATTGCCAGCAGCGTTTCCCAATTGGACCCCGGCCTCCGCCGGGGAGGTGACTAGCCGGGACGTTAACAACGAACCGAAGCTATCCCCGTCCTGCAGGTACGCCTGGCCCAGTACCCTCACTAACGCTGCCTTGTTCTCCCGCGAAGGCGGGAGCCCAGTCTGGATCCCCGCCTTCGCGGGGAAACAAGGTTTCGGGTGCCTACCCCCGCCCCATCATGTGATCGACGAAAGAGGCTAGCGTCTTGAACCCCGACAGCTTCATCCCGCTCTTCTCCCCCGTCATCGACGCCGGCACCAATGCGCGTTCGAAGCCGAGCTTGCTTGCCTCCTTCAACCGCAGCGGACCATGTGCGACCGGGCGGATCTCCCCCGACAGCGCGACCTCTCCGAACGCCACCGCGTCGACCGGGACCGGACGCTCCGACATCGCCGAGATCAGCGCCGCCGCCACTGCGAGGTCCGCCGCCGGATCCTGAACTCTGTAACCGCCAGCGATGTTCAAATACACTTCCGCGTTGGAGAAGCTCAGCCCACACCGTGCCTCCAGCACCGCCAGGATCATCGCGAGCCGCCCCGAATCCCAGCCGACCACGGCGCGCCTTGGTGTGGCCCCCGACGCTAGCCGCACGGTCAGCGCCTGAATCTCGACCAGCACCGGCCGCGTACCCTCCAGCGCCGGAAACACCGTCGCCCCCGTCATCGCGTCATCACGGTGCGTCAGGAACAGCGACGACGGATTGCCGACCTCCGCCAACCCCTCGGTCTGCATCGAGAACACGCCGATCTCGTCGGTGCCGCCGAAGCGGTTCTTGATCGCGCGGAGGATGCGGTATTGGTGGCTGCGCTCGCCCTCGAACGACAGCACCGTGTCGACCATATGCTCGAGCACGCGGGGGCCGGCGATCGAGCCGTCCTTGGTGACGTGGCCGACCAGAACAACGGCCGTACCGCGCTCCTTGGCAAACCGGATCAGTTCCTGTGCCGAGGCGCGCACCTGGCTGACCGTGCCGGGCGCACCCTCGATCAAGTCGGAGTGCATCGTCTGGATCGAATCGATCACCAGCATCGCGGGCGGCTTGGTCTGCAACGTCGTCAGGATGTCGCGTGTCGAGGTCGCCGCCGCCAACTGAACCGGCGCGTTGCCCAAGCCCAGCCGCCGCGCGCGCAAGCGCACCTGGTCCGCCGCTTCCTCGCCTGAGACATACGCGACCGACTGCCCCGCCAGCGCCATCTTCGCCGCCGCCTGCAACAACAGAGTCGACTTGCCGATACCCGGATCACCGCCGATCAGCGTTGCCGACCCCTCGACGAACCCGCCCCCCAGCGCACGATCGAGTTCAGCGATACCGGTCGCCATCCGGTCCGGCAGCTTGATCTCCGCATCGAGCCCGACAAGCTGGATCGCGCGGCCGCCGGTCTGGAGATTATGCTTGGAATGGAACGGCGTGGCGGCGGTGTTCGCCTCCTCGACCATCGTATTCCACTCGCTGCAGTCGGCGCATTGCCCCGCCCAGCGGTGCGATACCGATCCGCAGGCCTGACATACGTAACGCTTCTGGGGTTTCGCCATACTGCCGATGTACGAGAACGATACGGGAACATCAATGGCTGGCGGCCGGCCTATGTTGCGGATTTAGTGGCGCTTGGCGGCGCACGGCGTTATCCGCGCGACGATGCACGCCACCGACCTGCGCATCGCCCTGTTCAGCGGCAACTATAATTACGTACGCGATGGCGCAAACCAGGCGCTGAATCTGCTCGTCGGCCATCTGCTGTCGAAGGGAGTGACGGTGCGTGTCTATTCGCCGACGAACGCCAGGCCGGCCTTCCCGCCGACCGGCGATCTGGTCGCGGTGCCCTCGCTGCCGCTGCCGGCCGGGCGTGGCGAATACAAGATGGCGCGCGGGCTGCCCGCTGCGATCCGCCGCGACCTCGATGCGTTCGCACCGAACATCGTCCATGTGTCGGCGCCCGATTTCCTGGGGCATCGCGCGATCAGCTATGGCCGCCGCAACGGCATCGCGACGGTCGCCTCGCTGCACACGCGGTTCGAGACGTATTTCCGCTATTACAGGATGGCGTTCTTCGAGCCGATCATGGTGAATATCCTGACACGCTTCTACAACCGGGTCGACGAAGTGCTGGTGCCGGGGCGCGGCATGGCGGAGATCGTCCGCGACTGGGGCGTGACGACGCCGACCGCAATCTGGTCGCGCGGGGTGAACCACGATCGCTTCACGCCGACGCGCCGCGATCTCGAATGGCGGCGCGCGCGCGGAATTGCCGACGGCGAGGTTGCGGTCGGGTTTCTTGGGCGACTGGTGAAGGAAAAGGGGCTCGACGTCTTCGCCGACGTGATCCGCGAGCTGGAGCAGCGCGGCGTGCCCCACAAGGTGCTGGTAATCGGCAAGGGGCCGGCGCGCGAATGGTTTGCGAGCCGGGTGCCGGGTGCTGTGTTCGCAGGGTTCCAGTCGGGCGACGATCTTGGCCGCGCGGTCGCATCGATGGACGTGTTCTTCAATCCGAGCGTGACCGAGACGTTCGGCAACGTGACGCTCGAGGCCATGGCGGCGGGCGTTCCCGTCGTGGCCGCCCGCGCGTCGGGCGCGGTCGGGCTGGTCGATGACGGCGTCACGGGGTTTCTGGTGCCGCCGACGGATATTGCCGGGTACGCGGATGCGATCGGGCGGATCGTATCGGAACCGGGCCTGCGCGAGACCATGGGCTGGGCCGGGCACGACAAGGCCGCCGGGTATCTTTGGGATACGATCAACCAGACGGTGCTGGACACGTATCTCGAGGTGATGGCGCGGCGGGGTAAGTGATGCCCTGACCTGCCCCCTCCTTGGAAGGGAGGGTTGGGGGTGGGTCGGCTTCCGCATGTTCAGGCGTAGATGGCTCGAACCGGCCTACCCACCCCCGGCCCCTCCCTTTCAGGGAGGGGGGCAGGTTGCGCTATGCTCAGGGCGCCGTGACCCAGTCGAACGTCAACGGCGCCTCGCGGAAGGCGAAGCGGTCGAGGTGGCTCGACACAACCTCGCGCATCCGGTCCACGTCCTCCCCCTCCGGCACCGTCAGCGCGACGTCCAGCGTTTCGCTGTCGGCGCGCATCTCCAGAACGGCACCGTTCGGAAACGCGATGCGGCCCTCTTCCTCCGAGAAGGTGACCTCCATCTTGTGGCTCCAGTGTTTGGCGAGCTGCTGGAGATATTTGCTCGCCGAATGCGTCGGCACTCTTGCGACCGAGACGCTCACTTCAAGCGCTCGATCTTCTGCGCGGCTTCGTCGAGCAACGCCGCGACTTCGTGCAGCGTATCCTCGTTGACGTCCTCTCGCATCAACCGGTGCTGGAGCACCTGCCGCAGATTGCCCATCGCACGCCGGATCGGCGCGCCATCGGTCCGCTCGGACTCCGCCCCGACCGCCGCCAGCCGCGCGAACAGCCCGTCCACCACGGCCGCATTCTCGGCCAGATGCGCGCGACCCTCGTCGCTCGCCGCAAAGCGCTTCTTCGCGCCCTCCGACTGTTGCTCCTCGATCAGCCCCATTTCGTCGAGCATGCTGAGCGTCGGGTAGACGACGCCCGGGCTCGGCGCATAGCCACCCCCGGTCAGCCCCTCGATCTCGCGGATCAGGTCGTAGCCGTGGCGCGGTGCGTCCGCGATCAGCTTCAGCATCACAAGCTTCAGCTCGCCGCCATCGAACAGCCGCCGCCGACCACCGGGGCCGCCGCGTCCGTGTCCATGTCGACCATGACCTTCGTGACCCGGCCGACCCCGACCTTCGCCATCAGCCCGCGGGCCACCGGTCCAGGCTCCATATCCCATACCAAAACGCATTTGAGTGTTCTCCGATATATCTTCATTCATGAGGTGCGATATATCGCAGACTGTTTCTGGTTCAAGTGGTGGGTGAGAAAAATTCGTCACCCCGGACCTGTTCCTGGGTCCACTGGTCGGCAAACTCGCCGTCGAGGAGTATGCGGACCGGTGGATGCCGGAACGAGCCCGGCATGACGGAGAGTAAGTGGCAACGGATGGGCAAACCGGCCGCCCGCCCCTATCTTCTCGGAATGGCCGATCTCTTCGCGGGCTTCGAACCCGCCGCCCCCACTGAAACGCATCCCGAAAACGCGCCGCTTGCCGACCGCCTGCGTCCTCGCACGCTGAACGAGGTGGTCGGGCAGGATCACATCACCGGCCCCGAAGGCGCGATCGGGCGGATGGTGTCGGCGGGGCGATTGTCCTCGATCATCCTGTGGGGCCCGCCCGGCACCGGCAAGACCACCATCGCGCGGCTGCTCGCCGACGCGGTCGACCTGCGGTTCGTCGCGATCTCGGCGGTGTTCTCCGGCGTCGCGGATCTCAAGAAGTCGTTCGCCGAAGCACGCGAGCACGCCAAGATCGGCAAGCGGACCTTGCTGTTCGTGGACGAGATCCACCGCTTCAACCGCGCGCAGCAGGACGGTTTCCTTCCCTATGTCGAGGACGGCACGGTGACGCTGGTCGGCGCGACCACCGAGAACCCCTCGTTCGAACTCAACGCCGCCTTGCTCAGCCGCGCGCAGGTGCTGATCCTCGAACGGCTCGGCCGTGGCGCGCTCGAACAATTGCTCGACCGCGCCGAGACGGAGATGGAGCGCCCCCTCCCCCTCACCCCGCCCGCCAAGGATGCGCTGATCGCCAGCGCCGACGGAGACGGCCGCTTCCTGCTCAACCAGGCGGAGACGCTGTTCTCGGTGAACCTTCCCGAACCGCTTGATCCGGCCGGGCTGTCGAACTTCCTGCAACGCCGCGTCGCGGTGTACGACAAGGATCGCGAGGGGCATTACAACCTGATCTCCGCGCTCCACAAATCGATCCGCGGGTCGGACCCGCAGGCCGCGCTCTATTATCTCGCGCGGATGCTGACCGCGGGCGAGGAACCGCTGTTCCTGCTGCGCCGCCTGACCCGCGCCGCGGTCGAGGATATCGGCCTCGCCGACCCGCAGGCGCTGGTCCAGTGCATCGCCGCCAAGGACACCTACGACTTCCTCGGCAGCCCCGAAGGCGAACTCGCGATCGCGCAGGCCTGCGTCTATCTCGCCACCGCGCCCAAATCGAACGCAGTCTACAAGGCGCAGAAGGCAGCCTGGAAATCGGCGCGCGAAACAGGCTCGCTGATGCCCCCCGCGTCGATCCGCAACGCGCCGACCAAGCTCATGCGCGATATCGGCTACGGCAAGGGCTATGCGTACGATCACGACGCGGAGGATGCGTTCTCGGGCTCGGATTACTGGCCTGACGAGATGAGCGCGCAGACCTTCTATACGCCGACCGAACGCGGGTTCGAGAAGCGCCTGTCGGAACGGCTCGCCTATTGGGATGGCCTGCGCGCGGAAAAGAGGTCGTGAAGGATTGGGCTGCGGTCGCACAGTATGCACTGTCGCTGCCCGAGACCCAGGCATCGACCTCGTACGGCCAGCCCGCGATCAAGACTTGCGGCAAGATGTTCGTCAGCGCCGGCCATGTCGATGGCAGCTTCCACGTCCGCAGCCCGCATGACGAGAAGGCCGTCCTGATCGCGACCGATCCCGACAGTTTCTGGCAGACGGCGCATTACGAGACCTGGCCCGGCCTGCTGGTCCGCTACGGAACGCATGATCCCGAGCGCGTTGCCCACGTGATCGCCCGCGCGTGGTGGGATCAGGCATCGGCCAAGCAGCGAAAGGCGTATGGCGATCGCCCCTGACCGCTTCGGCCATTTCGCCGCGATCGACTGGTCGGGCGCGGTCGGTCCCCGGCAATCGGGGATCGCCGTGGCGATCTGCGCGCGCGGGGCCGCTGCACCGACATTGGTCACAGCCGAAGGCGGCTGGTCGCGCACCGCCGCGCTCGATTGGCTGGCGAACGCGATGCCGCCGGATACGCTGGTCGGGCTCGATCTCGGGCCATCGCTTCCGTTCATCGACCAGGACGCGTTCTTTCCCGGCTGGGCAGAGAGTCCGGCAGATGCGCGCACGTTGTGGGCGCTGGTCGAGCGGATTTGCGCGGACGATCCGCATCTGGGGGCCAGCAGCTTCGTCGATCATGACGAGGTTGCGCGGCATCTGCGTCGCCACGGCGGGCGCAAGGGCGAGTTCTTCGAAGGGTCCGGCCGGCTCCGCGTGACCGAGGAAGCACAGCGGCGGCAGGGATTGAGCCCAACCAGCAACCTCAACCTCGTCGGCGCGGCGCAGGTCGGCAAGTCGAGCCTGACCGGGATGCGCGTGCTGCACAGGCTGGCCGGCCACGTGCCGGTCTGGCCGTTCGATCCCGTACCGTCCGAGGGTTCGGTGATCGTCGAGATCTACACCACGATCGCCGCGCGCGCCGCCGGCATTCGCAAGGGGCTCAGCAAGATCCGCGACGCCGCCGCGCTCGACGTGGCACTGGGCGTGATCGGCAGCGCCTCGCACGCACCCCTCGCCCGCTACGACGACCACGCCACCGACGCGATCCTCACCGCCGCTTGGCTCCGCGCCTACGCCGATCGCCCCGAACTCTGGCACCCGGCAGCGATGACATCGCATATCGCGCAAACCGAGGGCTGGACCTTCGGCGTATCTTGAAGCATGGGGCGATTACGCCTGACGCGAACGGGCCGGTTTAGCTCAGTTGGTAGAGCGCCAGTTTTGTAAACTGGATGTCGCGGGTTCGATTCCTGCAACCGGCACCATTTCCGACTTCTGATCAACGATGTGCAGCCACCTGCGTAGCATCGCTCGGTAGCGCTCGAGCTCGAGCTCCAACACCAGCATCCCCAGACAAAAAAAATCCCCCGCGCCCGAAGGCACGGAGGATCTTCGGCGTCCGTGGCTCGCGTCGACCGACACGAGCCAGCGTTGGATCAGAACCGGACGGTCGCACCCACGGCCAGGTTGCGGCCGAGCGAGTCGTAGCGCTGCGGGATCGTGTTCGTGCGCGCGAGGGCGACGTTGTACGAGTCCGGAACGATCGGCGCGCTCTTGTCGAGCAGGTTGTTCGCGATCAGGCGGAGCGAGAACTGCTTGTCGATCGCGAAGTTGAGCGCGAGGTCGAAGTAGCTCTTCGGCGAAACACGGTAGTAGCTGGTCCGTGCGCGCGCGTCCGTGCCGCCGATCGCCTCGTCGCCCGAATTGTCAGCATTGGTCAGCGAGCCGACATAGCGCCAGTTGAACGAGGCGCTGAAGCCGCGGTCGAGCGTGGTGTAGGTCGCGCGCAGGCCGTGCGACCATTTCGGGATCAGCTGGCCACAACCGTTGCCGTAATACCCGGCGCAGTTGCGCTCCGGCTGGACCGGCGAGTCCTGGCCGCCCGCGAACGTCGTCAGCGACCCGTTGAAGTTCCAGTCGATCTTGCCGGCGCTGGCGAGGTCGAGCGTGTACTGCGCCTGGAAGTCGTAACCGCGGGCGATCGACGTGTAATAGTTCGTCGTGCCCTGGCGAATGAAGCCGGTGGTCGGGTTGCTCCCGGCCGTCGAATACAGCGTACCCGTACCCGGATTGCGGACGATACCCTGGCAGAAGAACGCGTCGCCGTTCGAACGCTGGCAGCCATCGGTGTAGTAGCTGTAGTCGTTGTAGCCGAGCGAATCGTTGATCTTGATCTGGTAGCGATCGACCGAGAACACCAAGCCCTTCACGAACCGCGGCTTCACGATCAGGCCGTAGGTCTGCGTGTAGGCGGTCTCCGGATCGGCGGTGTAGCCACCCGAGCGCACGGTGCATGCCGCCGAGCCGTTAGGCGCGGTGCCGTTGCTGCACAGCAGGGTCTGGCTGCCGTAGAGCGCATCGGACAGGCCGGTTGCACGGCACACTTCGCGCGACGCGATCGGCGCGCCGTAGGTCACGCCATTGGCGCCGTTGACGACCGTCGGTGCGCAGAAATCGTTGAACGTGCCAGCGCCGCCCGACGCGAAATCGACGTTGGTCGCCTGGCGGATTTCGGTCACCGTCGGCGCGCGCTGCGCCTTGTTGAACGAGGCGCGGAACGTCAGGTCGCTGACGGGGGCGTAGATGCCCTCGACCTTCCAGGTGTTGAACGTGCTCGGGTTGCTGCTGTACTTCGACACGCGGTAGCCGCCGTTCACCTGCAACAGGTCGGCGAAGCGCTTGTGCTCGACCAGCGGCGCCTGGACCTCGATATTGGCCTCCCAGACGTCCTGCTTCAGGTAGCTGTCGGTGCCGCCCAGGCCTGCGCGATACACGCTGTCGGCGGTCGATTTGAGCGTATCCTTGCGATATTCCGTGCCCAGCGCGATCGCGACGCCCTGCTCGGCGAACGGCGAGGTGATGCCGTATTTGCCGAGGTCGCCGGTGACGTTGGCCTGTACGTCGTACAGCGTACCGGTGGTCGCCGCCGTGCCCTGGTCATACAGATAGTCGATGAGGGCCGGATTGGTATTGCCCGCGCTGAACGCGTCGAAGGGAACGCAGGCAGGATCCGTGGTCGTTGCGCAGGTCGGTGCGGCGCGCGTGCCACCGACGTTGATCGAGTTTCGCAGGTTGGTCGCGTTGACGAAGCTCGGCGTGTAATCCTGGTGGTTGCGGGCATAGACGCCGCCGACGTCATAGGTCCACGCGCTGCCGACCTTGCCGCGGACGCCGCCGGTCAGGCGAACACCGGTGTTCAGATACGCGTCGGGCTGATCGTTGCCCTCACCAAGACGATAGCGAAGATCGATCGGTGCCGTCGCCACCGTGCCAGCCGCAGCACCGCAGATCGCGGTCGCCTGCGCACCCGACAGGAACGGGTTGTTGCAGTTCACCTGGACGGAGCCACCGGCGATCGCCGGATAGTTGTTGTACGACTTGTCGCGGAACCAGATGCCCGACGCATACAGCTCGGCGTCGGGTGCGATGTCGAGGCTGACGAAGCCACCGGCGTTCACGCGCTCGGATGGGCGCTGATACGCATAATTGCTGAAATAGTTCGAGGCGTTGCCGGCACCCGGACCGAACGGCACAAAAGTACGTGTGACGTTCGGGTTGTTGACGAGCTGCGCGTTGGCGTTCGCACCGCTGAGCGGCGTGATGAGGCCGCTTGTCGAGCTGCTCGGCGTGAGGCCGCACGACAGCGGCGCGTTCAGGCTGGTCTGCGTCAGGTAGCAGCCCGAGTTGGACCGAGCCGACAACAGCACCTCGTCGGTGTGCTTGTAGTTGACGAAGCCGTTGATACGCAGCGCGCCGTCGAACAGCTTCTTGCCTGCGGTCAGCGTGACGTCGGCACGACCGCCATCGTTGGTCAGGCCGCGCGGGCTGCTGAAGCCTGACGAACGCGCCAGCGACGACACGACGGTGTCCTTGTTGTTGTGGTTGTAGAAATTATAGTTGCCGTCGAGCTGGATGCCTTCGAAATCCTTTTTCAGGACGAAGTTGACGACGCCCGCGACTGCGTCCGAGCCGTAGACCGACGATGCGCCGCCGGTCAGCACGTCGACCCGCTCGAGCAGCGACGGCGGGATGATACCGACGTCCTGGCCGTTCTGCGTGCCGAGGCGCTTGCCGTCGATCAGGACCAGCGTGCGCTCGAACCCGAGGCTGCGCAGCTTGATGCGCTGGCGACCGTCGGAGTCGTTATAGGTCTGCTGGCTGTCCGGCGCGATCTGCGGCAAGCGGTTCAGCACGTCCTCGACGTTGACCGCCGCCTGTGCGCGGATGTCCTGCGCGGTGACCGAGGTGATCGGGGCGGCCGACGTCATGTTCGGACGCTGGATGCGCGATCCGGTGACGACGATCGTGTCGTCCTTCGTGTCGGGATCGACGGCAGTGGTTGCGGTGGTGGCATCCGCCTCGACCTTGGCTTCGGCGGGCGTGCTCGCGGCAGCCTGGGCGGGCGTCACGGCCTGCGCGGGCACGTCCTGTGCGAATGCCGTGGTAGCGGAAAACACGAGAGATCCGACGAGCGCGATCCGCGAAACAGAATGGCCGAAGTTCATACCTACCCCTAAAAAAGCCCGGTTGCGTGATAGCGCTATACCGGTTGCCCGTACTGGTTTGGTCAAAACACGTCGTCAGTCAATGCCGAAGCAATACCGGTCTAGAACATTTGCGTTGGAATGTTGCAAATCGGCGTCACTACTGGCGGTCGACATCTCGTTGCGATAGCGTGCACACAAGAACGCAAGGGGGATCTGATGGAGAACACGCGACGGTCGTTGCTCGCCGGCTTGGGCGGCCTGGGCATGATACCATTCGTAGCGACTCGGGCCTCTGCCCGATCGGGTGCCGCGACGGACGCTTCGGCGACCGGGGCCATGGTCCTGTCGACCTGGGACTTCGGCGCCGCCGCCAACACGGTGGCCTTCGCGGAACTCGCCAAGGGTGGCTCCCTGATCGACGCGGTCGAGGCCGGCGCGATGGTACCCGAGGCGGACCCTACCAATCATAGCGTCGGCTATTCCGGCTATCCCGATCGCGACGGCCACGTCACGCTGGACGCCGTCATCATGGACGATGTCGGCGGCGTCGGGGCCGTCGCCGCGCTGGAGAACACGGTGCATGCGATTTCCGTCGCGCGCCGCGTCATGGAGCGAACGCCGCATACCTTCCTCGTCGGCGAGGGCGCGACGCGGTTCGCGCGTGACCAGGGATTTCCGCAACAGTCGCTGCTCACCCCGGAATCGGAAAAGGCATGGCGCGACTGGCTGAAGACCGCGAAATACCAACCCGAAGCCAATAGCGAGAACCGCATCACCCGGACGCCCGGCGGCGCGCTCGACCATGACACGATCGGCCTGCTCGCACGGACGGCCGACGGGCGGATGGCGGGCGCCTGCACGACCTCCGGCATGGCGTTCAAGATGCGTGGCCGGGTCGGCGACTCGCCACAAGTCGGGTCGGGACTGTACGTCGAGGCAGGCGTCGGCGGTGCCACCTCGACCGGGCTCGGCGAGGAAGTGACCCGCGTCGCTGGCTCGGCACGCGTCGTCGCGTCGATGCGCGGCGGGTCGACGCCGCAACAGGCATGCGAAGAGGTGGTCCGGCATATCGCCAAGCTGCGCGGCGACGCGATCCGCGGCGTCCAGGTCGGCTTCCTCGCGCTCGACACGAAGGGCAATGTCGGCGCGTTCTGCCTGCTGCCGGGCTTTACCTATGCAGTCACCGACGCGCGCGGCAAGACGACGGTGCTGAAGGCGCGGTCGCTGTTCCAGGCGTGAGCGTGCCGAAAGACATGGTGCGTGGTACCCGAACGATGCTCGAAGTCTGCGTCGAGGATCTGCACGGTATCGACACGGCGATCGCTGGCGGTGCCAATCGCATCGAACTGTGCGCGGCGCTCGGCGTCGGTGGGCTTACACCGCCCGCGTCGCTGATCCGGGCAGCGGCGGCGTCATCGGAGGTCTCCGGCGTACCCGTCCACCTCCTGGCCCGGCCACGCGAAGGCGGCTTCGTCTATACCCCGCGTGAGCAGGCGTTGATCGCGGACGACATTCGCACCGCGGCCGAAGCCGGATTGGCGGGAATCGTCATCGGCGCGCTCGATGCCGACCACCGGCTCAACCTGCCTGCGCTTGCCGCCTGGGTCGCCCACGCCAAGTCGTTGGGAGTAGCCCGCGGACGTCCACTCTCGCTGACGCTGCACCGCGCCTTCGATCTGTGCCGCGACATGCCCGACGCGATCGAGTCCGCCGTCACGCTCGGCTTCGACCGGATCCTGACCTCGGGCGGCGCCCCCAAGGCGATCGACGGCGTCACGATGCTGGCGGCACTGCACCAGCAAGCCGCAGGACGGATCATCGTGCTAGCAGGAAGCGGGGTCTCGCCAGAGACGTTGCCCGCGATCCTCGCGACCGGTGTCCGCGAAGTCCACGCCTCGTGTCGCACGGCCATGACGACCGCCGCCGATCCCGCCGAACTACGCTTCGGCTTCGCCTCGCCGGGGCGCGCAGCGACGAACCGCGACGCGGTAGAGCGACTGGCGAACATGGTGGCTGGACATCCGGCGCTTGAATAATACCAATCCATAACTTACTCAAACCGGTCTGGGTCGGGGGGCCTCTCGCTCCTCGCCGAACGCCAATCGAAGCGAGCCGCCATGCACGACGCCACTCCGCCTCCGCTAACACCCCCGCCGATTGCGGAAACCGCGACGCTGATGTTCCGCGAGGCTGCGGAATCGTCCGAGGCCGTCGCGCGGATGCTCGCGACCAACGCCGCGGCGTTCGCGGCGCTCGGTGCGCGTCTTCGTAGCGCCCCGCCCGCCGTCGTCGTGACCTGCGCGCGCGGCTCGTCGGATCACTCGGCGGTGTACGGCAAGTATCTGATCTGGACGAAGACCGGTATCCCCGTCGCCGCCGCGGCGCCTTCGATCGTGTCGATCTACGACGCACCGCTCGGCGCGCGGAACACGCTGTGCATCGCGGTATCGCAGAGCGGTCGCAGCCCAGACCTGCTCGCCGCAGTCGCCGCGCAGAAGGCGGCCGGCGCGCATGTCGTCGCGTTCGTCAACGACGAGACCTCGCCACTCGCCGAAACCGCCGATACGCTGATCCCGCTGTATGCCGGACCGGAAAAGTCGGTCGCGGCGACCAAGTCCTATATCTGCTCGCTCGCCGCCTTCGCCGCTTTGACTGCGGAATGGGCGGACGACGATGCGTTGCGTAGCGCGGTTGCAGCGCTCCCCGCAGACCTCGCACGCGCCTGGGCGCTCGACTGGTCGGCCGCCGTCGCACCGCTGCGTACGGCGACCAATCTGTTCGTAATCGCCCGCGGCATGGGCTTCGGCATCGCCAACGAGGCGGCGCTGAAGATGAAGGAAACCTGCGCGCTACACGCCGAATCGTTCAGTTCGGCCGAGGTCCGCCACGGCCCGATGCAGCTGGTCGAGGACGGCTTCCCGTTGTTGGCTCTCGCGACCTCCGATGCGGCCGGGGACGGCGTGCGCGATGCGGCGCGCGAGTTCGCCGAGCGTGGCGCAGGCGTGTTGCTCGCCGACGCCGGGCTCGACGGCAGCAGTGACGACGGCGTCCTGCCCGCGCTAAAAGCGCATCCGGCGATCGAGCCGATCCTGATGATCCAGAGCTTTTATCGCATGGTCAACGCCCTCTCGCTTGCTCGCGGGTTCAACCCCGACGCACCGTCGCATCTCAGCAAGGTGACGCGCACGTTATGACGATCTTCCGGTTTTCGAATGGCCATGTGGTCACCCCCGCGGGCGTCCTGAACGACGCGACGATCGTCGTCGAGGACGGGCGGATCGCCCGGATCGACAACGCAACCTCTGACCAGGCCGTGGATCACGCAGTCGATCTCGACGGTGGCTGGCTCATGCCCGGCTTCGTCGATACGCAGGTCAACGGCGGCGGCGGCGTGCTGTTCAACGATACGCCCACGGTCGAGGGCATCGCCGCGATCGGCGCGGCGCATCGGCCGTTCGGCACCACCGCGTTCCTGCCGACGCTGATCAGCGACACGCCCGACGTGATCGCGCTCGCGCTCGACGCGGTCGACGCGGCGATCCTCGCAGGCGTGCCCGGTGTGCTCGGCATCCATATCGAGGGCCCGGTGATCAGCCCGGCACGCAAGGGCATCCACGACCCCACGCGCTTCCAGGACCTCGATGACGCGCTGCTCGCGCTGCTGACTCGCCCCCGTCTCGGCCGGGTCATGGTGACGCTCGCACCCGAGCGCGTAACCGCGGCACAGATCGCGACGCTGACCGCCGCCGGCGTGCTGATCAGCATCGGCCATAGCGATGCGGACCACGCCACCGCGAGTGCCGGGATGGCTGCCGGGATCACCGGCGTGACGCATCTGTTCAACGCGATGTCGCCGCTGGTCCATCGTGCCCCAGGCGTGGTCGGCGCGGTGCTCGACGACCAGGCGGTGTATTGCGGGATCATCGTCGACGGCTTCCATGTCGACGACGCAGTGCTGCGGATCGCGTTGCGCGCACGGCCGCACGACCGGTTCATGCTGGTATCCGACGCGATGCCCTGCGTCGGTGCGGCCGAGAAGTCTTTCGTGCTGCAAGGCCGCGAGATCCATGTCGAGAATGGCCGCTGCGTCGGCGCCGACGGCACGCTGGCAGGCTCCGATCTCGACATGGCGGGCGCGGTCCGCAACACCGTAGACCGCCTAGGCGTCGCACCCGAGGTCGCCGCGGCGATGGCGGCGACCTATCCGGCGGCGTTCCTGCGGCTGTCGCAGGAGCGCGGCACGTTGCAGGTCGGCCGTACCGCCGACTGGGTCGTGCTCACCCGCGACCTCCATCCAGTCGGCACATGGATCGGCGGGGCAAGCGCGGCCTGACCGCTTCTACCCCGCTTTTGCCCCCCTCCCTTTCCGGCATCGAGCCCTCCCCTTCTGGCATCGAGAACGCACCCATGGCCTCCATCCTCCTGACCGCGCCGATGCAGGGCTGGGCAACGCCGATCGACGAAGTCCCCGACGCCGTGTTCTCGGAGCGGATGCTGGGGGACGGCGTCGCGATCGATCCGACCGGCGACTGCCTCTACGCTCCTTGCGCCGGCACCGTGCTGACGCTGCTGCCGAGCGGCCACGCGATCACGCTCGCCACGCCCGAGGGTGCGGAGATCCTGATCCACATCGGGCTCGACACGGTCGCGCTCGGCGGACGCGGGTTCAGCCCGTGCGTCGCGGTCGGCGACACGGTCGAGCGCGGCGCGCCGCTGATTCGCTTCGACCTAGACCTGCTGGTGCGCGAGGCCCGCGCGGTCGTCACGCCGATCGTTGTCGTGAACCCTGACCGGTTCAGCATCGTCCACGCCGTCTCCAGCGAACTGGTCGCGGTCGGCGATCCGCTGATGACGCTCGAACCCAGCGACGCGGTCGCACGTCGCGAAACGAACCGAGACGGCGCGACGCACGAGCGCACGGTCGTCGTGCCCCTCCCCCACGGTATCCACGCTCGCCCCGCCGCCCGCCTAGCGGCCACCGCCAAGCGCTTCGACGCCGACGTGACGCTCGCATCCGGCGACAAGACCGCCAACGTCCGCAGCCCGATAGCCCTGCTCGCCCTGGCAATCCGCCACAACGAGACGATCATCGTGACGGCAGCCGGCGCCGATGCCTCTGCGGCACTCGCTGCCATCTGCGACCTGATCGAGAGCGGCATGGACGAGCCGGCCGAAGCCCCCGTCCGCACGCCCGCCGTCGCCGCCTCGCCATCCCGCCCCGCAGTCGACGGCGCGCTGACCGGCGTCACCGCGGCACCCGGCCTGGCAATCGCCCGCGCCCGCTGGTTCCGTCCCGCCGACATCGTCGTCCCCGAACACGGCGAAGGCATCGCCGTCGAAGAGGCACGCTTCGATGCGGCGGTCACAACGCTATCGACCCGGTTCGCCGAGCGCGCCCGCAGCGCAACCGGTCCCGAACGCGCGATCGTCGAGGCGCATGCGGCCATGCTCGACGATCCCATGCTCCACGAAACGACGCGCAGCGGCATCGCGCGCGGCGAGGGCGCCGGTCATGCCTGGCGTAACGCGATCCGCCCGCAGGCCGACGCGTTGCGCACCAGCACCGACCCGCGGCGCGCCGAGCGCGCCGACGACATGCTCGATCTCGAACGCCAGTTGCTCGCGCTAATCGCCGGCGTCGAGACCATGCCGCTGTCGTTCCCGCCGGACACGATCCTGCTCGCGGACGACCTGCTGCCGTCGCACGTCCTGTCGCTCGACCGCGCGAACATCGTCGGTTTCTGCGTCGAGCGCGGGGGCCCGACCTCGCACGTCGCGATCCTCGCCGCGACGATGGGCCTCCCCGCGCTGGTCGCGATCGGCGCGCAGTTGAACGCCGTCACCGACGATACGCCCGTGATCCTCGACGCCAGCGAAGGCCTGTTGCGGATCGATCCCGACGCCGACACGCTCGTCGCCACGCAGGTGCGGATCGTCCAGGCGCAGGTCCGCCGCACCGAAGCCCTCGCGCGGGCGAGCGAACCCTGCCGCATGGCCGACGGCACCCGGATCGAGGCGTTCGCCAATCTCGGCGCGCTCGGCGATGCGCACCTCGCGGTCGATAACGGCGCGGAAGGTTCGGGCCTGTTGCGCACCGAATTCCTGTTCCTCGAACGCGATGCCGCGCCGACGGTCGCCGAGCAGACCGCCGATTACCAGGCGATCGCCGACGCGCTCGACGGCCGTCCGCTGATCGTCCGACTGCTCGACATCGGTGGCGACAAGCCCGCGCCGTATCTGCCGATGGCGCCGGAAGAGAACCCCGCGCTAGGCCTGCGCGGCATCCGCGTCGGCCTTGCGCACCCGCAGATCCTGGAGGACCAGGTTCGCGCGATCCTGTCGGTAAAGCCCGCCGGGCAATGCCGCATCATGGTGCCGATGATCGCCAGCCTCGACGAACTGCGCGCCGTCCGCGCGGTGGTCGACCGCGTCGCCGCCGAGATCGGCATCGGCGATCGCGTGCCGGTCGGCGTGATGATCGAGACTCCCGCCGCCGCCGTCACCGCCGACCTGATTGCTGCGGAGGCCGATTTCCTGTCGGTCGGCACCAACGACCTCACCCAATACACGCTGGCGATGGACCGCGGCAACGCGGCCGTCGCGAGCGGGATCGACGGGCTGCACCCCGCCGTCCTCCGGCTGATCGCGCAGACCTGCAAGGGCGGCGTGGTACATGGCCGCTGGACTGGGGTATGCGGAGGGCTCGCGTCCGACCCGCTCGCCGTCCCCATCCTGATCGGGCTCGGTGTTACCGAACTCTCGTCCGCACCGGCGCTGGTGCCCGAGATCAAGGCGCTGGTCGCCACGCTGACGATGGAGGCGTGCCGCACGCATGCCGCCGCCGCGCTGCAATGCGGGTCCGCCGCCGACGTCCGCTCGCTCGCCCGGGAGTTCACCGCATGAAATCGATCCTCGAAGCCCTCCAGCCGCTCGGCCGCGCGCTGATGCTGCCGATCGCGGTGCTGCCGATCGCCGGCCTGCTGCTCCGCCTCGGTCAGCCCGACCTGCTCGACATCGCCTTCATCAGCGCGGCGGGCGACGCGATCTTCTCGCACCTCGGCCTATTGTTCGCGATCGGCGTCGCCACCGGGTTCGCGCGCGATGGCAATGGTGCCGCGTGTCTCGCCGGCGTCGTCTGCTTCCTGGTTGCGACCGAAGCGGGCAAAGTCCTGATCACCGTCGCACCCGATGTGTCCGCAGGGCTGACCGGCGTCTCCGCCGACCTCGCGATCGCGGCGTGGAAGGCCAAGGCGATGGCGCGGCTCGACGTGCCGATCGGCATCCTGTCGGGGCTCGCGGGCGGGACGCTCTACAATCGCTATTCGACGATCAAGCTGCCCGAATATCTCGCCTTCTTCGGTGGACGCCGGTTCGTGCCGATCGTCAGCGGCGTGGCCGGCCTCGTGCTCGCGGCGGTATTCGGCTTCGGTTTCTCGCTGCTGAGCCAGGGCGTCGACCAGTTGAGCGTCGCGATCACCGGCAGCGGCGCGATCGGCGTGTTCGTGTTCGGGCTGCTCAACCGCCTGCTGCTCGTCACCGGGCTACACCATTTGCTCAACAACATCGTCTGGTTCGTCGCCGGCGATTATCACGGCACCTCGGGCGATCTGCGCCGCTTCTTCGCAGGCGATCCGTCGGCGGGAATCTTCATGGCCGGCTTCTTCCCGGTGATGATGTTCGGCCTGCCCGCCGCGTGCCTCGCCATGTACCATTCCGCCAAGCCCGAGCGCCGGAAAGCGGTCGGCGGCATGCTGCTCAGCCTCGCGCTCACCTCGGCGCTGACCGGCGTCACCGAGCCGATCGAGTTCAGCTTCATGTTCCTCGCGCCCGTGCTCTACGCGGTGCACGCGGTGCTGACCGGCCTGTCGATGGCGTTGATGGACCTGCTCGGCGTCAAGATGGGCTTCGGCTTCTCGGCGGGGCTGCTCGATTACGTGCTCAACTTCGGCAAGGCGACGCGACCGCTCGTCCTGCTCCCGGTCGGCGCGGTGTATTTCGTGCTGTATTACGGGCTGTTCCGCTTCTTCATCCGCAAGTTCGACCTCGCGACGCCCGGACGTGAAGCCGAAACCGTCGCCGCGGTGGCCCCCCCCACGGCAGGCGGGCGCGGTGCGGCGTTCGCGCAGGCGCTCGGCGGCGGGGCGAACCTGACCACGGTGAGCGCGTGCACGACGCGATTGCGGCTGATCGTCGTGGACCAGTCCGCGGTCGACGATGCCGCGCTGAAGGCACTCGGCGCCCGCGGTATCCTGCGCCCGTCGAACTCCGCACTCCAGGTCGTACTCGGGCCGATCGCCGACGTCGTCTCGATGGAAATTCGCGATGCGCTGGCGCTGGGTGGCGATGTGGCGATCAAGCCTGCCGCGCTCATCGTGTCGGACTCGATCGCCCTCTCATCCGTAACCGAGCGCGCACTCGGTGGGGCAGCAAACGTCTTGGCCACCAGCCGTCACACCGGGCGACTGCGGGTCCAACTGGGCGATCTCGCGCTTGTGGACGATGCGGCACTGGCAAAGCTCGGTATCCGCGCGATCGCCCGCCCCGCGCCAGGCCAACTTCACGTACTCGCGACCGACGCAGTACTGACGACGCTGGCCTGCTAGACCACTGATCCTCCCCCGCCAGGGGGAGGTGGCTGGCACTTGACAGACGGAGGGGGAGGTAAGGGAAACGCCTGTTCCGTGTCCTCCCCCTCCGTCACCTTCGGCGACACCTCCCCCTGGCGGGGGAGGATTTAGCCGCATCAGCGCGCCCGCGGTTCCAGCGACACCGGACCGACGACACCCGAAACGCCATCCGCAGCCGCTTCCACCACCAGCACGATCTGGCGCACGCCGCCGCCCGCCGGCAACGCCGCCTCGAGCGGCCCCGCCTCTGCGCCGGTCTTCGACGCTAGCCGCCGGCCATCGACCCACAGCTCGGCCTTCCCCGCGATCGCGGCGAACCGGATCGTGCCGCCCTCCGCACCGATCCGCCGCCACGGCGTCACGCTCGCACGGTAGAGCCGCCAGCGACCCTCCGCCGCAGCCTGGACCGGCGTGCCGCTACGCACGAACGCCCAGCTATTATTGTCCCCATCGATCGGCGCCAGCGCAGGATCGGGGCGCGCGGCGAACGCCGGCGAGCGACGCCACTCGCGGATAGCCTGCCCACCATAGGTCGCGGCCATTTGTGCGCGCGGTGCGATCGCCGCCCGGTCGATCACCAGCCGCGCCGGCTTCAATCCTGGTGCAGTCGCGGTCATCACGATCCGCCCTCGGCCCGTTCCCGCCTGCACGATGACTTGCGCCAGCCCGTTGAACAACGACCGCGCATTGCCCTTCTCCGGCTCATGGCTGTTCGGATCACCATTACCGACACCGATGATCGCCGCGCCATCTACCGAGAACTGCGTCGGCAGGTTCGCGGTAGGTACGTGGCGCCCGGCGGCATCGACCGCATCGATCGTCACCGGCTGCGTATCCTCGTCGTCGCCCGCCATCACGGTCCGCGCCGGGGTCAAGCGCAGCGCAACCGGCTTGCCGACGGTCTCGTGCGCGGCTGTCGAGACGACCTTGCCGCCGCGCAACGCGATCACCTCGATCCGCCCCGGCGCATAGGGCACGCTGAACTCGTTGCCCATGATCCGGTCGACCGCCTGCTCGCCGAACTTCCGCCCGTTAAGCCGCAACGCGACGCGCTCGGCGTTGCTCATCACCAGCACCACGACCGGCTGCCCCTCGCGTCCCGGCCACGTCCAGTGCGGCGTCAGGCCGACGACCGGCACGTCATCGACCCAGTGCGCGCGGTGGATGTCGAACGCAGTCTTCGGGAACCCGCACAGATCGAGAATGCCGAAGAAACTGGAGATCGTCGGCCATTCGTGCGGCGTCGGTTCGCCGTGATAATCGAACCCGGTCCACACGAACCCGCCCGCGACGAACGGGCGATCGGCGATTTTCTTCCACGTCGCGCGGTGCGTATCGCCCCAGCTCGCCGCCTCGACGTCGTAGGACGACTGGACATGCGCGGCCGGATCGCTCGCGAAGGCGCCGCGCGTTTCATAGGCGCTGGTATCCTCCGAGCTCGTCATCGGCTTGGTCGGGTTGAGCTGGTGGAACCGGTCGTAGTCGCCCTGGTAATAGTTGAAGCCGACCACGTCGAAAATGCTCGACACGTTGATCGGATCGAAGAACGCGCCGTTCATCGCGCCCGTCACCGGTCGGCTGTCGTCGAGCGCATGCGCCGCGTGCGCCATCCGCCGCAGCATCTCGACGCCCGCCTCGGTGCCCTGCATCGGCTCCTCGTTGAACACCGACCACAGGATGACGCTCGGATGGTTGCGATCGCGGCGGACCATCCATTCGAGCTGCGCCATGTAATCGGGCGCGGGATTGAACTGGCGGTTCTCGTCCATCACGACGAAGCCCATCGCGTCGCACAGGTCGAGCAGTTCGGCGGCCGGCGCGTTGTGCGAACAGCGGATCGCGTTGCAGCCCATCGCCTTCAGCCGCTCCAGCCGCCAGCGCAACAGCGCATCGGGGATCGCGGTCCCGACGCCGGCGTGATCCTGGTGCAGGCACACGCCCTTCAATTTCACCGACCGGTCGTTGAGCAGGAAGCCGCGGTCCGCATCGAACCGGATCGTGCGGAAGCCGACCGGGATACGCCGCTCATCGACGATCGCCCCGTCGCGCAGGACGTGCGTCACGACGGTATAGAGCGTCGGCGCCTGGATCGACCAAAGGCGCGGCGCAGCCATGGCCAGCGTCAATGCCGCAGTCGCGCGCTCCAGCGGCAGCACCGTCGCAGCCGCCTGCGCCCCCGCCACGCGCTTGCCCTCGGGATCGAGCAGCGCGACATCCACCGTCACGCCGACCGCCACGCGATCGATGCTGCCGAGCTTCACTTCAACCGGCACGCTCCAGGCGTCACCCGTGCCGCGCCTCGGATCGCAGTGAACGCCGTCGGTCACGATCGCCACTGATGCGCGGCGGATCAGCCACGCATGGCGATAGATCCCCGCGCCTTCGTACCACCAGCCCTCCATCGCCTGCGCATCGACGCGCACCGCGATGACGTTGAGGTCGTCGCCGAACCGCGCGAACGGCGTCAGGTCGATCTCGACGCTGTTATAGGCCGACCAGTTGTGCGCGACGACGCTGCCATTGACCCAGACCGTGGCGTTGGTCGCGATCCCGTCGAACTGCAGCCCGATCGTCTTGCCGCGGTCCGCCGGATCGAGCCGCAGCGTCCGCCGGTACCAGCCGATTCCCCGCGCGCGGAAGCCCTGCGACACGCTTGCGGTCTTCACGAACGGCTGCGCGGAGGCCCAGTCATGCGGCAAGCGGACCGACTGCCAGTCGGAATCGTCATACGCCATCGCCGCAGCACCGAGTGCGTTGCCCGCCTTCACGCTCAGATACGTCGCGTTGTGGCCTTCGGGCGGTGGCGCGATCACATCGCCCTCGTGGAACAGCCACCCGCGCTCGATCAGCGTCCGCGACGGATCCTGCACCAGCGCGGGCGACGGCAAGGTCCGCGTCGGCTGCGGCATGGGCAGCGCGCCGGCACTGCCCTGCGCCTTGACGCTAGCCGCAAACCCGGCCTCGATCGGCCCCACGACCAGAGAGGCACCGGCGCCCGCCGTGCCAACAAGAAGCTCACGTCGGTTCATCGAATGCTCTCGGTAAAGGTCAGATATCGGCGAGTTCGGCGACGAAGTCGTACGCATCGCCGCGGTAATAAGAGCGCGTGAACTCCGCGGCCCGGCCATCGCGCAGGAAGCCCCGTCGCTCGATCAGCAGCCCGGCATGGCCCGCATCGACGCCCAGCATCCGTGCATGCTCGCCCCCGAACGGCACCGCACGCAGGCGTTGCAGCGCGCGCACCGGCCGGCTCCCGGCGTTCTCGAGCGCGGTGTAGAGCGAGTCATCGACCACCTCGACCGACGGCAGGCAATATCCCGCGATCGTCGAGAATTCGAGCGCCATCGCCTCGTCGTCGGCATAGCGTATGCGGTTGAAGCGGAACACTGCCGCCCCCGGCGACAACCCCAACGCCATCGCCTCCTCCGGGTTCACCTGCCCCGCCGAGCGCGAGATCCAGCTGCTGCTCGACGTGCGGCCCCGCGCCGCCATGTCCTCGCTGAACGACGACAGCTTCGAGAAGCTCTTCTCGACGCGCCCGGCGACGAACGTCCCCGCGCCCCGCCTGCGCGTGAGAAGCCCCTCCTCGACCAGTCCGCCGATCGCTTTGCGCACGGTGATCCGCGATACGTCGTACTCGATCGCGAGATCGCGCTCGGCCGGGATCGCATTGCCTTGCACCAACAGCTTCTCGCCGATCGCGTTGCGGATCAGTTCCTGCAACTGGAGGTAGAGCGGCGATGGATTTCCCTTGCGAAAGCGTCCGATGTCATCGGAAAACGCCATGTATTCCCCCTCCGACCGGCAGCTCAAAGCGAGCCTTGCCGCGTCCCTTATGGTAGCGTAGCCAAGGACCGCGTGGTCGGCAACCAGACTAAATCCATGGGCCATATTGGTATGTCCCCCGACCGCCCCACGTCCGATCTCCTGTCAGAGCAGGACAAGCTTGCTGTCAAATGACGGGGTTGTGTCTGGACTTATATTGGTTACATTCCTCGACCAGCGGCCGTTAGGAGCCGATACAGGGAGCAGTCGACATGCGTGCAACCGCGAACCGAAATGCCGGGCGCTGGCTGACGGCGACGGCGCTGCTTCCTGCCGTTCTCTGCGCGATCCCGGCCCAGGCGCAGGACCGCCTGCCACTGGTACCGCAACCTTCCGCAATCACGCGTACCGCCGGCAGCTTCACGATCGCCAACGGTGCGACGATCGCAGCCGATCCTTCCGACACCGGTGCCGCCGCCGCAGCGCGCCTGCTCATCGCGCACGTGAAGACCGAGCGCGGGCTCACTCTCCAGACGTCGCCGAACGGCAATATCCGCTTCGTCCGCGACGCCGCGATCAAGGGCGTCGAAGCGTACCGGCTGATCGTCGACGCTTCGGGCGCGAAGATCACTGCGTCGGGCGACGCTGGCCTCCTCTACGGCGCGATGACGCTGGCCCAGCTCATCAGCCCCGATCGCGCGTTCGGCCAGCCCGTGCGCATCCCGGCGGTGACGATCGACGACGCCCCCCGCTTCGGCTGGCGTGGGCTAATGGTCGACACCGCGCGGCATTTCCAGTCGCTGCCGTCGATCTACGCGATCGTCGACCAGATGGCGTCGGTGAAGCTTAACACGCTCCACCTCCATCTGTCGGACGATCAGGGCTGGCGCTTCGAGGTGAAGGCCTATCCCAAGCTCACCGAGATCGGCAGCATCCGTACCAGCCCCTCGACCGGCGAAGCACCCGGCACGCGCGTCGGCGGTTTCTACACGCAGGACGAACTGCGCAAGCTGGTCGCCTATGCCGCCGAGCGCGGCATCGTGATCGTCCCCGAGATCGACCTGCCCGGCCATGCGCAGGCACTCGTCGCGGCCTATCCCGAGCTCGGCGTGATCGGCGACACGCCTGAGGTCAGCAACGCATGGGGCGTCAACCCTTACCTCTTCAACCCCGGCCCCAAGGGCATCGCCTTCGTCAAGACGGTGCTCGACGAACTCATGGCGGTGTTCCCCGGCACCTATATACATCTCGGCGGCGACGAGGCGGTCAAGGACCAGTGGGAACGCAGCCCCGAAGTGCAGGCGCAGATGGCGAAGCTCGGCATCAAGGACGAGAACGGCCTGCAAAGCTGGATGATCGACCAGTTCGGCACCTATCTGGCCAGCAAGAAGCGCCGCCTGATCGGCTGGGACGAGATCCTCGAGGGCGGCCTGCCCGCGTCGGCTTCGGTGATGTCGTGGCGCGGCGAGAAGGGCGCGGTCGATGCCGCCAACCAGAACCACGACGTCGTGCTGTCGCCCGCACCGACGCTGTATTTCGACAATTTGCAAAGCGACCGGCGCGACGAACCGCCCGGCCGCCTCGCAATCCAGTCGCTCGCAACCGTTTACAATTACGAGCCGATGCCGGCGGGCATCTCGGCGGACAAGGCGCAGCACGTGCTCGGCGCGCAGGCCAATCTGTGGAGCGAGTACATCGTCACCCCGTATCAGATGCAGCACCTGATCTTCCCGCGCGCCGCCGCGCTCGCGGAGATCACCTGGTCGGGCAAGGACAAGCGCGATTTCGCCGGCTTCCTCGACCGGGTCCAGCCGCAGATCCGGCGCTGGCGCAAGTCGGGGCTGGAGGTCGCGGACAGTGCGTTCGCGGTCGGCTACACGCTCGACGGCACGCGCGGCGATGCGCTCCGCACCAACCGCGCGAAAGTCGTGCTCGCCACGCAGGCGCCGTACGGCACGATCCGCTACACGCTCGACGGCAAGGTGCCGACCGCGCGGTCGCCTGCCTACACCGCGCCGCTTTCGATTAAGCCCGGCGTGTCGATCCGCGCCGCCGCCTTCGATGCGAGCGGCCAGTCGGTCGCCGAGCCGCGGCTGTTCGAGACCGGGCGCCAGGCGCTGCTGACGCGCACCGCGTCCGACATGATCGCCTGCCCTGCCGGTTCGCTCATCCTCCGCCTACCGCTGACCTCCGAGGCACAGACCAACGCGCCGGTGTTCAACGCCGACATCTTCGATACCTGCACCGCCTATCCCGCCGCGCCGATGGATGTCGCCAAGAGGTTCACGATCGATATCGCTCGCCTGCCGCGCAACTGGGGCCTCGCGCACGACGTCACCAAGGTCCGCCAGCATTACAACGTGACGCCGCACGGCGAGCTGATGGTGCTGGTCGGCTGCACCGTAAAGGGCGCAAAACCGGTGATCGCCGGCACCTTCCCGCTGCCCGATCCGAAGACCGCGCCGACCCGCTTCAGCGTGAAGGGGACGTTGCCGACGATCACCGGAGACCGCGACATCTGCCTCCAATTCACCGCCCCCACGTCCGACCCGTTCTACGCGGTCGAGCGCATGACCCTGTCGGAGACACGCTGATGCGTCGCTGGTTCGTTCTTCCCCTGATCGCGCTCGCCGCGCCGGCCATCGCCTCGCCCAAGACCGTCGTGCCGCTCGACGGTGCGTGGCAGGTGCGGATCGATCCGACCGACACCGCCGCGACCGCCGCGCACAAGCGCGAGGCCACGTGGCTGCCAGCGGCCGTCCCCGGATCGGTGCAGCAGGACCTGATCGCGGCGCATCGCGTGCCCGATCCGTTCAAGGGCACAAACGAGGCGGCGATCCAGTGGGCCGGGCTGACCAAATGGCAGTTCCGCCGCGTGTTCGACGTCACCCCGGCGATGATGCAGCGCAATCACCTCGACCTTGTATTCGACGGTCTCGACACGTTCGCGACGGTCAGCGTCAACGGCACGGTGCTGCTGACCACCGACAACGCGCACCGGCGCTGGCGCGTGGATGCGCAGCCCGTGCTGAAGGTGGGTCGCAACGAAGTGCTGGTGACGATCGCCTCGCCGATCCGCACGCTCCAGCCGATGGTGCTCGCCGAGAAGAACCCACTGCCGGGCGAATATGACAGTGCGTTCGGCGACGAACCGAAGGGCAAGCAGACCTCGCCCTATATTCGCAAACCCAAATATAATTACGGCTGGGACTGGAGTCCCCGCATCGTCAACACCGGTATCTGGCGGCCGGTGCGACTGGAGATCTGGGACGACGCGCGGATCGACACGCTCCGCGTCGACCAGGAGGCGCTGACGCCGACTGAGGCGCGGCTGTCGGCCAAGCTCGACCTCGCCGTCGAGACGCCCGGTGTCGCGACGATCCGCGCCGCGGTCACCGGGCCGGACGGCAAGACGGTCTCGGTCGACCGGACGGTGACGCTCGTCAAGGGCACCAACGCGGTCTCGATCCCGCTGGCGATCGCCGACCCCAAGCGTTGGCAGCCGGTCGGTTACGGTGCGCAGCCGCTCTACACCGTCACCGCATCGCTGGGCGGCGCGGAGCCGACGCCCGAGGACAGCGTGACCAAGCGGATCGGCCTCCGCACGGTCGAGCTGATCCGCAAGGACGGCAGTTTCGGGTTCAAGGTCAACGGCACGCCGATCTTCGCCAAGGGCGCGAACATCATCCCGTTCGATAGTTTCCCGGCGCGCGTCACGCCCGCCTACATGGAAACGATCCTGAAGGGCGCGCGCGACGCCAACATGAACATGGTCCGCATCTGGGGCGGCGGGACCTATCTGGACGACGCGTTCTACGACATCGCCGACCGCATGGGCCTGATGGTGTGGCAGGACTTCATGTTCGGCGGCAGCGTCACGCCGCCCGACGCCGCCTTCCGCGAGAACGTCCGGATCGAGGCCGAGGAACAGGTCGCGCGGATCGGATCGCATCCCTCCGTCGTGCTGTGGGCCGGTGGCAACGAGGTCCTGTCGGGTTGGGAAAACTGGTCCGACCGGAAAGCGTTCAAGAAGGCGGTCGGCGCCGACGAGCAGGAGCGCATCGGCGCCGGCATGGCCGTGCTGTTCGACCGCGTCCTGCGTGAAGCCGTGACGCGCAACGCCCCCGGCACACCCTATTGGCCCGGCTCGCCCTCGACCAATTACGAGGGTCCCGTGGATACCGACAAGGACGGCGACCGCCATTTCTGGGACGTCTGGTCGGGCTCCAAGCCGGTCGAGAACTATCTCGACAGCTGCCCGCGCTTCATGTCCGAATACGGCTTCCAGGCGATGCCGGACCTGTCGACGATCCGCGAGTTCGCCGGCAAAGGCACGCTCACCGCCGACAGCCCGGTGATGAAGGCGCACCAGAAGTTCCTCGCCGGCGAAGGCAATGAGCGGCTGATGATGTACCTGCGCGATCGGTTGCGCCCCGCGCGCGATTTCGCCGATCTCGTCTACCTTACACAGGTCAACCAAGCCGAGGCGATCCGCATCGCCGCCTCGCACCACCGCGCCTGTCGCCCGGTGACGATGGGCTCGCTCTACTGGCAGCTCAACGACGTCTGGCCTTCGATCAGCTGGGCGAGCATCGATCATGCCGGCCGGTGGAAGCTGCTCAACTACGCCGCCCGGCGGTTCTTCGCGCCGCAAGCGATCGTCGCCGAGCGGAAAGATGGCGCGACGCGCATCTCGCTGATCTCCGACGCGACCACGCTGGTCGACTCACGCTGGCGAGTGCGGACGATGACGATGGACGGCAAGGTGTTGAAGGACACCACCGCCGCACTGATGCTCGAGCCGCTCTCGTCGAGACTGGTCGCAACGCTGTCCGACGACGCGCTGTTCGGGGCTGCGGCCCCCACCGGCAGCTACGCGGTCGCCGATCTGCAGCTCGATAACGGCAGCACGAGCCGGGCGATCATCGAACGCGCCCTGCCCAAGGACATGGCGTACCCCGACCCCGGCCTCAGCGTTCGCTGGACCGGCACCGACGTCAAGATCACCGCCACCAACCTCGCTCGCGCGGTGATGCTCGATTTCGGCGCGGTCGCGGCCCAGCCCTCCGACGACGGCTTCGACCTGTTGCCGGGCGAGAGCATCACCATCCATGTCGTCTCCGACGCCTCCGCCGCAACGTTGCGAAAAGCGCTTACCCTGAGGACCCTCGCCCGATGATCTGGCTCCTGCTCGCCTCCGCCGATCCGGTGGCCACTGCCGTCGCGCAAATGTCGCTCGAACAGAAAGCGGCGCAGTTGCAGAGCACCGTCCCCGCCGATCCGAAGGCCGGCCTGCCCGCGTACGACTGGTGGAACGAGGGTCTCCACGGTCTCGCGCGCAACGGCCACGCGACCGTCTTCCCACAGGCGATCGGCATGGCCGCGACCTGGGACACCGCGCTGGTCGCGAAGATCGGCGACGTCGTCGCGACCGAGGCACGCGCACGCTTCAACGCGCAGGACGTCGGCGCGAACCGCAAGATCTACGAGGGGCTCACGATCTGGTCGCCCAACATCAACATCTTCCGCGATCCACGCTGGGGCCGCGGCCAGGAAACTTACGGCGAGGACCCGTATCTCACCGGTCGCCTCGGCGTCGCGTTCATCGGTGGGTTGCAGGGTCCCGACCCACTCCACCCCAAGGTCATCGCCACCCCCAAGCATTTCGCGGTCCACAGCGGCCCCGAAGCTGGACGCGACAGCTTCGACGTCGATCCCAGCCCCTACGATCTGGAAGCGACCTACTTCCCCGCGTTCCGCCTCGCCGTCACCGAGGGCAAGGCGCAGTCGCTGATGTGCGCGTACAACTCGATCCACGGCGTCCCCGCCTGCGCATCGTCGGCGTTGATGATCGACCGGCTGCGGCGCGACTGGGGGTTCAAGGGCTTCACCGTGTCGGACTGCGACGCGGTGTCGAACATCAGCCTCTACCACCATTACCGCCTCGACGCCGCGGGTGCCGCCGCCGCCGCGATCCGAGGCGGCACCGACCTCAATTGCGGCAGCGCCTACGCCGCCCTCCCCGCCGCGGTGCGCCAGGGTCTCGTCACCGAAGCCGAGGTCGACACCGCGCTGATCCGCTCACTCGAAGCCCGCCGCGCGCTCGGCACCGTATTCGGCGCCGCCAACCCGTGGCGCAGCATCGGCACCGACCAGGTCGACACCCCCGCCCACCGTGCGCTCGCGCTCGACGCGGCGCGCAAATCTATCGTCCTGCTGAAGAACGACGCCAACCGCCTCCCGTTGAAGCCCGGTATCCGGATCGCGGTGATCGGCGCGGACGCCGACGATCTCGGCGTGCTGCAAGGCAATTACCACGGCACCGCGGTCGCCCCCGTCACCCCGCTGGAAGGCATCCGCAAGCAGTTCGGCGCCGCCAACGTCCGCTACGCGCAAGGCTCGTCGCTCGCCGATGGTGCAGCCGTACCCGTCCCCGAAACCGTCTTCGCCCGCGGCCTGAAAACCGAATATTTCGCCGCCCAAGCCGGCGTCGGCGCGCCGACCCTGACGCGCACCGATCGCCACATCGACATCGACCACAACCGCGCGAGCCCCGCGCCCGGCCTCGCCAAGACGTTCGGCGTCCGCTGGACCGGAACCTTCACGCCCCCCGCCGCCGGTACCTATCCGCTGGTCGTCGACGTCCCCGCCTGCTGGAAGGATTGCTCGACACACGACGCGGTCCGGCTCTGGATCGGTGATCGCCAGCTCTCGGCGGGCGAGGTCAAGAAGGGCCGCGTCGAGGTCACGTTGACCAGCGACGGCAAGCCCGTCCCGTTCCGCCTCGAACTCGATCACCGCAGCGACGACGAAGGCGTCCGCCTGCTCTGGAGCCCACCCTCACAGCCATTGCTCGACCAAGCCGTCGCCACCGCTCGTGACGCCGATGTCGTGGTCGCGGTGATGGGCCTGTCGCCCGATCTGGAAGGCGAGGCACTCTCGGTCAGCGTCCCCGGCTTCGTCGGCGGCGACCGCACCGACATCGGCCTGCCTCCAGCGCAGGTCCGCCTGCTCGAAGCGCTGAAGGCGACCGGCAAGCCCATCGTCCTCGTCCTCACCAGCGGCAGCGCGGTCTCGGTCGATCCGGCATCGGCCGACGCGATCCTCGCCGCCTGGTATCCGGGCCAGGCCGGCGGCACCGCGATCGCCGAGACGCTGGCGGGGCTCAACAACCCGTCGGGCCGCCTGCCCGTCACCTTCTACAAGACCACTGGCGACCTGCCCGCGTTCACCGACTACACGATGAAGGAGCGCACCTATCGCTACTTCACCGGCACGCCGCTCTGGGGTTTCGGTCACGGCCTGAGCTACACCAACTTCGCCTACGCCGCGACCAAGCCCGCCCTCAGCGTCGTCGCCGGCCAACCGCTGACCGTCACCGCCAAGCTGTCGAACGCCGGTAGTCGCGCCGGTGAAGAAGTGGTCCAGGCCTATCTCGTAGCACCCGCCGCCAAGGCCGACGGTCCGACCACGCCCGTCCTCCAGCGCCAGCTCGTCGGCTTCGGCCGCGTCGCGCTGAAGCCCGGCCAGTCGCGTACCGTACCGATCACGATCGATCCGCGCTCGATGAGCAGCGTCGCGCGCGACGGCACGCGGACGATCGTCCCCGGCGCCTACCGTCTCTATATCGGTGGCGGCCAGCCCGGCGACGGCGCGGGCCAGTGGAGCGACCTGACGATCACCGGCGCCACGGTGGAGTTGCCCAAGTGACCGCCACGAGCATGGACCGCCGCACCGTGATGGCCGGCGGTGTGGTCGGTGGCCTCGCGCTCGTGGGCACGCCCGCCTTCGCCGCCCGCCCCTCGCTCCCAAGCAAGCGCCCCGCGCTCGCTGACCGCAACTTCACCAGCCGCTCGGTCGAACGCGAGATCGCGCGCGTCTCCGCCCGGATCGGCGACCCGAAGCTCCGCTGGATGTTCGGCAACTGCTATCCGAACACGCTCGACACCACCGTCCGCATGTCGACCATAGGCGGCGCCCCAGACGCGTTCGTCATCACCGGCGACATCCCCTGCCTGTGGCTCCGCGATAGCTCAGCGCAGCTTCGCCCGTACCTTCATCTCGTCCGCGAAGACCCTGCCCTGCGCACGCTCTTCCGCGGGCTCATCGCACGCCAGTCGCGCTCGATCCTGATCGACCCCTACGCCAATGCGTTCATGGAAAGCCCCACCGCGAAGACCGACCTGAGTTGGGCGCTGAAGGACCAGACCGAGATGAAACCCGGCGTCGCGGAGCGCAAATGGGAGATCGACTCGCTCTGCTATCCGATGCGCCTCGCTTACGGCTATTGGCAGGCGACGCGCGACGCGACGCCGTTCGACGCAATTTGGGCCGAGGCCGCCCGCGCGAGCATCCGCACCTACCGCGAGCAACAGCGCAAGGACGATCGCGGCCCCTACAGCTTCCTGCGATCCTCGAACCGCAACACCGAGACGATGGCGCTCGAAGGCTGGGGCAATCCCGCCAAGCCCAACGGCCTGATCCAGTGCGGCTTCCGCCCCTCGGACGATTCCTGCGTCTACCCGTATCTGATCCCGTCCAACCTCTTCGCGGTCGCCACCCTGCGCGAACTCGCGGTCGTCGCGAACGAAGCGCGTCAGGACACCGCGCTCGCCGCCGACGCGACCGCGCTGGCGAACGAAGTCGAGGCGGCCCTCGTCGCGCACGGCCGGATGCGCCTGCGCGACGGCAACGAGGTCTGGGCTTTCGAAGTCGACGGCTTCGGCAACGCGGTCTTCATGGACGACGCCAACGTGCCGTCGCTCTCCGCGCTCGCCTATATGGGCTGCGTCCCCGCCACCGATCCGCTCTGGCGCCGCACGGCCGATGCAGCCTGGAGCGACGCCAACCCCTATTTCTTCAAGGGCACCAAGGCCGAGGGCATCGGCGGACCGCATGTCGGGCTCGGCCAGATCTGGCCGATGTCGCTGATCGTCCGTGCGCTGGCGGGCGCAGACGACTCGACTGTCCGCGCGTGCCTGCGGATGCTGCGCGACACCGACGCCGACACCGGCTTCACCCACGAGGCGTTCGACAAGGACGATCCCGCCAAGTTCACCCGCTCCTGGTTCGCCTGGGCCAACGGGCTGTTCGGCGAACTGATCGTTCAGCTTGCGAACACCCGCCCCGCACTATTGGCGAGCGCCCTATGAAGATCACACGACGCGCCCTGCTCGGCTCCAGCGGTGCGCTGGCGATCACCGGCGCGATCCCCGCCATTGCACGATCTCCAAAAGCAGCGCCCAACCTCTGGATCGGCACCGGCGGCGACGGCCATACCTATCCCGGCGCGACGATGCCGTTCGGAATGGTTCAGGTCAGCCCCGACACCGATACCGAGAAATGGGCCAACTGCTCGGGCTACCATCACGGCGACCCCACCATGATGGGCTTCTCGCACACGCATCTGTCGGGCACCGGCATCGCCGACCTGATGGACGTGCTGGTCGTCCCCAGTCGCGGCGTGGTCAAGCTGCTGCCCGGCGCACCCGACAAGCCCGGCGAAGGCTATCGCCAGACTTACACGCAGGAGATCACGGAGCCCGGCTATTACGCCGTCACGCTCGGCAACGGCGTCCGCTCAGAACTGACCGCCGAGACTCGCGTCGGGTGGCAGCGTCATCACTTCCCCGCCGGCCCCGGCCACCTCCTCGTCGATCTCGGCAACTACCGCGACAGCCGCCCCGGCGAAGGTCCGCTGATCGACGAGAGCCGGATCGAGCTCGACACCGACGGCACGCTCACCGGCAGCCGCCGCACGTTCCGCTGGGCGAAGGGCCGCCGCATCCATTTCGCGATGCACGTGTCGCCAAAGCCCGACCGGATCACGCTCTACGCCGACACGCAGAGCGTCAACGGCGCGATCGTCACCGCCGACCGCGTCCGCGCGGTGCTCCACTACGACAATGCGGGTGCCGCACCGATCGTCGTTCGCACCGCCGTCTCCGCGGTCGACATGGCCGGCGCGCGCACCAACCTCGCCGCATCCTATTTCCGCGAGTTCGACGTCGCGCGACGCCAGGCGATCCGGAACTGGGCGGACACGCTGAAGGTCGTGAAGGTCGAGGGCGGCACCGAGGATGCGCGTGTCATCATGACCACCGCGCTCTACCACGCGATGATCGCGCCGACGCTCTTCTCCGATGTCGACGGCCGCTATGTCGGGCTCGATCGCGAGGTCCACAGCGTCCCCGCCGGCGAGCAGGCGTACAGCACCTATTCGACCTGGGACACGTATCGCACGCTCCACCCGCTGCTGACGCTGGTCGCACCCGATCGCGCGAAGTCGCTGGTCCGCGACCTGATTCGCCAGACGCAGCAAAGCGCGTACGGCCCGCCGTGCTGGCCGCTCCAGGGAGTCGAGACCGGCACGATGATCGGCTGGCACTCGGTCGCGATCATGGCCGAGGCCGCGGCAAAGGGCATCGACGCCGACTATGCCGCCGCATGGCCCGCGATCCGAACCCGCGCGTTCGATCCCGCCGCGCCAGATCTCATCAACAGCCGCGGGCGGGGCACGTATATCGAGCGCGGTTATTTGCCCGCGGACACGGTCGACGAGTCGGTCAGCCGAACGCAGGAATATGCCTATGACGACTGGGCAATGGCGACGCTCGCGCGGAAAGCCGGCGCGAAGGAAGACGCCGATCGCCTGCGCCTCCGCAGCCGCAACTACCGCAACGTGCTCGATCCCACGATCGGCCTCGCGCGGCCCAAGCTCGCCGACGGCAACTGGCTGACGCCCTACGACCCGATCCAGCTCGGCCACACCAAGCGCTATCGCGATTTCACCGAAGCGAATGGCTGGCAGACGACGTTCCTGAACCAGCACGACCTCTACGGCCAGATCGCGCATTTCGGCGGCGACGCGAAGTTCGCCGCCAGGCTCGATGCGCTCTTCGCCGCTCCGTCGGCCATGCCCAAAGACGCGCCGCCCGACATCTCCGGGCTGCTCGGCCAATATGCGCACGGCAACGAGCCCGACCAGCACGTGCCCTATCTCTACGCCTATGTCGGGCAGCCGTGGAAGACGCAGGCGCTGGTCCGCAAGCTACTCGACACGATGTACCGCAACGCGCCGGACGGGATCATCGGCAACGACGATTGCGGCCAGATGAGCGCGTGGTTCGTGATGTCCGCGCTCGGCTTCTACCCGGTCGATCCGGTCGCGGCGGTGTACGTGTTCGGCTCGCCGCTGTTCACCCACGCCGAGGTCCGCGTCGGCAAGGGTCGCAAGCTGGTCGTCGACGCCCCCGGCAACCGCGCCGACACGCCCTACGTCGCGGCGGTCCAGTGGAACGGCAAGCCGTGGACCAAGAGCTGGATATCGCATGCCGATCTCGCGGCCGGCGGCACGCTCCGCTTCACCATGTCCGCCACGCCGAACCCTGCATTCGGCGCGAAGCTCGCCGACCGACCGCCCTCGTTCGGCCAGCCCGCTGCCTGATACCTCCCGGAGACGATGATGACCGAAGTTTCTCGCCGCCTGCTGCTCGCCTCGGGTCTAGCCGCCACCGCCACGCCTGCGATCGGTGCCGGTCGTGACACCGCGCCGAAGCCTTGGGGTGCGACGCCCTCGAAGCGCCAACTCGCTTGGCACGCGCGCGAGCAATACGCGTTCGTTCATTTCTCGATCAACACCTTCACCGATCGCGAATGGGGCTATGGCGACGAGGATCCGAAGCTCTTCGACCCGACCGATTTCTCGCCAGACCAGATCGTCGCCGCGGCTAAGGCAGGCGGCATGCGCGGCATCATCCTGACCGCCAAGCATCATGACGGTTTCTGTTTGTGGCCAACGATGCTGACCGAACACTGCATCCGCAACAGCCCCTACAAGGACGGCAAGGGCGACATCGTCGGCGAGATGGAGCGCGCCACGCGCCGTGCCGGGCTCGATTTCGGCCTGTATCTCTCGCCCTGGGATCGCAATCACGCCGAATATGGCCGCCCGGCCTATGTCGAGTATTTCCGCAAGCAGGTCGTCGAGCTCTGCACGCGTTACGGCACGCTGTTCGAATTCTGGTTCGACGGCGCGAACGGCGGCGACGGCTATTACGGCGGCGCGCGCGACACGCGGAAGATCGACGCGCCGAAATACTATAACTGGCCGTCGATCGTCGCGCTGGTTCACGAGCATCAGCCGATGGCCTGCACCTTCGACCCGCTCGGCGCGGACCTGCGCTGGGTCGGGAACGAGGACGGCGTCGCCGGCGATCCGTGCTGGCCGACCATGCCGAACCATCCCTATGTCCAGTCCGAGGGCAATTCGGGCGTGCGCGGTGCGCCCCTTTGGTGGCCCGCCGAGACCGACGTCTCGATCCGGCCCGGCTGGTTCTACCACGCCGACGAGGATTCGAAGGTCAAGACACCCGCGCGCCTGATCAAGCTGCACGACGAATCGGTCGGTCGCGGCACCAACCTCAACCTCAACCTGCCGCCCGACCGCCGCGGTCGCCTCGCCGACATCGACGTCGAGACGCTGAAGTCGTTCGGCAAGGCGCAGGCCGCGACCTTCGCCACCGATCTCGCCAAGACCGCGGTCGCATCGGCCAGCCACGTCCGCGGGAAGACCTATGCGGCCAGCACGGTGCTAGACGGCAACCGCGACACCTATTGGTCGACGCCCGACGCGATCATCACGCCGACACTGACGCTGGACCTCCCGCCGGGCCGATCGTTCGACCTCATCCGCCTCCGCGAGTATCTCCCACTCGGCATTCGCGTCACCCGCTTCGCTATTGATGCGGAGATCAACGGGCGATGGGAAAAACTCGCCGAGCATTCGGGCATCGGCCCGCAACGCATCGTCCGCCTGGACACGCCGATCGCCCCCCGCCGCCTCCGCCTGCGCATCCTCGAAGGCACCGCCTGCCCCGCGATCAGCGAAGTCGCGCTGTTCCGCCAGGTCGCGCCCGCTCCCGTCGCCCCGGTCCGGAACACCGACACCACCACCGTCGTCACCAGTCGCTGGTCGATCGTCACCGCGACCGCGCCGGGTGCCAAGGCGCTGCTCGACGACGACAGCGCGACCGCCTGGACCCTGCCCGCGCCTGCGCCCGGGACGCCCGCTTCGGTCACGATCGACCTCGCCGCGACCGAGACGCTCGCCGGCTTCGTCCTGATCCCGTCGCGCGCGGTGATGGCGAACACCGCCCCGCCCAAGGGCTACAAGGTCGAGGCAAGCACCGACGGCAGGACCTGGCAGGATATCGCCAAGGGCGAGCTCCCCAACATCGCCTACGCGCTCGCCGCCCAGCGTATCGCCTTCGCCCGACCGACCACCGCGCGCTACCTGCGATTCTCGTTCGCCGAGACCGCGATCCCCGCACAACGGCTGGCGATCGCGGGCCTCGGCGCGTTCAGGCCGAAACCAGGCGCATATTGACGGGCATAGGTATATTCGCTGCCACCCTGCCGCCGCAGAAGGAGAATCTAGATGACCGCCTATGTCGTATTCGTGCGCAACGAAGTCACCGATGCCGAAGAGATGAAGCAGTACCAGGCAAAAGCACCGCTGGCCCGCGAAGGCCGCACGCTGAAGCCACTGGCGTTCTACGGTGCCGTCGAGACGCTCGAAGGTCAGGCTGTCGAGGGCGCCGTGATCCTCGAATTCCCGGACATGGCCGAGGCGCACGCCTGGTATGACAGCCCGGCCTATCAGGACGCGTTGCAGCACCGTCTCAAGGGCGCCGACTACCGCGTGTTCGTGATCGAGGGGCTCCCCGGCTAACATAGGGCTAACCGATCCCCGGCTGGCGCGTCCAACCTGTACGCCAGCCAACAACCCCGTTCAGGAACGATGTCTCTCGATAGCCGTATCAACGGCGCATCCCGATTGTCGGGTTCGAGAGGACATCTCATGAAGTTTACGCATCTCATCGCTGCCGGGTTGGCCTTCGCGACACTCGGCCTCGGTGCCGCCGCTCCCGCAGAGGCACAGCGCGGGTACAGCCAGCAGTATCGCGACAACGATCATCGCGGCGACCACCGTGGCGACCGCGGCGACCGCCGCGATTATCGCCACAACGACCATCGCGGCGATCGTCACGACGACCGCCGCTATCGTGGCCGCGATCATGATCGTCGCAACTGGAACAACAACCGCCGCTGCCGCACCGAATGGCGCCACAACCGCCGCGTGCAGATCTGCCGCTGATACGACTTGAAATCGAGGGGGCGGTGGCGCGATGCTGCCGCCCACTCTCGTTGTGACCTTTTAGAAGGATCCGGATCATGAAGCGTTTTCTCGGTACGGCTGCACTGATCGCCGCTACCTGCCTTTCCGTTGCAACGCCGGCGCTAGCGCAATCGCAGGCCGACGATGCGCGCTTTGCCGCCGCCCAGGCACGGCTCGACAGCGAATTGCAGATCTTCCGCACGGAATTCGATCGCTACCAGTCGGTACGCGGCAACCGTGGCGGCTATGCGCCACAGGGTGGCTATCGCACCGCACCGGATCGCAGTGGCGGCTATCAGGAAGCGTATCCGGACGAGCGCGACGAGGGCAATTACGACCCCTCGCGCTATTACCGCGCAGGCCCGAACTACCAGGAGCGCACGCTGGCGACCAACGACCGCGTCTATGCCGGCCAGGACGGCAAATATTACTGCAAGCGCAACGACGGCACGACCGGGCTGATCATCGGCGCGGCGGGCGGCGGCATCCTCGGCAACGTGATCGACGGTGGCCGTTCGCGGATCGTCGGCTCGCTGCTCGGTGCAGCAGCCGGTGGCTTGGCCGGGCGTGCAGTGGAGCAGAGCAACAGCCAGGTCCGCTGCCGCTGATCGACGGTCGATCCTCCCCCGCCAGGGGGAGGTGTCGCCGAAGGTGACGGAGGGGGAGGACACGGAACCGAGGTTTCCCCTTCCTCCCCCTCCGTCAGGCGATGCCTGCCACCTCCCCCTTGGCGGGGGAGGATCACAGGTTTTACTTCGCCACCCCGACCAGCTTCTGCGTAAAATACGTCATCTGCAACGCCTGCAACCGAGCCCCCTGCTCGATATCCGCATCACCCGAATGGCCACCCGCCGTATCCTCATAATACAAATACGGCAGCCCATATTCCTTCAGCCGCGCCGCGAACTTGCGCGCATGCTGCGGCCCGACCCGGTCGTCCTTGGTCGTCGTCCAGATATACGGCTCCGGATACGCCACGCCCTTCTTGATGTTCTGATACGGCGAGATCGTCTCGAGAAACGCCTTCTCCTCTGGCACGCTCACCGAGCCATATTCGTCGACCCACGACGCCCCAGCCGCGATCCCTTCGTACCGGATCATGTCGAGCAACGGCACCTGGATCGTCACAGCCTTCCACAAATCGGGATGCTGGTTGAACTCGACGCCCATCAGCAAACCGCCATTCGACCCGCCATAAATGCCGAGCTTGGCCGGGCTCGTCAGTTTCCGCGCGAACAGGTCCTTCGCCACAGCCGCAAAGTCGTCGTAGATCACCTGCCGCTTGGTCTTCCGCCCGGCATCATGCCACTTGGGCCCGAACTCGCCGCCGCCACGGATGTTGGCGAGCACATACGAACCGCCCCGCTCCAGCCAAAGCTTGCCCGTGCTTCCCGAATAGCTCGGCGTCATCGACACCTGGAAACCGCCATATGCGGTCATGATCGTCGGCGTGGTCCCGTCGAGCGTGATGCCCTTCTTGTGGACCACGAAATACGGCACCTTCGTCCCGTCGGTGGACGTCGCCTCGAACTGCTCGACCACATCGTTCGACGCATCGAACTTCGCCGGCAGAGTCTTGATGGGCTTCGGCGCAGCCCCCGTCGCGGCATCCAGCGAATAGAGCGAGGTCGGCGTCAGGAACCCGGTCGACGTCAGATACGCGTCGTCGCTACGATCCGTCGTGCTCGCGACGTCGATCGAGGCATTGTCCGGCAGCACGATCGGCTTGGCAATCCAGCCATTCGCGCCATGCGTATAGACCGACGCACGACCACGGACGTTGTCCGACACCACCAGCAAAAGCTTCGACTTGGTCAACGCCATCCCGTCGACCGACTGGCGCGGCCCCGGTGCGAACACGATCGTCGGGTTGATCGTCCCCTTCTCCACCTCGGCAAGCGGCGCGGAGGCAACCGCCCCCTCCGGGATCTTGCCCCATGGGTCACTGGTTGAGAAGATCACCTGTCCGTCGATCATCCCCGCCGGAAACGTGCGATCGGGCAGCGCGAGCGGCCGCGTACCCGTCGGCGTCCACACCAGCTTGTCCGCACCGAAGAACGTCTTCCGCCGCTGGATCACCACCAGCCGGTTGCCCCTCTCGTCGGTCAGCACGTCCGCGCCGGTCGGCCCCTGGTCGGTCGCCGCGCCGCGATACACCTCGGTCGCGGCGGTCAGCGGCTGGCCGCGCTTCACCTGCTTCAACACGAACGCATAGCCCGACTGCGTCGTCGTCCCCGCGCCCCAGTCGCGCGCGACCAGCAGCGTATCCTTGTCGACCCAGCTCGCATCCTGCTTCGACTTCGGCAGCATGAAGCCGCCCTCGACGAACGCACCGGTCGACAGGTCGAACTCGCGGTACGTCACCGCATCCTCGCCGCCCTCAGACAGCGCGACCAGGCACAGCCGCTCCTCGGGCTGGAGGCAGGTAGACCCTTTCCAGACCCACTGCTTGCCCTCGGCCTTGCCCAACGCATCGAGGTCGAGCGCGGTGGTCCATTTCGGCGTCGCGCTCGCGTAATCGGCGGCACTCGTCCAGCGCCAAAGCCCATGCGGATGCTCGGCATCGCGCCAGAAATTATAGATCCGCCCGAACATCTGGTTCGGCATCGGAATGCGATCCTTCGCCGACGCGATCGCCAGCGCCTCTGCGTAGAAGGTCTTGTAGCGCGGATCGTTCTGGAGCCGCGGAAGGGTCTTCGCATTCTCGACCTCGACCCAGGCCAGCGGCTTTGCGCCATCCTTGTCCTCGAGCCAGACATACGGATCGGCGGCGGTGTTCGTTGTGGTCATCGGTGCGACTTGGGCAATGGCTGCAGTCCCCGCAAGCAGTGTCGCCGCCGTCGCAAACAAGATACCACGCATATACAACTCCCTACCGTCACCCCGGGCTTGTTCCGGGGTCCACCGATCCGCATAACAAATCCTGTCGATTGTGCGGCACGGTGGTCCCCGGAACAAGGCTCTCCTGAGGAAAGTTGAAGGATCCGGGGTAACGAAGCGAGTTCAAGAAAATGCAGGACGGCCTGCCCAAGCCCCGCCGCTTCGTCGCCATCGCCGCGATCTCGGCGGGCACGGCGCTCACGATCATCGACGGCGGCATCGCCACCGTCGCGCTCCCGACGATCGCGCGCGATCTGAACGTCGGCAGCAGCGCGGTGGTGACCGTAGTCACGGTGTACCAGCTGATCCTCGCGATGGCGCTGCTCCCCTTCTCCGGGCTCGGCGACCGGATCGGCCTGAAGCGGATGTACCAATACGGCCAACTGCTGTTCACGGTCGCGACGTTGCTCTGCTTCTTCGCTAAGAGCCTCCCGTTCCTGCTAGTCGTCCGCGCCGCGCAAGCCTTGGGTGCCGCAGCGGCGCTAAGCGTCTCGTCGGCGCTGATTCGCTCGATCTATCCGACAAAGCAACTCGGACGCGGGCTCGGCATCAACTCGGTCGTCGTCTCGAGTTCGGCAGCACTCGCCCCGACGATCGGCGGTCTAGTCCTCGCCATCGCCCCCTGGCCCTGGGTGTTCGCCAGCGCCGTACCGTTCGCGATCGCGTCGCTCCTACTCGGACGCGCGCTACCCGAACCGCGGAAACACGACGAACCCTTCGACGTGCTCGGCGCAGTAATGTGCGCAGCGATGATCGGGCTCGTCATCGGCGGCGCGGAAAGCGCGGTCCACGGCGACAGCCCGATCGTCTCCGCCGCGATCGTCCTGACCGGCGTGGTAATCGGCTGGTTCTTCGTAAAGCGCGAACAGGGCGAGACCAAGCCGATCCTGCCGATCGACCTGCTCGCGCGACCGGTGCTCGCGCTGTCGGCGATCGGTGCCTACACCGCGTTCATCGCGCAGATGACGCTGCTGCTCTCGACCCCGTTCCGCCTGACGCACGCCTACGGTTTTAGCGCGGCGGAAGTCGGCGCGGCGATCGCACCATGGCCGCTCGCCAACATGTTCGTCGCGCCGCTCTCCGGCTGGTTGTCCGATCGCTACCCGGCCGGACTGCTCGGCGGGATCGGCATGGGGGTGTCGATCTGCGCGCTGCTGCTGATCGCGTACATGCCCGCAGACCCCGGCTATTTCGATATCGCATGGCGGATGGCGTTGTGCGGCTCGGGCTTCGGGATGTTCATGGCGCCGAACGCGCGCCTCATCATCGGCTCCGCCCCCCGCGAACGCGCCGCAGCAGCAGGCGGCCTCGTCTCCACGGTCCGCCTGGTAGGCCAGACCACCGGCGCCACCCTGGTCGCGGCCCTCCTGGCGATGGGCGTAGGCGCCGGCATGACCCCGCCGCTCGTAGCTGCCGGCCTCGCGCTGGTAGCAGGCCTATGCAGCCTAAGCCGCCTCCGCCCCTCGATCCGCAACCCACCGACCGAAGAAACCCAAGACGTCCAACCGGCCTCCCAAGCAAGGTGACCTACTCCCTCTCCCCTCCGGGGAGAGGGTCGGGGTGAGGGGCTGCCCCAAACGCTGCACTGCTTGGCTCCCCCTCACCCCAGCCCTCTCCCCGGAAGGGGGAGAGGGAGCACGAGAAGAAGAAGAATGTTCACCCGCGAAGGCGGGTGCCCAGTCTGGGTCCCCGCCTTCGCGGGGACACATGCTTTTGGGAGGACCCAACAATCTCACCCAAGGGATACCACCCCGGCGGAGGCCGGGGCCCAATTGGAAAGGTCGGCGTAACGGAGGACTGCGCTTCGTTAGCGACGCTCCCCAATTGGGCCCCGGCCTTCGCCGGGGTGGATGGGAGAACGATCGCGATCCTCCCAAATCAAAACGCCGCCGTCGCCTTAGCCTTCCCCATCATCGCCTTCCGAACCAAAGGGATCGGCGGCCCCCCAAAACTCAAGAACTCGTCATGAAACGCCTTCCAAGCCTTCCTGCCACCCCGCGTCGCCGTCCAGTCCGCCCGCAGCTTCCGGATCATCAACTTACCCATCGTATAATTCAGATACGCCGGATCATACGTCCCCCGCGCCGCCTGCTGCTTGGCGTTCCCCTCGTCCTGGTAACACTCGTCGACGAACATCCGGAACGACTGCTCCTGCGTCATCCCCTTCGCATGCATGCGGATCGCCGAAAGATACCGGCAATCGCGCAACAACGCGTTCGAAATTTGCCCGACATGCGTCTCGGGATCGCCGTTGTTGAGCCCCGCTTCCCACATCATCTCCTCCGCATAATGCGCCCACCCCTCGGCAAACGCATACCCCACGAACAATCGCCCGAAGAGCGACGGCGAGCGGTTTGCATGCAGGAACTGGACGAAATGCCCCGGCATCACCTCGTGCACCGACGTGAACAGCAGGTCGTTCCTGCCCGGTACGAACGCGTCCTGCACCGCCTTGGTCCAGCTCGGGTCGGGCGGCGAGATGTAGTAGATCGACGGCACACCCTTATCGAACGGCCCCGGCGGATCGATATACGCCGAGTTCTGCCTGTTATACGGCGGCGACTCCTCGACCAGCGCCTGCTCCGTCCCCGGGATCGTCAGCAGGTCGTGATCCACGACGAATTTCCGCAAAATCGGAATCTGGCGCCGCGCCTCCGCCACCGGCCCGCCGACCGGCTTGTTCGCGTTCATCTTGTCCATGCACGCGAGGATCGTCTGCCCCTTGGCGAACACCCCGCACGCCTGCGCCAGCGCCGCCTGGTTGCGCTTCAGGTCGGCGACACCCGCCGCCTCGAGCTGGTCGAGCGGCGTATCGACGCCCTCGGTCATCGCCACCATCCGCGAAAACTTGTCCGCCCCCAGCGCAAAATCCTGCGTCGCCGTCGCGCGCTGGCCTCCTGTCCACGTTCCCAGATCGCGCATCGCCTTCGACGCCGCCTGCGCCGCATCGGTGAGCTGCTTCTGCGCCGCCGCGTCCTTCACGCCGGCAAACGCCTTCACCGCGTCGCCCGCATAATAGTCGGCAAAGCCGTTGAACGCCGCCGTCCCGTAATTGACGTAGCTCAACGGCATCGGCGTCTTGAGGTTCGCCTTGATGTTCCCCGCCGCCGCCGGGATCTTCTGCAGGAACGCGGTCAGCGCCTTCATCCGCGTCGGCGCATCGGCATAATTGCGCGCGATATACGTGTTCGGATCGAGCCCCGCGCTCACATACCAAGCCGGATTTTGATGCGGCTGGTCGGCATCCTCCAGCCAAAACAGCTTCCCCTTGGCGACCTGCACCAGATAGTCGCGCTCGAACGCCTCGGCGGGCTTCAGATCCTTGAACGCCCCCGCCTTGTCGATCGCGCCATGCAGGAAGTCCGCCTGCCGCTTCAGCCCCGCCGCGCTCCAGTCGCCCAAGCCGCCGTCATATTCGTGCTTGCCCTGATAGACCGCATTGGCCGGATCGATGTTGAACCAGCCGTCGATGAAGCCATCGCGGAACCCCGCCCAGTCGCCCGTCGCAGCGGTGGTCGGCGCGGCAGGAGCCTGCGTGTTCGCGGTCGTCTGCGCGGGGCCGCACGCGCTCAAGGCGAGGACTGCGCCGAGCGCCGTCGTCAAAAGTCCGATCCGCATCCTGTCTCCGATTCCGATTCGTCTGGCGCCATGCTGCCAGTCGAAGTCTTGGTACGCCAGCGTGCGGAACGGCGCGCGCGATGAGCCGTTGAACGTGCATCTGCAAAGACAGACCGGAGACTTGCATGCCCTACGTAAAAACCCGCGACGGTACAGACATTTACGTCAAGGACTGGGGCACGGGTCGCCCGGTGATCCTGACGCACGGCTGGCCGCTCAACGCCGACAGCTGGGACGCGCAGGCGATGGCGCTCGCCAACGCCGGCTTCCGCGCGATCGCGTATGACCGCCGCGGGTTCGGTCGCTCGGGCCAGCCCTGGACCGGCTATAATTACGACACGCTGACCGACGATCTGGCCGACGTGATGGAAGCCACCGGCGCGAACACCGACGCGACGATCGTCGGCTTCTCGATGGGTGGCGGCGAGATCGCGCGCTACATGAGCCGCTACGAGGGCAAGGGCGTGGTCGCCGCCGGGCTGATCTCGTCGGTCGTGCCGTACATGCTCAAGACCGATGACAATCCCGACGGCGTTCCCGAAGAGACGCTCGCCAGCATCGGCGCGGGTATCGAGGACGACCGCCCGGCGTTCTTCAAGACCTTCCTCCAGCAATTCCTCGGCGTCGGGTTCATCACCTCGCCGGTCAGCGACGAGGTCGTCGACTGGGTCTGGAGCCTCGCGATGCAGGCGGGCCTTCACCCGACACTGGAGTGCGCCAAGGCGTTCGGCCACACCGACTTCCGTCAGGATCTGGCGGCTTTCCGCGTACCGACGCTGGTCGTCCACGGGACAAGCGACAAGACCGTGCCGATCGACGCGACCGGCCGCGCCGCCGCCAAGGGCATCGCGGACTCGCAACTGGTCGAATATGACGGCGCCCCGCACGGCCTGACGATCACCGACAGCGATCGCTTCACCAACGACCTGCTGACGTTCCTGGGTCGGTAAACCCTGAAGCCGACCCCACTTCTTGCCCCTCCCTGAAAGGGAGGGGTCGGGGGTGGGTCGGCTTCCGCGTGTTCGATCGGTGGCGGCTCAAGCCAGCCAACCCACCCCCAGCCCCTCCCTTTCAGGGAGGGGAGCAGAAGATCAGTTCCCCAGCGGGACGATAACCTCGTCCGGATGCGCGACGTTCAGTTCCTTACGGACCATCTCGTCGACCATATCCGGGTTCGCATGATCCGGGTTCAGCAACGCCACCCGGTTCTTCAGCACCTCGCGCTTGCGATCGAGCGCGGCATAGTCCTGCTCACGCTTCGCCAACTGGCGCTTATAGTCGCCATACGCGAACATCCCGTTCGGCCCGAGCACGGCATACGCGCCGAAGAACGCCATCAGCGTCAGCCCCAGCGCCGGCCACGCGGCCTTGCGCATCGTCTTCCGCAACTTGCTGGTCTTCGTCGTCACGCGTGCCATGTCGTCCTCCGGTTTCCGAACCTATCAGCCCCCGATCAGGATGTCGCGACCCGCATAGCGCGCCGCGTCGCCCAGCTCTTCCTCGATCCGGATCAGCTGGTTGTACTTCGCCAACCGGTCCGACCGCGCGAGACTGCCCGTCTTGATCTGACCGCAATTGGTAGCGACCGCCAGATCGGCGATCGTCGAGTCCTCGGTCTCGCCCGACCGATGCGACATCACCGCGGTATACTTCGCGCGCTGCGCCATCGACACCGCCTCCAGCGTCTCGGTCAGCGTGCCGATCTGGTTGACCTTCACCAGCAGCGAGTTGGCGATACCCTGGTCGATGCCACGCTTCAGACGCTTCGGGTTGGTCACGAACAGATCGTCGCCGACCAGCTGGACCTTGTCGCCGATCAGGTCGGACAGCGTCTTCCAGCCCTCCCAATCGTCCTCGCCCATGCCGTCCTCGATCGAGAAGATCGGGTAGCGGCGCGTCAAATCCGCGAGATACTCCGCCATCTCCGCGCTCTCGAGGATCCGGCCCTCGCCCGAGATGTCGTACTTGCCGTTCTTGTAGAACTCGGTCGCCGCGCAATCGAGCGCGAGCATCACGTCCTCGCCGGGCTTGTACCCTGCCTTCTCGATGCTCGACATGATGAAGTCGAGCGCCTCGGTGGTGCTGCCGATGTTCGGTGCGAAGCCGCCCTCGTCGCCGACGCTGGTCGACAGGCCCTTCTCGCTCAGGCCCTTCTTCAGCGTGTGGAAGATCTCCGAGCCGCAGCGGACCGCCTCGAGGATGTTCGACGCGCCGACCGGCACGACCATGAATTCCTGGAAGTCGATCGGGTTGTCGGCATGCTCGCCGCCGTTGATGATGTTCATCATCGGCACCGGCAGCAGATGCGCTTGCACGCCACCGACATAGCGGTACAGCGGCAGGCCGCGCGCTTCGGCCGCGGCCTTGGCGACGGCGAGGCTGACGCCGAGGATCGCGTTCGCGCCCAGCCGGCCCTTGTTCTCGGTGCCGTCGAGTTCGATCATCGCGCGATCGAGGTCCGACTGGTCCTCCGCGTCCATGCCGAGCACGGTGTCGGTGATCTCGTCGTTGACCGCATCGACCGCGCCATCGACGCCCTTGCCGCCCCAGCGGGTCTTGTCGCCATCGCGGCGCTCGACCGCCTCGTGCGCGCCGGTCGAGGCGCCCGACGGCACGGCCGCGCGGCCGAAGCTGCCGTCTTCGAGCAGCACGTCGACCTCGACGGTCGGATTGCCGCGGCTGTCGAGGATCTGGCGTGCATGAAGGTCGATGATTGCGGTCACGTAACGATGCTCCTACAAATCCCGGTGCCGGGTCGTTCGCGCCGCCTCTACCGTCTCACGCCATATCGGGCAATCGCGCGGACATCCGAGAATAGTGTCGTGCAATCGCGCGACGGTTCGGGAACCGTGCTCCAACGACGGTGTTGAGGGCGTAACAATTCTGAAAGGGACCGTCATGGCCGACTCCAGCGTAAACGACACCGTCAACGACCTGAAAACGACCGCGAACGAGGTCGGGACCGAGCTCAGCAAGACGATCGAAAACGGCGATGTCTCGGCCAAGGCCGGCGACGCCAAGCAGGCGATCAAGGACGGTGCCAACAAGTATACCGCGCAGGCGACCGACAAGGTCCGCACCTTCGCCGAGGACGGCAAGGCACGTGCAAGCGGCGCCCTGGAGCAGGTCGCCCAGTTGCTGACCGACGCCGCAGGCCAGGTCGATGAGAAGCTCGGTTCGCAATATGGCGGTTATGCCCGCAGCGCGGCCGACAGCGTCTCGGGCTTCGCCGACCAAGTGAAGGCCAAGGACATCGACGAGCTGTTCGACGACGCGCGCGAGCTCGTGCGGAAGTCGCCAGCCATCGCGGTGGGTGCAGCAGCGGCCATCGGCTTCGTCGTCGCGCGACTGGTGCAGTCGGGCGTCGATGCCAATTCGAAGGTCTGACGTCTTGTCCGACCCACTGACGTTCGCGACCGGCGAGGACGAGAGTCTTGCATCCATCGTCGGTCGCCTGGCGACCGAGACGAAGAGTCTCGCGACCGCGGAAGTCGCTGTCTACAAGGCGAAGTTCGGCGAGACGGCGAGCGCGTACAAGTCGGCCGCGATGTTCTTCGCGGTCGCCGGCGTGCTGGCTTTGGCCGCGCTGATCGCACTGCTGGTCGGTGCGATCTTGACGGTGGCGACGCTGGTGGGGCCAGGATGGGCGACCGCCATCGTCGTGGTGGCCGTCCTCGCAGTGGCGGCGATCCTGGCGATGATCGGCAAGTCGAAGCTTCAGACGAAGAGCGAGCCCGTATCATGACATCCGCCAAAGTCGCCGCCGCAGAGATCGAATCGGCCCTCGCCCGCCAGCGCGTCATGATGACGATCGGGCAGTTGCAGGACCGGCTCAATCCGCGAAAGCTCGCGCTGAACGCCAGCCGCGACGTCGCCGATGCCGGCACCGCCGCGCTCAGCGCCAGCGTCGAGACCGTGAAGCGCAATCCGGGACCGACCGCGGGGTTCGCGGCGGTCGCCGGACTGTTCCTCGCGCGCCACCGGATCGTCGGACTGTTCCGCCGCGGGCGGTGACCGCCCCGACCACGGTCACCATATTGAAACCTAGAAGTCCCGGCTCGCGTTGAACCCTCATTGCATTGAACGGCGAGCAGCTTGCCACCAGAAGGACATTTTCCATGACCGACGCAAAGACCACCGCCAACGAAGCCGCCCACGAGACCGAGAGCCGTCTGCGCGAAGGCCTCGACACCGTCCGCGAGACCGCGTCGAAGGTCTATCACGACGCCGGCGACAAGGCCTCCGAGGTCCTCGAAGTCTCGCGCGAGAAGACCAAGCGCGTCGTCAACACCCTCGAATCCAACCCGGCCGGCATCCTCGTCGGCGGTCTGGCTGTTGGCGCGCTCGCCGGCGCGCTGCTCCCGCGTTCTGCACGTGAGAAGGAATTGCTCGCCCCCGTCGGCAAGCGCCTTAGCGAAACGCTCGTCGCAGCGACCGCGGCGGCAAAGGACGCAGGTCGTTCGGAACTCGGCGAACTCGGCCTGACCAAGGACAATGCACGCGACCAGGCCAGGGGTTTGCTCGAGGGTATCGTCAAGGCGGTCACGACGGCCGGTACCGCAGGTGCGAAGGCGGTTTCGCAGAAGCCTGCCGTCTAAGGGTTCAAACCGCGGGTCGAACACGCTAGGGAGGCGGCAACCCCCTCCCTAGGAAAGCAAGCGCATGAGCAAGCTCCACCTCGTATTCGGCGGCCGCGTCAGCGACCCGCGCACCCTGGATTTCAACGATCTGAGCAAGATCGAGTTCGTCGGAGTATTCCCGGATTATGCCAGCGCCGAGAAGGCTTGGCGTGCTGCGGCGCAGCGTACCGTCGACGATGCCGAGATGAAGTTTGTGGTGGTGCACTTGCACCGCATGCTCGAGCCGAACCTCGGCGCGACCGTAGCATAACGGCCGCCAACGACCGTCATTCCCGCGGAGGCGGGAACCCATACTGGCTGACGTAGCGATCTGATCGCAACGACATAGGCTATGGATCCCCGCCTCCGCGGGGATGACGGTTTGGCAATACCTGGCCGACAATCAGTTTCTAGTAAGGCCACGGGCTCCGTCCCTCTCCCGTTCGAAAGAAGGAAAGACGCCAAAGGCGGCGCACTCCTCTCCGTTCGTGCTGAGTAGAGACCGAGTAGGCTCGCAGAGCCGTATCGAGGGCTCGTATCGAAGCACAGGTCCCGAGCGCCAACCTGTCCTTCGATACGCCGCTTCGACAAGCTCAGCAGCTACTCGGGACGAACGGGGTGTGCGTGTATAGAGTGGCGGTAGGTAGGAGCCGGCAGGCTCAAGCAGCCCGGTAATGCCAGAGCAACAAAGGCCGAGCCAGCAGCAGCCCCGCCAAGAACCCACCGATATGCGCGCCAATAGCAATCGGCCCACTAGCCCCAACCGAAGCCCCAAACCCGGCCAGCCCCATCAGCAGCTGGATCCCGATCCACGCCGCAGCCAGCCAAACGACATGCACGACCCCAGCCGGCACCGGCCCGATCGCCTGAGCCCGCCGCTCGCCATACAAAAGCGCATAAGCCCCAACGACCGCCGAGATCGCACCGCTGGCGCCAATCATCGGCGCAGTGGAGTCAGGCCCGAACGCCCAATGCCCCGCCGCGGCGGCATACGCGCCCAGCACGTACAGCACGACCAATCCGACCGTCCCCAGCGCCTTCTCGACGAACTGCCCGCAATACACCAGCATCACGAGGTTCAGCGCGATATGCGCCCACCCACCATGGATCAACGTCGCAGTCAGCGGCGTCGCCCAGGACGGTACGACGAACATATGTTCGCTAGGAATACCGAGATCGGTCATCCGCAACGGGATGAACCCGGCGTTCACCGCCCAGTAGCCAAGCGACCCGCTCAGCACCAAGAATCCCGAGACGATGACCGTCACGATCGTGATGATCGCCGTCGCCCGCGTCTCGAAGAATTGCATAAGGCTCAGATGAACTCGATCTTGGAGACGACGTAGTAACGCTCGCCGGCCGGCACCGTGACCTCGACCTCTTCATCGAGCTTGCGCCCGATCAGCCCGCGACCCAGCGGCGAATTGTACGAGATCCGCCCCGTCTTCGCGTTAGCCTCGGTCTGGCCGACGATCTGATACTTCACCGGCTTGTCGTTCTCGTCGAGCAACGTCACCGTCGCGCCGAACACGACCTTGTCGCCCGACAAATCCTTCGGATCGATGATCTGCGCGCGGCTCAGCTTGTCCTCGATGTCGGAGATCGATGCCTCGACCTGGCCCTGACGCTCCTTCGCGGCATGATATTCCGCGTTCTCGCTCAGGTCACCGTGTGCGCGCGCCTCTTCGATCGCGTCGACGATCGTCGGACGTTCGGCTTTCAGGCGCTTCAGATCCGCGCTCAGCGTCTCATAGCCTTCCTGCAGCATCGGCATCTTTTCGACGGTCGCCATCATCTCGTCCCCAAATCCATTTCCCCGCGCGAGGCCCTGTACCAGCCCCGCCCACACATCATTCTCATGTCGGGATCAGTCGTGCGACTGCGAATAATAGGATTGCAGCGGCCGTACTTCAAGGCTGTGCGTCGAAAGCTTGGCGATCGCCTTCGCCGCTTCGAGCGAAGCCGGCGCGGTCGTGAAGTACGGAATGCGCTGGCCGAGCGCGGAAGCACGAATCGGCTGCGAGTCCTTCAGGCTCTGCCACCCCTCGGTGGTGTTGAAGATCAGCGCGATATCGCCGTCCTTGATCCGGTCGACGATATGCGGCCGACCCTGGGCGACCTTGTTGACCTTTTCGACCGGCAACCCGGCGCGCGCCAGATGATCCGCGGTCCCGCCGGTCGCGACGATCGAGAAGCCGGTGTCGACCAGCGCCTTCACCGCCTCGACGATCATCGCCTTGTCGCCGTCCTTCACGCTGACGAAGACATTGCCCTTGGTCGGCAGGATCGTCCCCGCACCCAACTGCGCCTTGGCGAATGCGATCGTGAAATCGGGATCGATTCCCATGACTTCGCCGGTCGACTTCATTTCCGGTGACAGCACCGGATCGACGCCGGGGAATTTGTTGAAGGGGAACACCGCCTCCTTCACCGCATAATAGTCGATGTGCCGGTCGATCTTCGGCAAGTTGACCAGCTTCTCGCCCGCCATCACGCGTGCGGCGATCTTGGCGATCGGCGCACCGATCGCCTTGGCGACGAACGGCACGGTCCGCGATGCGCGCGGGTTGACCTCGATGAGGTAGACCAGGCCATCCTTCACCGCGAACTGGATGTTCATCAGGCCGACCACCGACAAGGCATGCGCAAGCGCCACCGTCTGCCGCTCGATCTCGGCGATGATCTCCGCCGACAGCGAGTAAGGTGGGATCGAGCAAGCCGAGTCACCCGAATGGACGCCCGCTTCCTCGATATGCTGCAACACGCCCGCAACCACCACGTCGGTGCCATCGCAGATCGCATCGACATCGACCTCGATCGCGTCGCGCAGATACTGGTCGATCAACACCGGCGAGTCGCCCGACACCTGCACCGCGGTCGCGATATAATGCTCGAGCTGCCCGATCGTATCGACGATCTCCATCGCCCGCCCGCCGAGCACGTACGAAGGCCGCATCAGTACCGGATAGCCGATCCGCTCCGCCGCCGCGACCGCCTCGTCCCGGCTCCGCGCGAGGCCATTGGCCGGCTGCAACAGCCCGAGCTTGGTGATCAGCGCCGCGAACCGCTCACGGTCCTCCGCCAGATCGATCGCGTCCGGCGTCGTCCCCAGGATCGGAATGCCCGCCGCTTCAAGCGCCCGCGCAAGGTTCAGCGGCGTCTGCCCGCCGAACTGCACGATCACGCCCACCAAAGTGCCGTTCTGCTGCTCGACATGCAGGATCTCCAGCACGTCCTCGGCGGTCAGCGGTTCGAAATACAGCCTGTCCGACGTGTCGTAGTCGGTCGACACCGTTTCCGGGTTGCAGTTGACCATGATCGTCTCATAGCCCGCATCCGCCAGCGCGAAGCACGCATGGCAGCAGCAATAATCGAACTCGATCCCCTGCCCGATCCGGTTCGGCCCGCCGCCCAGAATCACGATCTTCTTGGCGGAGGTCGGCTCGGACTCGTTCTCGGGCTCGCCGAAGCTCGGCGCCTCGTAGGTCGAATACATATACGGCGTCTTCGCATCGAATTCGGCCGCGCACGTATCGATCCGCTTGAACACCGGCCGCACGCCGAGCTTCAGGCGATGCTGGCGCACCTCCTCCTCGGTCACGCCGCCGGTCATCGCCTTGACGACCTCGTGGATCAGCCCCGAGCCGCGCGCGATCCCGCGGTTCATGCCCCGCAGATTGGCGGATTGCAGCGCCAGCCACGCGAGCCGCTTGTCGCTGAACCCCATGCTCTTCAGACGCCGCATACCGGCCGCGTCGATCGGCAGGCCGTCCTTCATCACCTCGGCCTCGGCCGCGATTATCTCGGCGATCCGCTCCAGGAACCACGGATCATATTTGGCGATCGCATGCACCTCGGCGACCGTGAAGCCCTCGCGCAAAGCCTGCGCCGCGACCAGCAGCCGATCCGGCGTCGCGACGGCCAGCGCCGCCTCGATTTCCGCGCGCGGCGCACCGACCAAATGATCGACCTGGTTGAACCCCGACAAGCCAGTCTCGAGCCCGCGCAACGCCTTCTGCATCGATTCGTGGATGTTGCGACCGATCGCCATCACCTCGCCGACCGACTTCATCGCGGTGCCGAGCGTGTTCGACGCGCCCTTGAACTTCTCGAACGCGAACCGCGGAATCTTCGTCACGACGTAATCGATTGTCGGCTCGAACGCGGCAGGCGTTGCCCCCGTGATGTCGTTCTCGATCTCGTCAAGCGTGTAGCCGACCGCCAGCTTCGCCGCGACCTTCGCGATCGGGAAGCCGGTCGCCTTCGACGCCAGCGCCGACGAGCGCGAAACCCGCGGATTCATCTCGATGACGACCAGCCGGCCGTCCTTCGGATTGACCGCGAACTGGACGTTCGAACCGCCTGTTTCGACACCGATTTCACGCAACACCGCGATCGATGCGTTGCGCATGATCTGGTATTCCTTGTCGGTCAGCGTCAGCGCCGGCGCGACGGTGATCGAGTCGCCGGTGTGGACGCCCATCGGATCGACGTTCTCGATCGAGCAGATGATGATCGCGTTGTCGTTGCGATCGCGCACCACCTCCATCTCGTATTCTTTCCAGCCGAGCAGCGATTCCTCGATCAGCACCTCGGTGGTCGGCGACAGATCGAGCCCGTTGCGGACGATCGCGATGAATTCCTCGCGATTATACGCGATGCCGCCGCCCGAGCCGCCCATCGTGAAGCTCGGCCGGATGATCGACGGAAGCCCCGTCTTCTCAAGGCCTTCCAAGGCTTCTTCGACAGTATGTGCGATCGCCGAGCGCGCGCTTTCCAGCCCGATCCGGTCCATCGCATCGCGGAACTTCAGTCGGTCCTCCGCCATGTCGATCGCATCGGCATCCGCGCCGATCATCGTCACGCCAAACTTCTCGAGCGTACCGTCATGGAAAAGCGCCAGCGCGGTATTCAGCGCGGTCTGCCCGCCCATCGTCGGCAGGATCGCGTCAGGACGCTCCTTCTCGATGATCTTGGCGACGATCGCCGGCGTGATCGGCTCGACATAGGTCGCGTCGGCCAGCTCGGGATCGGTCATGATCGTGGCGGGATTCGAATTGACGAGGACGATACGATAGCCCTCCTCCTTCAACGCCTTGATCGCCTGCGTGCCCGAATAATCGAACTCGCACGCCTGGCCGATGACGATAGGTCCTGCGCCGATGACGAGGATCGAGGAGATGTCGGTGCGTTTTGGCATTACTGTCCTTGCGCGAAATGCGCGGTCCCGAGTTTCATAAGTTGCTCGAAGGCTTCCTTAGAAAGCCTCAAGCTCTGAGATCGCTTTCCGACAAACTTACGATCTTTCGATCCGTAGGTGTCGATCTGAACGAATTTCTCGCCTTCGAAATCTAGCAATATGATGGAGGCATCCACGTCGCCCTGCGGAGAGGAGCGCTCCGGCTCGTAAATTTTAAGCGCGCGGACAGTTGCCATCGGTCAGCTTCCCTCAATTTTCCGCAAAGAGCTCACAAAGCGCTCGAACAGATATAGGCTGTCCTGCGGCCCTGGGCTTGCCTCCGGATGATACTGCACGCTGAACGCGTTCCGGTCGGTCAGTTCCAGCCCCGCATTCGACCCATCGAACAGCGACACATGCGTCTCGCGGACGTTGGCCGGCAGGCTGTCGCGCTCGACCGCGAAGCCGTGGTTCATGCTGGTGATCTCGACCGCGCCGTCGGACAGGCGCTTGACCGGGTGGTTGGCGCCGCGGTGGCCCTGGAACATCTTGGTCGTGGTCGCGCCGACCGCGAGGCCGAGCAGCTGGTGGCCGAGGCAGATGCCGAACAGCGGCTTGCCCGTCTCCAGCAGCTGGCGGATCACCGGCACCGCGTATTCGGCGGTCGCGGCGGGATCGCCGGGACCGTTCGACAGGAAGATGCCGTCGGGGGCGAGCGCCATCACGTCGTCGAAGCTGGCGGTGGCGGAGACGACGGAAACCTTGGCGCCTGCCTCGACGAGGTTGCGGAAGATGTTGCGCTTCGAGCCATAATCGATCGCGACGACGTGCGGGCGCACCTTCTGCTCCCCTTCCGCGGAGCGGGAGGGGTCGGGGGAGGGCATGGCCTCAGGCGGGGTCGGCGCTGATTGGTCAGCCCCTCCCCCGACCCCTCCCGCAAGCGGTAGGGGAGCAGAAGCGCCCTCTCCTGCTGGCGAGCTGTTCCCGTAGCCGAAGCCCAGCTTCCAGACACCGCCGGGAGCATCCTCACCCCAGCCATAATGCATCTCGGTCGAGACGTCCTTGGCGAGGTCCATGCCCTCCAGCCCCGGCCACGCGCGCGCCATCGCCAGCAGCGCCGGCACGTCGAACTCGCCACTAGCCGAATGCGCGATCACGCCATTAGGCGCACCCGCCACCCGGATCCGCCGCGTCAGCGCACGCGTGTCGACCCCCGAAAGGCCGATCCGCGCATGCCGCTTCATCCAGCCATCGAGCCCCTCGACCGCGCGGAAGCTCGACGGCTGCGTCAGGTCCTCGCGGACGATGATGCCGAGCGCATGCGGGTCGTCCGCCTCGACGTCGTCGGGGTTCGCGCCGACATTGCCGATGTGCGGGAAGGTGAAGCAGATCATCTGCCCGGCGAAGGACGGGTCGGTCAGCACCTCCTGATAGCCGGTCATCGCGGTGTGGAAGCACACTTCGCCGACCGCACTGCCCTCTGCGCCGAACCCGCGACCCCAGATCACGTCGCCATTGGCGAGGATCAGGACGCCTGTTGCACCGGCAGGCATGGCTATAGGCTGGGCGTCGGCCATCAGGCTGGGCACTCTCTTTACGTTGACGATGTCGCTAAGTGGTGTCCGCTAAGGCCGGCGTGCCGCAGCGTCAATCTGTTAAACGGGCGGCGGACGCGCTATCCCGCCTGGCTACGCACGAACCACCTGAAAGACCAGTACATGATTCGCGACGACATCAAGGCTGCGCAGCTGACCGCCATGAAGGCCGGCGACAAGCAGAGCCGCAACGCTATCTCGTTGATCCAGGCCGCGATCAAGAACCGCGACATCGAAGCGCGTGCCCCTCAGTCCAAAGACGGCAAGGCCCCCGAGAGCGACGACGCGCTGGTGGTCGAAGTGCTGCAGAAGATGGTCAAGCAGCGCCGCGAGTCGATCGAGATGTTCTCGAAGGGCGGCCGCCAGGAGCTCGCCGATGCGGAAACGGCCGAGGTCGCAGTGATCGAGCGCTTCCTGCCGCAGCAGATGAGCGAGGCGGAAACGACCGCGGCGATCCTGGCGATCAAGGACGAACTCGGCGCGACCGGCATGAAGGACATGGGCCGCGTGATGGCGGAGCTGAAAGCACGCCACGCAAGCGAGCTGGACATGAGTAAGGCAAGCGGCCTCGTAAAGGCGGCGCTGAGCTAACTGCTCCCCTCCCGCTCGCGGGAGGGGTCGGGGGAGGGCAGTGCCCAAAAGGAGACGGAGCATTGGAACAACGCACCCGCATCCGAGACCTCCGCGCTCACCCGACGCGTGCAGAGAGCGCGCTGTGGCAGCACCTCGCCGCTCGCAGGACTTCGGGCGTGAGGTTCAACCGCCAAGTGCCGATCGGCCCGTTCATCTGCGATTTTGTCTCTCGCGGGTCCAAGCTCGTAATCGAGGTCGATGGCGGCCAGCATGACTGGCAATCCGACGAAGATGCGCGGCGAACGCGCTTCATCGAACACCAAGGCTACCGTGTGATCCGGTTCTGGAACAACGACGTGCTGGAGCGGATGGAGGGCGTGGTGGCCGAGATCGGGCGCGTGCTCGCGGAACGCCCCTCCCCTAACCCCTCCCGCAAGCGGAAGGGGGACTCTGTTACGCTCGCCGCAAACGCCGCCCCCCTTCTGCTCCCCTCCCGCCTGCGGGAGGGGTCGGGGGAGGGCTTGGCCGCGCAAACCACCCCCACCAAAGTCACCCCATGGCGCTAACCCCACAATTCCTCGACGAACTCCGTGCCCGCACCTCGCTCTCGGCCCTCGTCGGCAAGACCACCAAACTCACCAAGGCCGGTCGCGAGCACAAGGGCTGCTGCCCGTTCCACAACGAGAAGACCCCCTCCTTCTACGTTAATGACGACAAAGGCTTCTACCACTGCTTCGGCTGCTCGGCGCACGGCGACGCGATCAAGTGGATGACCGACCAGCGCGGCCTCCCCTTCATGGACGCGGTGAAGGAACTCGCGCAGGCCGCCGGGATGGACATGCCCGCGATGGACCGCCAGTCCGCCGCCAAGGCCGAGCGCGCCAAGGGCCTGCACGAGGTCATGTCCGACGCCGCCGACTGGTTCACGGAACAACTCAACGGCCTCCCCGGCACCGAAGCCCGCGCGCTCCTCGACCGCCGTGGCATCAGGCCCGAGACGGCGCGCGCGTTCGGCATGGGGTTCGCCCCCGACAGCCGCGGCAAGCTCAAGGCCGCGCTGAAGGACTATGGCGACCCGATGCTGGTCGAGTCCGGCATGCTCATCTCGGTAGAGGGCAAGGACCCGTACGACCGGTTCCGCGGCCGCCTGATGATCCCGATCCGCGACCCGCGCGGCCGGACGATCGCGTTCGGCGGGCGCGTGCTCGACGGCGGCGAGCCGAAATACCTAAACTCCCCCGACACCCCGCTCTTCGACAAGGGCCGCACGCTCTACAATCTCGACAAGGCCGCCCCCGCCTCGCGCAAGTCCGGCCGCGTGCTCGTGGTCGAGGGCTATATGGACGTCATCGCGCTAGCCCAGGCCGGCTTCGGCGAAGCGGTCGCGCCACTGGGCACCGCGCTCACCGAAGCGCAGCTCGAACGGCTGTGGCGCATGGTCGACGTCCCCCTGCTCTGCTTCGACGGCGACGGCGCCGGCCAGAAGGCGTCGCTCAGGGCCGCACACCGCGCGCTCCCGATGCTAGCCCCCGGCCGCAGCCTAGCCTTCGTCACGCTCCCACAAGGCCAGGACCCCGACGATCTGGTCCGCGCAGGCGGCCCCGCCGCGTTCGAGGCGTTGCTCAAAACCCCCGAACAACTCGTCGACCGGCTCTGGGCCTCCGAAGTCGCCGCCGAGGCGCTCGACACTCCCGAACAGCGCGCCGGCCTCAAGCGCCGCCTCCACGAACTCGCGGAGGGCATCGCCGACCCGTCGGTGAAGCAGCAATACCACGCCGAGTTCAAGAACCGCTTCTACGAGCATTTCAAACCGGTGCGCGCGCCCTTCGTGCCCCGCGGCGAGCGCCCCAAGGGAGGCTGGAAGCCCCCCGCCGCGCCCGTCACCGAAGACGCGAAGGCCTTCCTCGCGACCGGCATCGACCGGGTATTGGCCAAGGCCGTGCTCGCCGGCCTGATCCGCCACCCGGTCGAGATCGCGCGCCACATGGAGGTGCTCGGCTCGCTGCAAATGATCAACGGCGCGCTCGGGCGATTGTTCGAAGCGGTCGTAGATGTTGCACTTGAGGACCAGAAGCTTGATAGCGGGCGCTTGCTCACCATATTGGCGAGGTCCGGTTTCAATTCAGTCGCGAGTGACCTGTTGAGAGCCGATACGATGCCCTATTCGTTCACGCAGACCACGGCCGATCCAGCCCGCGTCCGTGCCGACCTCGACGAGGCGATCGCGATCATGGTCGCCCGCCCTGAGGTAGACGCGGCACTCAAGCAGGCGACCGCGGCGATGCAGACGCACTTCACCGAAGATGCGTTCGAACGACAAGTGGCTATGGTAAGAGAGAAACAGGCGTTGGAAGTCCGACTTGCAAATCTTGTACAGTCGAACGAAGACGCCCGAGCGTTGGGTACCGAGGGCGATTGATGGCTAAGGCGAACATGGCGGAACCCGCCGAGACGAACGAAACCGGCGATGCGCCGCTGATCGACATGAACGATGCGTCGATCAAGAAGGTCATCGCGCGCGCCAAGAAGCGCGGCTACATCACCTATGAGCAGCTCAACGAAGCGCTGCCGCAGGGCGAGATGTCGTCCGACCAGATCGAGGACATCAGCGCCGCGCTGAGCGAGATGGGCATCAACATCGTCGAGAACGACGAAGCCGGCGAGGACGGCGAGACCGAGCCCGCCAAGGACGACGAGGACGAGCCGGAGGCCGCCGACGCGGATGCCGACACAGGCCCCGCGATCGAGAAGAAGAAAGAGACCATCGATCGCACCGACGATCCGGTCCGCATGTACCTGCGCGAGATGGGCGCGGTCGAGCTGCTCAGCCGCGAGGGCGAGATCGCGATCGCCAAGCGGATCGAGGCGGGTCGCGACACGATGATCCTCGGCCTGTGCGAATCGCCGATCACCTTCAACGCGATCATCGACTGGTCGACCGCGCTGAACGAGGGCACGATGCAGCTGCGCGAGATCATGGATCTCGACGCGATGCTGTCGAAGGACCCCGCCCCCGAAGCGATGGCCGAGGACGGCGAAGCCGACGACGGCGAGATCAGCGAGAAGAACGCCGGCCCCTCGTTCAAGGAAGAGGCCGAGCCCGAAGAGCCGTCCGCCGACGAGGACGAGGACGGCGAGCGCCGTGCCCCGCGCGCATCGGACGACGAGGAGGAGGACAACACCCTCAGCCTCGCGCAGATGGAGGAACAGCTCAAGCCGATTGCGCTCGAGCGGTTCGCCAGCATCACCGCACTCTACAAGAAGTTCAGCAAGATCCAGCAGTCGCGCGTCGACGCGATGGGCATCGGCGGCGATTTCTCCGCGGCCGACGAGCGCAAGTACCAGAAGCTGCGCGAGGAACTCACGGCGGAGGTCGAGAGCGTCCAGTTCCACAACGCCAAGATCGAATATCTGGTCGATCAGCTCTATGCCTATAACCGTCGCCTCACCGCGCTGGGCGGCCAGATGCTGCGCCTTGCCGAGCGCCACAAGGTGCCGCGCAAGGACTTCCTCGATCGCTATATCGGTCACGAGATCGACGAGAACTGGCTGGCGACGGTCAACAAGGTCGACAAGAAGTGGACCGCGTTCGTCGCCAACGAGGGCGAGGCGGTCGAGCGCATCCGCGCCGAAATCGCCGACATCACGCAGCAGACCGGCATGGCGCTCACCGAGTTCCGCCGGATCGTCAACATGGTCCAGAAGGGCGAGCGCGAGGCGCGGATCGCCAAGAAGGAGATGGTCGAGGCGAACCTGCGGCTGGTGATCTCGATCGCCAAGAAATACACGAACCGCGGCCTGCAGTTCCTGGATCTCATCCAGGAGGGCAATATCGGCCTGATGAAGGCGGTCGACAAATTCGAGTATCGCCGCGGCTACAAGTTCAGCACCTACGCGACCTGGTGGATCCGCCAGGCGATCACCCGCTCGATCGCGGACCAGGCGCGGACGATCCGTATCCCGGTCCACATGATCGAGACGATCAACAAGCTGGTCCGCACCAGCCGCCAGTTCCTCCACGAGCAGGGCCGCGAGCCGACCCCGGAGGAGATGGCCGAGCGCCTCTCCATGCCGCTCGAGAAGGTGCGCAAGGTGATGAAGATCGCCAAGGAGCCGATCAGCCTCGAGACGCCGATCGGCGACGAGGAAGATTCGCATCTCGGCGACTTCATCGAGGACAAGAACGCGATCATCCCGGTGGATGCCGCGATCCAGGCGAACCTCAAGGAGACGGTCACGCGGGTGCTGGCGTCGCTCACGCCGCGCGAAGAGCGCGTGCTGCGCATGCGTTTCGGCATCGGCATGAACACCGATCACACGCTCGAGGAAGTCGGCCAGCAGTTCTCGGTTACGCGAGAGCGCATCCGCCAGATCGAGGCTAAGGCGCTGCGGAAGCTGAAGCATCCGTCGCGTAGCCGGAAGATGCGGAGCTTCCTCGACCAGTAAGGGTTGGGAATTGCTGATTGGACGAACGGGCCGCGGTGGAAACACTGCGGCCTTTTTTATATCTAGTAATCAGACCGTAGTTGCCTTGCTCCCTCCGAATGAATGCCCTCTAATAATTGTTGCGGGCTGAGCAATTGGGGGCGGTGTGAATAAAATTTACCAGTCGTTTGAGATTGGATTCAGGCGGCGATGGGCGCGCGGTCTTACGGCTGCGCTGAGCGTCCTCGGTACAGTCTGGCTCCTAACGGAGGTAGTCACCAGAGTATCAAAGGATACGAGTACCTGGCTCGACAGTAATGGTGCATTTTATTTAACTATTGCGGGCATCGTATCCGCCGCGGGCTTCTTAGTAGCGGTTTATGAGCGCAGAGAAGTCAGTTTTACTATCCCTACCACAGGGACAACCTTAAGCCTTAAATTCGGAAATATATTTGATGAAGCGACATACTGGATTGTCGCGGTTAATGAATACTTCGATAGCACTCTCGGCGACATCGTAGCATCGACCTCTCTGCACGGGCAGGTAATATCGCGAGTCTACGGCGGGAATGAGCAGAGTTTCCGGGCTGACGTAGACAAAGCGTTAGATGGCTATCAGGGCGTAACAGAGGCTAGAGCCAAAGGGCATCCGATCCGCTATCCACTGGGAACTGTCGCAGTCATCAAGAACGGCCCTCACAAGATTTATCTTATGGCGCTAACTAGGACCGACGCGGTGACGCACCGGGCAAATTCGACTGTACCTATCCTTTGGGATGCCTTAGGCGCCGCTCTTGCTGCGGTTGATCGAGCCGGTAACGGCGCTCCGCTCGCCATGCCCCTGATAGGCAATGGTCGTGCTAGCTTGAATATCGCGCCTCAGCATCTTCTCAGGCTTATCGCATTGAAGATCGTCGATGCATCAAGGTCGCACGATTTGCCACGGAAGATGACAGTCAACCTGTCCGATGATTGCTTTGAACATCTCGATATTGTCGAAATCAAGCGCGGCTGGAGCGTCGTCTAATGGGTTATCGGAACGGAACCTACATCGCCTTCCATGCTGAGGGTAAAGCCGATCCTACCGCTTCGGATATCAAGTACTATCGCATGTTGAAGGCTTGGCATCAGCACGATGATGTCGATTTTAAGTTTGTAAATAGCCATGATAAGGTTGCCGCTGTGCGAGACACAAGTTCTAGCCAAACTATCATGCGAAGCCTGCGTGCTAGGCTCGACAACTCCAAGAACATGGTTCTTATCGTCGGCCGCACCACCAAAAATGATACCGATTTTGTACCATACGAGATACAGTATGCTGCCGATACGTGCGGCATCCCAATCATAGTTGCCTATACCGGGTACGAGACAATTATGAACCCCGATGGTATGCGTTCAACTTGGCCCAAAGCTCTCGCTCTTCGGATTGATGCCGCCACTGTTCGCGCCGTCCATATACCCTTTAAGCGTCGCTTCATTGATACCGCGATCAAGCAATTTACTCTTTCGAGCCCTCCGGGTGACGGGCTAACCTATTATACTCGGCAAGCCCATATTAACATGGGTGCAACAATTTGAGAGCAAACGACATTTTGTGCCCCGGATAATCCTGTTCAACAAACCGTACGACGTCCTCAGCCAGTTCACTGACGTGAACAGTCCGACCCCGCGTGCGACGCTGTCGCAGTTCGTCGATGTGCCGGGCGTCTATCCGGCGGGGCGGCTCGACCGCGATAGCGAAGGGCTGTTGCTGCTGACCGACGACGGCCGCCTCCAGGCGCGGATCGCGGACCCGAAGTTCAAGCTGGCCAAGACCTATCTCGTGCAGGTCGAGGGCGATGCCGGCGAGGACGCGCTCGATCGGTTGCGGAGCGGCGTCCTGCTGAAGGACGGCGCTGCCCGCGCCGACGTCGAGCGGATCGCCGCGCCCGACCTCTGGCCGCGTGTGCCGCCGATCCGGGTCCGCGCGAGCATCCCCGATTGCTGGCTGAAAATCACGATCCGCGAAGGCCGCAACCGCCAAGTCCGCCGCATGACCGCCGCGATAGACCACCCCACGCTGCGGCTGGTCCGGTGGAGCATCGGCGACTGGACCGTGGCGGGTCTGGCGCCCGGCACGTGGCGCGACGTCTGACGGGCGCTTGAGGCGGGCTCACGGGTGCGTGGGGGGCGTACCTGTGGCGCGTACGCCCCACAGGTACGCCCATCAGGCGGGCAGCGTTCATTATTGCGGGCTGAGGGCCTCCTCACCCACGCCGTCATCCTGACGAAAGTCAGGACCCAGGATCACGAACGCCGCGCTACTTGGCTCTGGGTCCTGACTTTCGTCAGGATGACGGGACGGCGTTGGTTACGTCACGCCCGCCCAAGCCTCGTCATTCCCGCGGAGGCGGGAACCCAGACTGGCTGGCCTCGCACCATGATTACTGGCCCCCGAGGATATGGATCCCCGCCTGCGCGGGGATGACGATGCGTTGCGTGACGCGCGGGGTTTGCGTGATGGCGACGAAGGCGATGATGCCGATGGCAGCGCACGACGAAAACTCCCTCCCCTTCAGGGGAGGGTCGGGGTGGGGCATGCCACGCGAGCGCGCTCAATGTGGCAAGGCCTCGTGCGGTCCATACAGAGACCATCCCAATCCGCCAGCAAGACGTGTTTCCCCGCGAAGGCGGGGACCCAGACTGGGCTCCCGCCTTCGCGGGAGAACAAGGAAGCGGGCGCGCAAGAACAAGGAAGCGGCAATAGGCCTGCGAAGGAACGCGCGCGCCTGTCCGACCCGACAACCACCTCCGACGCCCAGGGCGGAGAGATCGCAGACACCACCGCCGTCGCCGCCGCCGGTCGACGTGCTAATCCGCTGTCCTACACGCGCCTCGGAGCGCACCCTCAGCGGATGCCCAACTCCGCCTATCCCGCATGCATCACCTCGGCCCAAAACGCCCCTATCGGCCCCCATATCGGGCCATGTGCAGAACGCTGTGAGACTGTGAACTTCGTGCACTTCCGCACTGCAGCATCCGCGCAAGACACTGATTTTACGCGCACAACGAAAAAGGGCGCGGGGACCATCGCCCCCGCGCCCCTCTTCAACGCAAACAGTCTCCGATTACTCGGCGGCTGCGGTGCCCTTGGCAGGGCGCATGTCGCGACGCTCGGCGATACGCGCTGCCTTGCCGGTGCGGCCACGCAGGTAATACAGCTTGGCGCGACGCACGGCGCCCTTGCGGACGACTTCGATCGAATCGACGTTCGGCGAGTAGAGCGGGAAGACGCGCTCGACGCCCTCGCCGAAGCTCATCTTACGCACGGTGAAGTTCGAGCCCATGCCCTTGTTCGAGCGCGCGATGCACACGCCCTCGTAGTTCTGAATACGCGTGCGCTCGCCTTCGACGACCTTCACGCCGACCTTCAGCGTGTCGCCGGGGCGGAAATCGGGGATCGTCTTGTTGGCCAGGAACTTCGCGATGTTCTCGGCTTCGATCGTCTGCAACAGGTTCATGTCTCGTCCTCGTGTCGCTGCGCGCCAGAGGGCGACTGGACCCGAACGCCCTCATGGCGCTCCCAAAGGTCCGGTCGCCGTGACCGTGTATCGATCTCCGCGCGGCGTTTGCGCCATGCAGCGATCTTCGCATGATCCCCCGATCGCAGCACCTGCGGGATCGCGCGCCCTTCCCATATCTGAGGTCGGGTATAGTGTGGATATTCGAGCAGCCCCGTTTCGAAGCTCTCGTCATCCCCACTAGAAGCCGCGCCCATTACGCCGGGGAGCAGCCGAATGCAAGCATCGAGCAGCACCAGCGCGCCCATCTCGCCCCCCGAAAGGATGTAGTCGCCGATCGAGACCTCCTCGATCTCCCGCGCCTCGAACAGCCGTTCGTCGAACCCCTCGAACCGGCCGCAGAGAATGGTGACGCCGGGGCCTTGCGCGAGTTCGCGAACCCGCTCCTGCGTGAGAGGCTTCCCCCGAGGAGTCATGGCCAGCACCGGCCGCCCATCGGCAACGCTATCGATCGCCGAGGCCACCACGTCGGCCCGGAGCACCATCCCAGCCCCGCCCCCCGCCGGCGTATCGTCCACCGACTTGTGCTTGTCCGTCGCAAAGTCCCGGATCTGCACCGGCGAACAGGACCACCGCCCCTCCCCAAGCGCCCGCCCAGCGAGCGACGTCCCCAGCGGCCCCGGAAACATCTCCGGATACAGCGTCAATATCGTGGCAGCGAAAGTCACAGCGTCCAGTTCTCTATACGTTTGCGCCAGCGTGCGGCGCCGAATGCGCCCAGCACCTATACGGATCGGCGCAGTGGAACAATTACGCTGGCGAAACGCTCGCGGCCAATGGACGATTGCATCATCATCGGCGCCGGCCCGGCGGGCCTGACCGCAGCCATCTATCTTGCGCGGTTCCACCTCTCGATCCGCCTGTTCGATTGCGGCAGCAGCCGCGCCGCGCTCATCCCCTGCACGCACAACCATGCCGGCTATCCCGAAGGCATCCGCGGCACGGACCTGCTCGCGCGGATGCTGGCGCAGGCGGAGAACTACGGCGCCGTGCGCGAGGGCGTGAGAGTCGATGCGATCGAGGTGGACGACGACGGCTTCACCGTACGGCTCGGCGATCGCCGCGCGCGAGCCCGGAGCGTGCTGCTCGCCACCGGGGTCGTGAACAACCGCCCCAACATGCCCGACGCCATCCACGACGAAGCGCTTGAGGCGGGGCTACTGCGCTACTGCCCGATCTGCGACGGCTACGAAGTCACCGACAAGTGCGTCGGCATCATCGGCACCGGCGACCACGGCATGCGCGAGGCGCTATTCCTGCGCGGTTACACAAAGGACGTGACGCTGATCGCGCCCGAGGGCGGCCACGATCTCGATCCGACATGCGAAGCGGCGCTAGACGATGCCGGGGTCGTCCGCGTCGGAGGCCCATGCGGCAACTACGCAATCGAGGCCGACAAGCTCGCACTCGACACAGTCGAGGGACGGTTGTCGTTCGACAGCATCTATCCGGCCCTCGGATCGGTAATCCGTTCGGAACTCGCCGTCGCAGCAGGCGCGCGCGCATCCGAGGACGGGTGCCTGGAAGTCGACTCCCACCAGCGAACCTCAATCCCCGGCCTGTTCGCAGCCGGCGACGTCGTGAAGGGGCTCGACCAGATCAGCCACGCAATGGGGGAAGCCGGCGTCGCCGCGACGACCATCCGCAACATGCTCGCCGAACAGCGACCACTTCGACGGTAATCGCTACTCAACTTGGGAGAACAAGGCTTACTCAGCCGCGAACGAAGCCTCGACAATGAGCCGGTCGGTATCCCATTCAGGAACGGCCTCGGGCCGCATCGGTATCATGAACCGCTTGCCGGGCTTGTCGTCCACCGGAAGGCGTTCGATCTCGATCACGTCGCCCGCACCGAAATTATCGATCGCAACGACCCTTCCTATCGCCTCGCCATCGGTCGAGACGACATCGAGCCCGATCACATCCGTGTGATAATATTCGCCATCTTCCAGCGGCGGCAGCGAAGACCGCGGTACCGTCAGTTCGGTTCCGCGCATCGCCTCGGCGGCGTTCCGATCGGCGACCTCGGCGAAGCGCGCGATCATGCCGTTGTTGCCGTTGCGGGCGGACTTCAGCGACAGCGCGCCGTTGTTGAAGCTCTTATAGCTGCCGAAATTCTCGGCGAAGACCTTCAGCCGCACCTCGCCACCGATGCCGTGCGCACCGATGACGACGGCGAGCGTCACGTCAGCCTTGCGCGGAGCCTTCGTCACGGCCGGGGGTGTCGTCGGAGCCTTCGGCGGGGTCGTCGGCGGAGACGCCTTGGTTGGTGGCATCTTCGATGTCCTCGGGTGCGGGGGCTGTGCGGGGGTCGGTTTCGGGGGCCATCATGCGCTCCTGTTCAGGGTTACCGACTGGAGAACGCATGAAGTCCGGTTCGGGTGCGGTTACGCACGCGTAGATGGAGGGGACACTCAGGCCCCGCTCCCTCACCGTCATCCTGGGCTCGACCCAGGATCCAGAGCAACGGAACGCTTTCGTCCGTGGCTCTGGATCCCAGCTTTCGCTGGGATGACGAGCAAAGAATGGATCGGCCCTATCGGAACCGATCCATCCGCTATCTTACGAAGCGGCTTCTTCGGTCTCGGCAGCGGCAGGAGCCTCTGCCTCGGCAGCAGGTGCTGCCTTCGCAGCTGCCTCAGCCTCGGCAGCTTCAGCCGCCTTGGTCGCACGCTCTTCGGCGCGCTCGGTGGCCTTTTCGCCGGGCTTGCCCTTGTTCGGGTTGTTGCGCGCCGAACGCTCGAGCACGCCAGCCTGGTCGAGGAAGCGCGCGACGCGGTCGGTCGGCTGCGCGCCGACGCTCAGCCAATGCTTCGCGCGATCGGCGTCGAGCTGCACGCGCTGCTCGTTGTCCTTGGCGAGGAGCGGGTTGTAGTTGCCGATCTTCTCGATGAAGCGGCCATCACGGGGCGAACGCGCATCGGCAACGACGATCTTGTAGTAAGGACGCTTCTTGGAGCCACCGCGCGCGAGGCGAATGTTGATTGCCATGATATTTTCCTTCGTTTTCTAATGGATTCTCCGGCGCGAGCCGAAGTGTCGTGGTTGGATAAGGAGGTTATTTCTTCTTCAGAAAATCGTCGAAACCGGCAGGCATCTGCGGCATCTTGGGGCCACCCAGCCCCGGCAGACCACCGCCGCCGCCCGGCAGGCCACCGGCGCCAGCCTTGTTGAGCATGTCGCCCATCTGCGGCCCGCCGATCGCATTGCCGATGCCGCCAAGACCGCCGCCCAGGCCGCCCTTGCCGAGCATCGCCATCATGCCCTTCATGCCGCCCATCTTCTTGATCTTCTTCATGGCGGTCGACATTTCGAGGTGCATCTTGAGCAGCTTGTTGACCTCTTGGACGGTCGTCCCGGAGCCCTTGGCGATGCGGATCTTGCGCTTGGCGTTGATCAGTTCGGGCTTGTTGCGCTCCTTGATCGTCATCGATCCGATCATGGCGTCCATGTGCACCAGCACCTTTTCGCCCCCGACCGACGCGACCGCGCCCTGCGCCTTCTTCATGCCGGGGATCATTCCCGCCAGCGCACCGAGTCCGCCCATCCGCTGCATCTGCGCCAGCTGAGCACGCAGGTCGTTCATGTCGAACTGACCCTTGGCCATCTTCGCGGCCATGCGCTCGGCGTCTTCGGCCTGGATCGACTCCGCGGCGCGTTCGACCAGGCTGACGACATCGCCCATGCCGAGGATGCGACCAGCGACGCGTTCCGGATGGAACGCCTCGAGCGCATCGAGCTTCTCGCCGGTGCCGGCGAACTTGATCGGCTTGCCGGTGACCGCGCGCATCGACAGCGCCGCGCCGCCGCGAGCATCGCCGTCCATACGGGTCAGTACGATACCCGTCAGCGGCACCTGGTCGCTGAAGTTCTGCGCGACGTTGACCGCGTCCTGACCGGTCAGCGAGTCGACGACGAGCAGGATCTCGGCCGGGTTCGCGACGTCGGCGACCGCCTTCATCTCGTCCATCAACGCCTGGTCGACATGCAGTCGACCCGCGGTATCGAGCATCAGGACGTCATAGCCCTGGAGCTTTGCCGCCTGCATCGCGCGACGGGCGATATCGACCGGCTGCTGACCCTGCACGATCGGCAGGGTCGCAACGTCGATCTGCGTGCCGAGCGTCGCCAGCTGCTCCTGCGCGTTCGGGCGATTGACGTCGAGCGACGCCATCAGCACCTTCTTGCGCTCGCGACCGGCCTGGCCGAAATTGGCCTGTCCCGCCGCCAGCCGCTTGGCGATCTTGGCGGTGGTGGTCGTCTTGCCCGAGCCCTGAAGACCGACCATCATGATGACGGCCGGCGGCGTGACGCCTAGTTCGAGCTCGACGGCATCCGAGCCGAGCATCTCGACCAGCGCATCGCTGACGATCTTGACGACCTGCTGCCCCGGCGTGACCGAGCGCAGGACGTTCTGGCCGATCGCCTTCTCGGTCGCTTTCTCGACGAACTTGCGCGCGACGGGCAGCGCGACGTCGGCTTCGAGCAGCGCGACGCGCACCTCGCGCATCGCCGCGCGCACGTCCGCTTCGGTCAGCGCACCCCGGCCGCGAAGGCGGTCGAAGACGCCGCCAAGTCGATCGCTCAGGCTTTCGAACATCGAAATACTCCCATACACCGTTACCAAACGCAAAAGCGCCGGCGGGCGAAACCTCGCCGGCCAGCGTGCATCCTTGGATGCTCGTCCAATGCGCCCCGTAACGGAACGTGGCTGGTCCACTACTGGAAACCGGGTGGAAGTGCAAGACCGGTGCCGGCTTGCCCTAATTCCTCCTTCACCCCGGACTTGTTCCGGCATGACGAATGCCCGCAGTCAATCGCGCCCGTGGCTCGCCCCGTCCCGCCTATACGGCTTCTTAACATATCCTACACGTGTCGCATGCCACACCGCCACCCAAGCAAGAGACCGAACAGGCCAACCCCATGACCGTAAAGTCGGCGGCGACATTTTCGCTCCGCAACATCAGTCGGGAATTCATGACCGGCGCCGTCACGGGCGCCGCGCTCCTTCTGTTCGTCGGCACCGCCGGCACCGCTGTCGTCAAGGCGCTAGCACATTGGCACGGCAGCGATGCGGTGATCAATCACGGCTTGGTCGCTGCGCTGTTGTTGAATGCGGCGCTGATCCTGTTCGGCTGGTTCCGATACCGGGCCCTATCGGAAGAGCTGAACACCCTGTCCGACGCCGGCCGCCACGCCCACGCGCTGGCGCAGCGCGATCCGCTCACCGGCTTCCTCAATCGCCGCAGCTTGTCTGAAGACGGCGCGGCACTGTTCGCCAGTACCCGCCGCCGCGGCAAGGCTATGGCCATGCTGACGATCGACATCGATCACTTCAAGAGCGTCAACGATCTGCACGGCTATGCGGTAGGCGACCTGTTGCTCGCTCATGTCGCGGAAACGATCGCAGCGATCGCGCCCGGTACCAGCCTGCTCGCTCGGCTGGGCGCAGATGAGTTCGCCTGCGCATTCGTCTTCGACTCCGCGCACGAGAACGTCGCCGACCGGATCGCCGAGCGCATGGTCGCTGGCCTCGCCTTGCCGTTCCGCACCAACGGCGTCGATATCCATACCAGCGTCTCGATCGGCATCGCCCGGTCCGATCGCGACTGCGCGTCGGTCGACGCCTTGCTGCGCAACGCCGACATCGCGCTCCACGCGGCCAAGACTGCCGGGCGCAGTCGCCATGCGTGGTTCGACACCTCGATGGAGCGATCGCTGCAACTCCGTGGCGAGCTCGAAGCAGGTCTCCGCAGCGCGATCCCGGCGCAGGAGGTCGTTCCGTATTTCGAGCAGCAGGTCGACCTGACCACCGGCCTCATCACCGGTTTCGAGGTGCTGGCGCGCTGGGAACATCCGACGCGCGGCATGATCGCGCCCGACGTGTTCATCCCGATCGCAGAGGAAACCGGGCTGATTGGCGACCTGTCGCTATCGATCATGCGCCAGGCGTTTGCCGCCGCGCAGGATTGGGACGCCGGGCTCACCTTGTCGGTCAACGTTTCGCCGCTGCAGTTGCGCGATGCGTGGCTAGCACAGAAGATCATCAAGACGTTGGTCGAGACGGGCTTCCCCGCCAGCCGGCTCGAGATCGAGATCACCGAGAGCGCGCTGTTCGACAACCTGCCACTCGCGCAATCGATCGTCGGCAGCCTGAAAAACCAGGGCATCCGCCTCGCACTCGACGACTTCGGCACCGGCTATTCGAGCTTGGCGCATCTGAGGGCGTTGCCGTTCGACCGGATCAAGATCGACAGAAGTTTCGTCTCGTCGATCCTCGATAATCCGGAGAGCATGGCGATCGTGAACACGATCGTGCGGCTGGGGGACAGTCTCAACCTGCCGACGACCGCGGAAGGGATCGAGGACGCGGCGATCGAGGAGCGGTTGCGCGGCATGGGATGCGCCAAGGGCCAGGGGTATCTGTACGGGCGACCAATGGGTGCGGCGCAGGTCCGGCGCTTGCTGGCGGAGAAACGCTTGCTGGCCCAGCGCCCCGACCGGAGCGTGCCACCGCCGCGCGGCATTGCGCCACGTTTGGCGGGCTAAGGCCCATTCACAAAACACCACCCCGGCGAAGGCCGGGGCCCAGTTGGGAAGGTTGCAGTTACAACGCACCGTCCTTCCCAATGATCGTTTCCCAATTGGGCCCCGGCCTCCGCCGGGGTGGAATAGGTAAATGGTCGCTCCCCGATCTGTTCTCCTGCGAACGCAGGAGCCCAGGACCAAGCAGCGCTCCGTCCGGTACCCTAGGCTCCTGCGTTCGCAGGAGAACACGATGTCGGCCGCCCCCCCACGAGCAAACCGTGGACTTCCCCCCCCGCCCCTCCTAAATCGCGCCGCATGCCATCTGCCCCGCAGCCAGAGGTCATCAGCCTCGGCTGCCGCCTCAACATCGCCGAAAGCGAGACCATCCGCGCGCTCGTCGCGGGGCGGGACATGGTCGTCGTCAACAGCTGCGCCGTCACCAACGCCGCGGTGAAGGCTACGCGCGTCGCGATCCGCCGGGCCAAACGCGATCGGCCGGACGCGCAGATCGTCGTCACCGGCTGCGCTGCTCAGATCGACCCCGCGAGCTTTGCGGCCATGCCCGAAGTGGATCGCGTTATCGGCAATGCAGACAAGCTGACGTATTCAGCTTGGAAGGCTGATGACGCAGTGGTGGTCTCCGACATCATGCAGGTCCGCGAGACCGCACCCCACCTGGCCGCCAGCTTCTCCGCGCACGCCCGCGCCTTCGTCGAGGTCCAGAACGGCTGCGACCACCGCTGCACCTTCTGCGCGATCCCTTTCGGCCGCGGCCCCAGCCGCTCGGTCCCCGCGGGCGCGGTCGTCGACCGGATCGCCGGCCTCGTCGACGCAGGCCACCGCGAGATCGTCCTCACCGGCGTCGACCTCACCAGCTACGGTCCCGACCTCCCGGGCGCGCCCACGCTTGGTCACCTCGTCGAACGCATCCTGCATCACGTGCCCGCGCTCGAACGCCTGCGTCTCTCCTCGCTGGACGGCATCGAGATCGACGACCGCCTCTTCGCGCTGCTGACGACGGAGCAGCGAATAATGCCGCACGTCCACCTGTCATTGCAGGCCGGCGACGACATGATCCTCAAGCGCATGAAGCGCCGCCATTCACGCGCCGAAAGCGTCGCGCTGGTCGATCGCCTCAAAACCGCCCGCCTCGACATCGCGATCGGCGCGGACCTGATCGCCGGCTTCCCGACCGAGGACGCGGCGATGTTCGCCAACACGCGCGCGCTGATCGACGACTGCCACATCGTCCACCCGCACATCTTCCCCTATTCGCCCCGCGCCGGCACCCCCGCCGCGCGGATGCCGCAGATCGAACCCGAAGTCCGCCGCCAGCGCGCCGCCCTCCTGCGCGAGGCCGGCGAAACATCGCGAGCGAACTGGCTGCAAACGCTGGTGGGAACATCGCAGGACCTGCTCGTCGAACGCCCCGGCGACCGCGGCCATATCGGCAATTTCGCAGAAGTCCTGCTGGACGAGCCCGCCATACCCGGCGACATCGTCCGCATCACGATCACCGGCGCCACGTCCGACCGCCTCAGCGCAACACGAGAACCAACATGAGCACCACCCCCACCTGGCACGACAAGCTGATCGGCGGCTTCAAGCGCACCTCCGACCGCCTCGTCGGCAACCTCGCCGGTCTCGGCGGCGCGCGGCTCGACGATTCGACGCTCGACGACATCGAGGAGGCGCTGATCGCCTCCGATCTCGGCCCAGAGACCGCCGGCCGCATCCGTCGCCGCCTGTCCGAAGGCAGCTTCGAGCGCAACATGGAGGAGCTCGGCATCCGCGTGATCGTCGCGGAGGAAGTCGAGAAGGTGCTCGCCACGGTCGCCAAGCCGATCGAGATCGACGCCTTCCCGCGCCCTCAGGTCATTCTCGTCATCGGCGTGAACGGCTCGGGCAAGACCACCACCATCGCAAAGCTCGCGCATTTGTTGATGGAGCAGGATTACGGCGTGATGCTCGCCGCCGGCGACACCTTCCGCGCCGCCGCGATCGGCCAACTTCGCACCTGGGCCGAGCGGGTCGGCGTACCCATCGTGACCGGCCCCGAGGGCGGCGACGCGGCGGGCGTGGTGTGGGACGCAGTCAAGAAGGCGACCGAGACCGGCATCGACGTGCTGATCGTCGACACCGCCGGCCGACTGCAGAACAAGCGTGAGCTAATGGACGAGCTGGCCAAGATCCGCCGCGTGCTCGGGCGGATCAACCCGGAGAGTCCGCACGACATCGTCCTGGTACTCGACGCGACGACCGGCCAGAACGCGCTCCAGCAGATCGAGGTCTTCAAGGAAGTCGCCGGCGTCACTGGCCTCGTGATGACCAAGCTCGACGGTACCGCGCGCGGCGGCGTTCTCGTGGCGGCGGCAGAGAAATACGGCCTGCCGATCCATGCGATCGGGATCGGCGAGGGGATGACCGACCTCCGCCCCTTCGATGCGAACGAGGTGAGCCGGGTCATCGCGGGCGTGGAAAGCGTTCGGAAGTAACACTCGGAACTGTCCTTCGATACGCCATCTCGACAAGCTCGACGGCTACTCGGGACGAACGGCATGAGCTGATAAACGCCCTCCCGAACCACTCCGTTCGTGCCGAGTAAGGATCGAGCTTGTCGAGAGCCTGTATCGAGGTACATGCCCGCACGCACCCGCCCCCAGGAAGCGAAAACCCAGTGACCCCAACCAAGCCCCCCCTATCCCCCGGCCTCCGCATGGCGGTCGACTACGGCCCGCTCGCAGTCTTCTTCGCGGTGAACTTCCTCACCCCCGGCCTGCCGATCGTCCGCGTCGTCGCCGCGACCACCGCGTTCATCATCGCCACGATCGCCGCGATGATCGTGTCGAAGGTCAAGACCGGCCACATCTCGCCGATGCTGTGGCTGTCGGGTGCGCTGATCGTCGTGTTCGGCGGGCTGACGATCTATTTCCACGACCAGCGCTTCATCCAGATGAAGCCGACGATCATCTACGCGATGTTCGCGGCGATCCTGACGTTCGGGCTCGTCACCGGGCGCCCGCTGCTCCAGTCGCTGCTCGCCACCGCTTACCCCGGTCTGTCCGCGGATGGCTGGCGCAAGCTGACGCGCAACTGGGCGGTGTTCTTCGTGTTCATGGCGGTGCTGAACGAGGCGGTGTGGCGCAACACGACCTGGGACTTCTGGGTCGGCTTCAAGCTCTGGGGTGCGATCCCGCTGACGTTGCTCTTCGCGTTCGCAAACATTCCGATGCTGCTGAAGCACGGATTGCAAACGGGCGACAAAGCCGTGACCGACCTGCCGCCCGAAGGGTGACCTACTCCCCTCCCGTTCACGGGAGGGGTCGGGGGAGGGCCTGACCAAACGAACCGGACGCCGGTACGTACGTCGCGCCCTCACCTAGCCCCTCCCGCAAGCGGGAGGGGAATTCAGGTCAGCCCGCAACCTTCGCGTAGCGCTCGCCGACGACGTCCCAGTTCACGATGTCCCACCAGGCCTTCAGATAGCCCGGACGATCGTTCTTGTACGTCAGGTAGTACGCGTGCTCCCAAACGTCGTTACCGAGCAACGGCGTGCCGGGCTCCTTGGCGTCGTCCATCAGCGGGTTGTCCTGGTTCGGCGTGCTCGTCACCTTCAGCTTGCCGCTCGCATCCGCGATCAGCCACGCCCAGCCCGAGCCGAACTGCCCCGCACCCTTGGTATTGAACTCTTCCTTCAGCTTGTCGAGGCTGCCGAAGTCGCGATCGATCGCCTCGGCGAGCTTGCCCGACGGTGCTTGGCCGTTCTTGGCCGCCATCGTCTTCCAGAAGAAGTCGTGGTTCCAGAAACCACCGCCATTGTTGCGGACCAGCGGCGGCTGCGACGAGATCATGCCGAGGATGTCCTCGATCGACTTGCCCGCCAGCGCAGAGTCCTTCTCGACGCCTTCGTTCAGCTTCGCGGTGTACGCCGCGTGATGCTTGTCGTGATGAAACTTCATCGTTTCCTGGTCGATCACCGGCTCGAGCGCGTCATAGGCGTATGGCAGCGGTGGGAGTTCGAAAGCCATGGGGGTTCTCCTTTATGGGGTCGGACGCTCAACGCCCGCGGGCTCCAAATGCTCCCCGTGAAGTCGTTACGCAAGCGTACCCGGCGTGTTCCGACGCAGGATCAGGCGGCGGTCCTGCCGTATTCCTGCCGTGTCACCGGGTGGCTCGACGAAAGACCGCCATCGACCGCGATGGCCTGGCCGTTGACGTAACTCGCGTCGTCGGAGGCGAGGAACAGTGCGACCTTGGCGAGCTCCTCGGGCTGCGCGCCACGGTGGAGCGGGTTGAGGCGACCGACGCGGTCCATCTTGTTCGCCTCACGTGCGTAATCGAACACGGGCTTCGTCATGCCGGTTTCGGTCAGGCCGGGGCAGATCGCGTTGACGCGGACGTTCGAGCCGGTGAGTTGTTGCGCGGATACCGCGGCGAGGTTGATGACGCCGGCCTTTGACGCAGAGTATGCGGGCGAGCCGGCGCCGGAGCGGATGCCGGCGACGCTGGCGGTGAGGACGATCGCGCCCTTCCCTCGCTCGGCGATGCGCGGCGCGGCATGCTTGATCGCGAGGAAGGGGCCAATCAGGTTGACGCGCAATACCTCGGTGATCAGCGCGACGTCGGTGTCGAACAGGTTCGCCATGCCGCCCGAGATCCCCGCGTTGGCGAACATCACGTCGAGCCCGCCGAAGCTGTCGCAGGCGAGCGCGATCGTGCGGATCACGTCGTCTTCGAGCCCGGCGTCGATGCGGATCGCCTTGGCTGTACCGCCGGCTTGCGTGATCAGGTGCGCGGTTTCGTCCGCGCCCTCGGTCTTGTCGGCGACGACGACCCTGCCCCCTTCGCTCGCGAACAGGAGCGCGGCGGCCCGGCCGATGCCCGAGCCTGCGCCGGTGACGATGATCGACTTGTTCTCGAAACGCATGCGAGTTTCTCCCTTAGATCGTGACGCCGCCGTCGATGACCATCGTCTGGCCGGTCATGAAATTGCTTGCCGACGACGCCAGGAAGACGACTGCCCCGGCGATCTCCTCGGGTTCGCCGATCCGGCGGAGGGGCACGCTGGTGCTTGCTGCCTCGATCCGCTGCGGGTTTTCCCACAAGGCGCGGGCGAAATCGGTCTTGATCAAGCCCGGCGCGATACAGTTCACGCGGACGTTGGACGGACCGAACTCGACGGCGAGGTTGCGCGCGAGCTGCATGTCGGCGGCCTTACTGATGCAGTAGGCGCCGATCACCGGTGAACCGCGCAGCCCGCCGATCGACGAGATGATGATTATGCTGCCGCTGCGCCGCTCCAGCATCTCGGGCGCGACCATCTGGATCAGCCAGTGGTTGGAAACGATGTTGTTGTCGAGAATCTTGCGGAACTGGTCGTCGGCGATGCCGGCTTGGGGGCCGTAATAGGGGTTCGAGGCGGCGTTGCAGACGAGGATGTCGATCCGGCCGAACTTGGCTCGCGTTTGGTCGACGAGGTGCTGGAGGCCGGCCTTGTCGGAGATGTTGGCGGCGATGGCGATCGCGGTGCCGTCGCCGTATGTGGCGTTGAGTTCTGCCGCGACGGTGTCGCAAGCGTCCTGCTTGCGACTGGAGATCACGATCTTCGCGCCGTGTTCCGCCAGTTCGCGTGCGGACGCCAAGCCGATGCCGCGAGACGATCCCGTGACGATGGCGACCATGCCGGTCAGGTCGAATGGCGACATTGTCTTCTGCTCCCCTTCCGCTTGCGGGAGGGGTCGGGGGAGGGCCCGATCTTTCCGCAACGTTTCATGCCGGGGAAGGTCAGCCCCTCCCCTAACCCCTCCCGCAAGCGGGAGGGGAATCAGGCCCCCGCCCTCACCGCGAACCCCCAGGCAGCATCCGCCAACCCGTGGATCTTCGCGACCGTCTTCTCCGCCTGAGCGCTAGAAGCAGTGCCGTCGATGATGCGCTTCTTGATGCCCTGGACGATGCCGGTCAGCCGGAAGAGGTTGTAGGCGAAATACCAGTTCAGATCAGGCACGCCGTCACGGCCAGTGGCGGCGCAATAGCGGTCTACAACCTGCTCGATCGTCGGAATGCCCGTCTCCGGCCCGGTCATCCCGAGTACGCCCGAGCGCCCCTCGGGTTCGGTCACCCAACTCATCAACAGATACGAGAAGTCCGCCAGCGGGTCGCCGAGCGTCGACAACTCCCAGTCGAGCACCGCGATAACCCTCGGCTCGGACGGCGCGAAGACCATGTTGTCGATGCGGTAGTCGCCGTGGACAATCGAGGTGCGCGTCTGCTCGGGCAGCGTACGCGGCAGCCATTCGATCAGGCGTTCGACCGAGTCCATATGCTCGGTCTCGGCAGCGCGATATTGCTTGGTCCAGCGGCCGACCTGGCGTTCGAAGTAATTGCCGGGCTTGCCGTATTCGCCGAGCCCGGCCGCCGCGTAATCGGTGTTGTGGAGCGCGGCGAGCGTGTCGACCATCGCTTCGTAATGCGCAGTGCGCTCGGGCGGGGTCGCGCCGGGCATCGCGCCGTCCCAGATCGTCCGCCCTTCGACCATCTCCATGACGTAGAAGGCCGAACCGATGACCGCCGCGTCCTCGCAGAGACCATAGGGCCGAGGCACCGGGAAGCCGGTGGGATGGAGACCCGCGATGACGCGGTATTCGCGGTCGACGGCGTGTGCGCTCGGCAGGATCGGGCCGAACGGTTTCCGGCGCAGCACGTAGGCGCGATCCGGCGTGTCGAGGCGGTAGGTCGGGTTCGACTGGCCGCCGGCGAACTTCGCGTAGGTCAGCGGGCCGGCATAGCCGGGCACGTTGGCGGTCATCCATGTGCCGAGCGTGTCGAGGTCGAGACGGTCCTTGTCGCCGACTTCGATCGTGCCGACCATGCTGGTCGATGCATCGCTCACGAGAAGGTGATCACGCTGCGTGTCGTGTCGCCGCGGCGGAGTTCGTCGAACGCGTCGTTGATGCGCTCCAGCGGCATCCGGTCGGCGATGATCGTGTCGAGATCGAGCAAACCGCGCATGTAGAAATCGACCAGCCGCGGGATGTCGACCGGGAAGCGGTTCGAGCCCATGAAGCCGCCCTGCAACCGCTTGCCCGACAGCAGGTCCATCGCCGATAGCCCGACCTTCTCGCCGAGCGGCATCATCCCGAGGATCGTCGCGGTGCCGCCACGACGCAGGACCTTGACTGCGGTCGCCGCCGATTGCGCACGCCCGACCGCCTCGATCGCGTGGTGCACGCCGCCCTTGGTGATCGCGACGACCTCGTCCGCCGCGGTGTCGGACAGCGCATCGATGCTGTGCGTCGCGCCGAGTTTTTCCGCCATCGCGCGCTTCTCGGGGACCGGATCGAGCGCGATGATCTTCCCAGCGCCGGCGATCTTGGCCGCGTTGACCGCCGCGAGGCCGATGCCGCCGCAGCCGACCACGCATACCGTCTCGCCCGGCGTCACGTCGGTGGTATTGAACACCGCCCCTGCCCCGGTGGTAATCGCGCAGCCGAGCAGCGCCGCACGGTCCATCGGCATGTCGCGGTCGATCGCGACGCACGCGTGTTCGTGGACCAGCATCATCTCGGCATAGGCGCTGAGGTTGAGCATCTGCGCGATCGGTCGGTCGCCGAGCATGAGGCGGGGGGCCGCACCCTTGGGACGGCGAACGCTGGCGTCGATACACAGCGACATCCGGCCGGTGACGCAGAATTCGCACTGACCGCAGAAGGCCGAGAGACAGGTCACGACATGGTCGCCGACCTTCACGCCGCGCACTTCGTCGCCGATCGCCTCGACCACACCGCAAGCCTCATGCCCCGGAATCGTCGGCATCGCGTGCGGATAGGCGCCGTCGACAAAATGCAGGTCGGACCGGCACACGCCAACCGCGACCGTGCGGATCAGGACTTCGTGCGCGGTCGGCTTCGAGATGGTTACATCCTCGATGCTGAGCAGGGTGTTGGCTTCGAAAAGGACTGCGGCTTTCATGGGTAGGGCGCTCCGAAACGAGACCGTCATCCTGACGAAAGTCAGGACCCAGAGCCAAGAGCGCTGCCCTTGTGGCTCTGGGTCCTGGGTCGAGCCCAGGATGACGAAGAAAGAAGGACGAACGAGGGTTTACCGGCTCACCCCGACATCCCCACTCGACACGCCGCCCTTGCGGAAGTCGCCGTATTTCCCGAACTCGTTGCGCGCGATCGAGCGATTGTGGACCTCGTCCGGACCGTCCGCGAACCGCAGCGTCCGCATCGCCGCCCAGTCGTGCGCCAACCGGAAATCGCCCGACACCCCGCCGCCGCCATGCGCCTGGATCGCGTCGTCGAGTATCCGCAGCGCCATGTTCGGCGCGGCGACCTTGATCATCGAGATCTCGATCTGCGCGGACTTGTTGCCCGCCTTGTCCATCATGTCCGCCGCCTTGAGGCACAGCAGACGAGTCATCTCGATGTCGATGCGCGCGGTCGCAATGCGCTCTTCCCACACCGAGAAGTCCGCGATCCGCTTGCCGAACGCGACCCGGTCGAGCAGTCGCCGCGCCATCGCCTCGATCGCGGTTTCGGCCACGCCGATGGTGCGCATGCAGTGATGGATACGACCCGGCCCAAGCCGCCCCTGCGCGATCTCGAATCCGCGGCCCTCACCGAGCAGCACGTTCTCGACCGGCACGCGGACGTTCTCGAGCACCACCTCGCCGTGCCCGTGCGGCGCGTGATCATAGCCGTAGACCGACAGCATGCGCTTGATCGTCACGCCGGGCGTATCCATCGGCACGAGGATCTGGCTCTGCTGCTGATGCCGCGAACCCTCGAACGACGTCTTACCCATCACGATCGCGATCTTGCAGCGCGGATCGCCGACGCCGCTCGACCACCATTTGGTGCCGTTGATGACGTAGTGATCGCCGTCGCGCACCATCGACGTCTCGATGTTGGTCGCGTCCGACGACGCCACCGCGGGCTCGGTCATCAGGAACGCCGAGCGGATTTCGCCGCGCATTAGCGGGCCGAGATAGGCCTCCTTCTGGTCGCGCGTGCCATAGCGGTGAAACACCTCCATGTTGCCGGTATCGGGCGCCGAACAGTTGAAGCACTCGCTCGCCCAGCCGATCTTGCCCATCTCTTCCGCACATAACGCATATTCGAGATTGGTGAGCTGCGTGCCTTCGAATTCGAACGAATCGTCGACGTGCCTCTGGCCCGAATGCGGCGGCATGAAGAAATTCCAGAGCCCGGCAGCCTTGGCCTTCTCCTTCATCTCCTCGATCACCGGAATCACCTTCCAGCGCTCGCCTTCATGCGCCTGCTGGTCGTAATCGGCCTGTCGCGGGCGAATATTCTGGTCGATGAAATCCCGGACCCGATCCCGGAAATACGTCTCTCGTTCGCTAAAGCTGAAATCCATGCGGGCTCTCCAATCGTCATCGCTTTGAAGGCGAGGTAGACCATACCGCACATTCGGTAAAGCGTGTGGAGGGGCCTGGAAAGCATGTTTTCAAGTCCGCCCTGAAAGCGCCTAAAAAGCACTGTATCTTCAAATCGAAGCTGTTAGGGTGTTTCGATGAAGGTTCCGGCAGAGGCCAGCGACGAGAGCGAACAGGGGACCAAGCGCTTCCGTGCGAAGCGTGACGCGATCCTCGCCGCGGCGGCAGAAGCGATCAACGAACAGAGTGCCAAGGGCATGACGTTCGCGGACGTCGCGCGGCGCGTCGGGCTCAACACGACGAGCGTTACCTATTATTTCAAGCGCAAGGAAGACCTCGCGGCGGCGGCGTTCGAGAACACGCTCGAATCGCTGATCGCGATGCTCGACGTCGCGGCGGAAGAAGCGACGCCGGAGGAACGCGTTCGGCGCTATCTCGCGCTCAACATGGACCGGCTCGGGCGGATCCAGCGCGGCGAGGAGAAGGCGTTTGCCGTCCTTTCCGATCTGCGCGCAACCGAAGAGCCGATGCGCGGCCGCCTGATGGCGGGCTGGCGCGAAGTGTTCCGTCGCACGCGGCTGTTGTGGGGGCCGACTTCGTCGCGCGCGCAGACCGATCTCAACGGCGCACGCGCGCACGTGCTTCTGGAAAACACGTTCTGGCTGCCGATCTGGCTCACGCGCTACGAGCCCGATCAGTACGGCCGGGTCGAGGAACGGCTGATGGACGTGTTCGCGCACGGCATAGCGGGCAAGAACGCCAAATGGTCCCCTACCCTGCTCGACCTAAGCCATGACGAGGCAGAGCCGGGCCGCGAGGCGTTCCTGCTCGCCGCGACGCGCCTGATCAACGAACTCGGCTATCGCGGTGCGTCGGTGCAGAAGATCGCGTCCGAGCTGAACGTGACCAAGGGCAGTTTCTACCACCATCTCGATGCGAAGGACGATCTCGTCATCGCGTGCTACCGCCGCAGCTTCGACACGATCGCCGATGCGCAGAGCCGCGGCGAGGCGGAGGGCGGCAGCTACTGGCACAAGCTGTCGAGTACCGTCGCGACCTTGCTCGACGTGCAGTTCGCCGAACGCGGGCCGTTGCTGCGCACCACCGCGCTGAGCGGCCTGCCGGTCGGCGTGCGCAACGCGATGGTCGATCGCTCGAACGGCATCGCGCGACGCTATGCCGGCATGATGATGGACGGGATCGGCGAAGGCTCGATTCGCGCGGTCGATGCGCTGATCGCGGCGCAAGCGTTGATGGCGCTACAGAACGCGGCGTTCGACATGCGGAAATGGGCCTCGACGATGCCGCGCGAACGGGCGATCGCGATGTACGCCTCGACGCTGATGTACGGCTTGTTCGACGATCGGATCGCGAAGGCCTAAGCGCGCTCCCCAGATCCGTGCGGGATGCAGCAGGAACGGTTTGATCACGCCGCGTTAACCGCCGACCGTCGATCCTAAGCCTCTACGGAGGCGGCATGCACACCATCACGACCGATCTGGCGACGGGAATCATCAAGGTCGACGCGTGCGGGTTCTGGACGATCGCGCGTGTCGAGGATTTCCTGCGTGACCTGGAGCGCTAGGGACTGCGCATGCTGGCGACGGGCAAGCGCCACATGCTGCTCTGCAATTTCTCCAAGTCCGCGATCCAGCCGCAAGAGGTGATCGCGATGCTGCAACGCGTCGCTGTGTCGATGCGGCTGAAATCGCGCAAGGTGGCGCTGTATACCGACGGCAAGCTCGCGCGGCTGCAGGTCAAGCGGATCGCATCGGTGCGCGACGACATGGCGGTGTTCGACGACCGCGAAACGACGCTGGCGTGGATGTTGGAGCAGGGTCGGTCCACCCGACGCAACCGCCGCCCTCCGTCATCCTGACGGACGTCAGGACCCAGAGTTACAAACGCCGTCCCTTGTGACCCTGGGTCCTGACTTTCGTCAGGATGACGAGGGAAGGGACAGTTACCTCGCAGCGTCCTCGGCACGCTTGAGCAGGACCCCGGCGCGCCAGTAGTGGAACAACGCCCACGGCGTCATCAACACGATGATAATCAGCGCATAACGTAATGAATCCTCTCCGAATCCGGGCTTCAACAGATCACTGAGCCAGCCGACCAACGTCGGCCCGAGCCCCAACCCGACGAGGTTGATCACCAGCAACGTGATCGCCGCCCACATCGCGCGAATCTGCAGCGGCGCGAGATGCTGGATCAGTGCAAAGCTTGGCCCGAGATACGAATTGGCGAAGATCAGCGAGACGAAATAGCTGCCGATCGCGACTACCGGCGCGTCGATCAGGTAGAAGGCGAGCGCGAACGGGAGCGACAAGCCCTTCATCACCAGAACCACCCAGGCCTGGACGTGGAGCCCGTGACGCTTGGCGAGCACGTCCGCGATCTTGCCGCCCGCCAACGCGGAGATTGCCCCGAACAGTGCGCCGGGCAACGCAATGTAGCGCGAAATGTCGAGCATCGAGATGCCGAGAGAGCGCTGAATGTAGCTAGGTCCCCAGCCGGTCAGCGCGTAGCCAATCATCGACGTCAGCGTGACGCCGACCACCAGATGACGCGCCGGGGCACTCGCCCACATCGACGCGAACCCTTGCGCCACGCTCGGCATCGGCATCGCCACCGCGCGCGCCGCATCGGAAAGGCCGCGGCGAGGTTCGACCATGAACAGACGGACGAGAACGGCTAGGACGATCCCCGGCAGTCCGACGGTCATCATCGCGATCCGCCAGCCATAGCTGTGCGCGACGACCCCGCCTATCAGCGTACCGAACCCTGCACCGAGCACCACGCCGAGCGAATACACCGCCATCGCACTCGCGCGCTTCTCGGGCGGGTACAGGTCGGCGATGATCGAATGGCTGGGCGGACTTGACCCCGCCTCGCCGATGCCGACGCCGATCCGGAACAGCATCAGCTGCGTGAAGTTCTGCGCAAGCCCGCACAACGCGGTCATCGCGCTCCAGATCGTGAGGCTGGCGGCAATGATGTTACGGCGGCTGGTCCGATCAGCCAGCCGTGCGACCGGAATGCCCAACGTCGCATAGAAGATCGCGAACACGAGTCCGGACAGCAGCCCGAGCTGCGTATCGGTCAGCAGCAGGTCCGCCTTGATCCGCTCGAGCAGAATCGCGAGGATCTGGCGGTCCATGTAACTGAAGAAATAGGTGAAGGTGAGCAGCGCGAGCGTCAGGCCCCGTCGCTTCATCGCCAATGCGTCGGCGATCTCGGGATGGGACTGATACGCTGCGGCCATCGGCAATACCTCAAAATCTAAACAGGCCTTAGGCTAGGTCAATTGAGGCGTACCAGACAAGCTAAAGCTGCATTCCTGGCCGACCTGCGACGAGCCAACGGCATGTGTATGACGAGCGACATTACCGCTACGAAGCAATGTCTTATGGGTTTGAAGGCGTTACCGGTGTTTCGTGAGAAGGACGGCGGAAGATGCGTCCTCGTTTGGGTCGCTCTTCCGCCTTATCCCCTCTCCAACGTCGTGGCCGGGCTCGTCTCCGCGTCACCAGTGGAGCGGAGCGTCCGGGCAATCTGAATACCGGGTATGCGGCTCCCCTCGCATAGATTCGCGACGTTGCAAAGCGTATTTTCCTTATCGCTCCCGCTAGGAATGGAATCCCTCGTGGCGTCCAGCTTGCCCGCCACCGCCCCTGCCTCGCCACCCACGCAACACGATCGCTGGAGCATTCCGAAGACTGACTTATTTAATCGGCCCCCGCCAAACGCGGCGAGATCCCACTGCTTCTAGAAGAAGCCGGGCCCGACCTCACGATCGCGGCGATTGCGGCGATTGCGGCTCGGCCGGCGGCGATCGCCGCGTACGAGATGGCAAGGCAATCGACGACAGCATCAAGCCCAGCGCCGACGAAGCGAAGAATCCGCTGCTCGGGCAGACGGCGGTGCAGGCCGGACGTTAGTCGCTGATCGTCCATCCCAGCCGCGGATCGCCACCGCGGACGGGTTGGGCGGCAGCCAATTTTTGGGCGAGACTGCCATCGGCTACGTAGGCTGGTGGAATGGCCATCGCGGTCGGTGGACTATAGGCCACGGTCGCGGAGGATGGCGACACTAAGGCCGGGCCTCGGGTAAAGGACATTGCCGGTGGCGTGTACCGGGCCATGCGTATCGCCGGGCGCGCGATACGGGTCGCCTCGCCGGTGAACGCGGTGAACTGGCGCCCTTCCTCGAACACGGCGTTGTGCCCAGTGACGAACGCCCCCGCGACGACGCCGCCGACGATGATGGTGCCGATCGTCTCGCCGGTCCGGCCATCTCCGGCGGCGTGATAGCGACCAACGACGGGCACGCTGCGACCAGCAACTTCGACCGAGCGCAGTTCGATATCGAGCTTGCCGGATTTGCCGAACGCGCCCTTGCCGGTCCTGAAGGTCACCGCACCAACGCCGGGGGCCCCGCGCGGGATCAACACCGCGCCATCGACGATCACGTCCCGCGCAACGGATACCGCGACGGGTTGTCCGACTCGTGCGCGATCCGACGCGATCTCCTCGTCCAGACGCAATACCATCTCGGTATGCGCCGGCACGACGATCGCCGCATCCGTCGGCGCATCCGTCGGCGCATCCTGCGCGGCTATGGCGGTGGGTAGCGTGCACAATGCCGCAAAGACGATCAGCTTGTGCACTCAATTTCTCCCCTGCGGGCACGGCCTGTCCCGCGCCGGAGATAGCAGAGGAAGGACTTCTATCGTGTGAAACGAGTTGGTTAACTGCGCCGGTTACGCTTGGGCACTCGGTCGGGCGGAAGCACGGGCATGCCATGCCCTCAGATGTTCGAGATCGTCGGGTATCGCGATGCCGACGAACTTGGCGAAGTCGATCGTCGTGAGCAGGACGATATCGGCGATCGTGTAGCGCTCGCCATCGAGCCAGTCGCGACCGGCGAGCGCGCGGTCGAACTCCGCCATTGCGGCGAGAACGCGCGGGCGCTGGCTTTCACCGAACTCGGTATATTGCGGCTGGACGATCCGTGCGGTCCAGGGATGCGTATGCAGCCAGACCATCGACAACGGCGTCATCAGCCGCAGTTCGATCCGCCGTGTCCACATGTCGATCTCCGCAATGTTGTGCGCGCCGTGGCCGAACATTGGCGGGTCGGGATGGAGAATCTCGAAGTAGCGACAGATCGCGACGCTCTCGGTCAGCACGCGGCCGTCGTCGAACGTCAGCGCAGGCGTCTGGCCGAGCGGATTGACCGCCAGGAACGGCTCGGCCTTGTGCTCAGCCTTGGGAATCGAGATTTGTGCCATGGGCACGCGGACATGCTTTTCGGCGAGGAAGATGCGGACGCGGCGCGGGTTGGGCGCGGGCAGTGCGCTATCGTAGAACAGCAAGAGCGTCTCCTCGGCATCTGTTTTCGAATATACCGTATGGCATTGCCGGACGCGTTCGCCTAGCGATGCGTCGCATGACGACCGCCGCAGACATGCTCGCCACGGGCTTCGCCACCCTCCCCGATTTGATCCGTGCGCACGCGCTGGAACGGGGAGATCGTGTCGCCGTTTCCGATGCGCAGGGTAGCATCGACTATAGAACGCTCGACGCGATGATGGACCGGATAGCGGCGGCGTTGCAGCGCGACGGGGTTGCGGCGGGTACGGCGGTGGCGATCGTTGCCGCGCCGACGACCGAGTATGCGGCGATATTCCTTGGTGCGGTACGCACGGGGTGCGTCGCGACACCGATCGCGCCGTCCGCTACGCCAGCGGCGATCACGGCGATGATTGCGGATAGTGGCGCGCCGGTCGTCTTCCTCGATGCGGAGAATGCTCGGGCTTTGAACGGGCAACCACTGTCGGCTCACGCTGTCGTGTTCTCCCGCGAAGGCGGGAGCCCAGGCTGGGCTCCCGCCTTCGCGGGAGAACAATCTTTTGATGCGTGGCTCACTCCTCCAGAGACCAAGCCAAACCCCGTCACAATCGCTCCCGAAGACCCGTTCAATATCATCTACTCGTCCGGTACGACCGGCATGCCGAAAGGCATCGTCCAGAGCCACGCCATGCGCTGGGCGCATATCGCGCGCAACACTGCCGCAGGGTTCGACACCGCCGTGACAATGATCGCGACGCCGCTCTATTCGAACACCACGCTGGTGAGCTTCCTGCCGACGCTCGGCTGGGGCGGCACCGTCGTGCTGATGGGGAAGTTCGAGGCGCGCGCGTATCTTGAACTCGCCCAGCGCTACCATGCGACGCATACAATGCTGGTTCCGGTGCAGTATCAGCGGATCATGGCGCTGCCCGACTTCGACGACTTCGACCTGTCGGCATTCCGCTTCAAGACCAGCACCAGCGCGCCCTTCTCGGCAGCACTGAAGGCCGATGTCGTCGCACGCTGGCCGGGGGTGCTCGTCGAATTCTACGGCATGACCGAGGGCGGTGCGAGTTGCGCGCTCAACGCAACCGCCAACCCGACCAAGCTGCACACCGTCGGCCAGCCGATGCCGGGCCACGAGATCCGGCTGATCGACGATGACGGCGTCGAGGTCGCGCCTGGCGAGATGGGCGAAGTCGTCGGTCGCAGCCCGGCGATGATGAACGGCTATCACGGCCGATCGGAGGCGACGCGCGACGCCGAATGGCATGACGCCGACGGCAACCGCTACATTCGCCACGGCGACGTCGGGCGGTTCGACGCGGACGGTTTCCTCACGCTGATGGACCGGAAGAAGGACCTTATCATCTCGGGCGGATTCAATATCTATCCTTCGGATCTGGAGGCGGTGCTCGCCCAGCACCCTGCGGTCGCGGACTGCGCCGTGATCGGCGTGTCATCCGAGGCATGGGGTGAGACGCCGGTAGGCTTCTACGTGCGACGGGATGGCGTAATCGAGGATGCCCCCGCGATCCTCGCTTGGGTGAACGGCCAGCTCGGCAAGACGCAACGCCTGTCCGCGCTCCATGTCGCCGACGAGCTACCTCGCAGCGCGATCGGCAAGGTGCTCAAGCGCGAACTTCGCGACAGGCTGGGAGCGGCCGCCGCATGACCAGTCTGAAACAGGCGATCGACGCACTGGAGCCGATCGAGGGCGGCTGGCGCGGGACGGTGCCCGAGAACTGGTTGCAGGGCCGCACCGCTTATGGGGGCTTCTCCGCCGCACTCGCGCTGCATGCCGCGCAGAAATCGGACGTCGATCTGCCGCCGCTGCGATCCGCGCAGGTATCCTTCATCGGGCCCCTCTCCGGTGACATCGTCATCCGCGCGACCCGGTTGCGGCGCGGGCGCAACGCCGCGTTCGTCCAGGCGGATGTCGAGAGCGAGGCCGGGCTCGGGCTACGCGCCACGTTCGTGTTCATGGGGGCGGTCGCCTCGCGCGTGGATCACCAGACCGGCAGCGCGCCCGACTTCCCGATGCCAGGCCCGGATACGCGGACGTTTCGCGGCACGAGTGCGGTCGCGTTCTCGCGGAACTTCGACCTGCTCGATCGGCGGGATGACGGCGTCGGGCCGGCGGAGTGGCTGCGGTGGGTGCGGCTGGCCGAGCGTGACGGGCTCGATCCGATGGTCGAGCTCGTCGCGGTGGCAGATTGCCTGCCGCCGTCCGCGCTGAAACTGCTCGGTGGCCCTGCCCCGCTCAGTTCGATGACGTGGCTGCTCAATATCCTGGGTCCCCAGCCGGTGACACGCGAGGGCTGGTGGCTGCTCCGCGCGACCACCGATTACGTGCGCGAGGGCAGTTCCAGCCAGCAGATGGCGATCTGGAACGCGGACGGCACGCCGGTCGCCGAACAGATGCAGAACGTCGCGATCTTCGCCTAGTCCGACTAGCACGCGCCTGACATATCTTGCGACACATTGGTGAAGGGGCGGCAAAACCCTGCGACAACCGGGGTTTAGAACGACGGTCATTCGATGGGAATTCGTCCCACTCCGCCGGAGACCGACATGCGCAAGACCGTCCTCACCTTGATGCTCGCCGCCAGCGCGATCACGTCCGCCGCCGGCGCGCAAACCGCCCCCGCGACACCGCGCCTACCGATGCGTCAGGATGCGAACCACGACGGCCTCGCCACGCGCGCGGAAGCGATCGCGCAGGCCGACGCCCGCTTCGCACAGATGGATACCGATCATGACGGCCGCGTGACCGGCGGCGAGATGCGCGCCTATCGCGAAGCGCTGCACGACCGGATGGTCGCCAGCGGTCGCGACGTCCCCGTGCCGCCGCCGGGCGGTCGCAAGCATGACGGCATGGGGCGCCGGATGGACCCGAACGGCGACGGCAGCGTGACGCGCGACGAATTCGAGGCGCGCGCGCTCAAGCGGTTCGACCGGATGGACGCCAATCACGACGGCACGATCGACGCGACCGAGCGCGCCAACGCCGCCGAGATGCGCCACGTCGACCGGCGCGAACGCCGCGACGGCGTGACCCCGCCCGCACCTGCACCTGCTCAATAATTGGATGAGGGGAAGCATCGGGCGTCGGTGCTTCCCCTGGACAGCCGCTATGCTAGACACTGCCCCGATGGGGGATATGCCGCACCTGCTGCTCGTCGACGACGAGCGCTCGATCCGCGAGCCGCTGGCCGTGTACCTCACCAAGCAGGGGTTTCGTGTCACGCAGGCGGGCGATGCTGAGGCAGCGCGGACTAGGCTGACGGCGTATGCGATCGATCTCGTCATCCTCGACATCATGATGCCGGGCGAGGACGGGCTGTCGCTGTGCCGCCACATCGCCGCGACCAGCGACGTACCGGTGATCCTGCTGACCGCGCGCGCGGAGGAGACGGACCGGATCGTCGGACTGGAAATGGGCGCGGACGATTACGTCGTGAAGCCGTTTTCGCCGCGCGAACTGGCGACGCGCGTGAAGGTTGTGCTGCGGCGCGCGACCGCGGGCGGATCGCGCCAGCATGCGCCACAGAGCAGTTCCTACGGGTTCGCCGGCTGGGTCCTGAAATCGGGCGAGCGCGCTCTAATCGATCGCGAGGGCGTCTCGGTGCCGCTGTCGACCGGCGAGTACAACCTGCTGCTCGCACTCGTCACGCGACCGCGCCAGGTGCTGACCCGCGACCAGTTGCTCGACCTGACTCAGGGGCGTGAGGCGGCCGCGTTCGATCGCGCGGTCGACAATCAGGTCAGCCGGTTGCGACGCAAGATCGAGACCGATGCCAAGACGCCCGAGTTAATCAAGACGGTCTGGGGCGGCGGCTATACGCTGGCCGCCGAAGTGACCCGCCTGTGATCGCGCGCCCGTGATCCTACGCTCATGACCCGCCCGTGGCCGCGCAATCTGGCCGGGCAGATGGCGTTGCTGATCGCGCTCGCGCTGTTCGTCGCGCAGGCGATCAACTTCGGTCTGGTCCTGCGCGATCGGATCGAGTTTCGCCTTTCGCAGGCGACCCGCCCGGTCGCGACCCGGATCGCCGATGCGCTCGACCGCGAGGCGCATGGCGGGCGTCCCCTGACCGCGGATCGCGGCCGCGTCCGCCGTCTTCCCGCCGATCCGATCCGACGGATCGGAGACGAGCGCCATCCCGAGGTCGCCGCCGAACTTCGCCGCCAGCTCGCGGATCAGGGCGTGACGGTCGGGCGGATCGATACCGGGCTCCAGCCCTCGACGCTCGACGACGACAGCGACCGCGACAATCGCCGCCGTGCGGGGATCCGCCGCGGCGAGCGCGATGGCGCCACGCTGTTGATCGCGGTCGAACAACCCGGCCGCGGCTGGCTGACGATCACCGCGCCGTGGCCGCAACCCGGCGCGCGTCTGCTGTTCGCGTTGCTGAGCCAGACCGCGATCCTCTACATCATCGTCCTGTTGCCGGTGCTGTGGATCGTCCGCCGACTGTCGCGACCGCTACGCGACCTGCGCGTCGCGGCGGAGCGGTTCCGACCCGGCGAACCCGGCGCGCCGATGCCGGCGGAAGGGCCCGACGACGTCGCCGCACTGATCACCGCGTTCAACGCGCTCAGGCTTCGTGTGACGGGCATGCTCGACGAAAAGGACCGCATGCTCGGCGCGATCGGGCATGATCTGCGCACGCCACTCGCCGCGCTGCGGGTGCGGATCGAGTCTGTCGAGGACGACACCGATCGCGCGAAGATGATCGATACGGTGGCGGAAATGAACCGGACGCTCGACGACATCCTGTCGCTGGCGCGGCTGGGACGGCCGAGCGAACCGCCGACCGATGTCGATCTGGCGGCGCTGGTCGATGCAGTGGTCGAGGATTTTCGCGACATCGGCAGCGAGGTGAGCTTCGTCGAGGCGGACCGCTTGCGGATGCGATTGCGGCCGTCGCTGATGCGCCGCGCGGTGCGCAACCTGATCGAGAATGCGGTGAAGTATGGCGTCTCGGCGGAGGTGCGGGTTGAGGCTGGAGCGCGGTCCGTCGCCATCGTGGTGGCCGATCAAGGCCCGGGCATTCCCGAGGACCGGATGGGCGACGTGTTCGACGCCTTCACGCGGCTTGAGAGCTCGCGCAACCGGGAGACGGGGGGAATCGGGCTGGGGCTGGCGCTGGCCCGCGCGATCGTGCGCGAGGCCGGTGGAGAGATTCGCCTGGTGAACCGCGCCCCGTCAGACCAGGCTGGCGGCGGCCTCGACGCGATCATCGAACTACCACGCTAACTCCTTCTACTCCCTCTCCCCTCCGGGGAGAGGGTCGGGGTGAGGGGCAGCCAAGCAGCGGTGCGCCTAGAGCAGCCCCTCACCCCAGCCCTCTCCCCGCAGGGGAGAGGGGGCAGTAAGTTCAATCCTCGACGATCTGGCTATGCATGCGCGTGTCCTTCATGCGGAGGTACACGATCAGCGAAACGCCGATCATCGCGGTCACGTACCAGTAGAAGCCGCGCTCCATGCCCTCGTTCTTAAGCCACAGCGCGACATACTCGGCGGTGCCGCCGAACATCGTGTTCGCCAGCGCGTACGGCAACGCCACGCCCAGCGCACGGACATGTGCGGGGAAGAGTTCCGCCTTCACCACCGCGTTGATCGCGGTGTAGCCCGTCACGATGAACAGCGAGGCCACGACCAAGCCGAACGCAAGATACGGATTGGTCGCCGTCTCCAGCACGGTGAAGATCGGCACCGTGCACAGCACGCCGGCAATGCCGAAGCCGACCATCAGCGGTTTCCGCCCGATCCGATCCGACAGCGCGCCCGCAGCAGGCTGGAACGCCGCATACAAGGCCAGCGCCGCGGTCATGATCAGCGTCGCGGACTCGCGGCTGAACCCGCTCGTATTGACCAGGAACTTCTGCATGTACGTGGTGTACGCATAGAAGGCGAGCGTGCCGCCGGCGGTGAGCAGCAGCACGGTGAACGCCTCGCGCGGATATTTGCTGAACAGCAGCCAGCCACTCGATTTCGGCGCGCCGTCCGACTTGGCGTTCTGATAGCTCTCGGTCTCGAGCAGCCCGCGACGGATGCGGAACACCACCAGCGCGAGCACACCGCCGATCGCGAACGGAATACGCCAGCCCCACGCGTCGAGCTGCGCCGTGTCGAGCGTCGACTGCAGCAGCAACAACACACCGAGCGCGAGCAACTGCCCCGCGATCAGCGTGACGTACTGGAAGCTGGAAAAGAAGCCGCGCCGCGACTTGCCCGCCATCTCCGACAGATACACCGCGCTTGCGCCATATTCGCCGCCGACGCTGAGCCCCTGCATCAGGCGTGCAAGGATCAGCAACGCCGGCGCGATCCAGCCGATCGTCGCAAATCCGGGCGTGATCGCGATGAGGAACGAGCCTGCGCACATCAGCGTCACCGACAGCGTCAGCCCCGATTTGCGCCCGTGGCGATCGGCGTAGATGCCCATCACCCACGCGCCGATCGGCCGCATCAGGAAGCCGACCGCGAACACCGCGGCGACACTCATCAGCTGCGCGGTCGCATTGCCCTTGGGGAAGAACACCGGTGCAAAATACAGCCCGAATGCCGAATAGACGTACCAGTCGAACCATTCGACGAGGTTACCCGCCGACCCGCCGAGGATCGATTTGAGGCGGTGGTTCTTCTCGGGCGCAATCGTCGTGCTCGCCATCACTGGGTTCCTCCCTTTGCGGGCTGCTGCGTTGCAAAGCCGCGCTTCTTGAGCAGCGCGTTCACGTCGGGATCACGCCCGCGGAACGCGCGATACGCCTCGGCGCGGTCGGTCTCGTTGCCGGTCGACAACAGGATCTTCGCGAACTTGTCCGCAGTCGGCTTGTCCCACGGACTGCCCGCCTCCTCGAATGCCGCGAAGGTGTCGGCGTCCATCGTCTCGGACCAGAGGTAGCTGTAATAGCCTGCCGAATAGCTGTCCGACGCGAACAGATGCTGGAACTGCGGCACGCGGTGACGCATCACCAGCTGCTTCGGCATGCCGATCTCGGCGAGCGTCGCGGCCTCGAACTTGTCGGGGTCGATCACGCCGTCGGGGACGGTGTGGATCTTCATGTCGACGATCGCCGACGACAGATATTCCGCGGTCTTGAAGCCTTCGTTGAACTTGCTCGACTGCTCGATCTTGTCGAGCAACGCCTGCGGCATCGCCGCCTTGGTCTGGTAGTGCCGCGCATATTTGTCGAGCACGTCGCGGGTCAGCAACCAATGCTCGTTCACCTGGCTCGGATATTCGACGAAGTCGCGCGGCGTGCCGGCGAGCCCCGAATAATAGACGTTCTGGAGCATCGCGTGGATCGCGTGGCCGAACTCGTGGAACAGCGTCTGCGCATCGTCGAGGCTGATCAGGATAGGCTCGCCTGGCGCGCCCTTGGCGAAATTGTTGTTGTTCGACGACAGCACAAGCTGCGCCGGGGCGAGGCCCCGCTGCCCACGATACGTGTTCGCCCACGCACCCGAGCGCTTGCCGGTCCGCGCGAAATCGTCGCGGTAGAACAGCCCGACATCCTTGCCGTTCTTGTCGGTCACGCTCCACACGCGCATGTTCGGCTCGAACACGGGAACGGTGCCGGTGATCTCCTTGAAGTTCAGCCCGTACAGCCGGTTGGCGGCGTACAGCGAACCCTGGATGATGTTGCCGAGCTCGAAATACGGCTTCAGCTGCGCCTGATCGAGGTCGTACCGGGCCTTGCGCACCTTCTCCTGGTAGAACCGGTAATCCCACGGCTCGATCGTCAGCGAGGTGCCGGCAACCTTCTGCATGTCCGCGACTTCCTCGGCCACGCGCGCCTTCGCGGCAGGCCAGACGCGCATCATCAGGTACATCGCCGCGGCGGGCGTCTTCGCCATCGTGTCCTGCATCCGCCAGTCGGCATGCGTCTTGAACCCGAGCAGATGCGCGCGGTCGGCGCGGAGTTTCACGATCTGCGCGATCGTCGCGTTCGTGTCGTTTGCATCGCCATTGTCGCCGCGGTTGACGAACGCGCGCCATACCTTCTCGCGCAGCGCGCGGTCGGTGGCGTAGGTCAGCACGGGATCGACCGCCGACCGCGTGTTGACGATCGCAAAGCCCGGCAGCTTCCGCTCCGCAGCGGCGGCCTTGGCGACCGCCTTCACGCTATCGGGCAAGCCGGCGAGCTGTGCTTCATCGCCGACCGCAATGGCGGTGCTCTCGTCGGCGAGCAGTTTCTCGCCGAACGTCGAGAACGCCGTCGCGAGCTGCTGGTTATACTGCGAAAGCTGCGTCTTCTGCGCGTCGGTCAGCTTGGCGCCCTGCCGCACATAGCTGTCGTAGATCCGCGTCACGAGCCGGATCTGCTGTGCATTCAATCCGCTGGAGTTGCGGCCTGCGTAGATTGCCTGGATCCGCGCGAACAGCGGCTTGTCGAACGTGATCGCGTCCGACGCCGCGGAGAATTTGGGCGACCATTCGCGGTCGAGCTTCTGATAGGCCGGGGTGTTCATGTTGCCGGTCATCACGCCGAACAGCGTCATCACCTGACCGTAGCGCTTGCCGGCCAGCTGCATCGGCACGATCGTGTTGGCGAAGGTCGGCTTGGCCGCATTGTCGGCGATCTTGCGATATTCGGCGGTCCGTTCGGCAAGCGTCGTCTCGAACGCCTGCGGGAACAGTTCGGGGCGAACCTTGTCCCACGGCGGCACTCCGCCCAGCGGACCGGTCCAGTCGGCCAGCAAGGGGTTCGCGGCGGGTGTCGTGGACGTCGCACCCGTCTGCGCGACGATCGACGTAGACGCCATCAGCGCAACGGCGCTGGCGGCGAGGTATAGAAACTGCACATGGATCTCCCGGTCAATGTACCGGGTAGCATAGTGATAAAGTTACGTAGCGGAAGGCGTACGCAGTGATCAGCGTGTAGCGCAGGTCGCACGGGCCGTAAGATCAGTCGCCGGATCGATCGTCGCGAGGCTGGCTCGCAGCGACTTCCGCGGCCGCAATAAGCCTGCGTCCCGTCTCCGCGGCGGCCTCTGGTGTGAAGGTGATTGCCAAGCCATCGACGCCGTCCAGCGTCACCAGCCCATTCTCGGCGGCGGCGATGCCTGCGAGGGTTTCCGGCGTCATCATGGTCTCACTCCCCCGACCGTTGATCCTGCCAGGGGTCATGCGCCGGGTACCCGTCACTCGCCCCTGGAACCGTAAAGATATTGTGGTTCGAATTCAGCAACGGCTGCAAGTGCTTTACGATCCACGATATTTACCTCGCCTGCCTTGAACGTCAGCAGGTTTTTCTCGCGAAGCGCTCTCAACACGCGGTTTACATGAACGCCGGTCAACCCGGTCGCCTCGGCCAGATCTGGCTGCGTCATAGGCAGTATAAAGCGTCCCTCCTCCGCCATCCCGATCATTTCCAGCCGCGCGTTCAATTCGCAGAACAGATGCGCGATCCGCCCTTCCGCGCCGAGCCGCCCGAGCCGGAAAATCCACTCGCGGTGCATTGCCGCATCGAGCAACGTGCTGAACCACAGTTTCTGCGTCAAATGCGGATAGCGCTCGGTGATGGACTGCAACGTACGATGTTCGAAGCAGGCGATCTTTACGGGCCCGAGCGTCGCGATATCGTGATCGAGCCGCTTCATCGGGAATGCGTGGAGATCGACGAAATCGCCCGGGACGTGCACGGCGACCAACTGACGCTGCCCCTCCCGGTCGTCCATGTAGCGGCACACGAACCCCTCGATCAGCAGCGTGCTCGTCTCGATGAGGTCGCCCGCACGGACGATCTGCTTGCGCCCAGGCACCTGCCGCACGGATTCGATGCCGTCCTCCAGCACCTGCTTTTCTTCGTTGCTCAACTCATGGCGACCACGGCCCATGAGGAATTTTTGCGAGATCATCGACACCCCTTCATCACCCGGCCTCGTACCGCCCTCCGCGATAGAAGAACAGATCGGGATTCGTACTGATCAATATCAAAGGTTATGTCGGACGCGAAACATTGCAGCGGTTCGCGGGTTCCTCCCCGACCATGTACCAGCCAATTTTCCAAAACGATCACCCACTCGCGCGCAAGTTCATCGAGACTGTGCAGGCGCCGCAATTTCCCTGCGTCGGTGCAAAATCGGCGCTCGCCAAGGGGCAGATGGACATTCTCGTCGCCCGCGACGTGCGATCCGCTTGGGATGACATGAGAATTTCTCCGGCGCTTGGCGAGACCGTCCGCAAATACCGCGAGGATCGCGCGATCTTCCGGACGCTTATCATATTGTTCGAAGCGCCTGCTTTGCTGTCGGAGGAGGAATTCGAGGCGCATCTTTGGGCGAGGGCTCAGTCCCTTAGCGACAAGGACGAGTGGCTCGGCTACCGCCCCGATCCGTCGGTGAGCAGCGATCCGGACGATCCGCATTTCTCGCTGAGCTTTGCTGGCGAGGCGTTTTTCGTCGTCGGCTTACATCCCAATGCGAGCCGTCCTGCGCGCAAGTTCGAATCGCCGGCGATGGTGTTCAACCTGCACGACCAGTTCGAGGTGCTGCGCGACCAGCAGCGCTACGACAAGTTGCGCTCGTCGATCCTGGCGCGCGACCTCGAATATGCCGGCTCTATGAACCCGATGCTGGCGCGGCACGGCGAATCGAGTGAAGCACGCCAATATAGCGGGCGCGTCGTCGACGAATCCTGGAAATGCCCTTTCAAGCGAGGCGAAGCCCGTGGCTGACATCAAGACGATCCCGCCGCGTTCGGGAGCCGGGTTCACGCTCGACAAGGGGCAGATGCTCACTGTGATCGATCCCGAGGGCTGCCAGGTATCGGACTTGCTCGCCTACAACCGCGCCGACGTGCGCGAGGCGATTTCGTCGGGGCGCACGCTCGATTATGCGAGCCGGTTGTACCTGACGACCGGCGACCTGCTCTATTCGAACCGCAGCAACGTGATGCTGGAGATCGTCTCGGACGATGTCGGACGGCATGATTTCCTGCTGACGCCGTGTTCGAAGGAGACGTTCTCGATCATCTACGGCGATACCGATCCGCATCGCGGCTGCTTCGGCAACCTTGCTGAGGCGCTCGCGCCTTGGGACATCGAGCCGGACCAGATCCCGGTCGCGTTCAACTGCTTCATGAACGTGCCGATCAATGGCGAGACGGGCACGTTCACGGTCGAACCGCCGCTAAGCAAGGCTGGCGACACGATCGTCTTCCGCGCCGCGATGGACCTCGTGATCGGCATGACCGCGTGTTCGGCGCTGCAATCGAACGGGGGCAGCTTCAAGCCGATCCAGTACCGGATCGGCTGAGCGCTCAGCGGCGCTGGTAGAAGATGTGCGACTCGACGGTCGCCACCTTGACTAGCGAACTGCGCCAGTACGGTACCAGCCAGTCGGTGTGGTAATGCGTCGCGCGGCCCACCTGCGTATAGACGTAGCCGTTCATCGCCCGCCGTGCCGCGTGTCGTGCCTGTTCCCAGCCGTCATGCTCGGGCCGCCGTGTCTACGAGCCGTCGCAGGTGAAGGAGAACTGGCACCCGGTCTTCCGGTTCGCGCCTTGGTAGACTACCCCGCAGACCGTCTTGGGGAAGCCACGCGCGCCGACCCGGTTGAGCACGACCTGAATGACGGCCCGCTGTCCGTCGCGATCGGTGCCGGCTTCGTAAAGAGCGACGGTAGCTAGGCACTCGGTTGCCTGAAGGCGAGAGGCCGGACCACCGCGGAAGCGGAACGGCTCTGCTCTTTTGCGCTTTTCGACCACAATCGGGACCAGGGCGTTCGATGCTCGTGCCTGAGCCATTGTCAGCCGGGGCTTGCGGTGATCTGTGGTAGTTTCGGTCGGCCAGGGCAGATCGGTCAGCGCCCCGAAGATCGCCGCGAACGCGACCACTGCGCCGAGCAGGAGAAGCCAATGCTCGGACGATGGTCTCAGCCCGGATCGATTGCGCCGCCGCGATGAGACATATTGGGCCGGTCGCTTCGCCATCCCGCGTCCTTACCGGCGAAATTTTCGCAAGGAAACGATCACTGTGCCGCTCGCCCCGAGGGTCGACGCGCGATCGTTGGAAAGAGATGGTGCCCCTGGCCGGAATCGAACCAGCATGCCTTGCGGCAACCGATTTTGAGTCGGTCGCGTCTACCAATTTCGCCACAGGGGCAGCGGCGGGTTGGCTAGACGAAGCTTTCGTTTGCCGCAAGCTGTCTTGATCGGAAAACGTGTCAGTTCAGTTTCTGGGCGGTTGGCGACGATAGCTGAGCGCTTCGGCGATATGGATGCGGCCCACGGTTTCGCTGCCGGCGAGGTCGGCGATGGTGCGGGCGACGCGGAGGATGCGCGTGTAGCCGCGCGCGGTCAGGCGCATCGCTTCGGCGGCCTGGGCGAGGAGCTTGCGACCGGCTTCGTCGGGCGTGGCAACGGAGTCGAGCAATGCGCCATCCGCCTCTGCGTTGGTGCGAACCGGGTGGTCGCGGTAGCGCTCAGTCTGGATTGCACGGGCGACGGCAACGCGTGCGGAAACCTCTGCCGAGCCTTCGGTCGGCGGCGGGAGAATCAGGTCGGCGGCACTGACCGCCTGTACGTCGATGTGAAGGTCGATCCTGTCCAACAGCGGACCCGACACCTTCGCCTGGTAATCCGCGGCGCATTTCGGGGCTCTCGCGCAGGCCAGGCTTGCGTCCCCGAGGTGGCCGCATCGACATGGGTTCATCGCGGCGATCAACTGTACGCGCGCAGGAAAGGTGACATGTGCGTTGGCACGGGCGACGCTTACCGTACCAGTCTCGAGCGGCTGGCGAAGCGAATCGAGCACGGCGCGTTGGAACTCTGGGAGTTCGTCGAGGAAGAGCACGCCGAGATGCGCGAGGCTTACCTCCCCCGGCTTCACCTTCAGCCCGCCCCCGGTGAGTGCAGCCATCGACGCGGAATGGTGTGGCGCTCTGAAGGGTCGCGTGCGGGTCAGGCGCCCCCCTGTCAGCGTACCAGCGACCGACTGGACCATCGACACCTCGAGCGCCTCGGCGGGGTCGAGCGGCGGCAGGATGCCGGGCAGGCACGAAGCCATCAGCGACTTGCCGGAACCCGGCGGGCCTACCATCAGCAAATTATGAGATCCGGCAGCTGCGATCTCCAGCGCGCGCTTGGCGGTTTCCTGCCCCTTCACCTGCCGCAGGTCCGGACCGTGGTCGGCGTGCTCGGCTATGCCGGGCTTGGGTGGGCTGAGCAGGCCGTGGCCCTTGAAGTGATTGAGCAATGACAGCAGGTCGGGTGCGGCGATGACCTCGATCTCGCCTGCCCATGCCGCTTCAGATCCTTGCGCCGCCGGACAGACGAGCCCCTTCCCCACTTCCGATGCATGCAGCGCCGCCAGCAGAACACCCGGCGATGCGGTGATCCGCGCATCGAGGCCAAGCTCGCCGACGATCACATAATCCGCCAGCGCTTCGGCATCGACGACGCCCATCGCCGCCAGCAATGCCAACGCGATCGGTAGATCGAAATGCGATCCTTCTTTCGGCAGATCGGCGGGCGACAGGTTCACCGCGATGCGCTTCGGCGGCAGCGACAGCCCCATCCCGGCGATCGCACCGCGTACGCGTTCGCGGCTTTCACCGACCGCCTTATCCGCCAGCCCAACCACGTTGAACGCAGGAAGTCCCGGAATCAGTTGGACTTGCACTTCGACCGCGCGCGCTTCCAGCCCAAGATATGCCACCGTCGCTACGATCGCCGCCATGCCCGCTCCCCCCGCGACACGACGTCACGCCTTATTCATACCCGATTTGCCATGTCTGCAAGGATGGACGCCCCGGAATACTCTAGGGTTGCCGTCTTGCGAACCTAATACACCGGACCCACATGCCCTCCGTGAAAGCAGTCCGCTCCCCCATTTTTCGCTTCGGCCAGTTGCTGCTCGGGGTCATCCTGATCCTGGGTGCGCCACTACTCGCGCCGCTGCCGGGGCCTGCGGGGATATTCCTGTTCGCGGGAGGTATGGTTCTCGTCCTGCGCAATTCGCGCTGGGCGCGACTCAAATGGGCGCGGCTGAAACGCCGTTGGCCACGGACAGGGCATTTCGTCGACCGGATGATGCGGCGGCAGAGCGCGATGCGCCGGCACGAGCGGGCCAAGGCTGCCAAAAACACGCCCGTCGCGACGGGTGCGAATTGACTTACCGCCGCCCTTTCCGTAAGCGCCCAGCCATCAAGGCCGTCCCCGTGGCGGCCGTTTTCTATTTGATGACCTAGGGAATGACCAATGAAGCGGACCTTTCAGCCGAGCAACCTGGTACGCGCACGCCGTCACGGCTTCCGCGCACGGATGGCGACGGTCGGCGGCCGGGCAGTGATCCACGCACGCCGCGCACGCGGTCGCAAGAAGCTGTCGGCCTAACCATTCTGGACAAACGCCGCGATTTTCTCGCGGCGAATGCGGGGAAGCGCGCACCGATGCCGGGATTCGTCCTGCTCATGCGCCCCCGCGATGACGGTGACGAGACGATGCGAATCGGCTTCACCGTCACCAAGAAGATCGGCAACGCCGTCGTCCGGAACCGCATGAAACGGCGGTTGCGGGCGTTGGCGCGTGAGCTGCTGGCGGAGCGCGGCGTTGCCGGGGCCGATCATGTGCTGATCGGGCGGAACGGTGGGGTCGAGCGGGATTACGCTTTGTTGCGGACCGAGCTCGGCAAGGCGTTCCGCAAGGTTACGCCTCAATTGCCTGCTACCTCGGTAGCGAACACCACCAGTGCTGCGAACCCCTCCACCCCGGCGAAGGCCGGGGCCCAGGTGGGAACGCGGCCGTGATGCAGGACCGCCCTTCGTTAGCTACGCTCCCCAACTGGGCCCCGGCCTTCGCCGGGGTGGTAGCAAGCGTGGGACAGCGCGGTTGCGAGTTCCAACTTACCGTTATCCCCTGCTCCTTGTTCTCCCGCGTAGGCGGGAGCCCAGACTGGGTCCCCGCCTTCGCGGGGAAACAATCTTGCGGCGTGGGTGAGCGTCAGTTTTGACATGCTAGCACGCCTCCTCATCCTCCTCGCACGCGGCTGGCAACTCGGCCCCTCGCTCGTCCTGCCGTCGAGTTGCCGCTACGATCCTTCGTGTTCCGCCTATGCAATCGAGGCCGTTGGGCGCTATGGCGCGCTCAAGGGGGGCTGGTTGGCGGCGAAGCGTATCGCGCGTTGCCATCCGTGGGGCGGGTACGGCCCCGATCCGGTCCCAGATATCGACAAGAAACTGAAAGACGCCGCCCTGTGAAAGACGACAAGCAGAATTTCGTGCTGTTCGCGGTGATCGCGGCGCTGATCCTGTTCGGATGGCCGCTGATCCAGGGCAAGTTCTTCCCGACCGCGAATCCGCCGGTCACGCGGATCGAGGGCGGCAAGACCAAGGCCGTCGCGAACCCCGCGGCCGATCCCGCCGCGGATGGTGCCGCCGCGATCGGCGATCGCAACGCAGTGATCGCCAGCACCCCGCGAATCCGCATCGAGACCCCCCGCGTATCGGGTTCGATCAACCTCAAGGGCGCGCGGATCGATGATCTCGTGCTCAAGGGTTATGACGAGACCGTCGCGAAAAATTCGCCGCCGATCCGCCTGCTCTCGCCCGCCGGCGCACCCGACGCGTATTTCGCGAGCTTCGGCTGGCGTGCGCAGGGCCTGACCCCGCCCGCCGCCGACGCCGTCTGGACGCCCTCGGGCGCGACCACGCTCACGCCGACCACGCCGGTCACGCTCGACGCGACCAACGCCACCGGCCAGCGCTTCCGAATCCAGATCGCGGTCGACCAGGATTACATGTTCACGGTCCGCCAGACCGTCCTCAACGCCGGCAACGCGCCCGTCCCCGTCGCCACCTATGGCCTCGTCAACCGTGTCGGCATCTCGAAGGATCCATCGTCGATGACGATCCATGTCGGGCCAATGTCGGTCGACAATGGCGGCGCGCATTACCGTCCGAACTACAAGGACATCGACGAGGCCGCGCAGAAGTTCACGACGACCGGCGGCTGGCTCGGCTTCACCGATAAATACTGGCTGACCGCGATCATCCCCGACCAGGGTCAGGCGTTCGACGGCCAGTTCCGCGCCGGCGCCAACAAGGCGTACCAGGCCGACTACGCGCTCCAGCCCAAGCAGGTCGCACCGGGCCAGTCGATCACGCAGGTCTCGCGCTTCTTCGCTGGCGCGAAGGAAGTCCGCCTGCTCGATCGCTACACCGACCAGGCCGGCGGCGTCGCCAAGCTCGATTATGCGATCGACTGGGGCTGGTTCCGGATCGTCGAGAAGCCGATCTTCTATTATCTCGACTGGCTGTTCCGCATGGTTGGCAACTTCGGCGTCGCGATCATCCTGCTGACCGTGACGATCCGCGGCTTGCTGTTCCCGATCGCCCAGCGCCAGTTCAAGTCGATGGCGGCGATGCGCGCCGTCCAGCCGAAGATGAAGCTGCTGCAGGAGAAGTATAAGGACGACAAGGTCCGTATGCAGCAGGAAGTGATGGCGCTGTACAAGGCGGAGAAGGTCAATCCGCTCGCGGGTTGCGCGCCGACGCTGCTCCAGATCCCGATCATGTATGCGCTGTACAAGGTGCTGATGCTGACGATCGAGATGCGTCACCAGCCGTTCGTCGCGTGGATCAAGGATCTGTCCGCGCCCGATCCGCTGACGCCGCTCAACCTGTTCGGACTGCTGCCGTTCACGCCGCCGCACATGATCGCGATCGGCGTCGTGCCGATCATCCTGGGCATCAGCATGTACTTCCAGTTCAAGCTGAACCCGACGCCGATGGACGACACGCAGAAGCAGGTCTTCAAGCTGTTGCCATGGGTGCTGATGTTCGTGATGGCGCCGTTCGCGGTCGGCCTCCAGGTGTACTGGATCACGTCGAACTGCCTGACCATCATCCAGCAGAAGCTGTTGTATGCCCGCCATCCGGGCCTGAAAGTGCCGGTGACCAAGTGAACGACGTTCCCAACTTAGGTCCCGACCTCGAGCAGACCGACGCGCCGTTCACGCCGGAAATGCTGGAGCATGCGCGAAAGCTTTTCGCGGGGCATGTGGGCTTCCTGAAGTCGGCGCCGACGCTTGAGTTCCTGCCCGACGCGTCGGTGCCGGAAGTGGCGTTCGCCGGTCGCTCGAACGTCGGCAAGTCGTCGCTGTTGAACGCACTCACCGGACGCAACTCGATGGCGCGCACGTCGAACACGCCGGGCCGGACGCAGGAGCTGAACTTCTTCGACGTCGGCGCGCCGCTCGCGTTCCGCCTCGTCGACATGCCCGGCTACGGGTTCGCCAAGGCGCCCAAGGACGTCGTCAAGAAATGGCGCTTCCTGATCAACGACTTCTTGCGCGGGCGTGACGTTCTCAAGCGCGCGCTCGTGCTGATCGACTCGCGCCACGGCATCAAGGACGTCGATCGCGAGATCCTCGAGATGCTCGACAAGGCCGCGGTCAGCTACCGCATGGTCCTGACCAAGGCGGACAAGATCAAGGCGTCCGAGTTGGTCGAGGTCACCGAGCGCACCGCGATCGAGGCGCGCAAGCGTCCGGCTGCACATCCCGACATCCTCGTCACGTCGAGCGAATACGGCATGGGCATTCCCGAGCTCCGCGCGGCGGTGGTCGAAGCGGTTAGCTAGCGGTCTGAGCCTTAACAGGTGCGCCCTTCCTACCCCGTCATCCTGACGATGCCGGGTTAGGCTGAGGGGTATACTGCCATCCGCCCCCTCAAAATTCGCCGATATTGGATCAGACCTCGATTTGCTGCTGGCATCGCCCGACTAATTCCGTAACCTTCGGGAAACGGGGGAGATGACGCGGTGCGGGTACGGTTCGGGACAATGCTGGCGATGGCTGCGATGCTGTCGGGCTGCGGAGGTAGCGACGGCAACACGAACTCGACCGGTGGTGGTGCCGGTGGCGCCATTGGCGTTACGCCGACACCCACGCCGACCGCAACCGCGGGCTGTTCGTTGCGCGAACGCCAGGACTGGGCTTCGGCGCAGCTTCGCGAATGGTATCTGTTCCCCGATACGCTGCCTGCGACCTTGAGCCCTGCGGGGTACACGACGGTCGATAGCTATATCGACGCGCTGACCGCGACCGCGCGAGCGCAGCGCAAGGATCGGTTCTTCACCTACCTGACGTCGATCAAGGAAGAGAACGCCTATTACGCCTCGGGATCGAGTGCTGGTTTCGGCATCCGGTTCGCGCTCGACCAGACCGGCCAGCGCCTGTTCGCAGCCGAGTCGTTCGAAGGCGCGCCCGCTCTTGCCGCCGGGATCGACCGCGGTGCCGAGATCCTCGCGATCGGTACCACATCGAGCAACCTGCGGACCGTCAGCGCCATCATCAGTGCCGAGGGCACTGCCGGGCTGACCACCGCATTCGGTCCCGACACGACCGGTACGGCGCGCGTGTTCCGTGTCTCGGACGCTGCCGGTACGCGGGACGTCACCGTCGCCAAGGCCGACTTCTCGCTGCTGCCGGTCTCGTCGCGGTACGGCGCGAAGATCATCGAGGATAGCGGTCAGCGCGTTGGTTACATCAACTTGCGTACGTTCATCTCCACAGCCGAACCCGCGCTGAAAACAGCGTTCGCGAATTTCCGCGCGCAGGGCGTAACGAAGGTCATCATCGACCTACGCTACAATGGCGGTGGCCTCGTCGCGACGTCGGAGTATCTCGGCGACCTCCTTGGCGGGGGGCGATCAACGTCCGAGGTGTTCGACTATACGACGTTCCGCACGGAGAAAGCCTCGAACAACGAGACGCGCTTCTTCGCACCGCAACCCGAGTCGATCGCGCCGACGCGGATCGCATTCATCGGCAGCGGCGGTACCGCATCGGCGAGCGAACTTTTGATCAATGCGTTCACCCCATATCTTCACGGCAATTCTGCGCTGATCGGAACCAACACCTACGGCAAGCCCGTCGGCCAGATCGCGCTCGACAAGCCCGCATGCGACGATCGCCTCCGCGTGATCGCGTTCGCGACGCAGAACGCCGCGCGCAACGGCAATTACTTCGATGGCCTCGCGTCGACCGTGGAGGCTACCTGTCGCGCGACCGATGATATCGGCTTCCCGCTCGGCGACGCGCGCGAGGCGTCCACGCGTCGCGCGCTCGACTTCCTGGCGGGCCGCACCTGCTCGGCGATCACCAGCGATGTCAGTGCGCAGTCGGCACGAACCACCGCGAGCACCCGTCAGGACCTGCTGATCCCCGCAGCGCCGACCACCGCGCAACGGATGGTCCCCGGTTCGTTCTAGAGCCGTAGGGTGCAAGTCGACGGCGCCTGTAGAGAAGCAGGCGTCGTCCTTGACGGGTCTTCGTTCGATACCGTTCAGCCAAGCGAAAGCTGATCCGGCCGACGGAGGTCGCTTGTTTCCCCGGATGTGATACGCGTTCGCCAACCATGAATGACGTTTCGATTACCGCCCCCCTGCCGCTCACCGATGATTACCGCGGGCCGCTCTCTGCAAACGTCAGGGTGCCCGATTACGGTTGGTGGATCGGCGGCGGGATGATCCTCAGCCTGGCGATGTTGACGGTGATGATGCACGTCGCCGGCCTGTCGATCGATCCGTACGACGCAGACAATATCCCGTTCTACTTTAGCGGAATCGTCCTCCTGGGGCTGCGCTTCGGACTCCGCGACCGACCTTGGCGACATGCACGTGCAGTCGCCGACTGCGCCGAGTATTACGGCGTCTTCACCCTGCTGGCACTGATGGGCGCGGTGGCGAGCTATCCGGTCGCGGCGCTGACACATGGGTTCCACGACGCCGCACTCCAACGGATCGACGCTGTGCTGCATTTCGACTGGCTCGCTTGGTATCGGCTCGTCGCCGCAACACCGATCCTGCAATCGCTTGGCCTTGCCGCGTATCGCAGCATTTACCTGACGCCCACGATCCTGTTCGCGACCTTCGCGTTGACCGGCGACCGGGTGGCGGCGCACCGGTTCCTCGCGACGTTCTGGCTGACCGCGATCGGCACGCTGATCCTCTACGCCTTCATGCCGGCGATAGGTCCATTTTCGTATCTGTGGCATCAACCAATCGCCTATATGCCCGAGAGCGAGCAATGGCAGCATGGGCTGATACCTGCACTACGCGATCACAGCGTGCGGGTGGTCGACCTCGGCCATTTGCGCGGCATCGTTTCGGCACCAAGCTTCCATGCCGCCGCCGCGACGCTCTACATCAATGCGGCGTGGCGCATGCCGCGGCTGCGCTGGCCGGTGCTTGCCCTGAACGCGGCTATGCTGCTGTCGACGCCCGTCGAGGGTACGCACTATTTGATCGACATCCTGCTTGGCACGATCGTCGCGATGGCGGCGATCGCGACACTGCATCACCTCATGCCGCGTAGCACCGCACGTCGAACCAACGCCAATGGCGTTGCCGCGCCCCGCCCGCCCCGCTAGTCCACACCCCATGAAACTGATCATCGGCAACAAGGCCTATTCGTCCTGGTCGCTTCGCGGCTGGCTCGCCTGCAAACAATCCGGGCTACCGTTCGAAGAGGTGGTCGTGCCGATGTACGACTCGGACTGGGAAAAGCGCCGCTCGGGTGACGAGTTCGCGCCGTCGTCGGGCAAGGTGCCGATCCTGTGGGATGGTGATGCGGTGGTGTGGGACAGTCTCGCGATCGTCGACTATCTGGCCGACAAGGTCGGGCGCGAGCGGTTCTGGCCCGAGGACAATGCCGCACGTGCGATGGCGCGGTCGATGGCTGCCGAGATGCATTCGAGCTTTGCCGCGCTGCGTCGCAAGCACAGCATGAACGTGCGCCAGGTGTTTCCGGCAAGCACGCCGGACGACGACGTGCTTCTCGAGTTGCAGCGGGTCATGGAGATCTGGGCACAGGCTCGCGCACGATTCGGTGGCGGCGGCGATTTCCTGTTCGGCCAGTTTGGGGCGGCAGATATAATGTTCGCGCCGCTGGTGACGCGGATCGTCACGTACCAGCTGCCGATAGCGCGGTTTGCGGCGGGGTATATGCAGGCGATGTTCGAGCATCCGTTCATGCAGGACTGGATCGCGGCGGCGCAGGAAGAGGAATGGGTGCTCGAGCAATTCGAGCAGCCGGTGCCCGCGACCGCATGATCGACCCGGTTGCGCTCGCGCAGGCGCTGCTCCGCGCGGATAGCGTCACGCCTGCGCGGGGCGCGGTGTTCGATGTGCTGGAGACGGCGCTACTCCCGCTCGGATTCGCGGTCGATCGGTTCACGGTCGGCGAGGCACCCGACGGCCCGGTCGAGAATCTGCTGGCCGTGCGCGGCGATGGACCGCGGCATCTGGCATTCGCCGGGCATGTCGACGTCGTCCCCCCCGGCAAAGGCTGGACCGGGTCGCCCTGGTCCGGCGAGGTTCGCGACGGGTTGCTCTACGGACGCGGCGCGGTCGACATGAAGGGCGCCGTCGCCGCGTTCGTCGCAGCCGCAAGCCGTAGCGATGCCGGGACGCTGTCACTCATCATCACCGGTGACGAAGAGGGACCTGCAACCTACGGCACCGTCGCGCTGATGGAGCGGATGGCAGCGCGGGCGATCGTGCCCGACCTGTGCCTGGTCGGCGAACCGACCTCGACCGTGCGGCTGGGGGATATGGTGAAGATCGGACGGCGCGGTTCGGTCAACATCTGGATCGACGTGCCGGGGCGGCAGGGGCATGTCGCCTATCCCCATCTGGCCGACAATCCGATCCCGCGGCTGATCGCGATCCTGGCCGAGATCGAAAGCGTGGTGCTCGATAAAGGCACCGACTGGTTCCAGCCGTCGAACATCGAGGTCACCGACATCACCGTCGGCAACCCGGCGCACAACATCATTCCCGCCAAGGCTTCCGCGCGGTTGAGCATCCGGTTCAACGATCGCCACCGCGGGGCGAACTTGATCGAGCATATCCGCGCGATCGCCGAGCGTCATGCACCGGGCGTGGTGGTGACCGGCAAAGTGTCGGGCGAAGCGTTCCTGACCGAGCCGGGTGCCTTCTCGGCGCTGTTGTCGGACGCCATCGTGGGTGCGACTGGGGTCACGCCGGAACTGTCGACCACCGGGGGCACGTCCGACGCGCGCTTCCTGTCGAAGCTCTGCCCTGTGGTGGAGTTCGGGTTGATCAATGCGACGATGCACAAGGTCGATGAAGCGGTTGCGGTCGAGGATTTGGGTACGCTGACGGACATCTATGCGGACGTGATCAGGCGGGCGGTCGACTAGCGCCCCTCCCTGAAAGGGAGGGGTTGGGGGTGGGTAGGCCCGCTTGAGCCGCACCGTAAGCATTCGCGGACGCCGACCCACCCCCGGCCTCACCCTTCCAGGGAGGGGGGAAGTAGATGTGCTGCGAAGTGCTCAAACTCATTGGCCTTGCGATCAGCCTGCAATTACCGAACTGAGGTAAGGATCGTGAGGCCCGGACCTCGCGAACCCGAACCCAGAGCTAGTCCCGTCCGCGGCGCAAGACGATATACAGCGCGCCCTGCCCGCCGTGTCGCGGATGCGCCCCGCGTACCGCAGCGATCGAGTCCGCGTGGCGCGAGCCGGCCAGCCAGTCGGTGACCGCCGACCGGATGGCGCCTCGCGCATGCGGGCGTTCGCTTTCGGGGCGGGGCGGCTTGCCCGTGACCAGCAGCAACACGCGGTCGCCGCGCGCTATCGCCCGGCCCAGGCCGACGTCGAGCAGTGCATGGGCGGACGCCAGCGTGTGGCCATGCAGGTCGATCGAGCTGTCGGGACTCACCACACCCTGCGTGAGCCTCTTGTCCCAGCCGCCATCGAGCGTGTTGGCCGTGATGGGTTTGGCTACAGGCCGCGCAACCACGGGCTTTGCCCCCGCGCGCGCCGCGTACGGCGTGACCACGGTACGGACGAGCGGCTTTACCCGCCCCATCGGCGCAGGCGGTGCGGGCACGATCTTGCCGTTGGGACCGATGATCGGCTTGGGTGGAGGCGGCAGCGGCGGCGCGCGCTCCGGGATACGCACGGCGACCACACGCATCGGACGCACGCTCGCCATCACGCGCGCCCAGAGCTGCGCCTCATCAGGGTTGAGCGGACGACCCGCCATATCGCGCCCCATTCGCTTGGCCGTTCAGGCGCGCCACGGTGCCGATCGGGAGCAGCAGATACGCGGTGCCGCGCCCGGCCATGCCGCCGGCGGTCGCTTCGGCCGCCGCGCCCGCACCCCAGAACGTGTCGAAACGATTGCTGCCCTTAATCGCGCCGCCGGTATCCTGCGCGATCCACAGACCGCTCGCGTCCTGCCGGTCGAGCGACAGGAACACAGGCGCGCCGAGCGGCACGAACTTGACGTCGGCGGCGGCGCTCACCTGCCCGGTGACCGGCAGGCCAAGTGCCCCCAGGGGTGCGCCCTCGAGTTCACGGAAGAACACGAAGCTCTTGTTCTCGCGCATGATCGCCTGGCCCTCGGCCGGGTGCGCGTGGAGCCATGCGACGATGCCCTGCATCGAGGTCTGACCCGGCTGCAGCAGCCCCCGCGACTTCATCAGCGCGCCGATACCGGTATAGTCGCGGCCGTTCTGCGTCGCATAGCCGATCCGCAGGATCTCGCCGTCGGGCAACCGCAGCCGCCCCGAACCCTGGATTTGGAGGAAGAACAGCTCGACCGGATCACGCGCCCAAGCGAGGATCGGCGCCTTGCCCGATAGCGCGCCCTGCTCGATCGCAGTACGATCGTAATAGGGCACCAGGTTACTGCGATCGACGCGACCGCGAATCTTCTTGCCCTTGAGGCTGGTCGAGAATGCGCCGAGATCGACGTCGATAAGGTCGTTCGGACGCGCATAGATCGGCGCATAGCCATCACGTCGCTCCAGCGAACCGGCGATCTCTGGCTCGTAATAGCCCGTCGCGAACGCCTTGCCGTCACCGATCTGTGCGGCTTCAAACCACTGCGCGAAGAATGTCCGAGCATTACGGCGATCGGTCGATGCCGCTGCGGTACAGGCCGGCTGCCAATCCGCGCCGCGCGTCAGCCCGGACGTGTCGTTACGACGCAACAGCGAAGGACAGCTCGTGACGAACGCCGCGAAAGCCGCTTGCGCCTGTACATCGTCGATCGGAAGGCTCGCGATCGGTGGACCGGAGATTACGCCCGCAGCGGCGGCATTCACAGGTTCGACCGCCGGGACGACCGGTGATGCTAGCATCGGCACCGCGCCGACGATCCGCGCCGGCGACTGGATACCGCGAATGTTCGGGGATGCACCGGTTTCACGCGACGGATGCACGCGAACGGGTTCGTTTGGTCGAACATCCGACCGATCATCTGTTCGATCGACCGGTGGCGGACCCGACTGTGGCGGTTCGACACCACCGACGCACGCGCTCAACAGCGTCGCCATCAGCATCGGCAGTCCCAGACCGCCGAGCCTTCCCACCATGCCCCGACCCATCAGGCTTCGTCGGTGTCCGCAAGCTTCCAGTTCGGATCGCTGCTTTTCAGCGTCCGAGCGAATGTCCAGACGTCATGCGTCTCGACCGCATCGGTCAGCGACCCCGCAAGGACATTGCCCTCCGCATCGCGCGTGACGGCCGCGATGTCCGCGTCGAACCGGACCGTGATACGCGCCTCTCGCCCCGTAAGGCTGGCGTCTGCGATCAGCGCGCGCTCGATCGACACGAGACGGTTGTCGAGCACCTCGCCGGCTTCGCGCCGCGCTTCGATCGCCTCGACGAACGCCGCACGGACATCGTCGACGGCGAGATCGGCCAGCGCGTCCTCGTCACCCTTCCAGAAGGCTTCGAGCACCATGCGGTACGCGGCCTGCGCGCCTTCGAGAAAGCGCGCGACATCGAAGCCGGGCTCGCCGGCAACGATCGCCCGCAGACCGGGCTCGGCCTTAGGCTCCAGGTTGCGACTGGCGACCTCGCGCGCATCGGAAACCGCCTCGACGGTTCTCGGCACGGCGGCGAGCGCAGGACGGTCCTCGGCCGCACGCGGCAAGGGCTGCTCATGCCCCGTCCGCTTGCCGAGCACGCTGTAGAGTCGCATCGCCAAGAAGCCTGCAACCATCGCGAGAAGAACTACGTAAAACAACCGTGCCTCCGATCTTCGCTTCAACATAGGGCAAACCCGCAGCTATTCAAACCCGCGCCCGTTGAAACGCCCCTTCGGCACTGCTACTCGCACCACCTCGATCGAACAGAACGCGCAAGCGGTCCGCTTCGGTCCCAATTTTCCGCTTATTCTCTAAGGACACGACGAATGGATGATCAGGACAACGGCTTCACCATGCCCGACCAGGCTCTCGCGAACGGTGAAGACACGGTCCCCGCTGCCGGGCTGATCTCGCAATACGTCAAGGACCTGTCGTTCGAGAACCCGAACGCACCGGCCGTCTACCAGAACCAGACCCCGCCGGCGATCGACGTGCAGTTCAATATCGGCGCGGCGCAGGTCGGCGACGAGGTGCATGAGGTCGTGCTGAAGATCGACGTCCGCGCCGAGAGCGAGGGCCAGGTCGCGTTCATCGTCGATCTTTCGTACGCGGGCCTGTTCGGGCTGCGCAACATCCCGGCCGAGCATGTCCAGCCGTTCCTGCTGGGCGAAGCACCACGCCTGCTGTTCCCGTTCGCCCGCCGCGTGCTGTCGGATGCGGTGCGTGACGGTGGCTTCCCACCGCTGCTGCTCGAGCCGATCGATTTCTCGCAGCTGTATCTCCAGCAGTCCGAGCAGCAGGGTATCCAGCCCAACGTTGGCGATTTCGGGCAGGCCTGATCGAACCGGGGGCGGAGCGCGCTTAGATGAATCTGACCAAGGCGCTGGGATCGGTCGGCGGGCTGACGCTTGCCAGCCGTATCCTGGGTCTCGTGCGCGACTCGCTGTTCGCGCGGTTCGTCGGCGCCGGCTTCGCGTCGGACGCGTTCCTGATCGCGTTCCGCCTCCCGAACATGTTCCGCGCCCTCTTCGCGGAGGGCGCGTTCTCCGCTGCGTTCATCCCGATGTTCAATCGGAAGGTCGGTGACAAAAACGGTCGTGGATTGCCGGACGGGATCGCGTTCGCCGAGGACGCGCTGTCCGTGCTGTTACCGACGCTGATCCTGATGACGGTGCTGTTCGAGCTCGCGGCGTGGCCGATGACGTGGCTGCTGACCTTCGGGTTCAATGGCGCGAGCGCTGAGCGGTTCGACTATGTCGTCCACCTGTCACGGATCATGCTGCCCTATCTGCCCCTGATCAGTCTTGTCTCGCTGCTCGGCGGCATCCTCAATTCGCTGCACAAGTTCTGGATCAACGCGGCCGCGCCGATCCTGCTGAACGCGACTCTGATCGCCGCGCTGCTGCTGTTCCACGAACACCAGCCGCTGCTCACCGCGCGCAACCAGGCGATTGCGGTGACGATATCGGGGGCGTTGCAGCTCGGATGGCTGATTTGGGCGTGCCGGGCGTCGGGCGTGAAGCTCCGGCTCAAGCGTCCGCAGCTCAACCCCGACGTGAAGAAGCTCATGTCGCTGATCTGGCCAGCCGCCGCGGGTGCCGGCGCGGTGCAGATCAACCTCGTTGTTTCGACCGCGCTTGCCGCTGCGCTGCTACCGGCCGGCTCCGTCTCGTACATCTATTTCGCTGATCGGCTGAATCAGCTCCCGCTGGGCCTGATCGGCATCGGCCTCGGCACCGTCCTGCTCCCTACCATTTCGCGTCAGCTCGGTCGCGGCGAGGACGCCGAGGCAATGGCGACGCAGAACCGCGGCATGGAACTCGCGCTGTTCCTGACGCTGCCCGCGACGGTCGCGCTGATCGTCTGCGGCACGCCGATCGTCGGCGCGCTGTTCCAGCACGGCAAGTTCGCGCTGCACGACAGCGTGCTGACCGCGCAGGCGCTCGCCGCCTTCTCGATCGGGCTGCCGTCGTACATCCTCGTGAAGGTTCTCACGCCCGGCTATTACGCGCGCTCCGACACCCGCACGCCGGTGCGGTATGCGACGATGTCGATGGTCGTGAACCTCGTCCTCAACCTCGCCTTCATCAAGCCGCTGGGCCATATGGGCCCGCCGCTCGCCACCGCGATCGCCAGCACGGTGAACGTCGCGATGCTGTACCGAACGCTGGTCCGGCGCGGGCACTTTACCCCCGACGCACGACTGCGGCGGCGGACCTGGCGGCTGCTCGTCGCGGCGCTGATCATGGGCGTCGTGATGTATTTCCTGAACGACCTGTTCCAGCCGTTCGTGACGGGTGCCAGCGTCGAGCGCTGGGGGGCGATGCTCGTGCTGGTCGCGACCGGCGGCGTCGTCTATGCGATCGCGACATTGCTCACCGGCGCGTTCCGGCTGGGCGACATCTCCACGCTTCTGCGTCGTTCCAAGTAAGGTTTTTCCATGCGCGTCGTCTCCGGCATCAAGCCCACCGGTAATCTCCATCTCGGCAATTACCTGGGGGCGGTGAAGCAGTGGGTGACGCTGCAGGACGACGTCGCCGCACAGGGCGGCGAGTCGATGTTCTTCATCGCCGATCTCCACGCGCCGACCGAATGGATCGCGCCGGCGGAGTTGTCGGCGCACACGATCGAGGTCGCAGCCAGTATGATCGCAGCCGGGATCGATCCGGCGAAGTCGATCTTGTTCAACCAGGCGCGCGTGCCCGCGCATAGCGAGATGGCGTGGCTGCTCAACACGGTCGCCCGCGTCGGCTGGTTGAACCGGATGACGCAGTTCAAGGACAAGGCGGGCAAGAACCGCGAGGGCGCGAGCGTCGGGCTGTACGATTACCCGGTGCTGATGGCCGCCGACGTGCTGCTCTACAATGCGACGCACGTACCGGTCGGCGAGGACCAGAAGCAGCACCTCGAACTCGCGCGCGACATCGCCACCAAGTTCAACGGCGACTACGGTGTCGACCTGTTCACGCTCCCCGCGCCGCTGATCAGCAAGGCCGCGCCGCGGATCATGTCTCTGCGCGATGCTAGCGCGAAGATGTCGAAGTCGAACCCGTCCGAGCAGTCGGTGGTCAAGCTGATCGACAGCGACGACACAATCGCGGACAAGTTCCGTAAGGCGAAGACCGACCCGGACGTGTTGCCCGCGACGGTCGAGGAGCTCGGCGACCGGGCCGAAGCGCGCAACCTGCTGACGATCTACGCGGCGCTGGCGGATAGCGACGTGGCGACCGTGCTCGGCGAGTTCGGCGGCAAGGGCTTCGGCGCGTTCAAGCCTGCGCTTGCGGATCTGGCGGTGGCTAAGCTCGGGCCAATCCGCGACGAGATGGTGCGGTTGCTCGACGATCGCAGCGCGGTGACGGCGGTGTTGCAGGCGGGCGCGGAGAAGGCACGTGTGCTGGCGGCTCCGGTGTTGAAGGCGACTCAGGACGCGATGGGGTTGCAGGTTTAATCCCTATTCCGTCATCCTGACGAAAGTCAGGACCCAGAGTTACGGACGCCGCATTTTGTGGCTCTGGATCCTGACTATCGTCAGGATGACGGGGAAATCCGGGCATACGGCTACGTGTCGGAATACCGCATGCAGCTTGTTCCCTCGCGAAGGCGGGGGTCCAGACTGGTCTCCCGCCTTCGCGGGAGACCATGAAAGCGTAGGCTGGCTTAGCCTTCGAGCTCGCGCATAAGCACGCGCACCGCGGCGTCTATATCGCGATCCGAATCCCGCAGTTCCTCGATCTTCCGCACCGCATGGATCACCGTCGAGTGATCGCGTCCGCCGAACTTCCGCCCGATCTCCGGCAGCGACCGCGTCGTCAGCCGCTTCGCCAGGTACATCGCGATCTGCCGCGGCCGCGCCACCGCCCGCGCGCGCCGCGCCGAAATCAGGTCGAGCGGCTTCAGTTCGAAATGCGCCGACACGAGCTTCTGGATTTCATCGATCGTCACGCGCTTCTGCGCGCCGCGGAGAACCTCGCCGAGCGTCGCGACCGCAAAGTCGAGGTCGATCGTGTCGCCGGTCAGCTGCGCATACGCCACGACTCGGTTCAGCGCGCCTTCCAGCTCGCGGATGTTCGCATGAATGCGGGCCGCCAGCAGGTCGAGCACGTCGGTCGGCACGCGCATGTCGGGCAGGTCGACCAGCTTGCGGTCCAGGATCGTCCGGCGCAGCGTCAGGTCGGGCGCCTTGATGTCTGCGACGAGGCCGACCGACATGCGGCTGACGATCCGCGCCTCGACGCCTTCCAGCGCCTGCGGGCAGCGATCGGCGGAAATCACCAACCGCTTGCCCGCCGCCATGATCTCGTTGACCGTATGGAAGAATTCTTCCTGCGTCGCGTCCTTGCCGGCAATGAACTGGAGGTCGTCGATCAGCAGCAGGTCGGCACCGCGCAGCCGCTGCTTGAACGCATGCGTATCGCGCGCGCGCATCGACGCGACGAAGTCGTACATGAACCGCTCGGCGGACATGCACAGCACGATCGCGTGCGGATTATGCTCGAGGAACGCGTGACCGATCGCGTGCATGAGGTGGGTCTTGCCCTGCCCCGTACCGCTGTGGAGGAACAACGGGCTGAATCGAACCGGGCCAGGCTCGGCGAGCACCTTGGCCGCGTTGAACGCGACCTTGTTGGACGGATCGACGACGAATCGCGCGAAGGTGTAGCGCGGGTCGAGCGGCGGACGTTCAGCGGGCACGCCGACCGGGGCCAACGTCACGACGGGCGCCGGCGCCGGCTGCAGCGACGGATCGACGCCGAACTTCATCGTTGCCTGCACAGGGTCGGCGACCGGCTTGGGAGCCGGCTTGGCTTCGACCGGTAGCGGATCGGCAACGGGCTTCGCGGGAATGGCGTCAGCGACCGGTTCGATCGCCAGCACGACGGCTGCGCGACCCGGTGCCCGGGTCTCGATCTGGACGGTACGGATGTTGGGCAGGATCTGCTTGAATTCGAGCACCAGCCGGTCGGCATAGTGATTGCGGACCCAGTTGGTCATGAACGCAGACGGCAGCGCGAGCCGGATCGTGTCGCGATCCTCGCCGGGGATCAGCTCGATCGGCTTCAGCCACTGCTCGAACAGCCGCACGCCGGCCGACTCACGCAAGGACGTACGAACGCGGGCCCAGGCCTTTTCAGCCTCGCTCGCATGCGTCACAGATCCTTGCCACTTCGTCACGCGCGCACTTCTCCGACCCCGCGAGATTGCTCGCGCGGGTGATATAGTCCCGACAGAAAATGGTCCCCCTGACGACCCCAAGGGTCATCCGGCATCTTCGCCCTGTTTGTTGATGCAGCGGTGGAAACCACCGTCGCTGTGAGCCCCGTTATGAAGCGATCGACGATCCTAGCAAGGCCCCGACGCGTCACATTTTCGAAATAAAGCGGGTTGACTTGACCAAGCCGCGGAAATGCGTCGATATTTTTATAAGTCGCTGTCTTTACGCATTTTTTGCAATTTCCGCGATTGCGTGACGTGATTCTCGATCACACGAATCGTGGCGAATCCTAGGGTTATGCGGACTCCCCGCCGGTTCCCTTCGCAGACGCAAAAAACCCGCCGGGAAGGTCCCGACGGGTGATCAGCTTCGCCAATGATCTGGCAATGATCGGTCGCTCAGGCGAGCCCGGTCACGGCCTTGGTCAGACGCGCGAACTTGCGGCTCGCGGTGTTCTTGTGCAGCACGCCCTTGGCGACGCCACGCTGGAGCTCAGGCTGTGCGGCCGCGAGTGCGGTGGTCGCTGCGCCCTTGTCGCCCGATGCCAGTGCGGCCTCGACCTTCTTGATGAAGGTACGGATACGGCCAACGCGGTTGCCGTTCACTTCCGCGCGACGGTCGTTGCGACGGATACGCTTTTTCGCCTGCGGCGTGTTCGCCATGAAGCCCTCTAGATGTTCGAATGAATAAAAAGGGGCGCCGGATTGCTCCTACGCCCTCTCGAAGCCGCGGCCCTACCCACTTTGTTCTAGATCGTCAACCGCGTTGGCACTTCGGACACCAGAACGTCGAGCGCCCGCCTTCGGTGCGGCGCTTGACGGTAGCGCCGCATTCGCACGGCTCGCCCTCGCGCCCATAGACGCGCCATTGCTTGGAGAAATAGCCGAGTTCGCCGTCCGGCCGGACGTAATCACGCAGCGATGAGCCGCCCGCGAGGATCGCGGCCGTCAGCACCGTCCGAATCGCCTCGACGAGTCGCTCGAGTCGAAACAGTGAGATACGCCCCGCCGCGCGTGACGGCGCGATCTTCGCCATGTGCAGCGCCTCGCACACATAGATGTTGCCGAGACCCGCGACGATTCGCTGGTCGAGCAGCATCGCCTTGATCGACGCCCCCCGCCCTTCGAGCGCCTCCAGTAGGTAGGCCGCGGTCAGGTCGGGGCCGAGCGGCTCCGGCCCCATGCTGAGGAACGGCGGATAATTGGCGATGTCATCGGTGGCCCACAGATCGAGAAAGCCGAATCGCCGCGGATCGTTTAGCGCGACCGTCCGCCCCGCCTCGGTGCCGATCAGCAGGTGATCGTGCGCAAGCAGTTCGCTCGGATCAACTCGCCAGCGCCCCGACATGCCGAGATGGAAGACGAGTGTGTCGCCGCGATCGGTATCGATCAGCCCGTATTTGGCGCGGCGGCCCAAGTGCGTCACGGTCGCGCCCGTCATCCGCTGGCGCAGGTCGATCGGGATCGCTTTGCGCAGGTCGGCGCGGCGCGGCTCGACCGAGGTCAGGCGCTGGCCCTTCAGCACGGGCTCCAGCCCGCGCACGGTGGTTTCGACTTCTGGTAATTCTGGCACGGTTTGCAGCTAGGTTGCGTTTGCTCGCGCCACAAGGCGCGGCTAGAGCGCAGGATATGAACGACTTGATCGCGCCCGCGCCCGCACTCACGCCCGATACCGTCTCCTTCGGCTACGAAGACATCCCCGCCACCGAGAAGACCGCCCGCGTCGGCGGCGTCTTCTCGAACGTCGCAGGGAAATACGATTTGATGAACGATGCGATGTCGGGCGGCATGCACCGGCTGTGGAAAGACCGCTTCGTCCGCCGCGTTAAACCGCGCGAAGGCGAGCAGATCCTCGACATGGCCGGCGGCACGGGCGACATCGCGTTCCGCATGGAGCCGTCGGGCGCGTCGATCACGGTCGCCGACATCAACCCGCAGATGCTCGAAGTCGGCATGCAGCGCGCGCACAAGCGCGGCATCGACGGCCTCGTCTGGACCGAAGCCAACGCGGAGACGCTGACCTTCCCGGACAAGTTCTTTGACGCCTACACGATCGCGTTCGGCATCCGGAACGTGACCGACATCCCCAAGGCCCTGCGCGAAGCCCACCGCGTCCTGCGCCGTGGCGGACGCTTCTACTGCCTCGAATTCTCGACCACCGTGTGGCCCGGGTTCGCCGAGGTATATGACGCGTACTCGCACAAGATGGTCCCGAAGCTCGGCCAGCTTCTGGCGCAGGACGCCGACAGCTACCGCTACCTGATCGAATCGATCCGCCGCTTCCCGGACATGCCCAAGTTCAAGGGCATGATCGCGGATGCCGGCTTCGTGCAGACGAAGGTCGAGCCTCTTCTGGGTGGGCTCGTTGCGATCCACAGCGGCTGGAAGATTTGATCCAACTGTGACGGCTTCAACCACGCACGTCTGGCGCCTCCTGAAATGGGGTCGCATTCTCGCACGCCACGGCGCGCTGCGCGGGATCGAGCGCGACCCGAACACGCCCGCGCCTGTCCGCCGCCTCGCACGGATCGCGCGGTTCGGCGCGCGCGTCCCCGCCGTGCCGCGCTATGCGGATGCATTCCAGGCAATCGGGCCTGCGGCGATCAAGCTGGGGCAGACGCTCGCCACGCGGCCGGATCTCGTCGGCGAGGACGCCGCACATGACCTGCTCAGGCTCCAGGACCAGCTCTCCCCCGTCCCCTACGAGACGATCGAGGCGGCGATGCTGGCGAGCTTCGGCAAACCGCTGGAGACGCTGTTCTCGCGGATCGAGCCGATCCCGGTCGGCGCCGCTTCGATCGCCCAGGTCCACCGCGCGGTCACCACCGACGGCCGCCAGGTCGCGGTGAAAGTCCTCCGCCCCGGCGTCGAGGACGATTTCGCGCGTGCGATCGACACCTACAGCTGGGCCGCCGCACAACTCGAGGCGCTCAGCCCCGAGGCGATGCGCCTCCGCCCCCGCCTCACGATCGAGACGTTCAAGCGCTGGACGCTCAGGGAACTGAATTTCCGCCGCGAGGCAGCGTCGGCGTCGGAACTCGCGGAGGGCATGACCGCCGAGCCCGATTTCGTCATCCCCGCGATCGACTGGGCGCGCTCGACCGCGAAGGTCATGACGATCGAGTGGATCGACGGCATCAAGCTGTCGGACCGCCCCGCGCTGGTCGCCGCCGGCTACGACCTCCCCACGCTCGCCCAGACCCTAGTCCGCGCGTTTCTGCGCCAGGCGATCGCCGACGGGTTCTTTCACGCCGACATGCACCAGGGCAACCTGTTCGCGCTGCCCGGCAACCGCATCGCCGCGATCGACTTCGGCATCATGGGCCGGATAGACCGCCGCGCGCGCGTCTGGCTCGCCGAGATCCTCTACGGCCTGATCACCGGCAATTATAAGCGCGTCGCCGAGATCCACTTCGAGGCGGGCTACGTCCCCGCGCACCACGACGTCGCCGAGTTCGCTACCGCCTTGCGGGCGGTCGGCGAGCCGATGCGGGGGCTGCCGGTCAAGGACATGTCGATCGGCATGATGCTCGACAGCCTGTTCTCAATCACGCGCGATTTCGACATGGTGACGCAGCCTCATCTGCTGCTGCTCCAGAAGACGATGGTGATGGTCGAGGGCGTCGCGACCAGCCTCAACCCCGACATCAACTTGTGGGAAGCCGCCGAGCCGTTCGTCCGCGACTGGATCCGCGGCGAGCTAGGGCCCGAGGCGATGATCGCCGACCGCCTGATCGAGGATTTCCGCACCCTCACGCGACTCCCAGAACTGGTCCGCAGGATCGAGGCGCATTACCCCGCCCCCGGTGGGGCTCCGCCGACGATGCCGTTGCGCGAGATCGAAGTGATTCGGATCGGTGGGGGGTGGCGTTACGGCCTGGTCGCGGTGCTCGCGGCCGCCGCCGGGGTCGTGACGACGCTGCTGTTTGGTTGAGGGCATGAAAACGCGTCGCGGCGCTCCGTTATGGACGACCCGCGCGACCCGGTTCGCGGGCATGCCGTCGGCGCAGGCTCGGATCGGCCTCGTGCTGTTCCTGGTATTCCTGGCGGCCTGCCTCAGCGCGATCGTCTCGCCCGGCCCGCGACCGAGCGTCGACGCGGACGCCTCGGCCTCCATTGCATACGATGCCCCGCCACCCGGACGGACCGACCTGCTGCTCTACGATACGATCGTCGCCGGGGTGCGTGGCGGCTCGCCCTATTACGCCGTCGCCGCCGAAACGCAGCGCATGGGACATTATCCGCTGAAGCCGTTCTTCGCGGTTCGGCTGCCAACCTTGGCGGTCGTTCAAGCAGCGTTGCCCTCGATACTGGTGAACCTGTTGCTGTTGGCGTTGTGCGTCGGAACGATCCTCGCCTGGGTCGCGCGACTTCGTCCGGAAATGACTGGCCTAGTGCCGCTCGGTGTGGCTGGCTTGCTGGTCGTTGCCGGACTTTCGGTGAACCTCGATCCCAGCTTCGTGGTGTTCCACGAGGTTTGGGCGGGGCCGCTTATCGCGCTGTCGCTGGCGCTTCGCCGCCCCGGCCAGTGGCTGCCCGCAGTTGCGTTCGGGCTATCGGCGATGCTGATCCGCGAGACGGCATTGCTGTACGTCGCGATCATGGCGGTGTTCGCGTGGGTCGAGGGCGAGCGGCGCGAGACGCTGGGGTGGCTCGGGGCGATCGGGGTCTTCGCCGTGGTGCTTGCCGCCCATGCGCACGCGGTGTCGCTGGTCAGCAGTCCGCTCGACCGCGTGTCGCAGGGGTGGAGCGGGCTCGAGGGGTTCGGGTTCTACGTCAGGCTTGCGACGATCTCGTCGGGCCTCGACATCCTGCCGCAGTGGCTCGCCTCGCTCGTTCTTGGCACCGCGCTGTTCGGCTGGCTCGCGTGGCGCGATGCGGTCGCGACGCGCGCGCTGGTCGTGTTCGCCGCCTATGCCGCGCTGATCTCGCTGTTCGCACGGAGCGACAATTTCTACTGGGCGCTGATGACCACGCCGGTGCTGCTGGTCGGCCTGGTGTTCGCGGTCGACGGCCTGCGCGACATGATCGCTGCCGCCAGCGATACGCGGCGCATTACGGTTACGCGCGTTATCCGCTAGAGCTGCGAGCATGAAACGCATCCTCCTGATCGTCGGTGGCGGGATCGCCGCCTACAAGGCCGCCGAACTGATCCGCCTACTGAAGACGCGCGGGTACGCGGTGCGGTGCGTGATGACCGAGGCCGCGCATCATTTCGTGACGCCGATGACGCTCGCAGCGCTCAGCGAGGACAAGGTCTATACGACGCTCTGGGACCTCAAGGACGAGGCCGAGATGGGCCATATCCAGCTTAGTCGCGAAGCCGACCTGATCGTCGTCGCGCCCGCCACCGCGGACCTGATGGCGCGGATGACGGCAGGTCTCGCGAACGATCTCGCGACGACGCTGCTGCTGGCGACCGATAAGCCGGTCCTGGTAGCACCCGCGATGAACGTTCGCATGTGGGGCCATGCGGCAACCATCCGCAACGTCGCGCAGCTCCGTACCGATGGCGTGACGGTGATGACGCCGGACGAGGGGATCATGGCGTGCGGTGAATATGGTCCCGGCCGCCTGCCTGAACCGCCGGCGATCGTCGCCGCGATCGAAGCAATGCTCGTCCCTGCCCCGCCGAAGCGGCTGGCAGGACGTCACATCCTCGTCACCGCCGGCCCGACGCACGAGCCGATCGATCCGGTGCGTTACATCGCCAACCGCTCGTCGGGCAAACAGGGCTTCGCGATCGCCGCGGCACTGGCACGGCTCGGCGCGCGCGTGACGCTGGTCGCTGGCCCCGTGACGCTGCCGACCCCGCACGGCGTCGACCGGATCGACGTCGAGACGGCGCGGGAGATGGCCGACGCAGTCGACCGCGCGCTGCCGGCCGACGCCGCCGTCATGGTCGCCGCGGTGGCGGACTGGCACGTCGAGTCCGTCCCGCAAAAGATCAAGAAAGGCGATGCAACGCCGACGCTGACGCTAGCGGAGAACCCCGATATTCTGGCGACCCTGGCGCGCAGCCCGCACCGGCCTCACCTGCTGGTCGGCTTCGCGGCCGAGACCGAGCGGGTCATCGAGCATGCCACCGCCAAGCGTATTCGCAAGACCACGGACTGGATCGTCGCCAACGACGTCTCGGGCGACGTGATGGGCGGCGCGGACAACAGCGTCCACCTTGTCACCGAAGCCGGCGTCGAGCGCTGGGAGCGCCTGCCCAAGGACGCGGTCGCCGCACGACTGGCGGACCGCATCGCCGATGCGCTACAAGCCGTGTCATGATCCGTATCGAACTGAAGCGCCTGCCGCACGGCGAGGGCCTGCCGTTGCCTGCCTACGCGACCGAGGGTGCCGCCGGGATGGACGTCGTCTCCGCCGAAGCACTCACGCTCGCCCCCGGCGCGCGCGCCGCCGTCGCGACCGGCTTTGCGATCGCCATTCCCGCTGGCCATGAGGTCCAGGTCCGACCGCGCTCCGGCCTCGCGCTCAAGCACGGCGTCACCTGCCTCAACACGCCGGGCACGATCGACAGCGACTATCGCGGCGAAGTGAAGGTGATCCTCGCCAACCTCGGCCAGGAACCGTTCGCGATCGCGCGTGGCGACCGGATCGCGCAACTCGTCCCCGCAGTCGTGCTCCGCGCGACGCTCGACGAAGTCGCGACGCTCGACGACACCTCGCGCGGCGCAGGCGGCTTCGGATCGACCGGCCGATGATCGCCGCTCTTCTCCTCCTGCTCCAGACCGCTGCGCCGCCACCCCCGGTTCCCACCGCGCCGACGCCGCCGGTGGCCAGCACGCTGCCGCCACAGGACTGGAGCACGCTTCCGGTACTCCGCATCCGGGGGCAGGCTACCACGCTCGCCAACACCTCAGCCTATGTCCACGGCGAGGTCGTCGCCGGTCGCTGCGCCCACGTCGTACGCACAACGCAGGGTTGGGCGCTGACCGTCGATCTCGCCGTGCTGATCACCCCCGACGGTCGGGTCCGCCGGGTGACGCCCCGCGCGATCGACTGCCCGACGGTCGAGCAATACGCAGCCGGGGTAATTCTGGGCGCGCGCGATTCGATCGATGTCGCCGATGCGGACGCCGACACTTGGTACCGTACCAGCCTGACGTTCGCCTGGGGCGCATGATCCTCTCCGACGACGAACTCACCCGGTATGCGCGGCATATCGTCCTCAAGGAATTCGGCGGCACGGGACAGGCGCGGTTGAAGGCGGCTACCGTCGCGATCGTCGGCGCCGGTGGAATCGGCTCGCCCGCGATCCAGTATCTCGGTGCAGCCGGCGTCGGTCGGATGATCCTGATCGACGACGACAGCGTCGAACCGTCCAATCTTCAGCGCCAGACAATCTTCACGACCGCGGATACCGGTATCGCCAAGGTCGACGCAGCGGCAGCCGCCGTAAACCGGATCAATCCGCACGTTTTGGTCGATACGTACCGCCAACGCATCGATGCCGACAACGTCGCCGCGCTGCTAGCCGGAGCGGACGTGGTGCTCGATGGCTGCGACAATTTCACGACGCGCTTTCGGGTCGCGGATGCCGCGCATGCCATGAAAGTTCCGCTCGTGTCGGCTGCGGTCGGGCAGTTCGAGGGACAGCTCGCAACCTATCGCGGCTGGGAAGCGGACAAGCCGTGCTACCGCTGCTTCGTCGGCGAAGACCCCGAGCGCGCAGAGACCAGTTGCGCGGAGGACGGCGTCCTCGGCCCTGTCACCGGCGTGATCGGCAGCTTGGCTGCACTCGAGGTACTCCGGGCGATCGCGCCGTTCGGCGACGACCCTGCCGGCAAATTGCTGCTGATCGACCTGCTCGAGCTACGTTTTCGTACGATTCGCCTGCCCAAGGATCCGGGGTGTACGGCGTGCGGCAAAAGCGGGGCTTCGCGGTGAGTTAGTAGCAGTTCTGCTTTTCGACGCTGACCAAATTGGAAAAATAACAACTAAAGGTTTGTGCCCGGCGAACAGTAGTTCTTTTGCATTGCGGCATTTCGCGGTATCGCTTTGCGCAGGGGGGACTGCGCGTGCGTCCGACAAGTTCATGAATGTAGAGGGCGGCGTTCTGAGCCGTGCTGTGGCGCCGTCGCGCGGCAAGAAGCCTGCCCGGACTTGGCGCCCGAGCGCGTCCTCGCTACGCGTTCGCCTGATCCTCGGCATGCTGACGGTAGATACCGGCTGCATTATTGCGAGTTATCTGGCGGCGGCTGGTCTGCGCGGGGTATTCGCGAACGACACGGCCTGGATCGTAATCCTGGCGATGTTGATCCCGGTCTTCGTTATTACGACGCTAAATAACGACAGCTATGCAGCCGCAAATCTTCGCGACCCCTTCCGCTCGATAGCTCGAGGATTGCAGGCCTATGCGCTCGCGATCTCCGCAGTCATCTTCATCGCGTTCTGTCTGAAGGCCAGCGATACCTTCCCGCGTCTTGTCGTCGCGATGGGTTCGGCATTTGCCATTGTTTCCTTGGCATTAGGACGGTTCCTGTTCGTCCGGCACATGCCTGCGATCATCGGCGGGAATCCGTTCAGCATCGTCCTGCTGTACGATTCCGGTCAGCCGATTCCGCGCGGGGACTTCTCGGTCGTTATCGCCGCGGACTCCTATTTCGATCCCGATCATCATGATCCCGTGATGTATGACCGCCTCGCGCAATCGCTGTCGGGCGCCGACCGAGTGATCGTCGCGTGCAGCCCGGAGCGTCGGATCGCCTGGGCGCAGGCTTTGAAGGGCGCGAACATCCAGAGCGAGATCTTCATGCCGGAACTGAACGTGCTGGCGCCGCTCGGCATCAGCGCGCACGGCGACACGCCGACCGTAATCATCGCCAATGGTCCGTTAGTCCTGTTCGACCGCTTCGTAAAACGCAGCTTCGACGTGATACTCGCTAGCTGCGCGCTGGTGACGCTGATGCCGATCTGGATCCTGATCGCGCTGTCGGTGAAGGTCGATTCGCGCGGGCCGATCTTCTTCAGCCAGATCCGGATCGGTCGCAGCAACCAGATGTTCCGCCTGATGAAGTTCCGCAGCATGCGCGTCGACCACAGCGACGGCGCAGGTGCGCGCTCGACGTCGCGCGACGACGATCGGATCACGCGCGTCGGCAAGATCATCCGCAGTACCAGCATCGACGAACTACCGCAGTTGCTGAACGTCCTGAAGGGCGACATGAGCATCGTCGGCCCGCGCCCGCACGCACTCGGCTCGCGCGCGGCGGACAAATTATTCTGGGAAGTCGACCAGCGATACTGGCATCGCCATGCCGCCAAGCCCGGCCTGACCGGCCTTGCACAGGTTCGCGGCTATCGCGGTGCGACGTTGTACGAGGACGATCTGCGCAACCGGCTCCAGGCGGATCTCGAGTATCTCGAGCATTGGTCGATCTGGCGCGACATCAAGATCATCCTCCTGACCTTCCGCGTCCTGCTACACCGGAACGCCTTCTGACGTTCCGGTGAGCGGGCTGATCGTTCAGCCTGCCAGCAGACCCTTGGCGAACTCACGAACCACCGGTCCGATGTCGTCGCGGGCCAGTGCGATCGCCAGGTTGGCCTGGATGTAGCCAGCCTTGTCGCCGCAGTCATATCGCTGGCCATCGAAGGTGAAGCCGTGGAACGGCTGGTTTCCAATCAACTGCGCCATCGCGTCGGTCAGCTGGATCTCGTCGCCCGCGCCCTTTTCCTGCGTCTCCAGGATCCGCATCACCTCGGGCTGCAGGATGTAACGCCCCGGGATCATCAGGTTCGACGGTGCGGTGCCCCGCTTGGGTTTTTCGACGAGCGCGGTCACTTCGGTCAGCCGACCATCGATCGCCCCCGGCGAAATGATGCCGTATTTGTCGGTTTCCGAATCGGGCACTTCGAGCGCGCCGATCACATTGCCGCCGACCTGGTTATACGCCTCGACCATTTGTTTCATGAAGCCGGGCTTGCCGACCATCAACTCGTCGGGGAGCAGGACCGCGAACGGCTCGTCGCCGACGATCTCGCGCGCACACCAGACCGCATGGCCCAAGCCGAGCGGCTCCTGTTGGCGGACATAGACCGGCGAACCGGGCTTCATCCGGATATTGCTGATCGCGTCCAGCGACTTGCCGCGCGACCGCATCGTATCCTCGAGCTCGTACGAGATGTCGAAATGATCCTCGAGCGCGCCCTTGCCGCGCCCGGTCACGAAGATGATCTGCTCGATCCCGGCCTCGAGTGCTTCCTCGACCGCATATTGAATCAGCGGCTTGTCGACGACGGTGAGCATTTCCTTCGGCATGGCCTTGGTGGCCGGAAGGAAGCGCGTACCCAGTCCTGCGACCGGAAACACGGCCTTGCGCAGCGGCTTTATGGTCATTCGATGCTCCCTTTGATCTCGCGGGACCGTCTACCGATCGTTACGCCTGCGCGCAAATTGTCGCATTGAATTAGCGCGTCGTTAAAGACGTTGATCTAGGGACTGCATCATGCCCAAAGTTCTCGTCATCTTCGGCACGCGTCCCGAAGCGATCAAACTCTTCCCGGTGATCCGGGCGCTGGCTGCGATCCCCGGCCTGACCGTCCGCACCTGCGTCACCGCGCAGCACCGCGGACTGCTCGATCAGGTCCTCGCGATCGCCGATCTCGCGCCGGATATCGATCTCGACCTGATGGAGCCGGGGCAGACGCTCGATCGCCTCACCGCGCGGCTGCTGGTCGGGCTCGGCGACGTGATGGATGCGGAGCAGCCCGACCTCGTCATCGTGCAGGGCGATACCGCCACCGCGATGACGGGGGCGCTTGCCGCCTATTACCGCAAGGTCCCGGTCGCGCATGTCGAGGCGGGGCTGCGGTCGGGCGACATCTACCATCCTTGGCCCGAAGAGGTGAACCGCCGCATCGTCGCGCCGATCGCCATGCTGCATTTCGCGCCGACCGACACCGCCGCGGAGGCACTGCGGCGCGAGACGATCGCCGAGGACACGATCCACGTCACCGGCAACACCGTGATCGACGCTCTGCACTGGACCGCGGACCGCGTCGCGTCGGACCCGTCGCTGGCGGCCGGGCTCAACGCTATCGCCGCGCGCTTTGCCGGCAAGCGGATCATCCTCGTCACGACGCATCGGCGCGAGAATTTCGGCGACGGCATGACCGCGATCGCGCGGGCGATCGGCCGGATCGCGGAGCGCGACGACGTCGCGGTGCTGTTCCCGGTCCACCCCAACCCGAACGTCGTATCGGTGATGGACGACATCCTCGGTACCCGCGCCAACGTCGCGCGGATCGAGCCGCTCGATTACCCGCACTTCGTCCGCGCGCTCGGCATGGCGGACATCGTCCTGACCGACTCAGGCGGCGTGCAGGAGGAGGCACCCGCGCTCGGCAAGCCGGTCCTGGTGATGCGGGAGACCACCGAGCGTCCGGAAGGCGTCGCGGCCGGCACCGCCAAGCTGATCGGCACTGACGAGGACCGCATCGTTTCCGAAATCTTCACCCTGCTCGACGACACGTCGCGCTACTCCGCGATGGCCCGCGCCCATAACCCGTTCGGGGATGGCCATGCCGCCGCCAAAATCGCAAAGGTCGTTGCGCATGCTGTCGGACTCTAACCTCAATGTCGTCGTCCTCGGGCTCGGCTATATCGGCCTTCCCACCGCGGCGATCATCGCCCGGACGGGGGCGCAGGTGCTTGGCGTCGACGTGACCGAATCGGTCGTGGAGACGGTCAATTCTGGCCGCGTGCACATCGAGGAGGTCGATTTGGACGGCCTCGTCTCGGGAGTGGTCGCGCGCGGCACGTTGCGCGCCTCGACCGCGATCGAGCCCGCTGACGTTTTCGTGATCGCGGTACCAACCCCGTTCGACGCCGATCACGCACCCAATATCCGCTATGTCCTCGACGCCGCGACGACGATCGCGAGCGTGCTGAAGGCGGGCGATACGATCATCCTCGAATCGACCTCGCCGGTGGGCACCACCGAGAAGGTTCGCGACCTGCTGGCAAGCCTGCGCCCCGACCTGCGCGTACCGGGGAAGACCGGCGACCAGGCGGATATCGCGATCGCCTATTGCCCGGAGCGCGTGCTGCCGGGCCGCATCTTGGTCGAGTTGATCGACAACGACCGAGTCATTGGCGGGATCACGCCGCGGTGTGCGCGTAAGGCCCTCACTTTCTACCGTCGCTTCGTCCGCGGCGCCTGCGTGACCACGACCGCGCGCGCGGCGGAGATGACGAAGCTCACCGAGAACGCGTTTCGCGACGTGAACATCGCGTTCGCCAACGAACTGTCGCTGATCGCCGACACGATGGGCGTTGACGTATGGGAAGTGATCCGCCTCGCCAACCGTCACCCGCGCGTCAACATCCTGCAGCCCGGCCCCGGCGTCGGCGGGCATTGCATCGCGGTCGATCCGTGGTTCCTGGTCCACGCCGCCCCGGATCAGACTCCGCTGATCCGGACCGCGCGCGAGGTCAACGACGGCAAGACCGACCACGTCATCGCGCAGGTCGCCGCTCTCGTCGAGGCGTCACCCGACGCTACGGTCGCGTGCCTGGGTCTGGCGTTCAAGGCGAACATCGACGACTTCCGCGAGAGCCCTGCCCTCAAGGTCGCCGAAGCCGTGGCGCGCCAGTTCGGCGACCGGGTGCGGATCGTCGAGCCTTATGCGCAGACGCTGCCGGCCGTGCTGGCGGACACCGGCGCGACGCTGATCGACGTCGATACCGCGATCGAGACGTGTTCGATCATGATCGTGCTGGTCGACCACGACGTGTTCAAATCGATCCCGCTCGAGGAGCGCGCCGACAAAGCGGTGCTCGACACGCGCGGTATCTGGCCGGACCAGCCACGCGCGTCGCTGCCCGCGGTCAGCGCAACGGCACGTTTCGAGTCGCAACGACTGGCGGGATGATCGGTCGCGTCGAGGTCGCCGCGATGTCGCGCGCGGCGGCTTCCAGCGCTTCGGCGCGCGCCTTGGAAGAGGCGTGCGTGCGGCTGCGGAACAGCCCGCCGTCGATTGCGCCGCCCTTGCTTCGCCAGAATTTAGGGGCCGACATCGGATCGTAACCGGCGTTCGCGAGCAGATAAATGCCGAGCAGATCCGCCTGATCCTCGGTCTCGCGGATCAGGCGGCCGTTGCGACCGAGTTCCGCCAGCAGGCCGCGATTGATCTTCGCCGCATCGAGCCGCGCACGATGACGCAGGATGTTGTGCGAGAGCTCGTGCGCGACGACGACGGCGATCTCCTCGTCGGTATAGCCTTCGAAGAACCGCTCACCGAGTTGCACGATCGCCCCGTCCGCGCTGGCATCGAGGCCACTGCCCAGCAGGATCTCGAATCGCGACCGGCATCCGGTCACCGGCGTGATCGTGATCGGCACGCGCTTGCCGTCGCGCAGCACCGTCAGTCGCAACGGCTTTCCGACCGGCGCCTCGGTGATGACCGCTTCCGCAGCATCGCGCACTGCCGCGCTTTCCGGCGTATCGGCGGACGGCAGGCCGGGTTGCGGGCGATCGTCGATCGCGACGATCGAATCGTTGGGACGAACTCCCGCGCGGTCAGCTGGACCGCCAGCGACGACCGCCTCGACACCGATCGTTGATTCGAACCCGAAGGTGGCCGCTGCAGCCTTGCGCGCGCCGGGGCCATATTGCGTCAGCGCATGGATCGGCATGCCGATCTGCGGCTGGAGGCGGTCGCACAATGCGGCGTTCGCGGTGGTCAGCCGATACGCGATCGTCGCCAGCCGGAGATCGGCGGCGCGCAACGTGTCGAAGAACGCAGCCGTTGGTGCCGCATCCGCCACGGGCATCGGTGCGGCAGGCAAAGCCGTGGGCGTGGCGGCCGTGAGCATCAGGAACGGCGCGAGGCGGGAAATCATCGACATGGCGTTCCCATAGCCGTCGTGCGCCCCTGCGTCATGCTGCACGACCGCAAGCCCCGCGCGCCCTGTCGCCGCAATGCGTCACACCCCGTCGCGGCGATGCGTTGCGACGCCCGCCGGAACATCCTATGCGATCGCACGCGCCCGCGCGTTCGAGTGACGCGTTCGATCAGGTGCCGTACATCTTCCTCCCCACATCGATTGCAGCATGATTTCAAAGCTTTTCAAGTCCCGTAGCGTTGCCAAGCCGACTCAACCGCAGGTTCCTTCCGGTCGCCGCGTTTATGCCGTCGGCGACATTCACGGCCGCGCCGACCTGCTCGACGAACTGATCGGGTTGATCGAGGCGGATGAACGCGAACGCGGTGCAGCGGAAACGACCTTGATATTCCTCGGCGACATCGTCGACCGGGGCCCCGCCTCGGCGGCAGTGATCGATCGGTTGCGCGGGCTGGCCCATGCTCGCCCCGACCGCCCCGACGTCCGCTTCCTGCTCGGCAATCACGAGGAAATCTTCCTCGGTGCACTCGACGGCGAACCCAAGGCGCTCCGGTTGTTCTGCCGCATCGGCGGGCGCGAGACCGTGCTGAGCTACGGCATGGAGGCCGCGGAATATGAGCGGCTCGACTATGAAGAGCTGGTGCAACGCCTCGAAACGCTCGTTCCAGACGAACACCGCGAGTTCTTGCGCAAGTTCGAGGACATGATCGTGATCGGCGACTACGCGTTCGTCCATGCTGGCGTACGCCCTGACACGCCGCTCGATCTGCAGCGCACGTCGGACCTGCGGTGGATTCGCGATCCCTTCCTCGATCATCGCTCGACGTTGGAAAAGACGATCGTCCACGGCCACACCATGACCGACGAGATCGAACGACGCGGACACCGAATCGGCATCGACACCGGCGCCTATGCATCGGGCCGGCTGACCGCGCTGGGCATGGAAGGCGCGGAAACTTGGGCGCTCCAGACCGGCACCGCGATCGGACCGAAGACGAACTGACGCGTCTCACCGCGAATATCATGTGGTTTGCACGCGAACGCTTTCTTCGTGGCGCGCCTCCGCTATAGAGAAACAGCGGAAGTGTGTGTTGCACTGCCGCAACAGTGCGATCCTCTTCGCGTTGTTACAAAGGGCCTTAGTTGCGTTGGGTAAGGTTATATGCCATTGCCTGCCGCGACGAGCACAAAGGGAGTTCATCATGCGTCTTGGGAAGTATCTCCTGACCGCAGCAGCAGCCACGATGGCAGTTGCTCCGGCCATGGCAGCACCGGCAAATCTGTCGGTTGCACATTCGGTCCGTTCGGGTTCGGTTTCGGCTGACAAGAACGAGCTCGCTGGCGGCGGCATCATCGTTGCGGTTCTCGCAGCAGCTGCAGTTATCGCCGGTATCGTTATCGTTGCAGACAACGACGACGATTCGGACAGCAACTAAGTCTTACGACTTTAGTTCGAGAAATAGCGGTCTTCGGGCCGCTATTTTTTTGCCTGCCGTTCTGAGGACAGGCGGGCCAACGCGTGCCGAAGCACAATGCGTTGCCGTCTCATGCTTAGAACTCAGCCCCCGATCTGCTCCAGACCGTCGATGGCCAAAGGCGTGCGGTAGGCTCCAGCTACGCTATTCCGTGCAAGGCGGACTAGAACCGCACTTTCTCCGGGCGGCTGAGCATGAGGCCCTAGCGTCGGGCGCCTAAACAATACCTGCAATAGCGTATCGCCGCGCAAGTTATCCGAAGGACGGCTGAACTCACCGACCTTGTAACACGCGACTGCCGGGCTCATCAGCCCGAGGCCCTCTGCGCCCCCTCCCCTGCGGAAGCCTCGCACCCCTAGAGAAGCCGATCCTCTACGGAATCAGGCCAGCCATCTTGTCGGCAGACGGATTGTCCCGCTGGCCGACCGAGTAAGCTAACGCATAATCGGCGCGACGCATCGCCTCAACGCAAAACGCGCCCCACAATTAAGCGAGACGCGTTGCAAATCCGATATTCTATCGCGGTACGGGTTCGCCCATACCCCGCATCGCTTACTGAGACGGCGGCGTCTGCGCGCCACCGGGCATGCCGCCCGGCGCACCGCCTGGCATACCACCAGGAGCGCCGCGACCCATCTGCGCCTGCGCCTGCATCTGCTGGACCACGCTCTGTGGCAAAAAGTCGAGCAACTCGACGTCGAACACCAGCGTCGAATTCGCCGGGATCGGACCGTTCGCCTTGTCGCCATAGCCAAGCGCTGGCTTCATCCAGAAGCGGTACTTTGACCCCTTCGGCATCAGCTTCAGCGCCTCGGAGAAACCGGGGACCACGCCGGTGACGGGCATCGGCGTCGGCTGCTGCGACTTGTCGAAGGTGGTGCCGTTGAGCAGCTTACCCTCGTAATTCACCAGCGCGACGTCGGCGTCGGTAGGCTTGGCCGCACCGGGCTTGCCGGGGGCGACCACCTTGTATTGCAGGCCCGATGCGGTAACGACCACGCCCCGCGCGCGCGCATTGCGCGCCAGGGGATCATCACCCTGACGCGCCAGCGCGACTGCGGCGATCAGCGCGAGCGCGATACCGACCCATAGATAGACGAGGTAGCTGCGCTTGGTTGGCTGCAGCGGCACTGCGGTGACGGTCGACATCGGATCAGGCCCCGGTCATCTGGTCACGCCGGAGCGCCGCGCGTGCCGTTGGAAAGCAATTGGGGTGCCGATCACGACACCCCGAACTATCGACCCACCCGCTCGCCGGGTACGGCCGACAAAATCTTAGCGTGCGCCGTCGCGCTCTGCGCGCTTGCGGTCGAGCTTTCGCGAGCGACGGATCGCTGCTGCACGCTCACGTGCGCGCTTCTCGGACGGCTTTTCGTAATGCCGGCGCAGCTTCATCTCGCGATACACGCCCTCGCGCTGCAGCTTCTTCTTAAGCGCGCGAAGGGCCTGGTCGACGTTGTTGTCGCGTACGATGATCTGCATAAACCCGATAAGCTCCGGACGAATAGATTTTTGCCGTCGCGAACAGGTCCGCGCCGCATGAACTGGGCCCCCTATCAGCGGAGCGCCGTCGTTTCAAGCCAAACCACGTATTCCGGCGGGTCTGCCCGACATGTGAGCGCCTTTGCGGGAGGGCGCATGCAGCGCTAAGAGCAGGCCATGACCCGTATCCCCCTGACACTGTATAACAGCCTCTCGCGCCAGCTCGAGACGTTCCAGCCGATCGATCCGACCGATGTCGGGCTCTACACCTGCGGGCCGACCGTCTATAATTACCAGCATATCGGCAACATGCGCGCGTTCCTGTTCGCGGATACGCTGGGTCGCGTGCTCCGGTGGAAGGGGTGGCCGACGACCCACATCATCAACATCACCGATGTCGGCCACCTGACCTCCGACGCCGATGTCGGTGACGACAAGATGGAGAAGGCCGCCGCCGCGCAAGGGCGCTCGATCTGGGAGATCGCTGCCTATTACACCGACGTGTTCAAGCGCGACGTCGCGCGTCTCAACATCGCACCGCCGGCACGTTGGGCGGTTGCGACGGATCATATCGCCGAGATGATCGCGTTCGCCGAGCAGATCGCACCGAAGCATTGCTACACGCTCGACAGCGGGCTGTATTTCGACGTAGCGACGGTGCCGGACTATGGCCGCCTCGCGCGGGCCGGCAACGATGATATCGAGAGCCGGATCGAGCCGGTCGAGGGCAAGCGCAACCCGCAGGACTTCGCGATCTGGCGTACCTCCGCGCCCGGCGAGAACCGCCAGATGGAATGGGATTCGCCCTGGGGTCGCGGGGCGCCCGGCTGGCATCTCGAATGCTCGGTGATGAGCAAACATTACCTAGGCGCGCATTTCGACATCCACACCGGCGGGATCGACCACCGCGAGATCCACCACCCCAACGAGATCGCGCAGAACCAGGCGCATTGCGATTGCGCGGATACCGGCGCGAGCGTCTGGATGCACAACAACTTCCTGGTCGAGCGCGCGGGCAAGATGTCGAAGTCGACCGGCCAGTTCACGACGATGCAGACGATCGTCGACCGCGGCTTCCACCCCCTCGCCTACCGGCTGATGTGTCTCCAGGCGCATTATCGGAGCGAGCTGGAATTTTCGTGGGAGAACCTCGCCGCGGCGGCGATCCGCCTGAAGCGCATGGTGCAAGCGGTCGAGACGTTGCGCGCTCGCGAGCCCGGCGGCCCGTCGGGTAGCGCGCATGCCTATGCCGACCGACTGGAGGAGGCGGTCTCGGACGATCTCGCCACGCCGCGCGCGCTGCCGATTCTCGACGAACTGCTTGCGGACAAGCGGGTCGCGCCTGCGGACCGTGTCGCTGCGCTGGACGATTTCGACGCGGTACTGGGGCTGGACCTGGCGACGATCAGCCGCGAGGACCTGCGGATCCGGCCGATCACGGCGACGATCGACGAGGATGCGATCGCCGCACGGCTGGAGGATCGCCGCGATGCGCGCGCTGCGAAGGACTTCGGGCGATCGGATGCGATCCGCGACGAACTCGCCGCCGCAGGTGTCGAGGTGATGGATGGCGATTCGCTAGGTTGGGACTGGAAGATCGCGGTGGTGTGAACACTCCGTACAGGTCCAAGAACTAAGGCCGCAGGGAAAATCTGATCGTCATTCCCGCGGAGGCGGGAACCCATACTGGCAAGCCTCACGGTTAAGTCGCGAGCCTTTGAGCATATGGAACCCCGCCTGCGCGGGGATGACGAGACCATTGTGGCACCGTGTTACTGCAGGGAACGCGGAACCGATCCGTCGCTGACCCCGGCACAACTTGACATGCCTCGCGGTACGCCGATGTTCTCCGGATGAAAGCCGTTCTCCCAGCCGCCGCTCGCCCGATCCTCGAACCGCATTTGCCTGGGGACCTAGACGTCGCCTGGTTCGCCAAGCCGAACGAAGCCAACGCGATGATCGCAGACGCGGATATCGCCTGGGTAGACATGCAGCCGACCGAACTCGTCGCCGACGCGATCCGCCACGCCGGGCCGAACCTCAAATGGGTCTCGACGATCTATGCCGGGCTCGACGCGTTCCCGCTCGACACTCTGCGGGAGAACGCCGTTACTTTGACCAATGGTGCCGGCATCAACGCCGTTGCGGTCGCGGAATATGCGGTGATGGCGGTGCTCGTCGCCGCCAAGCGCTTCGATACCGTCGTCCGCGCGCAGGACCGTCATGAGTGGCTGAAGGACGCGCCCGGCAAGATCGAACTCGCCGGAACCAAGGCACTTGTCATTGGCTATGGCACGATCGGCAAGATGATCGGCGATCGCTTGACCGCGTTCGGGGTCGAGGTCACCGGCGTAACGCGCACCGGCCGCGATGGCACGGTCACGCCCGACGCTTGGCGGGATCGGCTCGACGCGTTCGACTGGGTAGTTCTCGCCGCGCCCTCGACCGACGCGACGCACGCGATGATCGGCCGCGAAGAGTTGCACCGGATGAAGCCGTCCGCCTGGCTGATCAACATCGCGCGCGGCGACATGATCGACGACGATGCGCTGATCGCGGCATTGACCGACGGGACGATTGCCGGCGCCGTACTCGATCCGACCAGCCCGGAGCCCCTGCCCGCGGATCATCCGCTTTGGTCGACGCCTAACGCGATCGTCACGATGCACCTGTCGGGCCGTAGCCAGACGACGATGTTCGCTCGCGGGGCGACGCTGTTCCTCGACAACCTCGCGGCATTCATCGCCGGTCGCCCGATGAAGAACGTTGCCGATCTCGACGTGGGTTACTGACCGGTCTGGGTCGTGGCCGGGCGGGGGCTGCGATTGTAGCTCTTGATTCCGCGGCGACGAAGTTTGTCGGCGCGACGACGACGCGAGTACATGATCAGGATCGGTACGCCGACCAAGATGCCCCCGCCGATAATCGAAAGTGCGATGATGATACGCATTGGCATGTCCATGTGGGGACCATGCCGATTGGACAGCGAAGACGCCATATATTTTTTAATCCAGGATGAATGGATTTAGCGCCCACATCCGGTTGAACTGGCCTGCGCAGCATTTCGCCGCTGCCGGCCAAGCTTTACTTCGTTGCGCAAAAAGGCGTTTTCGCGCATTGCCATCGTCACAATTCACCAATCGGACGACATGATATGGCCGCGAACTGGGCCCCCGACAGCTGGACGCGTCACGAGGCACGACAGCTCCCCACCTATCCCGACGCCGCAGCGCTGACCGCCGCGACCGATCAGCTGGCGACCTTCCCGCCGCTGGTCTTCGCCGGTGAAGCCCGCAACCTGACCGCGTCGCTCGCCGAAGTCGCGGCCGGCAGGGCGTTCCTGCTGCAGGGCGGCGACTGCGCCGAGTCCTTTGCCGAGCATAGCGCAAACAACATTCGCGACACCTTCCGCGTCATCCTGCAGATGGCGGTCGTCCTGACCTTCGCGTCGAAGCTCCCGGTCGTGAAGCTCGGTCGCATGGCGGGGCAGTTCGCTAAGCCGCGCTCGACCGATACCGAGACGATCGGCGGCGTAGAGCTGCCCTCGTACCGCGGCGACAACGTCAACGACATCGCCTTCACCGCGGAATCGCGCGCGCCCGATCCGCAGCGGATGATCCGCGCCTATTCGCAGTCGGCCGCCACGCTCAACCTGCTCCGTGCGTTCGCGCAAGGTGGCTATGCGAACCTGCACCAGGTCCATCGCTGGACGCACGACTTCATGGGCCGCAGCCCGTGGTCGAAGAAATACGCCGAGACGGCGGACCGGATCGGCGAGGCGCTCGAGTTCATGGCAGCCTGCGGGATCGACCCCGAGACCGTGCCGCAACTCGCGCAGACGCATTTCTACACCAGCCACGAGGCGCTGCTGCTTCAGTACGAGCAGGCACTGACGCGGCAGGATTCGCTGACCGGCGACTGGTACGACACCAGCGCGCATTTCCTGTGGATCGGCGATCGCACGCGCTTCGAGGGCTCCAGCCATGTCGAATACCTCCGCGGCATCGGTAACCCGATCGGCATCAAGTGCGGCCCGAGCCTCGAACCCGATGCGCTCTTGCGAATGCTGGATACGCTCAACCCCGGCCGTATCCCCGGCCGGATGACGCTGATCACGCGCTATGGCTATGACAAGATCGAGGCGAACCTGCCCCGCCTGGTCCGTGCCGTCACGCGCGAGGGCCACCCGGTGGTCTGGAGCTGCGACCCGATGCACGGCAACGTCGTCAAGGCCGCCAACGGCTACAAGACGCGGCCGTTCGATCGCATCCTCGCCGAAGTCCGCGGCTTCTTCGCGGTCCACCGCGCGGAAGGCACGCACGCCGGCGGTATCCACGCCGAGATGACCGGTCAGAACGTAACGGAGTGCACCGGCGGCGCGGTCGACGTGACCGAGCAATCGCTGGCGGATCGCTACCACACGCACTGCGATCCCCGCCTCAACGCCAGCCAGAGCCTGGAGCTCGCCTTTCTGCTGGCGGAGATGCTCAACGAGGAAATGGCCGAGCGCAAGAAGGTCGCCGCCTGATAAAATGCGTGGGCGTCGCAGGAAAAGTCGGCAGGTGTCTTGACGCCTGCCACCCCATTCCGTAGACGCCCGCTTCTGCTAACGGCCCCTTCGTCTAGCGGTTAGGACGACGCCCTCTCACGGCGTAAGCACGAGTTCGATTCTCGTAGGGGTCACCATTTCCGACTAAAGCTCGGAAATAGCCGGATTTACGTCATCTTTACCCGCCATGTGTACAGAACATGGGTACAGAACGACGTGAAAAAGAGCTCGATGGCATCCCCCTTCGCAGACCCCCGCACCGGCCAACTCTACTTTAGACGCGCGGTCCCCGAAGCGCTCCGCGCCGCCTTCGACGGCAAAGCCGTCGTCAAGGTGTCGCTGCGCACCAAGGATCCCGCGGCCGCCAAGATCGGCTTCGCCCGCGAGAACGCGGCCTTCGAGACCACGCTCGCCGACGCGCGCCGCCGGATGGCCGAGGGCACGCTCGTCCCCACCCCCGCGGCCCTCGTGCGCCGCTGGTGCGAGGCGCCTGCCGTTGGTGGTGGCCTGACCGGTCCGCAGCGACTCGCGATGACCTTCATGGAGCTCGACGCCGCCGCCGGGGCGCGACAGTCGAGCGACGTCGAGGACATCTATCCGCCCGCCATCATGGGCCCCGCCTCCAACACGGACTGGGACCTCGTGCTGGGCGACAGGACGAGGTTCGAGAGGATCGTCGCCGAGGCCTATGGCGGCGACGTCGAGCAGACGGGCACGAACTGGATCCGCCTGCGCTGGCACCACGCCGAACGCGTGTGGCGCCGCTGCCTCGACGGCCCGGTCGCCCGGCTGCGCGCGTTCGATCCGAGCGGAGAGCGCTTCTCGGACGACGAGATCGCCAAGGCGCTCCTCGACGTCGTCGACGAGCAGCGCAGCGGCGACGAGGAGGCCAACCGGGCGCGCCTCAGTCGTCACCGGCCCCGCGCGACGACTACGCGGCGACGTCCCAACCTCCGGCTCAAGGCACTCTACCACGAGTGGAAGGCGGGCAACGAGCCGCGCCCCCAGACGGCGGGCGAATACGAGGCGGCGGTCGACGACTTCATCGACTTCGCTGGAGACCCGACCATCTCGATGATCGACGCGGACATGCTCTACGACTACCGCGACGAGGCGGCCAAGCTCCCCGCCTCGATGCCCCGCGCGGACCGGAGCCTTCCATTCACGGCCCGCGTGGCCAAGCACGAGGGCGCGACCCCCAAGTGCTCCCCGCCCACGCTGAAGAAGCGCGTCGGCGCCCTCCAGGCGCTGCTCACCTACGCGTTCCAGCAGCGCTGGACCTCAACCAACACCGGCAGCGGCATCCGGATCGTCGGCTACACCAAGAAGCGACGCAACCGCCGCAGCTTTGAGGACCACGAACTCGCGACGCTGTGTGCATGCGCCCTATTCACCGATCCCGGCTCGTGGAACACCAAGTCCCGCATCAGCGATGTCACGGTGTTCTGGATCTTCCTGCTCTGCATTACGACGGGTGCTCGACTCGAGGAGGTCGGTCAGGTCGCGCTAGCCGACGTCCGCCGCGACGGTGACATCGTCTATCTCGACATCGACGAGTATTCCGAGGAGATCGACGCCGAGGACAAGAGCGTGAAGACCGAGGAATCGAAGCGCCTGTTGCCTGTTCACCAACGCCTGATCGAACTAGGTTTCCTCGAGTATCTTGGTGCCCTCGCCATGCTCGGGCACACGGAACTGTTTCCCGATCTCAAGGAGAATTCGGTCGGCAAGCGGACGAAGGAGGCCAGCCAGAAGCTGAACCGCATCATCGACCGTCAGGTATCCGCCGACCGACGCCTAGCGTTTCATTCACTGCGGCACGCCTTCAAGGCCAAGGGCAATGACGCGGGGCTCACCGACAAGACCCTGGACCAGATCTGCGGTCACGCACCCGTCAGTACGGGCAGCCGATACGGATCGGAGCCGAGGATCCGGACGATCCACCGGGAGCTTCACCAGATCGACTTCTCGTGCATCGACTGGGGCCGGATCGGTATCGGCGCCGCAAAGGTGAACTGGACGAAAGTTCTAGCGGCCTGACAGATACATGAAATCCGCGGGTGACTGGCCCCATTTGGTCTTGCCCGTTCGACAGAATTTCGTCGGTCGGGTGGGAGCAACGCCATCGACTGCAGCCCCCCGTGAATCGCGGCCGTCGCTGGTTCCCATCTTTGGTAAGGCTGAGGTCATGAGTTCAATCCTCACCGGCAGCACCAGTTTTCAATGACTCAGCGTTGGCGGGCCCCGTGCCCGCCAACTTTGGCAAGCGCCCGGCAAGCACCATACGTTGACTGCTCAATGCGGGCGCACGGAATCGAATGCGCCAGGACGCCTTCAGATCAAGTCCAATCAATGCGCCTTTAGCCGACGATGCCACTATCACGCAGCCCGGCGAGGTGACGGACGCGTCCTTTGGAGTTTTACGCCTCAGAAGATGGTAGGCGTGATGCCGCCGTCGACCCGCAACGCCGCGCCGTTCGTAGCCGACGATAGCGGACTCGCGACATAGGCCACCAGTGCCGCGATCTCCTGTGGTTCGATCATCCGCTGGATCAGCGACGTCGCACGGTCCTTGGCGAAGAAGGCACGCTCGATCTCTTCCGCCGGAGCATCCGGATCCTCGGCTACGCTCTTCAGGAAGTCGACGATACCTTCCGAACGCGTAGTACCAGGCATCACCGTGTTCACGGTCACTCGCGTACCCTTCGTCAGTCCGGCGAGCCCCCTCGATATCGAGAGCTGCGCTGTCTTCGTCATGCCGTAGTGGATCATGTCCGGCGGCACCATCACGCCGGACTCGCTCGCGATGAAGATCACGCGTCCCCAGTCGCGACGGATCATGCCGGGAAAGTAGGCTCGTGACAGCCGCGCGCCGGAGAGCACGTTGACTTCGAAGAACCGCCGCCAGTCGTCGTCGGTGATCTCACCGAACGGCTTTGCCTCGTAGATCCCGAGATTGTTCACGAGTATGTCGACTTCGGGAACCGCGGCGACCAGGCGCTCGGCGCCATCGGCCGTCGCCGGATCCGCCAGGACGCCTCTCGCACCGGTTTCCGCCATGGCGGCATCGAGCTTCGCCTGATTGCGACCGCAGATTATCACATCCGCACCTTCGTCCTTGAGGCGACGGGCGATTTCCAGGCCGATGCCCGCAGTTGATCCGGTAACCAGAGCGGTCTTGCCTTCGAGTTGCAGATCCATGTTCAATTCCTTTCAAGAGTTCCAGTCGGGTGCGAGGCCCTGAAGGCTGACGAGAGGACCGTCTGGGGGAGCAAGCGCTATGATCGTCCTCAGGTCGTCACCCGCCAGGACGAAGTCGAAGATCCGAACGCCGCTTGCATCGACCATCGGCATCATGCCCGCCCTTACAGGCGATATGACGGTTTAGCAGTTGGTTGATAACCAAGCTCCGTTCCACATGAGCTTGGAATCGACTTCACAGACGAGGACGATCCGGTCGGACTTCAGATCCTGGGGTGCGCCAAGGGATCCGACGCTTGATACTCCTGGAAAGGTCGGAGATCTCAAGCGCCCCGTCCGCCTCCATCACCGAGCCTGCTTCCTCAACTCGACTGGCAGTTGGTCGATCGGACAATACCGGTAGGTCGTCGCCTCGCGTCCTCGACCAGCCGAGAACGTAAGTGCGTCCTGGACGGATACGGTCTGCCGCTCGACAACTCTTGCCGCACGGCCCGCGCCCGCATCGATGCAGGACTGGCTGACGTCGAACGTGCTTCCCCTGCGCGACAGTATCCGAGCCACGCAGGACTTGGTGTGTGCGGTGCTGATCCCTCTACCGTCATACTGCCGGATCGCGGCGTTCGCCGGCTCACGGCAGGAGGAGCCCTTCGCTACGAAGATGCCCGGCTTCAGGAGATAGACGCCTCCCGGCTTTCGCGACGTATCCACGCTGGCCGTCGCGACGGCGGCGATCATGCAGGCGGAGGCGACGGCTCCCGCCGCGTGCAAGGTCGTTCTGATCTTCATGCGCTGTTCCTCGAGGTGGTCTTGGGCGTGGTTGGAGTCGAACGGGACTGACCGACGGCCTGCGTTCGGTCTTGGATCATACGAACACGAAAGGACCGGACGGCTGAACGGTCAAGACGGGTCGGATCGACGCCTGCTCGTCCGACTTGGATCGTAGCGGCGGGGCTGGCGTCATCGTCGCAGTGGTCGTCGGACGTCCATCGGTCTGGCGCAACCGTCAGGCTGCTCACCGCCGACCCCATGCTTTCGATCAGCTTGAACAGGCTGCCGCCGGATGACATCGATGCCGTTCGGCCGAGGCCGATCCGTCGATCGGTCTCCGATCCGCTGGTCGAGCGGTCCGGACAATGCGAGAAACGAACATGTATTCCTTCCTCCTCCCGATCGTTCTTCTCATCACGACTGCCGCGGGGGCCCTCGCCGTACGTTCGAGACCGCTAGGCGTGCGAGCGGGCTTCCTGGCCACGCTGGTGACGGTTCCGGCCTTTCTGCTGTACTGGTCCGGCACCTCGCCCCTTCTAACGGGTGATACGGTACCCATGGGACCGGAGGGGCACTGGCTGCGAGCCCTCGGGATCGTTTGGTGGTTCGCGGCGGCGCGGATGCTGGCCCTGATCGTCGATCGCATCCTCGGTCATGACGAGGCTTCGCGAGAGGCCCGCATCACTTCGGACTTGCTCTGCGCGGCGATCTACATCGCGGCCTTCCTCGTAGTACTGAACTTCGTCCTGCTCCTTCCGGTCAATGGTCTCGTCGCCACGTCGGGCATCATGGCGGTCGTCATCGGCCTGGCGTTGCAGAACACCTTGTCGGACGTCTTTTCGGGCGTCGCCGTCGGCATCGAGCATCCGTTCGCCGTCGGCCACCGGATCTCGCTCGGGGAAGGCGTGGAGGGCGTCGTCGTCCAGGTGAACTGGCGGTCGATCCGGATACTGACCGACGGCGAGGACGTCGCCACGATACCGAACAGCGTCGTGGCGAAGGCGCAGATCGTGAACCGGAGCTTCCCGACGGAGCGCCGTGCGACCAGACTGCAACTCGTCCGCCCTGCAGCGGAGTCCCCCGAGTGGATGATGCATGTTCTGCGGCAGGCCGTCCTCCTGTGTCCGGATGCGCTCGAAACGCCTGCCCCTTCGGTCACGATCTCCAGCCTCGGCATGCGCAGCACGACCTACGCCGTCGACTTCTTCGTCGCCGGGTCCTCGATGATCGGGCGCACGAAGAGCCTTCTGCTTCTGCATGTGCACAGGCAGTTGCGATACGCAGCGCTGCTAGCGGAGGACGAAGCGGGCGCTGGAGAGGAGGTGAAACCTCGGGCGGGAACAGCAGCGGCGCTGTTGAGCCAGATCACGCTATTCGATCCCCTCACCGAAGCGCAGCGCGGGGACGTCGCGAAGCAAATGACGAGATGTACGCTGGAGGAAGGTGACGAGCTGTTCCGAGAAGGCGCCGAAGACGATCGGTTGTACGTAGTGGCTTCCGGCGTGCTGGAGATAAAGCGCGCTACCGGCAACGGCGCGCGATTGCTGATCGGCCGAATAGGAGCAGCCGAATACATCGGCGAGATCAGCATGCTCACGGGTGCGCCTCACGCCGCCGACGCGGAAGCCTGCACCCGAACCGTCGTCTACGAGTTGTCGCGCGATGTCCTGTCGCCTCTGCTTCGGGACAATGCCGAACTGGCCAAAGCGTTCGAGAGGTCCGTCCGGCGCGGATTGTGCCTTGTGGAGCGAGCCGTCGCCACGCAGGCGGGGGCGCCGTTGCCCGGGCCAGGCGCCATACTCGCTGGCATCCGCCGTCTCTTCGGTCACGGTGCGACCGCTGCGGGGACGCTGCCCGAGTGAGAGCGTTGGCGACCGAAACCGGCTTCTGCATCCCCTGAACGTCCTCATCGGCGGTTGCATCAACTACTATTGCGACGGCTTCGTAATAAAAGCGCAAGATCGTTTGAGACGCGCTCGAGACGAAGGCCGATGGCCGGCGTACGCAACGGGCGAACCATCCGCTGCGGTGGAGCAGCGAGATGAAGATCGAGGACGACCATGCGGTCCGGGCGACGCGTGTCGCTGGCCGGGCGTGGATCGGTGCTGGGCTCGTGTCGCTGATCATCGCCCTCGCCATCTCGCTCTGGCCCCACAGCCTCTTCGGTTCTCTCCATGCAGTGGCTCTTGTGCCTCTCCTCGTACTTTCCACGGGTCTGATCGCGTTTGGCTATCGACGGATCTCCGCTGGCCCCGGTATCGGGCCCGCCGCCGCGCAAAGCGGCAACCGCTTCCACCTCAGCCGCATTCCCTTCTGGGAACAGGACTGGTCCCCGATCCAACGGCGCCTTGCCGGAATGTCGCCACGCAGCGACTTCGCCACGACCGACAACTCCGAAATAGGCGAGTTCGCATCGACGATCAGGACGATCGCAGTCAACAGCGCTGCCATCGCCTTCACCGAACATGTAACGCCGGACCAGGCTGCATCCCGGTACCTTCCTCCGTTCGACGATACCGTCGCCCTCGCGGCGGTTCGCGCCTATCTGCACGGGGAGGTCGGCTTCGAGACCGAGACAAAACTCGAGACGGCCGACGGCGAAGCGATCTGCGTGGTCGTCTCCTTCGACTTTCCGGACGATCCGACCGGAGACATCGGAGTATTGATGAGCGCGGTCGACATCTCGCCCTACAAGTTCTCGGTTCCCGACCGATCCGACGAAGGAGCGCTTGGAAGGACCGCGATCGACGCTGAAGCGATGGGCATACTCACGACGGCCATAGTCGACGAACTGTGCGAGCACCTGAGCACGGTCCAGATCAGCGCGGAGTCCACGGTGCGTTGGCTCGGACGAGCCGATCCTGATCTGATGGAAGTCCGCAAATCGATACGGAACGTCCTCCTCGCCAACGATCGGTCGGCGATCATCATTCGGTTGGCCAGGGACTTCCTCAGAAAGTCCGGAACGTCGCTCGAATCCATCTCGCTCGCCGCTCTTATCGACGAGACGGCGCTGCTCATGGCGAACGAACTGTCCGCGGCGGGGATAGACCACGAGTTGCTCATCGCGGACGACCTTCCCGAGATCACCGCGGACAGGGCGGCGATGCAGCAGCTCCTCATGCAGCTGCTGGCTGTCGCGATCGAGGCGCTAAAGGTCGAGGCGACGCTTGAGAGGCGGCTCACCATTCTGGCGAACCGCCATCACGACGACGAGGTTATCGTCGCGATCGAGGACAACGCAGGAAGCATCGGGCCTGAACGACTGGATCCTGCCGCAATCCCCTCGCCGGGCATCGTCTCCGTCGAAAGACGACGATTGGCAGCTTGCCGGGAAACAGTGGTCGCCCATGGAGGCCAGCTCCGGATCCTGAGAAAGCCCGGCCTAGGCTCCGTGATCTCCTTCACGTTTCCCGCAAACGGGATCGGCGTCGGTGAAGCCGATGGTGAGGTCCCTCCTAGCATCGAGGAATACGTCACTCTCCAGGAGGAACTGTCTCCGCTGCGCTCCGCACCCCATACCAAGAGATATTAGAAGCCGAGCTACGTCATGCCTATTCTACCACAACGAACACGGTGCGATGTCGCACCGATCTGCGGAACGGACGAGACGCAGCGGTTCGATGCCGTAGGATCCTGCTGATGCGACAGAACCCTGAAACGAACCGGGTCCACCTCTACGTCCCCGCGCCCCGCGTGCAGTCGATCAGTCTCAACAGTCCCGGCGAACACCCGATCACCGTGACGCGGCTGCGGTCCGATCTCGAGGATTCGGGGATGACGACCCCCCATCTGGTCGAGGACGCGTTCATGATCTCGATCCAGCTGCGCGATTATCGCGGCGATATCTTCCTGCGAGGGCGCAAGCTCGCGTTCAACCGCCAGGCCGCGGGCATGGTGCTGATGTACGACTACCAGCGGGAATGGAGCGCGCATCTTCGTTCGGCGTTCGATTGCGTCAACATTCATGTGCCGCGTTCGGCCCTCGACGCAGTGGTGAACGACCGGCATTCCGGCACGGTGGAGAGCCTGCGGTTCGAGCCGGGTGAACCCGAGCCGGACCAGACGATCCTGGGAGTCGTGCAAGCGCTGATCCCCGCGCTAGATGCACCGAACGAGCCCAATCAGCTGTTCCTCGATCACATGGGCTGGTCGCTGGGGGCTCACGTCGTCAAGTCGTACGCCGAAGTCGTCCACGTCAAACCGGCGGGTCGGGGCCATCTCGCGCGCTGGCAGGAGCGACGCGCCAAGGAACTGATCGACGCCAATCTGGCCAACGAGATATCGCTGGGGACGCTGGCGGCGGAGTGCGGGCTCTCGACCAGCCACTTCGCGCGCGCCTTTCGTCTGACGACCGGCGTCCCTCCGTATCAGTGGCTCCTGGGCCGTCGTCTTGAGCAGGCACAGACCTTCCTGCGCGACGAGGACCTGTCGATTGCACAGATCGCGGATCTCTGCGGCTTCTCCGATCAAAGCCACCTCACGCGCGTCTTCACGCGTGCCACAGGCGAGCCGCCGGCGGCCTGGAGGCGGCGGCAAGGCGCCTGAGCGGGGCTGGGCTCCGGAGATCATCGGTCCACCGGCTGACCTGTCCACTAAGGACGTGATTGCGTCGGATCGCAACGGAACTTACGCGGACGACGACTTGGACCGCGAAAGGCCCGACAGGAATTCGGCCGCCCGACCGCCGTGGGACGCGTGCGTCGTTCGGCTAAAGATCCGCCGGGACGGCCATCAGACGGCCGTTTCCAGGCACCCTGCCGATCTCGGCCTTCATGCGCAGCCCCGCGTTCGTGGCCCGTCATCGAGGTGCGCGCCCGGAGATCGCGCCGGTGCTGGCTAGTTCCTCGCAGAGCAGGTCGGGGGATGCTGCAACACCCAAGCAACGCCTTCACGTCGGGCTTCGGTCATCAAGGCACGGTGATCCGCGCGGCACCTGTCTCACTGCCATCGTTCATGCGCACCACGTCCAAGCCATGCCGTCTCTCGCCAAGCCCCAGGGATCGGCGGGACGTATCAGACGGGCAACGAACCGAGGTCCTGCGACGCTCGGTGGATGCCACCCGCCAAACCAACGCCGAGCCGTCGAGGTAACCCATGATTGCCCAAGCCAATCACACCGTCCAAGCGAACGGCATCCGCCAGAACTACATCGACGCCGGTGCCGGCGCTCCGGTCGTACTGCTTCACGGGTTCCCCGAGACGAACTTCGCGTGGCGACACCAGATACCGGTGCTCGGCGAACTGTACCGCATCATCGCACCCGATCTGCGCGGCTACGGCGAGACCGACAAACCCGCCAGCGGCTACGACAAGCGCACGATGGCCAATGATCTCGCAGCACTGCTCGACACCCTCGGGATCCAGAAGGTCGCCCTCGTCGGACACGACCGCGGTGCTCGCGTCGCGACTCGCTTCGCCAAGGATTTCCCGGACCGTGTCGAACGCCTGGTGGTGATGGACAACGTGCCCACCCGGGTCGTCGCACGTGAAATCAACGCGGAGATCGCCAAGGCGTACTGGTTCTTCCTCTTCCATCTCGTTCCCGACCTTCCCGAGACTCTGATCTCAGGCAAGGAGGAACCCTGGCTTCGTTGGTTCTTCTCCGATTGGGCCTACGATCCGGCAGCGATCTCCGGCGAGGCCTTCGACACCTACGTCCGCGCCTTCAGGGCACCCGGGGCCGTCCGCGGAGCGATGGCCGACTACCGGGCCAACGCCGAGGACGTCGCACAGGACCTCGTCGACGCCGACGTCAAGATCGCCTGCCCGACGCTCGCGCTCTGGGGCGCGGACTTCGGCGCGGTCGGCAAGATGTTCGACATGCCGAAGGTCTGGGGCGAGATGGCCGACGACCTGCGGGCGGTTCCCATCGAGCGTTGCGGCCATCTCCCCCACGAGGAGCGGCCGGAAGCCGTGAACGCCCTGCTTCTCGAATTCCTCGAGACGTGGAACGGCTGAGGCCGCGTCGAGTCCTGGGACACCGCGGCTCGTCCCGCAGCGGTGTCTTCTCGACCTGGGCCTCGGTCCGACAACAGCTCGCGGGCGCGAGCCTGCTCAGCCGTCACGCACGGCATCGGAGCATTCAGATGACGCCATCGTCCAATCCCACCGCCGCCGGCCTGCGTCTCGTACGGGACCTTCAGGAAATCCTCGGCGCAGGGAACGTCCTGACCGGGAGCCGGCAGACCAAGCGCTATCGTACCGGATTCCGCTTCGGGTCCGGTGAGGCGCTCGCGGTCGCCAAGCCCTCTTCCCTGCGCGAACTCTGGCACGTGGTAAACACCTGCGCACGCGCTAGGGCGATCGTCATCATGCAGGCCGCCAACACCGGTCTTACGGGCGGGTCGACGCCCGACGGCGACGACTACGACCGCGATGTCGTCATCGTCAGCACGGTCCGCATGGGAGGCATCCGTCCGATCCGGGACGGGCGTCAGGTGGTGTGTCTGCCGGGCTCCACGCTCTTCCAATTGGAGGACATGCTCGCGCCCATGGGCCGCGAGCCGCATTCGCGCATCGGCTCGTCCTGCATCGGGGCGTCCGTGCTGGGTGGCGTGTGCAACAACTCCGGCGGCGCGCTCATTCAGCGTGGTCCCGCCTTCACACAAATGACGCTGTTCGCCAGAATCGGCGACGACGGCGTCGTGGACCTGGTCAACCATCTCGGTATCGACCTCGGCGATGATCCCGAAACCATCCTGAAGACGATCGAAACCGGTGCGTACGACGAAGCCGACATCGTCGACGACGAGGAGCGGACCTGCTCCGACCATGACTACCAGAACCACGTCCGCGACGTCGACGCGGAGACGCCGGCCCGGTTCAACAACGATCCTCGCCGGCTGTTCGAGGCAGCGGGGTCGGGCGGACACGTCGTCGTCTTCGCGGTGCGTCTCGACACCTTCCCGCACGACGAAGAGATCGCGGAATTCTACTTGGGGACGAACGACCCGGCGGAGCTGTCAGCGTTCAGACGGCAGGTCCTGCAGCACTTCCGATCGCTGCCCGTCGAAGGGGAGTACATCCACAGTTCCGCGTTCGCGCTGACCGAAAGATACGGAAAGGACACCTTCCTCGCGATCCGGCATCTGGGCGCGAAGCGCCTCCCGGGCCTGTTCGCCCTGAAGGGCAGGTTCGACGCCCTCGTCGCACGCGTACCGTTCCTTCCGGACAATCTGTCCGACCGGATCATGCAGGGGGTCGCGGATCTCTTTCCCCCGCACCTTCCCCGCCGGCTCTACGAGTATCACGAACGGTTCGAGCACCATCTCATCCTTCGGATGTCGGGCGAAGGCATCGCCGAAGCGCGGGAGCTCCTCGGCCGGTCGTTCCCGACGTCGAACGGCGACTACTTCGAATGCACCCCGGACGAGGGGGCGAAGGCGTTCCTGCACCGGTTCGCCGTCGCCGGCGCCTCAATCCGGTTCCGCGCGCTTCACCGCGACCAGATCTCCGACATCGTGGCCCTGGACGTGGCGCTGCGCAGGAACGACGAGGACTGGGCCGAGAAGCTGCCGCCGGAACTGGCGACGAAGGTCGTCGGGGTCAGCTACTGCGCCCACTTCTTCTGCCACGTGTTCCACCGGGACTATCTGCTGAAGCCGGGGTGCGACCCCGTCGCCTTCGAGAACGCGATGTGGGAGCTCCTGGACGAGCGTCGAGCCGAGTACCCGGCCGAACACAACGTCGGCCACCTCTACCAGGCGAAGCCCGCGCTCGTGCGTCACTACCGGGAACTCGATCCGACCAACAGCCTGAACCCGGGCATCGGGCGGACTTCGAAGAACGCCGACTGGAACTGAACGTCCGGATCCGGACCGAAACATCATGGAGAATGCTATGTCGAAGCTCGCTCGCTTCCGGAATGAGGACGGTCTCGGCCTCGCGGCGGACGCCGGAGACGGCTTCCGGGCCGTCTGGTGGAACGACGCCGCCTATCCGGGCGATCTGCCGGAACTGATCGCCGCAGGCATCGACCTGATGGACGTGATCCAGCAGTTCCGCTCTGCGCGGCCCATCGATCTGGACCTCGTCGAACGGCTTCCGCCGCTGCCCCATCCCGCCAAGATCATCTGCGTAGGTCTGAACTATCTAGACCATGCCGCAGAAGGGCACTTCGAGGTTCCGAGCTATCCGACGATCTTCGGGCGGTTCGCCTCGAGCCTGATCGGTGACGGAGCGCCCATCATCCGACCGGACGTTTCCGATCATCTCGACTTCGAAGGTGAACTGGTAGCGGTCATCGGCCTCGGCGGTCGTCACATCCCGGAGGAGGAGGCTCTGCTTCACGTCGCGGGATATTCGATCTTCAACGACGCCTCGGTCCGCGACTATCAGTTCCGCACGCCGCAGTGGACGGTCGGCAAGAACTTCGACGGCACCGGTGCCTTCGGTCCCTGGTTCGTGCCTGCCGCGGCCCTTCCCCCCGGCGCGAAGGGGCTGCGTCTCCAGACGCGTCTCAACGGCGCGGTGGTGCAGGACATCTCGACCGACGACATGATCTTCGACGTCGCCCGTCAGATCTCGCTGCTCAGCGAAGCCATGATGCTCGCGCCTGGGGACGTCATTGTGACCGGAACGCCCGCCGGGGTCGGGTTCGCACGCACACCACCGCTCTGGATGAAGCCCGGCGACGTCTGCGAAGTCGAAATCGAAGGGATCGGCATCCTCTCGAATCCGGTGCAGCAGGAAGTTGCGAGAACCGCGAGATGACGCCCCTACCGAACATCGAACCGCACGGTCAGAGACCTTTGCCGTCGACGGGGGCGACGCGGGCGATTGACGCCGCGCCGGCCTCTCGCGCGTCGTTCCCGGCTAGCGTGATCACACGCGGTTCCATCGCCGTCGGAACGGTGGCGGCGGTGGCGGGGATCGGCGTCGGGGCATGGGAAGAGATCCAGCTTCTTCTGGGCGATCCCATCGTCGCGCTGATGCTCGTGCTCCTCGTGACCGTGCTGATCATGCCCCTGGTCTTCAAGCGGGACGTCTGATCGGGACCGGCGCCGAATCGCCCACACTCTGGCAGCGGTGATCGCATCGCCTCACGGTCTTCCGGTGGTCGTCTAAGGACGACTACCCAGACCCTCGTATAGTTACGCCGCGATGCGAATTGCCCGACAACGGCGCCAGTGGGCGGATCCGCCCCCGAGAATTGGAATGGAAGCCGAACCGCCGTGCCGATCGGACTGACACATTGGTCATGAGACAGGCCTTCAGACTTTCCGGGAAGGGGTGGGCCGGTCTGCCCGCGCTGCTGAGCGCTGAAGTCGCGGACGCGCGATCCGTCACGGTCATCGCCGCTCTGGCCGGCGACTTGGCGATCGCCGTCCTCAAATTCTACGCGGCAGCCTCCACCGGCAGTTCCGCCATGTACGCCGAAGGGATCCACTCCCTGATAGACGCCGGCACCGAAGTCATCCTCCTCTACAGCGTCTTCGCGGCGCGACGTCCGTCTAATGCGCTTCATCAGCTTGGTTACGGACGCGAAGCCTTCTTCTGGAGCTTCGTCGCGGCGCTGCTCATTCTGGCTGCGGGCGCGGGAACGACCATCCACGATGGACTGCTGCAGATCGCGGCCCCCTCGCCGCTCAAGGACGTGCGGCTCAACTACGCCATTCTCCTCGCCTCGCTCTGCGTGGAGATCGTCTCTTCGGCGTTCACCCTCCGCAAGATCAGCGACAGCAAGGGCTGGCGCGGCCTGATCGCCTTCGCCCGTACGTCGCGCGACACAGCCTCGTTGACGGTTCTGTTCGGGAGCCTAACCGGCGTTCTCGGCCTGCTTCTAGCCGCTGCGGGGATCGCCTCCGGCGAGATCCTCGACCGACCATGGCTTGATGGCCTGGCGTCCATCGGCATCGGTGCGATCCTCGCCGTATCGGCGCTGGTGCTGGCCGGTCAGGCCAAGGCGCTGCTCATCGGCCTGTCTGCCTCCCCGGCGAAGGTCAGGACGATCCTGGCCACGGCTCGCGAGGAGCCGGGCATCGAGGCCGTCAATGGCGCGATCACCGTCCACATTGGCGTGGATCAACTGATCCTGGCGCTCAGCGTTGAATTCGCTCCGGGTCTCAAGGCCGTCGAGATCGAGGACGTGGCGAACGGCATGGAGCAGCGGTTGAAGACCGCTCATCCGGAGGTCATCACGGTGTTCATGAAGCCGCAGAGTCCGGAGCGGTTTGCGAAGATCCAGGCGGCGCGAGGTTGGTGAAGGCCTCAGATCGATCACGGGGTGTGGTCCGGGACGGCCGATCGCATGATCGCGGCTCGCATCGCAGCAAAGCTGTTCCAGTACTTCGCCGGCCCGTCTCAAATCGTCCGGAACGGACAAGCCGCGTGAATTTGCGCCAAGCCAACCAGGCTGCGCCGGTTAGCAACGGCGGGACGAGCAAGATCGCCGTGACCACGTGAGGCGCACGACATGACATCGGTTTCAGCGAACGCCGGCGACCACGCCGTGACCAAGGCCATGATACCAACGCCGGCCAGCCACCCTCGAGCTACGCTGGTCGTGACGGTGCTGGCTTCGACCTTGGGCTTCATCGACGCGTCCGCCTTGAACGTGGCCCTGCCCGCGATCGGCCGCGACCTTCATGCCGATCCTGCCGGCCTGCAGTGGACGATCAACGCCTACTGGCTTCCGCTTTCCGCCCTGCTGCTGTTCGGAGGTGCCGCCGGCGATCACTTCGGACGTCGACGGATACTGATAGCGGGCATGCTTCTGTTCTTGATCGCCTCCGTCGGGTGCGCCTTCGCGCAGGATCTGCCCGCACTGCTGATCGCGCGAGCCATCCAGGGCGTCGGCGCGGCGATGCTCATACCCAACAGCCTCGCGATACTCGGCTCGGCTTTCACGGGAAAGGCGCGGGGGAAGGCGATCGGCCTATGGGCCGCAGCCGGATCGATCGGCACCACGCTCGGCCCCCTGCTGGCAGGCGCTCTGATCGAGAACGTCGGCTGGCGGACGATCTTCCTCATCAACATTCCCGTTGCGGCGGGCGCCATCGTCGGCGCTCTCCACTACGTCGGCGAAAGCCGGACCGGCGGTCGGGTCCTGGACTGGCTGGGCGCGGTCGTCGTCACTTTCGCGCTCGGGCTCGTCGCTTGGGCTCTGACCGACTGGACCGGGGGGCATGGCGGGATCGTCCCAGCGGCCGCGATGGCTGCAGGTCTCCTTGCGTTCGTCGTCTTCGTTCTCGTCGAGGATCGGCAGGGTCCGGATGCCATGATCCCGCTCAGCATGTTCGCGTCGAAGCCGCTGGTCGGCATCACGCTGCTGACGTTCTTGGTCTACGGTTCGCTTTCCGGGTTCCTCGTTCTTCTGCCCTACGTCCTCATCACGACCGCCGGCTACACCGCGCTGCAGATGGGTCTCGCTCTCGTACCCTTCCCCCTGATCATCGGGTTGGGATCGCCCTTCGCCGGCCGAGCGGCCGTGGCGGTCGGGTCTCGTCTCCCTTTGTCGATATCGCCGCTGATCGTCGGAGCCGGCATGCTTCTTCTGCTGCGGGTCGATGCGGACGCCACGTACCTGTTCGACGTTCTCCCTGCGATCGCGGTGATCGCCATCGGCATGGCGGGTACGGCGGCACCGCTTACGACGGCCATCCTCGGCGCGGTGGACGCCGCTCGCACGGGAACGGCATCCGGCCTCAACAGCGCCACGACCCGCACCGGCGGTCTGATCGTGACCGCGCTGACGGGCACCGTGATCGCGCGTCATGGTCCTGCGATGATCGACGCGTTCCACGTCGCGGCCGTCATAGGCGCCGTCATGGCAGGAAGCGCCGCACTGATCGCCTACCTCTTCCTTTCACCTTTCCAGCCAGAGAATTGAGCAAGCCATGCCCGAACACAGAATCGTAGGAACGTACCGCGGCGTGGTGATCGACGTCGCGGCCTGGGACGCGGTCGGCGCGATGGTCGAACTGTCCTGCGCCGGCATGTTCACGCACGAAGTGGGCGACGCCCCCCTCGTCGGAGGTCTTCTGGATCTCGATACGGCATTGGACGGACGTCTGCGGACCCTGCGCGCGGAGCGGTCCTTCCGCGCCGAACGGATGGAGACGGTGATGCTCCGTACGCTGCCAACGGTGATCAGGGCGGAGGCAGTCCTGATGATCGGACTCGGGTCGCCCGACGACTGGACCGCGGACGTCATGGAACAGGCGACGAGGGTGGCCGTGCGTGAAGCCAACCGCGTGGGCGCCGAGAGCGCAGGCATCGCGCCCGGCATGCTGGACTCGGGGCTGACACCCGACCGGACGGGTTCGGCGGGCTCGGCAATGCTGCGCGGCGTGGTAGGTGCCATCGATGCCGAGATGCGTCTCGCGGAACTGGGCTTGGCGCTGCAGCCGTCGATGAAGTCCTGGACCTTCGGAACCGGTGCCGCTCACCTCGACGATGCCACGTCCCGGTTCCGCGCAGCGTTGCAGTCGATCGAACTACCCACCTCCTGAGCCTCCGGGCGTCGGACGCTGAACCTCGCGCCCGACGCTCCTCGGCGTTTCATGCCTTGGGTTCGGGGTCCGCGAGATCGACGGCCGGGATGGTCGCGGCCAGAAGCGTCGCCGCTGCGGTCATCGCCGCCAGGGACGCGAACACCAGGCGGAATGCCGAGGTGATGGCTTCGTGGGGAAGGCCCGCCCTTTCGGCGCCTTCGCCTCCGAGCAGCGCTTGCACCTTTCCGGCCGATCCCGGGGCGTAGTGTTCGATCGCGGCCAGGAGTATCGCGGCGGTGACCGCCGTTCCCGATACGCCGCCTACGGACCGGGAGAAGGACAGGGTCGCCGTCGACGCGCCCAATCTCGCCTTTCCTCCAGCCCACTGCGCCATGGTCTGCGCGGCGGGCATGGTCGTTCCGAGTCCCAGTCCGAACAGCACGGAGGATGCAGCGACGGCGATCGGGCCTAGGGTCAACGTGGCAGCCAGCGCCACGAAGCCGAGCGTCGCCATTCCCAGGCCCCAGACCAGCGGCCCCCGGGGCAGCCCCGTGGTGGACATCCGCATGCCGGCCCATGTCGATACGCATACCTGGGCGAGCGTCAGCGGAATGAGCAGGAGTCCCGCAAATGTCGGGCTCACATCGAAGACCAACTCGAGCATCAACGGCAGCTGGACCAACGCCCCGAAGAGCGCTGCGGCGAAGAGGAGTACGCAGAGCGCGGACTTCCACACCACGGGCTGCGTGAGCAGTCCCGGTGAGAGCAGCGGAGCCGTCACCCGCCTTTCCACGGGCAGAAGCAGAGCCAGACCGAGCAGACCGATGCCGAGCAGGATGAGGACCGGCGCCGATGTCCATCCGAGCGAGGAGCCCAGACTGAGGGCGACCAGAAGGGCGAGGGTCGCGGCGACGAACATCGCGGTGCCTTGAACGTCGAGCGAGAAGCCGCCCTGTCCCTCTTCGGCTTCGACCCTCATCGCCGCGACGGCCGCCGCCAATCCGAGCGGTACGTTTACCCAGAAGATCCAGCGCCAGCCGACGTGCTCGGAGAGGAGGCCGCCGAGGACGGGACCGAGCGTGCTGGCGGTCGCGAAGACGGCTCCGAACCAACCCTGGAAACGTCCTCGTTCCTTGGGGCTGACGGCTTCGCCGATCAGCGCCTGGGACAGCGTCATCAGCCCCCCGCCGCCGAGCCCCTGAAGAGCCCGTCCGATGACCAGGACCGTCAGGTTGGGGGACAGCGCGCAGGCCACCGACCCGGCGATGAACAACGCCAGCGCACCGAGAAGCACCGTCTTGCGTCCGACGGCATCGCCCAGTCGGCCGTAGATCGGCGCTGCCACGGTCGCAGCCAGCAGATACGCGGTGACGATCCAGGTTATGTCGGCGAGACTGCCGAGCTGAGCGGCGATCACCGGGAGCGCCGTCGCGACGATCGTCTGATCCAGGGATCCGATGAACATCGCCGGAGCGACGGCCAGGAATATGCCCATGAACCGCAGCGTCTCGGAGGACGGTGCGGCCTGCTCCTCGGTTGCAGCGACCGGCGACGCCTCGACAGGCTTGGTTCCGGTCACTTCGCCGTGCCCGGACAGGAACGTGCTCGCTTCAGAGGGCCCCGACGGCCGACTTGATCGGGAACTGGGTTCCTTCGGACTCTGGTCGCGTAAATGGCGGGGTTCGTTGGGTCGGAGGTCATTCAACGGCTACTCGCGACAAAACTTGGTGCAGCGAAAGCTATGCGGCGAAGTGACCGCGCTCTTGTCGAAAAACGGCGCGTTACGGACCGATCCGCTCCTGATCGACCTTCCCGGGCGGCGGGACGAGCCTCGACGACACGCCGAAGAGGATGAGCAGCGCGGTTTTGATCGGTTCGACCAAGCCATGACGGATTTCTGCAATGCTCGATGCCTCGACGCGCGCAATCCGAGGCGATCTCCGCTCAGCAATCGCCATTAAGGATCCATTCGATGACCGGCTGCACCCATCTCGATACCATCAAAGACGTCACCCCCAGCGCCGCCGGATGCCAGGAGTGCCTCGAGACCGGGTCCTGGTGGGTGCATCTCCGCCTCTGTCGCGAATGCGGCCATGTCGGCTGCTGCGACGAGTCGCCGAACCGGCACGCCACGAAGCATTTCCACGCCACTGGCCATCCCATCATCGAAGGATACGACCCGCCCGAGGGCTGGGGCTGGTGCTACGTCGACGGAATCGAGGTGCCGCTGCCGGATCAGACCGCCCAACCCGGCCCCATCCCCCGTTTCGTATAGCGGGATGCAATCGCCTCTCCGAAGGAAGTGGCTAACGGGTCAGGCATTCCGGTCAAGGTATCGATGCACCGCCTGGATGACGATCGACCCTTCCCCCACGCCTGCCGCGACTCGTTTGACGGATCCCGCACGCACGTCTCCGACGGCGTAGATCCCGTCCCGGCTGGTCGCGTAAGGGGATTCCAAGGCCTTGCCTTCGGCGTCACGGCCGGTGAGTACGAAGCCCTTCTCGTCCAGCGGAAGACACGTCCTGAGCCAGTCGGTGTTCGGCTCGGCGCCGATCATGACGAAAAGGCTTCCGCACGCGATCCTCGTGGTCTCCCTGGTGCGGTCGTCGATCCACTCCACCTCCTGCAGGTTCGTTTCGCCGAATACGCCCGTGACCTCGCTGAAGGGGTGCAGCGTGATACGCGGCGACATCGCGATGCGCTCGACCAGATAGTCGGACATCGTCTCCGCCAGGCCCGACTTCCGGACCAGGATGTGGACGTGGCCGGCGTGTCGTGAGAGGAAGACCGCGGCCTGCCCGGCCGAGTTGCCCCCGCCGACGACCACGACGTTCTGGTTCTTGCACAGGCTGGCCTCCATCGCCGTCGCCGCATACTGGATGCCGGCTCCCTCGTACCGTTCGTACTGGGGGACGGACAACCGTCGGTACCGCGCGCCCGACGCCACGACGACGGCCGATGCCAGTACGACCTGGCCGTCTTCGAGTTCGATGCGGAAGGGGCTCGTCGAGCAGTCCAGTCGGGTCGCCATCCGGGAGACGGCGATCCGTGCGCCGAACTTCTGCGCCTGGACCTGGGCGCGCCCGGCCAGGGCCTGTCCCGAAATGCCGGTCGGAAAGCCCAGATAGTTCTCGATTCTCGAACTGGTACCTGCCTGTCCGCCCGGGGCGAGGCCTTCGATCACCACGGTCTTCAGGCCTTCGGAGGCGCCGTAGGTAGCCGACGCCAGCCCCGCAGGTCCGGCTCCGATCACCGCGACGTCCCAGATCTCGTCGACGGCGAACCTTTCGGTCAGTCCCAGCTTGTCCGCGAACTCCGGCGTCGGCGGGTTCCGCATCACGGTCCGGTCAGGCGTTACGACGGCGGGCAAGTCGCCCGGCTCCAGGCCCAGTTCCACCATGAGGTCGACGCCTCGAGGGTCGCTCGCCGTATCCACCAGCCGGATCGGGTAGCCGTTCCTGATGGCGAAGCGCTCCAGGCGGAGGGTGTCGTAGGATGATGCGGGTCCCAGCAGCGTGATGCCAGCTTCCCCGTGATGGACGAAGCCCATCCGCCGCAGGATGAACGCACGCATCACCGTCTCGGCGATGTCGGACTCGGCCGTCATCAGCCGCTTGAACCCGGACTCGGCGATGCGCAACACGCGTACCGCGGTTATCGCGCGCGCGCTGACCAGCAGAGCGCGAGCGCTGAAGTGATCGAGTTCGCCGGTGAACTGGCCGCGGCGGTGGACCGTCAGGAGCCGCTCCGACCCCTCGCCGTCCTGATCCGCGGCGAAGATACCGATCTCGCCGCCGAGCACGACGAAGAAATCGGCGTGCCGGTCGCCGCGAGCGAAGAGCGGGGCGCCAGGGGGTAGCGCCTCCTCGACGCCGTAAGGGCGGATCCTGTCCGTCATCTCGTCGGACAAGACCGGGTACACTTGGCCGGTTCGCGCATAGGGATCATCGAGATCGACGGGAAGCTGCTGCACGGGCTGTTCCTCGGTCGCGCCGGAATGGCGCGAGCATCTCGAGCGGATATGCTAGAAAGCCGGCGATCCGGCTTGGTCGTGCATGACCCTAGTTGGACGGCTCTGCGTGATCGATGATCGATACTGCCGGAACGCCGCCCGCGCCCCGAGCCCGCCTTTTCAGTTTCATCGAATGTTCTGACGTACTTTATCTGACTGATCGATCATGTCAGCACCGCCTATCTCCATGGCAACGGAACGACGGAGGACGAAATGGGCAACGAGGCAACGACAGAACCGACCCTCAGCTCGCTGGAATGGCAAGCGGTGTCGGTAGCCCTGAGCGACGCTTCCATGTGTGGATGCGGTGCCACGGGGAAAGCTGGCGTGGCAGGTCGCCTCTTTCGCGCTCTGACCGGCAACAAGGGGCCCAGGCCGCTCGCGGACCCCAAGCTCGAGGCCGTTCGCGACTTCGTCTGCGAGACTAATCGCCATCGGCGGATAGCCAGCGACTACGTCCCGGCTCTCCGTGCTTTCGGCTTCAACGATCGTCAGGTCGACGCGCTCGCGCTTCTGTCCGCCTGACCATCCTACCCCAAAGGAGATACGACATGATCGAACTTCGTCCCTTCGCTTCGCTCGGCGGCGCCAATCACGGCTGGCTCGACGCCAAACACCATTTCTCATTCGCGAACTACTACGATCCCAAGCGCGAGAGTTGGGGGAATCTCCGGGTTTGGAACGACGACACCATCGCACCACAGTCCGGATTTCCGCCGCATCCCCACCGCGACATGGAGATCATCACCTACGTCCGCGAGGGAGCGATCACGCATCAGGACAACCTCGGCAATGTCGGTCGCACCGAGGCCGGCGACGTGCAGGTGATGTCGGCTGGTACGGGCATCGCCCATGCGGAGTATAACAAGGAGGACGTCACGACGAAGATCTTCCAGATCTGGATCCAGCCGACCCGCTCGGGCGAGAAGCCGAGCTGGGGTGCACGTCCCTTCCCCAAGGGCGAGCGTTCGGGACGCTTCGTGACTCTGGCGTCGGGGTTCGCCAACGACGACGACGCTTTGCCGATACGCACCGACGCACGCATCGTCGCTGCGACGCTGAAGGCGGGCGAGACCGCGTCCTACCCGCTCGGGAAGGACCGACGCGCCTACCTCGTGCCTGCGACCGGCGCGATCGAGATCGACGGCACTCGCGCCAACGCGCGCGACGGCGTTGCGATCAGCGATGTCGAGACGCTTACGATCACGGCCGTCGAGGACAGTGAGATCATCCTGGTCGACGCCGCCTGACCTAATCAACGCCGGGCTTCGGCCCGGCGACCTCGTTACGGAGCTAGCCCATGTCCATCCGTTCCAGCGACATCGAAGGCGTCGAGCAGGTCATCCTGCCACCCGTCCGCGACCTTGGCGACGGCTTCACCGTCCGCCGCGCGCTGCCCTCCGCTCACAGACGGATGGTCGGTCCCTTCATCTTCTTCGATCAGATGGGTCCTGCCGCGTTCCGTGGGGGCGAAGGTCTCGACGTGCGCCCCCATCCTCACATCGGTCTGGCGACGGTCACCTACCTGCTGGAGGGGGAAATCCTCCATCGCGACAGCGTCGGTTCAGTGCAGGCCATCCGTCCGGGCGAGGTCAACTGGATGACGGCGGGCTCGGGCATCGTGCACTCCGAGCGTACCGGTCCTGAGAACAGGGTCAGTGGTGCATCCCTGTTCGGGCTGCAGACCTGGCTGGCGCTGCCTGCGGGGCTGGAGGAGATCGCTCCTGACTTCGCGCACTACAAGGCAAGCGAAATCCCGGTCGTGGAAGCCGACGGTACGCGGCTGACGCTCGTCGCCGGCCAGTCTGACGGGCTGGTGTCACCGGTGAAGACGTTCTCCGATCTCGTCTATGCAGACATCCATCTCCAGCCGGGCGCTCGGTACCAGTTGAAGGCCGAGCACGTCGAACGGGCGATCTACGTTGTTGGGGGAGCGATCGAAGTCGTCGGACAGACCGGTGGCTTTGCCACGGGCGAACTCGTCGTGTTCAAGCCCGGTGCGGAAATCCTCGTCCGGGCGCAACATGGAGCACGGCTGATGCTGATCGGCGGCGAGCCGTTTCCCGAACGACGGCATATCTTCTGGAACTTCGTGTCCTCGCGCGAGGAGAGGATCGAACAGGCGAAGTCCGATTGGAAGGCCGGTCGTTTCGCGCATGTCCCGGAAGAGCACGAATTCATCCCTCTTCCGGCCGAGCCCGAGCCGGTACGATATCCCTGACGTTCGACGCCGAGCGGCTTCGCGATCGCCCGGGATCTGCGGAGTGCGATCGGCAGCCAAGGAGGGCTACGCCGCGATGCCGAGGCAGTTATGCGGTCTGACGGCGTGGGCTCTCGATGGCGTCACCGTAAGACAGGGCGCTTCACCACTCTGTTTCTCACTCCAGCCGGCTTAAGGTGATCGAAGGCGCTGGCCACTACCGCGGACGATCTGACGGGGGCGCTGCAACCCCGTCAGATCACCGGACCGGGCCCTAACCGATTCTCACTTCAGCCGGGCTGCCGTTTCGGCAATCCGCCGCCCCTGGTAGCGCGCGCCGTCGAGTTCGTCGGCTGCGGGCTGCCGGCTTCCATCACCGTCCGCGATCGTGGTCGCTCCGTAAGGCGAACCGCCCCGCACCTTGTCGACGCCGACCTGAGCCTGGAACCCGTAATCCAGGCCGACGATCGTCATGCCGTGGTGCATCAGGTTAGTGATGATGGAGAACAGCGTTGTCTCCTGCCCGCCGTGCTGGCTCGCGGTCGACGTGAACGCGCCGCCCACCTTGCCTATGAGCTTGCCCGTGAACCACAGGCCGCCCGTGGCGTCCCAGAAGCTGGCCATCTGACTCGGCATGCGTCCAAAGCGCGTCGGGGAGCCGACGATGATGGCATCGTAGTCGGCGAGAGCATCGGGGCCTTCGATCAGGGCGTGCGCGCTCTCGGTCTTGAAGTGCGCCGCTTCGACGACCGCCTGCGGAACGGTCTCGGCCACCCGCCGCACATCCACGTTGGCGCCGGCGGATCGCGCGCCCTCTGCGACAGCGTCCGCCATCTGCTCGATATGGCCGTAGGATGAGTAGTAGAGCACCAGAACCTTGGTCATCGGAATATCCTTCTTTTCCGTTCGTCTGGATCGCGACCCGAACCCACGGAGGGAGGGAGGCTCGGGCCGCGAACCGTGAAACTTTTATCTCGTAGTCAGACGTTCTCGATCCTCAGGACCGGCGCCGTAGCCGCGCGCGTGGCGCGGCAGGCGTCTGCGTCCTGCGTCAGATCGACGCCGTAGGTCGGGATGATCCTCTTCAAGCCGGGCAACCACGCGTCGTCGGCGAGCTTGTCCGGGAAGCACCTCTCCAGGACCTCCATCGCGATGTAGGCCGCCGTCGAGGCGCCCGGGGAAGCGCCGAGCAGCGCCACGATCGACTTGTCGGCGGCGGAGATCAGTTCGGTCCCGAACTCCAAACTGCCGCCCCGGTCGGTCTTGTCCGGCTTGATGACCTGGACGCGCTGGCCCGCGACCGCCTCCTTCCACTCGACGCGCTTGGCGTTCGGGAAGAACTGCTTGAGCGTCTCGAACTGATGCGCCCCCGTCTGCATCACCTGGCCGACGAGGTACTCGGTGAGCTTCACGTTGTCCTTCGCGACGTTGAGGAGCGGGATCACGTTGTCGGGCGTGATCGAGTGGAAAAGGTCGGTCAGGGAACCGTGCTTGAGGAACTTGCTCGAGAAGCCGGCATACGGACCGAAGAGCAGCGAGGTCTTTCCAGCGACCACGCGCGTATCGAGGTGCGGGACCGACATGGGAGGCGAACCGCTCGCCGCCTTGCCGTAGACCTTGGCGTGATGGCGCGAGGTCACCGCGTCGATCTCGCAGCGCAGCCAGATGCCGCTGACCGGAAACCCGCCATAGCCGTCCCCTTCGGGTATGCCGGACTTCTGGAGGAGTTCGATCGAGGCGCCTCCGGCTCCGATGAACACGAAGCCCGCCGATACGGTCTGCCGCGTTTCGTCGTAGACGTCCTCGATCTCGACGTTCCACCGTCCGTCGTCCGTCCGCGTCAGATCGACGACCTTGCGGTTGTAGCGCAAATCGAAGTCGGATTGGGCCGACAGATGCTTGACGAGCAGATGGGTGAGCGATCCGTAGTCCACGTCGGACCCGGTGATCATCCGTGTCGCCGCGATTGGCTGGTCCTCGGCCCGGCCCTCGATGATCAGCGGCGCCCATCCGGCGATCGTCGTCCGGTCCTCGCTGTACTCCATGCCTTGGTAGCAGTGATGCGCCGACATCGCCTCGTACCGGGCCTTCAGGAACGCGACGTTCTCCGTACCCCAGACGAAGCTCATGTGCGGGCACGGGTGTATGAAGGCGCGAGGATCCGGGATCGCTCCCTTGGTGATGAGGAAGGACCATAGCTGACGCGATATGTCGAACTCGGTGTTGACCTTGAGCGCCTCGGAGATGTCGATGCTGCCGTCGGCACGCTGAGGCGTGTAGTTGAGTTCGCAGTTTGCCGCGTGTCCGGTCCCGGCGTTGTTCCACGCCTCCGAACTCTCCTGCCCGCAGTCGTCGAGCGTCTCGAACATGGCGATCCGCAGCGACGGATCGAGTTCCTTGAGCACGGTGCCGAGAGTCGCGCTCATGATGCCGGCGCCGATCAGGACGACGTCGGGCTTCGAGGATGTCGGAGTGATCATGCCGCGTCTCCCTTCGGCTTGAAGTTCAGTTCGGCGCCCTCGCGATAGACGACGTAGGCCCTGCGCCACGGCTCTTCGCCGATCAGCCGCCACTTGTGACCACTTCCGCTGTCGTCCTGCGCCAGAAGGACGTCACCCGGGCGGATGGTGAACGTCGCTCCGGACTTCGTTTCGAATTCGAGCGTACCGGAAAGCGTGATGACGAACCGCGGGACCGGGTCCTGATGCCATTCGAACGATCCTCCGGACCGCGTCTCCTGGAACGAGACCGCGACGGCTTCGACCGGCGAGCCGACGAAGTCGCCACGGGCGCCTTCGGTCATCTGGATGCTTCCCTCTTCGAAGAGGGAGTCACCATCGGAACCGGTCCACATGCGGACGCATCGGATCATCGAATATCTCCAGGCAGGCTGCGGCGAAATCTGGGTGAGTGCGCTCGGCGCTTCATGGGATGCTTCTGCGCGACCGTGGGCCCTGCGCGATTGTCGAATTCGAACGCGATTCGGCGCGTTCGGACATAGGCGACGTTTCAACGGGCCGATCGGCGCTTCTATCGGGTGGTCGATTTCTGACGGGCTGATGCACCGATCCGGCCCGGACTCGACTACATCGTTTTTTGATCGTTCGGCGGAGGATGCGACAAGGTTTCCGGCCGCCGTTGTCCTAGGGCAGGTCAACCGATGCTGTGCGTCCGTGGCCTCGTCGAGGAGCGGCATGGCGGCAAAGCAGTTTTATTCCGGAGTTTGTGATGACGACCGAAGCGCAGATGACATCCGGAGCCGCCGGGACCGGAAGGTCCCTTTCGACGAGCATGACGTTCGCGATGGCGATTGCCGCCGGCGTCGCCGTCGCGAACATCTACTACAATCAGCCGATGCTCGGGGTCATGGAGAGGGAACTGCCCGGCCGAATGACGGGGTTCGTGCCGACAGCGACGCAACTCGGGTACGCTGCCGGACTCTTCCTGCTCGTGCCGCTCGGCGACCTGGTCGAACGCAAGCGTCTGATCGTCATCCAGTTCGGGGTGCTGGCTGCCGCCCTGGTCGCTGCGGCGCTTGCTCCCACCGCGGAGCTGGTGATCCTCGCGTCGCTTCTGCTGGGCGTCGCCTCGACGGTCGCACAGCAGATCGTACCGCTGGCCGCTCACCTCTCCGCACCCGATCGTCGCGGGGCGACCGTCGGGACCGTGATGTCGGGAGTTCTCTGCGGCATTCTGCTGAGCCGGACGCTTGCCGGGTTCGTCGCGACGCATGCCGGCTGGCGGGAGATGTTCTGGCTCGGCGTACCCATGGCTCTGGCGGCTGGCGCCTGGATGGCTTGGACGCTGCCCCGCAGTCGACCGACGACGGATCTCTCCTACGGCCAACTGCTGCGATCCCTGGTCGGGCTGTGGCGCGAGTTCGGTGAACTGCGTCTGGCGGCCGTCACGCAGTCGCTCGTCTTCGCGGCCTTCACGGCGTTCTGGACGATACTGGCGTTCCGCCTTCAGGAACCGCGCTTCGGTCTAGGCGCGGACGTGGCGGGGCTCTTCGGCATCGTGGGTGCGGTGGGCATTCTCGCGGCTCCCCTCGCCGGACGCTATGCGGACAGGAAGGGACCTCGTCCGGTCATCGCGCTCGGGGCCGCCCTCACCCTCGTCTCCTGGATACTATTCAGTCTATGGACGTCGATCGCCGGGATGATCGTCGGCGTGATCGTACTCGACTTCGCGGTGCAGAGCGCACTCGTTTCCAACCAACACGTCGTCTACGCGCTGAGACCCGAAGCACGTGCACGACTGAACACGATCTTCATGGGCGGGATGTTCCTCGGGGGGGCAGCCGGATCCGCTGCCGCCACCCAGGCCTGGACCGCGGCCGGTTGGTTCGGGGTCTCCGTTCTCGGGGCCTTACTGGCGCTCTGCGCCACCGTGATCCAGTGCGTGAGCCTGATCCGCAGACGCTGAGGGGTACGGCGACGAAGTCGGCCGTACCCGAGAACACGACCGCTGCCTCGTGAAGGTCGTCGAGCGTCTGGCCAGCGCCTGAGGCCGGCGAAGCGTGTCGAAAGGCGCGATGACCCGCGTGCCCGGCGCTTCCATGTTGAGGGACACGTCGAAACCTATACCATCGTATAGTCGCGCTGGTTGCGCACAAGGCTCTAGTCACGACGGACCGGAAGACGGCGGGCAACCGGGCCCGGACGCATCCCGTGTGGTGCCCAGGCATCTGGCGGCAGTGGAGATCGGCACGTGAACGAGAGTGCGGTCCATTACCGCTTCGGACGTTTTCAGTTCATCCTTCCGCAGTTGACGCTCACCCGCGACGGCGAGCCGGTGAAGCTCGGGGGGCGCGCCCTCAACCTGCTCGCCGTGCTGGCCGAGGCGAATGGTTCGCTGGTGACGCGATCCTCGCTGCTCGAGAGCGTCTGGCCTGGTCAGGCGATCGACGAAAGCGCGATTCGGGTCCACCTGTCCGCGGTCCGCAAGGCGCTCGCCGAGGGCGGCGCCGGCGAAAGCGCGATCGTGAACGAAGCGGGACGCGGCTACCGACTGGCGCTTCCGGTGGTTAGAGAGGCGCACGGTCGCGTTGACGAAGAGCCGATCGCGTCTACAGGCGCAGCCGTCGCAACGCCGCTGCCTGTCCGCCTCGGATCGGTCTGGGGTCGCGACGCGATCGTTGCGGCGCTGGCGGAGGAACTCGGCCGGCGGAGGTTCATCACGATCGCCGGCCCGGGCGGGATCGGCAAGACGACTGCCGCCCTGCAGATCGCAGCACTGGTCAGCCGGGATGCCGGATCGACGGCTTGCTTCGTGGACCTGGCGCCCGTTGACGATTCCGCGAACGTGGAGGCGGTCGTAGCTTCGGCGCTGGGCCTGCCGCCCTCCGGCGGGGATCTTCTGGATCGCATCTCGGCCTCGGGTTCGGCGATGCCGACGCTCCTTCTCTTCGACAACTGCGAACAGGTCGTCGACGCGGCGGCTGGCGTCGTCGAGGACCTTCTTCGCACCATTCCGTCGCTGTCCGTGCTTGCGACGAGCCGGGAACCGCTGCGCGCCGAAGGTGAATGGGTGCACCGTCTGGCGGCCCTGGATTTTCCAGCGGTGGAGGACGAACTCGATCTGGACGCGGAGCGGACCTATCCTGCGGTCGCCCTGTTCGGCGAGCGGGCGCGCGCGGTCAACGGCGCCTTCCGGTTGGGGCCCGATACCATGCCGGCCGTGATCGAGATCTGCCGGAAGCTCGACGGCATGCCTCTTGCGATCGAATTCGCCGCAGCACGCTGCGATCTCATGGATCCCAGGCTGATAGCGGCCGGTCTGGACGACCGGTTCGGGCTTCTGACCCGTGGTCGGCGGACCGCCCTCCCCCGCCACAAGACGCTGCGGGCGGTCCTGGACTGGAGCTACATGCTCCTTGAACCGACCGCGCAGCGACTGCTCGATCGGCTTTCTCTGTTCCGGTCGGGCTTCGACGCGGACGCTGCGATGGCGACGGCGGTCGGCGCCGGCCTGTCACCGTCGGCCGCCCGCGACGCGCTTGCGGATCTCGTGGCCAAGTCGCTCGTCGGAGGCGTGACGAGTTCACGAAGCGTGCGGTTCCGACTGCTGGACACCACACGTCACTACGGACTGGAGCGGCTGGATGAACGCGGAGAGGGCGCAGAAGCCAGACGCGTGCACGCAGACCATCTGCTAAGTGTCTTCGAGAACAGCGCAGCCGCCTGGGAGGGCAAGGCCCCGAGGGAGTGGCTGACGGCCTACATCGGGCATATCGAAGACGTCCGTGGCTCGCTGCTCTGGGCGAACGGCGAAGGGAGCGCGCCTGCGCTGGCCGTCGAACTCCTGATCGCGAGTGCCGCCCTATGGTTCCACCTCTCGCTGCCCCGTGAGTTCCTGGTGCATGCGGAGACCGCCATCGCCGCGATGGACGGCGGCGCCGTGAATGGCGGACTGCAGATCGAACTGCTTTCCGCCTACGGCCATGCCTTGTGGCATACGCGAGGCCCCGTTCCCGAGATGCGGGACGCCTTCGTCCGCGCGATGGCCCTGGCGGAAGCGAATGGATCGGATGCATTGGCGTTGCGTGCGCTGTGGGGCGTCTGGGCTTACCACATACTCGCCGGCGAATATCCTGACAGCCTGACGCTCGCCCGGCGCTTCGCCGATGCCGTCGGTCCCGAAGGTGATCTCGCGGGCCGTCAGACGGGCGCCCACATGCTCGCCCTGTCGTACCATTTCGCTGGCGACCACGACGCGGCGGCCTCTTACCTCGACGACGTATTGGCCGGCGACGACGTTCCCGAACGGGCCAATCACGCGAACCATGCTCAGGTAGACGGCAAGATCGCGGCGATGAGCCTCATGATGCGCCTGCGTTGGCTGCACGAAGGCGATATCGCCGGAGCGTTGGAACTGGCCTGCGCCTGCGCGGACGATGCGGTGCAGATCGATCATGCCCTGTCGTCCTGCTACGGCCTGGCCATCGGGTGCATTCCCGTAGCGATCGTCGCGGGGAAGACGGCACTCGCGCGCGAATGGATCGCGGTCTTGGCGGACCATACCGGGCGACATGGGCTCGATCACTGGGCGACGTTCGTCGCCGGTTATCGACACGCGTTGGATGATCACGAAGTCCTAGCCGAAGGTACCAGGATGCAGCGGGAGATGTTCGAAGTCGCTGCCGACGGATTCGCGGAAGTCGCCTGGAACCTCGCCGTGAAGGCGTCGGCTTAACACCTCTTCCCAACGCTTAACTCACGCCCCCGTCCGGGGCGCGGCATCATGCCTTCATCAAGCCGGTCCGACGGATCGGCGCTTGGAGGACAGAGATCATGACCGCACACGCCATCCAGGAAGCCGACAGCACGCCGTTCGCCATCCTCGCCGCTATGCTGGAGGACGCAGCCAATTCGATCGACCGCGACATCGGTTTCGCGCTCGATCGCATCGTGGCCGTCCGCGACATGCTGCTCGGCCGTCAGTCGAAGGCGGTGCCTCAGCCGGAATCGGGCGGCCTCGCGCCCTGGCAGGCGCGTCAGGTCGCCGCCTACGTCGACGCCCATCTGGACGCAACGATCTCCAATGACGACCTGGCCGCCGTCGCACGTCTGAGCACCGGCCATTTCTGCCGCGCGTTCCGCCAGACCTTTGGTACGACCCCACACGCCTTCGTCATGCAGCGGCGGGTGGACAACGCGTCGACGATGATGATGCGCAGCAGCGAGCCGCTGGCCATCATCGCGGCGGCCTGCGGCTTCACCGACCAGGCGCATCTCAGCCGCCTCTTCCGCCGCCTAAAGGGCGACTCGCCTGCTACGTGGCGTCGTCAGTATGCGGCCCGCCCGCTTGCCCTTGCCGCCTGATCCCGGAGAGCAGAGCGGTCATGACTTCGAACCACGCGCGGATCGATCGAAACGTGCTGGTAGCGGCATCGCATCATCACCCGGCTCTCGATCCGGTCGTTCAGACCTTTCTCGATCGCTGCGGCGAAGGCCAAGCCGTCGACGGTCTTCTACATGATGATCGCCACACCGACTGCGACGTGTTTCGACCCCGGGGCGACGGAGCACGAACCGTTCCAATCATCGTCTACGTCCACGCGGGATCGTCGGAAGATCGGGCCGAGGCGCTTCAGAGTATCGCCGATCGCTCCGGCGCCGCAGTGCTACCGGTCGCGATCGAACCGGATGCAGGTCCCGCCGCCTCCGAACGGCGGGTGAACGAACGGTTGGCGTCGCTCGCCTCTGCGACTCCATGCCTGATTGACCCGTCCCGGTTAACCTTCGCGGGCGATGGTCTCGGCGCGCTGTCGGCGCTCGCGTGCGCGGGCGGCCCGCCCGGTGCAGGCAGTCGGGCATCGCTGCTCGTGCTCATTACCCCGGTGTTCGGACCTCCCGCGGGCGGCTTCGGCACGCACCGGATGAATGAAACGGCGGCCGATGCGTGCGCACGGAGCGGGCTCACCCTGACTGGTCCTGTCGGTTGGCCAGCCGACCGGTCCCGCGACTGGCTTAGGCGACTGCCTCCGATCCTGCTGCTTACGGCGGAGATCGACCCGTTCCGCGACGGAGCGGAGCACTTCGCACGCAGGATGATGGCGACGGAGCACGAGATCTCCGCGCACCGGAGCCTAGGCATGATTCACGACTTCTCGTGGCTTCCGCCGCTCGTGCACGCCCGCGGCGCCCTCGACGCGCAGCGCCTCGTGGCCAGCGCGGTCCGCGAGGCATTCTACTTCGCGACCAACCCGGACGCCCGCACGTGCTGAGGCCTTCCGATCGTGTCGTCGCACTGCTGCTACCTGTTGCGACACGTATCGAGTGTTCGAATGCCGCTGGCCCCGTTCGAGGCATCGCATCAGCCTGTACGGCAGCAGTTCGAAATGTTGGACTGACGCCGCTCCGATCGAGGTGCATGGTCGGATCAAGACGACGTAGTGCGATAGGACGGGCAAAGATGGACAACAGAATCGGCGAGCTTCAGGTCTTCCTTCGGGTAGTCGAGACCGGGAGCTTCTCCGAGGCGGGCCGGGTGCTGCTGACGACCCCCTCCACCGTGAGCAAGCTCATCGCTCGCATGGAGGCGAGGCTCGGTGTTCGGCTGATGGAGCGTTCGACGCGAGCGCTTTCCCTGACCGACGAAGGCAAGCTCGTCTACGAGCGCGGCAAAGCCCTCGTCGCGAACTTCGAGGAACTCGAACTCGACATCGCCAAGGGCGCCAGTCAGGCGCGCGGGACCGTCAGGGTGAACGCGTCTATCGGTTTCGGCACGATGGGACTGGTGCCGCTGCTTTCGGAGTTCTGGGATGCCCATCCCAACATCGTCGTCGATCTTTCCGTATCCGACGAACTGGTCGACCTGTATCTCGACAGGACGGACATCGCGTTCCGGATCGGCACTCTCGTCGACTCGAACTTGATCTCGCGTCGGATCGGTGCGGCGCAGAGGAAGATCGTGGCCTCTCCTGCCTACCTTGAGCGGCACGGTACGCCAACTGCGGTCGAGGATCTCGACCGGCACAACTGCCTGGGATTCAACTTCCGCCGCGCGGCGCCCGTCTGGCCGCTGAGGGAAGCGGGCGCCGTCGTGAACCGCACGGTGCGCGGAAACTTCCTGACCAACAACGGCGGCACGGTGCGGCATCTCGCGATCGCCGGCGCCGGCTTGGCACGCCTGGGCGAGTATCACGTCCGTGACGACATTGCGGACGGCCGTCTGGTAGAGGTCCTTTCGGAAGCCGGATGTGGCGACGAGGAGGATGTCCATGCGCTCTACATCGGTGGCCCGCTGATGCCTCAACGTGTCCGTCTGTTCCTCGACTTCTTCGTGCCCCGGCTGCAGCAGTTCATCGCCAATGATCTCGCCGCGGGTCCCGGCGCGTCCGGACGGCACATGCCGACGTCGAGGCCGTCGACGATCTAACCAGGCCTCCGCAAGAGGAATGCGGCCTGACGGGCGCCGGTCATCCGGCGCCCACGTACCTTCGATACCGAGCGAAAGCCGGAGCCGGCTCTGACGAACCGAAGGCGGCCCGGCTGTTGTCCCCATCAGGGCGGCAATGTCGAGACTGCGACCGGCCTATCCGTGGCCCGAGACGTCCGTGCCATGCTCCGACCGGTCATACGACATGCCGCGTGATGCGGATGTGACGGCCCCGCCCCTACTTGGCCTGGGGGCGGAACCGTCGCCATCGTATCATGCGGGCAGAGGAGCCTCGGGCGAGACCAGCCCGGCCAACCGCAGTTCGTTCCAGAATGCGGAAGGGATCGGCGCTTCGGCCAAGGCGAGGTTCTGGGCGCTTCGGCCCGGGCGGCTGGCGCCCGGAATGATCGCGGCGACCGCCGGGTGGGCCAGACAGAACTGCAGGGCCGCAGCACGCAGATCCACCCCATGCCGTTCGGCCATCGCCTTGAGGCCGTCGACGCGCTCCTGCATCTCCGGAGTAGCCTTCTGGTACTCGTAGTGCTCGCCGCCCGCCAGGATACCGGAGTTGTACGGTCCCCCGACCACGATACCCGCTCCGCGGCGTTCGGCCTCGGGCATGAGCTTGGCGAGCGCGTCAGCGTGATCGAGAAGAGTGTATCGTCCAGCCAGGAGGAAGCCGTCCGGATCCGCCCGTTCGAGTGCGATCACGCACGGCTCGACGCGGTTCACTCCGAGGCCCCAGCCTCCGATCACCCCTTCGTCCCGCAGTCGGGTCAAAGCAGCGCCCGCACCTTCGAGTGCACCGTCCAGAACCTCGACCCAACGATCACCGTGGAAGTCCTTGGCTGCGTCGTGGATCCAGACGTAGTCGATGCGATCGGTCCGGAGCCGTTCGAGGCTTTCTTCGATCCCGCGAAGAGCGCCGTCGTACGAATAGTCGTACACCACCTTGTTCTTCCGTCCGAACTCGAACAGGCCTCCCTTCTCGCCGAGATCCGCCTTGCCGACCTCCATTTCGTCCAGGATGCGCCGTCCGACCTTGGTGCTCAGGAGATACTCGTGGCGGGGACGCCCCTCGAGAGCGATCCCGGTCCGGATCTCGGAAAGCCCTGCACCGTACATCGGAGCGGTATCGAAATAACGGATGCCTGCGTCCCAGGCGTCGGCGACGGTCGCGATCGCCTCCTCCTCGGGGATGGCACGGAACATGTTGCCGAGCGGTGCGCCGCCGAAACCTTGTCGCAGCGGGATGGAGATCGTCATCGGTCATACCTTTCGTGGATGGGGACGAGGCAGGAAGACCTCATCGCGGCCAATTCGCCGGCTCGGTAGTCATATGCATCGCCCCAGGCGTCGTGATTAGAGCATGCGCACTCCCATCACCTGCGACGCCGGTTCACAGATCGTCTAGCGGCGTTCGCTGCAGCGGTTTTGTACGATCCCGCTGCAAATACGCGAAAACGGCTCTGACCTCCTGCGACGAGAGAGATGTCGCGAGGGTTCGATCAGCATCCGTTCGTACGGACGAGCAAGAGTAGCGCGGCCGCCCAGGGCAAGGACCCGTGGTTCGGCCGATCTCAGAAGACGCTGCCTGCGTTCGACCCACGACCTCGTTCGCCGGGCGCTGCGGCGATCGCCAAGACGTAGGTGTCTCGGCCGAGCCGCGGTCAGATGTCGCTTAGTCCGGGTAGTTCTACATCCGAGCGACCGAGTTCGACGAACTGGTCCAGCAGCCAGGATGCGGCAGGTCCCGGGGGAGCGTCGCGGCGCCACACCCCGGCGAAACGGTAGGTCCCGCCGAGATGATCCGGCATGCGCAGCCGGACCAGGGTTCCCGCCATAAGGTCGGCTTCGACCATGCCCAGCGGCATGTTGCCCCAACCGATCCCTTCGCGGAGCAGAGAGTGCTTCGCGCCGAGATCTGCGAGCCGCCAGGTCCGTGCGCTCAGTACCGAGAAGTCCCTCCCCTGGGTAAGGGGAGACCGGTCCGTCAGTACGAGCTGTATGTGACCTCGGCCGCTGCCCAATTGAGGAGTCGTCATTCGGGCAAGCGGATGGTCGGGAGCAGCCACCGGTACCATGGTGACGGAACCGGCTGGAAGCCGGTCCAGTTCGTCCACCCCTGCTGCCAGGGGTCCGGAGATGCCGAGGACCGCGCTGCGATCGAGAACCAGGGAAGCCACCGCGCCCAGTGCTTCGACGTGAAGGCGCAGGCTGACGGTCGGGAATTCCACGTTGAATGCTCGGAGCACCGAACCGAGCCGCGACGCCGGCAGCATCACGTCGACGGCGAGGTTCACCTCGGCTTCGAGTCCGTCGAGCAGTCCCTTGACCTTCGCCCGCAGCCCGTCGAAGCCCTGACCGATCGTTCGAGCCTCCGCCAGAACGGCACGCCCCGCGTCCGTCAGCTTCGGCTTGCGTGTGCCTTCGCGATCGAAGAGCAGCACGCCCAGTTGCGCCTCAAGGTTCGCTATGCCGTAGCTGACCACCGACACGGCTCGGTTCAGATGCCGCGCAGCCCCCGCGAAGCTACCCTGATCGACGACCGCCAGAAACGTACGAAGCTGCTCGTAGGTAGGGTTGCCAGGGTTCGACATATCAACTTTCCTGTATGATCCGTGCGACATTATCGCCCTGATCAGAAAAGTCGATGCTCCCTATCTCCGGTTCTCAGCGCGGATCGATCGTCCTCGCTACACAAGGAGACATTCGATGATCGACGTTCGACCATTTGCGAAACTCGGCGGCGCCAACCACGGCTGGCTGGACGCCAAGCATCACTTCAGCTTCGCGAGCTATTACGATCCCGACCGCATGGACTGGGGTTCGCTGCGGGTTTGGAACGATGACGCGATCGCGCCGAAGGCGGGGTTTCCACCTCATCCGCACCGCGACATGGAGATCATCACCTACGTCCGCGAAGGCGCTATCACGCACGAGGACAACCTCGGGAACAAGGGAAGGACCGAAGCGGGCGACGTCCAGGTCATGTCTGCAGGGACGGGCATCGCCCATTCAGAATACAACGACGAGGACGTGACGACGAAGATCTTCCAGATCTGGATCGAACCCAGCCGTAGAGGCGAGAAGCCCGCCTGGGGAGCCAAGCCATTTCCGAAGGGCGCCCGCTCCGGCCAGTTCGTCGTCCTTGCAAGCGGCTTCGACAACGACGCGGACGTACTGCCCATCCGTACCGACGCCAGGGTCGTGGGCGCTACGCTGAAGGCCGGCGAAACGGCCGAATATACGCTCGGTGCGAACCGCCGCGGCTACCTCGTTCCTGCATCCGGCGCGGTCGAGGTAAACGGCCAGCGGGTCAACGAACGCGACGGCGCAGCGATCAAGGACGAGGAAACGCTTCGCGTCATGGCGATCATGGACAGCGAAGTCGTCCTGGTCGACGCGGCGTGAACCGTCGCCGCCGATCGGAAACGATCGGCGGCGCTCCGTTGCGCAATCTGGCCGACGCCAGCTTCAGGTCCAGAATACCGCGGTAGGGGTGGTGCCAGCCGTGAGACATCGGATCGCGGGCGCCACGGCCCTACCGGCATCGACCGGCTCAGCCGCTTGGCGTCACCAAGATCGCGGCGGTCAGCATCCGGCGTGCGTATCATGGCGCTGCGGTCCCTCTGGATGGCAAGCCGGCGGGATGGCTTCGACAGAGGCGGGCAACGCGCGCTTCGGCCAACTCGTCCGTCGATTCGACAATCACGGCGCGACGGTCCGGTCCATTTCCCCTGAGGTCATACAAGCCTGAAGGAAAAACGAGATGAAGTCCCTACTAGCCGCATCGACGATGCTCATCGGTACCCTGCTGCCGTTGTCAGCGGCGGTAGCCGAACCGGCCCGCCCGGCCGCATCCGCAGAAGCCACTCCCGCCGCGTCGGAGGTCACCGTGGTACTCGTGCACGGTGCATGGGCAGATGGATCGAGCTGGTCGAAGGTCATTCCCCTTCTGCAAGCCAAGGGCATCAAGGTGCTCGGCGTTCAGAACCCGCTGACGTCGCTCGCCGACGACGTCATCGCCACGAAGCGCGTCCTGGCCGATGCGACTGGCCCCGTCGTCCTCGTCGGACACAGCTGGGCCGGCACGGTCATCACTGAGGCGGGCACCGACCCCAAGGTCAAGGCTCTGGTCTACGTGGCGGCCTTCGCCAACAAGGAAGGCCAGTCCGGCGGCGATCTCGTGGCCGCCTATCCGAAGACGCCCGCTCTCGGGACCGTCTGGGACGACGGTCACGGCTTCCTGCGTCAGACCGAGCAGGGCATGCTCGACAACTTTGCCGCAGATCTGCCGCGGGCCGAAGCGCGGACGATGTTCGTTACCCAAGGCGCGCTCGCGGCCAGCACCTTCGGGGACAAGGTCACCGTTCCCGCGTGGCGCACGGTCCCGTCGTGGTTCGTCGTCTCGGCGAACGACCGGGTCATCGCGCCTCAGATGGAGCGTGATCTCGCCGCCGAGATGAAGGCCAAGACGACCGTGCTTCAGTCGAGCCACGTCTCGCTTCTCTCGCATCCGAAGGAAGTCGCCGCCGTCATCGAGGACGCGGTCGCATTCGTGACGAAGGGCACAGCGAAGTGATTGCCCGGGTGTCTGACCGCACGATCGGGATCATCCCGCTCCTTGCGGCGCTCCTAACGCCGGCGATGGTGGTCACGCCGGTCACCCCCGCCTTCGCGTCCGCCGCGGCCGTGGGCGGACAGGCACCCGGCTACTACAGGATGCACATCGGCCGCTTCGAGGTGACCGCCCTTCTCGACGGGACGCATCCGTTCCCGGCTGAGAAGCTGGCGGTCGGTGCGAAGCCCGGACAGGTCAACCAGCTGCTCGGCAGACAGGACCTCAGTTCGCCGTTCGAAGGGATGATCAACGCGTTCCTGGTCAACATGGGCGACAAGCTCGTCCTGATCGATACAGGCGCCGGCAATCTCTACGGCAAGGACGGCGGCGGCCTCGTTGCTGCCATCAGGGCGGCCGGCTACACGCCCGACGAGGTCGACGACATCTTCATCACCCATCTGCACGAGGACCACGCTGGGGGCCTCATGATCGACGGCAAGCCGGTCTTCGCCAACGCGATCGTCCACGTGTCGAAGCTCGACTCGGACTTCTGGCTCGACAACGCCAACCAAGCCAAGGTCGGCGCACTTCTCAAGCCGTTTTTCCCGGCCATCCAGAAGGTCGTCGCGCCGTACATCGCCGCCGGCCGCTTCAAGCCATACGCCGACGAGACGGCGCTGCTTCCCGGCCTAACGCCCATCGCGGCGCCGGGACATACTCCGGGGCACCATTACTATCTTCTCGAAGACGGTGGTCAGGCGATGCTGTTCTGGGGCGACACCGTCCACATGCTGCCGGTCCAGGTTCCCGATCCGAAGATCGCGATCGAGTACGACTGGAACGTCCCGCTTGCGATCAAGGCTCGCGAGCACGCGCTTGCACTAGCGTCCAGCAAGGGTTGGTGGGTGGCCGGCGCGCACATATCCTTCCCTGGGATCGGCCATGTCCGGACAGCAGGCGGAAGCGCGGGCGAATACCGGTGGATACCGGCCAACTACACCTTGAACCGCTGAGAAGCGTTGCCGGCGTCCGTGTCCGAGGCAGGACCAACAGCCGGCTGGCGGCCGAGAGAGGATCCCGATGAACACGGAAACCATCAGACTGCTTGAGACGATTCGCCAGTTGTTGGCGGACACGCTGACCCAGGCGGACGCGATCGGCGAGCACGTTATCGCGGCCAATGTCTCGATGGCTCTCGAACTCACGGCGGCGCGTCTCGGTGGCAAGCCCTTCTGATGCGGACGCGGGCATCCGCTTCCTACGTGGGATCGGACGCTCCGAACCGAAGATAGATAAGGACGTGACATGAAGAAGATCGGATTCCTATCGTTCGGCCACTGGTCGCCCTCGCTGCAGTCCGCGACGCGCTCGGCGGGCGACACGCTTCTCCAGTCCATCGATCTCGCGGTGGCTGCCGAGGATCTCGGCGCCGACGGTGCCTACTTCAGGGTCCATCATTTCGCCCAACAGCTCGCCTCGCCCTTTCCCCTGCTGGCGGCGGTCGGCGCTAGGACGAAGAGTATCGAGATCGGCACCGGCGTGATCGACATGCGGTACGAGAACCCCTTCTATATGATCGAGGACGCCGGCGCGGCCGATCTCATCAGCGGTGGCCGGCTGCAGATTGGTATCAGCCGGGGATCGCCGGAGCAGGTCGTCGAGGGCTGGCGCCACTTCGGCTATGCTCCCACGGAAGGACAGACCGATGCGGACATGGGCCGCGCTCATGCGGAGGTTTTCCTCGATCTCCTGAAGGGCGAGGGCTTCGCGCAGCCGAACCCTCGTCCAATGTTTCCCAATCCGCCGGGTCTGCTTCGTCTTGAGCCGCACGCCGACGGTCTGCGCAGGCGCATCTGGTGGGGCTCGGCCTCGAACGCGACCGCGCTTTGGGCAGCGGAGCAGGGAATGAACCTCCAGAGCTCCACGCTCAAGGCCGACGAGACCGGAGAGCCGTTCCATGTCCAACAGGCCGATCAAATCCGCCGCTACCGACGCGCATGGGACGAAGCCGGACATGCATGGCAGCCGCGCGTCTCGGTATCGCGGTCCATCTTCCCCCTCATGGACGACAGGGACCGGTCTTACTTTGGACAGGGGGACGCCGGCGACCAGAGAGGCGTCATCGACGACATGCGCGCCATCTTCGGGCGCTCCTACGCGGCGGCTCCCGACGCGCTCATCGAGGAGTTGCGCGCGGACGAGGCGATCGCCGAGGCCGACACGCTCTTGCTGACTGTGCCCAATCAACTGGGCGTGGACTACTGCGCCCACGTGATCGAGGCGGTCCTGCACGACGTCGCGCCAGCGCTCGGATGGCGTTGAGCGAGGCCGGAACCGCCGGCACCAGTTCGAACCGATAGAGACGTTAGGATCATCCGTGGCAAAGCTATTCCAACCCCTGTCCGTCGGCGGACTTCGTCTGCCGAACAGGATCGTGATCGCACCGATGTGCCAGTATTCGGCGGTAGATGGCCAGATGACCGATTGGCACACCATCCATCTCGGAGGGCTCGCCCTTTCGGGCGCGGGCCTGCTCACGATCGAAGCCACGGCCATCGAGCCTGCGGGACGGATAAGCTACGCCGACGTCGGACTTTGGGACGATGCCACCGAGGCCGCTATGGCGCGCACGCTTGAGAGCGTTCGCAAGTGGTCGGACATGCCCATCTCAATCCAGTTGTCCCACGCCGGGCGGAAGGCTTCGACGGAAGTGCCCTGGAAGGGCGGCGGGCAGATTCCGGCCGACCGGATCAATGGCTGGCAGACGCTGGCGCCGTCGCCGTTGCCTCTGGATGATCGGAGGGATGCTCCGGTCGAACTTGATCACAGGGCCATGAGGCGAATCCTCGGCGGGTTCGTCGACGCGGCACGGCGGGCTGCGAGGCTGGGACTGGACGCGGTCCAGCTCCATGCGGCGCACGGCTACCTGCTGCATCAGTTCCTCTCTCCGTTGTCCAACCACCGCACTGATGAATACGGTGGCGACCTAGCCAACCGGATGAAATTCCCCCTCGACGTCTTCGATGCCGTGCGAGACGCGTTTCCGAGCGACAGGCCGGTAACCGTGCGCATCTCCGGCTCGGACTGGGTCGAAGGGGGTTGGGACATCGAGCAGACCGTCGCTTTCGCCAAGGCGCTGGAGAGGCGGGGATGCGACGCAGTCCACATATCGAGCGGCGGGCTCGATCCTGGCCAGCAGATCCCCCTCGGACCGAACTACCAGGTGCCGTTCGCACGAGCCGTTAAGGAAGCCGTCGTATCGATGCCCGTGGTCGCCGTGGGTCTGATCACCGAGTTCGAACAAGCGGAAGCGATCATCGGAACCGGTGACGCGGACATGGTCGCGCTGGCACGTGCGATGCTCTACGATCCGCGCTGGCCATGGCACGCGGCGGCCCATCTGGGCGCGAGCGTGAAGGCGCCCGATCAGTATCTTCGGTGCCAGCCGCGCCGATACCGCGATCTCTTCCAGACGGCGGGGGAGGCCGACCCGAAACCCTGAAGCCGGCGGCTCGCATCTGAAGCGACTGCGCGCCTGAGGTACGCACTTTTGGAGCCGCCGATCTCGAAGGCGCCACGGAGTAGGCAGGTTCGTCAGCCGTATCGTTCCTCGGCCCAAGGATCGCCACGGTTGTGATAGCCCCTCGTCTCCCAATACCCGGGCTCATCCTCGGTCACGTAGCGTATGGAACGAAGCCATTTGGCGCTCTTCCAGAGATAGAGATGGGGAACGACCGCGCGAACCGGCCCGCCGTGTTCACGCGTGAGCAGGTCACCGGCCCAGGAATGCGCGAGCATCGCCTGATGGTGAGCGAAGTCGGCTAGCGCGAGGTTCGTCGTGTAGCCGTCACTCGAGCCGAGCACGACGTGGGTGCGGTCCGAAAGCGGCGGGTAGGCTGCAAGCAGGTCGGTGGTCGCGATGCCGTCCCAATCGTTGTCGTACCGCGACCATGCCGTGACGCAATGGATGTCCGAACGGATGGCGGTCTGGGGAAGGTCCAGGAAGTCGTGCCACGTCAGGCTCACCCCGCCCTTCGAACTGCCCTCGATGCTGAGCGTCCATTCCTCATGTCGGATGGCGGGTTCCACGCCGAGATCGAGCACGGGCCATTTCGTCGTCAGGTGCTGCCCCGGCGGCAGTCGTTCGACGCGCTGCGCCGGCGTCGGCGGCTTCGAAGACGTATGCGCCTTCGCGCGATCGATCTTGCGAAGGGTGAACCCGCTTTCCGGCGGCGTGGCTTCGGGTTCGTCTTCCATGCAACCTCCGTGCTGCCGGCAGGTAGCCTCCGCTTGCACGAAACCGACGCCGTATGTGCAGACCTGACGCAATGCGACCCCCGCGGGTTGCCGTGTCCGGTCGTGGTCCTAAGTCTCGACCCGACCTGCATGAGGAGTCAACAATGCGTCTGCCCCCAATAGCTCCGTCGGATCTCACCGATGCGCAACGGCCCCTGTTCGATCAGATGGCCGCTGGCGTGTCGGCGAAGTTCCAAGACTTCACGACGACGCGCGACGACGGCGCCATGCTCGGCCCATGGAACGCTTGGCTTCACGATCCCGAACTCGGCGCTGCATTCTGGGGATCGACGCAGGCCTTGACCAAGGCGAAGCGCATTCCCGACGCCGCGCGGCAGGTGGCGATCATCGCGACAGGCGCGCATTTCGGCGCCGCGTATGAGATCTACGCCCATTCCGCCGTCGCGCGGGCCAAGCATGCGATGACGGATCGCCGCATCGCGGCGCTTGCTGCAGGCGAACGTCCAGACGATCTCGACGACGACGAGGCGACCGCGCACGACGTTGCGAAGGGGTTGCTCCGCGGCGGCCCCCTTCCCGCTCCACTCTACGAACGCGCCCTCGCCCGCTTCGGTCAAGCCGGAACGAACGAGTTGATCTACCTGGTCGGTCACTACTGCTTCGTATCGATGACCTTGAACGGCTTCGACGTCCCGGTGCCGCAGGACTAGGGCCGGCCGCAGCTAAGAATGCCCACGGTGGAACGGATCGGATGCCGCTTTCGGGACCCGGGCAAAGATTAGGTTCGGATCATCCAAGCCTCCGGTAGGCTGACGCCGTACCCTCATTGCACGCCTCCCCGAAGGCCGCCGTGGGATCGTTGCATCGCGCAGCGGGCGTCGGCCGTTGATGTTGAAGGCTAGGCCGCGCTGTCGAGCGTGGCTTGGATCATCCTGATCAATTAAGGCGTGCGTCCTGCTCAGCCGCAATTGATCGCGGTGTCGGCAACTTTACGGGTCGCGTTACGAGCGAGGTGGGGAACCCGCACCTCGCTCGTGCACGACCTGCCGCGTCAACCGGTGCGGAGGAGGTACTTGTGCATCCCGGACAGGACGAGCGCCCCGTCCTGATTGTGGATCGTGACGTTCGTCGTCACCTCGCCCTTGCCGTCCAGCGGCTTGAGATCGACGATCTCGAGTGCTGAGTAGAGGGTGTCCCCGGCGTGGACCTCGACGAGGAACTTCGCCGAAAGCTCGGTGAAGGCGATGAATATCGCGCCGAAGTTGTGGGGCAGAAGCGTCGCTCCGGGTGCCGTGAACGCGAGGACCTGCAGACCGTGCACGACGGGTGCGGGATGACCGTAGCGTTTCGCGTAGCCGACGTCGTAATGGATCGGATGGTTGTCGCAGGAGACCGCCTGGAAGGCGGACGCATGCGCGTCCGTCAAAGTCCGGCTCGGTGCGCGGAATATCTCGCCTACCTTCAGGTCGTCGAAGGAGCGGGCCGGAACGATCTGCCAGTCGGTGGCGTCGAATGTGAAGCTCATTGTCTATCCTCAGCTTGGCTTGATCATGTCGCGAGCGTAGTCGAGGCCGATGCCGTACCCGCCGCCGTGATCGACGACGATCGAACGGGCGGTCTCGTAGGTCTCGTGCCGCGTCCAGTCCCGTTGCATCTCCAGCAGGAACTGCAGCCAGGACGTCATGATCGCCCCCGCCTGCTGCATCCGGACAAGCGCCGCCTCGTGGCTCGCAGTGGTCAGTCCGCCGCACGCATCCGCAACCACGTGGACGCGGCGTCCTTCCGCCAAGGCTGAAAGGACCGGAAAGCTCACGCATGCCTCGGTCAGAAGACCGGCGACTACGAGGACCTTACGGCCTGTCGCCTCGATCGCCGATCGTACTGCCTGGTCCTCCCAGAGGTTCATGTTCCGTCGCTCGATCGGCGTGACGTCGGGCAGCACGGCGCGCAGCGGCGGCATGAGCGGCCCGCTGTACACTTTCGACGCCGACGTGCTCGCAACGACGGGAATGTCGAATGCTACGGCAGTCCGGGCGAGTGCGACGGCGTTGCTCCGAAGAACCTGTCGGTCCGCCGAACCTGCGGCGAAGGCGAGCCCGGCCTGTTCGTCTACCAAGACCACCGCGCAGTCCGCGGGGGTCAGGAGTGCATTGTCCGCCATGATCCGTCTCCATGTTGATGACGAGACAATGGCCGATCAGGAACCGGCGTTCTTGGCGTTGCTCCGCGCGATTTGGACCTGGCGGACATCGGCTGCATCGAACGGCGCCGAAGCGACCGGCTCTGTTGAAAATGATCTTCCGCCGGCAGCAGGAGCGCAGGTAACCGATCGACCGTCATGATGAAACGCCCGCCCTGCCGGCGAATGCTCCTGCACCAATGCGCTGCCACCCCCCTTTCGGGGGTACCGACTTCACCCCGTCCGGGGCTGATGCTCCTGTCGCGAAGCGCGTATAATTACGCAATGGCAACGAACGCATCTGATCTCGCGTCGGTTCGATCGTCGGGCGATGGTCCACCCGTCCGCTGGTCGCACCTTGCGCGCGCCGGACTGCCGGTTGCTCTGACCGCCGTCATCTTCGCGCTGGACGCGCTCACGACCCTGCCCGGCGCGATTGCAACGCTCTACGTGATGACGCTCTTGATGGTGGGCACGGAAGCCGTCGGTCGCCGCACCATCATCACATGGTCCGTGGCATGCGCGGTGCTGACGCTGCTCGCCTTCGCGATCGTCCACGGGCGCGCGCCGGAGATGACGGCAGCGTCCAGGCTCGTCATCAGCCTGCTGGCCAACGCAGTGACCACGATCCTGCTGCTCAGAGGCAAAGCTGTCTATGCCGCAATGGAGATCAGCGAGTCACGCTACAGGTCAATCTTCAACGAGCTCGCCATCGGGATCTGGGAACACGACTTCACGACCGTGCAGGCCACGCTTTCGGAACTGCGCTCGCGTGGCGTCGTCGATCTTCGCCGCTACATCGCCGACAACCCGTCGTTCGTCGCCGAAGCGCGCCGGATGGTGCGGATAACCGACGTGAACGCAACCGCCATGACGATGATGGGGGTGCAGTCCCCAACCGAGTTCTTCTCGCATCTGAGCGACTTCCTGCCGGAGACGGACGATACGTTCGCGGAGTGCCTGATCGCGATCGATGAGCGCCGCGCGCTGTTCATAGCCGAGACGATGGTTCAGCCGCGACGCGGCGATCCGATTGACGTGATCGTGATGTTCAGCCTGTCGGGCACTGGGCCTCTTGCCCGCGTTCCCGGCAGCGTTCTTGACGTCAGCCAACGGAAGCGGCTGGAGACGCAGATGGCCCGGACCCGTGCCGATCTCGCCCGGGTCCAGCGGGCGAGCGCACTCGGCGCGATGACTGCGTCCATCGCTCACGAGATCAATCAGCCGCTCGCCGCCATCAGCGGATATACCGATGCAGCGTGCCGTTGGCTCCGTCGCGACCCGCCCGCCATCGACGAGGTCGATGCCGCGTTGAAGGGCTTGGTTGCAGCGGTCGATCATGCGGGACAGGTCGTTCAGCGGGTCCGTGCGCTGGTCGGGAACGCGCGGACGGAGACTCAGCCCGTCGATCTGAACGACGTAATCCGCGAGGCCGCCTCGTTGTTCGAACGGGGCGCGACCGAGGGTTCCGCCAGGATCGTCCTGGAACCCGAAGCTGATCCGGCGGTCTGTGAGGCGGACCCCATCCTGCTCAAGCAGCTGCTCGTGAACCTCGTCACCAACGCCATACAGGCGATGCATCTGATGCGTGCCGCCGACCGCGTGGTGACGCTCTGCGTGCGGCGTACGGCGACGCACGCGATCATTGCGGTAGAGGACAACGGGCCGGGCTGGGACATCGACCGGGACAGCGCGTTCCAGACCTTCTACACGACTAAGGCCGAGGGAATGGGCCTGGGTCTTTCGATCTGCAAGGCGACCATGGAGAGCCTCGACGGGGCGATCGAACTCGGTACCACCGATCAGGGCGGGGCATCCGTGCTGCTGAAATTTCCGATAGGTCGAAGCGCTAGCGGCGGATCGCCTTTTCCACCGCGGCTATCAGTAGTTTCGAGTCCAGAGGTTTCTCGAGAAGAGCCGCAAATCCGAGTTTCTCGCATCTAGACGCAAGGGTGGGATCCGCATGGGCCGTCATCAGGATGATCCTGGGAGGACGATCGTGGCTCGCCAGTTCGGCAGCGACGGCAAGGCCCGAACGGCCCGGCATCTGCAGGTCGGTGAGCACGCAATCGACCACGACGCCCGAGGATAGAAAGGCGTCGCCGCAATCGAACACGTGGGTCCGATGGCCCATCGATCTAAGAAGGCTCGAGACGGCTCCTCGGACCAGATCGTTGTCATCCACGACCGCAATATTGGCATGGTGCAACGGCGTACCTCTCATGCGCCCGAATGGGGCGACGATGCCTACTAACCAGTGGTCCGGCAAAAGTAAGCCTATACAAGCGTCTATGTCAGGATAGCTTACCTAGCCGCGCCGTAGGAACTGGCACCGCTCTCGACCCCTGTCTTCGAAAGGACTTCGGCTAGCCGAACAAGATCCGCGACGGTCCGGACGCCCATCTTCTTCATGACGTTCGCCCTGTGCATCTTCACCGTGATCTCGGCTATGCCCAGCTCACCCCCGACCTGCTTGTTGAGCAGACCGCGAACCACGCCGGCCATGACTTCGGTCTCCCTCGGGGTCAGTGAATCGTGCCGGGTTCTCACGGCTGCCGTATCCTCCGCAGCGGAAATCTGATCGCGGCCTCGCGCCAGGGCGGCGTTCACCGCATCGAGGATGTCCTGGTCCCGCACGGGTTTGGCCAGGAAGTCGACGGCTCCCGCCTTCATCGCCTTGACGCTCATGGGGATGTCCCCGTGCCCCGTCATGAAGATGATCGGAATGTCGGCGCCCCTCGACGCAAGCGTCTCCTGGAACTCGAACCCGCCGATGCCCGGCATTCTGACGTCCACCACCAGACAGCAGAGCGTTTTTGGAAGCGGTGCGTTGAGGACCTCCGCTGCACTGCCGTAGCAGATGGTCTTCAATCCCACCGATCGGAACAGGCTGTCCAAGGCTCCGCGGACGAGCTCGTCGTCATCGACGATGATGACCAGTGCTTCGGTCGTGTCGTACATCTCGCGGGCTCCTTTCCTATGTGATGAGAACGGGTGCGGATAACGCAAAATCGGGACCAATCCTACAAGCCCCGCCTCGCGTGCCCTGCGAAGAGAGGACGGAACGGGGCGCAATGGTCGCGCGTCGCGAGGAGCGCTTCATGCCGTACGTAACCGCCAAGGATGGTACCGAACTCTATTACAAGGACTGGGGCACTGGTCCAGCAATCTTCTTCAGCCATGGCTGGCCCCTGAGCGCCGACATGTGGGAGCAGCAGATGATGTACTTCGCATCGAACGGCTTCCGTGTCCTGGCCCACGACCGTCGCGGATTCGGACGGTCAAGCCAGCCTTGGACAGGATACGACTACGACACGTTCGCCGACGACATCGCCCTGATCCTGCAGACCACGGTCGTCCAGGACGTCACGATGGTCGGCTTCTCGATGGGTGGCGGCGACGTTGCGCGCTACATCTCGAAGTACCGCGGCGCCCGCGTCGCTAAGGCATGCCTTACGTCCTCGGTCACTCCCTACTTCATAAAGGCCGACGACAACCCGGACGGCGCGCCCAAGGCCATCTTCGACGGCATCCGCGAAGGCCTGATCAAGGACCGTCCGCAGTTCATCGACGACTTCTCGACGCTGTTCTACGGAACCAACAAGCATCCGGATGCCGTGTCGGAAGGCATTCTCAAGCAGACGCTTCAGATCGCGCTCACCGCATCGATCAAGGCGACATACGACTGCGTAACGGCGTTTTCCGAAACCGACTTCCGTGCCGACATGGCGGCTTTCACGATGCCGACCCTGATCATACACGGCGAGGAGGACCAGACCGTTCCCATCGGGATGTCGGGGGAGGCGGCGCACAAGCTGATCCCGCATTCGGAGTTCAAGCGGTACGCGGGCGCACCTCACGCCCTCACTATGACCCATCGAGACCAGTACAATGCCGATCTGATGGCTTTTCTGAAGAGCTGACGGTTCAGAAAACCTGACCGTGCGGTGGGTGACTCGATCGCTCACCGCTTCGGACGCGGGTGACTCGAGCCGTAGTCTCGTCGATCAGCCTAGCGCGTTCCCCCACGCCACCTGTCCTGACCCATCCAATGCCCTCCTACCTCCGCGCGCAGCCTGCGAAATCAAGGAGCGGCGGGCCCGCCTCGTTCCGAGCCCCGCATATCGTTTCCGTCGAGGAGGCAGAGGTATCGACCCTGTTCATGGTCAGGCTCATCTCGACCTCGTGCTGCGCGAGAGCCCGTTCGGCATGCTCCCGAAGAACCCGACCCTTCCGAAGGTATTGCGCGGGAATCGCCAAGAAACGGCGCATGATTCCATGATCCATGTGCGCGAAGGCGGAATGGCTGATCCTGTCGAGGCCTTCCGAAGTCGAAGCGTTCACCCGGAGTTGTCGAAGTATGGCGAAATCGAAAAACGAGCCTCCTGTGCCGATCAACCGTTCCATCGGATCCTGGCGGGGGACGCGGATCGAAATCGTTGGGGATCACGTAGCCAACATCCCGGCGATGCTCTCCATTGCGGGGATGTTCGCTCGTGAGGCGGACGGTATGTCGATCACGGGAGGGCTGGCGCATTTGGACGACGCGTTGGGCGGCGCCGTGCGCCGTATGCGGTCCGACGGCATCTTCGAAGGCCGGCTCGGCGAAACCATGGTGTTGTCCACACCGCCCCTCCCCGTCAGAGCGGACGCGATACTGATGATCGGGTTGGGCGACCCGGCCGATTGGACGCCGGAGGTAATGCGATCCGTCGTTGCCGTGGCGGCACGAAGAGCCATGCAGCTTGCCGTGTCCAGCGTCGCTTTTGCGCCGAGTCTTCATGACAGCGGGCTGCGCGGCCGTATCGTGGTGGGGGCCGAACCGGCCATGATGACGGGGCTGTGCGGCGAAATCGAGGTCGCGGGAGGCAAGCCACCCGAACAATGGGTCTTCTGTGCCCACCCTGCTCACTTCGAGGTCACGGCGCGCGATTTCGCGCTGGCGTTCAACGACCTGTCGGCGCCATGCTGACGACCGTGACGACATCCAAGATAATCCGCGTCCTGGTCGTCGACGACCATCCCTTTCTTCGTGAGGGCGTGCATGCGGTCGTCTCGACGCAGGCGGACCTGTGCGTCGTGGCCGAGGCCTGCAACGGAACTGGGGCGGTCGAGCAATACCGCGCACACCTTCCCGACGTCGTGCTCATGGACCTGCAGATGCCCGGTATGAGCGGACTCGAAGCGATCGTCGCGATCAGGTCCGAGTGGCCTGACGCGCGAATAGTAGTTCTCACCACCTATTCGGGCGATGCGCAGGCGTTGCGTGCTTTGAGGGCTGGCGCCTCCGGCTACATCCTCAAGAGCAGCCTGCGGAAGGAACTGCTGGATACCATCCGCTCGGTATACGCTGGCGGCAAGCACCTCGACACGGCCGTGGCGACCGACATAGCCATGCACGTCATCGCGGACGCGCTGACCGATCGGGAAATTAGCGTTTTGGAGTTGGCTGCCGCAGGTAACTCGAATCGATCCATAGGGAATCGGCTCAACCTCGCGGAGGAGACGGTGAAGGGGCACATGAAGGCAATCTTCATGAAGCTCTCGGCAGCGGATCGCACGCATGCCGTCGCCATCGCAGCCCGCCGGGGAATAATCGACCTCTGACGGGGGTTTTCCCGCTGGACCACCTATATCTTGGTCTAGTCTTCACCGACCTTGGTGGTGGGGGACCGAACCTCACGTCCGATACCGTCGGCACGCCCCCTCCCCGTACGATGCAGCATCAACAATCGGGGACCACCGATCATGCTGCAACAATCGATGCTCAACCATTCCTCGCTGCCCCCTCGGGTTTCGCCGCCCATGCTGACGGATCTGATCGCCGGGGCTCGGCGGTCCCTCGAGGCCGATCCGATCCTGGCTCGCGACTATCTGGACCGCATCGCGGCCCTGTTCTCGAAGACCGTCGACCCCTTCGAGGCCGTGCTGATACCCGCGCTGCCGGTCGTCGCCGGCGTCGAGGCGGCCAAGGGCGGCCTCACTCCTTGGCAGATCGCCCGAGTTCGGGAGCACATCGACGAGAAGCTGGAACAGACCGTTCTTGTCGAAGCCCTGGCTTCGGTGGCTCGCCTGAGCTCGGGACACTTCTGTCGTGCGTTCAAGGTCAGCATAGGCGAGACGCCGCACGCGTTCCTGATCCGCCAGCGCATCCGCCGTGCCCAGACGCTGATGCTGCGGACGACCGACAACCTCAGCCAGATCGCCTGTGCGTGCGGCCTGACCGATCAGGCTCACCTCACCAGGTTGTTTCGACGGATCGTCGGGGAGACGCCACTCGTGTGGCGTCGCTCATGGCGCGAGGGCTGAATTCCACATATGGTTTGCAGAGGAACTGCGCGAGCGCTGTTCCTTGGCGGCCGTAGCCCACCAGAGGACATCGTCGGCGAAGCCTGCGAAGTTGTGATCCAGGGCGTCACCGGCCTGGCCCACCGGATCGGCCTCCGGATCAAGCGTCGAGGCGATCGGTCCCACGGCTACGCTGCGTGGCACGACGACCATCCCCAGTTCGGCCAGCGTCGGATGCCAGGCGCATCCGGCCCGCACCCCGCCGAAGCGTCCGGTCGAGTATGTCGCGAGCGCAGCCGGTTTCCGGAGCCACTCGTCCTGGAAGTGGTCGACCAGGTTCTTCAGTCCCGCCTGCATTCCCCAGTTGTATTCGCCCGCCACGAAGAGGAACGCGTCGGCCGCTGCGAGCTTCTTCGACAGCGCCTCCATCGCCGGAGGGGCGGCGCCTGGAGCGAACTCGTCATACGTCCTGTCGAGCATCGGAAGCCCCACTTCGCGGGCGTCCACGAGTTCGGCGTCGACGCCCCGCTTGCGGAACTGCCGGATGCTGTAGTCTGCCAGCCTTATGCCCATGCGATCGGCTCGATAGGAGCCATAGAGGACGAGTAGCCGGAGCGTCACGACGGTCGCCATCCGTGCGGTGCCGATGTCGAGGCGCAGAAGTCGACGCGGTCTGAGAGGACGGGTTCGAAGCGGTGGCGGGTCGGCATCATTCGAACCTGAAGCTGGCCGGCGGATCGCTTGCCGGAAAAGTTTCGAGTTCCGCCTCTTCGATTGCGTCCTCCACGGGATCGATGTCGGACGGGGGTGCGTTCGCTTCGGGCTCGCAAGGGTTCATGGGGATTTCCTTTCGGTATCACCATGTTCCGTCTCTCCAGACCGGTATTGCATCCTCTGCGCGTGGTTTGCACGGAATGGCCGAAGGCGGGCGCGGTGCCCAGTCTGCACCGGCCGCAGATCCGAGGTGGAAGCGCAAGTGCTTCCCTCGGTTCCGGTCACGTGAAAAGACTTCGAGGACCATCTTACCGCACGTTCGACCAAATTGGTTCGCCGGGTGCAAGCGGCGCAACGAACCCGGAGCTATCAGACGGTCAGCGCCAATCCCTGCCCAGTCCGAGATCGAGGCCCGGTTCGACGGCGCGCACGCACTGCCGCGAAGGAGATTGAGATGCGAGGGTTTCAGGCCGTTCCACAACTCGACGACCACGAGTGGTCGGCGGTCGCGTACGCCTTGGACGACGCCTACGGCATTGGTCTGCCGCGAGCGCTTTCGAGCGAGAGAGCCGGACTGCTAGGTCGGATCGCATCGATGCTGTTTGGATGGCGGGAACGTCCAGCAATCTCCGATCCGCGCAGCGACGCGGTGAGGCGTTTCGTATGGGCGAGCCGGCTCCGCAGTCCGGAGGCAGCGCAGTTCATGCCCGCGCTTTCAGACCTGGGCTTCAGCCTTGCACAGATCGACGCTCTCGCGCTGCTTTCGCACTGACGTGGAGGCCGCGGTCTCGGGTAAGCAGCGCGTCGCCCGTCGGTCATGACGACTGGCCGCTATCCTGGACATCTTCGTAGTACGACCAACAATGAATGAGACGAAGGCCGGACCGGTGCGTGCAAACTGTACCGTTCGAGCGCGGGATGTGCCTAGCCCTCTCGGGCTGGTCTGCGAAGTTCTTGAAGCGAAGATGTCCGGTATCGTTTCGTCAGATGAACAATGAACAGCGGTTCGTCATTTCGATGCGATCGTTCGAACAGCGCATGTTTCCTACAAGATGTCACGGTCATTATCGAGCAACCTGCGTCGGACTGCATCACTACCGCGAGTGACGAACATGCGCACCATCCTCGCTTTCCAACCGACTGCGACCTCCAGCCATTCGGGGCCGCCAAGATCGCGCACTCGAGAGGACAGCGCCGTGCTGACGGAGAACCTTAGACTGACGATGGCGACGGCCGGCCACGATCTCAGACAGCCGCTCCAGATCATCCTGGGGGCCGTTGAGAGGCTCGGCAAGTTGGCGAGCGACGACACCGACCGGATGTGGCTGAATGCCGCCCGCCATCAAGTCTCGCGACTGTCCGACGGACTGGAGGATCTCACCGACGCTGCCCGCCGGCCGCGGGACGATCGCCCGAGCCCTGAACTGCAGACCGTCAGGGTGGGAAGTCTGCTTTCCAAGGTCGCGGCCGAGTTCGCTCCGGCCGCTGCCGATCGAGGCCTCAGGCTGTGCTTCGTCGACTGTGCGGCGATCATCACGACCGACCCTGAACTGCTCGTCTGCGCGCTCCGGAATCTCGTGTCGAACGGCTTGAAGTATACCCGCCGCGGAGGCGTGGTCATCGGGTGCAGGCGCCGACGCGGACTTCTGTTCATCGACGTCGTCGACAGCGGAATGGGCATCTCGTCGGACGACTGCCGCCACATCTTCGACGCATACCGCCAAGTCGATGCGCGGGCGGACGGCATCGGGCTGGGTCTCTACCTGGTGCACACCAACTGCATTGCGCTCGGCCATCACCTCGACTGCGAGTCCGTCCCCGGTCGAGGATCCCGGTTCAGCATCCGGGTCGGTGCGGTTTCCGCATCGAACGAATAGCGATCGACGTCCAACCGTCCTTATCGCGTCAGGATCATCCAAGACCGTCGCGGTCAGCCGCGGCAAACCCCTCTCACGGATCTCGATGACGTCACTTGTCAGATCCATCGAACGAAAACGCTCAGATTATACAGATGCCGGCGATGACGTGGGCGAAGTAGATCGGGGTTCACCAGCCAGATCCATCGGGAGACAATCATGACAATCACCGCAACGGCAACTCCGGGCAAGTCGCTCATCTCGCCGACCGATCACGTCCTCGTCCTGATCGACTTCCAGTCGCAGATGGCATTCGCGACCAAGTCGATCTCGACCGAGCTTCTGCGCAACAACGCAGCGCTGATCAGCCGCGGAGCGAAGTCGTTCGACGTGCCGACGATCCTGACGACGGTCGCCGTCGACAGCTTCTCGGGGCCGATGTTCGATGAGATCAAGGAGGCGTTTCCAGGCCAGGCGATGCTCGACCGCACCTCGATGAACACCTGGGAGGACCAGGGCGTGATCGACGAGGTCAACCGCATCGGCAAGGAGCGGATCGTTTTCGCAGGCCTCTGGACGAGCGTCTGCATCGTCGGCCCCATCGCCTCCGCGATCGATCAGGGCTTCGACTGCTACTTCATCGCCGATGCCTGCGGCGACATCTCGGTCGAAGCGCATGACCGCGCGGTGCAGCGCATGATCCAGCTCGGCGCCAAGCCGATGACCTCGCTCCAGTACCTGCTCGAACTGCAGCGCGACTGGGCTCGGACGGAGACCTACGACTCCACGACCGGCATCGCGAAGAAGTGGGGCGGCGCCTACGGGCTCGGCGTCACCTACGCGAAGACGATGTTCGGTGCGTCAGAAGGCGCCCACGCCTGAGGTCTTTCCCGGCCTTCAACCCAAATCCACGGAGACGCTTCATGACCTACGTAACCACCCAGGACGGCGCCGAGATCTTCTACAAGGATTGGGGTCCGAAGGATGCCCAGCCGATCATGTTCCATCACGGCTGGCCGCTGTCATCGGACGACTGGGACACGCAGATGCTGTTCTTCCTCGACAACGGCTTCCGCGTCGTCGCTCATGACCGCCGCGGTCATGGCCGCTCGAGCCAGATCGGTACGGGCCACGACATGGACCACTACGCCGCGGACGCGGCCGCCGTGGTCGAGCACCTCGATCTGACCAACATCGTGCACATCGGTCACTCGACGGGCGGCGGCGAAGTTGCGCGCTACGTCGCCAAGTATGGCCAGCCCCAGGGGCGCGTCGCGAAGATGGTGCTGGTGAGTTCCGTCCCGCCGATCATGGTCAAGACCGACAGCAACCCGGACGGTCTGCCAATCGAAGTGCTCGACGGCATTCGCGCCGGCCTGGCCGCCAGCCGCACCAAGCTGTTCCTCGATTTCGCGAGTGGCCCGTTCTACGGCTTCAACCGTCCGGCCGCGAAGGTCGAGCAGTCGGTGATCGACAACTGGTGGCGTCAGGGCATGATGGGCAGCACTCAGGCTCACTATCTCGGCATCAAGGCGTTTTCCGAGACGGACCAGACCGAGGACCTCAAGGCGATCACCGTACCTTCGCTGGTGCTGCAGGGCGATGACGACCAGGTCGTTCCCTACAAGAACGCCTCGGTGAAGCAGGCCGAACTGCTGCCGAACGCGACGCTCAAGATCTATCCGGGCTTCAGTCACGGCATGCTGACCGTCGATGCCGATACGATCAACCCAGACCTGCTCGCCTTCGTGCGCAGCTGACTCCACGACGTCGAGGAGACCCTTCATGAAGCCCTATCTCATTTCGCTCGCCGCGGGCCTGCTGATCGGCGCCATCTACAGCCTCCTCGACGTCAAGTCGCCGGCACCGCCGATGATCGCCCTGGTCGGTCTGCTCGGCATCCTGCTCGGTGAGCAGGTGATGCCGATCGCCCGGCGGGTGATCGACGGACAGCCGATCAGGACGGCGATCGCCCGCACCTGTTCGGGCACCGTGCTCGGACGGTTGCCGGGCGATCCGGCCGCACCGCCCCCACGCGACGTCGCATGACGCCCACGCGCCGCGAGACGCTGGCAGGCGGCGCTGCGGCGATGGCACTGCTCGCGACACCTGCCGCCGCCATTAACCGGAGAAAATCCATGTCCGACATGATCATCGTCAATGCCAAGGTGACGACCCTCGACCGCGAGAACCCGGAGGCTCAGGCGATCGCCATCCGCGACGGCAAGTTCCTGATGGTAGGCAGTGAACAGGAGGTGCGCGCCGCCGCACCGGGCGCTGACGTCATCGACGCAAAGGGCCGCCGCATCATTCCCGGGCTGATCGACAGCCACATGCACGTCATCCGCGGTGGCCTCAACTACAACATGGAACTCCGCTGGGACGGTGTGCCAAGCCTCGCCGACGCGATGGCGATGCTCAAGCGCCAGGTCGACAACACGCCCGCCCCGCAATGGGTGCGCGTCGTCGGCGGCTTCACCGAGCACCAGTTCGCCGAGAAGCGTCTGCCGACGATCGCCGAACTGAACGCGGTCGCGCCCGATACGCCGGTGTTCATCCTCCACCTCTACGATCGTGCGTTGCTGAACGCAGCGGCGCTGCGCGTCGTCGGCTACGGCAAGGACACGCCCAACCCTCCAGGTGGCGAGATCGTCCGCGATGCGGCGGGCAACCCGACCGGCCTGCTGCTCGCGCACCCCAATGCGACGATCCTGTATTCGACGCTCGCCAAGGGGCCGAAGCTGCCACCGGAGTATCAGCTCAACTCCACCCGCCACTTCATGCGCGAGATGAACTCGCTCGGCGTCACCGGCGTGATCGATGCAGGCGGTGGCTTCCAGAACTATCCCGACGACTATGAGATCATCGAAAAGCTGCACGCTGACGACCAGCTGACGCTGCGGATCAGCTACAACCTCTTCACCCAGAAGCCGAAGGAAGAGCTCTCCGACTTCCAGGGCTGGGTGAAGCAGGTCACGCCCGGCCAGGGCGACGACAAGTACCGGCACAACGGCGCCGGCGAGATGCTCGTGTATTCCGCTGCCGACTTCGAGGACTTCCGCGTCGAGCGTCCCGACATGCCGGCGAACATGGAAGGCGATCTCGAACCCGTCATCCGCCTGCTTGCCGAGCACAAGTGGCCGTGGCGCCTGCATGCGACCTACGACCAGACGATCGGCCGAGCACTCGACGTGTACGAGAAGGTGGCGAAGGACATCCCGTTCGACGGGATCAACTGGTTCTTCGACCATGCCGAGACGATCACCGACCGCAACATCGATCGGATCGCAGCGCTCGGCGGCGGCATCGCGGTCCAGCACCGCATGGCGTATCAGGGCGAGTATTTCGTCGAACGCTATGGCGCGAAGGCTGCCGAGCGGACGCCGCCGATCGCCAAGATGCTCGCCGCCGGGATCCATGTCGGCGCTGGCACCGACGCCACGCGCGTCGCGAGCTACAATCCTTGGGTATCGCTGAACTGGCTGGTGACCGGCAGGACCGTCGGCGGCCTCGGCCTCTACCCCGGTGCCAACCGCGTCAGCCGCGAGAAGGCGCTGGCGATGTGGACGCACGAGAACACCTGGTTCTCGAACGAGGTCGGCAAGAAGGGCCGGATCAAGGCCGGACAACTCGCCGATCTCGCGGTGCTGTCGGACGACTATCTGACCGTTCCTGAGACCGACATCCCGCATCTGCGGTCCGTCCTGACGCTGCTCGGCGGCAGGGTGGTGTTCGGCGAAGGCGACTACGCCCCGCTTGCGCCCTCGCTGCCGAAACCGATGCCCGACTGGTCGCCGGTCGCAACGTTCGGTGGCTACCACCGCACGCCCGAAGCCTCCGCGAAGCTGGCCGCTGCGTGCGGTTGCGCAAGCGGATGCTCGGTCCACGGCCACGACCATGCCGCTGCCCTCGGCCGCGACGTCCCCGTGGCGGACGTCCAGAGTTTCTGGGGTTCGTTTGGCTGTGGCTGCTGGGCGGTCTGATCACGAGAATAGGAGAAGAATAATGAAGCGTCTGAACCTGTTCATTGCCATCGCCCTGCTGGGATCGGTGCCATCGGCGCCAGTCCTGGCAAGGGAAGCGGCACCGTCAGCCGACTATTCGGTCGGGCCTCAATACGACACCACGCACATCTACGTGGCACCGGAGGATTTCGACCGCTTCGTTGCCAGCGTAATCGCGACCTTCGGCGGCACGGCCACCAAGCAGGGCGTGTTCAAGGTTACGCCGACCGCAAGCGAGACCATGTCGCAGCTGGTGCTGACGCCCGCGGGATCGCTTTCGGTCTTCGGGTTCAAGACGCCCATCCCCTACCCGTTCGGCGCGGAGCGGAACGGGTATCTCGTCAACAACATGGACGCGGCAGTCGCGGCGGCTACAAAGCACGGCGCGGTGAGGATGGTCACGACCTTCCCCGACCCCATCGGCCGTGACGCGGTCGTGCAGTGGCCGGGCGGCGTCGCTATGCAGATCTACTGGCACACCGCGAAACCGAACTATCCGGCGCTGACCACGGTCCCCGAGAACCGCGTCTATCTGACGGCCGACGTCGCGGACACCTTCGTCAAGCATTGGCTAGCCTTCTCGAAGGGCCGGATCACCACCGACACGAAGGCAGCGCCTGGGGTCGAGATCGGACAGCCGGGAAAGACCTACCGTCGCATCGCGATCACGTCCGGCTATGGCCGGATGACGGTTGCGGTGTCCGACGGGCAGATCGGCTGGCCCTATGGTCGCGAGACGACCGGCTACGAGGTGTCCGATATTCAGGCGACTCTCGCGAAGGCCACGGCAGCAGGCGTCGAGACGCTGGTAGCTCCCCAGACCTCCGGTGGCCGGCAGTCGGCCATGGTGCGCTTTCCAGGCGGATACATCGCCGAGATCCACGCGCCGGCGGGTCAGTGAGATCATGACCCCGTCCGCTGAACCCCGCTTCGTCGATGCGATACTCGAGTGGCGCTGGACGGGCTTCGTCGCCCGGCTGGCATTGGTCGGGGCCTATCTCCTGGGCGGGGTGGTCAAGGCGACCGACTGGTCCGCCGCGGTCGCCGAGCAGGCGCATTTTGGAATGGTGCCGCCCGCCTTCTGGGCGGCGTTGACGATCGTCGTCGAGATCATAGGCCCGCTTCTCATCCTGTCGGGGCGCTTCGTCTGGCTCGGCGCCGGAATGCTGGGTGCCTTTACGCTGTTCGCCGCATTCACGGCGAACGCCTTCTGGTCGATGCCGATGGGTCAGGAGCGCTTCATGGCGACCAACGCGTTCTTCGAGCATCTCGGACTCATCGGGGGGTTCGTGCTCGCGGCCATCGTGGCAGAGCGCGACAACCGTCGTGCGTAGGCTCGCCCTCCTCGCACTTGCGCTCGCCGGTCGAGCGGAGGCGCAATCGACGGAGGCCTGGCAGCCACCGACGCTCACGATCACCCGGTATGACGAGGACTGGAGCGCGGATGCGGACGCAAATGAACGGGCCAAGAGCTGGACGGGTCGGTTCAAGTACATCCCGATCTCAACCGACACGTATCTGACGACGGGCATCGAACTGCGCGCGCGTGACGAAGCGTATCGCGACAACCTCTGGGGAGGCGGTCCCGCACCCGACGACGGCTACCTGTGGCTCCGCGCGATGCCGTACGCCGATCTCCATGTCGGTCGCGTACGCGGCTTCGTGCAGCCGATCGCCGCCTATGCGGTGGGTGTATCGCCGTCCGCCAGCCCGATCGACCAGACACGCGTCGACCTCCTGCAGGGCTTCGTCGACGTTCGACTGGGCGCCGCTGCGACCAATGCGATGGACGAGACCGGCGTGACGCTGCGCGCTGGTCGCCAGATGATCTCACTCGGCACCGAGCGTCTGATCGGGACGCGCTACGGACCGAACGTCCCGCTCGCGTTCGACGGGCTCCGATCGCTCATATCCCTGAACGGCGCGACCGTCAGCCTGCTGGCAGTTCGTCCCGTTCAGCCCGGCAGCGGAACGCTCGATGATCGGCGGTCGCGGACCAAGTCGCTATGGGCGGCCTATGCCACCATAGGCGGCGGCGACACCGGGCTCGACCTCTACTACATCGGCTATCGCAACACGGCCGCGGTCTTCGGTCCCCGTGCAGGACGCGAGGTGCGCCACAGCATCGGCGCTCGGTCGTTCGGCAAGGCCGCGGACTGGCACTGGAACATCGAGGGCATCGCCCAGTTCGGCCGGTTCGCCGGGGGACCGATCGCGGCGTGGACGCTCGGCACCGAGGTCGGACATAGCTTCCCGGACGCGCCGCTGGCCCCCGACGCGGTCCTGCGGTTCAACGTGGTGAGCGGCGACCGTCACCGCGGCGACGATAGCCTCGGCACGTTCAACGCGCTGTTCCCCAAGGGCAAGTATTTCGGCGAGCTGTCCCCGGTCGGCCCCACCAACATCGTCAGCGTCAATCCGCGTGTCGGAATGACGCTGACGAAGACGGTTTCGGCCAGCCTCGCCGGCGCGGCGTACTGGCGCTACTCGCTCAGCGACGGCGTGTACGACATCCCCGGCAACCTAATCCGCGCACCAGGCACGTCGCGCGCCCGGTTCATCGGCAAGGAGGTCGAGGCGACGCTCGCCTGGCAGGCGACGCCGGAACTCGAACTGTCGACCTCGCTGTCGGCATTTCCACCCGGCCAATTCATTCGCAACACCGGGTCCGCCAGGACGATCACGATGCTGGGGCTGGAAAGCAACTTCCGGTTCTAAGCGACGCCACCTCACGCGACTCTGAATGGAGACGACCATGACCGTTACCGCCGCCGCGCCGTTCGATCCGCGCATACCGCTTCTGCTGCTCCTCTCGACGACTACGGGCCTCGTCGACGCGGCGAGCGTCCTTGGTCTCGGAAAGGTCTTCACCGCGAACATGACGGGCAACGTCGTGTTCCTCGGGTTCGCCGCGGCTGGCGCGCCGGGCTTCAAGGTTCTTCCGCTTCTCGCCGCGATCGCGAGCTTCCTGGTCGGGGCGATCATCGCCGGACGCATGGGCAGATCGCATATCGGACGGACAGAACGGCGCTGGCTCGTCGTCTCCGCAACGATTGAAGCCGTCCTGCTCTGGGCTGCGGCAATCGTGGCAATAGACTTCGACGTCGCCACGCAGATGCCTGAAGCGAAGTTGTTCGCGATCATAGCCCTGACCGGCGTCCCCATGGGATACCGCAACGGCACGATTCGGCAGCTGAAGGTCGCGGATCTGACGACGACGGTGCTGACGATGACGCTGACCGGTCTTGGAGCCGACTCCACTGCCGCCGGCGGCGCGAACGTCAACTGGAAGCGGCGAGTTGCCGCCGTCATCGCGATTTTCCTCGGGGCGGCGATCGGCGCGTGGCTTCTGTTCCATTTCGGTCTCGTCGCGCCGTTAGCTGTTGCTGGGGCGGTGATCCTGCTCGCGACGATCGGCTGCGCGCTTCACCCCGATTCGGCCCGCAAGGTAGCGGCATGACAGTCCGTCCAAGCGTCGACGATCTCGGTTGGATGATCGGGCAGATGGCCAGCGAACTGACTGGCGTCCACGTCGACGAGATCCTGCGCGAGATGAGACCGGGTCGGCAGGTTCCCGGGGGCGGATCGACCAGCCCTGATTGGACATTCGATGTCGATGCCGTGGCCAGCGAGGTCGGAGCTGCCATCAGCCGGGCGATGCGTGAGTTCGGGACATCCTACCCGCGCTCAGCCGAACGTGAAGTCTAGCCACTCGGAAACACGATCGTCCGGAACGGCAATGGAGGGCGTTTCCCGCTTGCGTTCCGCGAACCAGAATGACGCGGCAGGGGGGTCACTGCCGCGGAGCGGACCACAGTCGGTGAGACGTACGTGCAACGCTAATCCGATGAACGCCATCGCGGGGAAAGCAATTGGGAAAGGATTAGGGACCAGGCTGCCCAACCGTGTGATCTGGCTAGGATGCAACACTGGCCGAGCCGTTTTTTTCGTGCGGCGTACGCTAGTCTGGCATCGTCTATATGCATCGAGGATCGCGGTGAGTAACCAGCCGGAGAACAAAGGCCTTCCCGCGTAGCCGGAAGCGCAGGCACATTTGGGGAAAATTCTGGCCATGACCGATTCGGCGTTTCGGTTCCTGCTCTCGCACGACGGACATCCCTACCGGCCGTCGCGGTGCTTTGTCGTCGCCGACCCGACGATCAACAGCCGTAAGCAATGGAAGGTCCAACTGGATCCTCCCGTTGATGCGGCGTGGGTCTATGAGATCGACGACGTCAAGGACTGGATGCTGCATGGCAAGCCGAAGCGCCAGATCATCTTCGACCGTAAGGATCCCAAGACGCCGTTCCGGGACCTAGAGCGCGACCAGATATTTCGCGAGTATCTTCGCGCAATCCTCGAGCGGATCCCCGAGACCTACCAGTCGCGGCGCATATACGCGCTGATGCCATCCATTTCCGACGACGAGACGCGGGTTCGCTACAAGGATGCGATCGAGGCGGCGATTCCCGGCGCCATAATATTTCCCGAGCCCGAGATGGTCGCGGAATACTTCCGTCTGATTAAACGCAATCTCGAGCTTGAGGCCGGTCAGAACAACGTCATACTCGTAGTTGACGTCGGCGCCTCGACGGCAAACATGACCCTTATCGTAAGCCGACGCGACCGCACGATCCTGGACGTGGACGCGAAGGGGGCGCAGCGTGACCTAAGGCTTCGAGCGTTGCGCGGAGACAGCGACGACCACGCCGGACGTTGGGTCGACAAGCGCCTGGCCACGATGCTCGATGTCGATGGAACTCCTGGGGTGCTCCGGCAGATCGAGGACGCCAAGGTCCAGGCGAGCCTGCACGGCAGCGGAACTGAACATGGCGTGTTTCTTTCGATCGACAAGGCGATGCTCTCGGCGGTGTCCACCGAACTGTGGCTGGAGTTGCGGCCACTTTTCGAGAGGCTGTGCGAGCGTCTCTACGAGAATCAGGTATCCTCGGAGAGCGCCCGTCAGCGCAGCAAGGAGCGCTTGATCGAGCGCGGCGTCAAAACGCCGGCTGATGCCCATCGCCTTATCGACACCATCCTGCTCGCAGGCGGCACCAGTTTGCTGCCAGGGTTCGAGGACGCGATGATGGCGACTCTGTTTCCTGGCGACCACCGCCCGACCGTGCTGCGCGTCGGGGAGTCCTTTGCCATCGCCGCGGCCGCAGGCGGCCTCGCGCATATCCTTCACAACTACTCCCCGCCGCGGCTTCGCGAACCTGACGGTGACGGCGACGAACTGTTCGCCGCACAACTAGAGACCACCCTGCCGCATGCGCTGTTGCTGGGGATCAAGCAGGATGCCGGGCGCGAGCAATATGTCACGCTGCTCGATCCCAATGATCCTTTTGTCGACGATGGCGGCATCCGCGAGATCGAGGACCTTCCGCCCCTAGTCAAGGGGACCGAACCGAAGTCGCGCCTCGTGCCCGCTCCGACGGCAGGGGTGGACGCTCGTCGAGGCCGCAAATTCAAGACGATGCGGATCGACGAGGCGCCGCCACGCTTCTCAATCGATTGGGATCCTGAACAGGAGCGGGCATCGGTGTCGTCGAACCATGCAGGCCCGACAAGCCATCTCTGGATCGACCTCCGTAGAATGAGGAAGCGGCAGGAGGATAGACTTCAGTCCTTCACGGACCCGTTGCCGGCGGACGCGCTTGCGGTGGACGGAGCCGACGACATCATCTTAGACCTCGGGATGTCGAAGGTAGTCGCGGTGACTGCCGAACGCGGCTGGATATCAACTCGGGAACTCGAGCGTATCGTGCGCGAAGGGCCCGCAGCGCCTGCCGTCATATCGCCTGGAGACGCCGCCAACGAAATGAGACTGCCCTCGAGCGGGACCTCGGACGATGAGGAAACCGAGTTCTTGGAAGAGGATGGCCCGCATCGTAGCGAACGGGACGTCGAACCAGAAACTGTTGATTCAGACGGGGTCGCAGAGCCGGGCGATCGCAATGGCGCGGCGGATCGGGAGGATTTGGCCGCGCGCGCCGATGCCGATGCGATCGCGCCCGCGCCCGCGCCCGCGCCCGAGCAGAGCAAAATTCCTCAGGCCCAGATCGTCGAACGGCCTGCTGGCTGGGACGAACGTGTCCTAGATGCCGAATTCTCGGACGCACTGACGATCCTGCGAGACAGGCTTCACCAACGGGCCCCCGCATTGCAGTTCGACGACGTCGTCGTTGCCCTGCTGGCGCTGAGCGTTCGGCCAATCGTGCTTCTTGCCGGTCCCCCTGGCTGCGGCAAGTCGACGCTCGTACGCCTGATGTCGCGAATGTTAGGTAAGCGTCTGGGTCACAGCTTCCACGACGTCGCAGTTCAGGCGCACTGGACCAACGACGACGCGCTCTTCGGAGACAAGGGAATGTTGCGTGCCCTCGATGAGCAGCCGAACGCAGCGCACCTCATATTGCTCGACGAATTCAACCTCACGCGTCCCGAATATTATCTTTCGCGGCTTTTTCATGCCTTCGATAGCGGAAGTGGTGAAATATCCGTCGGGCGCCGACTCCCATCGTGCCGGGTCTTCGGCACGCTCAACATCGACGAGTCATCGCGCCCGCCCTCGCCCAAGGTCGTTGATCGCTGCTTCTTACTCGAACTCTCACAGGTCAACTACAACAGTGACGACCCGTTCGACCTTCCGATGCTGGACGACCTGCCACTGCTTCCGGGACTTCCGGAAATCGTGCAGACCGGCGTCGTTGCAGATGAGCGGATAGAGAGCGTCCTTGGCGCATTGCACATTGCCGTACACGGCAATGATCTTCGCCACGATCTTCTCCCGTCCCGCCGCGTGCTATCGGATATCCGGGCGATGCTTGGCCTGCACCATCGGCTCGACCTCCAAGGGCGCAGCCTACTTGACCGTAGTGATCTGGTCGATCGGCTGATCTCAAGTCGCATCCTAGTGAAACTGTCAGGCGCTTACGACCAGCTTGCGCCTGCGTTAGCCGCCCTCGAGGCGGTGGTGGCAGACGTCGAGGAACTCCCGCGGACCCAGCGGCGTCTCAAGCTGGCGCGCCAGCAGGCGAAATTGGGATTCGTGTCGCCTTGGCAGTGACCGCGACTGTCATCGAGGCTGTCCGGGTCTGGGAGGAGGACGGGACCTCCATCGAACACCCGTGGGACGCCGACACCTGGTACCCGATCCGGGACGACCAACCCTACCTCGACATCAGAACGTCGGGACAAGGCGTTCAGGCACCCCGAGGGCCCAAGATCAGCACGCTTCCAGACGCCTGCGATGAAGGGCGTCAATGGCAGCGTTGGGACTTGTCCGAGGAACTGTCGCGGAAGCGGCGCTTCGGGGAGATCAGCGTAAAGCTGAACTTGCCCAGAGACTGCTCGCTTCGGTGCTACGTCATCCCAGCTGCACTTTTTACCTTTCGCGATGTCATCACGATGGTGGAGGACGTGGAAGCGGAAATGGGGTTCGCTGCAGCATGGGACTTCGGAACAGACCGGCCCGGTCGCTCCTGGAGTCGGTCGCGGCCACAGGCGCGATCCTCCCCGCCGGCCGAGCTTCTCGACAAGGTGGACGAGGAGATCGGTGCTGCGAACTCGATCCGTCGAGATCCCTTCACAGAGCTTGCGCCTGCCTCGCGGCAAGGGACGCCACTGGCCGAGAATGCAATCGTTTCCCAATGGGCGATTCGAAGGTCATCGCAGATGCGTGACCTCGAGGAACTCCTGTCGGCAAGGTTGGAGGCCGCGACGAGGCGGCAGGCCCTGCACAATCCTGAGAAACGCCAGGAGAACATCGACGCGGAGGTGGCTCGCCTCAATGCGTTGATCAAACGTTCAAGCAGATCAAGGACGATTGTTGCCCGTTTCGTGAGCGAGATTGAGCTCGCCACGCAGATCTATCCTAGTCCTCTCCTCCAGCGCGACCATCGACTGCGACTGTTGATCAAAGCCTTTGCACCGAAAGCCTCCGAGGCGATTGCCGACAGCGAGTCCGTCCGGTCATCTTATCCGCCGCTGGTTCTCAACCATCTGTGGGAGCTCTGGGGCATCGTGTGGATCGCAAGGCAACTCAGGTCGCTCGGGTTTGACGGGCGGTGCTCCGTTGAGGCGGTAGAGACCGTGACGCGGTGCGCCTGGCGGCTCTCGCGCGATGACGTGACGGTGGAGCTAGATTTCGAGGCTGAGCCCGTGCTGGTGGAATATGATCGCTTGCCACCGCTCCAGGAACGCAAGGTGCCCGCGCTGGAATGGGCGGCGCGCCACCAGCCGCTTGACGAAGACCGGCCGTTCCTAGGCATGGAGGCGAAATGCTCGCCCGACTATCTGATCAGGGTCTCAACGCCGACCAGGAAGACGCTCCTCGTCGGAGATGCCTGCCTGTCGAGTCCGCTACATCACGGCGGAAACGGGGAGAAGCTGGGGTCTAAACCCTATACGGTGGAGCGCTATAGACGGACGATTGCCTGGGTAAGTGGGGACCAGGTCACCAGGTGCCATCCGATGGGCGGTTTCGTACTGTTTCCCCCTCCCTCAGAGGCGTGGTGCGAATTCACGACCCTACCCGGCGCCAGCGATTGCATGCTTTTGTGTCCAGGCCCTCACGACGACAGCGAGGCGAAGCGTCGGTTGTGGATACTCCTCGAAACGATCGCTCCTGGGATCGCCACCGCTGCGATTGCGGAAGATGCGCTGGGCGGCGATGATCAGGATCCGGCGTAACAACTGTCGATCGTACGAGCGCGAGCACCGCCAGGAGCTCTTCCGTTCTTCGGGCGATCACCATTGCAAGCCGCTAAGGCTGCGGCAACGCCTTTCCGTCGTCGCCCAGACGCTCGATCGTCGTCTTCCCGTCGGGAGCCACGATCGCATCCAGACGCCGCTTCCCAGCCGGGTCGATCAGCACGACCCCCGATCCACCAAGGTTGTTGAGGAACAGGTAGGCCGAAGCGCCGCCCTTCCGGTCGAACTTCACGTGCGCGCCCTTGTCGTCAATCTCCAACGCCGCGACCGGGCCTCCGGCGACCGGATTGGAGAGCTTGACCGCAGGCCGACCGTCCACGTCCAAAGCGACGCTGACTCCCGTCTCTCCGTCCGCGCGAAGGAGCACGATCGTCGGCGTACCGTCCTTGGCGGAGATCAGGATGCGCGGTTTTCCCTGCGCGTCCACGATGCGTATCTCCTGGGACGTGATCGGCGGTGGCGGCAAATCAGTCATGTTCGTTCCTTCGCGATGTAGAGTGTTGGGGGATCAGGATGGCCTGCGGACCGTACGGATCCATACGGCGGACGCGATCGAAGCCACGGCAGCGGCGATCCAGGCGCCGTCCTTCCAGAAGTGGACGAACACCGAACCTGCGATGCAACCGAGAAGAAAGCCTGCCAGAACCGGCCAGGTGTCGTGCCACTGCTTCCTGGCGGCGTCGTAGTCCGACGGGCGGTACATGACGATCGAGACCAGCGAGAGCGTGCACGCGACGATGTTGCCGGTCATCACGGCCGTGGTCGGAGAGGGCTTGGTGCTAAGATGGAGCAGGGCGTTCTGGGAGGCCATCGCCGCCACGGCAAGCATCGCGACGATTCCAGCGTCCGCGGCGAGCGGCGCGAGCGAAGGTCGAGCCGTGAACGCGACGAGCGCGGCGAACGTGAGGAAAACCGACTGGAGGATCAGGAAGACATCCTGGATCTTGCTAGCTTCCATCCGCCTGCGCCGGACGATGATCGCGAGAACGGCGGCCACGATTATGAACATCGGAACGGCGAGCACCTGTGTCGGATGCATGGGCCGTCCGTTGAGAGCGTCCGCCGCCATCACGACCAGATTTCCGGTTATGTGCGCCGTGAAGAGTCCGCCCAGCGTCAACCAGCTCGTGACATCGACGATGCCGGCGACGAAGCCAAGGCAGGCAGGCAGGCTCTGCGGCGTCATCGGAAGATCCGACGGCTGCGAAGCCGCGATCAGAGCGTCGCTCATCGAGCCGCGCTCGGCCAGAACGTGTCGTAGAGATGCTTGGGGATGACGATGCAGACCGTCATCGCCGCCACGATCAAAAGCGCGGTCAGGCCGTCGGCCACCACGCCCTCCAGTATCGGGACGGCTGCCGCGTGATCGGCGAACTGGAGCGACGTCAGTCCGCCCATCATTCGAAATACGAACACCCCCGGCATCAGCGATACAATGGACGCGAAGCCAATGCCCGCGAACGGGATCCGATGGCGCCGGGCGACGGGCACCAGCAGTGTCCCCGCGACCAGACCGGCGAGGCCGGCACCTCCGGCAGGTCCGACGTGCAGTTCGCTCATCGCAAGCCACCGCACGCCGTCGACGGCCATCGCGGTCGCGATCGGCCAACCGAGAAGACGCAGGGGCATCGAGAAGAAGACGCTGTAGCACGAGGCCGCCACGCCGGCCGCGAGAACGACCGGCCATAAAGCGACCGCCCGCCCCACCGGTGCCGCCGGAAGCGACACGTCGCAGACGCTGAGGCCGACCAGGAGTCCCGCGCTAATCGACAGCAGGATGAGCGCAGCGAAGAGCAGGCGCGAAGCCCCGAGCGGCAGACGACCGGCGAGCAGATCGAGCGTCCCGTTCAGCAGATGGGGGCCGGGCACGATCACCATGCAGGGACATACGGCTATCAGCCTGAGGTCCGAACTGATGTTGAGGCGCACCCCCAGGGCGCCGATCAATCCTGCGAGGAGAGCTGCCAGGAACGCCTGCGCGAAGGCGCTTGCCCCGTATCGCGAGGACAGGCGCCGGACATATCCACCGGCGCCGGCGCTGACGAACATGAGCACGACCGCGGGAAGGTGTTCGACGCCGAACGTGACCGACAACGCGACTGCTCCGGTCGCGCACGCCAATGCGAACAGGTGATTTGACGAGGGCGGCATCGCTCCGACGGTCTTCAGCCTAGCCCGCACCTCCGTAATCGGTAGATGTTCAGCGATCGCCGCGTCGATGACCCTGCTGGTGGCCAGGACGCGGTTCATGCCGACGCTCGACGGAGTGACGTCCAGCAGCGCGATCGGGCGACCGGCTGCGCCAGGTCCCTCGCGGAGCAAAACCTCGCCCCATCGCGGCATGACGGCGATATCGGCGTCGTAGTGCCGAACGAGCCGCTTGACCGATCTGACCGTCTCGTCGGTCTGCTGTCCGTTGCCGTGAAGGTTGATCACGGCATCCCCGATCAGCCCCACGACATCATGATCCTGCAACGCCGACATACAACAAACCCCTGATACCGCTGCCAACGTCAATAGTTCTTTTGTCAGAGACTCACCATACGCTCAGACTTAATTGTTCGGTTTATCCAAGTTCTGGATATCCTATACATAGGAGCTCCGTAACTACTCGTTACTAGAGGCGTTGTTGTCGCTAAGAGATCGCTGACTAACGACGCGATACGTTCACAGATACGATTGAACGTGACTGCCGGCCACGCTCCGTGGGGCAGCCCTTGTCCGGATGCGATCATCTCGAAGCATGAAAAGGAACAGACCAGTGACCAATTCAACCGCAGAGAAGAAGCCTCAGACGTCGGAAACGCCTTCCATAAAGGATATCCCGATCGGGCTGGACGCGTCGGGCGAACGCAAGGAATTCGATTCCATGGGGACGGTCATGGTTCCTGCGGACCGTTACTGGGGTGCACAGACCCAGCGCTCGCTGCAGCACTTCTCCATCGGCAACGACAAGATGCCCAAGGAGGTCTACCATGCGTACGGGTACGTGAAGAAAGCGGCCGCGCTTGTGAACGCGAAGGCCGGAAGGCTGGAGCAATGGCGTGCGGATGCGATCATCCGCGCAGCCGACGAGACGATCGCGGGCGCTCTGGACGACGACTACCCGCTCTACGTGTGGCAGACCGGGTCCGGCACGCAGTCGAACATGAACGTCAACGAGGTCCTCTCCAACCGCGCGATCCAGTTGCTCGGTGGCGAACTCGGGACCCAGACGCCCGTGCATCCCAACGATCACGTCAACATGGGACAGTCGTCGAACGACACGTTCCCGACGGCCATGCACATCGCGACCGTGCTCGAACTCGACGAGATCCTGCTTCCCCAGGCGGAGAAGTTCGCGATCGCCATCGAGGCCAAGAGCGACGAGTGGATGGACGTGGTCAAGACGGGCCGCACCCACCTTCAGGACGCCGTACCCCTGACCGTCGGGCAGGAATGGTCGGGCTACGCGACGCAGGTCCGCGATGCGATCGCCGCAGTCCGGGCGTCGATGGGCGGTCTCTACAAGCTGGCGGCAGGTGGCACCGCCGTTGGAACCGGTCTGAACTCGCCGAAGGGCTTCTCGATCGAGATCGCCGAAGCGATCGCCGAGCTCACCCACAAGCCGTTCATCACGGCACCTAACAAGTTCGCCGCACAGGGTTCCCTCGATGCGATGGTCGCGACCATGGCGACGCTCCGCGGTCTGGCCGTCTCCCTTATGAAGATCGCAAACGACATGCGCTGGTTGGCGTCCGGCCCCCGCTGCGGTCTGGGCGAACTGCTGCTGCCTCAGAACGAGCCAGGGTCCTCGATCATGCCGGGCAAGGTCAACCCGACACAGTGCGAGGCCATGGTCATGGTCTGCATCCAGGTCATCGGCGAGGACAATGCGGTCGCGTTCGCAGGCAGTCAGGGCAACTTCGAGCTGAATGCGATGCGTCCGATCATCATCAACAACGTCCTCCACTCCGCCCGTATCCTCGGTGACATGTGCGAGAAGATGCGCACCTACTCGATCGAAGGCACGACCCTGAACCGTGAGCGGATCGACGCGTCCGTGAACGAGTCCCTCATGCTGGTGACGGCTCTCTCGCCGGTGATTGGCTACGACAACGCAGCCCACATCGCCGAAGCTGCCAACGCGGACGGATCGACCTTGAAGGAGGCGGCGCTGAAATCGGGCAAGGTCGACGAGACGACATTCGACCGGGTGGTCGATCCAGGCAAGCTCGTCGGAGAAGGCGTCGGCGGCGCCTGATCACTTACGGCGTTGCGTCCGGATGCCTGGAGTTCGGGGCATCCGGACGGAGCCAAAGGACGTCGGCATTCACTCGCCGTCATAATCGTGAACGAACGACGCGGCTTGCCCGACGCGACAAGTCCCCTTCCCCAAGCTGGTACGACATTCGCGCGGCCCAGCACGCCCCACCCCGTCGGGCGAGCGCTCGACATCTCAGCATTTCGGAGATACCCATGTACTGTACCGTCGCAGACCTGTTCGCGGAGACTCTTCACCTCGCGGGCGTGAAGCGGATATACGGCGTCGTCGGCGATAGCCTTAACGGTTTGACGGACAGCCTTCGGCGGCAGGGCAAGATCGAATGGGTCCATGTCCGCAACGAGGAGGCCGCCGCGTTCGCAGCAGGCGCCGAGGCACAGTTGACCGGCCGGCTCGCGGTCTGCGCCGGGTCCTGTGGCCCGGGCAACATGCATCTCATCAACGGTCTGTACGACTGCAACCGCACCCGCGTACCCGTTTTGGCGATCGCCGCTCAGGTGCCCAGTGCCGAGATCGGCTCGAACTACTTCCAGGAAACCCGGCCGGAGGGGCTCTTCCGCGAGTGCAGCGTCTACTGCGAGACCATCTCGAACGCCGACCAGATGCCCCGTACGCTGGATACGGCGATACGGGCGGCCGTAGGACATCGCGGCGTCTCGGTGGTGTCGATCCCGGGCGACGTCGGACTTCATCCCGTTGTCGGACGACGTGCCCGCTCGGACCGGGCGCTGCTGCCGTCGGCCGCGACCGTGGTTCCGCAGGCCGCCGACATCGACGCCTTGGCCGCCATGCTGAACAACGCCGACCGCGTCACGATCCTCGCGGGGCGCGGATGTCGTACGGCGCATCCACAGCTGCTGAAGATCGCCGAGGCGCTGCAGGCTCCGATCGTGCATGCGCTCGGCGGAAAGGAGTTCGTCGAATACGACAATCCGTTCGACGTCGGAATGACCGGACTGATCGGCTTCTCGTCCGGCTACGACGCGATGAAGGCGTGCGACATGCTGCTCATGCTCGGCACTGACTTTCCGTACCGGCAGTTCTACCCAGAAGACGCTCTGGTCGCCCAGATCGACCTCCGGCCCGAGAACCTCGGACGCCGGACGGGGATTGATCTGGGTCTCATCGGCGACATCGGTCCGACGATCGACGCCCTGCTTCCCCATATCGCCGGCGAGCGCGACGGATCGTTCCTCCGAGCTGCCCGAAAGGATTACGCGAAGGCGCGCGAGGCGCTGGAGGAACTCGCCGACGGCAAGGCGGGAAGCGGCGTGGTCCACCCTCAGCACGTCGCCCGCATCCTGAGCGAACTGGCCGCCGACGACGCCGTGTTTTCCTGCGACGTCGGAACGCCGACGGTCTGGGCGGCGCGGTATCTCGAGATGAACGGCCGCCGCCGTCTGATCGGATCGTTCAACCACGGATCGATGGCGAACGCCCTGCCGCAGGCAATCGGCGCGCAGTCCGCGTATCCTGGCCGTCAGGTCATAACTCTGTCGGGCGACGGCGGCCTGGCGATGCTGATGGGAGAGCTTCTCACGCTCCGGCAGCAAGCGCTTCCAGTCAAGGTGGTGGTCTTCAACAACGGAACGCTGGGTTTCGTCGAGTTGGAGATGAAAGCCGCCGGGCTGATCGAGACCGGCGTCGCTCTCGACAATCCGGACTTCGCCGCGATGGCGCGGACGATAGGGTTGCACGGTGTCCGGGTGACCGACCCTGGTGAACTGGAAGCCGCAATCAAGGAGGTCCTGGCGCATCCGGGCCCTGCCTTGCTCGACGTCGTCACCGCGCGTACGGAGCTCGTGGTACCGCCCAAGATCGATCTGGAACAGATGAAGGGGTTCACGCTCTACATGGCGAAGGCCATCATCAGCGGCCGCGGCGACGAGGTCGTCGAATTGGCGAAGACGAACTCGGGGTTGCTGAAACGCTTCATCTGAAGACGGGGGACGCCGCGGTCACAACCGCGCCGTCCCGCCCTCCAGCGGTTCTGCAGCGTCTTCAGTGCATCTCGACGTCGGCGGCCGTGAGCAGGATCGGTGGCTCGCCTCCAAGACGCTTCACGAACTCGAGACGAGCGATCCGGTGTATGTCGGCCTCGAATTCGACGAAGATCTCCATGGCGGTCTCGGCGTCCACGACTTCGTAGTCGTTGTTCAACATCTGGGCGAGCGCCGCGCTCGTCATCAGGAACTCGACCTCGCCAAGGTCCGTCGTACCGACGAAGCCGACGCTTTCTCTATCGGCCACCCAGTAGCTGTTGCCGGGTTCGAAACGGATGACCGGACGTGACATGACGGATCCCTCGAAGTCATAGCGGGCGGCACCACCGAAGCTAGCCGCTACGACCGCCTTGGCAAGGTTGGATACGAACGACCGTGAGCATTCGCATCGAAGAGCCTCGTACTATGCGGCGCGCACATCCGACCGGTCGATGCCCTGGTCGTTCGCTGCATTGCCGCCTGACAGAAGGGCCGCAGGGGCGAGGCGCGATACCTGGCGTCGATAGGCGATGATCATCGAAATTAAGGTAAACATTGCAGTTCCAACGTGAATGCCGCGATGCAGCAAAATACGTTTATCACGCGCCTTCCGTCCGATCGCAAACGCACGTCTGGGATATGCGATTGCATTAAACGAAATCGCCGTTGGATTCAGAACGAGCATTAGAACGGGGTCGTTCGTTCGGGGTCATACCGATCGTTCGCCTCGTCGTGAAGGTCGCCCAGGGGCACACATCGCTACGAACGCTTGACCGGTGTTCCCTTACTATCCTGTCGCGTGAGCCCTTACCGAAGGTGCCCTTTCTCGTGTTTGAGTACGTTTCGCTCGACGAGGGTGGGAGCGGTGGAACCGCCCCCCGGAACTCTCGGATGGTCAATTGTGCTTGATGCTCAGGCCTTCGAAGCCGACCGAACTCCCACCGCCTGTGTCCTGCGTGTAGTTGCCCGCCTTGAAGTAGAGCTTGCTGCTATCGAAGCTCGCGTCGAGGTACGTGGTCTGGGAACTGCCGTTGACCGTAACCTTCAGGAGGCCACCCTTTTCCAGGGTGATAGAATAGCTGAACCACTGCTTCAGCGGGATGCCCGACACGATCGTCAGACGCGTTCTGGGACTGCCGGATGCCGTCGTGTTCTGCTTCATCACGTCGGCGTGAATCGTGCCGTTCGTATAGTGCAGTTCGACAGGCGGCCGCGGCGTAGTCGCTTCCTGATGGATCTGCCCGATGACGATGTCTCCGCTCGCCGGCAGGTCGTAGATGTTGACCCTCGCGGCCTGAGCGGCACAGCCGTCGTCGACGTTCCAGGTGCGGTTCTCCTTCAGCTCGGATCGGGGATACTTCGAGTTCGGCGTAGTCGCCAGTCCGCTGGTTGGCACCCGCATCACGATCCTGGCTGCCGTCTGCCTTTCGAAGAACTGGCTCGAATAGCTCGACAACTGGCTGCCGGAGATGGTGTCCGGCTTGCCGTCCCCGTTGGCATCTACCGGAAGCTGGAGCGTGCCGTAGGAGGAGGTGCTGGTGGACGTCGGTATCGCTATCGAACATTCCGCGTAGGCTGCGGGTCCGAAGATCGCGGCTGCCGTGAGAACGGCGACGCTCAGCATTCGATGTGTCGATCTTGTCATGTCTTACCCTCCTGTTTGCCGCGGTCCGTCCTAGGCCGGCGCATACGCCGTCCAATCGCCCGCAGCGTCAGCATCCTCACGAAGGACGGATCGGACGTTTCGCCCGTTGTGCTCGTCACCTTCGACTCGGAGACGTTCGTTGACGTCGGCGGCATTCAATCACGAGTCGGACAAGAGGTCAATTAGTTGTATGACAACATTGAAGCGGATGTTGCGCTGTCGCCGCTCGCGGCGAATTGCATCATGAAGATCCGTCCGGCGGACCGCGCCGTAGACTGCATCTCCCGCCGATCCATCATGGACGGTCTTTGCGTGGTGCGATCCTCCCGAACACGTCCAGGCGCATGGTCCCGGTACGCCTTCCCCCACGATCGTCCGTGTCAGACACGGACGTGAGCCAGTCGTGGCGAAAGCAGGTGGATGACGAGCAGACCGAGAACGTACACGCTCCCTGCGACTGCGAAGATCGCCGCATAGCTTCCGGTCGTCTGCAGGATGTACCCGACGAACTTCGCCATCATCATTCCTCCGATCGCGCCGGCGGTTCCGCCTATGCCGACCACGGAGCCCACCGCGCCCTTCGGAAACATGTCGGACGGCAGGGTGTAGAGGTTGGCCGACCAGGCCTGATGCGCGGCAGTGGCCAGACCGAGAATCGCGACGGCGCCCCAGAGGCTTGCGACGTACTGGACGAAGAAGATCGGCATGACCGCGATGGCGCAGGCGAGCATCGTGAGCTTGCGCGCCCGGTTCGCGGTCATGCCGCGGCTCATCAACTTCGACGACGTCCATCCCCCGGCGACGCTGCCGAAATCGGATATGAGGTAGATCGCCACCAGCGGCGGACCGAAGCTGACGAGGTCCAGGCCGTATCGCTTCTGGAGGAAGTCGGGCGTCCAGAAAAGGAAGAGCCACCAGATGGGGTCGGTCAGAAACTTGCCCAGCGCGAACGCCCACGTCTCCCGGTAGCGCAGCAGTCGTCCCCAACCGATCTTCTCGACCGGATGAACCGGATCGCTCTCGATGTGTGCCAACTCCGCAGGGGTAAGGCTCTTCACTTCGCGAGGCCGCCGATACAGCGCTATCCATGCGACCAGCCAGACGAGGCTGGCCGCGCCGGTGACGATGAACGCCATGCGCCAGCCATACGCGAGCGTGATGGCGGGGACCACGAGCGGCGTGATGACCGCGCCGATGTTCGCGCCGGCGTTGAACACGCCCGTGGCGAACGCCCGCTCTCGCGCGGGAAACCACTCCGAAACCGCTTTGATGCCTGACGGGAAGTTGCCGCTCTCGCCGACTCCGAGGATCGCGCGTGCGATCGAGAACTGCGTCGCCGTGTTCACGAAGCCGCACAGGGTGTGCCCCACGGTCCAGATCACGAAGGCGATGGAATAGCCGATGCGGGCGCCGGCTACGTCGACGATCCTCCCGAAGCTCAGATACCCGATCGCATAGGCGGCCTGGAACCAGAAGATGACGTCCGCATAGGTCGTCTCGGACCAGCCGAGATCGGCGGAGATCGTCGACTTCAGCACGCCGATCATCTGCCGGTCGACGTAGTTGATAGCCGTTGCGGCAAAGAGCAGGCTGCAGATCAGCCATCGATAGCGACCCATCCGCGATACGGCGTCCTCTGGTCTGACGAGCTCGCTCATGACCTGGGGCCCTGGTCATGATCAGGGACCGCCGGCGTCGCCGCTACGATCCTGCATTCCAGCCGTTCGGAGCCGAACCAGGCCTCGATGGCGTCGCCGACCGCCACCCGATGGACGCCGGTAACCGCTCCTGTGGATATCCATTGCCCTTTCGAAAGCCCGACTCCTCGCGCCGCGGCAAGCTCCGCCAGGAAGCGGACTGCGCCCCACGGGCCGTCTAGCATCGTGGCCGTGGTCGCGGAGCCGACCTCCGCACCGTTGATCAGCAGCTTCACCGGAACCGCGTCCAGATCGAGGGACTGCCAGCCTTCGAACTCGGGACCGACGAGCAGCCCGTGGTTGTTGCCGAAGTCCGAAGCGGTGACCGCGGGACCGAGTTCGTTAATGGAGGTCAGCGGTGAACTTGCGATCTCGATGCCGATCGCGACGGAGTCGACGAGGGATCGTGCATCCTCCATCGTCCATTCGTGCTTGTCGGGATCGGGAGACGAACCCAGTCGAAGAAGGAACTCGGCTTCGACCGCAGCGAACCCTTCTTCGATGACCGGCATCGCCGCTGCCGAGCCGTGCGCGGCGTCGACGATGGACGACGTGAAGATCGGACCCGCAAGTCTGTTCGCCCCGAACCTGCTGTCGAAGGGGGCGTTTATGCGTCCGAGCTTCCAACCGCCGACCGGTTCGTCGTGCAGTTCGATCGCGCGATCTTGGACGGTGTACGCCTCCTCGAGCGAGCCGGGGGCTTCGCCCGGATACGCGTCGAAGCCGGACGCAGACCGTCTCGCTTCCACGAAGCTCCGTGCGATGCGCTCGTGCCGAGCCGCGACCTCTTCCATTTTCACTGTCTTCTCCTTGAACATGGTGCCGCTAGCGCGCCGCGAGGCGCACGAAGGCCGGATCCGTAAGGTACGGCATGCGGGAAGCCTGCCTCTCCCGGGGCGGCTCAACGTACATGGACGTCGCCGCCGTTCGTCCAGAGCACGGGTTGCCTGATCGGGAAGTTCCGGACGATCTCGGGGTCCGTCGGGTCGGCCGGCAGCGTACGCCAGAGCGAGATCCAGTCAGGACAATCAAGGGCGAGCCCGCCGAACAGCAGACTGGGCTGGCGCACCGGCAAGGCATCGAAATGCTCGACGTCCGCGGGATATGGCCAGCGTGCCTTTTTCCGAATGAAGGGCACCATGAAGCCGATCGCATCGGCGACCGAGCCCCCGCCTGGTCCGGCAGCGGTCCACAGCTTCCTCGAACCCGGCGAAAGGATCTGGCAGGCGGTCGCGAGAACGTCGAGGTTGAAGAGCGAGTAGCTGTAGGGCTTGGTGCGGGACAGTTCGAGCGGCTGCCGCCCCCCCGCGGCTATCTGGTTCGGAACAATCACCGTCCGAAGCCGGGTTCTGAGTCCAGCCAGCGCGTCTTCGTCGGAGAGCAAATCCGCGAACGCGGCGCACTGGAGTAGCCAGCACGTGCCGTGGTTGTTCTTCTGATCCCGTTCCTCGATGCCGGCCGCCGAAGTCGTCAGCCATCCGAGATAGCTTCGGAACCAGGCGTCGACGCCTGCCCTGAACCTCGCGTCGAAACCTGGCGCACGCAGGTTGCTCAGCAATTTTGCGGCATGCGCGACCTCGACGATCTGTAGAGTGTCGATAATGCCGATCGCCCGGCCGGTGTCGCGCCCGATGATGGCCTGGGCATGCGCGAGATCGGGAGACATCCGGGTTTCCGGCGCCACGAACCAGGCGTTCAGATGCTCTGCTGCGGCCCGCGCGTACCGGCTCTCCCCCGTCAGACGCCATGCCGCCGCGAGTGCCGGCATGCGGACGCCGAACGCTATGAGCGCGTCGCGGTGCCCGTCGAACTTTCCTGGGTTGGAGAAGCCGTCCCGCCTCACATAGGGACCGCCCGCATGCGAAAGATCCGGCCACCAATAGTCCGCTTCGGAGTAGTAGTCGTGCACGCCGCCCGGGCTGCGAGGTGCCGGGATCGAGGTTATCGTGCGGGGAGCCTCTCGCAGATACGCGTCGGCGGCGCGTACCACGCGGTCATGTTCGATGCGTTGCAGATCCAATCTTTGGGCGCACGCCGGCTTAGGGACGATCAACGCCGCGGATGCCGCGATCATGAATGAGCGGCGATCGATCACGGCGTGACGACGCCAAGGAATGCCTGCACAGCCTGCCGGCGCTGATCGGTCCAAGGCTCAACGAGCGACTGGGGCATAGGACCGGTATTCCAGTGCGGCCGGATAGCCGTCGACGGTGCGCGGATAGCTTCCCGGTCCCCAAGCCCAGGAAGCTCTCGTGAGAAGGCCGTCCAGTTCCTTGGGTTCGAGGCGCAACTCCTTGTACGGCCACTTCTCTGGCTGACCGCGGTAGGACGCGAGGAAGTCCGTCGCCTTCCGGAGACCGCGCCCCTTGGCGTCCTTGTAACCCCACAGGTCCTTTCCGAGGCACCCGGCCATCTCCGCCACGTCGAATGCGGGCGTCAGGGCGTAGATCGAATAATGGAAGCTCCGCGTCCGAGCGGTCTCGGCCGGCAGGCGGCCGTCGACGTCCATCTGCGCGGAGATGCGACGAGCGGGAAACTGGTCGATAACCCTGCGCGCCACGTCGGGGCGGCGGGCGAACAACGCGTACTGGGTTATCTGGCTGTCGAACCAGATCCCGTGGTTGTTCCTGGCCGCCTGCTCCGCCCGGCCATTGGGACTGGTGAGCATCCAGTCGACGTAGCGACCGAACCATCCCTCGAGCGCCTTCTGCTCGTCCGTCGTGATCGCCTTTGACGGGGCGAGCAGGCCGACGGCATCGACGACGGACTGGAATGCGCTCGTATCGAGGACCCCTTCGGCTCTTCCGTCCTCCCGGCCGCGCACCGCCTGGGCGAAGTTCGCGTTCGGGTTCATCGCGGTGGCCGGATCGAGAAACCACGTCCGGATGAGCAGCGCGGCCTTCTTCGCGTATCGGATGTCGTCGCTGTAGTAGTAGGCCAGAGCGAGCACGCGGACGTCGCCGCTCAGTAGGCCGATCGCGGTCCTGTCGTAGCTGTTCGTTTCGCGCGCCGGGTTGATCACGCCGTCGCGACGGACATAGGGTCCATTCGGGTTCGCTGGATCGGGCCACCAATAGGGCGCGATGCTGAGATAGTCGTGCCGGTCTCCGGACGGCGGCAGCGTCGTCTTGTCGGTGACCGCTCCCGGACGACGGAGCAGCGCTGCGTCGGCCTGCTTCAGGAGTTGCCGGTAGGCCGCGGATACCGTCGGATCGGTGTCGCGGACTGCCTTTATCGCGATCAGCTCGTCGGGCTTCAGGAAGAAGGTCCGACGACCGCTGAATGCAGGCGCGTATCCTTCCACGCCGCTACAGGTCGGCCGGATTGGTTGGAGCGTCGGCGAAAAGGCCGCCGCCGCGCACGAGAGCGCAGCGGCGGTAGACGCCAGAACCGGGGAGAGGACGGTTCGGACAGATCGCATCACATGCGAACCCTGAAGCCGACGAAGTACTGTGTCCCGCTGTTGGAGACCTCGGCGATGCTGTCTTCGCCGCCCTTGTAGAAGACGTCCTTGGTACCGGTGAGGTTCAACGCTTGAGCCTTCAACTGGACGTTGTCGGTCAGGTTGTACTGGGCCGACAGGTTCAGGAAATCTGATCCGCGAACCGAACGGTTCGTCCCGCCGTTCGGCTTGTAGTAGTCGGACCGATACCGGTACGAGGCACGGATCGAGAAGCCGTACTTCTCATAGTACACCGAGCCGCTCGCCGTCCATTTCGACAGGCCGATGAGATTGGCCGGATCGAGATACGGCGCGAGCGTGGACGTGTCGGGATATTCGAAGTTCGCAAACGCCCGGTTGGCGGACGCCTGGATGCCGAACCCATCGAGCGGCGAAGGCAGCCATGTGAAGGCGTGGCTGCCCTGCACTTCGACGCCGTACAGATTGCGCGTCTTAGGATCGTTCGCCGGCGCGGTCGGATTGATCGTCAGATCGACGGTCTGCCGGGGGCCGCCGTTCGTGATCGTCGTGACCGTGATGGGCGTCGGGATCGACTGGTTCGCACCGATCACGGCTCCCTCAACCCATTTGTAGTACCCTGCCACCGACAGCAGAGTATCCTTGGAGGCGTAGAGCTCGAGTGAGATGTCGGCGTTCCACGCCCGCAGCGGCTTCAGGTTCGGATTGCCGGTGGTCGCATTGAAGATGATGTTGTTGACGCCGGTTCCGGTCGACGGATTCAGGTTGATGCCGGCGCCGAAGCTCTCGATTCCGGATCGCGAGATCGCCCGGTATCCCGCCAGTCGCAGCTTCAACTGGTTGGAGAGTTCGAAGGCTAGGTTCGAACTGGGCAGGAAATAGTTGTACTTACCCTTGGCCGTGTTCGACGTGAGCGCGCCCGTCGGATCAACTGCGACGGTGTAGTTGTCGGACCCCGTGTCGACGGTGACCAGGTAGGCCTGACGGAACCCCTTCGAGACGATGTCGGTCTTGATCCACCGCAGTCCGACGTTTCCGCTGAACGGGATCGAACCCAGATCGGACTTGAAGCTGGCCATCGCGTAAGCTGCGTAGATCCGCTCTCGGACGTCGATGTCGCTCGGATCGCGACCATCGGCCGGGTACGGCAGCGCGTCATCGCTACCGGTGAATGTCCGGAAGAGGCATTCGTTGTCGAACGTCGCCCACTGGTTCAGGTTGGTCTCGCCGCTGAAATAGGACCGGGTGGTGAACGGAGCCCTGCAGTTCTGGTTCGCGGCCGTGATGAGTTGGGCCGGCGTCTGCCCGTTGACCGGGACCAGCGTCGCGAGATCGCTGTTGCGTGCATTGTCGTTGGTGCGCTGGTGGTTGGATATGCGCCCGCCGACCTTGATCTGGTTGAAGAACCCATCGAAGTCCCTTGAGACGTCGGCCCGACCTGCCCAGATCTTGTCACGCCGGTCGGTGACGAACCGGTTCCGGGCATAGACGGACGTCGCGGTCGCCGAAAGGAAGCTGGCGGGATCCGTCACGTCGAAACCGTTTCCGAAGGTCACGTCGGGCACGACATTGTCGCCGACGTAGGTCAGGGTGTACGGCACCCGTGTCGTCGAGCGCATCCGGGTCTGCCGCTGCGTCTCCGTCCGCTGGGAGTCGGAATAGGATCCGTCGACGGAGAAGGTCCAGCGGTCGGGGCGCCAGATCAGGTTGAGACCGCCGCCGTAGTACTTCTCGCTCCGTTCCCGACGCTCGAGCTGGTCCTCGATGTTCGAGTTGCCGCTGTAGCTGATCAATGCGCCCTTCGAGTAGCCGTTCGTCCCGTCTCCGATGATCAGCGGCTTCACGCCGCGCAGACCTTCGGCGATCGCGAGCACGTTGCGCTTCTCCAGGCTGGCGCGGTTTGAAAACTGTCCATCGATCGCGACCTCGAACGTCGAGGTTGGCCGCCACTGCAAGGCGCCGATCACGGCGTCCCGAACCTCGGCAGTCTGCTGAGTGCGGAAACTACGCGAGGAGTTCGCGAAGTAGACCGGCCCGACCGTCTCGCCGACTGCGACCGGCGTCTGCCCCGTTGCCGGCGCCACGGACCGGGGTCCCGCCGCCAATGTGCAGTTCACGCCCGCCCCGGCCGCCACGAGCGCGCCGGCCGTCCCGGTGATCAGGGACGGGTTGTTCGCCGAGGTGTTGCACGCCTGGAACGTCGCGTTGGCGTTGTAGTAGTCTTCGGGTGCCGTCGTATCCTGGCGCTGGTAGCCGATGCTGATGCCTATGTCGCCGATGCCGGTCTTGAACTGATCGGTGTACGAGATGTTGGCGCGGTAGCCGAGGCCGTCGTCCTGGTAGACGTCGTCGGACTTCGGCTGGAAGTCGGCGCGGATCTCGGCCTGGAGACGACGCTTGCCGTAGTCGAGCGGCTTCAAGGAGCGCAGTTCGATGATGCCGCCGACGCCGCCTTCAAGGAAGTCGGCCTGCTGGGTCTTGTAGACGAGGACGCCGTTGACGAGCTCGGACGGGAACTGCTGGAACGCAACCGAACGATCGCCGCCCGCGGTGGAGACTTCGCGCCCGTTGAAGGTCGCGAAGCTGAGCGTGGGCCCGAGTCCGCGAACGGAGATCTCGTTGGCGTTGCCCTTGAAGCGGTCGGCCGATACGCCTGCCAGCCGCTCGAGCGTGTCGCCCACCGAATTGTCCGGCGTGGAGCCGATCTCGTCGCTGACGAGGCCGTCGACGACGACGCTCGAATTGCGCTTCAGCTCGATCGAGGTTCTCTGCGTCGCCCTTGCGCCGGTCACGACGATGTCGCCGGCCGAGACGTCTGCCTCCGCCGCGGCCCGCGCTATCGGGTCGGTCATTGGATCAGCGATGTCGGACGTCTGCTCCCGCGTCGGGTCCAGCGCACCGCCCTCGGGCTGAACGGGGTTGCTTTGCACGGAGGGGGACGCCGCGCTGCTACCGGCCGGCGTGGACTGCACCGTTGCCGGGTCCTGTGAAGGCGCGTTCTGAGCGGCTCCGAGAGCGGCGGTGGACAGCACCGACCAGGCGGTCGTCATCAGGAGCGCGGAGTAGGCGCACCTATGGATACGTGATTGCTTCATTCGAAGTTCCTCCCTGTTCCCGCCGCACCTCGTCGAGGCTGCGTGGCCCGGTTGTTACCGGTGTCATGCGACTCAACTAACACATGCAAGAGGGGTGTCAATAGTTGTATGACAACGTCCAGTTCAGTTCTGTGGAAGCTGTGGGCACTGCCATCATCACGTCGCACTCGACCAACGACCGGAAAGCGCCGGTCGTGGACCGGTACGGCTGTTTGGCCACCTGTTGCGCCGCGCAGTTGCCGTAACCTCTTGTTTCCAAACGTTTCACCTCGCCCGTGCCGAACGTGACGGTTCCGGCAGACCGAGTGACCGGACGCGAGGAGAAGCTCGCGAACGCCATTTCGATCTTGGCGATCTTCGCAGCCCCCTTCACCGAGAGCGAGTCGGTCCGCGTGATGCTCCCGGGAGTGAGCCGGTACTTCGTGACGATCGTCGCACGAGGGTCCGCGGTTGCGTCCGCCCCGCCCATCCTGTCGAGAGCGTCCTGCCGCCAAGTCACATCCGTCACGGGCCCGCGCTTCGTGACGCGGACGTCCTTGAACCAGGCCAACGGCATGAGCACGCTGCCGTCGGTCAGAGTGATCCTGGGCAGAAGGAGCGGATAGTCCGCGTCCGCCGATCCCTGCAGCATGCCTGGAGAGAACGGCACCGGAAAGTACGGGTTGTGCATATGCTGCCCTTCCGCCCCGTTTATAATCGGAAGGCCGATCACCCTATCTCCGTCGCGGATGGTCACGACCGCCCGGTCGTGCTCACCGCGGGCAAACCAGGTGGTCGTGGATTTCGGAAGGGTCTTAAGCCAGCGCTCGTAGCCCGCGTCCGGAGCGCGTCCGCGGTATCCGAGATCGCTCCAGATGGCGTCGGTGTAGATGTACTGTCGCGCGAGGCTGAGGTTCTCGCCGAATATGCGATGCTTGCCGCGGTATGCATCGGTCCTCCGCCCCTGATCCCAGAGATCGACCGACCCGGTGGCCGGATTGACCCAGAAGTCCATGTACCTGGCTGCGATGCGCGACGAGAACGCATAGGCCATCTGTTCCTCGGTCGGCGTCAGCACCTTCAGCCGTGCCGCCGCGGTGAGTACCTCGAGGAACGCAGTCTCGCCGTACGTGCCGATGCTGCGGCCGTACTCCCAGCCCTCGCCCCTCATGTTGAAGCGCGGCAGCATGAGGTCGACGGAACGGCGCAGCCATCCCTTCACCTCCGGGGTCGGCTCCATGCCCGTTTCGACGAGACGCTGCGCGATCTCCCCGATTAGAAGGACGCTGTACCGGTCGAAACGTCCCTTGCCTTCCGTCTCGTCCGCGAAGCCGTACTCGCCCGAGTAGCGGCGATAGTGGTCGAGCGTACGCTCCAGCAGTCGATCACTTCCCTTCTCGTCCTCCCAGCCCATGAGGAAGCGGAGTCGTGCTATCGAAAACGCCACCCCGTAGTAGTTGTTGGGAAGGTCGATCAGCGAAAGGTCCGGCCGGACGAACCTGTGCCAGTCGAGTCTCGCCTTGAGGAGCGCCAGCGTCGCCGGCGACACGGCCTCTTCCAGTAGTCCGGCCTGCTTCAGGCGGTGGAGGGCGGATACGTAGTAGTAGATGCCCCATGTGTCGCTCGGATCGCCGACGGTGAGGTCCGCGATCGTCGCGAAGTCCTTGAGACGCTGAGGAAGGCGGGGGTCGCCCTTCGGCAGGTCCAGCACCCTGTACGACATGGCCGCGGCGATCTTGCCAGGCAGGAACTTGTCGCCGCTCTTAAAGACCTCGACGCCGCCCAGCCTCATGTTCCGCTTGTCGCGCAGCAACTGGGCCAGCAGCGCCTCCATCTGCGGCATCAGCCGCCGTTCCACCGTATCGTGCATGGCGGGAGCGGTGGCGTACGTCGGACCGTGTGGACGTGCGGTCCAGTCCGAAGCCGAAGCGCCCCGCTCGGACGCGCCGGCGGTGAGCAGCGGGAGAGCGAGCAGGACGCGGAGATTGCGTAGGGTCATCTAGCGGCTCCATGTCTGGAAAGATCGTATAGGGCTGTCCCTGCAAGAACGTAGGCCCCAGCGCCGTAGAACTGGGTGTCCGACGCCGCGACGCTGTCCGGGCGGTCGCTGACCTGCTGTACCCAGCCGAGCATGCCGTCGGGTTGGACGCTGCGTTCCAGTGCCGCCCACCCACGGATTGCGGCCGGCCGATAGGTCTGCGCATCGAGGATCCCGACGTCGATGCCCCAGGCGAACGCGTAGGTGAAGAACGCGGTGCCGCTCGTCTCGGGCGGGGTGTCCTTTCCGTTGTCGAGCAGTGACGGCGCCCAGAAGCCGTCGGGCTTCTGAAGTCCGACGATCCGTGAGGCCATGTCACGGAACAGGCCGACGTAGTACGCTCTGTGCGGATCGGTTTTGGGAAGTTCGTCTATGATCCGGACGAGACCTGCCATCACCCATCCGTTGCCACGGCTCCAGAAGAGCTTGCGACCCTTCACGTCACGCCGCTCGAAGAAGCGGCTGTCACGGAAGAACAGCCGGTCCTTGCGGTCGTAGAGATAGTCGGTGGTCGCACGGAACTCCTCATGCGCGAAACGGGCGTACCGCGGGTCATGGGTTGCCCGGGAGAACTGCAGCAGCGTCGGCGGCGCCATGAACAGCGCATCGGCCCAGCACCACCGCTGAGTGCAGATCGGATCGCCGTGTCCGCTGGGGTTGGGCTGGAACACGAGATCACCGACCGGCCGGTTGGCGAGGACCGCGTCGAAATAGGCCTTCGTGGGAACGACCGCCGCGCTTCCTGCTCCATGTGCAGCCGCCCAGATCCACGCCTGCGCGATCAGCTGGTCATCGGCGTGGAAGGCCTTGTCGCCGAGCCGCCAGTGCTGAGCGCGTCCGAGGTCAACGATCGCCCGGGCATATGCAGGATCGCGTGACCGATCGGCCAGTTCCGTCAGCGCGACCCAGAAGGTCGCCTGCTGCCAGTCCCGGGGATCACGTACGCTGCGCGATGCTGCCGGCATGTACTCGAACGTATTCCTGTGATTGAGTTGCCACGTCGCCACCCGCTCGGTCGACTTCAGGATGGCGGCAGGAGCGGGCAGCTGAGGAGCGGGCAACGCTTGGGCCGTCATGGCCACGGCAGCGGAAAGGATCGCGTTCAGCAGCATGTCTCACCTCGGCTGGGTTGACTGGATCTCGAGGAATGGACTGAGCGCATTTCGTCGCTGGTGGCCTGGGCGAACGGCACCGCCCCCCAGCCGGAATTCCCGCCGGTAAGGGAAGCGAGCGACATGGTTGGGTTCGTCCAGCCACGACCGGTCGCACTCGCGATGACCGTCCGGACGACCGGTACGACCTTCCTTCTCGCCGACGTTTCTTCGAACAGGGCTGCGAAGCGTCTACCGATCACAGCGCCCGCTTGCCGGACGGTCGTCGTCGGCCAGCCTTGGAGATATGCCAGCTCTCGGTCGCAGCCAACGGGATGCGCCATCGCCACGGCTTCGCGTGTCAGAACGCATGCGGCGTCCGCAGGGAAAGTACCCCTCAAAATCCATCTCCTCAGATCAGGCTGTTGCCTTGACACCGGTAGCATTCCTCTTTCCTTTGAGTTGCGATGTCAATAAGGTTGTCACACAACTGTGGCAGCCGGGGGAGGCAGCGTGTCGAAGAATAGTACCGAGCGTCCGATCGTGCCGGCACCGAGGACGCGGCTTCCATGCGTGGATGAACCATCCGTGTTGCGGCACAGGACGGACTGCGTCGCGGTTATGAGCGCACGATGATCATGTCCGCGACGACGTTTCAGGCCCGTACGGACCGCTCAGACGAGGTCGCTGGCGGTGGTGGTCGCGGAGAGCGGATCGTAAGGACGCCTGTTAAAGGTGTCGACGCGGAGCGCGACGTGGGGAAACGTCTTGTTCCGACCCTGGACGCGCCACGAGCGACCGTGAACCCGAAGGACGGTGCGCGTTGGCGGATGTAGCTTTGGCCACGATCGGCTCCGGTTCTCGTGAGCCGGGTGGATCCGTCCGTGGGAGCAGCCCCACGATCAACGACGTCGCCAGAGTGGCAGGCGTATCGAAGAAGACGGTCAGCCGGGTCATCAACGACTCCCCGCTCCTTCGGGTCGAGACGCGGCAGCGGGTCGAGCTGGCCATAGCCGAACTGGGATTCGTGCCGAACCTACAGGCCCGGGGCCTGGCCATGGGACACAACTCCCTCATCGGGCTCATCCATGACAATCCCAACTCGCAGATGGTGCTGGGAGTGCAGCAGGGCATACTCGAGGCGATCAGGGATACCGACTTCGCGCTCGTCGTACGGCCGGTGGATCGCGGATCGCCGGGAATGATGGACGACGTTCGTCGCTTCCTCGAGCGGCAGCGCCTCTTCGGCGTGATGCTCCTGCCGCCCATCTCCGAGAACGACCTGCTGGCGCGACAATGCGCCGAGCTAGGATGCCGGTACGTCCGGATGGGATCGGCGCGCCTCGACGCAGACGCCCACTGCGTCTCGTCGAACGATGCCGAAGCCGTCGCGGCTGCTACGCGCCATCTGATCGTGCGTGGACACAGGCGGATAGGACTTGTCGCCGGTCCGCACGGATTCCGGTCCGCCAAGGAACGTCGCGCAGGGTTCGAAGCGGCACTGAACGAAGCGAACGTGGCTCTCCCTCGCAGCCTGATCGCGCAGGGAGACTATCGTTTCGATTCCGGCGTCATTGCGGGAAGCCGCCTGCTCGATCAGGTTCCGCCCCCGACCGCGATCTTCGCCTGCAACGACGAGATGGCAGCGGGCGTTCTACACGCTGCGCGTCAGCGAGACCTTGCGGTCCCGCGTGATCTCTCCATCATCGGGTTCGATGACACTCCCATAGCAGCGCACGTCTGGCCCCCGCTGACCACGGTTCGTTGGCCCATACAGGCGATGGGCCAGGCCGCGGCACGCAAGCTGCTCGACGGATCATCGGATGCGCCTGCGCCTCCGTCGGTGTTCCCGTCCAAACTCATTGTGCGCGGCTCCGTCGCGGATCTGGAAGTCGGACCATGACCGCCACCCGTCCCCCTTTGCCTCGCACGCCTGCGCGAGGGCCACAGACCACTCGTTTCCACAGCCGCCGCTGCCCCAGCGACCAGAACCATCGGAGCATTCCAATGTACGATCGTACCTACTACGCCACGCACCCCGACATGATGGAATGCGTCTCCAACGACGAACTGCGCGACCGCTATCTGATCCAGGGCCTGTTCCGCGACGGCGAATGCGTGCTGAACTACACGCATGCCGAGCGTTTCGTCATCGGCGGCGTCGCGGTCGCGACCGGTAGCGTGAAGCTGCCCGACCAGACCGAGCCGGCGTCTGCGGCAGGCCACCCGTTCCTGGAGCGCCGCGAAATGGCTGTCGTCAACGTCGGCAAGGTATCCGGCACCGTCACCGTCGACGGCGAGACCTTCACGCTGGGCAACAAAGACTGCCTTTACGTGACGATGGGCGCGAAGGACGTGCAGTTCGCCGGCGACGGCACGCGCTTCTATCTGGCGTCGTGCCCCGCGCACAAGGCGTTCACGACCCGCGTCATCTCGGTCCGAGATGCGACGACGCTGGAGCGCGGCAGCCTTGAGGAGTCGAACGAGCGGACGATCCATCAGATGGTCATTCCGGGCATCTGCGAAAGCGCTCAGCTCGTCATGGGCCTCACCGTGCTGAAGCCGGGTTCGGTGTGGAACACAATGCCGCCGCACATCCACGAGCGTCGCAGCGAGATCTACTTCTACTTCGAGCTCGACGATCTCGAGAAGGACCGCGTGTTCCACTACATGGGCGAGGGCGAAGCGACCCGCCACATCGTAATGGGTAACGAGGAGGCGGTGATCAGCCCCCCCTGGTCGATCCACATGGGTTCGGGAACCAAGGCGTACGCGTTCATCTGGGCGATGGCGGGCGAGAACCAGGACTACACGGACATGAACGTCCTCGACATCTGTCAGCTGGCTTGAAGGCGATGGCAAGCCTCTTCGATCTCAGCGGCAAGGTCGCGATCGTAACCGGCGCCAACACGGGCATAGGTCAGGCGATCGCCTTGGCCCTCGCCTCATCCGGTGCAGACGTCGCCTGCGTCGGACGCACGCCCGCCCAGGATACCGCGGATCGGATCAAGGCGATGGGGCGCAGGGCGGAGATCATCTCCGCCGACCTCTCGACGATCGACCCGGTCGAACGCATCGTCGACGAGACCGCGGCGAAACTGGGCGGGGTCGACATCCTGGTGAACAACGCCGGCATCATCCGGCGAGCGGATGCGGTAGACTTCACGGAAGCGGACTGGGATGCGGTGATCGATACCAATCTGAAATCCGTGTTCTTCCTAAGTCAGGCGGCTGGGCGGCACATGATCGCCCGCGGCAGCGGCAAGATCATCAACATCGCCTCGATGCTCACGTTCCAAGGCGGGGTGCGCGTCCCGAGCTACACGGCCTCGAAGAGCGGGATCGGCGGCCTAACCAAGCTCCTGGCGAACGAGTGGGCGAGCAAAGGGATCAACGTCAACGCGATAGCACCCGGCTACATCGCGACGGCCAACACCGCAGCGCTCCAAGCGGACGAGGCGCGAAACAGATCCATCCTCGAACGGATTCCGGCCGGTCGTTGGGGTGATGCGTCCGATCTGGGCGGCGCGGCCGTCTTCCTCTCCAGTCGCGCAGCGGACTACGTCCAGGGACACGTTCTGGCCGTCGACGGCGGATGGCTCGCACGCTGATGGCCATCGGCTCCCGACGTCTTCTCGCCTTCGGCGAGACCATGCTTCGCATGTCGCCTCCGGGCCGCGAACTGCTGATGCAGACCCCCAGCCTCGACGTCTGGGTCGCTGGCGCCGAAGCCAACGTCGCGACTGCGCTTGCACGGCTGGGGCACGACGTCGGCTTCGCCAGCCGCGTGCCCGACAACGATCTGGGCCGATCGGCGGTGACGACGCTGCGCGGGCACGGCGTCGACACTGCAGGCATGAAGCTAGGCGGCGATCGAATGGGACTGTACTTCGTCACGTCCGGTGCCGGCATGCGGGCCACCGAGGTGATCTACGACAGGTCGAGGTCCTCGTTCGCAGAGGCGTCGGTCGACACCTGGAACTGGGACGAACTTCTCTCCGGCATCGATTGGCTTCATCTGTCCGGCATCACGCCGGCGCTGGGGTCGGGCCCCGCAGCGAACGCGCTTGCCGCCGTCAAGGCGGCGAGCGGGCATGGCGTGCGGATCTCCTTCGACGGCAACTACCGCGCGAAGCTCTGGGAAAGTTGGGATTCCGATCCCCAAGCCATCCTGTGCGAACTGGTCGCTCATGCCGATCTGATGTTCGGAAACCACCGCGACATCGCGCTGCTGCTGGGTCGCGAGTTCTCGGGGGATGCGGAACATCGCCGTCGCGAGGCAGCCGAGGCGGCATTCTCGCGGTTCCCGAGGCTAAGTATCATCGCGTCTACCGCTCGGGTCGTCGAGACGGTCGACCATCACCGGTTGTCTGCACGGATCGACATGCGGGACGGCCATTCCCAGACCGAGGAGGTGGTTCTTTCGGGGATCGTCGACCGCATTGGAGGCGGTGACGCCTTCGCGGCTGGCGTCCTTCACGGAATTCTGGGCGGCTCGGACATGCAGATGGCCGCAAGAACCGGTCTTGCACTTGCTGCACTGAAGCACTCGCTTCCCGGCGACGCGAGTCTGTTTCGCCAGACGGACCTCGATGCCTATCTCAAAGGGGGTTACGATGTTCGTCGCTAGAACGGCATGGGGCACGCGCGCATTCATGGGGCTCGTCCTGGCGCTGGTCGCCCTGCCGATCGCCATCGATGCGCAGGACAAGCCGAGAGACGAACGCAAGGCGCTTCCGCCAGCCGCCGATAGAAACTCCCGGGCAGCGGTCGTCTTCGCTCCGTACAGGTTCGGCGACATTCTCTGGGAGAACGACAGGACTGCCCATCGCATCTATGGACGCCCGCTCGAGAAGGCGGAACCGCCTTCGAGTTCGGGCATCGACGCATGGGGAAAGAACGTCCGGTGGCCGTTCATGGATCGTCAGCTCCGAACCGGCGACCAGCACGCGGATCACGGCGAGGGCATCGACTTCTACGGCGTACACAGCTTCCGCGGTGCCGGCGGTCTGGGCATCTGGTACGACAACAAGCTCTGGGTCTCGCGCAACTATTCGAGGTACCGGATACTGCAGAACGGGCCGGAAACGGCGTCCTTCAGCGTCGATTACGAGCGTTGGCCGGTGGACGTGGTGAGAAGCGTCTGGGAGACGAGGCGCTTCACGCTACCGGCCGGCACGAACTTCACGCGCATGGTGTCGACGCTGAAGTCCAACAAGCCGGGCGATCTCGTAGTGGGCATCGGGATCTCTAAGCATCCGACCGACGAGACGAAACGCGGCACGCTTACCGTGGACCGGGCTGCCGGACGCCTGATCTGGTGGGGCCCCACCGATCCGGCGAAGGGGACGATGGGCGTCGCCCTGCTGGTCGATCCCAAGGCGATCGTCGACGTCACGGCCGATGCGGACAATTATCTCGTACTGCTCCGCGCAAGGCCAGGGAAGCCGTTCGTCTACTACATGGGCGCAGCGTGGGATCGCGGCCTGGACGTCCACTCACAACAGGACTGGCTGGCGATGGTCCGAGCCGCGGATACGGACTTCCGCCCCTAGATCATAAGTTGTATTACAACTATTGACATCCCGTGGGGAAGGAGGATGATCGGCCCGTTACCTCCGGCAACCTGCGGGGGGACGCGACCCGGGTAACCCGGGCGTGATGGGAGGATGCGATGAAGAAGCATAGCTTGCTGGCGTGCGCCGCCGCGTACGCCATCGCCTGCGCACAACCGGCGCAGGCCCAACAGTCGGGTACTCCGGCGGATGCCTCGGCGGGCGAAGCGGCGTCGCCCTCCCCCGCCGCTCCAAGCGCCGCACTGGAAGACATCGTCGTCACCGCGAACAAGAGGTCGCAGAGCATCCAGGACGTCCCCGCTTCCGTGCTCGCGATAACGTCGGCGGGACTGGAACGGGCGAACGTGCGGGATTTCGACGACCTCGTCCGCACGGCGCCGTCGCTGACCATCACGAAGACAAGTCAGCCCGCGAACAACAGCATCAACATCCGCGGCATCGGGACCTACGCGTACAGCATCTCCACCCAGCCCAGCGTCGTGGTAGTCGTCGACGACATCCCACAGGCCTTCCAGGCCGCGGCGTTCACCGCGCTCGCCGATGTCGCGCAGATCGAGGTCCTGCGGGGACCCCAGAGTACCTTGTTCGGGAAGGCGGCGTCCGCGGGGGCGATCAACATCACGACGCTCGCTCCGACCGACCGGCTTTCGGCGCGGGTCGAGACGTTCTTCACCGACGATGGCGAACAGCGGTATCAGGGTAGCATCTCCGGTCCGCTGACATCGACCCTCAAGGCGCGGCTTTCGGGCAGCTACAGCAAGTATCGAGGGACGATCTTCAACACGTTCACCGGCAACTGGCTTAATGGCCAGTCGGACGTGCTGTTTCGCGGCAAGCTGCTTTGGGAACCGGGTTCGAACGCGTCGATCATCGCATCACCCTACTATGTGCGGACGAAGTCGACCTGCTGTGCGCCGGCACAGTATCAGCTCAGCCCCGGCGTCACGTTCGCTCGCGGACGCATTGGCCAGAACGTCATCCTCGCTGGAATCGTGCCCTCGTCTCAGAACCGCCTCACGCGGCTCGACGTTGATTCGAAGGGCGACTCGACCGACTACGGCACGGGCGTGAAGGCGGCCTATGCATTCGATGGCGGCCCGACGATCGCGTCGATCAGTTCGATCGACAGGTACAAGCTGGTTGATCTCCAGGACACGGATTCAAGCGCTTTCGACTTCCGGACGGTTGCCCCAACCGCCCCTGCGGGCGGTTCGGCGAACGGCGGTTTCTTCAAGGTGACGACCTTCACCGAGGAGCTGCGTCTCACGTCGCCCGACCGGGGGCGCCTGCGCTACGTCGCAGGACTGTTCTACAGCGACACGCGGTCGCTCCGCGACTATGTCCGCGGATCCAACACCCTGGGCAATTTCAACGGGTTGCCGTCGCTACCGTCCACCAACAGCATCGCCTATTCGAGCTATCTCGCGAGATCGGCGCAGCAGACCTATGCCGCGTTCGGACAGGCGACCTACGACGTCACGCGAAGGCTGTCGCTGACCGGCGGCCTCCGGGTTCATCGCGAGGACGTCAGATACAGCTTCATCGATCGGGGAACCGGCGTGCGCTATGGATACCCACGGTGCTCGACGGCGAGCGGGACCGCCGGCCTCGCCGTCTCCACGTGCGACCAGGACACGGTCGTGACCGGAAAGGCGGCAATCCAGTTCCGTCCGACCGAGACCGTGATGGTGTTCGCGGACTATGCGCGCGGCTACAAGGGCTTGGCATACGACCTGACGAGCACCTACACCGTTCGCACGCCGTTGGCGTCAGGCCCGTTGAAGGGCGTACCGGTCGCCGATGCCGTGGCGGCCAGACAGCCTGTGCCGGCAGAACACGGCGACAGCTTCGAAGTCGGCCTCAAGTCCACGTTCCTCGACAATCGGCTCACGTTCAACCTCACCGGCTTCTACGAGGCGTTCTACGGCTTCCAGGCGCAGAGCCGCGACGACACGACCGGCCAGAACATCTTGAACAGTCTGGGCAAGGTGACGTCGCACGGCGTAGAGATGGAGGCAGCCGCCAGACCGTCCACAGCGCTGACGCTAAACCTCTACGGCGCGTACACCGTCGCCCGAATGGACCGCTTCCTCAATGCCACCTGCTTCCCCCAGCAGACCGTCGCCCAAGGGTGCGTCGGCGGCATACAGGACCTGTCGGGGCGGACGCTGCCTAACTCGCCCCGCTGGAACCTCTCGGGCAATGCGCAGTACGATCAGCCTCTGACGAACGACATCATCGGGTTCCTCCAGTCCAGCGTCCACTATCAGTCACGCGTCGTATTCAGCCTTCTTCAGGATCCGGACTCCGAACAGGGCGGATACACGCTGGTGAACCTGGGAGCCGGTGTCAGAAGCGGTCCGTTCAAGGTGACGCTGTTCGTCAACAACGTATTCGACCGCGACTATGTGCTGACCAAGGGACGGGACGGCGTATGGAACTACGGCGTGGCCGCGTCACCGTCGACGTTGGCTGTCAGCTACAAGCCTGGAAGAGACAGCCAGCGCTACTTCGGCGTTCGAAGCGGGTTCACGTTCTGAGAGCTTGCGACGCGCGCCTGTACCAGGATCGCCGAGCCGACCGATGGGTCCTTGCCGGCGAGGAGCAGGCGGCATCGGAGACGAACCGTAGCCGCACCCGAAGGAGGTGGCTGGCGCCCCCTCCTTCGGGTGGTAAAGCGTACTCATGAAGGTAACGAAAGCCGCCAACCTCGCCGACGATCTGGTTCGGCGGTTCGAGAGCCAGATCGAGGCAGGTGAGTTGCTGCCCGGCGGGCGCTTCCCCACCGAGAAGCAGATCACCGAGGATTTCGCCGTAAGCCGGACGGTGGTCCGCGAGGCCTTTGCGCGCCTGGCCGCCCGCGGCTTGCTCGAATCACGCCGGGGATCAGGAGCCTTCGTCGCCGAGGCCGCGCACTATCGTGCCTTCCAGGTGACGCCCGAGGAGGTGGAGGCGATCGAAGACGTCCTGAAGCTGCTGGAGATGCGCATGGGTTTCGAAAGCGAGATGGCCGAACTCGCCGCGAAGCGGCGGTCGGATACAGATCTGGCCGAGATGCGTGATGCACTCGCCGCCATGGAACGTAGTTCCGACGTTGACGGATCGGTCCTGGCAGACGCCGCCTTCCATGCCGCGATCGCACATGCGACCGGGAATGACTATTTCGCTCGCTTCACCTCTTTCCTCGGCGTCCGTCTGATCCCTTCGCGCAGACTTTATCTGCAGGCCGACGATCCCGCCGCGCACAAGGCCTATGCGCAGACGATAAACAAGGACCACGAGGCGATCTACTCGGCCATCGAGGCGGCCGATCCGCCGCGCGCGCGCAGGGCGGCACGCCTGCACATGCAGAAGAGCTACGAGAGATATCAGGCCCTATCCAAACGATCATGAAGCGGTCGCGCTGCGGCGCGGACGGCGGCAACGATTGGCCCCTGTTGAGAAGTGCCTAGAATGGCCACACCTCGAACCGCCGCAATCGACGGGCGGACGGACATTGACGTTAAAAACGCGCGCCAACTGGTCCGCATCTGAAAGATCAGCGTCAGTTCCCCGGTCTAGATCGAGAACGCCAAATCGGGACGGGAAGAGCGAGGCGGACCTCCGTCCCACTACCAAGGACAGAATGGATCGACAGTTTGGCACCGATCTGCTTCGCCCGCTCCTGCATTCCAGTAAGGCCGAAATGTCCCGGCCGTCCGCCTGCCTTGAGCACTTCCGGCGGGATGCCAACGCCGTCATCGCGGATGGAAAGCGTGATGCTGAACATCGCGAATGTCAGATCGACGGTGACGATTGATGCTTTCGCGTGTCGTCTGATGTTGAAGAGCGCCTCGCTAACGATTCCGCTCACCTCGGCAATGCACTCGGGCTCGACCCAACGGACTTTTCCCTTGGAAGTGAAGTTGATCTTAATTCCGGAAGGAAAGTCCTGGCGATCGATGAGCGCGAGGACGACCCCTTCCAGATCGTCACTGGTATCGATCGCCCTGAGCGCATGGACGCGGTCGCGACCGTCGATCAGCACGTCGTCCGCGCGATCCATGGCGTCCTCGAGTTCGCGTCTCGTGCCCTCGTCGCGCACGGACTGCGCAGCGACGTGAAAGCGCAGCATCAGTCCTTGTATGCCCTGCAGAAGCGTGTCGTGGAGTTCGCGTGCGATGCGCTCCCGCTCATTGGTCCGTTCCGCCACTCTGATGCGCATGCGCCGCGTCAGTATCCGAACTCGCAGACTCAAGAGGAACCACAGCAGCACGCCGGCAAGGAGAACACACAACGCTTGGAAGATCCGCGACTGTAGGAAGGTCGGCGGAATGACTATCGGGAGATCGACGCCCTGCCTGTTCCAGACGCCCTTGTCGTTCGACGCTATCACCCGGAAGCGGTAACTGCCCGGCCCGAGGTTGGTGTAGAAAGCCTCCCTTCGCGTTCCCGGATCGACCCAGTCGGCATCAACTCCCTCGAGCCTGTAGCGGAAACGCACGCGGCTCGGCACGGACAGGCTCAACGCCGTATAGCTGATCGAGAGGTTTCTAGTCCCGGCAGGAAGATTCACCGACATCGGATCGGCATAGCGGTGACCGTTCGCGGTAAGGCCGCGGATGAGAACGGTCGGCACCCGAGGATTTGACATCAATCTGGACGGATCGACGCGGACGGCGCTCTGCCGAGTGATGAACCAGATCCGCCCGTCCTCGGCCACCGCGGCCTGAGCACCCTCCTCACCCGTAGGATGGCTGGACAATCCATCCTCCTGTCCGAGCGTGAGGTGCGGCAGGGCCGTATGCGGGTGATCGAAGGCTGCTCGGAAACTCGCCGACGCGACGTGATGGATTCCCTTGTTGTTGAGCATCCAGGTTTCACCGCTTCTGGTCTGCACGAGTCCCCGGACGCCGCGCAGCCAAGGGTATTCGTCTATCGACAGGCGGTTGAACCCGCGTCCGTTCCATCGTGCTATTCCGGTACCGCCCGCGACGAGCAGACCGAAGTCCGTCGGGAAGACTCCGGTCAGTCCACTGACACCGATGGTGTCGCCGTCTAGATACTGGGAAGTCCCTCTTGCGGAGACGAGCAAAAGGGCACGATTGCTGAACATCACGACCGGATTGCCCGCGCCGTCCATGATGATGTCCTTGGGACGTTGCGCGTTCATCGGAAGAGCGAAGCGGCGCCACTTCCCATGATCGAGCAAGAACACTCCGGCACTCGGCCGAGCGACCCATAGCCGCCCCGCTCGGTCGACCCCGCAGCCGGTTACGGCCTGCGCTCCGGGCAACGCGAAGACGCCGACCGTGCGGTCGCCACGAAGCCTCTCCATGTGTCCACCCACTGCCATCCAGATGCCGCCGGACGGGTCGGCGCATAGTGCGCTGGGCTGCATAGCCGGCCTGATGGGCATGGGCATGCCGTTGGAACCGGCGCGGTAGAGCGTCTTCCCGCCAGCGACGTATATCGCACCGCTCGCGTCGACCGCCATCTTGTAACCGCGTGGAGACGTCTGCGGCGGCAATCTGACCTGCTCGACGTCGGCCCTCCGGAACTGATCGAGGCCGTTCTCCGTGGCCGCCCAGACATTGTCCTCGCTATCCTGCAGGATGGCGACGGCCTGGTTGGAGGTCATGCCGTCGCTGGTGCGAAAGTGCTGGATCGACGCGTCGCTGGAAGGGATCCGTCCCGGCCCATCGATGCGGAAGAGTCCATCGGTGTAGGTCGAGCCCCATAGGGCTCCGTCACGAGCGAACAACAGGGCGACGCGGCTCGCCGGCGCCAGTGCGGAGTAGAAGACCGGTTTGCGCGGACGGCGGTGTCCGTGGGGATAGTCGGCTACCATGCGCGTGCCGAACGGTCCTGAGATCCAGATATCGCCTTGCCGATCCTGCGCGAACCCCGCTCCGTCCACCAGTTGCTCACCGGTGTCTTCGAACCGGGTCGCGCCCAAGCGAAGGAAGAAGAGGTGCTTCGCAGTGGCGACCCAGACCGTGCCGTCCCCGGCCGTGAACACCGACCATATCGTTTCGGAAGGCAGCCCCCGACGCTGATCGACATGCTCCCAGGCGCCTCGCCAGAAGCGGTACAGCGCGCCGGGCTCCCTGCCGCCGATGGCGTAGAGGCCGCCTTCCCGATCCTCGGCGAAGCTGGTGATCTCGCCGGGCGCGCTCGGCATGGCGACACGGACCAGGCGTCCGTTGCGATAGACCTCGACGCCGCCCCGTCCCGCGTACCCGACGAAGAGTTCGCCGCCGTGGGATACGAAGACGGCCGTGACCGGGATCGCGCCCGACGGATGACCGTCTGCCGGAGCTATCCGCTCGAAGGTGACGCCGTCGAACCGGTAGAGTCCCTCGTAGGTGCCGAGCCAGAGGTACCCGTCGTGCGTCTGCGCCAGAGCGGACACCATCCCGGGTACCCCCTCGGCCGTCGTCCAACTGCTGTGGGTGATCTGCCGTTGCGCATCAGCCTTCGTCGTCGTCGGGTAAGCCCCGAACAGGAAGGCGAGTCCCAAGACCATGGAGCTGATCATGCTCGCTACCGCGTGCCCCCGCCGCCTTTGGTCTGCTCCCTTGATCATCGACGTCCATCAATGGCCGAAATGTCGACCGCGGCCCATGGAACGGGGATGCATTCACCCGATGTTGAAACCTTATCACCCAGCCCGACGAATCGGAAACTCGGATACGCTCTTCGTTCCGAAGTGGCGGCATCGTGTCGGCAAGCTGCACTTGGCGAACGTGGCTGTCTTGCACGCGGTGTATCTTGGCGCTCCGGGATCTCGCCATCGGACCAACACTCGGCTGCCCCCAGTCCGTTCAGCGCTTAAACGGCTTGGCAACGACATTGCGTCATTGTGCCACCATGTCCGTCGCGAACTCCGCAATTCCGAGCTTGCCGGAAGAGGCCCGCTGGATTGCAGCAGCCCAGTCCGTGAACGCTTGGCGCGGACAACTCGTCCAGGCGTTCGCGTCGGCCGAAGCCGCCGTAAGCGAGGCCCTGCTCAGTCTTTCCGGCATACCTGGTCGCGGCGATGACATCCGACTCCGTCATCTCATCGGACAGCGCTTCCAGGATCTCGCGGACGCATTAGACGCGAGCGGTCCGTTTGCGGCAGAGGGCGCCATCGCAGCGTCCTGTATCGCTGCGTTCCGCATTCACGAACCACTCCGGACCGTTCTCGGTCACGGCGTGTTCCGCATCGCTCTCGATCGTCGCGATCGCTGGGTTGTGATTGCAAAGGTCGTCACCTTCCGTGCGAAAGGTGCGGAGAGGATATCCTTGGTGTTCGAACAGGACGATGCCGAAAGAACGGCTTCCGAGGTCAGAGCGCTTGGACAGAAGGTCTCATCGTCTCTCGGCAACCTGATGCGGTCAATCGCGCGCTGAGAACGCAGAGCTCTACATCGTCGCCGCGTGGAATACGCGCAACATCCACGCCTTCGACCCCGCTCGGACGGTCCTACAGGCGTGGAACCGAGGACGTGCGCCGACGACGGCCGAAGCCCGCCATCCGCATCTGCAACGCGAGGCGGGCCATTTCGAACGGAGGCCGGAGCGCAACATCAGTGATCACGCGCCCCGGATGCCGCTGGTGCCAGACGGCACGTCGCGCGGATCTTGCTTTCTTAGCCTGCCTCGCCGCTCAACCCCGCGATGACCCCGGCCGCGTCGTCTGCTGAGCCCAAGAAGCGATACCCAGACGTTTCGGCAGGCTAGCGAGTACGCTGTCGAGTTCATGTCCCGGGCCACCCGAACAGCCCCGCTGGTGCGTCGCAACCATGCGACGACCGTCCGCCGTGATCCAAGTAATCGTGTATGACGACGTATCGCTGATCGCCGCGGTACATGGGACGCGCTCCGTCGTTCCCTCTGCGGGGCGGAACGCCGCGAGATCGCCGGCGACCGCCCGGTAGACTTCGGGGCTAGAACGGCGATCGCGATCGCCCACCTCGGCAGTGTGGCGCTTGCCGGAGAAATGAACGTCTCCGTTTGGAGCGAGCATCACGTCATACACGGGGCAGAAGCCGAAGCACGGTCCGACAGAAACCGCGATGGTCTCGGGCGATCCGGCGAGGGGCGGGTTCATCACGACTTGCGGGATGGATGCGCACGCACCCAGTGAGATCAGCGCAGGCATCAACAGTACGCCGGATCGACGCATTTCGCTCTCCTTGAAACAATCACTCTCTCGTAGACGGAACCGCAGACCACCAGCCTTCATGTCGCACCGGTCCGCTCAAAAGGATCGTGATCAGGCAGCCGCGCAAAGCTACGTTCGTCATCTCATTTTCCTCAACCGATTTGAATCATGAAACAGCGATTGCCGACCAATGGATCACGTGTCTCACCGACAAATCCAGATCTGCGGGTTCGATGTTGCCGCTCCCGAAGAACGGTCTGCGGCAAGATTTGAGACGACATTGAGCCGCAGCAACAAGCATTCAGGATGCCTATCCGCTGTGGCAGTTGCGCAAACATGCAGCGGGGGTGCGCATTTGCGCAGCCTCGTGACGCAAACGCGCACTGCGAGGTTCGTCTGAATGAAAGCGCCTTAACGGCAGTCTGTCATCCGATACTGCCGCCAATACCGCTCCCATCGGACTGCGGCGCCGGCCTCGATCGTCGCGCATGACAGCGACCGGCCGTCGGGCAGCGTGCACCGGGCGACGATGCGGCTGTAGCTTCTACCAGTCGGCTCACATCGCAGCGCCTTCCCCAGTACCAGCCGCTCAACGATCTGCTGGCTGCGTTTGGCAGCGGCGTTGTCGCAGCGATAGTTCACCCGCCGCGGGTCTACCGCCCGACACGGTGACGCGCTCTCGAAGTCCGGCGCCTGAACACCGGCGATCCGAACCTTGATACCGCTCGAGCACCATAGAGGACCGTCACCGTCATGAACGCGCGTCACGATGCATGAGAAGGCCGTCGCTGGTACGATGGCGATCATTGCCCCAACATCCGCATCACTGCTTCGTCCGGCTAGCATCCGCCACAGCGTTCAGACAATCGGCTAGCACCTCCCATTGCCGGTACTGCTCGGGCTTCTCCGGGGGCGACTTCTGCATGCCCGACGCAACGATCTCGCATGCGCCCATCTGGCCATGATCCGCCATCAGCGCGAAAGCCTGTTCCCATGCGTCCTGCATCACGCGGACAACCAGTCCGACTCGGCATCGTCCACTGCCGCGAACATGTCGCCCTCGGCCTGCATGGCACTGAGGTGCTTGCGCACGTCTTCCGGATCACCGTTGCGGGGGAAGCGGCGATCGGCGACCGCTCCAATCGCAAGCTGGCCGACGAGGTCGATGCGGTCCTTCTGTGTAATGAGCCACTGGCCGAACGCTGGTTTTGGCTGCTGCTGGTCGTCATCGTGCTCAGTCATCTGGCGTCCTCGAATTGTCGGCCCCACCAATCGCATCAGATCGATGTTCTTGCAATGTTCTTGCGAATCAATCCGGATCGCGCCTAGCTACGGGGATGCCGCTTGCGGCGACTCGACACTGATGGAGCAATGAAATGCAGCACGATCTGCGGCTACGTGCGGCTGCCCGCGCCACATACGATAACGTCTATCCGTCAGCGGACCCTGCTCCATTCAGCTTCGACGAGGCCGAGCGGTTTGTCACGGTGGAGTATAGGCAAGCCGTCGGCGCGGCCCAGGATGCTCGGTCGGTTCTTGCCGCCCGGCATGAGCAGCTCCTCTTCACCGCGATTCTCTAGGTCGTGTCCTCGACAAACGGTAACCACCCGGTCGTTGTCGCGCTGAACCGTTTCGAGGAAGCCCTGCGGCTTCACGACGTCCCGTTCGAACTGGTGCCCTGCGAGGTGCCGTTCTTCCTCGTCCATACGCAAGCTGGGTTTCCGTCGCCGGCCCAAGACGACATGCAGGAACCGATCGACTTGGGCGCGTGGCTCGTCGAGCATCCGGCCGCGAGCTACATCATGCGCGTCGACGGCCGATCCATGTCCGGCGCGGGAATCAACGATGGTGATATGATCGTAGTGAACCGTGCCAGGAAGCCAAAGGCCGGTTCGATCGTGGTAGCACTGGTCCACGGCGACCGGACGCTCAAGCGGTTGCGCTATGTCGACGGCCGCCATTGGCTCGTGCCCGAGGCCGAAGGGTTCGCGGACATTCTGGTCGACGAGCACGTCGAGATCTGGGGCACGGTCGTCGGTGTCGCGCGCAAGATGGCATGAGCACGCCGATCGCCCTGATCGACTGCAACAACTACTACGTCTCGTGCGAGCGCGCCTTCGATGCCAGCCTGGTGGGCGTGCCGGTCATCGTGCTGTCGAACAACGACGGTTGCGCCATCGCCCGATCGGCAGAGGCGAAGGCACTCGGCATCAAGATGGGAGACCCGATCCACCACCTGCGAGACAAGGTCCGGCAACACGGCATTCAGGTCCGGTCGTCGAACTATGCGCTCTACAGTGACATGCAGCGTCGGGTGATAGCCGCGTGCGAGTCCTTCGCACGCGACTTCGAGATATACTCGATCGACGAGACATTCCTGGATCTGGCGGGGTTCGAGGGCCGTGATCTTGTCGCCCACGCGAACGCGATGCGGGCGCAGGTCCAGCTATGGACGACGATACCCACGTGCGTCGGCATCGCGTACACCAAGACGCTGGCGAAGCTGGCGAACGCGGCGGCCAAGAAGAACCCGCAGTTCGGCGGTGTGGCCGATTTTCGTGACGAAGACGTGCGGCGCGAGGTGATGCATGCTTTCGCGGTCGGCGACGTGTGGGGCGTAGGGGGTGCGACCGCACGCAAGCTGACCGGCCTGGGGATCCACACCGCGGGTGCGCTGCGGGACATGCCGATGAAACAGGCTCGCGCCGTAGGCACTGTCGTGCTCGAACGGCTGGTTGCCGAACTCCGCGGCGTTCCGTCCAACGCGGTCGAGGCGGTCGAGCCGCGCCGCAAGGGCATGGCAGTCACCCGGTCGTTCGGCACGCCGATCTGCGACTTCGAGAGGATGATGGGCGCGTTGTCGCAGTATGCGCTGCGGGCAGGAGAGAAGCTGCGGTCGCACGGGTTGGTGGCTGCCCGGCTGACCGCGTTCTTCCACACCAACAAGCACAAGCCCGACCGACCGCAGTACGGCGCATCGAGGATGGTAACCCTTCATCCGATGACGAATGACAGCCTCGAACTGATCGCAGCGGCTAGGCGCGGTGCGGAGAAGGCGTGGCGCGATGGCTACGCCTACACGAAGGCCGGCATCATGCTCGACGATCTGTTGCCCGAGGACGAGCGGCCGCGCACCCTGTTCGAGGAGGATACGGCCAAGCGGGACCGGTTGATGGGTGCGCTTGACGCGATCAACGCAAGGTTCGGCACTTGGACGGCGGTGACGGCATCGCAGGGGTTCAAGCGGGAGTGGAGGATGCGATCGGAGATGCGGTCGCCAGCGTGGACGACGGACATAGCGCAGGTACCGACGGTCCGAGCGTAGAGGCGGCCAGACCGTATTGCATTTGGGCGGCAGCGCCACGAGAAAGCCAGATGCCCCATGCCAGCAACATCGTCCATTGCGACGGCCCCGAAAGCCCGCACGCCTTCGACATCGTTCCGCTACAGCCTCGCAAGGGCAGCCTCGATGCGATGTGTCCGGTCTGTCAGGGCAGAGGTCAGTGGAACTCCGAGATCGATCTCGTCAGCTTCCGGTGCAAGCGCACCGTTTGCGGACGCTGCCACGGCGCGGGATGGGTCGAGACGGGCTCCGATCCGGTCGGACTTCCCGATATCGAGATCGCACCGGGAGGCTACCCCCGGTGGACACTGCGCTACGAGCCTGCTGAGGCCCCCTCTGGACCCGATCCGGAAACGCCAGGCCTATCGCAGGCTTGATCTGTTACTTGCTCGGGGTCGGGTTATCCAACCTTCCGCGGTCCGCGCGACCTCCTCGTCGCTAGCTCCTCCGGCAGTTCCTCGCCAACCAGGAGCGCGTCATCGGAGATGCCGGGTGCGGTGTCGGCCGGCGGCTCGTCGATCGCGCGCTCATTGGAACCGTCCGTGATCTTCTCCGCTTGTCATGTCAGTCTCCTTCGCAGTGTTCAAACGCACAGACGTGTTTAGGGAGGCAGACGATCAGCGACGGTGAGTCGCTACCGCCTGGACGCTGCAGCGACGGCGTCGGCGGCAGCTGCTATCCGACGCCAGTCTCGCGGGTTGGGTGTCGTGTAGAATGGCGAAAAGTCTGTCCACGAAACACTCGGTCTCGTCCTCGCCAAAAGCCGCAGCGATGGCCGATGCCTTTTCCCAGACCTCGAGGTCGGACATTACCGGATGCTCAGGCAAGCGGCTTGCTCTCGCGCGTAGGAAAGACGGGACCGCGCGCAGTCATTCGATCGGTAGGGTATGGCGCTGCAGCGCGAGCACCTCGTCATAGCTGCCGGTCAGCCACCGCTCGTGATAGCCCGACCGCAGGACCGTGATCATAGCCTCGGGATGGATCGGCGCGACTAGTTCGTTCGCGTCGCACGTGATGAGAGCATCAAACATTGCGATATCTAATCGGCTTCGTGCCAATAGTTGGACACCCTCAAGACGCGCGATGATCGCCTAAGGGATGTCCAGTGCATCGATGTAATCCATGTAAATCCCCCGATGCGAAGCGGCCGCTCATCTTACACGCCCGCCGCCGGACCATTCTCTCCGGCGGACCAGGACTAGTCGCAACGAAAACGTGAACTCCGGTTCTGCCGCGCCGGACGAACGTCGTTCGACTCCACCGTGACGGCGGGACCGTGGGGCGGGCATCAGCCGGTCAAACACCAGACTGCGAGCCGCAGACGCTTCCAACGGCGGGGGTGAACTTCGCAGGTGGATCAGCGGCGGTGTCCGCGACCAGGAAGTCAGCAAGCAGGTCGACTCAACGACGCTCTGCCTCAACGTTCGCTAGTCCGGAAGCTGCAGCTTCTCTGCCCACGGCGGACACATCGAGTTTATCTGAAGCATTCGTGCGGTCAGCTCGTGCTTAGCGAACCCCGCGGCGATGATGGCCGCACGCTCGTTCGATCTTAGATATGCATCGAGCGGACGAACGCCCCCGCCGCTGACGTCTTGCAGCGCTCTTTCACCGGACAACTCGCCATTCCGTCCCAACTGCTGATGTTCCATACCCGCCTCCGCGCGCACCTCATCGAAGGCCACCGGGATCACGGGAGATCTGAAGCTGATCGTCGTACCTTCCTCCGTCAGTACCGCGGATTTTATTATAAATGCCGGGTCCTCGAAGATCGGGTGACTGATTACCGCGTCAAGCCGCTTGCCCGGGAGCATCAAGACATACGTTTCAGGCCAGGCTTGCGGAACCTGGATTGTACATGCCCGCGTTCCAGTTGATCGAACGTTGCAACCGTCCACGATGAAGGAACCATGCACGATTCCGGAACTCATCCGCACTGCCCAACCGCCACTGGCATGAACACGCGGTCGCACGAAGGCTCCGTTGACGTAGTGACGTCTTTCCCAACCGTCCCCCATCCTCGATGTGTAGGATTTGCTCACAGCCGTCCATGACGCGGGGCTCTCGATCTCGGACCAGGGAAAGCCTTCCGAGGGTTCTGGAACGTGAGCGATGGGTAGAATACCGTACAGCATCGCCGAGAGCGAAAGTCCCTCAAAGGCACATGCCTTGGACAGAAGGAGGGAGACGCCCTTCATCTCATCTCGCAATCGCCGAAGCCGCAAGGTGCCCGCTTCCTCCCGCTCTGCGCTAGCTGCGTTGAGCTGACCCACCCACTCGGCTGCCTGCACCACCTGCTCGGGATCCCGCAGCACGCTCGCGACATATACCAGCGCGCTCACGTCGGTCTCCCGCCGACGCCAGCAGTAAATGAAGCGACTTTGGTCGGTCGGATGTTTCAGGTTCGCTATGCGCGTCATCTTAGACGATCTCGTTGCATTGTCCGTTCCTCGATGGGTGTGACATCACGATGGGCCGGATCCGGAGGACGAAACCAGGACCTAATGCGGAAAAGGAGGTCTACGTAGAACGCTCGCAGAGTCGACCGCGCGGGTGGCTCGGCGGGGCCGAAGCTGGGCATCCAATCCACGGTCCCCCGCGTGATGCGGTAGTGCGAACGACAGGCGAGGCTCGCGTTGCCGATGCTCGGCTCGAGCGTGACGGACGTCCCGTCGCAGGTCACGCTCCAGCCATCGCCGCCGATCGGCGTGACTATCTCGGTCCCGCATCCGCAGGCGCACAGGTGCACCGCGACCCCGAACTCGGCCGAGACGTAAAGCGTCGCGCTGCGCAGCCTTTCCGGGATCAGGCCGACGGAGCGGTGCGACATCACACGCACCCTCACGTCGTGGTATCCACCGGCCGCTCATCATTCATCAACGTGTTGCCGTCGACCACGTAGGCGCTCCAGTGTTAACGTTCGAAATCGGCATAGAAGCCGAGATGGCGTTTCCACCGGACCACCGCGAGCGCCGCGTTCAGACAGTTCAGGTCGGCGACCTGAACGTTGCTTGAGTACGGGTCGTCGGCGTCGTCATCGCCCGTCATGGGGATGCGGCCCCGCTCGCGGACATGACCGCGCATCTCGTCGGTGGAGGTCGTGACGCGGACCGTCCCGACGATGCCCGCGTCGGAGACATGGAGCCCCATGCCGATGTCGATAAAGGGCTTCCCCACCATTTCCAAAAATTCGACTATCGGACGCCGGCTTGCGGCGCTGTCCACCGCAATGAAGACGAAATCGACGTTCCTGAGGCCCTGGAGATTGCTCGGGCCCAGGCGCGAGCGATGCGGAACGATCCCGGCGTGCATCCTCCCGTATATGCTCGCGAGATAGTCCACCTTGGCTGGGCGCCGGCCGAGTTCCTCGAGCGTAGGCGCTCCGGGCGCGCGAAACGCGGTGTGCTGCTCGAAAACGTCCGGATCCCAAAGGTGGATGCGCGACACCGGGGTCTTCGCGACCAGGTCCAGAATGTACGACCCGCCGCCACCTAGTCCGACGATCGCGATCGAATGGTTCCGCAGCTTGTCGGTGAAGGCGCCGATCTGCGCCCGCGACGAAGCGGTGTCCTGATAGCGGAACACCGATCTGGCAGCCGGAGACACAGTGCGGACCGCTCGACGCGCGCCGACCGTCGGATCGATCGCGCGCGCATGTCCCTCGATCTCGGCGATGTAGGTCGTGATCAGGGCATGGTAATCAGGATAGTTGCCGGTCACCGGCTGACTCGACATCATGTGGTCGATCGTCATGTCGTCCCCAAAATGCCTAGCCTGCCTCGTATGCAGCATCCGCAGGGGTTGGCCCCGATTGTCGTGCGGCGTGCCCCCCCCAAAGTAGGCGACGTGACTCTGCGGCCGTATCGTCCGGTCTCCCGCGAGGCTGAGCACCGTCAGCACCGTTCCATGCCGAATTACGCCGTCGGAATCGACGAACGGCACCCCCCTGACTACGAGGTGGCCCGTCTCGATAGCAAGGTCGAAACCTTCGTTGGCAAGCCGGGAAAGATCGGCGCTAGCTCTTATCGGTTGATGAGACATTGATCACCGCTCCTGGTTGTAGACGCGCTGCTTGGCGCGGAACGAGGGAGCCATCGGGCCGGTCTCCGCCAGCGCGTCGAACGGTCACGGTGAATGTACGCTCCGGCCCCGCCGGCAGCTGAGGGAAGGCGAGCCGGACGAGGTCCTCGAAGGTCGCTTCCGCGGTCGCAAGCTCGCGAGGCCGACCGTTCAGGATGATCGGAACGCTGCGTTGCGCAGGTGCAACCGGAAGCCGGCGGGTCGAAACTTCCGGCGCGCCGCCGGTAAGGTCGATCAGGCCGCCGGTTCGCACAGGCCCGGTGCCGCCGTTAACGTAAAGCTCGCGATCGGAGGGTACGGACGCGATGTCGCGGACGTCTGAGGCGAGGATGCCGGGATCCAACCAATCCCAGTCCACATCGTCGACACGCAACGCCCAGTGCGATTGCCCCCTTCCCGATCGGAACGCCGGTACATCCTCGCCAAGCGGGATGACAGTTGCCGGTTCGATCAACGAGGCGCGTCCCCCGTCGACCCGGACCAGGCGGTGCGCGTCGGCCGGCACGAGGCCGGCGATCTCGACCGCCTCACACCCGGTAATCGACATGCCCGCGACAGGGATCTCCCTACCGTCCACTTTGATAAGGTACTCCTGCACCCCAGCGTCCCTCACGTCGTTGTTTGCGTCGTCCATCGTTCACTCCTCACAGTTAAATGTCGTTCAGGCGCTCGGTATTTGCCCCGAGCCGATGCGGTTCCATCAGCCGGGACCGTAGACATGCTCGAACGCCGTCGCTGCCAGTCCGTATCGAGCCGCGGCCTTGAGGCCCGGGTGGCGCCATCGCTCCGCCCCGTCGTCGGTCCAGTCGGCGAGACGACCGAGTTCGTCACCCATCGCGCGATCGGTGGCTACCTCGACCAGCGCTTCGATCCATGCCAGTTCCACCCAATCCGGCTGGTCGGGCAGCGTGAGTGCGACGGTCGTCGTGAAGTCCTGCAGTTCAGCTGGAAGCTCGGCGTCCGGCGGCAGCTGGATCAGCCATGTCGCCTCGGAGAGGTCCAGCGTGATGCCCAGACCCCCGTCGTCGATCCGGGACCGCATCGGATCCATGGCGGCTGCCAGTCTAGCAAGGGTGTTCGCATCGGCCGTCTCCACGCCAGTCACGTTTATGATGGGATTGGCGCAGTCCGTCATGCTCATCGCCAACGCCAGGGCAGACGGCAGTGCCGGCGTTGGCCCACGGCCCGGCGAACCCAACCCGCTGACCATCGCACAGCTCGAGACGTCGATCGCGATGTGCGCCACCCCCGCCTCCCAAGCGAGCCGACGGGCGACGTGGGTCCTGCCCGCGCCACATGGACCAGTCACCGCCAGCGGAAGCATGTGAAACCAAGGTCGACCGGCGTCCCGCTGATGCCGGCACGCCAGATCGATCGCCCCGAGCCATTCGGCATTCCACTCGCAGCCAAGCCGCGGCGTTATGCCCGCAGTCACGCGGTCGCCTCCGCGCAGTTGCCGAGGAGCGTCCAGTCCCCACGGAACGACGTGGGCTGCGTAGCTTTCGGCGATGCACATCGTCAGCGAAGGATCCCAGCTTTCGATGGTCGCGTCTTCGCGAGCGTCGCTGGCGCCAAAGGCGGTGTCCGCTTCACGAGCTTCGTCGATCGCGGGGTTCTCGATGAGCATCACCACGCGGGCCTCCACTTCGTCGCCAACACCGTCAGGGCGCCTTCGAAGACATCGGTCTCGATGCCGGGCAGAAGCTCGATCATGCGGGAGCGGCAGCGCTCCTCGGACCAGACCCGATCGGCGCCGACCCCAAGCTGCGCGGTCAGCTCGTTCCAACGGTGGAACCCGCATCCCGCTGCGATCGCCTCCAAGCCGACGTGCTGCTGCACGTCGTCGCCGAGAGCGCGGCACGCCTTGACGAGGATCATGGCTCCGCGCTTCGCGTACTTGGCGGATATCCCGCCAGGGTTCACCCCCGGGACGGAAAGCGCCGACGCGCTCACGTCCTGATGGGAATGGTGGTCCATAACGGCGCCGACGATGTTATTCATTCTCTATCCTCCCTTACCGATGCGACCGCGTCGTCGATCATCCGGCGGACGAGGCCGCCCAGATCGACGAAGGTGATGATGGATTCCTCGAGAAGCGGGTCGGGCTCCTCCTCGAACAGCGCCGCGCAGTCCTCGCGATCGCGGAACTCCAGCAGATCGACCTCGGTGCATCCGAGATAGGCCGCGGCACGGTAGATCTGGATCATGATGGGGGCTCCTGACAAAGCCGCCTGACCGACGGCATCGTCGATGCAGCGGCTGAGCGCCGCCGATCCCCGGGTCGCGGCGACGGCGCCCCAGATGGCCCAACGGGGCACGTTTCGTTCGAGCCACGCGAAGAGGAACTCGCGATAAAGTGGGGCATCGAACGTGACCGTCCAGACGAACACATGCGAACGGCCGCCACGCTCACGGCGGGCCAGTGCGATTGCCGGCATTCCATCCGACAGTATGCGCGTAAAACAGTAGGGAAGATCGGCCCTATGCATCGACGCTCTCCGGTCCTGGCCAGAAGCGCAACGGCCGAAGTCCGCCGCTGCCTAAGCCTGCCTTCTTCACGGCGCGCTCGGTCTCGAGCATGCTGGCGAAGATGAGTTTCTCAAGAGCCTCGCGCCCGTGGGCATTTACGAGGTCGGCGAACTCGCGATACCGACCCGTCTGATGCTTAATGAAATCCCAGATCCGGTCGCGGTCCCCCTTCCTGTCGAGGACAAGGGAGAAGATCGGATCCGACCTCGTTTTCTCATGGTAGAGGATGATGGAGTAGCTCTTCTCCTTTCCCCAAACCTTGTTGTTGCACCCGCACCAGATGTTGCCAGGGTCGTTCTCGTCGTCATCCTCATCAAGGTCCGCCGGCCATGGGGCGATAGCGTCCACGGTCGATGGCTCCGTCAGCACGGCATCCGCCGTCTCGCGGGCGACCATTCCAGACAGGTAGGCCGGACCGAGACCGGTCGCCGCACGTCCCCAGACGGACCACCGGTCCGGGCGGGACCACATCCAGGCGAACAACCGGCCGGCGTGATCCGGATCGACGGCGCCGCCGAAGACCCAAATGCTATCGTACCTCTCCGAACCGTCATCCATTCCGCGCACCAAATGGAGCGACGGCGTCGTACCCAGAAGGCATGCGACGTCCAGATAGGGAACGAACGGCTGAAGGGGCACGTCCTCGACGCCGAAGAACACGGCGTCCGCGGGGACCGAGCGGCTGATGTTTTCGTGTACCACGACTTGACCTCCTGCTTCCTTAACTCTACTCATAGGTTGATATTAAATGGGTAGGCAAGCGAAATGTTCACGATCGAGTGGCGACCGGCCGCCGCACACGGCGATGACCTCGTGATCTCCGTCGCAGTGACGGCGCGAGAGAATGTCCGGCTGTTCGCGTCGAGGCAGCCGGCCTCGACGGTGTTCCGCATCCACGCCTCCGACGGCAGGCAGGTGACCGTGACCCGCCAAGCCGTCCTCGACTGGGCGACCGGAACCAACCTGCCGGTCGGGGACACCGAATGGCCGCTGGTTCCAATTAGTCGCGGCGATGGGGTCCACGCGATCGAAATGCTCGATGCGTTTCTTGCGTGGACGCGTTCGCGTGGGCTCATCGACGAGGCGACCTCCCGGCGCATCAGCGGTTTCGTCCAGATGGAGCTGGCAGGCGCAACTCGCGGTACGCCAGATTGATCGCGCCCTCTCGACGGGCGGCGATCACCCCCCGCCGCTCGAGCAGCCGCTCGCGCATGTTCGCCGCGATGGCCAGGCCATGCTCCCGTGCGCGCGCCTCAATCAGCAGCTCCATGTCCCAAACCTGCTGAAGGCGTTCGCGCTCGCCGGCTTCGGCACCCCGATTGAGCGGGACGGCGTCGGGCAGATCGATCTGCATGGCGCGCAGCCGAGCTTCGATTCCGGCCTTGTGCGAGGCGAAGCCTTCCGGGCTGAACCGGCGCAGGCGCCACGGTATGCCGGACAACTCCCCGTTCCTGCCACGCCTCGGCGTCTGCGCCGAGATCAGATCGGCGAAGGGCGGTTCCTTGAGCGTGCGCAACGGGATGCCGACCCCATCCGCAAGTGCCAGGCGCTCTGCAGCATCCTCGTACCGTAAGGGCGCCTCAGCCTGCTCGAGCACGATGCGAAGCAGCGCGAGCCGATACTCGCGCACCCGTGCGCGTACGCCTGGACCGCTCCCGAAATCGGGGGGGCGATGGCCAGCGGCGTCACCGCCCGCGTTCACGACAGCGTCCTTGCGGATGCTGCGTCGTCACCCATTCGGAGGTTGGGGGCCACGACCTCGTCGCGCATGGCGCGGTACTTCCTTATGAGATCCATCTCGCGGAGCGTCGCTCGGTGGCGCGCGATCACCTGTTCCTGTTCCTGAACCGACTTGACGCGACCGTGGCGAGCCCAGACGTCACGCAGCGATACGGCGGCGGCCATCGAGTCCTGTACCTCGTCGGCTTTGTCGGGATCGGGGGCGTTGCTCCGGCAACCGATGCACGAGAACCTCACCGGACATTCGCCGAGCGTGACGCATGTCCCGCCGACGACCGATGTCAGCGCACCGACGTTGTCGAACGCCGTAGCCTTCTCCGCGTCCTGGACCGAAAGGGCACGCGCCTGGTGTTCCTGAAGATCGATGCTCGTATGGAATTGGATCCACCACCGGTCCCGCATCTTCCGGGAGGCCTTGGCGTAGTAGCGTGTGATATCGAGCGACTTCTGGTTGAGCCAGGCCGCGATGATCTCCAGCGGAACGCCCGTCCCCGCCGCATACCCGGCGAAGCTGTGACGCAGATCGTACGCCTCGAGTTCGTGCCTCCCAATGAACAACACCTGCACGAGCGGGCTGAGGGTGTTCGGTCGAAGGGGACGATCGCCGGCGTTCGCGACGAACCTACCCGGGCCGCACTTCTCGCGCAGGGCGGGATCCGCAGCTGTGATCGGGATTGGCCCGCCACCGTGCCAGCGGTCGCCTGCGAACTTCGCCATCGCCCATATGGACATGGCGCATTCCCGCGTGACGACGAACGGGACGGACTCGGTGAAACCCTTCGGAACCGCAAGGAAGACGTAACGCTGTTCTTCGTTAGGCAGATTTTCGAGGCGGAAGAACCGGCCAGGATCCTGCACTATCTGGAAGAATTCGTGCGTACGCGCACCGGATGTCGTCATGACGTTCGTACCGGCGATGGCGACGAGCATTCCGTGGGTCAGCTCGGTGATCGGAAATGGCCGAAGGCCCAGCTCGACAAGCACCCTCCGGGCCCGTTTCGCCTGCGGTCCCGCATACCACGCGAGTCCCCGCGGCAGGCGGATCGCCAGGTCCCGACCTACCTTGTTCGTCTTGAGGAACCCGAGCTGTTTCCGGACCATTTCGGGCAGCAGCCCGCGTCCAGTGTAGAACGCCAAGGCGTCGACGGCCTGACTCAACCATGGATCGCGCGGCGTTGTACCATCCACCCCATCGCTACAATCGTAGGTGAGCCACCATTCCGTGTCGAAGACGCAGTCGTACTGGTCGCCCCCCGGAAGATGCCGGTGGTCGCGGCTGGAGGTGCCGCCGACTTCAACGAGCATCTCATTGATGCGGTTGGTATTGCGCAGGGTCCAATGGCGGCGCTGAAGCCCGGGCACCCGACGACCATCGTCGTCGAAGATCGGCGCGAGGTAGGAGAAGGTGATCTCGACCGGTCCGGACGTCTCCAACTTCGCGGCCTCGGTCATTGCCTGCGCACAGCATTTCTGGTCGTGGGAGAGCTCTGCGACCCTCGATCCCGCCAGGAACCTCGCCTCGGCCAGACCGTCGGAGATAGGTTCGACGCGATCCTTGCGCTTCCGTCGTCCATCGGCGATCTGCTTGCGAATTCCTTTGCCTATCGCCGCAGCGAACTCCCGGGGCATCCGCGGTAGTGGCAGCTGAAAGCCTCTCAGCAGTTCAGCGTCCGCGGGTTCGGCGGCACGGACCTCTCGATCGATGTCGACGTGAGCCTCGAGGAGGAAGTGGCCGACCTTGTGCCGACGCGAATCCGGATCGTTCGGAAAACGCGTCTTTTCAAGGCAGTACTCGATCGCGAAGCGATCGAGGCCGTCCAATGTAGATAGGTCGTCGTCGCCGACCGCGTTAGCGATCTGCTTCAGGACCAGCATCTTGTGATATGCGTGGCGCGACACGGGTTTGCGCAGGATGTTATCGAGCAGCAGCAACCCGAGCCCGAAGAGCTTTTCGTTCCGGCAGCCGATAAGCTGCGCCGCACACGCCGGCGGTACGTCCCTGATCTGTCCGAAACCGCGTTTGACCAGATAATCCCGTAGGGCCAGGGGGGCCTGTTCCAGGAGCGCTGCCGCGTCGGCGCCCGCCGCTGCGCGGGCGAAACGGTGACTGCCGCCGTGCTTGTTCTTGTGCTCCGTCACCAACCTCTGCGCCATGGCTCCGCCACACAGCAGTCGGGTAAAGTCGTGGTTCGTCGGGTCCGTGGGCATGTGACGTACCGCTGCGGCGATGGCGCTGGCGGGGGGGCGAACCTCTTGACCGGGCCGGCAGAGCGAGTGGATGCGTCGCAGGCGAAGGACGTCGTCGAGCGACGAATTCTCGTCCATGTACTGAGCCACGATTGCGTAGATGTCGGCCTTGCGCTCCAGGTCGAACAGAACCGCGCCATCCCCAGGATCGTTAGCGACCAGCTTGATGGCACCGGTGGCGAGCAGTTCGTCGAACTTCGGCGCCTTCAGCATCAACCGGGAGCGGTGGAACGACAGCAGGCGTGCACGTTCGGCATCGTCGAGGATGGCGTCGGATGCCAAGGCCTTGGCCTGCAGCATCCGCAACTTCGTACGCTTCCACCGCCGCTTGGCGCGGGGCGGCTCGGGCGCGGTATCGTTCTTCGACGCCATCGGGTTACCGTCCGCGGGCGCTTCAAACAATGGCGGAACGGACGTCACGGTGTCGTTGGTCGTGCGGGCGTCGGTCATTTGGCGGATCCCATCCAGCTGTCGAATGCGTCGTCGATTGGGTTTGGGTTGCAGAACTGCGGCAAGGCCGTCCGCCCAGGGGCGAGCACTGCGGTCTCGTCCGCCTGCATGACGTTGTGGAATGCTGCGGACAGAATGGCGTTTCGCCGTTGCCGGTGACGTTTCGAGTACAGGAACAGCATCGCCTCGCCGGTCGACCAGGCCATGTACTCGATGAGCTTCTGACAGGCGGCGGCCAGAAGGTCCGGCTCGTCCCAGTACTTCGCGTAGATCGTGTCCAGGTTCGAAGAGACGAACGCGTGACGCGGATCGTGACCGCGCAGACCGAGCGGCGCGAAGGTCGGCGAGAACTTGTGGTTGTAGAACCCGTCGCGGGTATAGTTGCCGCCGATGCGCGTCGGCACGATCGGCACCCTGAGATCGTCAAGGTGACCTGCCTCGTATTTTTCGCGGTAGTCATCGAACTTCAGACTGCGACCGTACCGCTTCATTTCCAGCGGCGAGATCCGGTGATCGTCGATGTAGGCGATACCGTCCGCGGCACAGCCCGGCGTCCAGCCAATCTCCTTGTGGATTTGACCGCGCGATCCCTTGTTGATGGCGTTGCACCGGACGCCGCCGAAGCTCGCCTCCATCCAGTCGAGTATCGTCAGCGCGACGATCTCACTCAACCGCGCCCCACTTTCGATCAAAGCGCGGAGGATCCAAAGATGTCCGGACGACCAGCCAGCGAGCAATGCCGTCTTGTAGGCTACATTCATCGGCGTGGTAACGAGGCGTCCGACGGACGGCCATTTGTCACCGGCCATGATGAAGTATCTCGGCATCTCGTAGAGGAGCTTGCGAAGCTCTTCTTGACTGCGATCGGTCCCGAGCGCCGCATGCTCGGCGAAGCGCACCGAGGGAGGGAGATGGTCCTGCAGGAACGGGTTGGCGTGAGGATAGATTTCGAGCGCCTGCTGTATGCTGATGCCTATCGCCATCCCGTACAGAATCCGCGCCACGGCCGTGGCGCCCTGCTTCCCTGGATCGACGTAGAACGCGCTGTGGTTATGTGCTGGGGATAAGGAGCATCCGAGGTCCTCCTCGAGCATCTTGGCAATGAGCACCCGCGCCTGGTCGACCGAGCCCTCGATCGCCAGCGCCCCCTGCCGCTTCAGTTTCTGGACTATCGGTGACGAGTAGAAGAGCCGCTGCCCCCGCTCGTAGCTGACGCACGTGCTCGCAGCCTTGTACCGGCTCATGTACGAATGGGTGACGCTCAGCTCGAGCTCACCATACCCTGGAACCTCGCCGACACCCCTTCCCCGGACGCAACGCGGAAACACGAGATCTCCGGTTTCGAACACCTCGAACAGGTCATCGAACGGTACCCCGCCCGGTCGTCCAGCGCCGGGCGAGGGTTCGCGTACCTTGGGCGCCAACGGTCGCGAGAAGTCGATGGCCGGCACATTGCCGTATCGACCGCCTGTAACCGCGGAACCGATCGAGAGGCCAGCCCTCGTGTCAACGTCCACTCTGCCTCTCCTCGATTGGCACTGGGTCAGGGAAAAAGCGCGAAACCCGGATGCGAATGTATCTCTAATGGTTTACACAACTCGTGATAGGTAAAACAAAACCGCCGGAGCGGTACGCACTTTTCCATTACACTTACATCCCAACTAAGGAGGCGTTGCCGGGGCGTCAAGGTCACTATTCAATTACAGGTACATAAACCGTTGAAGCGTCGGAGATCGGCGTCTAGCTAGAGGAGTGGAAAAAATGACCAGAGAGTTGGAAGAGCGTCTGCAGGCGCTCCCGGAGCGGTGGCGTGACGTCACGCGGACCCGGACCTACGCGGTGATGGACTATGTCAGTGCCGGAGAGGACGGTGCCATTCTCGTCGACGTCCTTTGCCGCCGGACGGGCCTGACCAGATCCGCGTTCTATGCGCTGGTACGTCGATGGCATAAGTCCAAACAGGACCCCGCTGCGCTGGCCCCTTGGGCCAGACGAATCGACGGCACGACCCGGATCAGCAAGGAGGTTGTGGAATACATCGATGGTCAGGTCAAACCACTGATCGACCAGGATCCGGATCGGCCTACCGAGCCCGTGGCCGTTGGAGTGTTGGCCAGTTGGCCGGCCCATCTCCGCAGGCCCGGCATCAGCTATGTCCGCCGTCGCGTCGGCCTGGCACGGAGCGAGCACCAAAAAAAAACGCCTAGAGTTACCCTGAAGGCCGGTGATGACGCTGACGATCCACCTCGGCCCAGACCGGAGCCAAGGTGGCCGCTCGACGTGATTCTGATAGACCACATCGCCATCGAGGCCGTAGTCTGGCTCGACGGGGAGCCAACGTTGCCGATCGCCACCATCGCGTTCGATCTCTTCAGCTGTCAACCGGTGGCCATTTCGGTCGGGCTCGACGTTCCGGGTCCAGCCACCGTCTCCGGAGTATTGGCGGAGTTGGCATCCAGAGCTGCCCCCCGCGGAGCCCCGGCGCCATCCACGGTTATCATGTCGACGGTCTTCGCGCAGGGATGGCCCAAGCTCATTGCAAGGCTTGGTGAAACGGGTGCCGTGGTGATCCCGGAGCGGTCGCGAAAGCTCAAGTTCGGGCCGGACGCCAATCGGCTACTCGGCGGTTGGCTCTGTGGCTACAAGCTCGCGCCGAGGTTGGGCCACCGACCCGTGGACGAACGCGCTTCGCCACGAGCGCTGTCAAAGATGCCACATCGCGATCTCGCCGATCTCAGCGGACAGCTCCGGGGGGAGTCGATCCTTCGCCTGATGATTCTGATCGACGAGGCCAACTGGCCGCCCGCCGCCGCTGCTCACCCATCGTACGCGTGGGAGGTAATGGCCGCGCTCGCTGCAAACTATATCAAACGGGTGCCGAGAGCCGACTGATAACCTGCACTGGGCTGCAACGTACGGAAAGTTTTAGTGCTGCTACTTCTGCACTGAAATCCGGAGCGCCGCGGGGTTGTGCGCCAGTTCAGCAACATTTTGAGAGGGTAGAGAGGCGGCACCGAGATCAAGCGCGTAATGCTCGATCCGAAGACGGTTATTCGGTGAGAAATTTAGTAACGTATCGCGTTAACGACGAAGCGGCACGACGTTCGAGCCATTCGACCAGCGTGTCACAAAGTGCTGACGATCACGGAAACTCGGGGTTTGGAAGGCGTCAGCCAGGCTGTCATCACGGCAGAGGACTTCGATCAGCCACAGCAACGTCTCCGCAGACACCGCACCGTACGCTTCGAACTCTTCGATCTGATGATGGAAAAGTCCAGCCGCGTCCGCGACGTCGGCAACCAAAAGCCCGTAGCGGAAACGCAGGGCGGCTAGCCGTTGCCCCAGCACACGGGCGTCGGGGACCCGGAACGGCCCCTCATGGTCGTCGCGCGGGCGACGACCGAACGCCGTCCACTCCAGGTCATCCATCATGCCACGAGGCCAACGGTCGGTGCGACGTTGTAGGCGGCCGAGCCACCGACAAGAACGCGGCAGCCATCGAGCACCGGGTGCTCGGCCAAGTATCCGACGTCCCTGAACAAGGCGGGATCCGTACGGATCACGCCGGCGAGCGCCAGCCACGCGCCGCCGAAGAAGCGGGCGTCCGATCGCCGCACGGCCTCGCCCGCCGCGAACAACAGGAAGGTGGCAGCGACGTCCGCCGTGCATCGTCGGCGGACCGAAGCAGGAGTCCCGGTCGCCTTTCCGCGCGCAAGCCGCATGTCGATACCGATCGCCGCCGCTCTGTCGGCCAAGGACGACCAGCCCTTGCCCGGCCTCGCCCCGCCGCGGCGCATCACGTCAAAATGGCGCTCGAACGACGCGTCGCCCCAGGCGGCCAGCGTCGGGACGGCGAAACACCATGCGGCGGCAGCGCGCTGCAACAGCATCGGAATGTCCCAGGATCGTCCGTTGAACGTGATCAACATGTCTCCAGCAGCCGGACTAGGGAGGGCGCGATCAATACCGAAGATCATCTCCTGCTCACGGCCGTCAAGCCCAAAGCGCTCGAAGCGAAGGTTCGATGGAGCGCCACCTCCCGAGACATCGAAGGACAACACGACAGCCGCCTTCAGCCTGTGCAGGGCGGAAAGATCCATTTCTGTCCTGGCCCGGGGCGCCGCGTTCAGCATGGCTTCAACATTAGGGCCGGTTTCGATGTCGAGCACGGCGTACCGCATATCAGGCGTCCGTCTTCATGTCGGCAAGCGCAGCGCGGTGACGTGACACCGTGCGCTCCGCCATCATCAGGACGAGCTCCATCGGGTCCGGGCGGAGCACGAAGCGGATCTGTGTATCGCCTTCGGCGAACTCGGCCTCCTCGATCGGCGTCGCGCCACCACGCCTCGCGTGGGGTGCACGGAGCCAACTTCCGACGAGCTCGTCATCGCCCACCAGCAAGAGCGCCTCCCCCAGAGCGGAAGCCACCGAACCGATCCTGATCGCCCCCTGCTCGCGATCCGGAACCACCCTGGCCGGCTCGTCCGACATGCGCAGCAGCCTGCGGATGTCACCCTGCGTGAGGCGAAGCCGACCGATCAGGTCGGCGAGCATGTCACCCGAGGGCACCGCAAGCGTTGCACCCGCATGAAAGGAGGGACGAAGGACGGAACCAGTATCGATGTCGGTGTGCGGCATAACAACCTCCACTCGAATTAAACTCAACCTATAGGTAGATTAGTTGCGTCAGTTTGTCAAGTTGCGTCCGCTTCAGCCCTTTCCACCCACGAAACAGGAGTTCATTCGCAGCCGCTGCGCGGCACGTTCCACGCCGCCCGATCCGCTTTACGAAGGCCGACGCGAAAGCCACCCGCCTGGGAGCGACGCGCGTCGACACGAAGAGCTCGAGCGTCTACAATCCGCACATGGTTGAGGTAGCGAACCCGGACGAAATGGCGTTGAAGCGGGCGATGGGCAGAGCCATCGCCCACGCGCGCGTGGCTGCGGGTTTCACCTCGCAAGCAGCGTTCTCGCGCGCGATCGACGTCCGTTTCCAGTACATGAGCCGGGTCGAGAAGGGCGAGGAGAACCTGACGCTCGAAACTCTCGCCAAGATGACTGGCGTACTGGGCGTCTCGATGCCCGACTTTCTCAACTCGGTCGCGAAGGAGCTGAGCAATCCCAGCGACCCACCGAAGACACGCCGCGGGCGACCGCCAGCCGCGTGAATGCCGTCGCACGGGCCGGGAGCGATCCCGACCCGTGTCGACTTGAGAGTTCCTCGACGTGTGTGGCTTCCGCTCTCGTCGCACTTCGCTATCGTGCGTTCATGATCATCGAGCAGCAAATCGCGCGAAACGACGCGCTTCATGAGCGACGCGACACTATCCAGCTAAATCCTAGCTGGCAGCGCGGAGCCGCTTGGAAATCCCCCCGCCAGGTTCTGCTGGTGGATTCCGTCCTCCGCGGCATGGACATCCCCAAGGTCTATCTTCGTCGAATGCCGCCGGGCGGCGTATTCGAGCACGAAGCCGTGGACGGTCAGCAGCGCCTGCGGGCCCTGTGGCTTTTCCGGAACGACGAACTCGTTCTCGATCACCCAGAGAGGCTGTTGCCGATCAACGGCGAAACCGTCGACGGCCTGACCTATTCGGAACTTTCCGATACCTTGAAGGAGCGCTTCGATGCGTTTCCCGTGAGCGTTGCGGATATCGTCGAGGGGACGGCCGACGAGGTCACCAACCTGTTCGCCCGCCTGCAGATGGGTGTGGCGCTAAACCCCGCCGAACTGCGCAACGCGATGCTCAAACCGATGCGGCACATAATCGACGGCGTCGCGACGTCGCATGAATTCTTCCTAAACTGCCGCATCGCGGACAATCGCTATCGCCGACAGGATTTCGTGACGCATCTGTTCGCTCTTGCCGCCTACCGCGGGGAAAGGGACATCAAGGCGCCCGATCTGAAGCGCATGGTCGCAGACTTCGGTCCGGACCATATGGACCGGATCCTCGAGTGCGCCGCCGAAGTTGGAGACGCGCTGAACATTCTCGAGCAGGTCAACGAACTTTCAAGATTTCGTATCGTCCAGAAATGGATCTTCGTGGATCTCGGCTGGCTTGTCATGCAGCGCCTCGCGGCGGGGGCGAGCGTCGATGCGGCAAGACTCGCCGCTGCCTATCATGGGTTCGAGGCAAGGCGCGCGCTGCACAATCGCGCGCCGGACGTCCTGATCCAGGACGGACGCGCGAACCCCGTCCTCGATCGTCATCTGTACAACTACATCCAAGCGTTCCGAATTCAGGCCGGCCGTCGTGACAGCGTGGCGGCTCGTGCCGCGGCGCTTCGAGCCTTCTGCCCCGACATCGACGCAAGGAGCGAATGATGGCTTTCGACACAAAGCGGATACCCGACGATCTCGTGCGCGCCTACCGCGATCGCCGTTGTGCAATCCTCGTCGGCGCCGGAGCGTCAGCCGGCGCAAAGCTGCCGCTGTGGGACGGACTGCTCGAACAGATGGTGGACGCCGGCGTGAAGCACCGGGTCATCACGCCCGAGAAGGAAGCCGAGTACCGCGCCCTGATCAAGGACCCCGGGCAGTGGTTGATGGTGGCGGGCGGACTGAAGGACGATCTGCGGGTCTACTTCAGCGACTTCATCGAAACCGCATTCATCAAGTCGAAGCCGAAGCCGACCGATCTGCACAAGGCCCTGGTCGCGCTCGACCGCCTGCAGTTCGTCGTCACCACCAACTACGATACCCTGATCGAGCGCACGTTTCGCGCGGGCGGCGACGAGGACGTCTCCGTCCTGACGTTCAAAAACGCCGGTGAACTCCAGCGTCGTCTCGGACAGCGCGAGTTCTTCATTCTGAAAGCACATGGCGACGCCGCCAAAGTCGGCGACGGTATCGTCCTCACGGAGACCGACTACCGCGAACTGCTCTACCGCCAACGCGCCTATCAGAGCCTCCTCCAGGCGATCTTCACGATGTTCACGGTCGTGTTCGTAGGAGCCTCGATGAACGATCCGGAGATCAAGCTGCTGCTAGGCTTCATCGCCGATGCCTTTACGCCAGGCAGTGGCCCCAACCACTTCGCGCTGATGGTCGACGAGGAGATCACGACCGTGCAGGAGGAACGGTGGTTCAAGGACTTCAATGTCCAGATCATTCCGGTGAGCAAAGCCAACAACTACGAGGATCTGACGGCCTTCCTCGTCGCGCTGCACGAGGTCGCGGACGTCGCCTGAGCCAGTCACTTCGCCAACGCCGTCGCCGCCATCATGTCCGGCGTACAGGGGCATGGTCCGTGATCGCCCCCGGACGCCGCAGGGTTCGCCCATCGACCTACAGCGGGGAACGTGGGCAGCACTCCAGCGACATCATTAGGGCGGCGTCGCGGCTATCGGACGGCATACACATCCCTCAACACCATCGGAGAACGACCGATCGCAGCACCCTGTCACGGTCGCACTCTCGACAAGCGCCCCGCCAACGTCGCAATAGGAGCGGTGCAGATGCCCATCTATCTCGACGGACTGTCCACCACGCCGCTCGCACCCGAGGCACGCGACGCGATGCTCGACGCCTGGTCGCGGCCAGGAAACCCGGGTTCGCCCCACGCGGCGGGTGAGCGGGCCGCGGTGACCGTCGAGGAGGGACGCGCCCGCGTCGCCGAACTCATCGGCGCGTCCCCCGCCGAGGTGTTCTTCACGTCAGGGGCGACGGAAGCGGACAACATCGCCATCACCGGCGTCGCGTTGGCCGCCCTCGCCGGCTGCAGTGCGCGCCGCCGCGTCATCGTGTCCGCAGTCGAGCACAAGGCGGTGCTCGCGCCCGCCCTCCGGTTGCGCGACCTGGGCTTCGTCGTGGACATCGCGCCGGTCTATGCGAACGGCGTCGTCGATCTGGACGCGCTGGCGTCTCTCATCCGCGACGACACGCTTCTCGTGTCGGTCATGGCGGCGAACAACGAGACGGGGGTGCGCCAGCCGGTCGCAGCCGTCGCGGCCCTCGCCCATGAACGCGGCGCGCTCTTCCACTGCGATGCCGCGCAGGCGGTCGGCAAGGTGGCGATCGACGTGTTCGACATGGACGTCGACTATCTCAGCGCGTCGTCGCACAAGATGTACGGCCCCGCCGGCGTGGGCGCGCTCTACGTGTCGGCGACCGCGCCCCGCCCCGCCCCGCTCGTGCTGGGCGGTGATCAGGAGCGGGGTCTGCGCGCAGGGACCGAGCCGACCTCACTGGTCGCGGGTTTCGGCGCCGCGGCGGCCGTGGCCGGCATGCGGCTCGATCGGGACGGCAAGCACGCGGACGCCCTTCTCGACATGTTCTTTCTCGAACTCTCGCGAAGCGACGTGCGGTTCGCGGTGAATGGTGACGGCACGAAAAGGATCCCCGGAGCAGCAAGTCTGGCGATCGTCGGCACGGACGCACAGTCCATAGCTCAATCCCTGTCGACCGAAGTGATGCTCTCCACTGGGTCGGCCTGCACGTCCGGGCAGATCGATACTTCACATGTTCTTGCCGCCATGGGCCTCGACGACCGACGGCGTCGGTCGACCATGCGAGTCCACTTCAACCGATACTCGACCGAGAACGAGGCCGTCGATGCCGCCCGGCTGTTGGCCAAACGCGTCGAGCTTCACTCGTAGGGCGCTGGACGACTTGTCCAGCGGGGTGCGTTCCGCTATCGTTCCAGCATGAGAAACGCTCTTCAAGACCAAGCCACCAAGGTGCAGTTCGCCGGGCACGAGACCTTCCCGCTGCGTCTGCTATGGCCGAAGAAGGCGTTCGAGGCCGTCCGTGGCGGCGCATCGTTGAGAACATTCCAAGAACACGAGGCGATTGCACGATTCGGCGTCGGCCGCAACATGGCAGTCTCGATGCGCCATTGGAACATGGCGAGCGGTTTAATCGAGGAACGAGCCGGTCAGCTCTGGCCCACCGCGCTCGCCTCCGCGATCCTTGACGATGATGGGCTCGACCCGTTCGTCGAGCATCCGGCCACGATATGGCTCACCCATTGGCACATCGCATCCACGCCCGAGATGACGACCACGGCCTTCTTCGCGTTCAACGCTCTGCCCGGCGTCGACTTCGACAGCGAAAGTCTGGCCAGCGAACTGCTGCGGCTGGTGGAGGAACGGGGATGGCGCGCCACCCGCGTGACGATCAAGCGTGACGTCGAGGTTTTCCTGCGCAGCTACGTCCGCCGCACGGGCGCGCTGACGGAGGACGCGGCCGAGCCGCTGCTCGCCGAACTCGGCCTCGTTCGCGAAGCCCGCATTGGCGGATGGTTCGAGTTCGTGCGCGGGCCGAAGCCGACCCTGCCGGACGGCGTGTTCGCCTTCGCCCTCGATCGGTTCTGGCAGAGGACCGGGGGGGACTCCACGACGCTCACCGCCGAGCAGGTCACGTACGAACCCGGCTCGCCCGGACGGGTCTTCAAGCTCGACGAGGACAGCGTCGTGACGCGACTGATGGCGCTCGACGCGATCACCGACGGATCCTGGACGTGGACGGACACCGCGGGCCTTCGTCAGGTCCATCGCCGTCACGAACCCGACTGGCTCGATCTGCTGACCCGTTCCTACGGCCGCATGGCGGAAGCGGCATGAAGACCCTTTCGGACATCGTCACCATCGAGCGGCGTTTCGCGCGGTCGGCGCGCATAGACCGCGATCTCGCCGGCACGCCGCCGCTCGTCGGCTACGTCCTGCAGGCGAGCGTGGCCAAGTCGCTGACGGCCATGGCGTGCAGTCAGATCGAAAGCGGGCAAGGCGCCTTCACCTGGACGGGCCCCTATGGCGGCGGCAAGTCCTGCGCCGCGCTGCTGCTCGCCAACCTGATCGCCGGGAAGGGCGACAATCGGGACGTCGCGCGCGACATCGCGGGCGACGAGGTCGCCGGCCTCTTCGACGAGGCGTTCCCGACGCGCCTGGGACGTTGGGACGTGCTCGCCGTCACCGGCAGCCGCATCAGCCTGCGCGAGGCGATCGCCGCCGCCGCGCAGGCGTCGCTCGACTGGAGCGATGACCGCACGAGCGAGGCGATGGTGTCGGATCAGGCACTCATCGACGCGATCATGGCGCCGAGGGGCCGCGGCAGGCGCGCCGGCGGCACGTTGATCATCCTCGACGAGCTCGGCAAGATGCTCGAGTTCGCGGCGCTCTACGGCGGCGATGTCCACCTTCTCCAAGATCTGGCCGAGGCCGCCGCCCGCAGCGATGGCCGACTTGTCGTCCTCGGCATCCTCCATCAATCCTTCGAGCAGTACGCGGCCCGTGCGGACCGCGACGCCCGGCGGGAATGGGCCAAGGTCCAGGGCAGGTTCCAGGATCTTCCGTTCCTCGCCGGCCCCGACGAGACGGTCACGCTCCTCGGCCGCGCGATCGGATGCGCCAAGCGTCCGGCGGCGGCAGGCGCGGCGGCGAAGGCGGTCGCGGCCGAGGTCGGGGGACGTCGCCCCGTCGATGCCAAGGCGCTCGCCTCCGCCCTCGCCGCGACCTGGCCGCTCAATCCCATCACCGCTCTGCTTCTCGGGCCCGTCTCACGCCAGCGCTTCGCCCAGAACGAACGCAGCGTCTTCGGCTTCCTCAGTTCGTCCGAGCCGGCAGGTTTCCAGGAGCATCTGACGGGCACGCCCGCCGCGGGCGGGCGCACCTACGATCCGGACCGTCTCTGGGACTATCTGGCGACCAACTTCGGGATGGCCCTCGCCGGCGGTCAGGACGGCGGCCGCTTCAGCCTCGCGTTCGAGGCGATCGAACGCGCAGGCGCCAAGGGCGGTCCGCTCCACGTCTCGCTCACCAAGGCGGCGGCCATCATCGAGTTCTTCCGCAACGGTTCGGGCGTCGCGGTCTCGGACGAGTTCCTCGCGCTCGCGGTTCCGTCGTCCGATCGTGAGGCCGTCGACGCGGCCATCCGGGACCTGCTGTCCTGGGCCATCCTGATGCCGCAGCCGCGCCTCGGCGGCTACGCGCTATTCGCCGGCAGCGACTTCGATCTCGACGAGGCGATCGGCCTCGTATCGTCGCAACCCTCGTCGTCCGAACTCAACGCCATCCCCGCACGCGTCGGCCTTCCCGCGGTCGCCGCCAAGCGGCACTATCTGCGCACCGGCACGCTGCGCACGTTCGACATCGTCCTGGACATCGCCGTGCGAGCGGAGAAACCGCAGGATGCGGCGAAGCGCCTTTCCCAGGTCGAACGGCGCGGCAGCGGCATGCTGGTTCTCGTCGTCAACGACGGGGCCTTCGACCGGCCGGAGATCGACGTCCGCTGCAAGCTCATGGCCGACGCGTTCCGCAAGGCCGGCGCCATCGTGGCCGTCGGCGCGGCGCCCTCGCGGCACGATCTTCTCGCGCCGGCGTCCGAGCTGCTCGCGCTGGAGCGGGTGATGCGCGACAATCTGCGGCTCGAGGGCGACCGGATCGCGCGTCGCGAGACGGGCGCCCGCCACGCCTCGACGACCGAGAACCTGCTGCGTCGTCTCGATGCCGCCCTGAACGAGGCCACGTGGCGGCTCTCGATGGAAGACGACGACGCCGTGCGGCAGCCGTTGCCGGTGCTCGCGAGCACGCTCGCCGACAAGGCGTTCAGCGAGGCGCCCATCCTGCACAGCGAGCTCCTCCAGCGGAACAGGCCATCGTCGAGCGCCATGGCCGCCGTGCGCAACCTCATGCACGCCATGGTCGACCGACCGGAGAAGGCCGATCTCGGCTTCACCGGCTATCCGGCCGAGATGGGTCTGTACATGACGGTGCTGCGGCCGTTCGGGCTGCACCGCGAAGTCGACGGCTCGATCGACTTCCGCCCGCCGCTTTCCGACGGCCCCGGCGCGACGCTGACCGCGGCATGGTCAGTCATCGAGGATACGACGGACGTGACGCTCGATCAGGTCTACGCCACCTGGTCCGCCGCGCCGTTCGGCATGAAGGCGGGAGTGATGCCGCTGCTCGCGATGGCGAACCTCATGTCCAGGCGCGACCGTGTCGCGGTCTATGTCGACGGCGTCTTCCAGACCGACTTCGACGACGTGCTCGCGGACAAGATGCTGCAGCGGCCGGAGGCGATCCGGCTCCGCCGGATCGACCGGTCGGTGCAGGAGGCCGCATATCTCGGCGGACTCGCCAACGCATTCGAACTAGCGCCCGACGCGCCGGCGTTGTCCGTCGCCCAGACGCTGTATCGACGCTTCGAGGACCTGACCGCATACGCCCAACGCACCAAGTCCATCCCGGCCGAATGCGTCGCGGTCCGCGACGCCGTCCTGCGGGCGAACGATCCGGAGGAGGTTCTCTTCGAACGCATTCCCGAAGCCCTCGGCGGCCGTCTCTCGGCCGAAGCGGTGCTCGACGCGCTCACCAGTTCGGAAAGCGTTTACGGCGAGCTGCTCGGTAGCCTCCGACTGGCGTTGGCCCGCGGCCTCGGCGTCGAAGCCGACACGTTCAGCGGGCTTGCGGAGCGTGCGGAGAATCTTCGCGACCTGACGAACGACTTCGCCTTCGAGGCCTTCGCGATGCGTGCCGGCGCGTTCGGGGCCGGCGAAGGCGACATCGAGGGCCTCGCCAGTCTGCTGCTGCACCGGCCGCCGCATTCGTGGTCGGACCGTGACGCGGACCAGGCCCTGCTCGAACTAGGCAAGCTCTGCAGACGCTTTCGCGAGACCGAGGCGCTCGCGATCGTCAGGGACCGCACACCGACGGCCGAAGCCATGGCGCTCATCGTCGGTCTCGACGCCGCCGTGCTCCCGGTCGTCCGGAGCTTCATCCTGACCGAGGCCGAGAAGTCGCAGGCGACGTCTCTCGCGGATCAGATCATTGCCACGCTCAACTCGGGCGATCGGCTCGCGAGCGTCCAGCTGGCGGCACTCGCCCGGGCGATCGCGGGCGTCGCACTCGAGGACGGCTCGATCCAGAAACAGGCGCAGGCGGCATGAAGACCAGGGAACGGCACATTCTAGGCGTATCGGGCGGTCGCGACAGCGCCGCGCTCGCCGTGCACATGCGGCAGACCAGGCCCGACCTGAGGCTCGAGTACTTCTTCACGGACACGGGCAAGGAGCTTCCCGAAGTCTACTCGTTCCTCGACCGGCTCGAAGGCTTCCTCGGACAGCCGATCGCCCGGTTGAACCCGGACCGCGACTTCGACTTCTGGATGGCGGAGTACGGCAACTTCCTGCCCTCGCCGCGCACCCGGTGGTGCACGCGTCAGCTCAAGCTGCGTCCGCTCGAGCACTGGCTCCGGGACGATCTGAACGCCGGCGTCACCGTGCATTCCTACGTCGCCATCCGCGCGGACGAACCATCGCGCGAAGGCTACCAATCGACCCAGTCCAACATGCTGGTCCACCTTCCGCTCCGCGACGCTGGGATCGACCGCAAGGGCGTGATCGACATATTGCGCAATGCCGATGTCGGCGAACCCGAATACTATGACTGGCGGTCACGATCGGGCTGCACCTTCTGCTTCTTCCAGCAGAAGATCGAATGGGTTCGGTTGGCCGAACGCCATCCCGACCGCTTCGAAGAGGCGGTTAACTACGAGAAAACCGCGATGAACGGCGGTTCACCCTTCACATGGAGCCAGGGCGAAAGCCTTATCGCGTTGACGCAGCCTGAACGAGTCGCGCAGATCAAGGCCGACTACGAGAAGCGGCTCGATCGCCTGCGTAAACGCCGTCCCGTGAACCCGCTATCGGGCAGGGCCCTGGAAACCATCGACGACGTGTACGGCATCGAAGAGGCGAGCGGTGGCTGCGTGACCTGCCACAAGTGAGCGCGACGTCGACCACACCGGCGTCCCTTGGTTGCGGGGTACGGTCGACGTCGAACGGCAGCTTCAGCCCGCAAAGCCGGGCAGCGAGATCGGATCCAGTTCCAAGTGTCTGCCGGCAGCTGATCACCGCGGACCGCACGGTTTCGACGAGCGTACGGTTATCCTCGTCGATCATGGGGCGCTGGCTTGCGATGCACGTCTGAACGGACGGGCGTGTCGTCGATGTAGCGCAACGGCTCCTCACTGTCGCTCTGGCGGACCTCCATGCCGATCAGACGCTTGCCGGGCCGTGCCTCGCCAAGGGGCGGGTTCAAATTCCATGAGTTGAGCCGCAGGCCGAAGAGACCCTCTCCCCGTTGAACGGCACCACTTTGACGATACTCACCCCGGGAACCGTCGCGTCATCTACGAACACGTCCTGTACGGTGACGGAGACGTCGGTCACCTCCGCGTCGGACTTTTCGAGCGCAACTCGATCGGTTGGCACTGCATCTCCTTCATCAGGGCGACGACCATCGTATCATCGTCGTCACGGTCGCAACGCACGGCCGGCAACTGAATTATCTTCTGCCGGACGACGACCTCGAAGGTATGCATCGCTCAGGCCAGACTACTTACGACGTGCATTGGCAGTCGTCGAAATCATCATCGACGAGCTTGAAACACTGGCGCCCGGCGCTTTCTCGTCACTCGGCCCGTCATATTTCACTCACCGCGAGTAGGTAAGAGCGTCATACCGTGCAAACGCAGCGATGAATTTAATCGGGAACCGCAAGATGCGACAGTACAAGTGACTCGGCTTTCATCTTAAATCCCTTGAGGGGCAAACTCGAATTCAACTTAGATCCCCGCCGCGACGGCATTTGCCGTGCTATTGGGCGTTCTAACGCGATTAGTGTCCTTCCGCTTTCTTACACTCCCATGCGACCAGCTCGGCTACTGCTGCAGCTAGGTTAGCTTCTCCGACTAACCTATCTCTAAATTCCCTTCACCCCGATAAGGCTTATCTAAGAGACCATCGGTCTGCTAAAGGTGCGACCTGTTCCTTCCGGAGATGAAGTCATGGCGTTCACGGTACAAAGCGTTCGGAATTTGGCGGGCCAGAGAGCTGTCGTGACTGGCGCGACCGGCGGCCTAGGATACGAGGTAGCCAAGGTGCTCGCATCGGCCGGCGCCGCCGTCGTTCTGGCTGGAAGGAATAGTGAGAAAGGAGCACTCGCTCGCGCCAAGATCGCCGCGACCTCCGATGCGGAGATCACCTTCGAAAAGCTGGATCTGGCAAACCTCGACTCCGTCGGCAATTTCACTGCGCGTTCTCTGGCGAACGGTCGGGCCATCGACATTCTGGTGAACAACGCAGGACTTATGGCACCGCCCGTGCGCCGCGTGACCGACGACGGGTTCGAGCTACAGTTCGGCACGAACCATCTCGGCCACTTCGCGCTCACTGCAGGGCTGCTTCCGCTTCTCGCCGCGGCCTCTACCGCTCGCGTCGTCTCTGTCTCTTCGGGCATCGCGGCATTCGGAAAGATTGACTTCGAGGACCTGCAGTCCGAGCGAGCATACGTTCCCAACACCGCCTACATGCAGTCGAAGCTGGCCAACCTGCTCTTCTCGCGCGGGCTGCAGCAGCGCAGCGATCATCAAGGCTGGGGCATAGTGTCGGCATCTGCGCACCCGGGGCATGCCAGGACGGACCTGATAGTGAACGGTGCAGGCCAGCCGACTGGCGGCAAGGCGTTACTCGTAGGGCTCTTGCAGGCGATTGCATCCCACGACGCCGCCTCTGGGGCATTGCCAATCATCCAGGCAGCGACGGCATCGGACGTCGGGAAGCTCGACTATTTCGGTCCTACGAGGATGTTCCAGCAGAAGGGCCCGCCAGGACGGTTGACGCTTCCGACGAAGGCCCAGGACGACTTGACGTCCGACCGCTTGTGGTCGGTGTCAGAGGACCTGACCGGCGTCCGCTTCCCAAGGCACGGGCTTCGGCCCTGACAAAGCGCTTGCGCACAGACGGCCGGACGCGTGAATGAGCGTGATGACCGAGTTCATACGTGCGAGGCAGGCGGACCAGAAGGACGCTCGTCGACTGAGTCTTCTTACTGCTGCCGCCGAGCTTTTCGACGAGGCGGGGCCCTCCGGTGCCGGGCTCAACGCCATCGCTGCGCGGGCGGGATTCACGAAGTCCAACGTCTATCGGTACTTCGAGAACAGAGAAGACGTGCTGCTCGCGCTGTTCCTGCTCGAATTCGAGCGCTTCTGTCACGACGCTAGCACCCGACTGCTGGCCTGCCGTCCGGGTGAACTAGACGCGCTGGCTGCCGCTTGGGCGGACGCTCTCGTCATCTCGCCCCGTCTTTGCGAGCTCATCGCCATTTTCGGCTCCGTCCTGGAACGCAACGTCTCCGCCACACGCATAGAGGACGTGAAGGTCGCGATGGGCGGTCATACGGCGGCGCTCGTCACCGCTCTAAACAAGCAGGTCCCGGGCTCGTCAGCGGAGGACTGCGGATGGGTCTTCTCGATGACTATGGCGCTGCTAGCGGGGATGTGGCCGGGCGTACGCCCTTCGCCCGCGCTTGCGATCGTTCTCGCCAAGCCCCGCTTCGCCCACATGGTCCTGCACGTCGATCGGGAATTGCGGCGGGCCATACACGCGCTGCTCTCCAGCATCGCCGATCCCCTCGTTCCATAAACCGAAGGGCGTTTACGCTCAGGCCGGAGTGAAGCCCCCGTCCACCGAATGCGTGGTGCCGGTCGCATAGCTCGATGCGTCCGAAAGGAGATAGGAGACCAAAACGACGACGTCTTCCGGCGTCCCGTGACGACCGAGCGGCACGATTCCGGCAAACGTCTTCTCTGTTCCCGCGAACAGCTCGTCTGCGAGCTTGAACGTCATCTTGCCGCGATGGGGCCATCCGCCCGCGCTCTACGCGGAGACGTTGGACGGTTCGACGCAGCGGCGGCGGCCTGCATGCCCAGCAGCCCGACGCCGCCGCGATTATGCCGGGTGCATACCGTCTTGGTACATTCGGATCTTGTGCTCTTGGGTCTTCGGCGCAGATGCCCAGCCTGTCATATCCCAGCAACGGACGGCGTTGGTGTCTTGAACATATCCGAGCACCGTCCGTCCGACCGGCCCAATCGAACCCACCCCTTCGGCTCACCAGCCACAGGCATCGACCACGCTCGCGCACGGTCCGGGTCCATGTTCGACGACGGCTGACGGTTTGACCCGACAGGAGGACAGTAGAATGACTCACGCCAAGATCTCGCATCCCGGCCGAACCACGCCCGAGGAGATGGTGTCATCCCGATATGCGCTGCGGGTCGGAGAGATCGAGGTGCTGGTCGTCAGCGATGGCGTCCTGCCGCTGCCGACGACGACCATGTCGACGAACGCAGACCCGGATAGCCGCGCAAGTTGGCTAAAGAGCCTGTTCCTTCCGGCGGACGGACTAGATTGGCCACTCAATGCAATGGTGGTGCGCACAGGCGAACAGGTCATCCTCGTCGATGCGGGCCTCGGAGGCCAGTTCCCAGGCTTTCCACGTGCAGGCCAGTTCGCAAAGCGACTGGAGGCCTCGGGGATCGAGCTTTCGTCAGTGACCGACGTGGTGATCACGCACATGCACATGGACCACGTCGGCGGACTTCTGGACGAAGAGGTGAAGAACGGCCTCGGCTCCGAGGTGCGGATCCACGTGGCGCGGGCGGAAGTCGACTTCTGGGTCGCGCCCGATTTTTCCCAGACGGTCATGCCGGCACCGGTGCCGGACGTCCTCCGGTCGACGGCCAAGCAGTTCGCCGACCATTACCGCAGCCAGCTGCAGACGTTCGAAGACGAACACGAGGTCGCTCCAGGCGTACTGGTCTGGCGGACGGGCGGCCACACCCCCGGCCACAGCGTGGTCCGTCTGAACTCCGGCGGCGATCAGCTGACGTTCGCGGGCGACGCGATCTTCCCACCGGGTTTCGATCACCCCGACTGGCAGAACGGCTTCGAGCACGATCCGGAGGAGGCGCACCGTGTTCGCGTCCGCCTGCTGCGGGGTTTCGCCGCATCGGGCGAGATGGTCGTCGCGACACATCTGGCGTTCCCGTCCGTCGGACACGTGTCGGCCGAGGGGGACAGCTTCAAGTACGTCCCCGCGTATTGGGACTATTGACCGGCATCTGGTGATGCCGCGACCGATCATGGATGCCGATCGGACGGCACCCGTGACCACAGCGCCCTCCCACGTCGCCCGCCGGACACAGGCCTTCCCATTGGTCTACCCGGAACGTTCGATCTCCGCCCCGCGACCGGCAGCCTCTTACGGAATCCCGATCCTCGGCACGGTCCTCATGTTCCCCGGTCCCGCCGGGCGGACGGATACAATCCGACGAGCGGTCATGCTTGACCATGTCCTGCACAATCAAGCGTCGCATTCAGATGCGCCGTGAACGGAGAACCCATCATGAACTCGAAGTCACCCCGCCAAACCTCCATCCTCCTTCTGGCGGCCGCGACGGCCCTAATCGCATTCGGCTCCGCGTCGGCGCACGAGGCGCATGAGAGCCACGGAACGGCGGCCAAGGTGTCGGTCGTCTACAAGCACGAGCTTCCGAACGTGCCGGGCAAGAGCATGAAGGGCGTCCTCGTCGAATACGGTCCAGGCGGCTCCTCGCCCGCCCATACCCATCCGAATTCGGCATTCATCTACGCGACCGTGCTCGAGGGTGCGGTGCGTAGTCAGGTAAACGACGGCCCCGTCGAGGTTTATAGGGCCGGTCAGAACTTCTCCGAGAATCCCGGCGACAGACACGGGGTGAGCGCCAACGCCAGCAAGACCAAGCGCGCACGCCTCCTGGCGGTCTTCGTCGTGGACACGAACGAGAACGACCTAGTGCTTCCCTATAAGTAGGACGGCCCTCCCCCCGCGATCGGCACTGCGCCACGGCTCGCGGTCGCCAATCGAGGGCACCCAGCTACGTCGACCATTGGTATCGGCCGCCGCAGGCCGGGACATCCCACCGCCCAACCCATCGCGAAGGAAGAACAGCCATGAAGATCGTCGTAATTGGAGGAACCGGCCTCGTCGGATCGCGCACGGTGGATCGACTGCGCCGGCTTGGTCACGACGTCGTCGCAGCCTCACCCAAGAACGGCGTCGACACACTGAACAACAAAGGGTTGAAGGAAGTCCTGAGCGGCGCGTCCGTCGTGGTCGATCTGGTGGATGCGCCATCCTACGCGGAGGATGAAGTGATGCGCTTTTTCATGACCGCGACTGGCAATCTCCTCGCGGCCGAGGCGGAGGCTGGCATCCAGCACCATGTAGCCCTGTCGATCGTGGGAACGGAACGCCTGCAGGACAACGCCTACTTCCGCGCCAAGCTGATCCAGGAGAGGCTCGTCCTTGCATCGTCGTCGCCCCACACCGTCGTTCACTCGACCCAGTTCTTCGAATTCCTCGGGCGGATCGCCGACGCCGCCGTCGTCGATGGCGAGGTCCGCCTGTCCCCTGCCCTCATACAACCGATCGCTGCGGACGATCTGGCGGACTTCATCGCGTCCATAGCCATCGCAGCTCCGCGGAACGGGACCGTGGAGGTGGCCGGACCATCCCCTGTCCACTTCGATGAGATCGTCCGGAGCTATTTGGCGGCGATCGGCGATCCGCGAAACGTCGTCGCCGACGTGCACGCCCGATACTTCGGAGCGCAGATCGACGACTCCTCGCTCGTTCCAGGCGATGCTGCCTTCCTCGGCTCCACCACGTTCCAGCAATGGCTGCAGCTGCGGAAGTCGGTGTGAACCCGTGCGATCGGCGAACGACCACTGCTGCTCCCCCGTCTTGACTCTCCGGGATTCCATCATGCCCTAAATCCCGACGATCGACCGTATCGACCGTTACCGTCCGCCGCAGGTACTCACCTTAGAGGAGGTGAAGGTCGATAATTCGGGCCTTGGCCATGTGCACGTGCGCAACGCGATGCTCAGGCTCAACTTCGTCGGCGTCTACTATCGCCGTGAAACCTTTTCGGTGCTGAGCTTCACGCTGACACCGCCTGATTTGCCGACCGAAAGATGCATTGCAGCGCGTCGCTGGGCACGCCCCCGCAGGGCATCCTACCACTCGGCATCTTAAGCGAACGCATCGACTGCTCCGACATGCGCGGAGCGGGGGCGAGTTTCCATGGCACATACGGTCATGCGCCAGACGCATCCGATCCAGAGCGTCGCGAACGGCGCCATGGGTCACTGGGTAGAAAGCAAATTCGAGAGGTCACATGAGAGTAAAGCTATACCATTACCCGGCGACGCGCAGCACTCGCGTGGCGTTCCTGCTGCATGAGTTGGAGCCGGAGATATCCCATGAGATAGTGCGGCTCGACCTCTACAAGGGGGAACAGTACGCGGCGGACTTCACTGACCGCTTTCCGCTTCACGCCATTCCGGCAGTCGAGATCCAGGATGACGACGGGCAGACCTCCACCATGTCGGAAAGCGCCGCTATCATCACCGCGCTCGCCGACGCCTTTCCGGTGAAGGCGCTGGCCCCGCCGGCGTTTCCGTTCAGCGCCGCGCGCGGAGACTATCTCCGGACGATCGACACGTGCGGCGCTTCCCTAGACATGATGCTCTGGCAGATTAGGATCCATCAGCACGTCCTCCCGGAGAGCGAGCGCGATCCCCGGACGGTGGCGCGCTATTCCCGCAAGATCTCCGACGAGGTCGCACCCATGTTGGCGAAGCGGCTCGACCGGAGCGCCCACATCTGCGGGGACGACTTCAGCGCAGCCGACTGCATGGTCTCCCATGCGCTCGTCTGGGCGCGGAGCTACGGTCTGTGTGACGATGACGCATTTACCAGCTACCTCGCCCGACTTTCTCAGAGGCCGGCGTTCCAGAAGGCCTATGCGGACATCACGGAGTTCACCCCCGAGGTGCCTCAGGAGATGGTCGCGAAGGGCTTGTTCACGGGGTAGGATCGGGGTCCCCCCAAGCCAACCTTTTGGAAATCGGGCATTTCGTTAAAATCGCGCCGCGGTCACCGAGCGCGCAGCTCGTGACGGTGCGCACGATGGTCACAGTCACCACGAACGGGATTGAACCTGCCGGGCACGCGCGCGGTTACGGAGCCCGCCCGAAGGACCGTGGTCAGCGGCGGTTGCCCAGCGTTGCCGAAGCTATATGTCCCGTCGATCAACGATCCCGGGAACTAACGATGCGGATCACCGTCTACTCGGACTACTCGCTACGCCTGCTCATATACCTCGGCATCTCGCTCGACCGGCGCTGCACGATCAGCGACGTCGCCGAGCATTACGGAATCTCGCGAAACCACATTATGAAGGTGGCGCACGAACTAGGGCGCGCTGGGTTCGTCGAGACAGTTCGCGGTCGCACCGGCGGACTCAAGCTGGCTCGACCGCCCGAGGAGGTGCGGATCGGCGACGTCCTGCGTTTGACCGAGGCCGATTTCGCCCTGGTTCCGTGCTTCGAGTCCCCACGCCTCTGCCGAATCACACCAAGCTGCGTCCTCAAGCGCGCGCTGGCCGAGGCGCTACACGCCTTCCTGGCTGTGCTCGATGGCTACACCCTCGCCGATCTGGTAGCTCCGTCGTCTGCGCTCCGCCGCGACCTCGGACTCGCGGATGCTCAGCCCGCCTTCGACTGATCGTCGCGGAAGCGGGCGCCCCGTCCGCGTAGCATCGTGCGCCAGGCCGGTTCGTCGCGTCGGGTGCCGGACCGCTCCTGCCTAGCCACGACCTGCCGGATCTCGGGAACGTACCGCATCAAGGTTGTCTCGACGTTGCGCTTCAGCGTCATCAGCGCGGACGGGCAGCTGCCACACGCGCCGGTCAGGAGAACGGTCACCACGCCATCCTTGAAGTTGACGAACGATATGTCGCCACCGTCCCGCGCGACCTGCGCCGCGACACGCGTGCGCAGCAGCTCGTCTATCTGGCGTTCGATGTCGCCGTTCAGCTCGACCGGCTTCGAGGCGTCCTCCGCAAGTTGAACGATTTCGTCATGACGTGACAGACTGTCGGCTAGGCTGAATAGGATCTCGGCACGCAGCGGCTCCCAGTCCACGTTATCGCCGTGCCGAGTCACGGCGATGAAATCGCTGGCGAGCAGGCATTGCTCGACGCCGTCCAACTGTAACAAGCGGGCGGCGAGCGGCGGCGGATCCCCGGTCGCCTTGGTCACGGCCATCGGATCCCGGAGCGGCAGCGGAACCGGCAGGTTGAAGCGCATAGCGCTTGGGTTCGGCGTGACGCTCCACTCGATCAACATGGTCCATCGACCCTCTTCGACAGTAGCGGCCGGGTCCAGCCGACCAGAAACTCGTGCGGCCGTTTCGGGCGCCGCCATCTCCCCGCGACCGAGCCGCCCCCTCGATGATCACCTGCCCAGTCTCGCGGTCAATGGGACCGATGCTGCCCGACGCGAGTCGGACCACGCGGTGCTGCCTCACCAGAATTGGATGAGGATCACCGTGCGACCCGCTCAGAGCCCGGCTAGCCGGCGGTCAAGCCCGGATGAACGCGAGGATGTCGGCGTTCAGCACTTCGGCGTTCGTCGTCAACATGCCGTGGGGATAGCCGTCGTAGATCTTCAGCGTGGCGTTAGGCAGCAGCTTCGCCTGCAGCTCGGCCGCGTTGCGGTAGGGTACGACTTGGTCGTCATCACCTTGCAGCACAAGCGTAGGCACTGTGATCGCCAGCAGATCGTCCGTCTGGTCGGTTTCGGAGAACGCCTTTATGCCCTCGTAGTGCGCCAACGCGCTGCCCATCATCCCCTGCCTCCACCAATTGTCGATCACCGGCTCGAGAATCTCCGCGCCAGGGCGGTTGAAACCGTAGAACGGGCCAGCGGCGACGTCGCGGAAGAAGCGCGAGCGGTTCGCGGCGAGCGCCGAACGGAAACCGTCCAGTACATCGATCGCCAAGCCACCGGGATAGCGCTCGGTCTTAACCATGATAGGTGGCACCGAGCTGACGAGCACTGCCTTCGCAACGCGGCCCTGCGGCTGGCCGAACTTGGCGACGTAGCGCGCCACTTCGCCACCGCCGGTGGAGTGGCCGACATGCACGGCGTTCTTCAGATCAAGACGCTCGGCGACGGCTGAGGCGTCCGAAGCGTAATGGTCCATGTCATGCCCACGGTCCACCTGAGCCGACCGCCCATGGCCGCGACGATCGTGCGCGACGACGCGGTAGCCGTGGCCGAGGAAGAAGAGCATCTGCGCATCCCAGTCGTCCGACGAGAGCGGCCAGCCGTGATGGAAGACGACCGGTTGCGCGTCCTCGGGGCCCCAATCCTTGAAGAAGATGTCGGTGCCGTCGCTGGTCTTGATGAAGCCGCTGCCCATGTCCGTCATCCCATACAGTCGCTGTTGTTCGTTAGGTTCGTCCGCGGCGCGGCACGGCGTCCACGCCGCGCCGCGCGCTTCACCGCCACCAGTTGTTGGCGGCGCTGACCGTCTGGAAATTCGTCGCGACGACCTGCGAGGAGGCGATCAGATCCGAGGCCTCCCGCTCATACACTGTCCGCAGGTGCGTGCGCACCTCGGCGGACGGCTGCGTCATCTTGACGGCCATGCGCGACAGCTTCACCGCGAGTTCGTATCCCTGCTGCGGCGTTTCAGTGACAAGCGTGCTCAACCAGACCTGATCCATAAAACCCTCCTCTGTTCGACGACGGTCTGGCAGGCCGGTGGATTGGTCGACAGTGCCGAGATCCGCCAAAACGTTTATACCATCGACCTTCGCGGCGACGGCCGGGACCTCGTCGCGAACCGCTCCGAAGCAACCCTCGCGCAGCTACGCTCGGCGCCGGATGAAGTTGTTCTAGGCGCCGCGACCGATGCCGTCCCGGGCTTGGGACGGCGTCGGCGATGATCATTGGCGTTCGCCGGAGGAGACCGGATAGGCCTGATTGCGGATCGCCAGCATCGGATCCGCAGCCTCTATGCCGTCTGGCAGACGGCCGGGCAGGAACGCCAGCGCGCGGTCCGCCTCCGGGGTGTTGGCCGCGAGGGTGGTGATCGTGATCGTCCCGAGCTTCACCAGCCGGCGACTTGCCGGCCACGCGATCGACGGATCGTCCAGAAGGTCGCCGGGCTCCCCGAGCTGGGCAAACCAGTCGAACACGATCGGACCGGCCGCGACCCGCTTCGCGATCTCAGGCTGCAGGTAGTTCGCCGTCGGCTTCCCACCAGCGCCGAAATAGCGTTCGCCGGCGGCGGGCGAGAAACGGTAGCGGACCGGACGGCTGCGTTCCTTGCCGTCGGTGAAGGTCACCGCGTTCACGCCGAAGTAGGCGGTGGTCGCGTAGCTGAGCGGCGCGGGGTGCTGCTTCGTGAGGAAGGCCTTGGCCACGGGATGGTCGCGGAGGAAGCGGTCGAGCGGCGTCGGGGCCGCGACGCCGGGACCACTCGCGCCGATCGCGCGGAGCAACGCTCCGAACTCGGTCGCCGTACGGGTCGGGAACCCGTCGAAATTGTGGGTGACGACGTCCATAGTGGGATTCGACCTCGGACCGAAGCTGATGGCCATGCCCCGAGGGTTGGCACCCGGCACGTCGTCCGCGATGTCGGGGAAGCCGGTGAAGTTCGAGAAGCGCACGGTGACCGGCGTCGCTCCGCGGAACAGCCGCGCTCGGCTCAGGGCCCGCGCTGCAGCCGTGGGCTCGAAGCGTCCCTCCAGGATGATCCCCTTCGCATGCACCGCGCGGGCGTGGTGTTCGCCGAAGGCGGCGTGCAGGTCGCGGACCAGTTCCGGCCCCGATTCCGCGGGGGCCTCCTGCGCGGAAGCCGACGCCGTCGTGAGGATCAGCAGCGCCGACGCGGCGGCGAAGCGGAACGCGCTCATGAGACATCTCCTCGGGGTGGAGTTCCGGCGGGCTTGCCGACAGGTTCAGGCTCCCGGCGGAATTCGACGTGGAACACCACCTCGCCGATGGGCGCGATGTGGTGCAGGATGGTCGGCTCGACGATGCCGGGCGCCGCGTCCGGGGTGAGGACCGTGGATGAAGCCGGACGCCGCTCGTCGGTGATGTCGTAGCGGAGAGCGCCCTCGGACACGCGGATGAGCGCCCAGGTTCCCGCCTTGGTGTCGTGGTCCTTCAGCAAAGCGGCCGGCACGCTGTCGGCGGTGAAGTCCGCCGTGCGCCGCTGGAACACCGTGCCGTCGGGCAGAGACTCGGGGTTGGATACGAGCGTGGCGTCGGGTCGTGCGGCGTCGCTGACGCGCTGGTCGAACCCGCTGTTGCTGCTGAAGAACGCGGCGGCGAACAATGCGCAGCCGAGCAGCACCGCGATGCAGACTGCGATGGCCAGTCCGGCAACGATCCATCCCGAGACAGGCGCGAACAACGACAGGTACCATAGCGAGGAGAGAAACAGGATGGCGGCCGTGGCCACCGCCCATGGCATGAAGCGCCAGAACTCGGTTCGGGCGTCGTCGAGAGCGGTGGCCATGATCACGCCGCCTTCCGGATCTCGTTGGCGTGCTCGGGATACGGGGAGACGGTCGCCATCGCCGGCTGACCGCCCATCTCGCTGGCGAGCCCGTGGTTGACGTCCCGGTGATGCGCCTCGTCGGCGCGGACGACCAGAACCACGTCACGCAGCGTGGCGTCGTCGGGCAGCTTCCAATAGTGCTTCGCGATGTCCGGGGCGGGCCCGTTGACGGCGCGACCGTCATCGATCTCCTGGAGATACAGCGTGTAGCTGTAGACGGCCTCCTCCTCGAAATAGCCGATCACCCGGTGGGCGGTCTTGGCGCTGAACAGATACAGCGTGAAGTATGCGAGGTAGAAGACCCACTGCGCGGCAAGGATCACGAACCGCTCGAACCAGGTCGGCTGCGCCACCTCGATGAACGTCATCAGATGCATCCGCTCGTTCTCCGCCTCTTCCAGCAGCGTGCGGATCCATCCGTTGTCGTCGGACATGTCGCGCAACGCCTTCAGGTGCTTCAGGGTCGCGCCGACCATTCCGGGCACCGCCGCGATCGTCTCCAGGACGACGGCGCGATGACCGTAACGCTTGGCGAAGAACGTGTCCGCGATGAGCCGGAGCGCCTTCGTAAAGCCCAGTGCGACGCGGTCGGAGGCGCTGGCCGGACGGTGATGGACGGACAGGTCGATGTACGGTGCGTTTGGCATGACGGCTTTCCCTGTTGCTGGGGATTCTTGCAGTGCCCATCGAAGTAGACCCCGCACCGAGAAGCGACAGACCCAAGAAAACGCAAAGCAAGCATACCATCGCGGCGGGCGGTTCACGCTCCGGCCTCGAATTCCGCCAGTAATCAGCGGCTAGGCAACTAGTCGCCAGAGGACGTCGTCTTGCGTTATCGCGCAGGCCGGCCGCCCTTCCCGCCGTCCCGGCGCCTGCGACCCCACGACTTCACCCTAGCAGCCGCCCTGGACGACAAGGCTCCCAGGCGGATCGTCCACCTCGGCGCGCCGTCCCCACACGGTTCGTCGCGCCGCTCTCGCGCTTGGTACATCCCCTTTGCCGCATCTCGGTTCTGGCCGGAACGTTCCCGAGGCCTAGATCGACGTGGTCGCATGCCACAGCTCGGACCCCCGAGCGCAGATAGAGGTGACCTCGAATGTCCAATCTCACAGGAAAGACCGCCCTGGTCACCGGCGCCAGCCGCGGGATCGGGCGATACACCGCCGAACGCCTGGCCCGGGACGGAGCCCGCGTCGGCGTGCACTACGGCCAGCAGGAGGCGGCGGCGATGGAGGTCGTGGCCGGCATCGAGGCCGCTGGCGGCTCGGCGTTCGCCATCCAGACTGACTTCTCCCTGCCCCACGCCGCGGAGACGCTGTGGGGGGCCTACGACAAGCATGCCGACGGCGTCGACATCCTCGTCAACAACGCCGGAGAGGTCGTCTACGGGACCGTGGCCGAGGTGAAAGAGGAGGACTTCGACCGCCTCTTCGCCGTCAACGTCAAGGCGCCGATCTTCATCATCCAGCACGGGCTCAGCCGACTGCGCGACGGTGGAAGGATCATCAACCTGTCGTCGGCTGCCGCATACATGGCGAGCCCCATGGCGACGATGTACGCGACGACGAAGGGGGCCATCAGCACCCTGACGCGCACGGTGGCCTGGGATCTGGCTGATCGGCGCATCACGGTGAACGCCGTGGCGCCGGGGTTCACCGACACGGACATGAGCACCTGGTTCGCGGAACCCGGCGCCAGGGAGTGGGCGGCGAGCATGAGCGCGTCGGGACGCGTGGCGGAGCCCAGCGACATCGGCGACATCATCGCCTTCCTGGCGTCCGACGATGCGCGTTTCGTCAACGGCCAGGTCATCGACGCGACCGGCGGCGGCCTGCTCGGCGTCACCAAGGCCGGTTGACCGCGGCGCGACCCGCGAAGGGCGTCCTTTCGGACGCCCCGATGCCGCCGCCCGCCGTGCGGTCCACTCAGAACATCAGGATGACGCCTTGACCATTTCGCCACCCATGCCCTCGCCCACGAGCGAACAGGAGATCGCAAACCTGGTCTCCGCATATGCCTTCCGCAACGACGACGCCGACATCGGCGGGCTCGGCGACCTCTTCGCCGAAGCCGTGTTCACCCTCGACGGCACCACCGCGAACGGCAGGCATCAAGTCGAAGCCATCGCGAGCGCCATGATCCCCATGGGACCGGACGGCCTCTCCACCACCAGCCACGAGATCACGAACCTGATGATGGTGGTGGATGACGCAGCCGGCACCGCCACCGCCAGATCCTATTGGACGGTCTACCGATCGGTCTCCGGAACACCGCGGGAGGCACTCATGGCCGGTCGCTACGCCGACGAATTCGAACGACGCCATGGCGAGTGGCGGTTCACCAGGCGCGACGCGACGACCAGATGGAAGGCCAAAGCCTGACGGCCGCGAAGCGGACTGCTCACGTGCCGGAAACGTTGCAGCATCCGCTTCTCCATCCCGCACCCGTCCAAGCGCATAGGCCGGACGTCGAGCCCAAGCCCGACGTCCGGCCATCGACGTCCCCGACGGACCCGAGAGCGGGGACGCGGTACCGGCGCGACCGCCGCCGGGGCGTGTTCCGCTCGCCCCCTTTCGGATCCTACCGGGGTTCGACCAAAGGCTGTGGTCCCGGGCTCGGCCAAAGCGGCATGCCCAACATCGCATCGGTCGGCCGGCTCCGGTCGCTTCAGGTCGATCTGAAGCCATTGGTGCGGTGGGAATCGTCGCAGAACGGCTTCGTGGCGCTGCCACCGCAGCGGCAGAGCCGCGTCGCTCGGACCGTGGCCAGCGTACGGCCGGTCCCGCTCATGATCTCAAGATTGCCGCGGATGGCCAGCGGACCATCGAGCTGCGGGGAGACCTCGACGGGCCCGTCACGCACGGCGAGCAGAGGCGTATCCCGGCCCGCGGGATCCCCGGTCGCGACGAACCCGACATACTTGTGCGACTTGTCGCAGAAGGGCTTGTTCCGCGAAGCGCCGCAGCGGCACAACGTGGCCCGGTATCCCGGGCTCCGGCCATCGATCGAGAGATCGGCGTGGATGGCGTAGGGACCGTTCTCGCGCAGGGTCACCAGGTTCACCGGCGGGGCCTTCTCGTCGTGACCGTCCCGGCGAAGGAAGGTCAACGCTCCGGACGGACATTGGCGCACCGTCGTGCTGACGTCCTCGGCCGCCGTGGCGTCGGGCACGATCCAGGGGCCTTCGACGTTCGCCAGGAACGTGGCCGGTGCCAACGTCACGCAGAAGCGCGCATGGATGCAGCGCTTCCCGTCATACATGACGGTCACGTCCGCACCTTCCACTCGATCGATCCCGTCTACGGTCTCCGCCGCCGGCGCCGACTGCGCAGGCGCTGGCGACGCAGGGGGCGTTGCCTCCAGAACCGCCGGAAGGTCGCGAGCCGCCGGCGCGGTGCGCAACCGGTCCGACAGCGAGCGCAGCGTCCGCGCCGCATCGGCGCAGCGCCGGTCCGCCGGGTCGAGCCCTTCCGCCACCTCCGTCAGCTCGGCGATCCGCTCGACCATGAGCGGACGCATCGCCGGGCCGGACGGCAGCGATGCCGCGTCCCGCACCGCCGTGAACGAGACGCCGGCGTTGCAACCCGGGTTCGACGGCCCGGCCGGCAGGCGGGCGGCTCGTTCGGCCAAGGGCGTGAGCGCCTGCATCAGTCCGATCGCGACGTCCACGTACAGGGCCTTGTCCGAGCTCGAGCCCGACAACGTGTAGGACGCGGCGAGCAGCCGCAGCGTCAGGGCGTAGGTCGCGTTCGCAAGATCTACCGTCGCCGCGGCGTCGGCATCCTCGATCCAGACCCGGCCCTCCGCGCGCGGCGGCTTGCGCAGCACGGGATTGCAAGCCGCGGGATGCGCCGGCTCGAACCGGGGATCGGAGATCCGGAACGCCCGATACTCCTCGCGGATGCTGAGGAAGCGCTGAAAGTGCGAGTCCGCCGTGTGCGACGGCGCGCCCTCCCCTTCGACGATGATCTCATCGATCGCGGCCAGTGCGGAGGTCAGGTCGGTGACCTGCCGGGCACCGCCGAGAGCGACCTCGGCCGACGACATCTGCAGGCCGGGATCGCCGGGGAACGCCGCCGCTTCCCCATACCGGTCGACGAGCAGCCGGAGGTCGGAGGCGATCGTCCTGTAGAAGACCCCCACCGTTTCGTAGTCGTATCCCGCCGGGGTGAGGCGCGGCGCGACCGGGGTGCGCGTCACGACCGCCTCTGGCGCGAAGCCCGCGCCATCGGGTTCATCCGATCCCTCCGGACGCTCCAGGTGGACGAAGTGCTGAAGCACCGCGTCCCCGAACGGCGCGAGCTTCACGACGACGCCGGCCGGAAGGTATCCCGGGGCCAGGGGGAAGTTCGTGCGGCCGAACCGCGGCGCCGCGCCGAGCGCCGCCGTGATGTTCCAGACCGCCACGAGGTGGCTCATCTCGTCGATCGCGACGCCGATGATCGCTTTGCGCCAGCGCGCCACGGCCTCCGCCTCCGCGGGCGCGAGACCGTCGTCTCCATCCTTCAGGCTGAATGCCGCATACAGATACGTGCACATTAGGTTCTGCTCGAGCTCGGCGGCCTCGTACAAGGCATGCAGCAGCTTCTCACGGCTCGTCGCCGGCATGCGTGAATGTTCGTCGGCCATGTGCACCTGCTCGATCGGGATGATCCGCGATCGGGCATAGCCGAACTTTCACGCCCCCTTCAGGCGTGAGATCCGTCGAACCGACTGTACCATCAGCCCCGCCGGAAGCGGGGCTCCCCTATCCGGACAGCATGTCCCGGACCATGGGCGCCACCTTGGACCCATAGAGGCCGATGGCGTCGATCATCCGCTCGTGGGACAAGGACCCCGCGCTGTACTTCATCTGGAAGCGCGTCAGCCCCAGCCCCCGGACCGTGCGGGCGATCTTGCCCGCGACCGTCTCCGGCGACCCGACGTAGAGCGAGCCATGGTCGATCTCGCCATCGAACTCGGCGCGCGTCATCGCAGGCCATCCCCTCTGGGCGCCGATGTGATCGCGCATGGCCTTGTAATGCGGCCAGAGCTGCTCCCGCGCCTGTTCGTCGGTCGCCGCGACATAGCCCGGAGAGTGAACGCCGATCGGCTGCGGGTCCTTGCCGAGGACCTCAAGGCGATGCCGGTGGAACTCGGCGTAGCGGACGAAGCGCATCGGGTCGCCCCCGATGACCGCCAGCATCAGCGGCAGGCCGTAGCGAGCGGCGCGGTCGACCGATTCCGGACTGCCGCCCACGCCGATCCAGGTGCGCAGCGTGCCGCTCTCGATGTTCGGATATACGGACTGGCCGACGAGCGGCGCGCGCGTCGTCCCCCGCCACGTCACCGGCTCCTGCCGCAGCAAGGCCGCGAAGAGGCTCAGCTTCTCCTCGAACAGGACGTCGTACTGCGCCATGTCGATCCCGAAGAGCGGAAAGCTCTCGGTGAACGAGCCTCGTCCGAGGATCACCTCGGCGCGCCCGTTCGACACCGCATCCAAGGTTGCGAACCGCTGGAACACGCGGATCGGGTCGTCCGAACTTAGTACCGTTACCGCCGTGCCCAACCGTATGCGGCTCGTCTGCGCGGCGATCGCGGCAAGGACGATCTCCGGTGCGGAGACCGCGAAATCAGGACGATGATGCTCGCCGACGCCGAAGAAATCGACTCCCGACCGGTCGGCTGCGACGGCCTCGGCCACGATGTCGCGGATGGTCTGGGCATGCGAGAGCGGGATGCCTCCCGGGCCGTCCGTCACGTCCCCGAAGGTGTCCAGGCCGAATTCGAGTTGATCCATGTCTTTGACCTTCCTCAAGTGGGACGGGCGCTAGTATGCCAAGGGAGCCCGGCCGTACGGCGCCTCGGGCATCGCGCCATCGAACACGGCCAGCGATCGACGCAGCCAGTCGTCGAACCGCATGGACGCGAGAGCCGACCCCGCGGATACGGTCAACGCCTCCCCGGCCGTCGACGCGCCGAAATAGGGCGCCTCGACATCGACGCGTAGGTCGCGCGGGTCCTCGTTGGCCACCAGGATCGACTCCGCCAGAGCGTCGAGCCGATGCACCTCCGGGCCTCCGATCTCCACGACGGCGCCGTTCGGATGGTCCATCGCCAGATCGAGCAGCGCATCCGCCACGTCGTCCGCCGAGACCGGCTGCATGAGCAGGGGCGGCAGGCGGATGAGGCCCCCCTGCCCCCCGGCATCGACGATATTGTAGATGAACTCGTAGAACGGCGTGGAGCGCAGGATCGTGAAGGGCGTGCCGGCACCTTCGATCATCCTCTCCTGAAGCAGCTTGGCTTCGAAATAGCCCGCCGCGCCAGGCCGTTCGACGCCGATCGCCGACAGCGCGACATGGTGGCCGACGCCGGCCCGGCGTTCAGCCACCTGCAGGACGCTGCGCGACGCGCGGAAGAACTCGAGCATGTCGTCGGAACGGCCATAGCCGGAGCTCGAGACGTCGATCACGGCCTCGGCGCCCTCCAGCGCCTCGTCCAGACCGCGGCCGGTCACCACGTCGATGCCGCGCGAACGCGCCGCGACGACGACGTGGGCGTCTTGCGCGGACAATGCGGCGACCAGCTTGCGGCCGATCAAGCCGGTGCCCCCGATGACGACTATCTTCATGGCAGCGGGTCCTTTGCACGAACGGTCATGCACTGGTTCTACGCCTCGGACCCAACGCCACCAGAACCGAGAACTGAAGACCCCGCTATACCAAGAGCGAAGGTGCCGTCAGCCGGCCGCCGCGATCTTGCGCAGAGCCTGCTCGAAGAACTCGACGGACTGGCCGCCCGAGATGAGATGGGTGTCGTTTATCACGATCCCAGGGACTGCATCGATCCCGCGCGCGCGCCAAAGACCCTCCTCGCGCCTGACCTCGTCCGCATATCGCCCGGAGGCCAGCACCTCCTGCGCCGCGGCGCGATCCAGTCCGGCGGCGGCGGCGGCATCGGCGAGGACCATCGGATCGCCGACGTCCCGACCGGCGGTGAAGTTCTCCGCGAACAGAGCGTGCTTGAGTTCGATCTGACGTCCTTCGAGAGCTGCCCAGTGCAGCAGCCGGTGCGAGTCGAAGGTGTTGTGGATGCGGCTCTCGTCGGTCATATTCATCGTGAAGCCGAGCTCCGCCGCCCGGGCGACGATCATCCGCCGGCTCGCCTCGGACTGCTCCGGCGTCGAACCATACTTCTCGGCCACGTGCTCGCGCATGTTCTGGCCGCCGGCCGGCATCGCCGGGTTCAGCTCGAACGGCTTGAACGCGATCTCGGCATCCACCGAGCCGGCCGTCCGCGCCAGCGCATCCTCCAGTCCGCGAAGTCCTATGATGCACCACGGACATGCGACGTCCGAAACGAAGTCGATCTTGAGGTGCGCAGTCATGACGGGCTCCCGGAACGGTATTGACGAGGATCGCGACGCGATGACGGTGGGCGGCGGTTAGAACCGCCGCCCACAGGCGTCAGCTCAGACCTTCGGCCGCCAGCGTGGCCTGAACGGCCGCGCGCGCACGGAGGTTGCCGTAGACGGGTGCTAGGGCGTCCGGGATGGTGACCCCGAACTTGTCCGCCCAGAGCAGCGTCACGAACAGGTAGAAGTCCGCGACGCTCGGCTTGTCGCCGAGCAGATAGTCGCCGGCGACGCGGTCGGCGAGATACTGCAGCCGCTTGGTGATGTACGCTCCCGCAGCAGCCTTGTCGGCCTCGCTGCCGTTCCGCCAGAACGGCTTGTAGCTCTTGTGCACCTCGGTGGAGATGTAGGCGAGGGCCTCGAGGAGACGCGTCCGGCCGATCGGTCCCTCGAGACCGAACTGGGGATACTCGCCGGCGAGATAGTCGAGGATCGCGATGTTCTCGGTCAACGGTGCCCCGTCGTCGAGCACGAGCGCCGGGACGTATCCCTTGACCGTGACGGCCGAGAAGTCGGCGCCCGAGGCGGTCGTCTTGCTTTGCAGGTCGACGCTCTCGCTGTCGAACGGAACGCCAGCTTCGTGAAGGGCGATGTGCGCGGCCAGGCTGCACGCGCCGGGGCAATAGTAGAGCTTCATCAAATTTCTCCGGTTCCGAGCGTTCAGGCGGCGATGGCTGCGTGCGCAACTTCGGGATGGACCGCCCGTAGGCCGATCTGGATGCGGTTCCAAAGATTGATCGCACCGATCATCGCCGTCAGGTTGGCGATCTCGCCCTCGTCGAACTGGCTCTTCAGCAAGTCGTAGTCGGCATCCGGCGCACCGGAGCGCGCCACGTTCGTCAAGGTCTCGGTCCAGCCGAGCGCGGCACGTTCCCGAGGCGTGAAGGCGGGCGATTCCCGCCAGGCGTCGAGCAGATGGATGCGCATGTTGCTCTCACCATGCTTCACCGCATCGGTGACGTGCATGTGGATGCAGAAGGCGCAACCGTTGATCTGCGAGGCCCGTAGCTTGACCAGTTCGAGCAGGCTGTGCTCGAGCCCGGACTGCGCGATGGCGGTCTCGACCGCCATCATGGCCTTCATTGCCTCGGGAGCGGCGGCGAAGATGTTCATGCGAGGAGTCATGACGGGGTCCTTTGCGCGACGATGACCGGGGATGCGGCGCGGCGGCGATCGTCGCGCGCCGACCAGAAGGCGAGAAAGGTGCCGAGAAGCGCCGGAAGGGTGACGGCCGGAAAATCGCGAGCGATGGCCGACGCGCCGCAGATCCCCACGGCGACCTCCCAGAAGTGGAAGAGCGCATGCCCCCACAACCACACGGTCGGCGCGGCCCAGCAGACGATGCGGTAGCGCGGCTGCGCTGCGCCGAGCAGGAACGCCGCACCGATGAACAGGAAGATCAAGCCGATGTCTCGGATGAAATGCTGGTTGAACGGGCCGGTCGTCGTCACGCCGGGAACGGCGAAGTACCAGCCCGTCGGCGAATAGAGCATATACGAGCCGTTGAAGATGGCGGCCGCGCCCATCACGGCCGCGAGGCCGAGGCAGAACTTCTTCATGGAGCGATCCCCGCGCTAGTTCTTGGGCGGCGGCGCGACGTTGGCGATCCACCAGTCGAACGTCGTCGCCCCCAGCTTGGCGCTCGCGCCGGGGATCAGCGAATCCTGCGACAGCTTCACGCCGAAGTACGGCGCTTCGGGATCGATCACCACCTTCCGCGGGTCGCGATCGTATGCCAGCACGCGAGCCACGATCTCATTGATCGGGAACTTCTCCGGGCCGGCGATCTCGATCGTGCCGTTCACCGCGGGTGCGAGCGCGGCTTCCACCACTGCGTCCGCCACGTCCTCGGCCGCGATGGGCTGGATCGACGCGTGCGACAGCCGCACCACGTCGCCATCGGTGGCCGCCTGCGCGATGCCGCGCAGGAACTCCATGAACTGCGTCGCGTGGAGCAGCGTGTAGGGGATCGGCGCCGCCTTGATGAGGGTCTCCTGCGCCAGCTTGGCGCGGAAGTATCCGCTGTCCTGCAGGTTCTCGGTGCCCACCACCGACAGGGCCACGTGCAGCTTGACCTCCGCCTTCGTCTCGGCTTCCACCAAGTTCCTGCCGGCGGTGGTGAAGAAGTCGAGCACCGCCTGGTCCTCGAACGATGGCGAATTCGCCATGTCGATCACGACCTCGGCTCCCGCGAGCGCCTCGTCCAGGCCCTGCCCGGTGATGGTGTCCACCCCGGTGTTCGGCGAGGCGGCCAGCGCTTCGTGTCCGAGACCGCGCAGCTTGGCGACGACTTTCGATCCAATCAGCCCAGTGCCGCCGATGACTACGATCTTCATCTGCATTCGCCTTCCGAAATGGTTTTCCGAGATTCGGGCACGATGTCGTCCCGAGGATGTGAGCTAACGGGCGGTCGTGTCGCGGACGAGGACCGAGACGTGGCAAACGCACTGTACCAATGCCGGACGCTCGCAGCGCCGGCATGGAGGACCTCCCGCGTTGCGCCCCGGCGGCCGGCACGAAGCATCACAGCTCGTCGGCCTTGGCCAAGCCCAGTCCGCGCTCGCGGTGGACGACGACAGCGTTGAGGAGGCTGTTCGCGATGCTTCGCGCCCGCTCCATGACGAGCGCGCGGGCCTCGGCCGATCCGATCTCCGTCAGGGTCGCATCGAACAGGTCCAGCCACCGCGCGAACTCGTCGCGGTGGAGATCCGGGATCACGACGTGCTTTAGCATCGGATTGCCGTTGAACTCGCCCGAGCTGAACAGGATGGAGCGCCAGAAGCGGTTCATGCTCTCCAGATGCGGCGCCCAGTCCGCGACGTGCGCCTCGAAGATGGGGCCGAGGACCTCGTCGCTCCGGATCCGCGCGTAGAAGAGGTCGACCATCCGCGCCACGAATTCGTCATCGACGCCGAGCGACGCCGCATGGTCCCGCTTGGCGGACCGAGCCGCCAGGGCGTGTCGGCTGGCGTTCACGACACCCCCCTCGCGCAGCTGGACGCGAAAACCAACGTGACGGACGTGCCAGCACCGGGAGCGCTGTCCAGCTCGACGCGGCCGCCGATGTCCGCGGCGAAGCGCGCTACCATGGGCAGGCCGATGCCGCTTCCGCCGCGCTCGCACTTGGTTGTGAAGAACGGTTCGAAGGCGCGCGCCCGGATCTCCGGCGACATCCCACAACCCGTGTCGGCGACCCGCAGGAAGGGCCCGTCGCCCAGTTCGCCCACGGCGATGGACAGGATCCCGCCTTCCGGCATCGCGTCGCGCGCGTTGAGCACGAGGTTCAGCACGACGTTCTCCAGCTCCGCGACATCGCAGCGGACGCGCGGGCCCGCGAGGGCCGTGAGGGCGACCATCACCCCCGGACCCGCTACGGATCGAAACGTGGGCAGCAGGTCGGCCGCGCAACGGCCGAGATCGACGGGTTCGACCAGCGCGGCCATGCGCGCGGCTCCTAGGCGATGGCGGATGAGCGAACCGGCGCGGTCAAGCGAGCTTCTCGCAGTGGCCATCACCTCGCTCAGGTTCTCCGAAGCGGCGATCTCGCGGGAGATTATGTTCAGCGCGCTGGAAGCGACCTGAACCAGATTCCCCAGATCGTGGACGGTGCCCGCCCGATCATGGTCGATCGACACCGCTGACAGGAAGCGGCCCGCTTCCACGGACATGTTCTGCTGCGACATCTGCATCGACCCACCCCTCATCGAGATACTCGATGCCGTCTTAGACTGCGCGTTGCCCCCCGCCAGAACCGAGGCGTGCCATTACCACTGTACCAACCAGCCGGATGCGGCCGGTCGCCCTCCAGGCTCGACCGTCGAGGCTCATTTGCGTCCGATCCACCCGCTGCGCCGCCGCAACGTGGAATCGCTTGCAAAAGACCGACGGTCTCTTATTCAGGTCGCCGAAGGGAAGGCGTGCGCATGCGGTTCACAGACGAGGACATACCGAAGCTCGATGTGGATTTCCGGCGCGGGGTAATGGCCATACTCGCGAGCGTCGCCGCGTCGCCTTCCCGAACGGCGGCGGCGGACCGGATGGCCGCGCGCAGCGCGCCAGCCCCGTGAGGAACCGGTGCGGCCGGCATGCCGGTCGCGAGGCGCGCCGAGGTCAGAACAGGTTCAGCGCGTCAACCTCGCACGCATCCAGGTCGAGATTGAAGACATCGCGCAGCCGCGCCCTGTAGCTGCCTGCATCGGCGATAACCTCCTCATGCTTTCCGCCGCCGGAACGCTCGGTGTAGTGCCGGTCAAGCATGAAGGCGAAACCGTCCAAGCGGACGATGTTGACGAACTGGCGGTCCCGGAAAATGCTCCCCGCGGCGGTCGACGTCCAGTGGTTGGCCAGTTCGAGATCCGCCGGGAACACCTGTCGCAGATCGAAGCTGTACTGCGCCTGGACCTCGGTCTCCTCCGCCGCCCCGTCGCCTCCCGGGACGACGCGGTCCAGCCGCCAATCGTCGGGCTTACGCGTGAGCCTGAAGTATGCCCCGTCCCGATCCTCCGTCCGCGCGCCATCGACCAGCGGCATCGGCGGTGCGAAACTGCCGCCGAACCCTGCGTCGGCTATCCACCGAGCCCCCTCGAAGTCGACGAGCAGGAGGCTGTGGGTCAAGGGCGGCGTTTCGGTGGCTCCGAGCCACACCCGCGCAAGCAGCGGGCGCACGTCGAAACCCAATGACACGAGCGCATCGAGGAAGAGGCGGTTCTGCTGGAAGCAGTAACCTCCTCTCCCGCCCGTCACCAGCCGGTCGAAGACGCCGTCGCCGTCGATCCGCACCGGCCGCCCCAGGCGCACGTCGACGTTCTCGAACGGGATCGACGACCGGTGCGCGAGCTGAACGGCCGCCAGCGTGGCCGCGTCCGCGTTCCCGGTCTCGGCGATACCGATGCGTTCCAGGTATGACTTCAGATCGAACATGATTCACTCGCTCCGTTGTATGTTTCAGGCAGGAAGCGGCCCGCATCGCTCAGCACGGCGGCGCGTTCCGGTGCGAGCGGTCGGGTTTCCGCGAAGAACGCCTTCAGCGTCTCGCTGAGATGGCGGGTCATCCTGCCGAACGCCTCCTGCGTCTTCCCAGACATATGCGGCGTGAGGAAGGCGTTCGGCACGTCCGCCCAACGCGACGCGGGCGTCGGCTCCCTATCGAAGACGTCCAGCGCGGCGCCGCCCAGGCGGCCGGCACGAAGGGAGCCGATCAGCGCCTCCTCGTCGACGAGCTGGCCGCGCGCGACGTTGACCAGGAACCCCTCGGGACCGAGCGCGTCGATGACCTCGGCGGAGATCAGACCGCCATTGTCGTGCGACCGGGCCGCGACCGCCAGTATCTCGCTCGAGCGGGCGAGCTCGACGAGACTCGAGACCCGGGGCCAGGGAGACGGCTTGGCCCGCGGCCCCCACCAGCTTACGGACATGCGGAGGGCGGTGGCACGCTTCGCCAGGGCGCTGCCGATGCGGCCCAGGCCGACGATCCCCAGACGGGCGCCGATCATGGAACGGTTGAGGATCGTTCCTCCTCGGTCCCAGTCACCTCCCCGGAGCGCCTGGTTGCCCTCGATCAACGATCGCCGATGCATGATGATGGTGCCGAGCGCATGGTCCGCGACGTCCTCCTCGTTGACGCCTTCGGCCAACGTGAAGCTCATTCCCGCTTCCGAGAGCCGATCGACGTCCAGGGCGTCGTAACCGCGGGTCGCGCACGCGACGAGCCGCAGGTCGGGCATCATCTCCATCAGACCGAAGTCCAGGGGAACGTCTCCCGCCACGACCATCACGCCAGCGCCGAGGTAGATGCTCGGATCCTGCGGGACCCAACCGGCGATGACCTGATATTCCGCCGCAAGCCGGGGCATCAGCTTCGCAAGCGAGGAGTTGGCGATGACGACTTTCTCGGCTGGTCGGGTCATGACTGGTTCGTTCCGTAAGCGCTGGAGGATCGAGCGCCCCGCCGGGGGACGGTGGGACATCTCGGATGGCGTCTGGGGTGCGCGCCCCGTCCGCCGGACTGTCTCGCGAGCACTGGGCCATCCGGCCACCCGGCGGGATGCTCGCCTGCCGTTTCGTCGGCCGCAGGAGAAACCGGAGAAGCCCTGCGTTCATCATCCCCGTCATGTCCGGTCTACATGGCGCGCTCTTACGCCGGAACGGCACCACGCCGTCCCGCGCGGGAGCGCTGCGGACGTTGCGGCAATGCTTCGGCTACGGTCGGATGCGTCGTCGACCATGGTCGTGCCCGCACCTGACGAAGGCGCTTCTGCAGCCTTCCGAGCCGCGCCCACAGACCCGAATGTGGAGCTTCGAGCTATACCATCCGCAAGGCTGGACGACCGAAGGTCCAGGCGTCCGCGCGTCGGCATTTGCGCCACCGCCTTGCCGGCCCGTGCGCGGGGCGGAGGCTCAGGCTCGACGCGCCTTCCTGGCGGAATCAACGAGGCAGCGAACCTGAGCGCCGGCAGCGCGACTGAAGCCCGACGCCTCGAACATGTCGCCCTCCTCGGGACTCATCGACGCACCTTCGACGCGATACAGCAGAGCGTAGCGCCGGAGGGCTTCCAACCGCGAATTGGCCAGGCTCTTGTCGGTGTCGTTGCCGAACAGCCGCTGCAACGCGCGGGCCACGCGTCCGGCCGGCCTCACCGTGCGGGGATGGTCGAAGGCGGACAACGCGACGACGGTCTCCTCGAGCCTGGACAGAGTAGCCGGCCGCTCCGGCGGAAGCCGTCGCCGCATGCGCCCCTCGGAGACGGCAGTCCCCATTCCCTGCAGGCTCGCGCGCGCCGCCGCGCCATACGACGGTTCCCGCTCGACCGAACGCAATCTGTTCATCGCTATCTCCATCTGACGAGAGCGCGGGTGGTCGGCCAGCTCCTGGCAATCCCATGCAGCTCAGTGTTTTGGAGTATGCCCAACCCGGTCGAAGCGGCAGACCCAAGATGCGGCAAACCACATGCACCGATCAACGACGGGACGGTCAACCAAGAAGACCTTCGATCCGTCGGAGCGCAGGACCGTCGACGCAGGGCGTTCTGACCCCCGTGACAGTCGAACGGACGTAAATCGGATCATCGCGCGCCGGCGGCCGTGCAGCGGCATCACCGGGCGGGCCGCTACGGACGAGCCGACTCCCGGCCGACGCCGGGGCGTCGACCGGACGGGCCGGACGTGGATCGAGAAGGACCATCGCCGTGATGAAGCCGTTCGCCTGCATGACGCCAGCGAGCCGGTCGTGCCGCCGTCGGCCGCGACCGAGCAAGCGGAGGTCTGTAGGCCGCCGATCAGTGGCGACGGATGCGGTCGACGCTCCAGGCGCCGCCGCCGGCCGCCGAAAGATACAGGAACGCGAAGCAGTAGTGGATCGCCGCCTCGCCACCGTTCAGCAGCGGAAAGAAGCCCTGCGGCGCATGCACGAGGAAGTAGGCGACCGCCATCTGACCGGAGAGAAGGAACGAGATCGGACGTGTGAAGATGCCCACCAGAACCGCGACGCCGCCGAAGAGCTCCAGCAGCCCCGCCAAGCCGCCCAGGCTCATGAGCGGCGCGATGCCGGGCGTCGCGCCTGCGGGAAATCCGAACAGCTTAACGATGCCGTGCGACATGAACAGGAAGGCGACGACCACCCTGAAAACCGACAGGAGGCGCGGCGCCCATGCCGAAGCCGCCGGGACGTCCGTATCCGATCGGTGACGGGCATTGATTGATCCTTCCACGGCGGCCCGGGACATTCCCTGGACCGCATTTCCAACTACGACAGGTGCGTTTCAGGACGCGCGATGCCCGCCGACGGGACGTCGGACGCTCCCCGCGGCAGTCTGGAATCACGCCGGTCCGGCCTAGGCGCCGGTCTGAACGGTGGCGGGTGGGAGCCGGAATGCGACGCCCAGCCGGTTGTAGGCGCTCATGAGCCCGATCGTGATCGTCAGGTCGACCAGCACCTTCTCGGACATGACGTCCAGCGCCGCCTCGTAGTCCTCGTCGGGAACGTGGGTCGTGGCGACGTTCGCCACCGACTCGGTCCATGCGAGAGCCGCGCGCTCCAAGTCGTCGAACAGGCCCTCCGCCTCGCGCCAGGTCGGCACGAGGACGAGCTTCTCGACTGCCATCCCACCCTTGAGCAGGTCGCGGGAATGCATGTCGATGCAATGCGCGCACCCGTTGATCTGCGACGTCCTCAAGAAGACGAGGTCGATCAGCTCCTTCGAGAGATCCGTGTGATGATGAAGGTAGGTGTGAACGCCGAACAGCGCCTGCATTCCGGCGGGGGCGACCTTGCGGCTGTCGATTCTCGTCTTCATGTCTAACCTCTCATGAAAGGATGGGCGCTCCCCCGGCGATGGACGCCAGGAGGACGTCCACCGGCCCCGCCGACGATCGACTTGGCCGGCAACACTACCATCGTCCGTACCGCGGCTACGCCAAGTGGCGACGCCCACCGGAGGCCCCGAAGGACCGGGCGAGCAGGTCATTCCTCCGTGAAGCGGCCGGAACGGAGGTCCAAACCCACCATTCCGTCCGCCACGGCATTCGCTCCAAGCATTCGGGTCGAACGGACCGCGGAGGGGGACGACGCGGGTTCGGGGGAACGTCGCGGCGATCCGTTCGACCACATGCCCGACGCCCGGTCATTCCACCGAGCGTCTGACGAGCGTCGTTCTGCGACTCTTCACCGTGAACCGGTAGACCCTAAAGTCGATCTTCCTGCTGTACCAAGTGGCCGACCGGACCTGCGCCTGGCCCCGCCCGGCCTTCGTGCCGCTCCGGCGCGGCTTCGGGAAGCGATACTCGGGCCGGCATAGGCGGGCGATCACCGGGTCCGCGCGGGACGATCACCGGCGCCCCACGCGCCCGAGCCACGCGGCCTGCGGGACGGGAGCGGAACTTCGCGACGGCACCCATCGCCTTTGACGGGTCGCCTAGTGGACCGTCTCGATCAAACGCTCCAGCGCCGCGCACGCCTTCTCCAGCTGGCCGGGTCTGAGGTTGGTGACGCCCAGCAGCAGGCCGGGGTCGGCCCTGTTGGGATCCGAGCTCCAGACCGACAACGGAACCGGTGCGATGCCCGACTCCAGCGCCCGCGCCGCGAGCGCGACGTCGTCGATCCCGACCGGAAGACGCTTCAACACCGTCAGCCCGGCGAACGCCTCCGCGCCGCCGCCATTTCCGAGACAGGTCTGCAAGGCGTCTCGGCGTTCACGATACAGCGTCTTCATGTGCCGCAGATGCCGCAGGTAGTGACCGTCGGCTATGAAGCTCGCGAGAGCCAGCTGGGTGGTCGCGTTCGGAGCGGGGCAGAGATAGCCGGCCACCTCGCCGAACCTGGCCGCCAGCGACATCGGTGCGACCACGAAACCCAGACCGAGGGCCGGACTGATCGTCTTGCCGAAACTCCCGATGTGTATGACCCGGCCGTAGGGGTCCGAACCAGCCAGGGCCGGCGCCGCGCGACCGGACAGCTGGAGCTCGCTCAGATAGTCGTCCTCCACGATCCAGGCGTCCTCGCGATGCGCCCATTCGAGCAGCGCGCGGCGGCGCCGCGGCGACAGCGCGACGCCGGTGGGTGCCTGCTGTCCAGCCGTGACGACCGCGATGGCCGCATCCGGCGCGAGCGCCACGCCGTCGGCCACGACGATACCCTCCCCATCCACCGGGACTGGCACGACCTTCATGCCGGCCAGCTCCAGGCCCGTGCGCGCCATCGGAAAGCCGGGATCCTCCATCCAGGCCGTCCGCCCGAACGCCTGGAGCGTGAGGACCGCCAGGCAGAGCCCGTTCTTGTAGCCGTTCGTGAGGATGATCTGGTCGGGAAGGCAGCGGATGCCGCGCGCGATGGCCAGGTAGCTGGCGATCTGGGCCCGCAGTTCGGGATGGCCGCGAGGATCGGCCGGCCCGACCGGCGCCATCGCGTCGTCGCGGACGGCCCGCGTGCGCATCCGCGACCAGAGCTTGTGCGGGAACGCGTCCTGCGCCGGTACGCCCATCTGGAACGGCAAGGGCTTGAGATAGAAACCGAGCTCGACGCCCAGCAACGGACGCGGGATGTCAACGGGAGTCGCGGCGGGGAGGCTGCACGGCATCTCCGCCACCCTGGTGCCGGCCGCGCCTGCGGGAACGACCAGCTCCTCGTCCACGAGACGCTCATATGCCGCCTTCACCGTGCCACGCGCCACGCCAAGCTGCGTCGCCATGTCGAGCCACGACGGCAACCGCGCGCCGGGCTCCAGCCGACCCTCGACGATCGCATCGCGAAGGTTGCTGGTGATCTGCTCGGTGATGGAGACGGAACGCGTGCGATCTATCGCGATCGACAACCGCGTGGCAGCTAGGAGCTTGGTCATGGGTCCCCCTTCCAGCCAGGGCTTCGACGGACGTGGCGGAGCCCCGTATGCATCCACGCCGGAGCCGTGTCGATTGCGCGGGCGTCTATCTTTAGATAGTTCGTAACGGATCGCGCCGCAGACTACACCTCAACCATGGCAAGCGCAGTTCCACGGTCGGGCTTCCGGGGCTTCGAGCATTCTCCCTGGGGAAGCCGATCGGGCGATCGCGGCGGAGACACAATGCCTGAAGCGTCGCGACCGATGGGCATGGGCTCGACCAGCGATTGCGTGGTTCTGATCGTCGAGGACGACGCGTCCATCCGCGACGCGCTGCGCCGCCTCTTCAGGAGGGAAGGCCTGCCGGTCCAGGTGTTCGAGTCCGCCGACGCCCTCCTGCAGGCCGAGCTTCCCGACCTGCCGAGCTGCCTCGTGCTGGACATCCGCCTCCCCGGGCGCAGCGGCCTCGACCTGCAGGGCGACCTCATAAGCGCGGGCGTCCAGATCCCCATCGTGTTCATAACCGGCCACGGCGACATCGTGATGTCCGTCCAGGCGATGAAGGCCGGCGCATCCGACTTCCTGACTAAGCCGTTCCTGGCCGGAGACATGCTGGGCGCGGTGGCTTCGGCGATCGGCAAGGACCGCGCGCGACGGGCCGAAGCGGCGGAGCTGAGCGTCCTGAGGTCCCGTCATGACGCCCTCAACGACCGTGAACGGGACGTGATGGCGCTCGCGACCAACGGAATGCTGAACAAGCAGATCGCGTGGCAGCTGGGGCTGACCGAGATGACGGTGAAGATGCACAGGGGGAGCGTGATGAGGAAGATGAACGCGGGCTCGATCGCGGAGCTGGTCAGGATGGCCGACCGCCTGAAAGGTCGGGAACCCGGCCCGCCGATCACGCGGGAGCGATAGCCCAACCTTCCCTTCCTGACGCCGCCAATGGGTCCAGGACGGGTCGGCGGCCATCGCCGGAGCAATGTACTGAAAGGCTGGAACGACCACGTGCCGCAACAAGGTGTCATATCAATCGTCGACGACGACGATTCCGTCCGCGGCGCGACCAGCAAGCTGCTGCGGATCGATGGCTACGACGTGCACGGTTTCCCATCCGCCGAGGAATTCCTGCGGTCCCCCGTGCTGGGGACGACCCGTTGCCTGATATCCGACGTCCGGATGCCGCGGGTCGGCGGGTTGGAGCTGCAGGCGCGGCTGTCCGCGCTGGGCTACCGCATCCCCATAATCTTCCTGACGGCGTTTCCCGAGGACAGGAGCCGCGAACGCGCGCTCGCGGCCGGCGCCCTCTGCTTCCTGAGCAAACCGTTCGACGCCGAGATACTCACGGGTTTCATCCGGCAGGCGATGGAACTGCCGCGCTGAGATCCGCGCCGCCGGCTTCGGGAAGCGTGAAGCGGAGGAAGGCCCCGCCCTCACCGTTGGCACCCGCCCAGATGCGGCCTCCATGCGCTTCGATGATCGATCGGCAGATCGACAGCCCCATGCCCAAACCCATTTCCTTCGTCGTGTAGAACGCCTCGAAGGCCTCCTCCTCCGCGTCCGGCGCAAGGCCGGGGCCGCTGTCCTTCACAGTGACGACGACGTCGCCGTCCGCTGCCTGCCCGGTCGTGATGAGAAGTTCGCGGGGTCCCCCGTGCTCGAGGCTCATGGCCTCCACGGCGTTCATGATCAGGTTCAGTATCACCTGCTGGAGCTGGACCTTGTCCCCACGCACCGCCGGCAGCGCGTCCGACAGCTCGAGGCGGACCGAGACGGAATTCCTGTCAGCCTCTCCCCGCATCAGCTCCATCACCTCCCTGATCGGATCGTTGATCTCCAACTCCTCCTCGGTCGACGGGGACTTCTTGATCAGCCCGCGTATCCTGGCGATGATGTTGCCGGCGCGAATGCCGTCCTTGACGATGCTCTCGAGCACCTCCCGTATCTCGACCATGTCGGGGGATCGGCTCTGGAGCTCGCGGAGCCCGGCCTGGGCGTTGGTCACCGTCGCCGTGATGGGCTGGTTCACCTCGTGCGCGATCGAGCCCGTGAGCTGTCCGAGGGTCGAGGTCCGGTTCGCATGCGCCAACTCGAGCTGCGCCTCGCGATACCGCCGCTCGTTCTCCCGTGCCTCGAACTCCGCCCGCTTGAGATCGGTCAGGTCGAGGATGTAGGCGACCCCCTGATCCGACTGGGTCTCGAAGACCGCGGCACCGATCAGGATCGGCACCCGAGTGCCATCCTTCCTGTAGTATTCCTTCTCGCGCGCCCTCATCGCCCCGGTCGTCTTCAGCTCCTCGGCCTCCTCCTCCAGATGCACGTTCTGCCATTCCGGCGGCGTCATGTCGAACCAGCGGAGCCCTGCCTCCAGATCGCTTCGATCGTATTGCAGCATGCTCAGGAACGCGTCGTTCGCATCGATGAGGTTTCCGTCAAGGTCCCAGATGACGATCCCGATCACGTCCGATTCGACGAGCCGCCGTATCTTGGACTCGCGCTCCTCGATGCCGTGGTACAGGCGGGCGTTCTCCAGCGAGATCGCCGCCTGCAGCGCGATGAGCTTGAGGACGGCCAACCTCTCGCTCGTGAACACGCGGGGTGCCAGATTGTTCTCGATGTACAGGAGCCCGATCAGCTGCGTGCGGTTGATCAGCGGCAGGCAGAGTAGCGACCGGACGTCGTTGCGGTCGAAATAGGGGTCGTCCGAGAACGTGTTCGGCGCCAGGGCGTCCTCCAGGATCACGCTTTCCCGAACCCGCGCCACGTAGCGCAGGACGGAATGCGGCACCGAAGCCTCGGGCGCGACCTCGTGACGCGAATGCACCACGAGACCGTCCGCGTCGATCAGCGCATGGGCCTCGATGCGGTGACCCCCGTCCTCCATCAGCAGCAGCACCGCCTTCTCGCCGCCGGCATGCTCCATGGCCGTGCGCATCAGGGTGTCGATGAGCCTGTCGAGCGCGGTCTCGCCGGAAATCTCCTGGGCCACCCTGATGACCGTCGCCAGGTCCAGACTCTCGACCAGGGAGGTCGAGTGGGTGCCCGGACCGGACGCCTGCGCCGGACCGCGCACGTTCTGCATGATCAGATCGAGCTGTTCCACCTTCCCCACGGCTCCCCACCGGAGATAGCCCTCCCTCGCCTCACGCAGATAGGCGCGCGCGATCGTCTCGAACCCCTCCTCCCGGTAGAAACGGGCGGCCAGCTCGTTCGCGAGCGCCTGATGATGGACGAAGCCATGTTCCCCCGCCGCCTGGATCGAGCGCTCGTAAAGCCTCATCGCTTCCGGGATCCGGCCCTCGATCCGGGCGATTTCCGCGCCGACCAGGGTCGAACGGTTCTCGAAGTTCACCTGGCAGTTGCGGGTCCACCCTTCCAGACGCTCGCGGTGCGCCCGCAACGCGTCCATGTGCACGGACCTCGCCACCTCGTCCGCGTCGCCGTGCAGCGCCGCCCGGGCCAGGGCGGCGAAGAAGTGGTATTCCGCGAGTTCCAGCGATGCGGTCGAGGTCCAGAGCAGCGGCTCGGCCCTGGCCGCCGCGTCCAGCGCCTCCGCGTGGTCGCCCGACAGGAAGCGCGACTGGAGCTTGCGCACCCAGTAGAAGCACCCGGCGACGGGCAGCGTCTCGATCCTCCGCTCGAACTCGACCTCGCTAAAGCCCCCGCCATCGAAGCGCCCCAGCGTCGGCAAGGTCCCCCGCAGCGTGCGCACGAGTTGGAGCTGAGGCGCCATGAGGTCGGCTACGAAGCTGAACTGGTGATCCCGCGCGTATTCCAGGCCGAACTCGACCTCCCGCTGGACCGCCTCAAGATCGTCGCCCGCCGCCAGCAGTATCGTGATGAGGTTGCAGCAGCTGAACCCGGCGAAGATGACGTCCCCGACCAGGTTGGCCTCGTTGAAGGCCCGCTGGAGCATCGGCCGCCCCTCCCGGACATGCCGGGCCCAGGGATTCACGTGCGCGCCGAAGAGCATGTAGGCGCGCACCCTGAAGCGCTCCAGACCCTGCCGCTGGACGAGTTCGAGGCCGAGCTGGCCGAACTCGAACCCCGACCGGTAATCACCGAGATATGGCCCCAGCACCATCCCGAGCCAGACGTAGGCGGCGCAGGATCCGTCATTCCCGCCGTGGTCGAGGCTCAGGATGCCCATCCGGCAGACGATGACGCACAGCAGGTTGTCGTTCGTCGCCACCGCCGCGGGAGCGAGCTGCAGCAGCACCTCCATCGTAGCCAACGCCGCCTCATCCTCCATCGGCGGGAGGCCGCCCAGCGACGCGATCGGGCGCGCGGCAAGCCTGCGGCGCAACTCGGCGTGCTCGTCCTCGACGTTCTGCCGCGTGGGGTGCGCGGACCAGTTGGTGCCGATCTGGCGAAGGAACTCGAGCCCCACGTCCACCGCCTCCCTGGGCTGGTTCAAGGTGACGAAGATCTCCCCGCGCAGGCGCACCACCGCCGACAGCTCCGTCAGGTCGGCGACCCTGTGGCGCAGCGCGGCCAACCGCTCGTCCGCCTGGACCGGGAGGCCGGTCAGGAATTCGCATTCCGCGACCTGCAGCTCTAGCGCGAAGGCTAGATCCCGCCGACGCTCCCAATCGCCATCGCCGAGCTTCGCGGCCCCCGCAGCGAAGTAGCTGAGAGCCGACGCATAGGCGGCCGACGCCTTCGCGCGCTTGCCCGCCACCAGATTGAGCTCCGCCAACTCCGCCCGCTCTTCCGGGGAATCGATCAGCGCCGCCGCGCGGTTGAGCTGGTTGACGACGTCCAGGATTGCCGGCTCACGCCCCCCCGCCGGGACATTCCGGGCGAGCAGCCTGCCTATCCGAAGGTGGGCCGCCACCCGAAGCGTGTCCGACAGCATCGAATACGCCGCCTCCTGCACGCGGTCGTGCGTGAAGCGGTAGCCGTGGGGCGTGCGCTGAACGAGTTCGAGGCGGCGCGCGGGGAACATCGTCGCGTCGACCTCGGCGGCGCCCGCCTCGAGGACGAGCGCCAGCGTCTCGACGTCGGCGGCGTTCCCCAGGCAGGACAGCTCCCTCAGCGCCGCCTGCGTGTCGCCGGGAAGCCTCGCGAGCTTGTCGACCATCAGGTCCACGACGTTGGCCGTGTATTGCTGCGCTTCGATGCGACCGACGTCCCAGGACCAGCGACCGAGCTCATGGCTGAACGTCAGCAGGTCGTTCTCCGCGAGCGACAGGAGGAACTCGACGACGAAGAAGGGGTTGCCCTCGGTCTTGTCATGGACGAGCTCGGCCAGCGTCGCGACCTCCTCCGTGCCGCTCTCCAGCGCGTCCGATATCATCTCGGCGACGTGATCGCGCGACATCGGCCCCAGGGCGACCTCGGTCACCCTCCCCCCGGCCGACTTGATCGCGCCCAGCTTGCGCCTGAGCAGGTGGCCCTCGCCGACCTCGTTGTCGCGATACGAGCCGATCAGCAGCAGGTTCGCGAGCTCGGAACGCGTCAGCATGTCCTCGAGCAGGTCCAGCGTGGCTACGTCGACCCACTGGAGATCGTCGAGGAACAGGATGAGCGGGTGTTCGGGCCGCGCGAACACGCCGACGACCCGCTGCAACAGCGACTGGAAGCGGACGCGGGCCTGCAGGGGAGGAAGCTCGGCGGGCAGAGACTGATCGCCGACGACGAGCCTCAGCTCGGGGATCAGATCGGTGATCAGCCTTCCATTCGGGCCCAGCACCTGCAGGAACACGTTGCGCCACTCGGCAAGCTCCGTCTCGGTCTTGCCGAGCAGCAGCCGGACGAGTCCCTGGAGCGCCTGAACCAGCGTGGCGTACGGGTCCTCGCGCTGGTTCTGGTCGAACTTCCCGGACGCGAACAACGCGTGCGGCCGGGACTGCGCCTTGCGCAGATCCTCGACCACGGCCGACTTGCCGATCCCGGAATATCCCGACACCAGCATCAGCTCCGGGCCCTCCGACGCGACCACGCGCGCCAAGCATGCCATCGCGATCCCGTGTTCGCGTTCGCGACCATACAGCCTCTCCGGGATCAGCAGGCGGTCCCGGCAGTCATATAGCCCGAGCTCGAACGGATCGATGCGGCCGGACGCCGCCCACGCCACCGAACAGCGGTCGAGGTCGCGCATTAGACCGGACGCCGTCTGGTAACGCTCCTCCGGCGTCTTCTCCAGCAGCTTCATGATGATCGCCGATACCACGTCAGGCACGGCGGCCAGCCGCTCGCACGGGGGAACGGGCCTCTTCGCGATGTGGGAGTGCACGAGCTCCATGGGGTCGGTCGCCGTGAACGGCAGCACGCCCGTGACCATCTCGTAGAATGTGACGCCCAGCGAGTAGAGGTCGCTGCGCGCGTCGACCGACCGGTTGGTCCTCCCCGACTGCTCCGGCGACATGTAGGCCAAGGTACCGCCTATCGTCTCCGGCGGGGCCGGCTCCTGCCGCTCGCGGACGAGACGGGAGGCGAGCCCGAAGCCGGTGAAGCGCACGCTTCCATCGACCGAACCGACCATGATGCTGCTCGGCTTCACGTCCCGATGGATCAGACCGCGCGCGTGCACGCCGCCCAAAGCGGCAGCCATCTTCGACGCCAGCGGGAGGAAGCAGACGATCTCCACCGGCCGGTCCACCCGCCCAACGAGGAGCTCGCCGCCCGGATCCTCGAGCACGAGCACCGTCGAGCCCCGCACCCGCTTCAGATCGATCGGCAGCAGGGCCCATGCGCCGTCCAGGACGCTCCGGAGATGGTATTCGTGTGTCAAGCGGTCGAGGGTCGCGCGCGCGGGGTTATCCGACACGGGAAACGCCAGCAGGACGCGGCGGTCCACGTCGCCCGCCGCGTCCTCATAGGTGCCGCGGCTCATGCCGATGTCCCCGCCCAATAGCTGGACGTCGCGCTGCACGCCCATCTCGAAGAGGCGCTTCATCGGAGCCCGCCGCGGACCGGGCCCGTCCTGCCCAGGGATCGACGCGCCGGAGCCGGCGACCCTGCCGGACGCTCCGTCTTCAGATCAGCGGTTCCCTCTCGCGGCGCGACGGGTTCCGCCGCGGCGACGCCAACGAAGCGGCCGAATCCATTGCGTGGGCAAAATCCCGCCGTCACGCAGGCGGTCGGCCTACCCGAGATCGGCAACGACCGCCGCCCACGTCCTGCAGCCCGGACCCGTCTCACACGACCGGGGACATCGCGTCGCATGTGATCTTACCCCCGTCGACCGACCCACCGCCGGCGTCCGTCGCGGGCGGCGAGCCAAGCCCGGATCCAGCCGCGCCGCCCGTACGCAATTTCCACCTATCCGAGGAACCGTCGCCTCCACACAGGTGCGAGATGTCGTAAACGCACTGTACCAAGATGCCCATCCGATCCCGTTCTTGGGTCATAGGGCCGTGGGCGCGAAAAGGGCTCGCCAACACACGCGGCGAGCCTGGCGCGTTCGAATACGTTGGTAACTAAAGATAGCAGCCCGGTTCATCGACACGCGACGCGCTGGAGGTCATAGTCGGACCATTCCAACCACGCGACCATACCACCAGGGTTTTGACATGCCGGCACTTCCGAATGCGAAGAAACACGACATCGTCATCGATCGGTCGCGCGCGATGCCCATCGCGGAGCAGATCACCACCAACCTCCGCGACGCCATCCACGCGGGCCGGCTCGAGGCAGGAGCGCGTCTTCCCTCATGGCTCGACATGGCGACCCAGCTCGGCGTCGCCCGCGGAACGGTGAAGACGGCCTATGAGCGGTTGATCGACGAGGAGCTCGTCGTGTCCTCCGGCGCGTCAGGGACACGCGTCGCGCAGCGGAAGATCGGATCGTCGCCCGAGCCGTTCCTGGATATCCCCGCACCGATGCAGGGCTTCACGAGAGGGTTCTACCTCAAGCCGCTCCCGTTTCAAATGGGCGTTCCGGCGCAGGACGCCTTCCCCGCCAAGCTGTGGTCGCGCATGCGCACCAAGTCCGTGCGCGAGGACGCCATGGCGCCGGTCGGCGAGACAGATCCGCGCGGTCATCCCGACCTGAGGACGCAGATCGCCAGCTATCTGGCCATCGCGCGCGGCATCCGCAGCCACCCGGACCAGATCATCCTCACCAGCGGCTACAAGAACGGCCTCAGCCTAGCGATCACCACGCTCCAGATCCAAGGCCGCTCGGCCTGGATGGAGGATCCGGGATTCCCGATGGCGCGCATCGCGCTGGGGTTGGCGGGAATGAAGGCCGTGAACGTTCCGGTCGACGAGGAGGGCATCCAGGTCGATCACGGCGTCCGCGTCGCGCCCGACGCCGCGATCGCTGTCGTGACCCCGGGGCAGCAGGCTCCGACTGGCGTCGCGCTCTCCGCGCAGCGCCGACACGCGCTGCTCGCGTGGGCGGTCCGTGAGGACGGTTGGATCATCGAGGACGACTATCTTAGCGAGCTGCAGCTGTCCGGGCGCGCGGTGCCCGCGATGGCCAGCACCGATCCGGACGGTCGCGTGATCCACATCGGCAGCTTCGGGAAGACCCTCAGTCCGGCGCTCGGCCTCGGCTTCCTGATCGCGCCGCCATCTCTCGCGCAACGCTTCGGGGAAGTGGCGGCCTTTCTGAACCCCGCCCCCAACACGACCACTCAGCTGGCGCTGGCCGCCTTCCTGTCCGAAGGACACTACCTGCGTCACCTCCGTCACATGAAAGTGCTCTACCGGGAGCGGCGCGACGCGCTCCAGCGATGCCTGGGTTCGGACTTCGGGGTCGACGCCTTCGCGGGTCTGGCCCTGCTGAAGCATTTTCCCGAGGGCACCGACGACGTCGAGCTCGCCGCCCGCGGCATCCCACTCGGCATCGCCCCCCTGCCGTTGTCGATCTGGAGCAGCACGCCGGAGCACTCGCCGGGATTCGTCCTGGGCGTGACCAATCTGGCCAAGAGCAACCTCGAGAAGGCCTGCGCGTCGCTCCGGAAGCTGCTGGCGGATGCGGAATGATCAGTTTGGGAGAAAACAGTTGAAGCTGCTGCACGTCGACGCCGGTCTGAGACAGGGCAAGTCGATCTCCAGGGATCTGGCGAGGCATTTCGTGGAACGGCTGCGTCGTGACGTCCACACCCTCTCCGTCGACCATCTCGATCTCGTCGCCGTGGCGCCGCCGCACATCACCGAGGCCTTCGCCACCGCCACCTACACGCCGGCGGCCGAGCGGACCGACGCGATGCGCAAAGCGCTCGCCCGCTCGGACGCGCTCTGCAAGACCCTGCTGGCGGCCGACGCGCTGCTGTTCGCGATGCCCATGCACAACTGGTCCATGCCGTCCGCGTTCAAGGCATACATCGACGCGATCGTGAGGGGCGGCATAACCTACGTGGTGACGCCGGACGGACAGTTCCAAGGGCAGCTGACGAACCGCAAGGTGCTGTTCCTGACCACGCGAGGCGTGGATCTCCGAGCCGGCTCGCCGCTCGCCGGCCTCGACGCGCTGACCCCCGCGCTCAAGGCGGCGTTCGGCTTCATCGGGGTCGAGGATCCCGTGTTCGTGGATGCCCAACCCGTGCAGTTCGCCTCCGACGAGGCGATCCGGGAAGCCCTCGCTCGCGCGCGCGATGAACTGGACGTCGTCGCCGATCAGTGGGCCAGCGCATGGGCCGCGGCGCCCGAACGGTCCAAGGCCGCCGCCTGATCGTCCCCGTCCCCTTCCCGCCATACCGGTAGATAGATGTGGAAGGTCGTCCCCTCGCCGACCGCGGATTCGACCTTTACGCCGCCACCCGAATCTCGGGCGAAGGCGAAGACCTGGCTGAGCCCCAGACCGGTGCCACGGCCAGCCACCTTGGTCGTGAAGAAGGGCTCGAATATCCTCGAGGCCACATCGGGAGGAATGCCGGACCCCGTGTCGGCGACGGACATCCGCACGTAGCCCCCCATGGCCAGGTCGACCGCCCTAGCGTCGTTAGCGACGAGATCGATCCGCTCCGTGGAGATGGTGAGCCGCCCACCCCCAGGCATGGCGTCCCTCGCGTTGACGCACAGGTTCAGGATGGCGTTCTCCAGCTGGCTCTCGTCGCCGCAGGCGCGCGCGGACCCCGAACCAGTGGAGGTCTCGACGATGACCCCGCCACCGAGCGTCCGGTCCAGCAGGTCCGTCAGGCCCCCGATCACGGCGTCCACGTCGACCGCCGAACACCGGACCTGCTCCTTGCGGGCGAAACCCAGCAACCTCGCAGTCAACGCCGTCGCACGGCGCACCCCCTCCTCGGAATTGTCCAGGCACCGTTCAACGGCCGGTTCGCACACGCCGATCCTTCGGCGCAGAACCTGCAGACACCCCGAGATGACCGCGAGCATGTTGTTGAAGTCGTGCGCGATCCCACCGGCCAGCTGGCCGATGGCGTCCATCTTCTGCGCCTGGACCAATGCATCCTCAAGGTCGCGCTGAGCCATCAGCGCCCGCGCCCGATCGAAAGCCGCCGACGCGACGAGCTCGAGCGCGTGCCAGCGTCGGAGCATGGCCCAGAGCGCGAGGGCCGTCAGGCTCGCCGCAAGCAGAACGGCGATCCCCACGGCGAACGCCTCGGACCGCCAGCCTGCCAGCACCTCGGCCTCGCTCCGGCCGATCTCCACCCGGATCGATGGCGCGAACGTAACTGTGGCCGCGACCAGGTGCCGAGACGGCGCTCCACCGCCACGGCCCGCCACCTCGTACATCCCGCCAACACCGTAACGGCCGCTCGGGACAAGGGCCGCTGTGGAGCCGCTGACGGGATCGCCCGGGCCTGCCGGAAAGACCGTTATGGTTCGGCCGTCAGCCTGTCGCAGCGCGATGAACTGGCCACGCGCCAGATGGAGGGATTCGTAGAAGCGCCTGAAGTAACTGAGCCGGACCGCCCCGATGACGATGCCCACGAACCGCCCCTTCGCATCGTTCAGACGCCTCACGAGATACACCGTAGGCTGCCTGGTGAACCGATCGACCAGCGCATCGCTGAGATAAGGGGCGTCGCCTCGCCTCGCAGCCACAGCCTTGAAGTATGGCCGGTCGGCGAGGTTCCAATACCGCACCGGCCACTCGCGGGAATAGTTCAGGATCGTTCCGTCGGTGGCCACGATCGTGACCGCGTCGAGCTGGGGAAGACCCGACAGCCGGGCCCGCAGGGTCTCGTGCATCGCTTCGGAGGTTCCGAGCCGCGACAGGCTACTGACGCTGAGCGCACCACCGGAGGAGAGCTGCGACGCCACTCCGTCCAGCACCAACCCCACGCTCTGGAACGAGCGCTCGGTCTCGCCCGCCAGCAGCAGATCCAACGTACGCAGCTCCGTCGCGGCATCGGACAGCCTGCCCTCGCGCCGGGCGAGGACGCCGAGCATCGCGATCAACGCCAGCAGACAGACGAAGGCCGTTCCGAGTCCGACGACGAGCCGCGCGTTCGGCTTCGGCCCGACCCCAGTGCGCCCATGCGCCCCAGAGCGCGAACCTGCGGGCGCGTTCACGGTCGTGCAGCCAGACCCGAGGAGATCGCGGCTGCGCCGCCGGACGCGCCCGCGGGCTTCATCGCGCAGGCGTGTCCGTGATGTGGGCCGCGGCTAGCGCGGTGGCCACGAACGTCACGCGGCGGCCTTGGAATTCGGCCACCTCCACGTCGTCCGCCGTCGGCAGCGCACCGACGTTGTTGGACACGGCGGACGCCCCGTAGGGCGTGCCGCTCTTGAACATCGCGGGGTCGGCATAGCCTAGCGGCACGATGATGAGCCCGAGATGCGCGAGCGGCGTGTAGAGCGAGATCAGCGTCGACTCGTTACCCCCGTGCTGCGTCGAGGACGTTCCGAACACGGAGCCGGCCTTGCCGTTCAGCTTGCCTTGGAACCAGATGCCGCCGAGGCTGTCGATGTAGGCCTTCAGCTCGGCGGCGACGGAGCCGAAACGCGTCGGCGTCCCGAAGATGATCGCGTCCGCCCACTCCGCATCGGCTTCCGATGGAGCGTCGTAACGGGCGTTCATCTCCTTCGCCTGCTGGGACCAGCCCGGCGCGAGCGCCATGGTCTCCGCGCTGACGAACTCCCGCGCGCGACGCATGCGGACTTCCGCTCCTGCGGCGCGCGCACCCTCGGCAACGGCAAGGGCCAACGCTTCGGTGACGCCAGAGCGGGAGTAGAAGGCGATCAATACCTTGGTGGCGTCCATCTTGGTTCCTTGCTTCAAAATTGATGAAGGCGGGATCGGCTTCACCGGGGAAAGTCAGCCTGAGCGTGACAGCGCGTCTATCGTCGGCCCATCGGCGAGGTCGCCGAACCAGATCGTCAACATGGATCGAACGACCGGCTCTCCGGTCGCCTCCGCGAAGAGCGTGAGGCTCGCATGCAGCCTTCGGACGTCGGCTTCGCCGAAGAGGACGATGGGCGAGATGTCGGCCAACCAGCCCAACGTCTCGAGGCATTCGCGATAACGGCCTCCGAGGGTCGGAAACTCGAGGATGGCCCGCGCCTCGTCTAGGGAGCCGACTCCGAAGTCGGAACTGCGCGCCTCAACATAGACGCCGGTCAACCGGGGGAAGATGAAGTCCATGTGCGGCGTGCACATCACGCCGTGGCGCAGCATCGCCAGCGCCTCGTCGTAGACGGGCGCCTGGGCCGTCACGAAGCGATGCAGCCGATACTCGTCGTCGATCATCGTCATCGGCTGTTCATCCGTCCACGACGTCGGAGTATTCGGGATGATTGGCGTAGAACGCGTTCATAAACGGGCATCGGATCAACGCGCGCCGCGCACTGCGCCGGATAAGCTCGAACGTCCCCGCCGCGAGCTTGGTCGCGATGCCATGCCCGGCATATTCGGATGGCACCTCGGTGTGGATTAGCGCGACCCGCCCCCCCTCGTCCCGGTAGTAGGCGGCGGCGATCGCGTCGGGAGATATCTTGAGCTCGAAGCGATGCATCCCGACGTTTTCCGTCACCGTCGTGTCCATGAGCATCGTTCCCTGCTGCCGGCGCGATCGCCACGACCTGACTAGGGGGCGTGCTCGCACTGCTCCAGAACCGAGAACCGAGGATGACGCTATACCAAGACCGCCGCCAGCCCGGCGGCCGAGCGCCGCGCCGGACGGACCGCGACCCCACGCCGGGTTCACGGCAGAGCTGGGTGCCTGGCGGATGCCGTCGCGCACCGCGCCCGCCCGCAATTGCCCCCCGTCGGCGAACTCTCTTCGCTGACGAGCCCGCTTCAGCCGACCACTATCATCCAGTCTGCCGGCACAGCGCCCGCCGGGCCCGGAGTCGGCTGTGACAAGGGGTGGCTGTGCGGCGACGCCAGCTCCCGTCCTTCGACCTCCCGGCCCAATGCGTAGTCCCAGAACCAGTCCTCACCGGGCTCGAACGACTGCATGACGCGGTGCCCGGTTTCCTCAAAGTGGGCCGTCGCGTGGCGGTTCGGGGAGGAGTCGCAACAGCCGACGTGGCCGCATTGCGCGCATCGGCGCAGGTGGAACCACCAGCCCCCGGTAGCGAGGCACTCGACGCAGCCGTCACCGGAAGGCGCGACCGTGGGATCTATGCCGTTCATCATGTCGTGGAATCCTTCTCGTTGGGGATGAGCATCAGCGAAGTGCCGCAGGCTTGGACGCGATCAAGTCTCCGCCCCGGCAACGGTGTGCCAGACCGCGCCGTCCAGCGGCACCTCGGACGCGATCCCCTCGAGGATGTCCGGGAAGGCCGCTGCAGAGACGGCGCGCGACATGACGTAGTGATCATCGAACACGATCGACGGAACGGACCTGACGCCTTTGGCTCTCCAACCGGCCAACTCCGCCCGGACGTCGCCCGCGAACCGTCCGACTCCAGCAGCGCCCGCGCCGCGGACCTGTCGAGCCCAGCCGCGCCCGCCGCCTTCGCCAGGACGGCGTGGTCGCCAAGGTCGAGGTTCGCGCCGCAATTCGCCCGATGGAGCTCCTCGGCGAGCTGCAGCTGCCGCCGTTGCGGACGAGCCCAGCGGAGGAGTCGATGCGCGTCGAACGTATTGGCTGTCCGCAGCGATCGCCATGTCGACGCCGGCCTCAGCTGCACGTTCGCGCAGGACGGCGCGCCGCCGGTCGAACGCCGCGGGATCCATGCCGTGCATCCACGCCGAATACTCCATCAGGTTCTGACCGCCTGCAGGCATCCACGGGTTCAGTTCGTAGGGACGGAGCACGATCTCGGCGTCGATCAGGCCGAAACTCAGCACGAGCGCGCGCCTGAGCTCAGCGAGACCGATCGCGCTCCGGGGGCACGACACGTCGGCAATCACATCGATGTTCACGGGTCTGGTCATCCCGACATCTCCGACCACGCGATGTTCATGGCGCATCCGGCCGGAAGGACTTCCCTTCGACCACCGGCGGCGAGAACCGCGACCCACGCTCCAGGGTGCGGTGCACCGGGCAGCGATCGGCGGCGCCGAGCATCGCGGCGCACTGCGCCTCGTCAATCTCGCCATCGATCACGATCCGCCTGCTGAACAGGTCCGATCGCTCGGCATCACCGTCCTTCCGGTGCGACACCGAAGTGCTGATGCGGTCGATCGGAAGGCCGTTGGCCATCGCGTGCAGCCTCAGGGTCATCGTAGTGCAGGCGGCGAGCGCCGCCGAAAGCAGGTTGAAGGGGGTCGGGCCGGAGCCGAGGCCGCCGACGGACTCCGGCTCGTCGGCGATGAAGTTCGCCTGTCCGGCGCGCATCGCCAGCTGGAACTTGCCCAGCCCCGTCTCCTCGGCCTCGGCGTCGTATCCCTCGCTGGCGATCGGAGCCGCCGCCGGCAGATACCGCGACGCCCATGTTCCGATGACGTCGGCTGCGAAGTCCGCGTCGCGGGGATCCGACAGGAGATGGTCGGCACCGTCCAGCGACACGAAACTCTTCGGATGCCTCGCCGCGACGTATATGCTGGTCACGTTCTCGATCCCGACGATCTGATCGACCGACGAGTGCAGGATCAGGAGTGGCCGCCGGAGACTGGCGATCGCCGCCGCCTGACCGCCCGTCCGCAACCCCTCGATCAACCCCCGCCCCACGACGAACGAGCGCCCGCCCAGCGTGACGCGCGCGCTCCCCTCCTCCTCGATTCGGGCAAGGTCGTCCTCGCCGAACAGTCCGATCGCATGGGCCGTGTCGAACGGAGCGGCTATAGTCGCGCACGCCCGCGCTTGCGGTAGCCGGCCGGCCGCAGCCAGGATGGCGGCACCTCCCAGGCTGTGGCCAAGAAGGAGCGAGGGGGCGATCCCAGCCGCGCCCATCGCGTCGCTCGCGGCCACCAAGTCGTCGACGTTCGACGCGAACGTCGCGTCGCCGAAGCTGCCGCCGCTGGCCCCTAGCCCCGTGAAGTCGAAGCGGAGCACGCCGATGCCAACTCCGGCCAAGCGACGCGATATCCGCACCGCCGCTTTGTTGTCCTTGCCGCAGGTGAAGCAGTGCGCGAACAGAGCCCACGCTCTGGCCGGGCCGGCAGGCATCTCCAGCTTGCCCGCCAACCGGTCGCCGGCGTGGTTCACGAAATCGAATTGGGTGGTCGGCACGGCCGTCTCCTAGCGTTCAGGCGGCTCTCGGATCGTCGCCGGGTAACGGTGTGGACTCGCTCTCGCCAAGCACGCCTAAACAAAGCCGCAGCCTCTTCCACGAACAACGCATCGCTCGGGTCCCATTGCTGCTTATGGTCCACAAAACCTTATATGCGCGAAGCGGAGACGGCATCAGTTCCGAGACCTGACAATCTTGGTATACCAATGCCCGAATGCGACGGGGTCCGCGGCGAGGGAGAAGAATCACGCCTCAGCAAGGGCAACCCGGATCCGTCATACGAGCGCGTGCCGCACACGATCCGGTGGCCGGGGACGAAGGAGCGCATCCTTCGTTGGTCAGCCGCGTATCGCGGCGTCGGAGGGAGGCAGGTCCGGCTGCACCAGTCCCATAAACCGCGCAGCCCGACCTTTCATGCGGCCAGCAGTTCGTCCGCCGGTCCGAAGAACTCGTAGTGAAGACGCGACGCCGGAACGCCGGCGAGCAGCAGGCCGCTCACGAAGCTGCGCAGGAACGGCTTCGGGCCACAGAGGTAGACGTCCGAGTCCGCCAGCGGTGCATTCGCGCGAAGCCAATCGATCGAGACGAACCCGTCCTCGTCGTGCGTGGTGCCAGCGACGTCACCTTCGCCCGGATCACTGTAGAACGTGTGGACCCGGATGTTGCCGTGAGTGGACGCCAGATCGCGCACATGGCGGTCCATCGCGTGCGTCGCGCTGCTCGTGGTTCCATGCACATAGTAGGTCCGCAGCGCGGGATGACGGGCGGCGATCTCCTCGACCATGCTGATCATCGGCGTCAGGCCCACTCCCCCCGACAGCAGGATGACCGGCCGCTGCGGCTCGTCCTCCAGGAAGAAGTCCCCCGCCGGAGGGGTTGACTCGACCACGTCGCCGATCTGGATGCGATCGTGTAGGAACAACGATCCACCGTTCCCGCGAGACTCGCGCTTTACCGAGATGCGGTATTGGTCGGTCTGCGGTCCGGACGAGATCGAGTAGTTTCGCTTGAACGCGACCCCCTCCGGATCGTAGCGGATCGTCAGGTATTGGCCCGCCTTGTGGGGAATGACGGATCCGCCGTCCGCCGGCTGCAGAATGAACGACGTAATCAGCGTGCTCTCCTGGATGCGGTCCACCACGACGAAACGCCGCCAACCGGTCCAACCGCCAGGCGTGCCAGAGATTTCCGCGCGAAGCGCGCTCTCGCGGCCCATCAGGATGTCGGCGAGGAACCAGTAGGCTTCGCCCCATGCGGTCACGATCTCATCGGTCGCCGCGGCACCGAGGACCTCCCGGATCGCGCCGAGCAGCGCCGTTGCGACGTGCGGATAGTGCTCCGGCAGGATATGATAGCCGATATGCTTTTGCGCGATGCGCTCGACGACGGGCAGCACGGCACCAAGGTTGTCGATGTTCTGGGCGTAGGCGAGGATGGCCGCCGACAGCGCATGGACCTGCGCCCCGCCCTCCCCCTGGTTGGCGTGGTTGAAGAGCTTGCGGACCGACGCGTCCTCGAACAGCCGCGCATACATCGTCTGCGTGATGTTCGGCCCGTGCTCGATCAGGGCAGGTATGGTCGCCTTTACCAGTGCGACGGTCGTTTCGCTGAGTGCCTTAGTCATCATGCGGTCCTTGGATCTGCGTAGGTCGCGGCAGCTGGCCGCTGGTGGATGTGAACGGTCGGAAGACGGTCTCCGGCGACCCTCGTCGCCGTGGGACGAATCGAAGCGGCGGGCGTGGGTGACGCCATCTCGGCCATGCTCGTGCGCCACATCGACAGCCAACGCCGGAACAGGTCGGGCGTGAGCTGACCGGCGTGGCGGAGGTGCAGCTGCACCGGATAACCGCCGCGGCTCGCGGTGCCGCCGACGAAGGACGACCAGAACTCTTCGAGGTGCGCCTCCCCCGGACGCGCGTCGTACATCTCTTCGGCGAACACCCCGGCCAGCGCCGGGTCGGCTCGAACGCGGTCGTAGAAGCGCTCTACGAGAAGACGCACTGACTCGTCGGTGATGCCTGCGGAATGTGTCGTGCTCATGGGCGAAATCCTCCGATTCCCGAATGCATCAGATAATGATGCATTGCGCATGCATCTTTACGCCCGAGCCGTAGATTAAAACAAGTAGCGAAAATGCATCTAATCGTTAAAAACGTTCGGACGACGGGTTGGGCATGGGAGCGATGGACCGGATGATGCGGATTTCGGACGAAGAAGACGGTACCGGCCGGACCACGGGAACGCGGGTCCCGACGGCCCGCGCAACGGCCTCCGCTCTCGGCTGGGGCGTCGCGACGCGTGGGCGGCCGCCATGCAACTGACGCGCTACACCGACTACGGCATCCGGATCATGCTGCACGTCGGCGCGCACGACGAACTCTCGTCGATAGCTCAGATCGCCGGTGCCTACGGGATATCCAAAAACCACCTCATGAAGGTCGTCCAGCATCTCGGACAGGGCGGATTCCTGGAGACCATCCGCGGCCGGAACGGAGGGCTTCGCCTCGGCCGCCCCGCCGACGAGATTACCCTCGGGCAACTTGTGCGTCGAACGGAACAGGGGTTCGATCTGGTGGACTGCACCAACTGCCTGGTCGCTCCGGCCTGCACCGTGCCGCGGATCCTGGGCGAAGCGACGCAGGCGTTCCTCGGCGTCCTCGACCGCTACACGCTGGCCGACATCCTCTCCCGCAGAGTCGACATGCGCAACCTCTTCGGCAGCGCCTCATCACTCGGCGAGGTCATCGCCGACATCTGAGACGCCGCCGCTGGCAGGACCGGACTTCTCCCGCCCCTATTCCAGATCGACGCCTGTCAGCCTGCTGCTCACGGTCCAAAGCCGTTCGGCGTTCGCCGCATCCGTTCCATAGTCGGCCACGCCAGGCTGACCGATCACCCCCTTCGGCAAGACCGAGGCGACGTCGCCGTTCTCGCAATAAACGCCGCCCATGCCGTCCAGCACGGGGGCGGTGGCGCACCAGACCGAGGTCGCGGCCCCCTGCTCCGGCGTCTTCATATCGCGTCCTGGGTCGATGACCGGACGGCCCTCGCCATCACGTGCGCCGAAGGAGTCGATTTCAGCGCTGGTCAGATGGCGCGCCAGCGGGCCTAAAACCGACCCAGGATGGGCGGAAAAGGCTCGAACGCCGTGCCGCTCACCAAGACGATCCAGCTCTAGCGCGAAGAGTATGTTGGCGGTCTTGGACTGACCATAGGCCGCCCACTTGTCATAGGCCCGGCGGTCGAAGGAGAGGTCGTCGAAGTCCAGATCGGCGATCTGATGGCCACGTGACGATAGCGACACCACTCGCGCGCCGCACGCCCGGCGCAGCGCAGGCCAAAGCCTGCACGTCAGACGGAAGTGCCCAAGGTGGTTCGTGGAGAACTGCGACTCGTTCCCCTGCGTATCCCGCCCGATCGGCGTCGCCATGACGCCCGCGTTGTTGACCAAGATGTCCAACGCTCGACCGGTGGCCAGATACCTGGTGCCGAACGCGTCGACCGACCGGGCGTCCAGCAGGTCGACCTGCTCGATCGTCGCCGAGGGCACCGCCGACAGAGCATACCGCGCGCGCTCCGGGTCGCGGGCGGTGATCACGATCCGGGCGCCGGCCCCCGCCAGAACGCGCGCTGTCTCCAGCCCGAGATTTGAATGGCCACCGGTGACGATCGCAGTCCGGCCGCTCAGGTCGATGTCACGGATAACGTCCTGGGCCGTGCTGAACGCATTGAAACCGGAACCCAGCGGTCGTTGTAGGCTCGTCATGTTCACGTTTCTCCTTGGCGACCAAAATAACGCCAGGATATTGGATTATCTATGCTTGAAAGTCTCGATTTGTATATCAATAATCCGACAATGGCCGATCCGTTGTCCGATGTACTGTCGCTCCTCGATGCTGAAACTTTCGTATCCACCAGCCTCAAGGCCGGGGGCGACTGGTCCCTGCGCGTCGGCGGCCATGAAGGCCTGAAATTTAACGCTGTTTTGTCGGGCACGGCCTGGTTGGCGATCGACGGGCGTGCCGACCCAATCAGGCTCGCAGCGGGCGACTGCTTTCTGCTCGCGCGCGGGCTGCCCTTTACGATGGCGGCCGACCTCGTGATCCCCCCAGTCGACGCGGCAGAAGTCTTCCGCGCCACGCAGGGAGCCGTCGCGACGATGGGCGACGGAGCGGACTTTCACGTGGTCGGTGGAAGGATGACGCTCGACGCCGCGTCGTCGGCGATCCTTGTCGATGCGCTGCCCGACTGCATCCTTCTCCCCGCGGGATCCGAACGTGCTTCCGCGATGCGATGGCTCCTCACCCGTTTCACAGTGGAGGCTGAGGGCACCGATGCCGGGCATAGCGCGAGCGCGGCGAAACTGATGCACCTGATGTTCATCGAACTGATCCGAGCCCACCTGTTACTCTCTGATCAAACACGGGAGGGGTGGCTCCACGCCCTCGCCGATCCAAGGATAGGCAAAGCGCTCCGCCTCATGCACGAGACGCCAGCGCACCCTTGGACCTTGAGCCAGTTGGCCCTTAGCACGGCCATGTCGAGATCGAGCTTCGCGCAACGGTTCCGCGAACGCGTCGGAATGCCTCCGTTGGAGTATCTCGTGCGGTGGCGGATGCGATTGGCGCGTCGTGACATGCTCACGCGACGGCAGTCGATAGCGGAAGTCTCCCAGCGCTACGGATATGCTTCCGAAAGCGCCTTCGGCAACGCTTTCAAGCGCGTGTTCGGCCACTCGCCGCGACGATCGGTGCTAGAGGCGACCCGGCATGAGGGCCGACGGCGACCCGATTGATTGTCGCGCGTCCCAAAGGTGGGATGCTCGGCCGCCCCGCTCGCGACGGCTTCCGACCCTTGCCGGCGGCCACTCCCCACCTGTCGGCCCTGCCGATTACGCGGCCGGTCAATCGGTGACGCCCACGAAGCCCTGAAAATGCATTCCAATGCGCTCACGTCATCGCGGTACCGATGTCAGCCCCCGCCGGTGCGCGATCGAAACCAACGCCATCTTGTACCAAGCTCGACGTCATATGCTCGCTCTTGGTACATTGCGAGCGTCACCTCTCGGTCCTAACAGCCTCTTTTCGCCCATGGTCTAAGGGCGGAAGCGACGTGGGACTTCCAAGCCGCCGCATCAACCGCCGGGGTTAACCCGGCCTCCTCCGCTAGAGAGCAACAATGGCGCACAGTGGCGATGGAACGTTTGATGGCCTTTCGGACCCGACAATACTCCCGGGCATACTGGCCATGGCCGGCTGCTCCGGGCAGGCCCCTGCACGCCAGAGAATGATCGATCTCGCCGTCGATTGCGTCGTCGCGCTCGGTGCCGACGTCACGCTCCTCGATCTGCGGGATCTCGATCTGCCGTCATATACAAACCACGACGACGCCGGCCTCCCCCAAGGGGCCTATGCGTTCCGCCAACTCGTGTGCGCGCACGATGGCTTCCTGATCGGGCTCCCCCACGAAAACGAACCGTCGCTTTCACTTCTTCTGAATGCAATCGCATGGAGCGTCTGTCCCCAATTCGGCACGGGAGCGGCGCAAGCCTACTCCGGCAAGTGCGCGTCGCTGATATCGGGGATCGTCGCAACCGAGCCGGCAAAGCGGAACGTCGCGGTTCTGACCGCGAAGCTGACCGAACTCGGCGTCCTAGTAATGCCGGAATTCATCAAGTCCCCTGAAGCCGGGACGCACGAGCAAGAAACTGCCTTTCATCAAGCCGGCGAGCACAGGATGAGGGAGCAGATGGACATGTTCATCAGCACGATCCGCTGGGCACAAGACCGGTCACGGAAGGGGGCCGCCGAGAACGGCCACAGGGAGACGTAAGTTGTCGCAGGTGGTCGAGACGCCGCTCTCGCTGGAATACCGACGTTGATATCCCGTGATTAACCTCGTATTCGTAACGGAAGGGCGCCTCTTGGACAGAGCCAGCAGGGCTTCGACGCCGGCATCCGCATCATCAGGGCTGTGCCGCAGCACATGATCGCGGTCCCGATTGGTGGTGAGATCAAAATGGTAGTGTTCGGCTCCCTCGCGTACTTCGCGGCCAGGTACGGCCGCAAGTCCCGGTCGATCTGCTGTGTCACCGCTGCGTCCGTGCCCGGATGGCCACCGGTTCCGAATAGCGTTGGGAGTTCGAGCGTCGCGTTGAGGCACTGGACATCGACGTTCCAGGCTCGCTCACGCTCGACGAGATAAGCCTGATTCTGCAGGCCGCCCTCGAAGGCGCTGGCCTCTGCTACGTCAGCGAATGGTCGGCTCGAACCCATATCGCCGCCGGTGAACTCATCCCGGTGCTCGAGGACTGGAGCCCACCCTACCCCGGCCTGTGCCTCTACTATCCGGGACGTCGCCACATACCGGCCGGCCTCCGCGCGTTCATCGACCTCATCCGAGAGCAGAACCGGGAGGCGGACGTCAACCTTCCCCCGACCAACTGATACCGCGCCCCGGATCACCCCGATCGCACTGCGACGCCATCGGCGGCACAGATCGCATCAACTGCGAGATCGATGTCGTCGTCGTCGAGGTACGGAGCCTGCGCGTAGATGATCGAGGGTTCACCGCTGAGGCGCGCCGCCAGATGGCCCAGGCCGAGCAGCTGCTCGGCCCCCTTCACGCCCAGCGCGATCTCCGACGTGCCGACGCTGGCCACCTTCAGGATCAGTCGGTTGCCGAGATTATCCCGCAACTGCATCGGCATGACGTTGGCGTCCGGGCGCTGCGCCGCGAAGATCAGGTGCATGCCGGCGGCGCGGGCCTTCACGCCCAGACGCGACACGTTCGCCGTGACCGCCGTCTTGTACTCCTCGGTCAGCATCCACTCCGCGAACTCGTCGTGGACGAGAAAGACGTACCGGAGCCGCTCGGCCGGACCGACCTTGGTGTTGAAGGCGCGGATGTCGCGGGCGCCATTGGTCCGGAACAGCTCGTATCGACGCTCCATCTCGGCGACGAGCAGCTCCATCACCTCGACCGCCCGGGTCTGATCCACTATGACGCCGCCCTGCAGATGGGGCAACCGCTCGACCGCCGCGTAATCAACACCCATCTTCGGATCGATCAGATAGATGTGGGCGAGATCGCTGGTGTTCGTGGCGGCGATGTCCAGCAGCAGCGCCTGGATCAGCACCGACTTCCCCGATCCCGTCGCACCCGCCACGAGCGTGTGGGGCTCATGCCCCTGCCCGCCCGCGAAGGGACCGCCGAGATTGAGATAGAGGATCTCGCCGTCAAGCTCCTTCAGCCCGAGGACGAACGACATGTTCACGCCGGCCGCATTCCGGTTCAGCGCCCTCCGGCCCCAGACATCCCACAGCGACACCACCTGTCGCTGCGGTCGGGCCACGCCGACGACGATCTCGCCCGGAAGGGGAGATATCGAGATCACCCGCATTCCGTGAGTCGTCAGCAGCGCCGACTGCCTGCCTTCGATGTCCTGCACACTCAGCCGGTCGCTGCCCATGAAGCGGATGAGCGCCGCGTTGGGAGTCAGCCGCGTCCCCAGGACCTTGGCCTGCAGGCTATATCCCATCAATGCCGAGCGCAGCTTCTGCGCCGTCGCCTCGAGCCAGGCCTGCTCATCCGCCGAGTCCTGATGAGCCTCCTGCGCACGCGCCTCGATCAGAGGTCCGATGGCGAGCGTCGAGGCCGCTCCGGCCGTCGTCGTAGAAGTCGGCGAGTGGCTGACCGTCATCTCGACGGCTTCCCCCTGTCCGACGGGAACACCGTCACCGTCCGTGGCCGGTGGCACCTGCGCGACGTCCGGATCAACGTGACCCTCAGTCGGCGGGATGCTGGCCCCACCTCCGACGACGACCGCGGATGACGGTTCGGCCGCCGTCGGGCCGCCAACGGCCGGCGACGGGGCACCTTCTTCGTCCTCGTCCTCGTCATAGTCGTGCACGACGGGAGTAACGGGCACTTCGCGCTCCGGTTCGAGCGTGATCGCCTTCGTCCAATCCACCCGGGGCGCCGGATCGCGATAGGACGGGCGCTCCCAGCTGTCGGTCTCCCCCAAGCCGGATCTGATCGGCTGCAACGGCTTGCCTGCCTCATACGCCTTGATCAACTGGCGGAGACCTTCACGCGTGAAGGTCTCCTGAAGGCCGTCGGTCACGCCCGGAACCGGATCCTGCTCACCCAGACTGCTGCCGTCGGCCGCGGGCCCGGAGATGAAGATGTGGGAGTAGCCACGCAGATCGATCGGAACGGCGCCGCGACGGATTCCGTCACGGACCTGTTCCAGCAACGAGGCCTGGCCGAGAGCCGCGGTCCCGTCCAGGAGAAGGTCCGCGATCCTCGACAGCCACAGGTCGCGATCGAGCCGCCCTGGATCACCGAAAAGCGCGTCGTCGATGCGTGCGACCGTCTGCCGCAGTTGCTGCTGCGACTTGCGGCTGGCCTCCGCCGATCCGGACTGATCGACATACTTCGCCTCGGTGACGATCGCGCGCAGGCGGGGTGCTCCATCCTCACCCTCGACCAGGCACAGCGCGAGGATGTCGGCGATGCCCTCCTCGCGCTGGCCGAGCCACTCGGCGTAGTCATCGAGAAGGAACCAGGCGACCGCGGCCTGAGGGCGCAGCTCCTCCGCGACGAGCGCGCGGCTCAGCACCAGCCCGATCAGCTCGCCGGCCGACACGCCGCGCTTGGCGGCGCGCAGCACGATGTCGCCGGAGATCGAATTCGCGTCCTCGATCATCCGGCGCGCGAGCGCTGAGACGCGCTCGTCATCGAGACCCAGCGAGAGTTCGGTCAGCCGTCTGCGAACGAGCACGTTGAGGATGCGGAGTTCGGAGGTGGAGGACACGACGATGTTGCGCCCGTGCGTCCGTTGCCGCCGGTACCGTATGACGCTGATGCCCTGCGCCGCGAGCTGCCGCTTGTCGAGGAGGTCGTCGTAGGTCGCGACCCATTCGGCCATCTCATGCACCTCGTCGAACATCGCCTTGAGGCCCGAGTCTTGAAAGGAGATCTGCCGCGCCGGGAGGTAGTGTTCGCCCGCGCCGTGCGATTGCCGGCGGATCACGTTCGCGACGGCGTCGACATAGGCCCAGCCGGCGTCCGGCTGCCTCGGGCACGTGAGGTAGACCGTCGCCTTCAGCTCGTCCTCGGCCGTCACCCGACGATAGGACCAGCGCGCCGGCACATGCTCGAGCAGACCGGGATTCGAACCTGCCGCCGGGACCGGGAACCACTGCTCGCGCGCCTGGCGCGACACGACATCGTGAAGGAATGCGACGTCGATCTCGCGGGTGGCGTTCCCCGGACGCACGGTACCGCTGTCGAGCATCACGCCGATGCGGAGCTTGGACATGAAGTTTCGCGAGGTCTCGCTAACGACCACCGCATCCGGATCGCCTTCCGAACGGTCGAGCAACTCGCCATAGACGCGGGAGAGCCGGGTCCGATCGCGATGACGCACCAGGACGTTGCAGTGCACCTCCTCCTGGTCCTGCACCGAACTCAGACCGTTCACCGTCGCGAGCGGCAGGCCGGCCGCGTCGCAGTTGAACAGCATGATGCTGAGGTTCGACCTCTCGTGCGGTTGCAGATCAAGATAGCGTTCGAGCAGCGCCCGTATCTGCTTGGCCGCCTCGGCCGGGTCGACGTCGGTCGTCGCCTCGGACGGATCGCGCACCGGGCGTTCGAGCAGGCTGTAGTCGTTCACCGTCCCGGTGTCGGAAAGGAGCACGGCCTCGCTGCCGTCGTATCCCACCGCGATCTCGGGGTAGAGCGGATGCGCGAGCTCGTCACGGAGATCGGAGAAGAACAGGCGGGAGTCGCCGAAATTCACTTCGACGTCGGAAAGCAGGTATTCGGCGAGGCCGGCGACCGACCGCATCTTGACCGCGGATGCCGCGAGCCGAAGCGGATGCCACGGCGCCACGATCGCCGAGGGTGCGCTACCGGCCACGGGGACGACGCCGAGGCTCAGCACCGGCTCCCACAGGTCCCGGCGGTTGAGATCGCCGGGTGCGTGCGCGGAAAGCGCGTTCAGCAACGTCCCGTAGGTCGCGGCCTGCTCGATGAGGCCAGCCGATGCGTAGCCCGACACCTGGAGCGCGCCGATGGCACCGACGTACGCGGTCTCGAACGCCGTCCAGGCCGAACCGATCGCCGAAACCCCGGCCGGGTCGATGCGACCGCTCTGCGCCGCGGCCTTCAGTGCCTTGGAGAACGCCTTGGCGACGTCCTCGCCGCTCGCCGTGCGCGGCACCAGGGAACCCGCGTCCTGCCCGAAGGCGGGCTGCAGCGTTCCGACGTCGGCGAGCGAAACCGACTGCAAAGCACCCTTGCGGCTGACCGGCAACCGGGCGACGCTGCTCCTGGTCATTGGCCGCTTCAGCAGGCGCGCGAGGTCCTTCGGCAGTTCAAACCCGATGGCGTTCGGCTGCGCGATCCAGATCAGCTGGACCGTCGCACGCTCGGACCCCGAGGTCAGCACCACGTCGAACTTGATCTGGAGCGCGGCCCGCGAGCTCGACTCGTTCCGCCGATACTTCTTCCGCTTCTTGGCCCTGTCGAGCAGCTCCTCATACTCGAACAGGTAGGGCACATCCCACTCGACGGCCGTGCCCATGAGCGCCGGCAGGCCACGATAACGGAGCCCGAACGCCAGGCCGACGTCGGCGTTGATGTCCAGGACCTGGGACCGACTGCGCCGAGCGGCACGGATCGTCAGCGTGCGCTTGCTCGCGAAGTTGATCTGTCCGAACAGGCGTTCGAGCGCGCGCAGTATCCCTTCCAGGAAGTCGTTGCACTCGATCGGCCGGCCGAAGATGAAGCGCTCCCACTTCACGCGGAGCGCCTTGTCCTGGCTCAGGTCGTCGCGGTGGGTTTCAAAGAATTCCCGATCATCATCCCTCGTCTCCTTCAGCGACCTCGACTTCAGGGCCTCGAGGTAGTCGACGTCCTTCGGACTGAGCCGATCGGGCAAGGTGAACTCGAAGAAGGACAGCGTCTCCTGCGGCAGCGTGGTCTTCTTCAGCTTGATGCCGGAGAAGAGCTGAAGGACGCTCTGCCCCTCCCATTCGAACTGCGCGAGCGCGTCGGCTGCGGCGTTCCAGCCGGGCGTCGCGGCGATGAAGGCCTCGATCGCCGGATGGACCTCCGTCGGGATGTCCTCCCTGACGCTCTCGAACTGGCTGCGCAGATCGTCGCTCTCGATGATCTGGCGGTTGGGGCGCTGCTTGGCCAGCAGCGGGCGCCGGTCCGACACCAGCTTTTCGAACAGCCGGCTCCAGCTCCGCGACTTATCGAGATCCTTGTCCCGGATGCCGAGGAAGTAGCCGCTGTCGCGCGGGAGGTGGAGCGCGGGCAGAGCCCAGCCCAACGCGTCGGAGACCGTCGTCGACTCTTCCGCGATGCGCTCGCGCGTGAGCGCCACGTAGTTGGAGATCTGATGAAGGGTCCAGTCGTCGGCGGCGTTTAGACCCTTGAGCGCGGCCCTCCACGCCGAGAGCTGGTTGTCCGGAAGTCCCAACCCGGCCGCCGCCGCTCCGACCCAGGGTTCGGAGTCCTCGGTCAACTGCTTCGCGCCGATCAGAGTCACGTCGCCGAGGGAGGCACCCTGATCGTCGTCGGTGTTGGCCAGGAGAAGCGCAGGCCGGTCACATTCGGCATGCCGGATCGCGACGGTCCTCTCGTCCGTGACGACGTGGTCGGGCAGATCGAACCCGCCGATCAGCGTTCGCGGCAACTGGATCTTGAGCAACGCGTCGGTCTGCGGATCGACGAGCAGCGCGCTCGTAATCGCAGCCACCTGTTCGCCCGTCAGTCGGTCGAGGAGGTAGCGCGCCACACCTTCGCCATCACCGATGGCCGAAAGTCGCTGGCGGATGGATGCGGCGCCGGCGGCGCCAATGAGATCAGATGGTGTCACGCGGCTTGGGCTCGCTGAAAGGGATTTTCGACATAGGCGCAGGAGTCCGACAGCCGCTTCAACAGGCCCAGGCTCGCCAGCCGCTCCTCGAGCCGACGGGCGTTGTCCGAGAAGTCCTCCTGATCGGCGTCACCGCTCGCCACGAAATCGCGGGCCTGCGCATCGCCTATCACGATGCCGTAGCGATCATGGAGCAGTGCGAGGAAGTCCCGGAACTCGAGACGCTTCGAGACCGAGCACACGACGAGCGTCTTCAGCAGACGATCGGTCGGGGCGTAGCGGACCCGGCGGCTCGACCGACGTGAGGAAAGCCCGATCGCACGCGACCACGTCATGTGGATCTTTCCGATGTGCTGCTTGTGCCGACTGAGCGCGCGCGCCGCGAGCTGTTCGATTAGCGCGGCCGGGTCGGGGGCGATGTCGTCGTCATCCGCATCCGGCCATCCGAAGGCCTTTCGCAGAATGTCGCCGGCGTTCAGGACTGGATCGTCGGATGCGGTTGCGGCCTTCCACTCCTCGGTCTCGGCGACTTGCCGGACGAAGCGGTCGACCGCTTGCTGCGGCAGTCCGTTGTTCCGCTGGTACGAATCCGCCGAGAGGTCGCGCACCACCGACTTCCTCGGCGAGACGATCTCGCAGACCAGCCGCACCGGATCCTGATCCAGCACATCACGGGCGCGTTCGAGCTGGTAGAGCATCATGTTCAGCCCCGTCATCGTCACCAGATGCGGTATGGCGTCATATGCGGGGATCGGCAGGCTGAGGATCGCGAGCCAGTCCTCGGCCAGACGGTCGAACAGCGGGTGGGACGCACATGGCAGAAACGCGCCCGCGCGCTCCGACTTAGCCAGCTGCGGCTCTCCCTGGATGGCGCGGGCCATGCGATCGTAGGGTGCCGCGTTCTCGAGGAACCGGCTGACGAGAAGGCCGCGAAGAGCATCCGCATCGCGGCTCCGGCACAGCATCAGGTAGAGGAGCTCGCCGGTGCGGGCGAAGAAGCGGCGGTCGTTCGACACCCCGCCGCGCGGATTGACGTTCGCATCCTCGTAGAGGGCGTTCGGACCGAACGGAAAGACGAACTTCGAACTCCAGCGCTTGTTGCTGGTCCCTTCGATCGCCGACCCCTGGAGGAAACCTATGACGGCCGCGAAGTCCTGGAAGCTCTCGAAGCGATCGCGGAGATAGGTGAAATCCGGCTTGTCGAGACCACCCGCCGTCTCCGTGATCTTTTCGAGCCAGCTCGTCCAGGACGCGTCATCCGCACGATCCTCCGCCAGCACCGTCATGATGTGCGGGTTGTTGAACACGAGGTTGCGCAGGCGAAGCTGCAGCTGCGGACGGTAGGACAGGCTGTTGAGCGCATCCTCGCGAAGCGCGCGCCCCTCCCGGTGCTCCGCGAGCAGCACGGTCATGAACTCCAGGAAGGTCAACCACGGGGTCTGCTCGTCGTACAGACGATGCCCCCAGATCGCCTCGTCGATCCAGAAGTCAGGCCCGCTCCGATCGTCGAAGCTCGTCGGGCGCGGCAGTATCTCGATCGTCATATCCGCACCACGACGCGACGAGCGACCGCTCGACCGTCACCGGCCAGGTCGATGAACCGGAGCATCAGCTCTCCCTCATTGATCTCGTCGTCACCATCCAGCCTGCGCCGGTTTTCCGTCTCCCGGAGCAGCCGCGCCTTGAAGGCGAGGAGGTCCTCGTGACACTCGAGCGAGAAGCTGCTCGGCAGCGCGCCTTCCGCGACGCGGCCGAGGAACTCGAACCGGGTGGGCGAAAGCGACAGGGTCACGGGAGGGATCTCGGCTCCACGCACGAGTTTGACCGACACGCAGAAGCCGCCCGCGCCATCCGTTATGATCGACACCTCCTCGCCGCCCTGCCGAGGGACCGAGATCAGCTCGTCGAGAAGCGGGCTGCGCTTGGATTGCGAGTAGCTGCCCGACGTCGCGAGAACCAGCTCGTCCTGGTTCTGCGCCAGCATGCCCGTGAAGATGCGGTTCAGTCCGCGCACGACCATGGACACGGCCTGTCGCGGCACAGGCTGCTTGTCCGCGACCTTGGCCGCCACGTCGAGGTAGAGACCAGCATACCGGAAGACGGTCAGGTCCCAGAGATCGTACGTGGAGGCCAGTTCGTCGGGCATGGTGAAGAACAGACGCTGCCGCTGCGCGCGGAGGGCGCCGAGGAACGCCCGCCGGTCCGTACCCTCCGCGCCCTCGAGATAGACCCGCTGGGCGCCGACATACGAGGGGGTCGCACCGTAGATCGGATCGGCGAGCACCAGCCGCGCATAGTCGTCCGCATAGGCCGGGTCGTCGGCTCCGTAGACGAGCAGATTGTCGACTCGGTTGCTGGTCTCGGCCCCGATGCCGAACATGTTCAGCTTGCGGAAGAGCTCGGTCTTCTCCGCCTTGCTCGGCCGAAGGTTCTCGCCGAAGATGTTGCGGTAGATGCTCGCGCGGTCCGCCTTTCCGCTCTGGACGATCGCCGGCACCTCGGCGCAGCTCATCAGGCCGTCACGAGCGTCGGGGTGCCCCAGGATGCTGTTGGCGACCAGTGCGAGCAGCTGCCGGACGGGGAAGTGGTTGCCGTTCCGCTCGCTCAGCTCGATGAGAGCGGTGATGCGCCGCCTGAAGGGGTCGTCGGGCCCCTCCCCCGTCAGACGCCGGCGGTTCTCGAAGATCGGACAGATGCCATCGCCCGAATTGGCGGCGCAGCTTCCACATCCCTCCCAGCCATTGTGGGAGGTGACCTCCTCGATGATCTGCATCGCCATCTCCGCGGCCGGCGATCGGCTGAGATCGTCCAGCCCGACGGAGATGCCGCCATCGGGGTTCCTGCCAGTCACCAGCAGTTCCTCGACGACTGCGGTGACGCGCTCGACCTCGGGGCTCGGCGGCGCGGACTTGAGCTTCTCCAGGAGCTGCCCGTGATTGGCGGCTAGAAGGTAGGTCGTGGAGGCCGCGGGATCGGCGACGTCGCGGGCGAAGGCGACGATGATCTCGGCGCTCTCGTCCTCGCGAAGTTCGCTCAGGTCCTTGACGATGACGAGCGTCCGGGCGCCGACCTTGAGCGTCTGCACCTTGTCGCCCGCATTCCATACACCCGCGTCGCCGCCGAGCGCGGTCCAGACTTCCCGGCAATGGTACGTCTTACCGTCGCCCGCAGTGCCGGTGATGATGTGCGAGATCGCATTCTCGCCTTCGAAGTTCGCGACCAGCCTACCAACCAGTGGCGCCGGCAGCGTTATCGGGGCGATCTTGTGACGCTTCAACGCACGCTGGATGGACTCGTCGTACATGTTGTCGTTGGTGGGAATGGGGCCGTAGTTGCGTAGAAAACGTACCCATGCCGACGTTGAAGAATGTGCCGACAAACCGTTCCCCCTTGTGCCTACCCGCACTTGTAAGGGATCATCCTAGGTAGGCAACGTAAACCAACAATGACTCGCTGAGCCCCATATTCCGCTGAACCGAGCTCAATGCGCGGTGCGCGTCTTCCCAATCGTGTTCAAACCCACTGACGACTACGCCCGAGGGTTTCAGCTCGAACGGCATCATCATCGCCAGCTTCACTGAGAGGGGGGACGGGACGGTCCTCAACCTGTTGGGCGCCCCAAGCGCTGTCCCCCCCTCTTGAAGACGTCTGCTTCTCAGGCCGCCAAGCGCAGAAAAGATCGAGTTTGGACCATTTCCTCGGTCTCGAAGAACAAGACCTCGTCCTGCGACAGGCGCACGAGCTGCCGAGGCTTCACGAGAAAGCGCTCGCCCGCGCGAACGAGCCAGAGCGTACGATCGACCGGCCGGCCCGCCTTCGCGAGGAGGGATGCCGTATCGATGACCTCCGCATCGATCGCCAGCAGCTGCCCGTCGACGTCGACGATGTGACGGAACCCGATATCCCAGAATGCCATTTCGCTTCTCCTGCTATCCGAGCTTCGACAATCGCACGCGTGCGTGTCAGAACCGGTCACCCCCATATTCACGCAGCATGCAGAGCGCGTTGACGAGCGACATCTCCTCGACCGTGCGGCACGGCGTCTCCAGCAAGAGCGGACTCGCGAACACCATCGCCGCCGCCTGCGCCCGCGACACGGCCACGTTGATGCGGTTGAGAGAGAAGAGGAACGCGATGTCACGCGGAAGCTCTTCCCCGCTCGAGGTCGTCATGGAGACGAGGCAGATCGGTGCCTCCTGACCCTGGAAGCGATCGACGGTGCCGACGCGGATCGCGGGCGGGAGGTGAGCGCGCAGCGCGTTCACCTGGGCGTTGTACGGGGCCACGACCATGATGTCCCCGTGGCCGACGACGCGCTCGCGGCCGTGGCGGTCGCGGTACGTCGCGCCGATGAGTTCGTCGATGCGGGACGAGATCGCGTCGATCTCCTCGGGGCTGACCTGCGAGCGCCCGAGATGGCTGACGGCGCGCATGCCGGCGCCGACCAGATCGACGCCGGTCGATGAGATGAGCGTCTGCAGGCCCGACGCTTCGTCGCTTCCGAGCCGCCCCTCGTACACCGCGCTCGATATGAACCCGCACACAGTCGGATGCATGCGTCGACTGATCGGGATGAATACGCCGCGATCGGGCGGCACGACGCGGTGCCCATCTATCAGGTACTCCAGACACGACCGGCCGCTGTCACCGGGGTGGCTGCCCTGCAGCGGTTGCGGCAGCTGCATCGGATCGCCCACCAGGACGATGTTGTTCGCGCACCGCGCCATGGCCAGGATGTTGGCGATCGAGACCTGCCCCGCCTCGTCGACGAACAGATAGTCGAAGGTAGGCGCGGCGTACCGCGCGAAGTGCCAAGCGGTGGCGCCGACGACATGGGCGGACGCTATCTCGGGCGCGTCGTTGTCGCTGACGAAGACGATCCCGGAGTGGGCGTCGTCGTCACCGTCCTCCGACGCCTTCTGGACCACGCGGCAGTTGACCCCGTCCGTCCGTGCGCGGTCAGCCACCGCCTTCAGGAGGTTGCCGATGGCCTTGTGGCTGTTCGAGGATACGGCGACGCGCTTGCCCGCCCGCACCAGGTCGACGATCGAGAGCGCGCTCACATACGTCTTCCCCGTCCCGGGCGGCCCCTGCATCGCCAGAGTCGTGCCCGCCATCGCGGCGATCGCGCGGCTCGTCTCGCTCGGCAGATCCCCGTCCGCGGCAATTATGCCGTCCGGACGCGTGCCATCGAAGAAGACCGGCGACGAGCGGGACAGGAGATGCTCCACCGCCGGAAGCCGTCCAGAGCCGGCGATGATCTCATCGGTCACGGCCGCCACCGCGTCCTTCAGGATCGTGTTGCGCAGCGGGCGTGGCGGAAGGAGGTCGAGACGATCGGGCAACGGCCCCTTCGCCGTCGAGCGGCGCAGCACTAGAGTGCATGCGTCGTTGTCGATCGACCTCAGATTCACGTCCTCCGGCATCGCCGCAGGTTTCACGCAAGGCATCTTGCCGGCGCGGAGCTTCGTCTCCTGCTGCGGGAACCGGTACGTCCGTTCGAACGACTGCCGGGTCACCTGCACGGGCGGGCCAACGGCCTCCAGCCCCTGGATGCATTCCAGATCGTCGAGAAGCTCCTCGCTCTCCTGGGCCAGCCGGTCGAAGATCGCCCACCAGGTCGGCTTGTCCTCGCGCTTGTGGAACTGCCCGAGGTCCAGCAGCAGATCGGCGACGCGGTCGCCGAGCCTTTCGCGAACGGGCTGGAGCCGGCCGCGCAGCACCTCGACTTCCTCGTTCTCGGCGGCCACGTTGGACAGCGCACCGGCATCGGGGACATCGCCGAGGACCGGCCAGGGCATCGCCGCGGGCCTCGCATCGCGGATCAGCCAGTCGCGCAGCAGCTGCGTCGAGACGCAGTCGGTGCGGTTGTAGTCGTATATGTCGTCGAGCAGCTTCTGGTCACCGGTCTGACGCCATTCCTCGTAGAAGACGACGCTCGCACCGGCCGTCGCGACGTCCGCGGCGCGCTTCTCCATGTAGAAGGCCTCCAGATCCTTGATGGAGTAGCCCTTCTCCGAAGCGATCATCGCGCCCGCCACGACCTTGAAAAGGTCGACGAAGCGGCGCTCGCGCTGAAGCTGATCCATCGCCGCCTCGCCGGTCCGATGTTCGGCGGTCAACCGCCGGAGAGCGGCGATCTCATAGTTGGCATAATGATAGATGCGGGCCGACGGATGCCGGCTCATGTGCTCCACGAAGAACGCCAGAAGATCGGCGACGGCGCGTCCCTCCTCCTCGCGCGTATGCGCCCAGAACGCCCGGAAGACCCATTCGCCGGCCTCGCGGTACCAGAGGCCATGCAGATACTCGAGGCCGTCAGGATAATAGGGATCGCCCTCGATGTCGTAGAAGATGTCACCGTCGTCGGGGGCCGGCAGGATGCCGAAGCCCTTACCCGGCTCGGCGTCGCGAAGCTCGAACGAGGGTGGTGATCCCGCCCGTCGGGCGGTCTGCAGCCGTGCCTGGGTCACTAGCCTGCGCTGGGTCTCGATTGCCATCTTGGGCACCCGCTGTTCGCGGACCGCTAGGGCGCCCATCGTCACCACGCCCGCGGCCTCCAGCTTCTGCCGCTGAGACCGGCTTATGCCCGCGACGAGCGAGAGACTGTTCTCCCGGTCCCAGCGCTCGGCACAGGCCTCGCTCCAACGGCACAGCGTGCATGCCGAGACCGGTTCCGGTCGGGTCTCCGGACGGGCCGCGAGGAACTCGTGCATCATGCGCCGCGCATACCGCGCATAGGCGGAAACCTCCGCCAACCTGACCGTGAACCGTTCGCCGCTTCCCAGTTCGAGATGCGCCGCCTCGGGCGCGACGCCCTGCACCGTCGCGAGAAGGTCGCTGTACAGACAGAGCTGGAGGACGTGCTTGGGGTCGGGCTTCCGCTTCAGCTTGGTGTCGGCGACCTCGTACGACCAGGCCCCCAATGCAGAGGGCCGTTCGACCCGTTCGAGGAAGTCGGTGTAGCCGCCCCAGGCCCCTTCGAGCAGCGCGCCCTGGAAGATCACGTCGGGCCCTTCGGCCATCGCCGCATGGGTGAGCCGCACCGACTCCTCGAGCGGAATGCCGTCCTTGGGAATCTCCACGACGCTGCGTCCCTCGGCCTTCAGGCGCGCCAGGAACGCGAGTTCGTGCTCGTCGCCCTGTCGTTGCAGCAGCTCCGCCTCCGCGCCGTCCCGGCGCGGCCGGAGATCCCCGATCTCCATGAGCCGCAGGTCCAGCGTCGTCGCATGCCGACAGCCCTTGAACCGCATCAGGTCGGACGCGGAGAGCCTCAGGACGTCGTTGATCATACGCATGCGCAATCCCCTTTCCTCTGCTATAGCACACATGGGTGACAAAAGCTGTCAGGGTATCTCCATGTCGTTCGCCAAGGCCCAGGAACTGCTCAAGCTGGCCATGATGGCGACGCGACGGAGCGGCGTGTCGCTCGAGGAGATCATCGAGGAGTTCGGCTGCGTGCACCGCTCGGCGCAGCGTATGACCGTGGCGCTCGAGGCGGCCTTCCCCCAGACGCAGGCCGACGACGGCGAAGACCGGAAGCGCCGCTGGCGAATCGCCGCGCGTGCCATCGCGCCGCTCCTGACACCCTCGGCCGAGGAACTCGCGGCGCTGACCACGGCGATCAACGAGCTCGACGTCGCGGGTCTGACCACGGAGGCGACCGCCGTGCGAGGCCTCAAGCAGAAGGTGCGCGCCCTCATACCTCCCGAGGCGGGAACGCGGCTCGCCGTCGACGAGGAGGCGCTGGCCGAGGCGCTCGGTCACGCGGCCCGCCCAGGACCACGGCCGGCGCAGAACGGCGGCGTCGATGCCGCCATCTACGAAGCGCTGAAGGGCCCCTTCCTGCTGCGGTTCCCCTACCAGACCCGGAGCCAGCCGAAACCCAGGGACAGGATCGTCGCGCCCCACGGCCTGTTGCTCGGAACGCGGCGCTACCTCGTCGGTCGCGACACGGCGAAGCCCGCGTCCTCGCCGCTTCAACACTACCGCGTGGAGGAGATCACGCGGGCCGAGGTCCTGCCGGACAGCTTCGAGATCGATCCGGGCTTCGACATCCGGGCACATGCCGAGAAGGGGTTCGGCTCCTTCGAGAACGAAGCAGAGCACGGCGACGTCGTCTGGCGCTTCTCACCGGAAGCCGCTCCGCACGCACGGCGCTTCGTCTTCCATCCCACCCAGACCGCGGTCGAGGAGCCGGACGGGTCGTTGCTCGTGCGCTTCCGGGCCTCGGGTCACCTCGAAATGTGCTGGCACCTCTACTCGTGGGGCACGTCGGTCGAGGTGCTGCAACCGGCTGCGCTGAGGGAGCTGGTCCACGGACACCGGCGGGCGTTTGGGGCCTTACCGTGATCTGCGCAACAAGCGCCAAGAGAAAGGTAAAAGGATCCGGATCGGATTGGATCCGACGTACCCTGTCGACGCCTGCTTGAGGAGACGATACCGGGTCCGCCACTGCAACCAACGGGCTCGGTTCGACCAACCGGTAAAACTCGATCAAGGATGATTCGGATGAGACGCGTCCAGCACAATTCGACGCCGGTGCCGTTGATCCTCGGTTCGGACGAAGCCGCAAAGGCTCGCGTCGAAATCGCAATCTTCCTCGATCGTAGTGATGAGGAACGTTCTACCCGCCGCGCTCCCCTGCAAGAACGCTTTTTCCGCTCGCCCGAAGTTCGAAAGTCGCTCGAACATCTGTTCCACGGGAAGTGCGCGTATTGCGAGGACCGGTCGGAGGTCAGCGTGGAGCACCACCGCCCTCCCGCCAATGCATCGGGCGGCCGTAAGAGCGCTCCCGACCACTACAGCTGGCTCGCCTACGAGTGGGAGAACCTGCTGCTGATCTGCGCCGCGTGCAATCGCCGCAAGGCGTCTCGCTTTCCGCTGCGAGGCAGTCGCGCCCCGGTGCTGGCCGAGTTCGACGAGGTACGCGCACGAGAATCGCCGGTTCTGATCGACCCCGGCTATGATCGTCCAGAATGGCATCTGGCCTTCACGATCGACGGCCGATGCCATCCCCGCACCGATCGGGGAGCCGGTACAATCGAACTCCTCGAACTTAATCGTCCGTCGCTGATCAAGATGCGCGAGCATGAATTCCGTCGGTTCACGTCCGGGGTGCTGGACGCGAATAGCCCAACCGAAGTTCTCGCCCTGATGCTAAGCATCGAAGCCGATCAAGAATGCTACGGCGCATTGTTGATATTGCGGTATCGCTACGCCGTCGAACTCGCAAAGGTGCAAGGCCTACCCGTCTTCCCCTTCGACGACACACGCGGCGGCCTCGGAATGCTGCACGCGGATGCTTCCATGCGACATGTGAATACGGCATTCTCGGCGCTTGGAACGATCGATGTCGAGCCACAGGTCAACGTCCCATCGGGCGTCGTCGAAATACCAGCTTGGCGCGGCTTCTCGGCGCCAATGCGTCGCGTGGAAATCCGTAACTTCAAAGCGATCGAGTCGCTTGACCTTGAATTCCCGGTACATCGAAAGGACAGGGGCGGCGCTACGTGCATGATGATCTTGGGCGAGAACGCCACCGGTAAAAGTTCAATACTCGAGGCGATCGCGCTGACGCTCGCCGGCACCAAGACGGCATCGACGTTTCCCGTGTCCCCCCGAGAACTAGTCCGCCGTCCACCGCCCGGCTCCGGCCAAGGCCGCGAACCAGCGAGGGTCACGATCTTCTTCGTCGAGGGCGGGACCGCCGAGCTCCGCATCCCCGTGGACGGGAGCCGCTTCGAAGGAAATGAAGAGGCAAGCGCCAATGTCCAGGCCTACGGTTCACGACGCTTTTTTCTCAAGGGGCGACGGAAACGCGCAAAGAGCGGCGGCATGCGAGGGTTGTTCGATCCGCTCTGGGTACTACCCCATCCAGACCTCTGGCTTGGAAAGCTCGAAGAGAAGGCTTTCCGCGAGGTTGCTCGCGCACTGCGCGAGATCCTCGGACTCCCGGACGACAGCGACTTCCGGCGGGACCGCGCCCAGGGCGTGCTAATCGTCAGCAAGGCTACTCGCGCTAACGCCAACGGGGTGTCCGAACATGTCGGGGAGACCGGCATCTCCATCGAGCAGCATAGCGAAGGCTACCGCTCGCTGTCCGCTACGGCTGTCGACGTGATACGCGCCATGCTCGGTTCCGCGCCCGATCTTGCAGAGGCGGAAGGCGTGGTGCTCATCGACGAGATCGAGACGCATCTCCATCCTCGCTGGAAAATGCGCGTCATGGCCGCGCTCCGGACGGCGCTGCCGAAGGTCCAGTTCATTGCGACGACGCACGATCCGCTGTGCCTGCGCGGAATGGATGACGGCGAGGTGCAGGTGCTCGTTCGCGACCAGGACACGATCGAACGCCTCATAGACCTTCCAAGCGTTACCGGCATGCGGGCCGAGCAGCTTCTGACATCGGAATTCTTCGGACTTGGGTCTACGGATCCGGAAACGGACTCCAGGCTGATCCGGTATCAGAACCTGGCATCGCGTCATCACCTTGATGATGACGAGACGGCGGAAAAGGCCGAGCTCGGCCAGCAGCTCCAGCGGGAGATCTCCGTCGGCAACAGCTTCGCAGACCAGATATTCGTCGAGGCTCTCCGTCGTGCCGATATCGACCCGTTCATGCCACCTGCCAAGGTACGAGCGAAGTCGCGTCGGGACATGGTCGAGACGCTGCTTGGAGAGATCGATTCCATCAAGGCCGGCTTTGCGAGGTCACGTCCATGATCTTTGTCGAACGGTCCAAGGTTCCAGCGTCGCTCGATCCGGATGACGAGAACAGCGCGGGCGCGAAGGAGCGTGCTCGCTTCGTCGATGCGTTCAGCACAGAAGGCAATCTTCCGGAGACCAAGGACTACAGAGCTTATGCCGGGGACGACGTCCGCGAGGCGTTGACCGTCCTCTTCCACGGTAAGTGCGCCTACTGCGAAAGCGGCGTCAGCGGTTCAAGCCAGACGGACATAGAGCACTTTCGACCGAAGGGCGGCGTCAAGGACGCGGACGACGCCGGCGTTACGCATCCGGGCTACTGGTGGCTGGCGATGTCGTGGGACAATCTCCTGCTGAGCTGCATGCATTGCAACCAGCATCGCCGCCAGCTGATAATGAGATCGGGCCTTACGACGCAGGAGATCGAGGATGCTATACTGGACAACGATCTGCAAACGACCGGTAAGAAGAACGCCTTTCCAACAGCGGACGGTCAGTGGGTAACAACTTACGACGGTAAGGTAGCGGACGAGAAGCCGCTTCTGATCGACCCGACGAAAATCGATCCCGCCGGCCTCTTCGACTGGGAGTTCGAGGGCGAACTATCGACTGTGAAGGCCAAAAACGGCGATGCCAGAGCGGAGAAGACGAAGGACGTCCTCGGCTTCAATCGTCGCCACCTAACGGAGGACCGTGCGAAGACGGTGTTGCTCATGCGATCGCTGGCAAGCGACGTCCGCGAGGCGGTCGATTGCATGGGAAGGGCCGTGAACGACGAGGTCGCCGACGCTCACCGAGCCTCCGCCATCAGGTCGCTCAAGTCGCTTGCCGAGTTCGCGAAGAAAGAGAACAACTTCGCCGGCATGGCTAGAGCGTTCCTTGACGAGGTCAGGGGAACCGTGGCGGCGGCGCTATGAACCCGCGTCGCTGAAACACTTACTTCAGATCGGTCCGGCACCAGTCTCAGCGAGGTGTCGCCAGGAGCAGTAGAATACCTGGCATTGCATCCGATACATCGGCCGCATCGGGCGCGGGTATCAGAATGTCGAAGTGCGCAATCATCGACGTTCAGGCTCGTACTCGTATCTCGATGAGGTGTAGAAGTTCCGGCACAGGCCCCGCCGGTTTACCGGGACGCTGCAGTCCAGAGTACGAAGCCAGTGCCGGTCGGGGGTTCGTGACAGGCCTCCGAACGCTACTAGCCACCACGAACCATTCCGCTTCACCCGACCCGACGCGAGCATACAGATATTGGGAGACCGAGACGTGCTGATGATGGTGGAGGAAACGGCCGATAAGCGCCGGTCGCAGCGCGATCTCGAACGATCGGTGACCGCACGCCTAAAGTCACAAGGCGTTCGCAACATCGGCTTCCCGAGCGGAAACCGCGATGAGACCGTCTATTCGAACGGATCCGGTTCTCTGTGGTGCGCTTTCGGATCCGCCGAAGACGCCAAGATACCCAGGCGTTGGAACGCCTTCGGCGTCTTCGACGACAAGCGACACGCTCAGATCATCACGGTCGAGATCAACATACCGACGTTGACGAATTCCGGAGCGGTCGCAGGCTTCTTCGCACGGGATCCCGCGACGGGCATCGTCTACCTCATGCATGATGGCGGGATCGGCGGCGGCAAGCCCGGGGTCGGTCAAAGCGCCTTCCTTGCATGGTCCGACCACGAACTCATCGAGGTCGGCCGTTCCAACGGGAATGTCCGCGAAGGCATCCTGCTCGGCCGCGTGGACGCGGGCGACATCACGTCTCGTATATGGCGCTACGTTCAGATTGTTCGAGACTTCAAGGATGCGGTCGACAGCGGCGCGCTCGACACCGATGCCGTGCGGCGGCGCGTCGCCGAATGGGACGCCTATCGCAAGGAGGCTCGCGGTCGACGGCGCGGGACGCGACGGGCCGAGATCGACTACATCTCGTACCACGGCGACGTAGTCGATCTGCTGCGCGACGAGCGCGAAGGTCGCAAGACCAAACGGGAGGAGGTTCTCAACAGCCCCCTCATCGACCTGTACGTCAGGGCCGGCGGGACGATGACCGAGCTCTTCGAGGTCAAGACCAGCATCAGCCGGCAGTCGCTGTACACGGCCATCGGCCAGCTCGTGACGCATTCGGCGGATGGCGGCGGAAACGTCTCGAAGACCCTCGTGATACCCGAGGGCGACCTGCCGGACGATCTCGTTCGGAGCATCGGCGCACTGAACATCGATGTCCGCCGCTTCCACCTCAGCCGAGGCGCCAAACCCAAGATCTCGCTGCTCTGAGCGTTGGGGGCAGGCTCGCCGTCCGCCAATGCCGCCGACGCGGGCCGTCGCGGTTAGACGGCATCGAGACCGAAAGACATCTGAATAGAGGAGAGCGTTGCATGGATTCCGGGTTCACCAGGGAACAGTTCGATTTGCTGCGCGACCACGGGGGACGGCCGGCCGAGAACGGTCCGTCGGGTCACGTCTACGCGGTTCTCAAGGACGCGCACTACGCAACCCGGGACTGGGCCGACGATCTTCAGGCGGCACACTTCCCGATGGGGCGGGTCAAGGCTCGGCGAGCGCCTATCAATCAGGGGGGCAACTACACGCCCTACACCTGGGCGAAGATATACCCGCGTCCCGACGCCCCGAAGGTGCTCGCCTACACCGTCGGCATCGACGCCGTTGGCGCATTCATCGTGAAGATTGACACTGTGAACGGGGGCGGCGTCCTGCAAACTAAATTCGAAGCCGTGCGGGGCCCAACCAACGACGGAGCGCCGATCGCCGCAGTGATGGACGCCGCGACGGGCCTGGCGATGAGCCGGGAGGATCTCGTTTCGTGGAGCGCGAAGGCCATACGCGGCTTCTCGCCGACTTATGACGAACTCGTGCAGATGCTCGACCTCGGAGGACCGCTTCGCCTCATCACGGAACCCGACACCGCACGGACGGCCGCGGCTGACTGGCGGCGGGCGATGACGGATGGCGTGGTCCGGCGGGGATCGACACGCTGGGTGCCGGACGGTGAGATCGTGCTCAAAACTCCGAAGGTGGAGGAGGAGCGGACGACGCTCACCATGGGCGTACTGCCCAAGGGAACCGGATGGACGGTCGGCATCGCCGATCCACTGAAGCCGGGATCCCAAAACCCGCTATCGAACTTCGCCACGGACTCGACAGGCCGACGCTACCTCGTCCACCAGGCCCGCCTCGGCTCGAACGCGAAGAACATCCTCGAGACGGAGTTCCTTGAGGTCACCGGATTGACCACGGTGGACGTCGAGGTGCCCGACGAGGGCCTGGCGCGCAAATGGGTCATCGTCGCCGACCTCGATGCCGATCCGGTCCAGATCCGTCGATCCACCGGCCGCTTCGTCCACCTGTGCGCTCTCGTGCGAGCGGCCCGCGTCTCCGCGAGCCAAGCGGCAGACTTGGACGACGAAAGCGTGCTTTCGAACTCGGATTCGGACTGGGTCGTCCGGATCGCGCCGGACGAGGTCGGTGGAACCTACGTCATCACCCCCCGCCCCGCCCTCGACGAACGCCTCGTCATCAAGCGTCACGGCCTCGTCTCGATGACGCTGCACGATCACCTGGCCAAAATGAACGTTACGATGCGGAAGCTCCAGCATCCCCTCGGCTTCCAGATCGACGGCGAGATCCTGCGGCCGGACTCCAAACCGCTTCTCATCGAGATAAAGACGAGCATCTCCGCGGCCGACGTGCACACCGGCGTCGGGCAGCTTCACCTCTACAGCCAGCTGATCCCGGGGCTGGATCAGCACGCGAAGGTCCTGCTGCTGCCGAAGATGCCCGCCGCACAGGTGGTCGACGCGATCGCGGCAACCGGTATAGTCGTGCACACCTATACCCTCACCGACACGGCTGAGGGTGGCGAAGCCGTATTCTCCAACGCCTTCCTCGCTCTATGCACGGGCGGCTGAACCCGCTCGACGTCGTGCGGCATCTTTCCGCCCGGGACCCGCGCCTACTTTGGGCGAGCCTCGCCGCCGCGGGCCCTACAGTTGAAGCACGAGGCGTCTCGTCACTAAAGTCGGGCGGCGACAACGGTCCCAAACCGCCGAACGCAAACAGCTGCCAGTGGTGCAGCCAGTCTGCGTCCTTCCGTGGACGCGTTCAACGTCGGAAGGCCGGGCTACCGGAAATCTTTCATGAGGTCGTCGATCGTTGGGTCCTCGTCGCTCACGAACGCTGCGCCCCGTGCCGTTATGCGGTGGCAGCCCCGACCGGCGTTCTCCACCTGGCCCTTCGCGTATAACGACGACGAACGAGCAGGCGCGAGCGCGTTGTTGATCCGGTTCTCCCATACGTACTCATTTGGACGGGTTGGGGATGCGGCACGTTCCGCCGGAGTCCAGGGGAGAGCACCCGCAAGATGCTTCTTCAGTTCGCCGTTTGTCCAGATCTTGCCGTCACGCATCACTTGGAGAATCGCGATCTGAATGGAGAGTTCATCCGTCTCAAGTGTGGAACCGGCCATCCAACGATCCTTACATAGGTCTGCACAGGGAGCTACGGCGGACGGGAAAAATCATCTCGTACGAAACTTGCTCTAACGTAAAGAGCGCCGGCCTAATCTTGTCGGTGGAGATCAATCTGAAGCGCTGGGTGCGATCTGTTCGTCTCCCGCACGATTGGTTCGCAACCTCACGTTTGCACAGTGTAGAGTCTTGCCGGAGGCGTCCATAGAGGACGCTCGTCGTCTGAACGGCCAGCTGCCACAAACGCGGCCATGGTTCCGGGATTGTCGAGACTCCGCCATCCGCGCGGAGTGCGTTGATCGGGCGCAGCGCGCTTCGGAGGAGGCCTCGAGACGGAAGGGGCTCCGGCAACATCGCGCAGAGGCGAGCGCCCCCGTCGCCTTTGGCCATTGCGGAAGGCCGGTTGCAGCTGCTGGACGGGACGGTCGGCCGGGGTGCGACGGTCACGGCACGGATACCGCTGGTGCGGGACCGAGCGCGTCAGGCGACGGCCCGGTCCGTCGTTGACCTGGCTCTCGCGAACCCTATGGAGGGACCGGCAAATCGGACGGACAGGCCGTCCGGTGTGTACAGAGGATGGGTACAGAGACCATCCGGCGCGATACCAGAAAACGGCTGATTTCCGCCATTACTTGGGTATCATGTCCCCTCTCGTAGGGGTCACCAGCTTCCGCTTCGTGACGGAAGCGATCAGCGACATTCATTCTCCGCGCGAGCATCAGGGTTTTCCCCTTTCCCGTCGATACTTGTCGACGCGCATTTCCAAACGAAACGTTTTTGTGTCGAGTGGGGAAACCGATCGATCGATGGCCTGCGTCTCACCGCTGCAACAATCCAGACCGGCCGCCTGCGCGCCATCATTGAACGCTACACCGCCGCGGCGATCGAGGGCGACGTCTGACCCGCGCGGCACGTCGTTCAGGGCACGGCAGACGGCTAAGCAAGCCGACCCGAATCGATGCCGGGGGAGGCATCGATTCGGGTCGAGCTGAGTGCGTCTCAAAGGCGGTGACCTCGTATCGACCGCTCAGCGCCTCTGAGGAAGCGTTACCTCGCCGCGTTGTCAGCCGCTGCGGCGTCGAGCTTGTCCTGCGTCCGCGCATCGAAATCGCCAGCGTCATGGCGCTCGGGTAGCTGACTGGAAGGATCACCCATTACGCGGTTGACCATCCTCCCACGCGCCACTGCGGGCCGTGCGGCGATCAGGTCGGTCCAGCGGATGACGTTCTTGTAGTCGTTTACCTGAAGGAACTCCGCGGCCTCGTAGACCAGCCCCTTCACCAGAGCACCGTACCAAGGCCACACCGCCATGTCGGCGATCGAATACTCGTCGCCGCCAAGATACTCGCTCTCGCCCAAGCGCCGGTCGAGAACGTCGAGCTGCCGCTTCACCTCCATCGCGAAGCGGTCGATCGCATATTCGATCTTTACCGGCGCGTACGCGTAGAAATGCCCGAACCCGCCGCCGAGCATCGGCCCCGCCCCCATCTGCCAGAACAGCCACGAGAGCACCTCCGCGCGCTTGGCGACATCGGTGGGCAGGAACGCACCGAATTTCTCGGCGAGATAGACGAGGATCGAGCCGGACTCGAAGACCCGGATCAAGCTTTCACCACTGCGATCGACGAGTGCCGGAATTTTCGAGTTCGGGTTGGCCTCGACGAAGCCGCTGCCGAACTGGTCACCGTCCATGATCTTGATGAGCCAGGCGTCATATTCGGCACCCGTATGGCCAGCAGCGAGAAGCTCCTCGAGCATCACCGTCACCTTCACCCCGTTGGGCGTCGCCAGCGAATATAGCTGCAGCGGATGCTTACCCACCGGCAGCTCCTTGTCGTGCGTGGCGCCGGCGATCGGCCGGTTGATGCTGGCGAACCGACCCCCGCTCTCCTTGTTCCAAGTCCAGATCTTCGGCGGCGTGTAATCGGCGGTCTCGGTCATTAGGATTCTCCGCGTGGGGGTTATTCCTTGTCGGCGCCGTGAGCCGTTGCGGAATATGACGCAAGTGCGGAGTACGCCTATCGAGTTGCTTTGCGCTCCGCCGCTGACGCAACAAGGGACGCCCCGTAAGACCGGGGCACCCCAAGGAAGTATATTAGGCCCACCAGATAGTCGGCCGGTTTTTCGCCTTACTTGATCGCGACGCGGATCGAGAAGGTGAAGCGGCGATCGTTGATGAACCAGTTGCGAGGCCGCGTCAGCAGGTCGTCGTTGATCACGTACGAAGTCCGCGTGATCGAGTTCGTCAGGTTCACGCCCTGGAAGCCCATACGTACCGAGGGTGTCACCGAGTAGAAGATCGAGGCATCGACCTGACCATAGGCTTCTGCGAACACCGGTGAGTTCGGCACGATCACGTCACGAATGGTGAGCAAATTCCTCGAACGCCAATTATAGGCGGCGCGTATTTCCAATCCATTGCGCTGATAGAACGGCCCGGCGTTGACTTGGTATTTCGACAGACCTTGCAACGGCAGACCGGCGGTATCGATATTGGAAATTATGCCTGCGGTAACGTTCGGATCATTCGGGTCGAGGGTCTGCTGTGGCACGCCGGACGATTCGATGTACGTAAAGTTTCCGGAGAAGCCGAACCCGGCCAGAAACCCGGGCAGGAAATCGTACGTCTGCTGGTACCCGAGTTCGAGTCCCTTCAAGCGACCGGTATCGGTGGAGTTGAGCGGCGTTGTCACGATACCGTCGAAGCTTACACCGTTGTTTGTGAAGGTCTGACGCTGCAAACTGTTGGTCTGCACGCCAAACAGATTCTTCTTGAACAGCGACAGCGTCAGCTGGCCAACGTTCGAGAAATACCATTCGGCGGTCAGATCATAATTGTCGGCACGCACGGGCTTTAGATACGGATTGCCCACGGTAAAGTTCGCTATCGGCCCGCCGTTGAACAGAATGTTCTGGTCGCTTGTGTTAAGGCCGACGTTGTAGAACGCCCGGGTCTGGTCGAAGTTCGGTGGCGCGACGCTCTTGGTGAAGGCCGCACGGAACTGAAGACCACTGCCGACCGCCAGCTTGACGTTGAAGCTTGGCAGAAAATAGTCATAGCTCAGCTTGGCGGCGATTGGCGACAACGCACCATTCTGGAATGCGGCCGCAGCCGCTTGTGTGGCGCCGGGCAAGGCGCAGAAACGGGATACCGTCGCACCGGTTGCGATCTGCTCCGGCGTCAAGGTCGGACAGCTGAAGGACTGTTGCGGGAACGAGTAGAAGCCAGACGAGATTCGGCGTGTCTTCGTGTAGCGCACGCCGACATTGCCACTCAGGTTCCACCCGTTCGACAGGTCATTGCCGAATCGCACGGAAAGATACGCCGCATTGTTGCGCTCGCTGACCGGGTTGATCTCGCCGGGCAGGAACGGCGTTCCAGCGACTGCGCCAGCCCGCCCAGCCAGCGGGACCCAGCCATTGGCACCCGACAGATTGCTCGTGAAAGTCCGCCATTCCTGGGCAATCTGCGTGATCGCCTGGGTCGCTGCGCCGTAATCCTGGAGGAAACCTCCCGGTACGAACACGCGCCCGCCATTGGACGCATCGTTCGCCTGACCCCGGAAGAAGTTGTCGTAGAGGAACGCTTGCTGCGGGCCGAGTTGGCCCGCGTCGCGGGTCGCCGGATTGCCATCGATCGGCCGATCGAACCAGACCGGGCCGCCCGGACCGACCGATGCCGTCGCGGCAGGATCGGCGGCGGTCGGCGCCGGGACGGTACCGCCGCCCCAGATTTCGCTGAGCACGCCCCAGTTGTACGCCGTCGAACGCGCATCGTTCTGACGGTCGGAGAATCGATAGCCACCCCGGATCGAGGTTAGCCAGCTGTCCTCAGGAAACGAGTAATCCAGGTCGATACGCGCCGAATCCTCATTACCCTTGCTGTCCTCGATGTGATCCATCGCAGCACGGTAGAAGTTGTTATAGGGGTCCGTGTAGCTGGGGTGCGCGGCGTTTTGGTAGTTATTAGGTCCATTGGCGACCGGCACGAAGTTCACATAGGCAGGATCGCTACCATTCAGACGTATGTCCGCGTTCTGATAGCTCGTGCCCCACACAGTCAGGTCGGTTACCTTCACCTGCGACCAGACATGCTGATAGTCTACGTTGACGCCGAGCCGGCTTGTCGCCTGCCATTTGAAGTTGAAGCTCGCGTCGTTGGTGCGGAACCGCGATTCGTTGCCGCGCGCGATATTGTTGCTCTGCAGACCATTCGTCGGCGTACGCATATCGGCAGGCGCGCTCTGGTCGGCGCGGTAGCCGTTGGGGCCAGTGATCAGGCCGCCGGTAAAGACGTTGTCGTCGTCAAAGGTAAAGCTCGTGCCCGGGAAAGGCTGCGTATCGCCCGCCGCCAGCACGTTGTCCGTCGCCACTTCGATTGAATTCTCGGTCCAGGCCTCGCGCGAGTCCGTGCGGAGAAACTGTGCCGTCGCGGTCTTCGACCTGTCGGGGCTCCGCCACTGACCGGCGGCCGAATAGCCATAGCGCGTGCGATCGAATTCCTGGCTCCGGATCGCGGCACCCCGCGGGAGATAGGTCGTGCGGGCGAACGGCACCGTCACCGCCGCCGACGTCGCCGTTGCGGGAGTCGCGATGATCGAGTTGGGATTGTTCGGATCTATGTTGCTTGGCTGATAAAAGACGCCGTTCGTACCCTCCGGACGCTCGCCCCAATTCGAGATCTGCACGCTGTCAGCGCGGCTGCGGACCTGCGAGCGGACGAAGCTGCCGAGCAGACCGAAATCGCCTATGCCGGTTTCCCAGCGGTCGCTGGCGAGGACCGAGACGGTCGGCGCCGACTTCTTAACGAAGTCACCGTAGTTGTTCTCCAGCGTGCCACCAATGGCAAACCCGACGGAGTCGAACGGCAGACGCGTCCGCAGATTGACCGTGCCGCCGATACCGCCTTCGATCATGTCGGCCGATGGGCTCTTGAACACATCGACCCCGCCCAGAAGCTCGGACGGCACGTCGGCAAACGACAAGCCGCGACCGTTGTTCGCGCTGAACGAGTCGCGTCCGTTGATCTCCGAGCGCGTATAGCTCAGGCCGCGAACCGTGACGCCCGATCCTTCGGTCGAGAAATGGTCTGGGTCGACGCCGGCCGAGAAGTGGCTGATCGACACGCCCGGAACGCGCTGCAATGCTTCGGTGACCGAACGGTCCGGCAGTGCACCGATATCCTCGGCCGAAATCGAGTCTACGACGACTTCTGAATTCTTCTTGATCGCCTGCGCGCTCTGCAGGCTGCGACGAATGCCGGTGACCACGATGTCCTGGTTGGCGGCCTCGTCCTGCGGGGTCGCAGTCGACTGCTCGGCCTGCGTCGGCACGGCGCCACCCGACGGAACCTGCGCGTTTGCGGAGGGCTGTGCCTGCCCGGACGAGGAGGCGTCGACGCTCGCCGCTGCAGCCCGATCTGAAGGTGCGGTACGGCCAAGCGCCGCCGGGGTCGGCGTGCTCTGCGAAGGAAGTGTATCTGCTTGCTGGGCATGCAGCATCTGCGGCGACGCGGCCAGGCACAGCGCGATCAACGATGCCCCGCCCTTCAGCGCACCAATACGAGTCGACGCAACTAAGATATTCGCAGTGACCATGACGTTCTGCATCCCCTTTATAGATAGCGCTATCATTCTTTGGCGCGCTTTATCTGTCTGGCGAGGTAGCGTCACACGAATGTAACAGCTACATAAAAGGTTAAGAACGCTCGGAAATGAGTGGGTAGTTGCCAAGATGCAACACAGAGAGGATGACGATTGGCCATGGGCGCCCGGATACAAGTCGTGATCGTTGGTGGCGGTACCGCTGGTTGGATGACCGCGGCAACATTGGCCATGAGCTTTGCCGGCCGGCTTGCCGACGTAACCCTGATCGAGTCAGAGGAGATCGGCACAGTCGGCGTCGGCGAAGCGACGGTTCCTCACATCCGATTCTTTAATCAAAGATTGGGTATCGACGAAGCCGACTTTATTCGTCGTACAAATGCGACGTTCAAGCTTGGCATCGAATTTCGCGATTGGGGCCGTATCGGCGACAGCTACATCCATCCCTTTGGCGATTTCGGGCACGACATCGATGGCCTGCCTTTCCACCAGTATTGGGCCCACGCGTCGCGTGGTGGCGCTGACGGCTTACCGACGCTGGAAGACTGCTCGCTGCCGATCGTCGCCGCACGGGACAATCGTTTTACGCCGCCACTCGAGGACCCGCGCTCGATCCGGTCGACCTATTCCTACGCCTATCAGTTCGATGCGACGCTCTACGCGGCCTATCTGCGCGACTATGCCGAAGCGCGCGGCGTCCTCCGGATCGAAGGACGCGTCGATGCGGTCGAGCAAAGCGCGGGTGGTATAGATGCCGTTCGCCTTGCCGATGGTCGGAGGATCGCGGGTGACCTTTTCATCGACTGTTCCGGCTTTCGCGCTCTCCTGATCGATGGCGCACTCAAGGTTAAATATGAGGATTGGTCGCACTGGTTGCCGTGCGATGCCGCATGGGCCGTTCCCACCGCCAATACCGGCGCATTGACACCGTACACCCGGGCAACCGCGCGTGAAGCAGGATGGCAATGGCGCATCCCGCTGCAGCATCGAACGGGGAACGGCCATGTCTTCTCGACACGGTTCACCGACCCGGAAACCGCACGCGCGGTGTTGATGGATAACCTGGAGGCCGAGGCGCTTGCCGAACCGCGCATGCTGCGCTTTCGTACGGGCCGGCGAGATCGGCAATGGGTTGGGAATTGCGTCGCGATCGGCCTGTCCGCGGGGTTTCTCGAACCACTCGAATCGACCAGCATCCACCTGATCCAGCTCGCGATCGGCAAGCTCATCGAACTGTTTCCATCCGGTGGCGTATTCGACCCAGCCGATGAGGCGGAGTTCAACCGCGCGATGGCATTGGAATATGACCGGGTCCGTGACTTCCTGGTGCTGCACTACTGTGCCACGGAACGCGACGATACGCCGTTCTGGCGCTACATGCGAACCATGACCCTGCCCTCGTCGCTGACCGAGAAGATCGCCGAATTCCGCGAGCGGGGCATCGTCGCATCCTATCGAGAGGGCATGTTCCTGCCGGCGAGTTGGCTTGCCGTCTATTACGGCCAGCGCATCATGCCGGACCGCGTGAATCCGCTGATTGCCGGTATTCCGTCAGCGACTTCGCGCGCTCACGTCGCCAGGGTCGCCGCCGCCTGTGCGAGTGCAGCCAAAGTGATGCCCTTGCACGAGGACTATATTGCGCGGATCAAGGCCGCGGCATGAGCCGGGTCGTCGCAATCCTCGGCGCGAACCTGTGCGGCTGGATGGCCGCAGCCGCGCTCGCCCGTCGCCTGCCTCGTGACGCCTATCGTGTCGTCGTGATCGACGATGGCACGAGTGGCGATGGACTGGGGGATTTCGCGCCGGTGATCGCGGTGCCGCCGGCGCTCGGCGGGTTTCATGCCGATCTCGGCATCGAGCCGACGGCGCTTGTCCGCGCAACCGGCGGAGGCCATGCGCTCGGGGTCGCGTTCGGGGGCTGGCGCAACGACGGTGCCGCGGCGTTCCTGTCCTACGGCGGAACGGGCGCGCCGCTTCAGGGTATCGCGTTCCACCAGCTTGCCGGGTGGCTGCGCAAGGACGGGATGCATGTCCGTCTGGCCGACTATGCCTTGTCGGCGGTTGCCGCACAGGCCGGCCGGTTCGCTCTCGAAGCCCCGATTGCGCATGCGTTGCATCTGCCGGTCGAACCCTACACCGCGGTGCTGCGCGCGGCCGCGATGAACTTCGGTGCTTCGTGCGCGAACGCACCGTTGGCCGACGCTCGGATCGACGCAGGCGGCATCGTCGAGATGCTGAAATTGACGGACGGCACCGAAATTGTTCCGCTGCTCGTGCTGGACTGTTCCGGCAGCAGCGCGCGCATCGCGAGCTGGACGGCGCCGGCATTCGAAGATTGGTCGGCATGGCTGCCGTGTGACCGGACGCATACGCAAACGCTGTCAGCAGCGGGCACACCGCCACCCTATACGCAAGTCGACGCGCAGGGTTCGGGTTGGACCGCAACCTGGCCGCTCGGTGGCGCCGACGTGCGCTTGACCTGCGCCGCGGGTGGCGAGGGCACGCCGTTCCGCGCCGGTCGCCGCGTCGAGGCCTGGCGCGGCAACTGCATTGCCCTAGGCGCCGCCGCAGGGCTTATCGAGCCACTGCATCCAACCGCGCTGACCGTACTGCTGCGGTCGCTTGCGCAACTCATCCAGCTTTGGCCCACTGAACGCCGCGCACCCATCGAAGCCAGGGCATTCAATCGATTTACGGCAAACGCCATGACGGGCGCCCGCAACTTCGTCGTCGCGCAGAAGGCCGCAGGCCTTGGCACCGGTGCATTCGGAGACGAGCCCGGCGACACGATGCTTCCCGATGCCGTCAAGGCGAAACGCACCCTGTTTACCGCTCGCGGACGTCTGCCGATGTTCGACGACGAACCGTTCGAAGAGGAGGACTGGGCCGCGATGTTCGACGCGATGGGTCTCGTGCCACGGCGGTACGACGCGCGTGCCGATGCGCTGCCCCTGGCAACGATCCAACAGCATTTCGCCGATCATCGCGCGCGGATCATCGCGCAGGTCCGTGCGCTTCCGCCTTACGCGCACGCCATGGCCGAACTGGCTGCCGCATGACGCTGGGTTCACCTGTCCGTCGCATCGTCATCGTCGGCGGCGGCACCGCGGGCTGGATGGCGGCCGCGGCGCTAGCACGACTGATCCCGACGGGGGCCAGCGTGACGCTGATCGAGTCCGATACGATCGGCACCGTCGGTGTCGGCGAAGCGACTATCCCACCGATCCGGGCCTTCAACGCGATGCTCGGCATCGACGAAGCGGCGTTTCTGGCGGCGACGGCAGGCAGCTTCAAGCTCGGCATCGAGTTTGTCGACTGGGGTGCGATCGGCGAACGCTATCTCCACCCGTTTGGCGGGTTCGGCTTCGATATCGAGGGCGTCCGCTTCCACCAACATTGGCGACGTCGCCGAGCCGCAGGCGTGGTCGAGGACATCGACGCCTACTCGCTGTGCGCGGTCGCCGCGCGGGCCGGGCGGTTCGCCCCCCCCTCGCCCGACCCGGCATCCATATTGTCACAGATGGCGCATGCCTATCATTTCGACGCCGGCCTTTACGCCCGATTCCTGCGAAGTCGTGCAGAACGCGACGGCGTCACGAGGATCGAGGGCGAGATCGGCGATGTCGTTCTCGACGGCGATACCGGGCACGTCCGTCATGTCACGCTCGCCGGCGACCGCCGGATCGAAGGCGACCTGTTCCTCGACTGCTCGGGCTTCCGCGGTTTGCTGATCGAGCAGGCGCTCGGTGCCGGTTACGAAGACTGGACGCGCTGGTTGCCCTGCGACCGCGCCGTTGCGATGCCGACCGCCAATACCGGCACAGCGATCACGCCCTACACCCGCTCGACCGCGCAAGCGAGCGGCTGGCAATGGCGCATCCCGCTGCAACATCGCACCGGTAACGGCTATGTCTACAGCAGCGCGCATTGCTCGGACGACGAGGCCGCCGCGACCTTGCTCGATGGCGTCGATGGACCGCCGCTTGCCGACCCTCGAGTCCTGCGTTTCACAGCAGGGAAACGTCGAAAACAGTGGATAGGCAACGTCGTCGCGCTTGGCCTAGCCTCCGGCTTCACCGAGCCGCTCGAATCGACCAGTATCCATATGGTGCAGACCGGCATCTCGAAGCTGCTGGCGTTGTTCCCCGACCAGGGTTTCTCGCCGGTCGAGATCGATACCTATAATCGTCTTGCCGAGACCCAGTTCGACCAGGTTCGCGACTTCCTGGTGCTTCACTATCACGCAACCCGCCGGACCGACTCCCCCTTCTGGCGCGAAGCGGGTGCGCGGGCGATCCCCGATAGTCTGGCCGAGAAGATCGCCCTGTGGCGACGTCGCGGACGACTGTTCCGATGGGAGGACGATCTGTTCGCCGAAGCAAGCTGGGTCGCAGTGTTGCTTGGGCAAGGCATCGTTCCCGAGGGCTGGGATCGCCTCGCCGATGCGGTCGATCCACGCGACGTAGACGCACGGTTTGATCGTTTGCGCGCGATGTTCGCCGACGCCGCAGCGCGGATGCCGCGCCACGAAGACTATCTCGCCCGCACCAGCCCGACGCGTATGCGCGCATGACCGACGCGCTACGATCTGTAACGATCGTCGGTGGCGGCACCGCGGGTTGGATGGCCGCGGTCGCGTTAGGGCGACTGCTCGGCCCCGCCGGCACGCGCGTGACGCTGATCGAGTCCGACGACATCCCCACGGTCGGCGTGGGCGAAGCAACGATCCCGCCGATTCGTACCTTCCACGCGATGCTCGGGATCGACGAGGTCGCCTTCCTCCGCGCGACCGGCGGTAGCTATAAGCTCGGCATCCGCTTCGAAGGCTGGACGCGTCCAGGCGAGTCCTATGTCCATCCGTTTGGCCAGATCGGTACCGACATCGCCGGCGTGCCGTTCGCCGCGCAATGGCTGCGTGCGCGCCAGGCAGGCGCGGCAGAACCACTGGGCGCCTATTCGCTTGAGGCATGCGCAGCGGAGGCCGGCCGTTTCTCGCGGCCGATCGCGAATGGAAACTCACCCCTGTCGCGGATCGGCTATGCCTATCATTTCGACGCCGGGCGCTACGCCGCGTTCTTGCGCGTGCAGGCCGAGGCATACGGCGTCGTCCGCCATGAAGGGCTGGTCAAACGCGTCGAGCGCGGCCCAGCGGGTATCGCGGCTGTACATCTCGCCGATGGCAGCCGCATCGCCGGCGACCTGTTCCTCGACTGCTCCGGCTTTCGCGCACTTTTGATCGAAGGCGCAATGGAGGCAGGATGGACCGACTGGTCCGAATGGCTGCCCTGCGACCGTGCCGTCGCAGTGGCTTCGGTTGCCGACGCCGCACCGCTGCCGCTCACTCGGGCGATCGCCGAACGCGCCGGCTGGCGCTGGCGTATCCCGCTGCAGCACCGCACCGGCAACGGCCATGTCTTTTCCAGCCGCCACATGAGCGAGGACGAGGCGACCGCAACGTTGCTGGCCGGGGTGGAAGGAGAGACCCTTGCCGAACCTCGCGTGATCCGCTTCGCAACGGGCCACCGCAACTGCTTCTGGGTCGGTAATTGCATCGCTCTTGGTCTGGCGGCGGGGTTCATGGAGCCGCTTGAATCCACCAGCATTCATCTGGTGCAAAGCGGATTGCAGCATCTGCTCAGGATGTTGCCGACGGGCGCCCCTCCCGCCCCGGCAGTGGTCGAGCGCTACAACCGCATCATGACCGCGGAATATACTCGCATCCGAGACTTCCTCGTCGCACATTACCATTTGAATGCGCGCGCAGAACCGTTTTGGCGCGACCGCGCAGCTGCAGCGATCCCTGAAGGCCTGGCCGAAAAGCTCGCATTGTTTCGCGCCGGCGGCCGCATCTTTCGAGAGGCCGACGAACTGTTTAATGAAACTAGCTGGCTTGCTGTGTTGACCGGACAGAACGCCCCCGTCTCAGGCTACGATCCGATCTGCGACGGCATACCGATCGAGACCGCCGCCAATCGGTTGGCTCAGGTCGAACGCGTAGTCGCTACTTCACTGACGCATATGCCATCCCATGCCCATGCAGTCGCCAGATTGGCGTAAACCAGCATCGGCTAATACTCGTGCCGCTCACCGTGGTTGCGGCCGCGGCCCGCCGCCTGCCTGGGCCGCCTTCATCGACGGCACTCGGTCAGCGTCGCTGGAGCGCTTTCAACAGATAGTTGCGGATCCGCTCGGTACGATCTGGCGAGGCTGGGCCGAGCACGCCCCGCGCTGCCATGGGGAGATGATCGCCGGCTGCCGCAGCATCGTCGCCGAACACATAATGCTCGAACCAGGCCCGCCACCCTGCCTTCTCCGCCGGCGGGCGATCGCGCACCGCCATCATGGCATGAACCATCGCGTGAAACGCCGAGACCGTCGGGTCGAACGCCCACCAGTAATTGCACAATACGTTGAGCGTCCCGAACGCCTGGACGTGATGCCACCAGATCGCTGGGATGAACAACGCATCGCCCGGCCCTAGATCGGCGACCAGTGCATGACGCAGCGCCTCGGCATATCGCGGAAACTGGTGCAGGTCCGGCGCCAACGGATCGACCATGCTGGACGGCGGGCCGGCCAGCGTCCGGTCGAGTGGTCCGATATACAGATTGCCGACCTGGTCCGGCGGGAACAGCGTGAAGCGGCGTCGGCCGGCAACTACGCATGCGAGGTTCGTCGAGCCGTCATAATGTGTCGCGGTCTGCGATCCGTTGCCGATCCACAGCCTTGGCGTCGCTCCGCCCAGCGGAAGGTTGATCGGATTGGCTGCCAACCATCCCGGCAAATGCTCAGGCGCGGTTGCCGCGTTGGCGTAGAGGAAATGCCGCTTTTCCTCGGGCACGCCGGACAGCCGCAACAATTCGCTCAGCAAGACCGCCAACGGGGCCTTCTCGCGGTGAAAGTTGAAACCTTCTAGATTATCGCCGCGATAGAAGAAGCGGCCACCGAATTCGGGACCGCCGATCAGCACGTCCATCGGCTTGCCGCCATCACCGAGGCCGGCCAGATACGTTGCGGTCGCGTCGTCGCCACCTTCCGCCGCCCGCACGCTGGCCCAGTGGGCAACCTGCCCTCGCAACACCACCGGGGTAGAGCGTCCCGCTACTTCGGTAGCAAAGGTCTGAGCGTCGACAACGGCGCGCTCTTCGACGCGAACGTCCGTTACGGCGGAATGAATACTCTCCATAGTCCTGCAATAGCAGTAAGATGCGCCTCACCAAATCCTGTTTGAGGCACGGATCGGCAAAACGCATTCACCGTATTTTTCGTGCTGCCGCAGAACCGCAGCGGTCGTCGACATGGCCCGTTGGTCGCGGTTTTATCCAGAAGCAGCGCGTGTGCCTACCAGAGATCCCGCGCAACCAACCCCCGCCCCACCCGTTCTCAGTGGCAATCCAAGCCAATAGGAGAATGACGATGGCCGACAAGGATACCCCGCAGGAAGTCGCAGCGAAGTTCATCGAGAAGCTGAAGGCCAGCCCGTTCGTGATGATCGGCCTCAACGACGGTCAGCATTCCGAGCCTATGACTGCGCAGATCGACGACGATCAGCCCAACACGCTGTTCTTCTTCGCCGGTCGCGACAACCGTATCGCCAAGGGCGGAGCGGCGATGGCGCAGTTCGTCGGCAAGGGCCATGATTTCTTCGCTTGCATGTCGGGCGACGTCTCGACTTCGAACGACCGCATGCAGATCGACAAGCTCTGGAACAACCAGGTCGAGGCATGGTTTCCGGGCGGCAAGGAAGATCCCAACCTGACGCTGCTGCGCTTCGACATCGATAGCGCCGAGCTGTGGGAAACCGATATCTCGGTCGGCGGCCGCCTCAAGATGCTGTTCGGCGGCACGATCCGTTCGGACGAGTCGAGCAGCCATGCGGTGGTAAACTCGATCGCCTGAACCAAATATGGGCGGCCGGTAAAAGGCCGCCCATTTCTCTTACCCGTGCGCGGTGATGAACTCTTCCACCACCGGCGCGATCTTGTCCCGCCAGCGCGACCCGTTGAAAATGCCGTAATGACCGGCCCCTTCCGCCATCAGATAGCGCTTCTTCTCGTCGGGTAGCGCGGTTGCCAACGTCAACGCAGCCTTGGTCTGGCCCAGCCCCGAAATATCGTCGCGCTCACCCTCGACCGCGAGCAGGCCGATGTCGGTGATCGCCGCAGGATCGACCAGCCGACCACGATGCGTCATGATCCCCCGCGGCAGGGCGTGGTTCTGGAATACGACGTCGATCGTCTGGAGATAGAACTCCGCGGTCATGTCGCAGACCGACCGGTATTCCTCGTAGAAATCCTGGCTCTGCGACGCGCTTTCTCCATCGCCCTGGACGAGATGCTTATACATCTCCCAATGCGAGACCATGTGGTTGCCCAGGTTCATTGACATGAACCCGGCGAGTTGCAGGAAGCCGGGATATACCTTCCGCCCCGCACCCGGATAATTCCCCGGGACGGTCGCGATCACGTTCTGCTCGAACCACGCATGCGGCCGCTCGGTCGCTAGCGTGTTCACTGCGGTCGGTGCCTCGCGCGTGTCGACGGGACCACCCATCATCGTCAGCGTCTTCGGACGGCACGGGTTCTTGTCCGCGCTCATCAGCGCGACGGCCGCATAACACGGCACCGAGGGCTGGCAGACGGCCAGCATATGCGTGCCCCCCTGCCCCTCATTCGCGCCGATCGTCTCCAGATATTCGATCAGATAATCGATGTAGTCGTCGAGATCGAACCGCCCTGCCGACAGCGGCACGCTGCGCGCGTCGCGCCAATCGGTGATGTAGACGTCGGCGAACGGCAGCATCCGCTCGACGGTGCCGCGCAGCAGCGTCGCGTAATGGCCGGACATCGGCGCGACGATCAGCAGCTTCGGACCGCCCTCGACGCCCTCGCGCACGAAGCGCTTTAACTGCCCGAAGTCCTTCCGGAGCACGATCTCCTCGCGCACCGCGACCTCGCGACCGTCGATCGTCGTCGTATCGAGGCCGAAGGCAGGCTTTCCCCGCGTTGCATTCGCGTGTGCGAACACTTCGAGTGCCGACGCGACCACCGTGCCGCCGCCCAAATAGGCGAACGGGTTTGCCGGATTGTTGAGCATATCCGCGCCGAAGCTCGCCATCTTGCTGGCGCCGGCCATCATCGAACGCTGGAATTCATAGGCATCGTAGAGCATGCGGTATCCTCTCGCCTCATCGGGCTTTGCACGGTGGTAACGCAATTTTGCCGCAGTGCAACGCGCGATCGACCGCCGCTCCGTCCCGCGCGACCGGATCACCGCTTTCGGCGACGCCCGGTTCTCGTTGAGCGCCACCCCCGCCACTGCTAGGCACCGCGCATGGCCAAGCCGATACCCGAAGAGAAGACGTCCCGCCGGATCGGCGATCTCGCGATGGTGTGGCGTCACGCCTCCCAATACCCCCGCCAGATCGCATTCGCGGGGCTCGCGCTGATGATGACGTCGGCGGCGACGATCGGCATTCCGTACGGGTTCAAGCGCGTCATCGACCGCGGCTTCGGCCCCGGCGCGGGCGGGTCGGTCGCGAACTCGTTCCACTATTTGCTGATGATCGTCGTGGTGCTCGCGCTCGCAACCGCAGTGCGCTTCTACTACGTGTCGTGGCTAGGCGAGCGCGTCGTCGCGGATATTCGCACCAACGTGCAGCGCCACCTCCTCCGGCTGACGCCGCGCTTCTTCGAGGAGAACCGCCCGTCAGAGATCGCCTCGCGTCTCACATCGGATACGGCGCTGATCGAACAGGTCGTCGGCAGCACGGTGTCGATCGCGCTGCGCAACACGTTCACCGGCATCGGCGGGCTGATCTACCTGTTCGCGATCTCGCCGAAGCTAGCGGGCATGCTGATGATCGGCATCCCGCTGATCATCCTGCCGATCGCGCTGCTCGGCAAACGCGTGCGTAATTACTCGCGCACGTCGCAGGACCGCGTCGCCGACGTCGGCTCGATCGCCACCGAGACGCTCGGCGCGATGAAGGTCGTGCAGGCATTCGGGCAGGAAGACCGCGAGGCGATCCGCTTCTCCGACGCGGTCAGCGCGACCTTCGCCGCGGCTCGCGCCCGGATCATGCTCCGCGCGGTGATGACGGCAATCGTCATCGGCCTCGTCTTCGGATCGATCACATTGGTCCTGTGGGAAGGCGCAATCGACGTCGCCGCCGGCCGCATCAGCGGTGGCGCGATCGCTGCGTTCGTGCTGACCGGAGGGATCGTCGCCGGCGCGTTCGGCGCGTTGACCGAAGTTTACGGCGACCTGTTGCGCGGCGCCGGTGCGGCCGGACGCCTGTCCGAGTTGCTCCGCGAAAAGCCCGAGATCGCCGCGCCCGCCAACCCGGTCGCCCTGCCCCAACCGCCACGCGGCGCGCTCGCGTTCGAGGGCGTGCAGTTCCACTACCCGACGCGGCGCGATGTCGCCGCGCTCAACGGCTTCTCGCTCGACGTGAAGCCGGGCGAGACGGTCGCCGTCGTCGGCCCCTCCGGCGCAGGCAAGACGACCCTCTTCCAGCTGGTCCAGCGCTTCTACGATCCCGACGCCGGCCGCGTGACGCTGGACGGCATAGACCTGCGCGACGCCGACCCGGCGGAAGTCCGCGCCCGCATCGCTATGGTCCCGCAGGAGACGATCATCTTCGGGGCCTCGGCGCGCGACAACCTCCGCTACGGCGACTGGACCGCGACCGACGACCAGCTCTGGGCCGCCGCCGAAGCCGCCAACGCCGCCGAATTCCTCCGCAAACTACCCGAGGGCCTCGACACGTTCCTAGGCGAAGGCGGCGCACGGCTGTCGGGCGGCCAGCGCCAGCGCGTGACGATCGCCCGCGCGCTCCTCCGCGATGCGCCGATCCTGCTGCTCGACGAGGCCACCAGTGCGCTCGATGCCGAAAGCGAGCGGCTCGTGCAGGAAGCGCTAGAGCGGCTCATGGCGAACCGTACCACACTGGTCATCGCGCACCGCCTAGCGACCGTACGCGCGGCAGAGCGGATCATCGTGATGAGCGACGGTCAGATCGTCGAGGAAGGCTCGCACGCGTCGCTGATGACCAACAGCGGACTCTACGCGCGGCTCGCCAGCCTGCAGTTCAACGAGGCCGCCTAGACTTTCTTGGGCTTGGGCTTTTTCGGTTTCGGCATTGGCAGTTCCGCGGTCGAGATGCGGACGAGTTCGGCCAACCAGTCGGCATCGTCCCAGCGATCGGCATCGACCAGCAGGCACGGTTTCGCGCCGGGATAGGGCGGCGCTTCGTCGATCGCCCCAACGAACGCGCGGCCGCCCGGTGTCGGTTTGACGAAGAGCTGCTCGTCACAGATCAGCGCGACCATCCTGCCGTCGCAATAGACGCCGTATTCGCCGAACATGGGCTTTGCGGAGACATCCCCAGCCGCGGCGAGCTGTTCGACGATAAACGCGACGGTTTTTGGATCGCATGCCATCGGGCGATACTCGCAGATCGATGCGCGCATGGCGAGCCGCGCAACGGCGTTTCTCTTGCGACGGCGCGCACACACGCGCAGAACTGCCGTCAAACAGGAGATGGATATGCGCGACTTCGACATCATCATCTACGGCGCGACCGGGTTCACCGGCCGGCTTGTGGCGGAGTATCTCGTCCAGACCTACCCGACCGGCGTTCGCTGGGCGATGGCCGGGCGATCGCTCGCCAAACTGCAGGAGGTCCGCGACCTGATCGGTGCCCCCGCCGACACGCCGCTGATCACCGCCGACTCGGACGATCCCGCCAGCCTCCGCGCGATGGCCGAACGCGCCACCGTCGTCATCTCTACGGTCGGACCGTACCAGCTGTACGGCTCCAACCTCGTCGCCGCGTGCGCCGCGACCGGCACCGGGTATGTCGACCTATGCGGCGAGCCAGCCTGGATGCGCCACATGATCGACGCGCATGAGGGCGAAGCGACGCGGACCGGCGCACGGATCGTGTTCTCCTGCGGGTTCGACTCGATCCCTTTCGATCTCGGCGTGCTCACCTTGCAGGAAGCGGCGAAGGCGAAATACGGCATCCCAGCGCCTCGCGTAAAAGGCCGCGTGCGCAAAATGCAAGGCACTTTCTCCGGCGGCACCGCAGCCAGCCTCAAGGCAACGCTTGCTGCCGCCGCGCGCGATCCCGGCATCGTCAAGCTGCTGACCAGTCCGTTCGCACTGACCCCCGGCTTCCAGGGGCCGCATCAGCCGACCGGGTTGCTCCCCGAATACGATACGACCATCTCGGCCTGGGTCGCGCCGTTCGTGATGGCGCCGATCAACACCAAGAACGTCCACCGCACCAATTTTCTGCTCGGCGAGGCCTATGGTGCGGACTTCGTCTATGACGAGATGATGGTCGCGGGACTGGGCGATCTCGGCAAGGTCGCTGCCGAGGCGATCGCCAAGTTCAATCCCTTCTCGGGCGACAAGGGGCCGAAACCGGGCGAAGGCCCGTCGAAGGAAGAGCGCGATGCCGGCCATTACGACCTGCTGTTCGCGGGCATCATGCCCGATGGCGAGCGGATCGACGCGGTCGTCACCGGCGACCGCGATCCGGGCTATGGCTCGACCAGCAAGATGATCGCCGAGGCGGCACTGTGCCTAGTCCAGGACGTGCAGGGCGATGGCGGCATCTGGACGCCGGGTGCGCTGATGGGCACGAAACTGCGCGACCGGTTGGTAGCGAAGGCAGGGCTGACCTTCACGGTCGGGTGATCAACCGCGAAAGAACCGCGTGGCGATCCAGGCGATCAGCACCGACACGATGATGGCGATCGGCACAGCGAGACGTCGGCGTCGCTCGACGGCAGCATAATGCGCGTCGAGATCGAAATAGAAGCGACCTGGCGCGGTTTCGCGGACGATGCCGTTGGTGCGCAGCCGATCGAACGTCGCCTGCTCCGGAGCGTCACGAGGTTGGAATGCGATCGCATCGTCGGGTCCGATTGCGTGTCGTGCCAGAAACAGTGCCGGGATGACTCCGCGAATCCGATGCGGACGCGACGCCATCGGCATGCCGGATGGGCTCGGATTTACCGGCGAGAGCTTATTCGGCAAGCGTGAAGACCGTCGCCGCCGCCGCAACGCTTGCAGCCACGCCCGACACCCCGACGATCGCTGCTGCACGTAGTCGTACCGAAGCGCGAAATGCGCCGAGCTTTCGCGCATCGAGATGATAGCGCCCGGCCCCGTCTTCGACGATCGCGCCAAAGACCCGAAGTTGGCGGAACATCCGCGCGTCCTTCGCTACATAGGCGATCGCACGATCAGCCGACGTGGCCCGTGCCGCGACGAAATCCTTGACGATCCGTCGGCGCGATCGGCCTAGAATAAGTCCCCGCATACTTCTTCCCCCCGCGCCGATCTCGCATAGCGCGAGGGGTTTGCGCAAATTCTAACGCCGCTTGCCCTGATGGCGGATGTTCGTTGGGCGACCGCGTCGCTTGATCTCGCGCACAGGCTTGCGCCCACCACGCGGAGGTTGCGCCGCGCCTTTCCCCTCGGGCATCTCGAAGCGTAGCGCGCCCGACACCGGGTTCGCTTCCGCAAGCCGTAGCTCCAGCGTCTGGCCCTGCGCAAAGACGTCGCCACTATGCTCGCCGGTCAGCGTCCGCGCGCCCTCGTCGAAGCGGAAATATTCGCCGCCCAGATCGCGCACCGGCATCAGGCCGTCTCCACCGATTCCCTCGACTGTCGCGAAGAAGCCGAAGTTGGTGACGCCGGTGATCCGCACGTCCATCACCTGCCCGACGCGCTCCGACAGGAACGCCGCGACATAGCGATCGGTGGTGTCGCGCTCGGCCTCCATCGCACGACGTTCAAGCCGGCTGATGATCTCGCCGACTGACTCCATGTTGGCCGCATCGTCCGCTGGCAACCCGCCCTCGCCAAGCCCATAGGCGGACACCAGCGAGCGGTGGACGAGCAGATCGGCATAGCGCCGGATCGGCGATGTAAAATGCGCATAGCTGCCGAGGCTAAGGCCGAAATGCCCGTGATTGCCGGGCGCGTAATAGGCCTGGGTCTGGGTACGCAGGATCTGCTCCATTACCTGCGGACGGAAATCAGCGTCACCGATCCGCTCGATGATATGGTTGAACGTTGCTGGCCGCACGACCTGCCCGAGCGCGAACGGCACGTCGAACGTCTCGAGATACTCCTTGAGCGCCGCCAGCTTCTCACGGCTGGGCGGTTCGTGAATGCGGTACATCACCGGCGCCTTCTTCGCTTCCAGCGCCTTGGCGGCGGCGACGTTGGCGGCGATCATGTAATCTTCGATCAGCCGGTGCGAGTCGAGGCGCTCACGTGGGGAAACGGACATGATCCGCCCCTGCTCGTCGAGCACCACGCGACGCTCCGGCAAATCGAGATCGAGCGGCGCCCGCGCATCCCGCGCCTTGGCCAGCGCATGCCAGCAAGCCCAGAGCGGCTGCAATACGCTCAGCATATCGCCGCGCTCGTCCTCCATCGGCGATGCGGCGTCGATGATCGCCTGCGCTTCCTCATACGCAAGGTTCGCCGCGATCCGCACCACCGCGCGCGTAAAGCGCCACGACTTGAGCGAGCCATCCTTGCCGATCCGCAAATGGCACGCGAGCGCGGCACGGTCGGCACCCTCCTTCAGCGAACACACCTCCGCCGACAGGATTTCCGGCAGCATCGGCACGACGCGGTCGGGAAAATACACCGAGTTGCCGCGCCGCCGAGCCTCGCGGTCGACCTCGGACTTCGGTCGAACGTAGAAGCTGACGTCCGCGATTGCGACGATCGCCTTCCACCCGCCGGCATTCGCGGGATCGTCGTCCGCTTCCGCCCAGACGGCGTCGTCGTGATCGCGCGCATCTTCTGGGTCTATCGCGACGATCGGCAGGTTGCGCAGATCTTCACGCCCCTCCCCCAACGGCAGCTTCGAGACCCGCTCCGCTTCGTCGAGCGCTTCCTGCGAGAAAACATCGGGAATACCGAGCTTGTGGATTGCGATCAGCGAGAAACTACGTGCTGCGAACGGATCGCCGAGCTTCTGCACGACACGGGCGGCGATCTTGGGCGGCTTGCCCGCAAGTTCCGCCAGCACGAGATCGCCCGGCGCCGCACCGCCCGCATCCGCCACCGCGAACTCACGCCGTTCGCGCTTGTCGACACCCGTCAGCCAGAGGCGTCCGGCCTCTTCGCGCAACACGCCGAGCACCTGCTCGGATGCCGGCGCAAGCACCTTCATCGGATGCGCGATCCAGCCGTTCCCAGCCTCCTCCGTTCGCGCAAGAATTCGCTCACCGACCCCAAGCGCACCACGCTTGCGTTCGCGCACGCGCAACCGCGGCGGTGGCACACCTTCCGCCTCCCAGCGCTCGGGAACCGCCCAGACGTTGCCGCCGTCGTCGACGTCCGCGATCCGCAGCACCGTCACCTTCGGGATGCCGCCCATCTTGTGGAACGCGCGGCCAGGCGCGCTGTCGATCAGCCCCTCATCGGCCATGTCCTTGAGCAAAGCCTTGAGCCCGATCTTGTCCTGCGCGCTGAGCCCGAAGCCCTTGGCGATCTCGCGCTTGCCTGCGGGCACGTCGGAAGTGGCGATGAAGTCGAGGATCTGCTCGCGCGTCGGAAGACCGGCTTTTGGTTTGTACATGGTACAGAGATAGTCGGTAGGCCCGCCATTACCAAACGGCTAAGCTACGGGCATGACGCAAAGTTACGACATCCTCATCGTCGGCGGCGGCATCAACGGCGCCGCGATCGCCCGCGAGGCGGCACTGAACGGCTTGTCGGTCCTGCTCGTCGAGAAGGGCGACCTCGCCGGCGCGACCTCGTCGGCCTCGACCAAGCTGATCCACGGCGGACTGCGCTATCTCGAATATTACGACTTCAAGCTCGTCGCCGAGGCGCTGCGGGAGCGCGAACGCCTGGTGAAGGCCGCGCCGCACATCATCCGCCCGATGCGCTTCGTCCTGCCGCACGAGAATGCGGTACGGCCCTGGTGGATGGTCCGTCTCGGCCTGTACCTCTACGATTGGCTTGGCGGCCGGATGACATTGAAACGCTCTCGCGGCCTGCGCAGGAGCGACGCCGCCTACACCGCACCGCTAAAGAACGGCGCGCGCGGCTTTGTCTATTCCGACGCATTCGTCGATGATTCCCGCCTTACCGTGCTGAACGCGATGGACGCGCACGCCAACGGCGCGGAGATCGCGGTTCGCACCGAACTCGTCACCGCTCGCCGTGACGGCGCACTATGGCGCGCAACCCTATCGGACAGCCGCGACGTCACCGCGCGCGCACTCGTCAACGCTGCCGGCCCGTGGGTCGCCGAATTGCTGGGCCGGCTCGGCATCAATGCCAGCGCCGGCGTCCGGTTGGTCAAGGGCAGCCACATCGTCGTGCCCCGACTGTACGAAGGCGACCACGCCTATATCCTGCAACTCGCCGACCGCCGCATCGTCTTCGCGATCCCGTATCAGGGCCAGACCGAGATCGGCACGACCGACATTCCCGTCGACCGGCCCGAAGACGCGGTAATCGACGCGGGCGAGATCGCGTATCTCTGCGACGCCGCGAACCAGCACTTCACGCGTCAGATCACCCCTGCCGACGTCACCTCGACGTGGTCCGGCGTGCGCCCGCTCTACGACGACGGCGCCAGCGAGGCGAAGGCGGTCACGCGCGACTATGTCCTCGAATTCGACACGCTCGGCGATACGGGCGCGGCGCCTCTGTTGTCCGTGTTCGGCGGCAAGATCACGACTGCGCGCCATCTCGCCGAGGAAGCGCTCGCAAAGATTGCCCCCGCGCTGGGTACGACCGTCCGCCAGATCACTCGCGACCGTGCTTTCCCTGGGGGCGCCATCCCACCTTTTGCCACCTATCTCGCGCAGGTCCGCGCGCGATGGCCGTTTCTCGGCAATGCCCGAAGCGAACGGATGGCGCATGCTTACGGGGCTTTACTCGACGGCATGCTCGCGGGTGTCACCGACGCAGCAGGCCTCGGCGCGGACCTTGGCGGTGGCCTGACCGAGATCGAAGCACGCTGGATGCACGATCGCGAATGGGCGAGGATACCCGAAGATGCATTGATGCGTCGTAGCAAGATCGGACTGACCTTGGATCAGGCGGAGACGGACGCATTCGGGACATGGTGGACCACGACATTCCCCTCGTGAGCGTAGGGACTTGCATGTTTTAGGATTGAGCATATCCTCGCGGCATATCCATCGAGGAAACCTCCAATGGCCACATACCCGGACCTCCAAACCGATCCCGAAGACAAGAACCTAGTGATCCTGCAAAGCCTGATCTGTCTGTTGCGCGAGAAGAATATCCTGTCGCGCGCGGACATCGAGGAGCTTTGCGACACGGTGAAACGCCGCGCGAGCGATCATGCGAGCGATCCGCTTCCCTGCCAGATGAACGGCGCACAAGCAGCCGCTACCGAAGTTGCGCAGATTGGCGATTATATCGGCCGCAAGTACGGCGGAAAGCACCGCCGCTCGATCTGAGTCCATGCGCGAGTTGGACGGCGAAATGGTCGTATTGCGCGGTTTGCGTTGAAGGAAGTGTGGATCTGACGAACCAAGCTGGAACGTTAGCCTCGCAATGCCGAGGGCAGCACGGCTTGGTCTGTAACCCTCGGCGTTGACCTCTGATGGAGAGCGACCCGCGAGATGCAGCGACGCGATAGTCTGCTGTTCTCGATTCTAGTACCCGAAGGGCCGTAGGATGAGAGCGGTTGCTGAAGAACCGTTCGACGCCGTGGTTGTAGGGGTCGCTACGTCACTTCACCAAAAGTGCTGATTGCCGCCGCCGTTACTACCGTTACGCGCGCATTTCCAAGAAGCAGTCGGTGCAGCCACCATCGTCGCTCTCTATCCCGGTGTCGGCCACCGCCGTCCCGGTAAGTCTGCGATAGCTAACTGTCGACGTGATAGGCTCCATGAACTGGCCCCCGTCTCACGCCAAAATTGTGGCCTTACTCCTAGTAGCGCTCCCTCTCTCGAGGGCGCTGTTCGTCGGAGTTAATCGCCCCGCGCCATTCAAGGTCGCGAGGCGCGTAGGCCACCGACCGGTGCACTAACAAACGAAGTATCAACGAGGCGCAAAGCAGGCGAGCAGTCGCTAGCGCGATTGCTGCGTGCCTCGCCCTCGCTCTACCGCTTCGCGATCAGCTCGCGACGAAGCACGTCTCGCCGGCTACGCGCAACCGACCGCAGATATCCGCCGCCTGATTCGCGCTGCCCGCGTTCACGCGGAGACGATACAGGGTACGGCCACCGGCTGCGACCGGCTGGACCGACTTCCCTAGCGCGCCGACATACGCGAACCGCTTCGAGAAGTTCGCCCAGGCGGCGTTGGCGACGGCCTCGCTGGGATAGGCACCAAGCTGAACCAGCGACCCACCGGTAGCCGTGCCAGTACCATTGGGCTTCGATGGCGCCAGGGGTGCCGCAGCAACCAGTCGACCACCCGAGGCCGGAACCTGCGCGACCGCATTGCGACCCGCGGCGTCATCGGGCTTAGCCGCAACCGCACGCTTGCCTGCAACCGGTGCTTCCGGCACGCCGCGCAGGTCGATCGCGCCGTTGCCCGATTTGCCCGCGCTGGTCGCGATCGCCGAGTCGCCCTCGCCCTTGACCTTCAGGCCACCGGCGTCGTCGGGCTTGACCTTGTAGTCGCCCTCCTGCGCGGCGATCATCTGGCCGTCGCCGGTCGGCGCGCGCTGCTGCAGCTTGTAGATACCGAAGATGATCGCGGCGAGCACCGCCAGGCCGAGCACGACCAGCGCGATGACGCGGCCGATGCCGACCGTATCCTGCTCGTCCGGCTCGACGGTTTCGAGCCAGGGGAGCCGGTCTTCCTCACGCAGATCCATGTCTTCGGCCATTACTTCATCTCCGAAACCGCTTCGACACCCATGATGGCGAGGCCATTATGAATAATCTGCCCTATAGCGGACGCCAAGAAAAGCCGTGCCGCGGTGGCCTGCGGATCCTCGACGACCAGGAAGCGACGATCGGGGCGATCGTTGCCGACATTCCACAGCGCATGGAAGGCCGCGGCCAAGTCGTAGAGATAGAACGCAATTCTATGCGGCTCGCGCGCCGTCGACGCGATCTCGACAAGCCGCGGGAACTGCGCCGCGAGCTGTACGAGCGCCAGTTCGTCCGTATCAAGCCGGGACAAATCGGCAGACATCGGCGTAATTCCCGCCTCTGCCGCGCGCCGATGCAGCGATGCGATCCGCGCATGCGCGTACTGGACGTAGAAAACCGGGTTGTCCTTCGACGCCTCGACCACCTTGGCGAAGTCGAAATCCATCTGCGCATCCGACCGCCGCGTCAGCATCGTGAAGCGCACGACATCCTTGCCGACCTCGCGCACGACGTCGGCCAGCGTGACGAAATTGCCCGACCGCTTCGACATCTTGACCGGCTCGCCGTTGCGCAACAGCCGAACCATCTGGACGAGCTTGACGTCGAACCGCGTCTTGCCGCCGGTCAGCGCCGCCACTGCCGCGACGATCCGCTTGACCGTGCCGCCATGATCCGCCCCCCAGATGTCGATCAGCTGGTCGGCGCTCTGGCTCTTCTGGAAATGATAGGCGAGATCGGCGCCGAAATAGGTCCAGGACCCGTTCGACTTCTTGATCGGGCGATCCTGGTCGTCGCCGAACTGCGACGAGCGGAACAGCGGCAGCTCGACCGGCTCCCAATCGTCGGGCGTCTCGCCCTTCGGCGCCTCGAGCACGCCGTCATAGACCAGGTCGCGCGCACGCAGTTCCGCCTCGGCCGCTTCCGGCTTCTTCGCAGCCTGAAGTTCGGCCTCGGATGCGAACACCTCGTGTTCGATCCCAAGCAGCGCAAGGTCGGCGCGGATCATCACCATCATCGCCGCGACCGCCTGCGTCCGGAAGATCGCCAGCCACTCGCTCTCGGGCGCGCCGACATAGCGGTCGCCGAACTCCTTCGCGAGCGACTGGCCGACGGGGACGAGATAGTCGCCCGGATACAGGCCCTCGGGGATCTCGACGGTCTCGCCGAGCGCTTCGCGGTAACGGAGGTGGACGGACCGCGCGAGCACGTCGACCTGCCCGCCGGCATCGTTGACGTAATATTCGCGGATCACCTTTTGACCGGCGAACTCCAGCAGGCTGGCGAGCGCATCGCCGACCACCGCGCCGCGGCAATGGCCCATGTGCATCGGGCCCGTCGGGTTGGCCGACACATACTCGATGTTGACCGTGATCCCGTCGCCCTGCTTCGACCGGCCATAGTCGGCACCAGCCTCGGGGATCGCGGCCAGTTCGGCGCGCCAGGCGTCGTCGGTCAGCTTCATGTTGATGAAGCCAGGGCCCGCCACGCTCGCCGAAGCGACGTCCTCGAGCTTCGACAGTTCGGCGACCAGCGCATCGGCGAGAACGCGCGGATTGGTCTTGGCAGGCTTGGCGAGGACCATCGCGGCGTTGGTTGCGAGATCGCCGTGGCTGCTGTCGCGCGGCGGTTCGACCGTGACGTTCTTGCGATCGAGACCAGCCGGCAGCGTTCCCGCTTCGGTCAGGGTGTCGAGCGCCGCATCAATATGCGCGGCGAAACGGGTGTAGAGCGTCATGGCAGTCCCGGTACGTCAAGGAAACGCGCGCTCTAGACCATCGCGGCGCGGCGCTCAATTTTAATCCCGTCGGAGGGGCGGCCGCCAGCACCGCCCGGCTAGATCCGCCACATCGGAAAGCCATCCCCGTTCCCCCGCGGACGCGGGGCCCCAGCTAAACCACGATCACCGCCCGAGATCCTGTGCCCCCGCGTTCGCGAGGGAACAGAAGTGGCGTCAGGCAGTAGGAAAGGATCTCAGACCCGCACCAACCCCTCGATCGCCGCGGTCTTCGCGCTCGCAGGAAACAGCGCGGCCATCGCCCGCTCCGGCTCGACGCCAAAATGCGACGAGACCGCTCCGCCGATAAACGCATCGAGCTGCATCGTCGGCTTCAAATCGCGTGCCTCGTACAGCGCAGCAGGGGCGAGGCTCGGCCAATCCGACACCACCCTGCCCCCCTTCACGGCGCCGCCAAACAGCATCGCAGACGTGCCCGTCCCGTGATCCGTCCCCCCGGTGCCATTGACCGCGACGGTCCGTCCGAACTCGGTCGCGACCAGCACCATCGTGTCTGCCCATAATGGCCCGAGCCCCGCCTGCAACGACGCGACCATCGCATCGAGGCCCTTCAACTGCGCGGTGAGGCGGCCACGCTGGCCGGTGTGCGTGTCCCAGCCGCCGGTCTCGATCATCGCGATCCGCGCGCCGGTGTCGGGCTTGAGCAACCGCGCGGCGAGCGCACCGGTCGCGGCGGCATTACGCCCGCCGTCCTGCGCGAGATCGCTGGTGAGTTGCCGTGTCGCCATCGCCTCGTTCCACAAGCCGTGGAGTTGCTGGTCGCCCTCGTACAGCATCGCCACGCGTTGCAGCAGGTCGTCGGACGCGTCGGGCAAGCTCGACGGCGCATAAGACGCCACCTCGCGCCGCCCTCGCAACGCCATCGGCACGGTCGCCGCGACCGCAATCGCACGTGCCTCGTCCGCAGGCAGCACGCCAAGCAGCCGGTTCAGCCAGCCGTCGCGGACCTGATACGCACTCGCGCCCCCCGTCTCGAGCACGTTCTGGCCGTCAAAATGCGAGCGATCCCGGTAGGGCGAGGCGATCGCGTGCGCGAACAACGCCTGGCCTTGCGTGTAGAGCCCGGCACTCGCGGTCATCGCCGGATGCAGCGTGAACATGCCGTCGAGCTTGGCGCCCGTCGCAAAGTCCGCCGCGAGATCGCCACGCACGCCTGCAAACGCCGGGTCGCCGACCGCCCCGATCGTCCCGAGACCATCGGCCGCGCCGCGCTGGATGATGAACACGAACCTTTTGTCGGTCGCCGCACGCGCGAAGGCGATGCGCGGTGCAAAGGCCGACGCCAGCACGCCGAGCGTACCGGTCGAGAGGAAGGAACGACGGTCAAGCATGACTATCTCCGCAGCGATTCTGGAGCGACGAGCAACAGCGCGAGCGCCTGTGCCGGGCTTTCCGCGCGCGACAGACCCTGCGCGGTAGTGGGGCTGAGCGAGGCAGGAAACAGCCTCGGCGCCAACGCTCGCGCATCGACCGGTCCGGCGCGCGCCGCGAACCGCTCCGCCGCCTCGACCCGTCGCATGATCGCATCGGGCCCGGCCCAGGCTGCGGCGACGTCGTCATACCCGATCGGCTGCCCCGGCTGCCAGATCGGCTGGCCGAGCTGGTTCATCATCCCCACCGTGACGCCGGGCTGGACCGTCGTCGTGCCGAGCGCGCGCTGGGTCGAGACATACCATTCCCAGGGCGACTTGAACTTCACCGGCCGGGTCACCCAAGCCTCGGGCGACGCAACCAGCGCGCGGTACACCGTCGGCAGGTCACCGCCCGATTTCAGGAACGCCGTCTTTAGCCGTGCGACCATCGCCGGGGGCGGCGCATCGCCGGCAAAATGCCGCGCGAGCTTGGTCGCCATGTGCGTCGCGGTCGCCGGGTGGACGGCCAGGTCGGAGAGCACCGCCTGCGCCTGCGCCTCCCCCGCCGCGGGATAGAGCTTGCCCATCACGGTGCGATCGCCGGGCTGATGAACGTCGTCGAGAAACAGGAACGCGCCCGCGCGCGAGTCGTCCTGCATGCGCGCGCCGGGACCACGACCGATCCCCGCGACCGTCCAGCCGGTCATCGCGCGCGCGAACTCGGTGACGTCGGCCTGACTGTAACCGCTGCGGACGCCGAGCGTGTGCAACTCCATGATCTCGCGCGCGAGATTTTCGTTCAGCCCGGTGCGGCGTCTGGTCTTCCGAACGGCGAACGCACTGTCCGGGCCGATCGACACCGCCTGATCGAGATACAGCAGCATCGCCGGATGGCGCTCGACCGCGTTCAGCATGTCGGCGAACTTGCCGAGCACATGCGGGCGGATCGCCTCGAACTCCATCGGCCCGGCAAGCGCCATCACCTCGAACTTCTCCGTCGAGACCGCGAAATGGTTCGCCCAGAAATGCACGAGACGCTCGACGAACGGTACGTCGCCGGTCAGCGCCGCCATCGTCCGCGCCGCGACCGCCGCGCCATAATCGTTGCGGCTCTGCTTGCCGATGACTTGTCGCGCTTCCTGTCGTGCGGCCGCGCCTGGATCGATCGCCCCCGGCGCCATGGGGGCCTGAGCCATGCTTGAGGGTGCAACGCCCGGCGACACGGGTGCGGGGCTCATCGCGCCGGACATCGTTGGAGCGGCGACCACGGGTTTCCCGTCCATGCCGATCGCGGCTTTCGGCGTGCGCGGACCGAATTGCGCCCTGATCGCCTTTTCCTGCGCATAATAAGCGACGAGACCTGTTGAGATGCCCGCCGTCGTAGGCGCGCTCGAGATGACAGGTGGCCGCGGCTCGAACCGTTCGCACTGCGCTAGCACCCACTTCGCCGGATCGCCGACGATAGCATCACCCGGCCTCGCGCCGAGGCCGAACCGATTGAGCGCGATACTGGAAGCAGACACGACATTTCTCCTTCGCGTTCGAGTGTACGCGGCAATTGTCGTGGAAGTATGTCACCCGCCGCGCTGGTCGCATGCAGGGGGCCGTTCATCGTTGCAGTTGATGCAATCGCGACGGATCGGTTTGCAATTGCAACTCATGCTGCACCGCAATATTTCACTGACTCGAGAGTTGGGTGAAAGACCTGATCCGGCTCGACGCACTTCGGGAGATACGATCATGCGCACGACCATCAAGATCATCGCAGCAGCAGCGGCCGCCCTCACCTCGACGATCGGCATGGCCGCCGACGGCAAGCAGAGCTTCGTCCATGAGGGCAGCACGTACGTCTATACCTCGACGCAGGACCATGGCCGCCAGGTCATCGACGGCCGTCGCTATCCGTCGGGCCAGAAGTTCCACCTGATCGTTCGCGGTGACCGCGTATCGGGTGTCTCGGCCGGCGTCCCGGTCGCGTTCAAGACCAACGAAGCCAACGGCGCGGCTGGCGGGATCGCTTCGGTCACGCGCTGAGCCGACTGGGTTTTAGTGATTGCAGCGGCGGTCGGACTTCGGTCCGGCCGCCGTTTTGCGTTTGGTGCGATTTACTGTTTCGATCCTCCCCCGCCAGGGGGAGGTGGCTGGCACTTGCCGGACGGAGGGGGAGGTAAGCGCCGACATCGGTTGCGCGTCCTCCCCCTCCGTCACCTTCGGCGCCACCTCCCCCTGGCGGGGGAGGATCAGTCGCTCAGAACCCCTCGGGCAAGTCGATCGGGCCGACCAGTTCGCGGTAGCGCGATACCGCATACCGATCCGTCATCCCTGCGATGAAGTCCGCGATATGCCGGCTGCGATGGGGGTCTTCGGTCGGCAGCCGTTCGCGCCATTCCTCGGGGATCGTCGCCGGATCGTCACGGTACACCGCGATCAGCCCCGACACGATCCCATGCGCCGCATCCGCCGCCGCGAGCTGGCGCGGGTGGTGATAGAGGTTGGCGTACATGAACCGCTTCAGGTCGCGCTCCGCCTCGCGCATTTCGGGCGAGAAGCCCACCAGGCACTGCCCCGCATCGCGGACGTCGTCGACGCTGGTGACGCCGCTCGCCGCGATCCGCTGGCGCGTCTCGGCGATCAGGTCGTTGACCATCGTCCCGATCTGCGTGCGGACGAGCTCGCCGACCAGGCGCTTCGGGTCGATATCTGGGAAGCGCCGCCGCACGTCGTCCCAGCCGCGCGTGACCAGCGGTACGGCGAGCATCTGGTCGAGCGTCAGCAGCCCTGCGCGCAGGCCATCGTCGATGTCGTGATTGTCGTAGGCGATATCGTCGGCGATCGCCGCGACCTGCGCTTCGAGGCTCGAGAAACTGGTCAGAGCGAGTGGGTATTCCGCGTCCGCCGTCGCCAGCGCCCAGCCCGGATGCCGCACCGGGCCGTTATGCTTGGCGAGGCCTTCGAGCGTTTCCCATGTCAGGTTCAGCCCGTTCCACAACGGGTAAGGCCGCTCGATCGTCATCAACGTGCGCAGCGTGTGGCCGTTGTGATCGAAGCCGCCTTGGCCGGTCAGCGCCGCCTTCAGCGCATCCTCGCCGGCATGGCCGAACGGCGGATGGCCGATGTCGTGTGCTAGACAGAGCGCCTCGGTCAGGTCCTCGTTCAGCGCCAGCGTCCGCGCGATCGTACGGCCGATCTGCGCGACCTCAAGGCTGTGCGTCAGGCGGACGCGGAAATGATCGCCATCGGGCGCCATGAACACCTGCGTCTTGTGGCGCAGACGACGGAAGCTGATCGAGTGGATGATGCGGTCGCGGTCGCGCTGGAAGGCGTCGCGCGGCCCGCGCGTGGACCCGTTCTGTTCCTCGTGAAGCCGTCCTTTGCTGCGCGCCGGGTCCGATGCCCAGGGCGCGCGGTAGCTCACTTGGCCGGCAGCTTCGTGATGATTTCGCCCGGATCGCTGGTGAAGGTGAACGTCGGGACGCCTTCCTTGGCGAGCTGATTGACGAACGTGCGTGCCTCGGCATCGGTCTTGAACGGGCCGGCGAGCACGCGGTTGGTCGCCTTCCACGGCGCAGTCCAGCCGCCGCGAGCGCCGAACACGGTCGGGGCCTTGGCCTTCGCCTTCTTCCACGCCTTGGGCAGATCGCCCTCGGTCGCGCCGGTCGACACCTGAACCCAGGTCCGCGCAGGATTGGCACGCGCAATCCGCTTTTCCTCGGCCGCAGCCTTGTCGGCGGCAAGCTTCTCGGCGGCGGCGGCCTTCTTCTCGGCAAGCGCCTTCTTGTCGGCGATCGCCTTTTTCGCCGCGGCCTTCTTGTCGAGCGCCGCCTTCTTGTCGGCGGCGAGCTTGTCCGCAGCCAGCGTCTTCGCCGCGATCGCCTTGGCTGCAGCGTCGCGCTCGGTCTTGGCCTTTGCCTCGGCGAGCACACGCTCGGAGTCATCGGAGACCGGGATAGCGGCGGGGGTCACGACCGGCGCGGGATGCATCGGCGCGACGTCGAGCTCGGACGCGGGGATCGACAGGCCCGCGACGATCCGCGCGAGGATCGAGTCCTCGCTCGCGGCGACCGCGTGGGTGCGTGGCGACGATGTGGCGGCTACCGGCGCGGGCGTGGACGAACTGGTGAAACCGGGCGCCGGCGTCTCGGCGCTGGCACTCTGCGTTGGGGCGACCTGCTGAACAGGTGCCTGCTGTATCGGAGTCGGTAGCGGCGAAACCGACGGCGCCGCTGCTGCCGACGCTGCGAGCGCATTCGCCGCGCGGGTCGGATCGAGTTTTGCCTGTCCCAGCGGGATCGCCGCCATCTGCGTGGCTACGCTCTGCGGAAGCGTTCCCGTCGTCGATGGCGCCGGGACGGTACGAGCGACAGACGATGGGCTAGGCTGGATAGTGGCCGAGACTACCGAGTTCGTTTCCGCAGCCGGATTGGTACGAATGCCCTGAGCCACAACGTTCGGTGCTGAATAGCTTGGTTGCGAAGGCTGAACGGTCCGCGCCGGAAGCGGCTGGACCGTCTGCATCGGCGCTGCTGCGAGCTGGACGGGGGCGGCGTCCGGGGTCCGAGCTGGAACCGTGGTGAGCGTACGCGGCGCGGTGATCGTCGGCGGGACCGGTGCCGACGTCGTCACGGGTACTGGTGTTGACGACGGTCGAGTCACCGCTGCCATCTGGACTCGATCGCGGCTCGACCGGCGATCGCGTTTGTCCTTCTTGCCGGTGCTTGCCGTGACCACCGGCTGTGGCGTTACGGCTGCCATCATTACCGGCGCGGTCGGATCTGCGGCTAGAATGCCCAACGGTGGCGCCATCCGTGCATCCGCGAGGCGGGCTGGCGTCGCATGGACCTCACCGAAATGGACCGCGAAGGCGCGGTCGCTTGCCGGTAGGTTGGGCAGGCGTTGAAAGAAGGGTTGCAGGCCTTGCGCGGTGCCCGATGGCATCATCGTGGTCGCGATCTTCTCGGCCCCGGCGACATCCCCGTTCATCGCGAGGATGAAGGCGCGGGATCGCCATGCGCCGCGATCGCTCTTCAGCAGAAGCGGATTGAGCTGCTGGACCGCCAGTTCGGGCTTGCCCGAGATACCGAGCGACAACGCATAGCGCCGCGTCGTCTCGTCGTCGGGGGCATCGCGGAGTGCCACGCGGTAGTCGCGCTGTGCCCGATCCTGCTGGCCGATCAGGTCGTAGGCGAGGCCGCGGTCGGCGGCGAAGTTGCGCGGATCGAGGCCGAGGCCCTCCGCCTGCGCATAATAGCGAAGCGCTTCGCCCGGACGCTCGGACCGGACGAGGATCGACGCCATTCCCGCCTTCGCTCGACCGTCGCGCGGGTTCACTTTTTCGGCGCGCGCGAACAATGCCGCGGCACCGCTGAGATCGCCAAGGCCCATCGACAGATCGCCCGCCTTGATCAGCGCGTCGATGTTGCGCGGGTTGCTCGCGAGCTGGCGCATCACGTCGCCAAGCTTGTCCGCGTCGGTGGTGCCGGGGATCGCCTGCACGACGGCTTGCGCGGACGCGACAGCTGGCACGGCCGCGAGCACGAGGGCCAGCGCAGCGGTCAGGAGATGATGGGAGGACCGGGTCATGAGGATCATCTGTCTAGACGCCAGCCCGACCGAACCGGCAATGTCTTGCACGCATGCGCGCGGCGAACTGGGCTGGAGCGACGACGAATGCAGGGTTTTGCGTACGCAAGCGCGGTAGCCCTGGTTGGCATGCCCTCACCCTTCGCCGCCTCTGGCGTGTCCCCCTCTCCCGATGGGAGAGGGGAGGTCAGGGCTGGATCGTGCAAGATATTGATAAGTCGAGATGTTCCCGACTTACTGGTTGTTCTGACGATGCAGGAAGCGGGGGATGTCGAGCGGGTCCTGGGGAGCCGCTTCGCCGTCTTCCTTCGCAGCACCGCGTGCCGCATTCGACATGCGCTCGAACAACGTACCGCCAAGCTTCACGCGCGGTGCAGCCGGAACCGCCTCGGGGGCAGCCTCAGCGCCTGGAGCTAGCCAGCGGCGACGTGCACCACCTTCGTCCGCAGCCGGCGTCGGCACCGGAACAGCCGGCGCGACCGGCGCGCGAGCCGCCGGTACGGACGATGCCGACGCCGGACGCGCGATCGGACCGCGGCCGTAGGGCTCTTCGCCGTAGGTGCGCGGGGCGGGTGCCGGCTGCGGCGCAGGAGCAACCGGCGCAGGCGCGGCCTGCGGCACGATCGTCTCGGTACCGAGCACGAGTTCGTCATTCGACTTGGACGACGACGGCTCGACTTCCGACGACGCGTTCAGGTCGAGCGGCTCTTCGTCGGCGGACGACGCGGCGGGTGCAGCCGACGACGCGGCAGGCTCGCTCGGACGGAACGAGGTGTTCTCGTCGGTCTTGCGCGATCCGAAGCTGAACGAGCGGGTCGGCTCGGGCGCAACTTCCGGAGGGCGCGCATCGGCGTCGATCCCGGTCGCGACGACCGAGACGCGAATCTTGCCTTCGAGCTCCTGGTTGAACGCCGAACCCCAGATGATGTTGGCATCGGGATCGACCAGGTCGCGGATATGATTCGCGGCTTCGTCGACTTCGAGCAGACGCATGTCGTCGCCGCCGGTGATCGAGATGATGACGCCCTTCGCGCCGCGCATGCTGACGCCTTCAAGCAACGGGTTCGAGATCGCCTTCTGAGCAGCCTCAAGCGCGCGGTTGTCGCCGCTAGCCTCGCCGGTGCCCATCATCGCCTTGCCCATCTCTTGCATCACCGAGCGGACGTCGGCGAAATCGAGGTTGATGAGGCCCGGCATCACCATCAGGTCGGTGATGCTGCGGACGCCCTGCTGGAGCACCTCGTCCGCCATCGTGAACGCTTCCTTGAAGGTCGTGTTCGCGTTGGCGATGAGGAACAGATTCTGGTTCGGGATGACGATCAGCGTGTCGACATACTTCTGCAGCTCGTCGATGCCGCCCTCGGCCGACTTGGCGCGACGGTTGCCCTCGAACGCGAACGGCTTGGTCACCACGCCCACGGTCAGGATGCCCATGTCGCGCGCCGCCTTGGCGATGACCGGTGCCGCGCCCGTACCCGTACCGCCGCCCATGCCGGCGGTGATGAAGCACATGTGCGCGCCTTCGAGCATCTTGGCGAGCTGATCGATCGTCTCTTCGGCGGCTGCGCGACCGATCTCGGGACGCGAGCCGGCGCCGAGACCCTGTGTGATCTTGGTGCCGAGCTGGATCCGCTGCGGTGCGGTCGACTGCTTCAACGCCTGCGCGTCGGTGTTCGCCACAAGGAAGTCGACGCCCTGGACGTCGGCCCGCATCATGTTGGCGATCGCGTTGCCGCCCGCGCCGCCGACGCCGATCACCGCGATGCGGGGGGCCAGATCGTCCACTTCGGGACTAAGGAATTCGATGCTCATCGCCGTTCTCCGCACAACCCGGTAGATACGCTACGGCCGGGCCCCTGATTAATCTGTGTGCACCAACGTCACGGCCTGTTCCAGCCGAAATAACGCCAGCGCCCTCGAAACTCTTAATAATTCGCGCGTGCCGCCTGAATCAACTTGCGCATCATGCCCATACCCTTTGGCCGATGCACCGTCGTCCGCTGCGGCGCGAGCCCGCGAAGGTCGATCGGGTTGGTCGCCGCATAGAAGGCCAACCCCGCTAGCGTCGCGAACGCCGGTCCGCCATGCGCTTCCGGCAGCGCGGTCAGGCCACGCGGTCGACCGATCCGCACCGACCGCCCGAGCGCCTGTTGCGCATAGTCGGCGATGCCCTTCAGCTCGGCACCACCGCCGGTCAGCACGACCTGACGCCCGACCGGCCCCTCGAACTTCAGCTTGGTGAGCGCGTTTCGCACTTCGCCCATCTGATGCTCGAGCCGCTGGCGGATCACGCCGATCAACTGCGCCTTGGTGATCTGAGCCCCCTCGCCCGCGCCGTCCTCGGCGGATATCGGCATGACCGGGATCATGTCGTGATTATCGCGAGGGCTGGCGTTGGCCGATCCGTGGAAGCACTTCATCCGCTCGGCATTCTGCCGCCGTGTGCCGAATGCGCTGGCGATATCGTCGGTAATGTCCTGCGCGCCGATGGGGATCGAGGTCAGCCCGACCAGCATGCCGCCGGCGAACAGCGACACGTTGGTGATCCCCGCCCCCATCTCGACCAGCGCGACGCCAAGCTCGCGCTCCTCGTCGCTGAGACACGCGAGCCCGGTCGCGACCGGCGAGGCGATGATCGACTTCACTTCGAGATGCGCCGATCGCACGCACAGATCGAGGTTGCGCACCGGCGAACCGTCCGCCGCGACGACATGGATATGCACACCAAGCCGATCCGCGTGCAGACCGAGCGGCGTCTTCACCCCCGTCAGCCCGTCGAGCGTATAGAGTGCCGGCTGCGCGTGCAGCACCATGCGGCCCTGCGGATCGATCGAGTTGCGCCCCGCAGCGAGCAACGCATCGATATCCTGCTGTTCGACGCGGTGGCCGCCAAGCTCGAACTCGACCTCGGCGACGTCGGACACGAGCCCGCCGGCCGAGAAACCGACCCAGACATTCTCGATGTTGATCCCCGCGATCCGCTCGGCCTGCTCGACCGCCTCGCGCACTGCCGCTTCGGTCGTCGCCATGTCGGCGATATAGCCGCGCTTGACGCCACGGCTCTCGCGCTGGCCGGTGCCGAGCACGATCAGCTCGCCGCCGTCCCCCTTCTGCGCGATCATCGCCGAAACCTTCGACGACCCGATATCGAGCGCCGTGATCAGCCCTTCCGGTGCCACCTTCGCCATGTCATCCCTCCCCGCCCGTTACGTTCGCGCCCGCCGTTTGCGACGGAGTATTCGTAGTCTCGCCCGTTGCCGGCACGCTTGCCCCCGCGCTGGCAGGTGCCGGCACGTCGACGCTGTGCGCCAGGCTCGCACCCGGTTTGCGCGCGACCAGCTTGGTCGGATCGCGCATGTCGAACCGGATCCATCCGCGCCCGAGCAGCGGCCGCGCGCCGTCCAGTTCGGCGAACTTCACCAGCGCGCGCGGCGCACCGTCTTCCGGCAGCGCCAACGTCTCGCCGCTCTCGAACGTCAAATCCCAGCGTCGATTGCCGACCCAGGTCGCTGCCTTCACGCGCGGCTTGAGCGCAGGCGCGGCGGCGAGCAGCGTCTGGTACGACGCCTCCTGCCGATCCGCGCCGGGCCCGATCACCAACGGCAAATTCGGGATCGCGTCGGGCTGGACCGGCTCCAGCAGCACGCCCGAAGAATCGATCAGCGTGAGCTGGCCGTTGTCCTGCCACACCGCGGCGGGGGTCCGCTCGACGATATCGACCAGCATCGTGTTCGGCAGCCGCCGCGACACATGCGCGTCCGCGATCCAGCCATAGCGCAGCAGCTTCTGCCGCACCGCCTCCAGGTCGACCGACAGCATCGACGTCTGGTTCTGCTTGTCCTCCAGCGCGACCGCATAGACCGACATTCGGTCCATCCGCTTGAGGCCGGTGACCTCGATCTGCTCGACCTTGAAGCCCGCGCGCCCGGCGCCCTCGGCCACCGCCGCGCCGATCATGCCGGGAATGCCGACCCACGTCGCCGCCGCGATCGCGACCGCACCACCCGCGCCGAGGATCGACCACGTCGCGATCTTGCGCAGCGTGTCCTCGCTGACCGGGAGCATCCCGACCAGCCGGTCCATCACCGACACCTTCTTGACCGCGACCTTCCGGCGCGGGGCGGGCCGCTTGGGCGGCGGACCTCGCTTGATCGTGCGGCTCATGGGGAGGGGTGATCCGCGATCGCCTCGTCGACGATCGCCTGGACCAGTTCGGCATAGCTCATGCCGATGTGCCGCGCCTGTTCGGGGACTAGGCTCAGCGGGGTCATGCCCGGCTGCGTGTTCACTTCGAGCAGGAACAGCCCGTCGACCCCGCGCTCGTCATCCCAGCGGAAGTCCGACCGCGACGCGCCCTTGCAGCCAAGCAAACGGTGCGCTTCGAGCGCGAGGCTCTTGCAGGCGTCGGTGATCTCGTCGGGAATCTCCGCCGGGCAGACGTGCACCGTCATCCCGTCGGTGTATTTCGCGTCGTAGTCGTACCAGCCGCTCTTGGGCTTCAACTCGGTCACGCCGAGCGCCTTGCCGCCGAGCACCGCGGTCGTCAGTTCGCGCCCACGGATATACGGCTCAGCGAGCAGTTCCTCGAACTCGCCCCACGGCCCAACGCTATCGCGCGCGATCGGATTGCCGTAATTGCCACTGTCGGTGACGATCGCCACCCCGACCGACGAGCCCTCGTTGACCGGCTTCAAAACATAAGGCCGAGCCATCGGATCGCCCTCGAACAGGTCCGCCGACTTGACGATCCGCCCACCTGGCATCGGCACGCCCGCGGGGACCAGCAACAGCTTGGTTAGCACCTTGTCGATCGCGATCACCGACGTCGCGAGCCCCGAATGCGTGTACCGCAGGCCCATCAGGTCGAGCAGACCCTGCACCGAACCGTCCTCGCCGGGAGTGCCGTGGAGCGCGTTGAACACGAGATCGGGCTTTGCCTCGGCGAGCTTGGCGGCAACATCCCGCCCCATATCGATGCGCGTGACCCGGTGGCCGAGCGACTCAAGCGCATCCGCACAGCCATTGCCCGACATCAGCGAAACCTCACGCTCCGCCGACCACCCGCCCATGAGCACCGCGATATGAAGAGCCGCACTCACTTCGCGACCCCTACCCGCTGGATTTCCCATTCCAACGTCACCCCCGAATGCACCTTCACTCTGTTCCGTACCTCTTCACCCAGCGCCTCGATCTCGGCGCTCGACGCGGACCCGAGGTTCAGCAGGAAATTGCAATGCTTCTCGCTGACCTGCGCATCACCGCGAGTCAGCCCCCGACACCCGGCCGCGTCGATCAACGCCCACGCCTTGTGCCCCGCGGGATTCTTGAACGTCGACCCGCCCGTCCGCGAACGGAGAGGCTGCGAAGCCTCACGCTCGGCGGCGATCCGGTCCATCTCCGCACCGATCACGGCTGGTTCGCCGGGCGTGCCGGAGAATACGGCTTCGACCACGACGGCTCCCGCGGGCAGGTCCGAATGACGATAGGTGAACCCGAGTTTCTCAGCGGACCAAGTCTCGACCGAACCGTCGCGCGTGACCACGGTAGCCTCAACCAGGATATCGCTGACATCCCGTCCATAAGCGCCCGCATTCATCCGCACAGCGCCACCAACAGTCCCCGGGATTCCGCGAAGAAACTCAAGCCCGGCAATTCCAGAATCGCGCGCGGCGCTGGCGACGGTGATGCCCATCGCACCAGCCCCAGCCCGAACGCGCCCGTCCTGCAAAGAAACCTTCGCCATCGCCTTGGGAAGACGCACCACGACCCCCGGCACGCCGCCATCGCGCACGATCAGGTTTGAGCCGACCCCGACCGGCAGCACGGGCATGGAGGGATCGAGATCGCGCAAATATGCCGCTAGATCGGCCGCCGTATCGGGTCGCACCAGGGTCTCTGCTGGCCCACCAGTCCGAAACCAAATGAAGGCCGCCAGCGAAGCCCCAGCCTCGACCTTGATTCCCCTCCCGCTTGCGGGAGGGGTTAGGGGAGGGAGTGACATAGCCGAGCCCGGGCCGTCGGAGGAGGCCGAAGCCCCTCCCCCGCCCCCTCCCGCAAGCGGAGCAGAAGCGCGAGCACTCACGCCAGCACCTTCGCACGTTCGGCAGCGATCGCGTCGGCGAGGCCAGCCGCCCACTTCGTGATGTCGCCAGCGCCGAGGCACACGACCATGTCATCCGCCTCGATCGTCGCCGCCAGTTCCACCGCCAGCGCGTCAGCGTCAGCAACCACACCCGCGAACCGGTGCCCGCGCCGCTTCAACCCCTCGACCAGAGCCGCCGCATCGACACCCTCCACAGGCGCCTCGCCCGCCGCGTAGACCGGCGTCACCAGCACCCGATCCGCGTCGTTGAACGCAGTCTGGAAGTCCTCCATCAGATTGCCAAGTCGCGAATACCGATGCGGCTGCACGACCGCGATCACACGACCCTTCACGCCCTCGCGAGCCGCCGCCAGCACGGCGCGAATCTCGACCGGATGATGCCCGTAATCGTCGATGATCGTGACACCAGCCACTTCGCCGACCTTGGTGAACCGCCGCTTCACGCCGCCGAACTTGGCAAACCCCTGCTGGATCGTCGCATCCGCAATTCCCAGTTCCAGAGCCACCCCGATCGCCGCCAGCGCGTTCTGCACGTTATGACGACCCGGCATCGGCATCTCGATTCCCATGATCGTCCGCGTCGCCCCATCACGCTCGCGCACCACGCAATCGAAGCGGTTGCCGCCCGGGACCGGCGTAACCTCGACGCCGCGGACATCCGCCTGCGCCGAGAAACCGTACGTCACCACGCGACGATCGCGCACCCGCGGCAGGATCCCCTGCACCTCCGGATGATCGAGACACAGCAACGCCGCGCCATAGAACGGCACGTTCTCGACGAACTCGACGAACGCATCCTTCACTGCGTCGAACGAGCCGTAATGATCGAGATGCTCCGGATCGATGTTGGTAACGACCGCGATCGTGCCGTCGAGCCGCAGGAAGCTGCCATCGCTCTCGTCCGCCTCGACGACCATCCAGTCGCTCGCGCCCAGCCGCGCGTTCGAGCCGTACGAGTTGATGATCCCGCCATTGATGACCGTCGGATCGACCCCGCCCGCATCGAGCAATGCTGCAACCATGCTGGTCGTCGTCGTCTTGCCATGTGTGCCCGCGACCGCGACGGTCGACTTCAACCGCATCAATTCGGCCAGCATTTCAGCGCGCCGCACCACTGGTACGCGCGCGTTCAATGCCGCCTCGACCTCGGGGTTCGAGCGCACGATCGCGGTCGAGACGACCACCACCGCGGCATCGCCGATGTTAGACGCGGCATGGCCGATCGCCACCGGAATGCCCTTGTCGCGCAACCCCTGCACGACATAGCCCTCGGCCACGTCCGACCCCTGCACGCGGTAGCCGAGGTTCTTCATCACCTCGGCGATGCCCGACATGCCGATCCCACCGATGCCGACGAAGTGGATCGTGCCGATATCCGTTGCGACACCCTTCATGCGAACTGCGCCTTGGGCTTCGAGGGCGCGCCGACCGGAATCCGCGACAACGGTGCATCCAGGCTCTCGACCAGATCGGCCAGATCGCTCGCCGCATTCGGCCGCCCGCAACTCCGCGCGCGGCCCGCCGCATTCTGCAACGCCGCTGGATCGAGCCCGAGTTTCTGCATCTGCTTGGCCAGTTCCACTGCGGTAAAGTCTCCCTGCGCGATCGTCCGCGCGCCGCCCGCCCGCGTGATCTCGCGCGCGTTCACGGTCTGATGATCGTCGGTCGCACCTGGCAGAGGCACCAGGATCGCCGGACGCCCCGCCGCGGTCAGTTCCGAAATCGTCGAAGCGCCTGCACGCGCAATCACTAGATGCGCCCAGGCCAGTTGCTCGGGCATATCGGGTAGATACGTTGCCAGCTCGGCCGGAATATGATGCTCGGCATACTTGGCGCGGACCGCGTCGATATCCTCGATCCGCGCCTGATGCGTCACCTGCAACCGCCGCCGAAACGTCACCGGCAGCATCGCCAGACCGTCGGGCACGACTTGGCTCAGGATGCTCGCACCCTGGCTGCCACCCGTCACGAGCACGCGAAAAATCCCGTCTTCCTCCAGCAACGGATACGGCCGCGAGCGCAGCGCCAGCACTGCCTCGCGCACCGGGTTGCCGACCAGATGCGCCTTGCCCAGCAGCTTCGGCGCGAGGCGCTCGGTCGGCTCGGACGAGGTCGCGATCGCATCGACGCGCCCCGCGACGAAACGGTTCACGCGACCCAGCACCGCGTTCTGCTCATGCACCGCGGTCGGAATCTTGTCCGCGAACGCCGCCAGCAACGCCGGCAACGCAGGATAGCCGCCAAAGCCGATCACCGCGGCGGGCTTGAAGGTCCGGTACAGCTCGCGCGCCATTGCCCGCCCGCGCCACATCTCCCGCGTGGCCCGGGCCCAACCGAGCGGCCCGCCGGTAAAGCGCCCAGCCGGCAGGACATGCGTCTGGATGTCCTCGAACAGCCCCGGAAAGCGCACGCCGCGCGCATCGCTGACCAGCGCGACGCGGTGGCCGCGCTTGGTCAGCTCGGCCGCGAGCGCCGCAGCCGGGACCATGTGTCCGCCGGTGCCACCGGCTGCTAGGACATAATGCTTACTCATTCACCACTCCAGCGGACGACATAGGGGCTCCGCGTGAGAAACGGATTGCGTCGGGTAAACGCCAGCAGCAACCCCATGCCGACCGACAACGCGATCATCGACGACCCGCCATAGCTGATGAACGGTAGCGTCATACCCTTCGAGGGCGCGAGACCGGTGTTCACCGCCATGCTCACCAGCGCCTGCGCACCGAACTGTGTCGCCAACCCGGCGGAGGCGAGCAGCTTGAATTCGTCTTGCTCGTCCAGCAGCTTGACGAACACGCGCACGACGATCGCGAGGAAGATCACGGCGATCACCGAGCACGCGATCAGCCCGAACTCCTCGCCGATCACCGAGAAGATATAGTCGGTATGCGCCTCGGGCAGCCCAAATTTCGCCGCACCCGCGCCGGGGCCTGTGCCGGTCCAGCCGCCCGCGGTCAGCGTATTATGCGCCGCATTCGTCTGAAAATGGTCGCCCGCGCCCTCGCCCTCGACACCCGGAAACAGGAACGCATCGATCCGCGACCGCGCCACGCCGTAGAAGACATAGGCGGCAATCAGCCCCGCCGGCGCCATCGCGACAAGGCCGAGCATAACCTTGGCCGGCGTCCCCGCGATCATCAGCAGCGCCATCCACACCGAGCAGAAGATAATCGTCTGGCCGAAATCGGGTTGCAACATCAACAGCACCGCGACGCCCGCGGTCATCGCGCCGGTGATCAGCACAGTCGGCAGCTCGGCATCCTTCGCGCGCAGCGACAACAGCCACGCGACCGTGACGATGAACAGCGGCTTCAGGAACTCGGAAGGCTGGAACTGCGCGAAACCGACGCCGAGCCAGCGCCGTGCGCCATTCGCCTCGACCCCGATAAACGGCGTCACCATCAGCATCAGCACGAACAGCGCGCACCCGCCGATCGCCATCCGCCGCGCCATCGAGACGGGCATCATCGACACGCCGAACAGCACGGGCAAGGACACGCCGACCCACATCAACTGCCGCCAGAAATAGTAGAGCGGCGCGATCTTGTGATGCTCGCCCGAATAGCGAACCGCGCTCGCCGGCGATGCGGCGGCGACCGCAATCAGGCCGATCGCGATCAGGAACAGCGTCAGCAGCAGGAGCATCCGGTCGATATCCCAGAACCACGTGCCGAGCGGCGACTGATCGCCCCGCCCGCCGCGCCGCTTCATCTTGGCGACGATGCTGGTCTTCGGTGTGCCCATGTCAATGGTTCCAGCGCGGATATCGGTCATGCCAGCGACTCCACCGCGGCGCGGAACGCGGCCCCGCGCGCTTCGTAATCGCGAAACTGGTCGAAGCTAGCACAGGCGGGGGATAACAAAACAGTGTCGCCGGGCTTGGCGTTTGCGGCGGCAGTGCGGACCGCTGCGTCGAGCGTACCGACGTTCTCGACGGGCATGGAATCTTTCAGGATTTCGGCGAACTTCGGGCCAGCCTCGCCGATCGTGTAGGCGTGGACGACGTGGCCGAAGGCGGGCTTGCAGGCGTCGAGGTCGTCGCCCTTCGCGCGCCCACCGACGATCCAGTGAACCCGGTCGAACGCGGCAAGTGCAGGCGCGGTACTCTCGGGATTGGTCGCCTTGCTGTCGTCGACATAGGCAACGCCGTCATATGAGGCGATCTGCTCCATGCGGTGGGGAAGGCCGGTGAAGCTCGTGAGGCCACGGTCGATATCGACTTCGCTTACACCCAGCGCCTTGACCACGGCGATCGCGGCGAGTGCGTTCTGAGCGTTGTGCGGGCCCTGGAGCGTCGGCCAGTTGCCCTGATCCATGCACACGCCCGGGGCGATCTTGGTCAGGTGCTCGCCCTTCGACGACAGCCCACGCGCGATCTCGGCGGACGGCGCATCGGCGATGCCGATGACCGCGTCATGCTCGGCAGACTGCATCGCGAACAGCCTCGCCTTGGAGGCCGCATAACCCTCGAAGCCGTCATAGCGGTCGAGATGGTCCGGCGTGATGTTCAGCAGCACCGCGACGTCGCAATCGAGCGTCTGCGTCAGGTCGATCTGGTAGCTCGACAGTTCGAGCACATAGACGCCGCCCTCCGGGAGCGCTTCCTGTTCGAGGATCGGCAGGCCGATGTTGCCGCCCATCAGCGTGGGGATGCCGGCGGTCTTGAGGATGTGGTGGACGAGCGCGGTGGTGGTCGACTTGCCGTTGGTGCCGGTGATGCCGACGACCTTGTGCGGGGGGAGGTCTGCGCGGGCCTGCGCGAAGAGCTCGATGTCGCCGATTACGGGGACGCCTGCCGCGCGCGCCGCGGCGGCAAGCGGATGCGTGTTCAACGGCACTCCCGGCGACACGACCAAAGCGTCGAATCCCGAAAGATCATCGAGCGGCGCGACTTCTAAGAGCCCTCTCCCCTGCGGGGAGAGGGTTGGGTGAGGGGCTGTCCCAGGCGCAGCATTGCTGGGCTGCCCCTCACCCCAACCCTCTCCCCGCAGGGGAGAGGGAGCAAAGACGGCACGCTTCGACTCGTCCGAGTCCCACGCGACGACCTGCGCCCCACCAGCCACCAACGCCCGCACAGTCGCAGCCCCGGACCGCGCCAGCCCCAGCACCGCATAGCGTTTCCCGCGCCAGGCCTGCGCAACAATCACCGCAGCTTCAACGTCGAAAGGCCGACCAGCGCCAGCACCAGCGCGATGATCCAGAAGCGGATCACGACGGTCGCCTCGGCCCAGCCGAGCTGTTCGAAATGATGGTGGATCGGCGCCATCCGGAACACACGCTTGCCGGTGCGCTTGTAGAAGAACACCTGGATGATCACCGACAGCGCCTCGATCACGAACAGGCCGCCGATGATCCCCAGCACGATCTCATGGTGCGCGACGACCGCGATCGTCCCCAGCGCACCTCCCAGAGCCAGCGACCCGGTATCGCCCATGAACACCGCGGCCGGCGGCGCATTGAACCACAGGAACGCCAAGCCAGCCCCAACGATTGCCCCACAGAAGATCGCCAGTTCACCCGCGCGAGGCACATGCGGAATGCCGAGGTAATCGGCGAACTTCACGTTTCCGACGAGGTACACGATCACCATGAACGCGACGCTGGCGATGATCACCGGCATCGTCGCCAGCCCGTCGAGCCCGTCCGTCAGGTTCACCGCATTACCGAACGACACGATCGTGAACGCCGCGAACACCGGGAAGAACCAGCCCAGATCCAGATACATGCGCGAGGTGAACGGCAGATACAGATGCGGACCGTTCTGCGACATGATGATCGTCGCGGCGACACCGGCGATGATGAACTCGAGCAATAGACGCGTGCGCCCGCTAATCCCCGCGGTGCTCGCCTTGCGCACCTTGTCATAGTCGTCGAGGAACCCGATCGTCCCGAAGCCGAGCGTCACGAACAGGCAAGCCCAGACATACGGGTTGCTCAGGTCCATCCACAGGAAGATGGCGAGGCACATCGAGGTCAGGATCATCAGCCCGCCCATCGTCGGCGTGCCGCGCTTCGACAGGTGCGACTGCGGGCCGTCGGCGCGGATCGGCTGGCCCTTGCCCTGCCGCACGCGCAACCAGCCGATGAACTTCGGCCCGATGATCAGGCCGATGATCAACGCGGTCGCGACCGCACCCCCGGTCCGCACCGTCTGATAGCGGATGAGGTTCAGCAGGCCGGGAAACCCCAGATGCTCGGCGAGCCAGTACAACATTCAGTTAATCCCGCCTTTGAGGCCAGCCTGGAGACCCGCTACGACGCGCGCGAGGCCAACCCCGTTCGATCCCTTGACGAGCACGACATCGCCCGGCGCCAGGATCGTCCGTAACGACGCGAGCGCGGCCGCAGCGTCGCCCACATGGACGGTTTCGATCTGTCCCTCAAGCACCTGTGCTAGCGGCGCCATCGCTTCACCGGCGAGCAGCGCCATTTCGACGCGCGCGGCGAGGATCGGCTCGGCCAGAGCCGCGTGATAGTCATCGGAGCTCTCGCCCAGTTCGCGCATCTCGCCGAGCACCGCGATGTGGCGGCCGAGTTCATGCCCGAGGACGCTGAGCGTCGCGCGCATCGAGGCTGGGTTGGCGTTGTAGCTTTCGTCGATCACAAGCGCCTGGCCTTCGCCAACGGTAACCAGCGACCGCGCGCCACGGCCTTGCAGCCCACCGAGTTCGGCAAGTGCCAGCCCGGCCAATCCAAGATCACTGCCGGCCGCCTGCACGCACGCCAGCACGCCGAGCGCGTTCGATACCCAATGCGCGCCGGGCTGCGCGATCGTGAAGCTCAGCTCGTGCTCCGCCCCCTGCCCCATCCGCGCGGTGACGAACGTCCCCCCGGTCGGCAGCCGCATCGCCTCGATCGCGCGGACATCGGCGCCCTTTTCGCTGCCGAACGTCACGATGTGCGCGGCGTGTGGTGCGGCGTGTCCGAGCAGTCGGTCGCGGTGCGGGCTGTCATAGGGCACGATCGCAGTCCCGCCCGGTTCGAGCCCGGCAAAGATCTCCCCCTTGGCATCAGCGATCGCACTTTCGTCTGGGAAGAACGCGGTATGCGCGGGCGCAATCGCGGTGATCATAGCGATGTGTGGCCGGACGAGCTGCGTCAGTTCGGCGAGTTCGCCGGCATGGTTCATCCCCATCTCGAACACGCCGAACTTCGCGTCGCGCGGCATGCGCGCGAGGCTGAGCGGGACGCCGGTGTGGTTGTTGTAGCTTTTGACCGAGCGGTGCACGTCGCCGGGTGCGGCGCGGTCGAGGCAGGCGAACAGCGCTTCCTTGGCGCTGGTCTTGCCGACGGAGCCGGTGACGCCGATGATCTTCGCTCCGCTCCGAGCCCGGCTCGCCTGCCCAAGCGCCTGGAGGGCGACGAAGCTGTCGGCGACTAGAACGTGCGGATGGTCGCAGGGTTCGGACACGATCGCCCCAGCTGCGCCTTGGATAAAGGCTTGGTCGAGGAAGCGGTGGCCATCGCTGGCCTCGCCCTTCATCGCGATGAAGAGGTCGCCCGGGCCAACCTCGCGCGAGTCGAACGCAACGCCGCTGACGGAGAAGTCGCCTGACGCCATGCCACCGGTAGCGGTCGCGATCTCGAGTGAAGTCCAAAGACTCACTGCTCCCCTCCCGCCTGCGGGAGGGGTCGGGGGAGGGGCTGACCAAACAGACCGGACGCCAGTACATACGTCGCGCCCTCCCCTAGCCCCTCCCGCAGGCGGGAGGGGAATGCCGATGTCGTGCCCTTCACGCCGCGCACTCCCGTGCCACGGTCACGTCGTCGAACGGCAGGACCATGTCGCCGACGATCTGTCCCTGCTCGTGGCCCTTCCCCGCGATCAGCACGATGTCCTCCGGGCCAGCGTCGCACACCGCAGCGCCAATCGCCGCCCGCCGGTCGCCAATTTCCTCAGCCCCGCGCGCACCCTTCAGCACATCGCACCGGATCGCTCGAGCGTCCTCGGTCCGCGGATTATCGTCGGTCACGATGACACGGTCCGCATGCTGCACCGCGACCTGCCCCATCGTCTCGCGCTTGCCCGTATCCCGGTCGCCACCTGCCCCGAACACCACGATCAGTTTCCCGCCAGCATGCGGCTTGAGCGCAGCGATCGCAGCTTCCAGCGCATCGGGAGTATGCGCGTAATCCACGTACACCGGCGCACCCGACTTCGCGATCACTGCGCGTTCGAGCCGCCCGCGCACGGGCTGCAACCGCGCGAGATTGGCGATCGTCGCGGCCACTTCGCCGCCGGTCGCGATTACCAGCCCAGCTGAGACCAAGGCATTCGCTGCCTGATAGGCTCCGATCAGCGGCAAGGTGACCTTGTACGTCTGACCCTCCGCCTCGATCGTCAGCCCCTGCCCCAGCAAGGTCGGATCGCGCCCGACCAGCCGCAACGTCTCGCCCTGCGTACCGACCGTGACCAGCCGGTTGCCACGCTCGCGTGCTAGGTCGATCACCCGCGCCGACTGCGGATCGTCCGCCCACACCACCGCCGCACCGTCCGTCGAAAGCACTTCGGAGAACAACCGGATCTTGGCCGTAAAATACGCCGCCATGTCGCCGTGATAATCGAGATGATCGCGGCTGAGGTTCGTGAACGCCGCAGCGGCCACCTTCAGCCCCTCGGTCCGATACTGTGTCAGCCCGTGGCTAGATGCCTCGAACGCCAGATGCGTCACGCCCTCACGTGCAAGCCCAGCCACGTTCGACAGGAACGTCACAACATCCGGCGTGGTCAGCCCGGTCGTAACCCGCTCGTCGGCCGTCGTCACGCCAAGCGTGCCGATCGAAGCCGCATGAAAACCGGCCATCCGCCACAACTGCCGCGTCATCTCGACGCACGACGTCTTCCCGTTCGTGCCGGTAATCGCCACCGACGTCTCAGGGAACGGCGCGAAGAACTTCGCGGCCAGTTGCGCGAACCGCTCGCGCGGGTTGTCGTCGGTGATGTAGGTGGCACCCTCGACCGTCAGCCCATGTCGCGCCACCACCGCGATCGCGCCCGAGCGGATCGCGTCGTCGATATAGTCCTCGCCATTCACGCGCGCGCCTTCGAACGCGCCGAACACCGTGCCCGGCGCGACCTTGCGGTGATCGATCGCGAACCCCGTCACCTGCGCCTCTTCCGTCCCGTCGGTCAGCGCTGCGAGTTTCATGCAATAGTCCTCATTGCCCGGTCGGCTGTGTACGCGACGGGTCCTGCCACAAAGTCGGCAGGATGTCAGACACGTCGATGTCGCGGTGCGCGTCGGGCACCACGCCCAGAATTGCCCCGACACGCGAGATCGTGCGGCCGACCACCGGCGCGGTATTCCACGCCGCGGTCTTCCATCCGGCGGTTTCCTTGGTCCCGAGCGGCGAATCGAGCATCGCCAGCACGACATAGCGCGGCGCATCCATCGGGAACGCCGCGGCAAACGTCGCCACGTTGCGCGAATGATCGTAGCCGCCGGACACCGCCGCCTCGGCCGTCCCGGTCTTGCCGCCGACGCGGTAGCCCGGCGCATCGCCCTTGCGACCCGTCCCGCGCTGCACGATCAGCCGCAGCATCTGCCGCATCCGCGCGCTGGTCTGCTCGCTGATGACGCGACGACCCGCAACCGCATGACCCGGCGCGACCTTCAGCAGCGTCGCCGGCCGCCAGATCCCACCGTTGACCAACGCGGCATAGGCGCTTGCCAGATGCAGCGGGGTCACCGCGATGCCGTGGCCGTAGGCGGTGGTCATCGTCGTCGTGCGCGCCCAGTATTTCGGCCACAACGGACGGCCCTTCTCGCGCAGTTCGATATCGGGCTTGGTATCGAAGCCCAATTTCTTGAACATCGCCTGCATCTTCGCGGGCCCGACCTCGTCGGCCACGCGTGCGGTGGCGATGTTGGACGAGTAGATCAGCGTCTCGGCCATGTTCAGCCACCGCTTCGGATCGCCGCGCTCGTCGTGGATCGTGAAGCGGCCGACCTGAAGCGGATGCGTCGCGTCGAACCGCCGCGCGAACGATGTGACGACACCCGTATCCATCGCCGTCGCCATCGTGATCGGCTTGAACGTCGAGCCAAGCTCGAACACGCTCTGCGTCGTGATGTTGCGGAGCTGTTCGCTGCCCGACATGCCGACGCGGTTGGGGTTGAACGTCGGCAGCGAGACCATCGCGATCACTTCGCCGGTCGCGACGTCGAGGACGATGCCGCCAGCGCCGCGGGCGGAAAACGTCGTCATCGCGCGGCCGAGTTCGCTTTCCATCGCCGCCTGGACGCGGTTGTCGAGCGACAGCGCGACGGGCGTACCGTTGAGCGCAGGATTGGTCAGCCGCTCGTCGAGCACGCGCTCCATCCCGCTCATGCCGTGACCCGCGGTCGACAGGAAGCCGAGTGCGTGCGCCGCCATCGTCGACTGTGGGTACAGTCGTTGCGTATCGCGGTCGAACACGATCGCGGGCTCACCGATCGCGTTGACCTGCTCGACCAGCGCCGGCGACGCGCGCCGCTGAAGATAGATGAAGCTCTTCCCCGACGTCAGCAGCGCATAATAATGCGCCTGGTCACCCGCTTCGGGCATCAGCGCGGCGAGCTTGCTGGCGATCTCGGTCGGATCGCCGATCAGCTTCTTCGGGTGGACCGCGATCGTCCACGCATCGATCGTCCGCGCGAGCGGCGCGCCGTTGCGATCGACGATGTCGCCGCGCGCCGCGATCGCCGCCGAGCGCGCCTGCGGATCGGCGAGCGACGCCTGCACCGCCAGCATTCCGAGCCGACCGACCACCACCAGCACCGCTGCTCCGAACAGGAACATCAGCATCATCAGGCGCGTGTGCGCCGTCGCCACCAGTGCATGACGCTGGTTGGCGCTACGTTGCTGCGAGACGGGCCGGGCGACCAAGGCGGTCACCGCCGCTTACGGCTCTCGGAGCGGGCGCCGCTCATGATGTCACCCAGCGTCGTGTCGGACAACAGCTTCCGGTCGAGCATCGCCACTGCCTGCGGACGGACCTTCGCGACGGCGGCGAGGCGTTCGGTCTTGGCGGCACGGACAAGTGCGGCCTCGGCGGAGCGCGGCGTCGATACCGACGCGCGGATCACGACCGGCTTCAGCGCGGTCTTGGACGCAGCCTGGATCGCGACGTTCATCGCACGCGGCGCGGTAACCTGCGCCATCTGGACCGGGGCGACGGGCGCAAGCTTCACGACGGGCGGAGCAGCGGTAACCGGGACGATCGAGGTGGAAACGACGGACCCCGCCCCCGACGGCACCAGCAGCGCGGCGGTCTGGACCCCGTCCGCGCGCAGGCTGTTGACGTCGAGCGCCGCAAGCGCGGCCTCGCTCACGACGAACTGCCCCGCGGTCGGGGCCGACAGCGCCAGCGTGTCACCGTTCCAGCGCTCAAGCTGGGCCAGATTGCCCCGCGTGTCGAACTCGGTTTCCAGCGCGCGGATGTCGCGCTGCGCGGAGCGGATCTGACCATTGACCGCCTCCAGCTTCTTGCGCTCGGCGGCGACCTGCAGCGACACGAGGTAGAAACCGAGCACGACGGCCACGCAGCCCCCGAACCAGCCCACACCCTTCATCCGATACGCCGCCGTCATGTCGTCACCTCTTCCGTCCAGGGTTGCGCGGAGGTCCGCCGCGCCGTCCGTAATGTCGCCGAGCGCGCGCGCGGGTTGCGTGCGATCTCGGCCTCGCCGGCGCGAACACCGCGGCCGACATGAGAAAAACTAGGTTCCGCAACGGCTTTCACCTGCGGAAGATGACGCGAACCTGAAGGAGAGCCCCCGGAACGCGTGCGCAGGAAGCGCTTCACCATCCGGTCCTCGAGGCTGTGGAACGTCACGATGGCCAGGCGTCCGCCGGGCTTCAGCACGCGTTCGGCCGCCAGCAATCCGTCGGCTAGCTCGCCCAGTTCACGGTTCACGTGGATCCGGATCGCCTGGAACGCGCGCGTCGCGGGGTCCTTCTTGTCGTGCGCCTTGTAGCCGAGCGCGCGGCGGACGATGTGCGCCAGCTCGCCGGTCCGCGTCAGCGGGCGCGCCGCGACGATCGCGCGGGCGACACGCCGCGACTTGGGCTCGTCGCCATATTGATACAGCACGTCGGCGATCTCGTTCTCGTCCGCCTCGTTGACGAAGTCCGCCGCCGACATGCCGGCCTGCGCCATCCGCATGTCGAGCGGGCCATCCGACTGGAACGAGAAGCCGCGCTCGGCTTGGTCGAGCTGCATCGACGACACGCCGATATCGAGCGTCACGCCGTCCACCGGCGCGAGGCCGCGCGCTTCGAGTTCGGACGCCATTGCCGAGAAGTCCGCGGCGATCAGCGTCAGGCCTTCTTCGGCCTCTTCCATCGCGCGACCATTGGCGATCGCGTCTGGATCGCGGTCGAACGCGACGATCCGCGCGCCCGACTTGAGCAACGCCAGCGTATAGCCGCCCGCACCGAACGTGCCGTCGACCATCGTCTCGCCGAGCTCAGGGGAAAGCGCGGCAAGGACTTCGTCGAGCAGGACGGGAATATGCGGAGCGTCGGGGGAACTCACAGCTGCACCCCCTTCTCGGCCATGTAGAAGCGCGCCATCTCCTTGACGACGGGGGGCATGCCGTCGGTGGCGATCAGCGTCGCGGGGTCCCAGATCTCGATGTAATCGAGCACGCCATAGAAGAACGCATGGCCCTTGATGCCCGCATAGAAGCGCGGGAACGCGGGCATGATGAAGCGACCGGAGCCGTCGAACGGCACCGCTTCGCCGGACGCGGCGGCGCGCTTGATGTTGTAGTCGTACTCGCCGTTCTCGGACGTGTTCTCGGATTCGCGGCGATCGAGGCGCTCGGCGAGAATGTCGACGTAACCGGGATCGTACGCGACCAGGCAGCGATTCTTCTGATGCGCGCCGATGATGATGGTCCCGCCGTCCTTGCCGTTCGCCTTGGGCGCATTTGCCGAGAGCATCGTGCGGAGTGCCGAGGGGATGGCTACCCGGCCCTTGTCGTCGACAAGGCCGATACCGTCTCCTTGATAGCGACCCCGTACCGACACGCCAAAACCCTTCGAACTGGCGCGCACGCTTCACCGCTTCGAAAAGCAGCCATCGCTACGTTTCGAACGCGTTTTCAGCGAACGATGAAAATGCCCCTGTATTAACCTCCATCTACCATAGCGCTTCGGGGACGCAACGGGATTTTTGGGGATTGGACGGATTTCACCGCAATTGCGATGCTCAGTCTGGGGGAATATGCGGGTAGACCGGATGTGAAAGTGCTGACGACTGTTTTGACTACTGGGGATATCCGGGGATGAAGTGCGGAAGCTCCTCAGATGGTCGAAGCCAACGCACGCCAGACGTTACCAAGGGGTAACGCTCTCCCCTCCCTGGAAGAGAGGGGTCGGGGGTGGGTCGGCCCGATCGAGCCACTCGCGTTCAGGTATGCGGAAACCAACCCACCCCCAGCCCCTCCCTTCCAGGGAGGGGAGCAAGAAGGCAGCAATTACTGCGCGGGCGCCTGCGCGTTGGCGCTCGGCGCCACGCCCATTTCCGCGAGCGGCTCGCCCGCTCCGGCGGCTTCGGTAACGTTCGAAACGCCCATGTTCGCCACCACGTCGGCTTGCGCGGTCCCCACGGTCGCGACCGGCCGCTCGCGATTCGTCGAACCGATAATCGCGCTCGCGAGACCGATCAGCAGCACGACCGCGGCGAGGCCGATCATGCCGACCTTGATGCGCTGCATGGTCTGGGAAGGTTCGTGGGGTAACTTCATCTTGCCCTACCTCGATACCCGACTACCGCGCTTCTGTCGATTCTCGGGAACCATCCCGCTCAGACCAGACCCTTCGCCTGACGCCATTCAGGGTCGTACAGCGTCGAAAGATAGCGGAATCCGGTGTCGCACAGGATCGTCGCGATCCGCTTGCCGGGTCCCAGGTGCTTCGCCAGCGCCACCGCACCGGCGACGTTAATCCCCGACGACAGCCCGAGGCAGAGCCCTTCCTCGTCGAGTAACCGTCGGACCCACGCATACCCCTCCTGATCGGAAATCCGGAACTGCGTATCGATCGGTGCCCCCTCCAGATTGGCGGTGATGCGCCCCTGCCCGATACCCTCCGCGACCGAAGAGCCCTCTGCCCTCAACTCGCCGTGTGCGTAGTAGTTATATAGCGCAGCGCCATGCGGATCGCTGAGCGCGATGCAGACACTTTCGTCCTTCGCCTTGAGCCCGAGCCCGACCCCGGCGATCGTCCCACCGGTGCCCGCCGCGCAGGTGAAGCCGTCGATCCGCCCGTCCATCTGTGCCCAGATCTCCTCTGCGGTCCCGACAATATGCGCACGGCGATTGGCTGTGTTGTCGAACTGGTTCGCCCAGATCGCGCCCGGCGTCTCGTCGGCGATCCGGCGCGAGGTATGGACGAAATGGCATGGCGACGAAAATGCCGCGGCGGGGACCAATACCAGTTCGGCACCTAGAGCCCGCAACGTGTCCATCTTCTCGCGGCTCTGTGTCTCGGGCATGACGATGATCGTCTTGTAGCCTTTGGCGTTCGCTACCAGCGCGAGGCCGATCCCGGTATTGCCCGCGGTGCCCTCGACGATCGTCCCGCCGGGCTGGAGCAGTCCGCGCTGCTCCGCATCCTCGACGATGAACAGCGCTGCGCGATCTTTCACCGACGCGCCGGGGTTCGTGTATTCGCACTTGCCGAAGATATCGCAGCCGGTGGCCTCGCTGGGACCTCTCAGACGAACAAGCGGCGTGTTGCCAATCAGGGCGAGCGTGTCGGGTGTCGTATGCATGCGCGCTATGTGGCGTGGTGCCCCGCCTAGAGCAAGCGAGCGAAAGTTTGCAGGATTAAACGCCGCCAACGCGAACATCCCAAGCGGATGACATGCTTTTCATGTCGTGTTCATTACAACCAATATATGATCTATGTTAGTAAGTTCGAAACTGGCGGGAGCGGGATGATGGAACAGTATCGGCAAGCTCTGGCCTTGTTGTCGAAAGCGTCAGACCTGATGGAAGCGCTCGGCGACACCTTGATCGCCGCGCATATCGCGACTCCGTTGGCAATGGTCGAAGAACGACTTCAGTCGCAGGATGACGTAGCCAAGCAGGACCGTCCGCTGCACGACTGAGCGCGGACATCTTACCCGTCATACATACTGCCCTATTCGCCGCTATGCGATGGTACCGCAAACCATAGCCCTTGACGCTCCATGCTGCATGCGCGAAGCGAGGTCCCGCTATGAAAATCCTCCCCATGACCGCCGTCGCCGCGCTGCTCGTGCTGGCAGCCTGCAACTCCAAGCCCGCCTCGCCAGAGGTGCTGGACAGCAATCCCGATCCGATGGCGAACACGCTCGCCAACGCCGCGCCGGTCGAACTGCCGCCCGCGATCAAGTCCGAGAAGACGCTGCGCTGCAAGGACAACAGCCTGCTCTACGTGACGTTCTTCCAGGGCGACAAGCAAGCCGTGGTCAAGACTAAGAAGGACGGCCCCGCGACGACGTTGAAGTCGGACGTTGCCGGTTCGCCGAAGACCGCCGAGGGCGGCTGGTCGATGACCGGCGACGAATCGAGCGTCACGCTGACCGCACCGGGCAAGTCGGCGCAGATTTGCCACGCGTAAGTTTCTACGTTTACGAATGACGAAACGGCCGGCGGATCATCCGCCGGCCGTTTTTCTTTGCGCTGCACACCCTTGCCCTCACCGCCTTGGACCGGCACGCTAGTCTGATGGCAACCGTTGCGATCTACAGCCTCAAGGGCGGCGTCGGGAAGACGACGCTTTCGGTGAACCTGGCGTGGTGCGCCGCGACATTGTCGGCGCGCCGGACGCTCCTTTGGGATCTGGATCCGCAGGCGGCGTCGACCTGGGTGCTCGGGGGACCCCATGGAGCCGGGGGTAAAGTCGATCAAGCGCAGGCGATGTTTTCGAAGGACGTCGCGGTCGCCAAGCAGGCGCGGCCGACCGCCTACCCGCATCTCGACCTGATCGCGGCGGACGCATCGCTACGCGGGCTCGACCAGCTATTCCACGTGATGGACAAGAAGAAGCGGCTCGCCAGGCTGCTGGCCGAACTCGCCGGCTATGACCGCGTGATCCTCGACTGTCCGCCGGGGCTGACCGAAACCGCGGACCAGGTGATGCGCGCGGCCGATCTTATCGTCATTCCCGTCATTCCCTCGCCGCTGTCGACCCGCGCATACGACGCGGTGGTCCAGCACCTGGGCGGCCGCACGCCGCTGCTGCCGGTCCACGTGATGGTCGACAAGCGTCGTGCGCTGCATGCGGAGGCGCTGGCCCGCCACCCCGACTGGCCGGTCATCCCGATGGCGAGCAACATCGAGTCGACGGCGGTCAAGCGCGCGCCGGTCGGCGTGTTCGCACCGAAGTCCGCCGCGGCGCAGGCGTTTGCGGACCTCTGGCGCCGGATCGAACACCGGCTCACCGCATGAGCGACGTTTTAGACCCTCAACTCGTGCTTGGGGCCTATTCGGTCGGCGTGTTCCCGATGGCGGACAGCCGCGACGCCGCCAGCGTGTACTGGGTCGAGCCGCGCCGTCGCGCGGTCCTGCCGCTCGACGGGTTCCAGCTCTCGCGCTCGCTGAGAAAGACGATCGCCGCGGACCGGTTCCAGGTCACCGTCGACACCGCGTTCGAACGCGTCGTGCAGCTCTGCGCCGAGAGCGTCGAAGGTCGCCCCGAGACGTGGATCAACGACGGCATAGAGCGGGTCTTCCAGACGCTGCATGCGATGGGGTTCGCGCATTCGGTCGAATGCTGGGACGGCGGCAAGCTGGTCGGTGGGCTCTACGGCCTGTCGCTCGGCCGCGCATTCTTCGGCGAAAGCATGGTCAGCCGCGCCACCGACGCCTCGAAGGTCGCGCTCGCGCACCTCGTCGCGCGGCTGCGGACCGGCGGGTTCACGCTGCTCGACTGCCAGTTCCAGACCTCGCATCTCGCCTCGCTCGGCGCGATCGAGATCGAGCGCGCGGATTACGTCGCGTTGCTAGGCGCGGCACTCGAGGGTGCGCTCAAGCCATCCTCCGGCGCCGGGGCATCCTTCGCAGCCGGCGATTTCCGCGCGCTCGATCGCTTGGCCGGCAAGGCTTCGGCGGGCGGCGCGGTATCGGGGCCGGTCTCCGGGAAGGTCATCGCGCAGCTCTTGGTCCAGACGTCGTAGACCGGATGCTGGACCGCGTTCAGCGCGGGGCGTTCCTTGTACAGCCATCCGGAGAAGGTCCGGCGCCAATGCGCGTCTACGCCGCGCACCAGCACCTGTACGAACGCGCCGGTCAGTTGCTCCTGCTCCCACGGCGCAGTCTGTTCGCACGCACGCAATCGCAGCACGACGTCGCCCATGCGCGTCGCCTGGCCGGGCTTGAGGCGCACTTCGCGGGTTTCGCCATTACGCTTGTTGAGCAGGCCTAGCACCGCGACACGCTGCGCCATCGGTGTGCCGCCATTGGCGATCGCCGCAGCACCGGTATCGATCGTCTCGATCGAGGAATTGCCTTGCTCGTCAGCGCCCGGCAGGTCCTGCTGGACCGCGGTAACTTTCGTCGCGGGCGTGGTGAGGGCGCGATATCCGAACCAGCCGCCGACCGCCAACGCCACGACCAACCCGGCCGCGGCGAGCCAGCGCATGATCACCCTTCGGGCGTCCAGGCTTCGTAATCGCCCGTCGCGGCGGCGCGGTGGCCACCCTTTTCGAGCGCACCGGCAGGACGATAGGCGAGCGCGGTACCGGTCATGTTCGGCACGGCGGGCTTCTGCCAGGCACGGATCGGCGGCAATGCGCGATCGGGTACGTCGTCGACCTGGTGATGCAGCCAGCTGAACCACGCCGGCGGCACGCGGCTCGCATCGGTCGCGCCCTGGTAGATCACCCAGCGGCGCGGGTTGCCGGCGGTGTCCTTGCCGCCTTCGTAATAGACGTTGCCGAGCGCGTCCTCGCCCTTCTTCGCCATGCTGCGCAAGCCGAATTTGGTGCCGAGGGTGGCGCCGTTCCACCACGTGAAAGTCGATGCGAGAAAGCCCATGACTGGCGCTTACCGCGAGTGGGGGCGGGCTTCAACCTTGATGATGGGGAAGGCGTCGCGCGATCCTTTAAACGATCCTTACCCTGGCGGGGGACGATCGTGGAGTTCGCCGTTTTTACGCTTCTGCCTACAACGGTTCCGCTTCCTTGTTCTCCCGCGAAGGCGGGAGCTCAGTCTGGGTCCCCGCCTTCGCGGGGAAACACGTGGCTGGAATCGTCGCCTAGTCAGATGTCCCACCCCGGCGGAGGCCGGGGCCCAATTGGGTAACGTCGCTAACGAAGCGCTGTCCGACATTACAGCGACCTTCCCAATTGGGCCCCGGCCTTCGCCGGGGTGGTGCCATTGGTCGAACGGTTCGCGCGCCTACTTCGCGCTCTTGTCCCACGTCACCAGATCACCCTCGGCAATCCCCAGTTCCGAAGCGCGGCCGCCCAACAGCTCCAGCACGGCCCCCACCGGCTCCCCTGACGGGATCGGCGCTTCGGAAAACGGCACCGCATTCTCGGCGATCCTCGCGATCGTCCCGTCCGCACGGATGTAGATGATATCCAGTGAGCTCGGCGTGTTCTTCATCCAGAAGTTCGCCACCACCGGCTCGCCACCCTTGGCGGGATACGGCCAGAACAGCATACCGCCGTCGGGCTTCAGGTCGGTGCGGAACATAAGGCCCCGCGCCTGGTCGGCCTCCGTCTTCGCGCTCTCGACCTTGAACGCATGCGTCCCGTTCGCACTCTTGATCGTCAGCGGCAGCATAGCGACCGCGGCCACGTCCGAGTCCGCGCGGCTATTCATGTACGCGACACCCCCGGCGCCGACGCCCAGCGCCAGCACCGCGGCCAACACGGCCTTCGTAACGAACATCATCCCAGATCCTCTTCGACCGCGACGGCAAGCGGCCCCTTACGTCCTTCGACCACGCGCGCGCGGAGCGGCTGGTCGGGCTCGACCGTCTCGATCCCGGCGCGGCGCAGCGTTTCCATGTGGATGAAGATGTCGCTGCCATCGGCACCCCGTACCAGAAAGCCATAGCCCTTCAACCGGTTGAACCACTTCACCGACGCTGCCTCGAACGGCCCCGCCGCGTCGATCATCGCGATCGGATCGATTCGATCGGGCGAAATCGGCGCCCGAACCTGCTCCTCGACCGCGTTGGTCAGATCGATCGAGAGGATCTCACGCGCCTGGAACCCGCGACCGCGTTGGACCGACAGCGTCTCGACGCGCGCACCCTCGGGGAGGCTACGGCGGCCATGCGCCTGCAGGACGGAAAAGTGCACGAGGATATCGCCGACGGTCTCGTCGTCCGCCACCGCGAAGCCAAAACCGCGCGTGACGTCGAACCATTTGATGACGCCGCCGATCGCGCGCGTTTCGGCCGCGCCGACACCCTCGCCGACACCCCCGAGCGTCGTCGTTCCCGCTTCCACTGGCCCCACCTCTACCGGCATGTCAGCACCTGCTGCGTGTCGTTACGCATTGTTACACCCCTGGACGCCTTGCTAGCACGGTTCGTCGCAGTCGCAATGAATCCGTTGCGACGGTCAGTCGAAATCCATCGATTCGGGGCTGTCGGACGGCGGTGCAGCAACAATTTTGCGTGCAAGATCGAACCGGTGCCCCGCCCGCAGCATCGCCGCGAGCTGTTTTTCATGAAGTTTGCGGTCGCCGTCCCCCGTGCCGTAGGGGCCGATTCGCTTGCGTCGTGCGAAGGCAAGTGCCGATTCGACGGCGCGGTCGGCGATCGCGGGCGCGACCGACTCCGCATCGCCCTCATCGATACCGGCCTCGCGGAACGCGCCCGCGACTCGGCGAGCGCCCAGCCCGCGTCGCTGCATCGCAGCAGCGCGTTGCTCGGCAAAGGCCCGGTCATCGACATAGCCGAGATCGGCCATCCGCTGCGCCAGTTCGCCAGGCTCGGCCAGCGCCGCGCTGGTGCCCCCGTCCCAGCCGCGTTCACGGATTTTCCGCATCAGGTAATCGGTCAGGCGGCCCCGCGTGGTCGCGAACCGCTCGACATAGCGGAGGGCCATCTGTTCCAGCGCCGCGGCATCGAGCGGTTTCGGCGCAGGACGCTCGCGCGCCCGCTCCTTGCCGCCGCCCTTCCCGCCGCCTCTGCCCCAGCTCTTGCCGCCGCGCCGCTTCGTGCCGCCGCTATCGTCGAACGCGCCGTTTTCCTGGTCGCCGGCATCCAGCGACGGGGGAAACGCGTTGCTTTCGCTGTGGCTATCATTGGTCACGCCATCATTGTGCCACACTGGCACCCGAAGTTGAACGGCTAGACTGAAGATAGGCGGGGTGTGTTCGAGCGCCGCGACGAACCAAGGAACTGCGATGACGACCGACACGGCTAACAAGGACGGCATGACCGTAGCGTCAATCGTTGCGACGCCGACCCAAGACGCCCTGCCGCGCCGTTTCGCCGATTTCGGTACCTTGGGCGAAGCGCTCGATTACGCAGCCAGCGGTAACCGCGGGCTTAACTTCCACGACGCTCGCGGCACTTTGTCCCAGCCCTACCCCTATTCGCAACTCCGGGACGACGCGCGTGCGATGGCGGACCGCCTGATCGCCGCCGGCGTCGCGCCTGCCGATCGCATCGCGCTGGTCGCGGAGACCGGCCCCGAGTTCGCGGCGCTGTTCTTCGGCGTCGTCTATGCCGGCGCATGGCCCGTGCCGCTACCGCTGCCGACCTCGTTCGGCGGTCGGGATTCGTACATCGAACAGCTCCGCGTCCAGCTTGCGAGCTGCGACCCGAAGATGCTGATCTTCCCGCCCGAGCTCGCGCAGATGGCGGGCGAGGCTGCCCGCCTGTCGGGTACCGTCGGCATCGACTGGTCCGAGTTCGCGACGCGCGAGGCACCGGTCGCGACGCTGCCCGAGGCAAAACCCGACGACATCGCGTATCTGCAATATTCGAGCGGCTCGACGCGCTTCCCGCATGGTGTCGTCATCACGCATGCCGCGCTTCTGAACAACCTCGCAGCGCATAGCCACGGCATGGAAGTCTGCGACACCGATCGCTGCGCTTCCTGGCTGCCCTGGTATCACGACATGGGGCTGGTCGGCTGCTTCCTGTCGCCGATCGCCAACCAGGTCTCGACCGACTACCTCAAGACCGAGGATTTCGCGCGCCGTCCGCTCGCGTGGCTCGATCTCATCAGCCGGAACGAAGGCACGACGCTCAGCTATTCGCCGACCTTCGGCTACGATATCTGCGCTCGCCGCATGTCGAGCCAGACCAAGGCGAGCGATCGGTTTGACCTGTCGCGCTGGCGCGTGGCGGGCAATGGCGCCGACATGATCCGTCCCGACGTGATGCAGTCGTTCGTCGACGCGTTCGCCGATGCCGGCTTCAAGGCGAGTGCGTTCCTGCCGAGCTACGGCTTGGCCGAGGCGACGCTCGCGGTCTCGCTGATGCCGCCGGGCGAAGGCATCCGCGTCGAACTGGTCGAGGAAACGCAGCTTTCGGGTGGCTCGCGCGGCGGTGACCGTCCCCAGCGCTACCGGGCGATCGTCAACTGCGGCAAGCCGGTCCGCGACATGCGAATCGAAATCCGCGAAGAGGACGGCACGCCCCTCCCCGATCGCGCGATCGGCAAGGTCTGGTGCAGCGGCAAGTCGGTGATGGTCGGCTATTTCCGCGACGATGCGGCGACCGAGGCGTGCATGGCCGACGGTTGGCTCGATACCGGCGACATGGGCTATATGTCGGACGGCTACATCTACATCGTCGGCCGCGCCAAGGACATGATCATCGTCAACGGCAAGAACCATTGGCCGCAGGACATCGAGTGGGCGGTGGAGCAGCTCCCCGGCTTCAAGGCCGGCGACATCGCCGCGTTCGCGATCACGACGCCCGGCGGCGAGGAAACCCCCGCCGTGCTGGTCCAGTGCCGGAGCTCGGACGAAGCCGAACGCCTGCGCCTGCGCGACGAGATCCGCGAGCGCGTGCGGTCGGTGACGGGCATGAACTGCCTGATCGAACTGATCCCGCCGCGCACCCTGCCGCGCACCTCGTCGGGCAAGCTCAGCCGGGCCAAGGCGCGCAACCTGTACCTCAGCGGCGATATCAAGCCGTACGACATCGCAGCCTGAGACCGCCCTGCCTGAGACCGGCGGCGGGTCACGCGGCCACCGCTGACACGCGAATGAAACTATGCAAGGACGTCCACGACGGCGTGGATTGATCCAGATCGAACTAAATTACAGTCACGCTGGTCGATAAGAACGATCTGATAACCAAGCGGACCTATGACCGACGCCGTGAGCCCTGCACCGCCTTCTCCGTCACGCCGCGTGGCCGTCGATCTCTTCAGATTGATGGGGCTTCGCGGTGGCGGGGCGGACCATGTCGAATGGAGCCGCATCCGTGCCGCGCAGTTGTTCGCCGGGCGCAAGATGGCACTGGTCCTGCTCTCGACCAATCTGGCGGCGGTACTGGCGACCGGGTTCCTGGTCAGCGCGACCGTCCCTGCGTGGCAGGTCACGACATGGTCCGCGTTGCTCGTCGCGATCGCCGTCGCGGTCGCGTTCCGGCGTCTCGCCGTTCCGCACACTGGTGAAAGCCAGGCGAGCGTCCACGACCTGCGCAAGACCGGGTGGGAGGGCCTGGCGCTTGGCCTCGGCTGGTCGTGCGTACCGATCCTGTTCTGTACGCATGCTCCCTCGGGCACGACCGCCGGGCTTGGCATCACGCTGACGCTATTGATGACGGCCGCGGCATTCGTGATGGCGCCGCTGACGCTCGCGACGCTGATCTTCCTTGGATATCTCGGCGCGTCGATGGTCATCCAGTTGCTGATCGCCGGGACGACGTCGGCAGCGATCGGGATCCTGGGCTTCACGCTGGTGCTGATGGCGGGATGCGTCAGCCGTGCCCGCGCCCTCGTCCTGATCCGCGCCAACGAGATCGCTTTGAACGAACGCGACGAGACCGTGAGTCTGCTCCTTCGCGAGTTCGAGGATACCGGCGCTGACTGGCTGTGGGAGACCGACGCGATGCGGCGAATCGTTCGCGCGTCGTCGCGGTTCGCGGTCGCGTGCGGGCTCGATCCCGGTGAGATCGACGGGATGCCGTTGCTGCAATTGCTGGCCGGCCCGAGCTGGGACAGTGGGGAGTTCGCACCAGAACTGCGGACGCTTGCCGAGAAATTGCGCCGTCGCGACAGCTTTCGCGATGTCCGCCTGCCGGTGACGATCAACGGTGACCTGCGATGGTGGGAAATCGCCGCCTCCCCCCGGTTCGGAGACGATGGCGAATTCTACGGATTTCGCGGCGTCACGTCGGACATCACCGAGCTGCGCGCGTCGGAAGACCGTATCAACCGGATGGCGCGGTTCGACGTACTGACCGGGCTGCCCAACCGGCTGATGATCAACGAGACACTCGTCAGGACGATGGCCGAAGCCGACAGCTGGGGTGGCCGCTACGCGTTCATGATGCTCGATCTCGATCGGTTCAAGGCGGTCAACGATACGCTCGGCCATCCGATCGGCGATCGCCTGCTCGGCTGCGTGTCCGAACGGCTCGAGGGCTTGATGGGGGACGGCAGCCTGTGCGGGCGGCTCGGCGGCGACGAGTTCGCGGTCATCGTGCGGGGCGCGAGCGACGCTGGAGCGATCGACGACCTTGCGCGACAGATCATTGAGACGCTGTCGCGACCCTATGAGATCGACGCGCACACGCTGTATATCGGTGCCAGCGTCGGCATCGCGATCGGCCCGCGCGACGGCCGCACCGCGGAAATGCTCGTCCGCTCCGCCGACCTCGCGCTCTACCGTGCCAAGGACGCCGGCCGCGGGGTGTACCGCACCTACGAGCCGGAGCTGCACGTGAAGGCGGAGGAGCGGCGTGTCCTCGAAATGGCGCTTCGCACCGCGCTCGAGAATGGCGAAATGCACCTCGACTACCAGCCGGTCGTCGATGCTCGCGGCGAGACGCTGGTCGCGTTCGAAGCCCTGCTGCGCTGGACCAGTCCACGCTTCGGTATCATCGCGCCCGAAAAGTTCATTCCGCTTGCCGAGGACGCGCGCCTGATCGCGCCGATCGGGGCGTGGGCGCTGAGGACGGCGTGCGAAGAGGTTGCGAAATGGCCGTCCGACATTCGCGTTGCGGTCAACGTGTCCGCCGACCAGCTCCAGAATCCCAATTTCGTGACGACGGTCACCTCCGCGCTGGCGAACACCGGCCTGTCCGCGGATCGCCTCGAACTCGAGGTTACCGAGAGCGTATTCCTGACCGAGGCGTTGGGCGCGACCAAGGTCCTGGAGCGACTGCTCGACATGGGCGTGCGGCTTAGTCTCGATGATTTTGGCGTCGGCCATTCCTCGCTCGGTTATCTCAGCCGTACGCGGTTCTCGTCTATCAAGATCGACCGAAGCTTCGTCCGCGACGCCGCCGCCGGGACGCGGGAAGCGGTTGCGATCGTCCACGCTGTGATCGCGCTCGCCCGGAGCCTCGACATCGACACGACCGCGGAGGGCGTCGAAACCGAAGCCGAGCACCGCATGGCGCAGGCGTTCGGTTGCACCAACGTCCAGGGTTTCTATTTCGGCCGCCCGATGCCCGTCGAACAGGCGCGCGCGCTGGCACATGGTCGCTGGAAAGCATCGGCCGCCGCCTAGGCAACCGATGTGCGCCTCGACGGGCAGTTACCGGGTCGGTCGGCGGTCGCGTCCGGCGAAGCTGACGAGGCTTTCCGCGCCCGTCGCCGACAAAGCGGACACGCCGACGAAATTGTCGTCCACCGGCACCTGCGTCAGGACCGTGCCAGTCCCGGTAACGTCGCGTGTCTCCGCCCAGCTCTGCGCATCGTTGCGACGCCACCGCACGCGGTAGCCCGCAGCGCCCGGTACCGCAGTCCACTTTACCGTCGTATCGCGGGACAATGCCCCGGCGATCGACACGTCTTCAGGGGCCGCGGGGGCGCTGGCAATCCGCGACAACGTCGCGACGTTGATCGCGGTCACCTTGGCGAGATACGGAAAGTCCATGCCCTCGATCGTGTCGCCGTAGACCACGCCCTTTTCGGTGCGCAGGTCCTGATGCTGGCGATCCCAGTTCTCGGCTGCGACCGAGAACCGCACCGCGGGGTAGCCGAGCTTCAGGAACGGCTCGTGATCGCCGCCACGGCCGAACCGGTCCGGCCGGCGATCGATCATCACGTCGAGGCCGCCGGGAATGTCGCGCGCGATACCGTCGATCGCCTTGGCTAGCGCACGGCTGGGGCCGTCATCCTCGCCGCCCTCGGCGCGGCGGCCCTGCTGGGCGACCAGATCCTCGGATGCGCGAATGCCTTCGGAGAACACCCGGACCTTGTCGGCGACGCGTACGCCGCCCTGCCCGACCGTGTTGCCGACGATATCGTTGTTGAGCATCGCCGAGACCTGCCAGCCGCGCGCCTTGGCGGTATCGGCGAGCAGTTCGGCGCCCCACAGGCCCTGCTCCTCTCCCGAAAACACAGCGTAGACGATCGTCGCGTCGAACTGGCGTTGCGACAACAGCCGTGCGGCCTCCAGCACCAGTGCGACGCCCGACGCATTGTCGTTCGCGCCGGGCGCGTCGGAGGTGACGTTCATCACGTCAGTCACGCGGCTATCGATATGCGCGCCGACGATCACCACTCGGTTCGGATCGCGGCCCTTCTGAATCCCGAGCACATCCTCGACCACCACGCCGGTCGGTGCGCGTGGTCCGGTGAAGCGGCGCGAGATGCGATCGACAGTGATGCAACCGCCACACGTCGCCGCAATTTCCTGGAACCGGCTCGCGGCCCAGTTTCGGGCGGCACCGATACCGCGTTTCGGGTCGGTGGTGATCGACGCAGTGTGACGCGTACCGAAGCCAACCATCGCGGTGACGTCCGCCTTCAGGCGAACCGAAGACGGAGCAGGGTAAGGGGCGGCGGCGGCAAGTAGCAGCGGGACGGCAAAAATAGGCATGAGCCGATCGTGGCCCGATCTCGCGCCACGCTCAAGAGGGTAGCGTCACAATCGTTCCCGGCGGGCAATTTTGTGTGCCGACAAGATGTTATGCAAAATGGACCGATCAAATGTTTGAGACTTTTTAAGCCAACCGCTATTATATGATCAAGAGCGCGAGGACCTAAGATGATCATTGGCCATTCTGTTTCAGACGGCGACGGCGTTATCCTCGCGATAGACGAACCGGTCGCGGCGGTGCTGCAACGCACGCAGAAACAGCTTGTGGGCCTTTCCTACCTTTCGATAACGCACCCCGACGACGTCGCGCGTAACCTGAGCCACGTTGCGGCATTGCAACCCAATGGCAATTCAGCCCGAATCCGGAAACGTTACATCGGCGGCGAAGGCGATATCATCACGCTGGAAGTCCAGGTTTCGCGACTGGGCAACGGCAAGCCGGGTAGACTAATCGGCACCCTGTGCACCGCTCCTACGCTCGCCGACACAATCAGTGGCGATGCCATGCCGCATCATCTTTGGCGCCGGGCCAAGGACTTGCTGGGAATTATCCGTGCGCGCGACGCGGTACTCGGGTCCGATCTTTTCGCCGATCATGCGTGGACGACGCTGCTGATCGTGTACGTCGCAGAAGCCGAGAGCCGAATCGCAAGCGTCGACATGGTTGCCGACCAGCTACGCCTGTCACGGTCGACGCTCGGTCGCTGGATTCGCGTGCTCCAGGCAAAGTCGCTCATTGAACCGCCAGACAGCAATCTCGATGCGTTGCAACTCACGCAGACTGGCATCAACAGCGTGGAGCGCCTGCTGGCCACGCATTCGGCAATGGCTGTCAGTTGAGGTACGCCCCACTCAACTGAGCCGGTCGATTGCCTCGCGCGTGAGCGATCCGGGAATGATCATGACCGGCACCGGCAGCGAACCCGCGTCGGTCCCCGCGAAATGCGCGATCAGTTCGCCTGGAGCACCAGTCGCCGCGGCGCCGAGGACCAGCGCCGCGATATCGGGATTTGCCGCGATCATTTCGCGGATGATCTTGGCGCTTTCCCCCTCGCGCACCGTGATCGACGGACGCAAGCCGGACTCCTCAAGCAACGTACCCGCAGCCCCCGCTACCAACCCCTCGGCATGCAGGCGCGCTTCTTCCTCGATCGTCGCTTGGACGCCGCCGAACGCGATGAACTCCTGCGGCGGGATCACCGTGAGGATCTCGACCCCACCGCCGGTCTTCACCGCACGCCGGGCCGCGAAACGCAACGCGATCCCAGCTTCCGGACTGTCGTCGATAACCACCAGATAAATGCGCATTTTTGCCCCCGTTATCGCCGGTAATTGGGCCGCAGCGGGTCGATACGCAAGTGCGTCGGGGTTGACCCGAGCGGACGAGGGCGCGAGTAGGCATGCCGTTACGTCACGCCCTGGGGAAATCCATGTCGATCGAGATCAAGATGCCTGCGCTGTCCCCGACCATGGAGGAGGGTACCCTCGCCAAATGGTTGATCAAGGAGGGCGACGTCGTGAAATCCGGCGACCTGATGGCCGAGATCGAGACCGACAAGGCGACGATGGAGTTCGAAGCCGTCGACGAAGGCACTGTGGTCAAGATCCTCGTCGCCGAGGGTACCGACAATGTGAAGGTCGGCACGGTCATCGCGATCATCGCCGAAGAGGGCGAGGATGCATCTTCGGTCTCATCTGCGCCGATCAAGAGCGAGACACCCGAGCCTGCCGCGAAGGAATCGGAAGCCAAGCCCGATCCGACGGACCCGAACAAGACCGGCACCGAGGCCAAGCCGGTCGAGCGGACCGAGGCTTCGGCCGAGGATCACGGTCGGCCGGATGACGCCGGTGCAGCCCAGCCTGCCGCCAGCGGCGTCCGCGTGAAGGCGAGCCCGCTCGCGCGCCGTCTCGCCGCCGACAAGGGGATCGATCTCGGCGCCGTATCCGGCTCCGGCCCCAAGGGTCGTATTGTCAAGGCCGACGTCGAGAGCGCAAAGCCGGGTGCCGCACCCGCTGCTGCGAAAACCGAAGCTGCTGCGCCAACTGCCGCTGCGGCTCCAGCGCCCGCCGCAAAGCCTGCGACCGTGCCGGATATCCCGCACGAGGCGACAAAGCTCAGCAACGTGCGGAAAACGATCGCGCGTCGCCTGACAGAGTCGAAGCAGACCGTCCCGCACATCTACCTGACCGTGAACATCCGTCTCGACGCGCTGCTCAAGCTGCGCGGCGAGTTGAACAAGAGCCTCGAATCGCGCAGCGTGAAGCTGTCGGTCAACGATCTGTTGATCAAGGCGCAGGCCGTCGCGCTCATGCAGGTGCCGAGCTGCAACGTGATGTTCACGCCGGACCAGCTGATCACCTTCCAGCGCGCCGACATCTCGGTCGCGGTGAGCACGCCGTCGGGGCTGATCACGCCGATCATCGTCGGTGCGGACACCGCATCGCTGTCGTCGATCTCGACGCAGATGAAGGATCTTGCGGGACGTGCGCGCGACGGCAAGCTGAAGCCCGAGGAATACCAGGGCGGCACCGCCTCGATCAGCAACATGGGCATGTTCGGCATCACGCAGTTCGATGCGGTCATCAATCCGCCGCAGGCGATGATCCTCGCGGTCGGCGCGGGCGAGAAGCGCCCGGTCGTGATCGGTGACGAACTGGCGGTCGCGACGGTCATGTCGGCCACCGGCAGCTTCGATCACCGCGCGATCGACGGGGCCGACGGCGCGCAGTTCATGAAGGCGTTCAAGCACCTCGTCGAGAACCCGCTGGGCATGCTCGCCTGAGATGGGTCTGGTGTCATCGTTCAGGTCGCTTTCGGGCACCACCATCGAGATCCTGCACATCCTCGGCGGGCTCGTGGCGGCGGTGGCGATGACCTGGGCGGCGGCATGGTCCTACCCGCTTGGGCAGGACGTGATCTGGTCTTGCGGGGCCGCGGCGATGCTCGCGACCGTGCTGATGGGCGTGGGCCCGTTGCGGCGCGCCCGCCGGCTCGACCGAACGACCCGCAGGAGTGAAGCGTGACCGACCTGCCCCCCAACAAAGCGCCGACGATCCGCGTCACTGCCATGCCCGCCGATGCCAATCCGTATGGCGACATTTTCGGCGGCTGGCTGATGGGCCAGATGGATTTGGCCGCCGGTTCGGTCGCCTCGCGGCGTAGCGGCGGCCGTGCCGTCACGATTGCGGCGGACGCGATGAAGTTCCACATGCCGGTCGTCGTCGGTGACGAAGTGTCGGTCTATGCCGAGCTGATCGCGGTCGGTCGCACCTCGATGACGATCGAAATCGAGGCTTGGCGCCGTGCGCGTCACAGCAACGACAGCTGCAAGGTGACCCAGGCTCGCTTCATCTTCGTGGCGGTCGGCGACGATCGCAAACCGCGGCCCGTGCCGCCCGAAACCAACTGATTTTCAAAGGACTCTACCGTGGCTGATACCTATGATCTCGTCATCCTCGGCTCGGGCCCCGGCGGCTACGTCGCCGCGATCCGTGCGTCGCAGCTCGGCCTGAAGGTCGCGATCGTCGAGCGCGAGCGCTTGGGCGGCATCTGCCTCAACTGGGGCTGCATCCCGACCAAGGCGCTGCTCCGCACGTCGGAAATCTATCACTACATGCAGAACGCAGAGAGCTACGGGCTCAAGGCGGACAATGTCGGTTTCGATCTCGCCAAGATCGTCGACCGCTCGCGGAAAGTGGCGGGTCAGCTGAACGCGGGCGTGAAGGGCCTGATGAAGAAGAACAAGGTGACCGTGGTCGAGGGCGTCGGCACGGTAACTGCGAAGGGCAAGCTCAGCGTCAAGCAGGGCGACAAGACGGTCGAGCTCGAAGCTAAGAACATCATCGTCGCGACCGGCGCGCGCGCGCGCGACCTGCCGTTCGCCAAGGCCGACGGCGAGCGGATCTGGACCTATCGCCATGCGATGGTGCCGACCGAGATGCCGACCAAGCTGCTCGTCATCGGATCGGGCGCGATCGGCGTCGAGTTCGCCAGCTTCTACAATGACATGGGCGCCGACGTGACGATCGTCGAGATGCTCCCGCGAATCCTCCCCGTCGAGGACGAGGAAGTCTCCGCGTTCATGGACAAGGCGCTGTCGAAGCAGGGCATCAAGCTGCTGACCCAGACCGGTCTCGAAGGGCTCGTCCCCTCGGCGAACGGCGTCACCGCCAAGATCAAGGCGAAGGACGGTAAGGTTTCGGAAGAGACCTTCAGCCACGCGATCACCGCGATCGGCATCGTCCCCAACACCGAGAACATCGGGCTCGAGGCGCTCGGCGTCGAGACCGATCGCGGCCACATCAAGACCGACGGTTACGGCCGCACCAACGTCGACGGCATCTGGGCGATCGGCGACGTCACCGGCGCGCCGTGGCTCGCGCACAAGGCCAGCCATGAGGGCATCATCGCGGTCGAGAAGATCGCCGGCGGTTCGCCGCACCAGATGGACAAGGCCAACATCCCCGGCTGCACCTATTCGCGCCCGCAGGTGGCGAGCGTCGGCATGACCGAGGCGAAGGCGAAGGAAGCGGGCTACGAGCTGAAGGTCGGCAAATTCCCCTTCATCGGCAACGGCAAGGCGATCGCGCTGGGCGAGGCCGAGGGCTTCGTGAAGACGGTGTTCGACGCGAAGACCGGCGAACTGCTCGGCGCGCACATGGTCGGCGCGGAAGTCACCGAGCTGATCCAGGGGTATGTGGTCGCGCGCCAGCTCGAGACGACCGAGGCCGAACTTATGGAGACGGTGTTCGCGCATCCGACGCTGAGCGAGATGATGCACGAGAGCGTGCTGGCGGCCTATGGTCGCGCAATCCACTACTAAAAGTGATCGATCCTCCCCCGCCAGGGGGAGGTGGCGCCGAAGGTGACGGAGGGGGAGGATACGAAGCAGGCGTGGTCGCTTACCTCCCCCTCCGTCTGGCAAGCGCCAGCCACCTCCCCCTGGCGGGGGAGGATTCTGGTTAGGTGTCGCATCCCGCAGTTACCCGTCATCATGACGAAAGTCAGGATCCAGGATACCGCCCGCAGCCCGTTGTGACTCTGGATCCTGACTGTCGTCAGGATGACGAGGTATGATGGCAGGCGTGCTAGCGGCCCTGTACCAGCGATATCCAGCCGACCGACCGATCCGGGCAAACCATCCCGTTTCGGCCCTATCTCTCTTGACCGCCGCGCATAACGCACCGAAAGGTCGCGCCAGCCATCAGGTCCGGCTGGAAGGATCTCGCGGCTAAAACCTCAACGTGCAGGACCCGCGAATGTCGATCGAACCTGCCGCTCGCCCCCAACAGCGCTACATCGCCATAGCCGCCGCGGCGCTGTGCATCGCCTCGCTAGCACTATTCTGGCCGGGTACCGCGATGTACGACACCGTCGCGCAATACCGGCAGGTCCTGTCGGGCGTGTACGACGACTGGCACCCGCCGGCGATGGCGCGCGTCTGGGCGCTGCTCGCGGCGTTCGGCCCCGGTGCGACGCCGATGCTGGTCCTGCAACTCGTCACCTATTGGCTGGGCCTTGGCATGATCGCGGCCGCGTTAGGCCGAGTCGGGCGTTCGCGTAGCGCTGTCGCCATCCTCGCGATCGGCTTGCTGCCGCCCTTCCTCGGTTGGCAGGGCGTCGTTCTCAAGGACGCGCAACTCGCCGGGGCACTCCTCGCTGCGGTCGGGATTATCGGCTGGTGGCAGCTCGCGGGTCGTCCGCTGCCCGGCGCGACGTGGGTTCCTCTCGCGCTGCTGCTCGCCTACGCCGTGCTCGTCCGCGCGAACGCCGTCTTCATCGTCGTCCCCCTGCTCGTGACTCTCGCCCCGCGCCCAATCTACCCTGTAGCAAAGCTTGCAACCGGCCTCATTGCGGTGGTGCTCGTGCTCGGCATCGCGCCTGTCGTGAACCACCGTCTGCTCCGCGCACAACCGAGCGGCGTCGAGGCGACCCAGGCGCTCTACGACCTCGCCGGCATTGCCGCGCGCGTCCCGACCAGCGACACCACCGGCCTCACGCAGTCAGAGGTGGCGACCGTGATCGCCCGGGGTTGTGCGAAACCGTTCTTTTGGGATCCGCTCGGCGACGAGGCGCATTGCGGGACGACGATGGCGCGGCTGCGCGCGTTGCCGACGGCGACGCTGTACGTCACGCTGGCGTCGGCGGCGCTGCATCATCCGATCGCCTATGCCGGACACCGCCTTGCGCACCTGAACTCGACCGACCGCTGGCTGGTCCCGTTCCACTGGCCGAGCGCTGCGCCACCTGCCGCGTCCGAGCCGAACACGCTCGGGCTCGCCAATCCCGGTGCCGGCGCACGCGCGTGGGAGGCGCTGACCGCGGTCGTCGTCGAGACGCCGCTCGGCTGGCCAATCGCCTGGATCGTCGTCGCGCTCATCGGGCTTGCCATGAGCGTGTCACGAGCGCGCGATTCGGTCCGCGATCTTGCCACTGCGCTGCTCGTGTCCGCGCTGGCGCTCGAGGCGAGCTTCGCGGTGCTGAGCATCGCGTCCGACCTGCGCTATCACCTGTGGCCGATGATCGCGACCGCGGTGGCGGCCGTGCTGCTCGCCGATCGCGCGCCGCCGAGAAAGATACTCGCGGTCAGCCTGAGCGTACTCGTTCTAGTCGTCGCCAGCGGCACTGCCGCACGCGTCATACTGCCCCAGCCGCCGCAGACTTATGCAGGCATGCTCGGCTGAGGCCTCTCAAGCCGCAGGTCAGCGCCGCCGGCGCACCGTGCTGCGCGGACGGGACACGGTGTCGTAATATTCGGTCGTGGTAGTCGTCGTGGTCACCGGCACGGACTGCACGATCACGGTCGTCGAACCGGCAGGATACGCCTGGCCACTGGTCGTCGTCACCGTCGTAACGCCGTCGGGCGATGTCCAGATGCCGCCCGGTGCCACGGTATCGCGACCGGGTTGCCGGTATTCGGGGGCATAGGAAGGCTGTCGCGGTGGGTAGTCGGCCGCATAGGACGGCGGTGCATACTCACGGGCATAGTCGGGGGCATAATCGACCGCATCCGCTGCATAGGCAGGCGGTTGTGCATAGCCGGCGCCATAATCACGGACCGGCGGCGGCGGTGCTCGGCGACCGCGATCCTCAGCCTTGTCGATCGCATAGCCGGTCGCAGCACCGACTCCTGTACCGATCAACGTCCCGCCAAGCCGATTGCCGCGACCACCGATGACGTTGCCGGCGACGCCGCCCGCGACTGCGCCAATGGCGGCGCCACCCACACCGGTATCACGGCGGGGCGCCGGGCGATTTGCGTAGGGCTGGACGTAGCCGCGGTCGCTCGGGCTGGCATAGACGGTGTCGTTGCGCGCATAGGCGCGTGGGTCTGCTGCGACATAGCCGCCACCGCCGGCACGATCCCAGTCGATGTCGCTTGTCGTATCGTAGACCGACCCGCGCGCGTCGATTAGCACCGCATCGTCGTAGTAGCGCGTCCAGTTATAGCCCTGCGGCGGCTGCGCGAGGCCGTAGTTCGACCAGTCGCCGACGTAGAAACGCGGTGCGTTCCAATAGGCGGGCACGGCCCAACCCCGATGCGGGCGGCGATAGCCCGCCCAGCCACCGGGGGCGTTGGCACCTGCCCACCAGCGCCCGCCGATCTTGCTGCCCCAGCGCGAGGACCGCGGCGCAGCGACCGGCCGTGTCGGCGCCTGCACCACGGGCATCTGCGCGGCGATCGGACCGGGGCGTTTTGGACGGGCCATCGGCGCCTGCATCGCAGTGTCAGGGGCGGTCCCAGGCGCGGGATAGCTTGCGCCGGGACGTTGCGCGTCCGCGACACCGCTTGCCAACACCAGCCCCGCGCTCGCGATCAAAAGCCTCCGCATGTCCGTCTCCCTGGTTTGCCACCCGATCCAGCGCAAACGCCGGATTTCTTAACGCGTTGCTTACCAAGTGTGCGGGGGAGTCGCCAGAAGGCGTGCTGTCCCGAAACGGGGCGCGTCGGGCGCGTGCTAGCCTAGCCGATCGGCGAGCAATGCCGCCAGCGCCTCGCACCCTGCCGCGTCCTCGGCATCGAACCGCGCGGGTTCGGGGCTGTCGAGGTCGAGCACGGCGATCAGCATGCCGTCCTTGGTCACCGGCACCACCAGTTCGGAGCGGCTGGCGGCATCGCACGCGATGTGGCCGGGGAAGGCGTGGACGTCATCGACCAGTTGCGTCTTCAGCGTCGCGGCGGCGGCTCCGCAGACGCCCTTGCCGACCGGGATGCGGATGCAGGCGACCTTGCCCTGGAACGGGCCGAGCACGAGTTCGCCTTCCACCAGCCGGTAGAACCCCGCCCAGTTCAGGTCAGGGAGATATTCCCACACGAGCGCCGCCGCATTCGCCATGTTGGCGATCGGATCGGTCTCGTCCTTCGTCAGAGCATCAAGCGCGGCAAGCAGGTCGCGGTAGAGATCGGCCTTGGTGCCGGCGGAGATATCGAACTTGTACATGGTGTCTTCCTTGATTGAGAGGCAGCTAACGCTCCCCCAAATCCGTCACCCAGCAAAAGCTGGGGTGACGCTGCGGCAATGTAGCGATCCTCCCCCGCCAGGGGGAGGTGGCGCCGCAGGCGACGGAGGGGGAGGACACGGAACATCCGACATCGCGGGCCTCCCCCTCCGTCTGGCTAGCGCCAGCCACCTCCCCCTGGCGGGGGAGGATTGCGAGGTCGTGCGCTTGGCTGGCCGACGGACGTTAGCGAGATGCCCATAGGCATGGCCCGCTCAATCGTCGCGAACCTTGCCGCGGCCCGCCTTGACGCCGCTCCGCACCTTCTTCGTGTCGACCCGCCGCGCCTTCGCCGCCTTGGACGGCTTGGTCGCGCGGCGTGCTTTCGGGACGATCGTCGCTTCCTTGATCAGTGCGACTAGGCGTTCGCGGACTTCCTGGCGGTTGAGCAGTTGCGACCGCGAGCCCTCGCTGCGTAGTACCAGCACGCCGTCGCGCGTGAGGCGCGATCCGGCGAGCACGGCGATGCGGTTCTTCACCGCCAGTGGCAGCCCGGGCGAGAGGCCGACGTCGAAGCGCAGGATGACCGCGCTGTCGGTGGTGTTGACATGCTGACCGCCGGGGCCGCCCGAGCGCGTCGTGCTTTCGATCAGCTCGCTGTCGTCGATCGAGATCGATCGGGTGATCGGGATCGCGACCATAAGCCCCTGCCCTCAGCCCGCTCAGTCGTCGGTGGAGTCGGGCGTCGTAACTTCGGCAACCGGTGTGGCATTGGCAACCGGAGCCGCCTCATCGGCGAACCCAGCCTTGGCGAACCGCTCGGGCAGCGGCGCTTCGGCGAGCACGTCGGGCTTGCCCGGGCGCGGCACGATCAGCCGTTGCGCATGGAGCATCATGCCAAGCCCATCCGCCTTGCCGTAGACGCCGTCGCCGACCACCGGCGCACCGAGGCCGCTCGCGGCGTGGACGCGGATCTGGTGCGTGCGGCCGGTCTCGGGCAGGAACTCGACGAGCGAACGCCCGTCCTTGATCTCCAGTACGCGCCAGTTGGTCCGCGACTTCTTGCCGTCGGGATCCTCGACCATCCGCCAGCCGGTTTCGGCGGTGCTGACCTTGCCGAGCGCCATCTCGATCAGCCCCGACGTGCCCTCGACAACGCCGTCGAGCAGCGCGACGTAGCGTTTCGAGACGAGGCCCTGCTCGAACGCCTGCTGCAACCGGGCATGCGCCTTCGGGTTGCGCGACAACAAGAGGCAGCCGCTCGTGTCGCGGTCAAGCCGGTGCACCGCCTTCGGCCAGCGCTGGAAGCCGAACTTCAGGCTTTCGAGATGATTTTCGAGGCTCAGCGAGCCATCGCGGGGCGGATCGACCGGCAGCCCTGCGGGCTTGTCGATCACCAGGGCCTCGCCGTCGAGGAAGAGTACGCGTTCACCATGCATGGCGCCGCCCTTGCCATCATTAGCGCCTGCGTGCCAGAGCCCGCGTCGATGTTGCACCGCACGCTGGCCCTCGCGCTCCTGTTCGCCCCGACCGTCGCGGAAGCACAATTGTGCGAGGGGCAGAGCGCGGTGATCGCGCCCGACGGTCGCGCGTTCGGGCATTTGCCGTATGGCGATGCGCCCGAGAGCGAGCTGGTGACGCTGCCGTCGGCGTATTCGGTCGGCAATCCGTGCGTGGTGCGCGCCGACATATTGCCCGACCTGTTGCGGCTGTTCGCGGCGGCGCAGGGCGATCCTTCGGTGATGGGTCAGCTCCGCGCGCTGTCGTGCCAGCGGTCGATCGCTCGGCAACGCAACGTCTTCTGTCGCGGCGAGACGAGCAGTCCGGCGGATCGCGCGATTTCGGTCGCGCCGCCGGGGTATAGCGAGCATTCGACCGGCTATGCGCTGGACTTCGCGGTGCGTCCGGCGAACGGGTGTCCCGATGCGGAGGCTTGCATGGCCGCTACGCCTGCGGCGCGCTGGCTGCGGATGAACGCGCCGCGGTTCGGGTTCGAGCAGAGCTTTCCCGGTGGGAACAAGCAGCATGTGAAGTGGGAGCCGTGGCACTGGCGCTGGGTCGGCGCGAGCGAGAGTGCGCCTGGGGCAGCAAAGGCCCGGTTCGTATTTGCGCGGGCTCGGCGGGAGTATCCGGCGGATCCGGGGGTGTTGCCGCTGGTAGTGAAGGTTACGGTGCAACCGCCGGTGCCGGTGGCGCCGGTGGTGGTCGTGCCTTCGAAGAAGAAGCGGCGGTAGTTAGCGCCAACGCCTTTTAAGCAATTTACTTTCCCAGCGACGGCACCACCCCGGCGAAGGCCGGGGCCCAATTGGGGGACCCCGGTGATGTAGCGCGGCGCTTCGTTTCCACCACCTGACCAATTGGGCCCCGGCCTTCGCCGGGGTGGTGCTATCTGGTAGACTTGCCCTGCTAAGCAGTGCCGGTCCCATGATCAATTAGTGCAGCACCAGCCCACCCGGGCGTACCACACCATCACGCAACGCGTGATCGTACAGCAACTCAGTCTCCAGCTTCACCTGATGCGACAACCGATCGAGCATCGACTCCGCCTGCACCCCGAACGCGGCCCAGTCCTTCGGCGAGATCGTCGGCAGCCAACGGCCGATGAACGCCTTCCAATCCGAACGGAGGATGTCGAGGTCCTCCTCCATCATCGCGATCGTATCGGCCGAGCAATGCGCCTCCATCGCCACGACGGTGCGATCGATGACCTCGTCCTCGACGCCGAGATGATCGGCGACCGTGACGGCAAGTTCGATCAGCTTGCGCGAGGCGAGCGCGCTCTGGGTGCTAGGCTGCCGCGCGAGCAGGACGAGGTCGGCGCACTGCCCGGCGATCTTCTCGTGATCGTCGATCAGCCGTGTCCAGTTCGCGCGATCCTGGTCGGATACTGTCCGCACTGCGATCCTGTCGTTCATGACGCCGCCTACTCCTTGCGAGGGCCACCCGGTGATACTGGAAATACGCATTACATCGTGTCAGGGATGCAGATAGCGTCGCCCAGCACCTGGTATCTATAGTATTTCCGGCAGTGCGACCGTGTCGAAACGACCGTTTGATGCGGGCCCCTTTGACATCACGCCGTGCCACGCCTATATCCGCCTCTCACCACAGCATCCGGGAAATGACATGCCGTCGCGCAGCGTGTCGATCGTATTGGATACCGAGGTTTCATACGCTGAGAGCCGCCGCACCTGATGCGCGCGGCCTTTTTGCGTGAACGTGCGTCTCGCTCGGGGGTTCCCGAGCACGAATTTTCGGCTGACGAGGCAAAATAAACCTATGGCATCCAAGGCGATCGAACACGGCACTGCAAAGCGCCGTATCCGCAAGGTTTTCGGCAACATCCACGAAGTCGTGCAGATGCCGAACCTGATCGAAGTCCAGCGCGAGAGCTACGAGCAGTTCCTCCGCTCCGACAAGTCGATCGGCCACGTCTCGGGTCTCGAGAAGACGCTGCGCAGCGTGTTCCCGATCCAGGATTTCGCCGGCACCGCCTATCTCGATTTCGACGACTACGTCCTTGAGCCGCCGAAGTTCGACGTCGAGGAATGCCGCCAGCGCGGGATCACTTACGCCGCGCCGATGCGCGTCACCCTCCGTTTGACCGCATTCGAGGTCGATCCCGATACCGAGGCCAAGTCGGTTATCGATATCAAGGAGCAGGACGTGTACATGGGCGACATGCCGCTCATGACCGAGAACGGCACGTTCTTCATCAACGGCACCGAGCGCGTCATCGTCAGCCAGATGCACCGTTCGCCGGGTGTCCTGTTCGATCATGATCGCGGCAAGACGCACGCATCGGGCAAGTACCTCTTCGCAGCGCGCGTGATCCCGTATCGCGGTTCGTGGCTCGATTTCGAGTTCGACGCTAAGGACATCGTCAACGTCCGCATCGATCGCAAGCGCAAGCTGCCCGTCACGGCGCTGCTCTACGCGCTCGGCATGACGTCGGAAGAGATCCTCAACTATTTCTACAACCGCGTGACGTTCGTCCGCGGCCAGGGTGGCTGGATCGTTCCGTTCCAGGTCGAGAACTGGCGTGGCCAGAAGCCGATGTTCGACATCGTCGATGCGAAGACCGGCGAAGTCGTGTTCCCGAACGGCCAGAAGATCAGCCCGCGCGCTGCCAATAAGGCGTTCAAAGACGGCCTGACCGACCTGCTGATTCCGACCGAGGAAATCTTCGGCCGCTATTCGGCATACGATCTGATCGACGAGTCGACGGGCCGTATCTACATCGAAGCCGGTGACGAAGTTACGTCCGAGAACCTCGAACTGCTCGACCAGGCAGGCATCGAGCGTCTCGACCTGCTCGACATCGATCACGTCGCGACCGGTCCGTGGATCCGCAACACGCTCAAGGTCGACAAGGCCGAGGAGCGTGAGCAGGCACTGTCCGACATCTACCGCGTGATGCGCCCTGGCGAGCCGCCGACGCTGGAGACCGCCGAGGCATTGTTCTCGGGTCTGTTCTTCGATCCGGATCGCTACGACCTGTCGGCCGTCGGCCGCGTCAAGCTCAACATGCGTCTCGACCTCGACGTCGAGGACACCGTGACGACGCTGCGCACCGAGGACATTCTCGAGGTCATCAAGACGCTCGTGAACCTCAAGGACGGCAAGGGCGAAATCGACGATATCGACAACCTCGGCAACCGTCGTGTCCGTTCGGTCGGCGAGCTGCTCGAGAACCAGTACCGCGTCGGCCTGCTCCGCATGGAGCGCGCCGTGAAGGAGCGCATGTCGTCGGTCGACGTCTCGACCGTCATGCCGAACGACCTGATCAACGCGAAGCCTGCGGTTGCCGCGGTCCGCGAATTCTTCGGCTCGTCGCAGCTGTCGCAGTTCATGGATCAGACCAACCCGCTGTCGGAAGTCACCCACAAGCGCCGCGTGTCGGCACTTGGACCAGGTGGTCTGACGCGTGAGCGCGCTGGCTTCGAAGTCCGCGACGTTCATCCGACGCATTACGGCCGCATCTGCCCGATCGAGACGCCGGAAGGCCCGAACATCGGTCTGATCAACTCGCTCGCCAGCTTCTCGCGAGTGAACAAGTACGGCTTCATCGAGACTCCGTACCGCAAGGTCGTTGACCACAAGGTCACCGACGACGTCGTCTACCTGTCGGCAATGGAAGAGGCCAAGCACACGATCGCGCAGGCCAACGCCGAGCTCGATTCGTCGAACGGCTTCGTCGAGGAGCTGGTGTCGTCGCGTCAGGCTGGCGAATTCCTGATGGCGCTGCCCGACAACATCACGTTGATGGACGTCAGCCCCAAGCAGCTCGTCTCGGTCGCCGCATCGCTCATTCCGTTCCTGGAAAACGATGACGCCAACCGCGCGCTGATGGGCTCGAACATGCAGCGTCAGGCTGTGCCGCTCGTCCAGGCCGAGGCGCCGTTCGTCGGCACCGGCATGGAAGAGACGGTTGCACGTGACTCCGGCGCCGCGATCTCGGCAAAGCGTGCGGGCATCGTCGACCAGGTCGACGCGGCGCGTATCGTGATCCGGGCGACCGGCGAGATCGATGCCGGCAAGTCGGGCGTCGACATCTACACGCTGATGAAGTTCCAACGTTCGAACCAGTCGACCTGCATCAACCAGCGTCCGCTGGTGAAGGTGGGCGATGCGGTTCGTGCAGGCGACGTGCTCGCCGACGGCCCGTCGACCGAGTTCGGCGAGCTGGCGCTGGGTCGCAACAGCCTCGTCGCGTTCATGCCGTGGAACGGCTACAACTACGAGGATTCGATCCTGATCTCCGAGCGGATCGTGAAGGACGACGTGTTCACGTCGATCCATATCGACGAGTTCGAGGTGATGGCTCGCGATACCAAGCTCGGGCCTGAGGACATCACGCGCGACATCCCGAACGTCGGCGAGGAAGCGCTTCGCAACCTCGACGAGGCGGGCATCGTCTACATCGGTGCAGAGGTCGAGCCGGGCGATATTCTCGCCGGCAAGATTACGCCGAAGGGTGAATCGCCGATGACGCCGGAGGAGAAGCTTCTCCGTGCGATCTTCGGCGAGAAGGCCAGCGACGTGCGCGATACGTCGCTTCGCCTGCCGCCAGGCGTGTCGGGTACGGTCGTCGACGTTCGCGTCTTCAACCGCCACGGCATCGACAAGGACGAGCGCGCGATGGCGATCGAGCGCGAGGAGATCGAGCGCCTGAAGAAGGATTCGGACGACGAGCGTTCGATCCTGAACCGTGCGACCTGGTCGCGTCTTCGCGAGATGCTGCTCGACCAGACCGCCACCTCGGCGCCGAAGGGCGTCAAGAAGGGCGTCGTGATCGACATGGATCTGCTCGACAGCGTCGACCGCCACGAGTGGTGGAAGTTCGCGGTCGCCGACGACAAGGTCCAGAGCGATCTGGAAGCGGTCAAGATCCAGTATGACGACGCAGCCAAGCTGATCACGGACAAGTTCCACGATCGTCGCGAGAAGCTGGAGCGTGGTGACGAGCTGTCGCCGGGCGTGCTGAAGATGGTCAAGGTGTTCGTCGCGGTGAAGCGCAAGCTGCAGCCGGGCGACAAGATGGCCGGCCGTCACGGCAACAAGGGCGTTATCAGCCGCATCCTGCCGGCGGAGGACATGCCGTTCCTCGCCGACGGTACGCCGGTCGATATCGTGCTCAACCCACTGGGCGTGCCGTCGCGCATGAACGTCGGGCAGATCTTCGAGACGCATCTGGGCTGGGCCGCACGTGGCCTGGGTCAGTCGATCACCGCGGCTCTCGAGACGTGGCGTGAAGAGAATCCGGACGCCAAGCCGGGTGCGATGCCGGAGGCGGTCCGCGATCGCCTTAAGACGGTGTACGGCGAGCAGTATCACGCCGAGATCGACGCCCGCACGGGTGACGAGATCGTCGAGCTCGCCAAGAACCTGAAGGGCGGCGTGCCGATGGCGACGCCGGTGTTCGATGGTGCCCGCGAAGCCGATGTCTCGGCGATGCTGGCGCTGGCGGGCCTCGACACGTCGGGTCAGTCGGACCTGTTCGACGGCCGCACCGGCGATCAGTTCGATCGCAAGGTGACGGTGGGCTACATCTACATGCTGAAGCTCCACCATCTGGTCGACGACAAGATCCACGCACGGTCGATCGGGCCGTACTCGCTGGTCACGCAGCAGCCGCTGGGTGGTAAGGCGCAGTTCGGTGGGCAGCGCTTCGGCGAGATGGAGGTCTGGGCACTCCAGGCCTACGGCGCGGCGTACACCCTGCAGGAAATGCTGACGGTGAAGTCGGACGACGTTGTCGGCCGCACCAAGGTCTACGAGGCGATCGTCAAGGGCGACGACACGTTCGAGGCCGGCATCCCGGAGAGCTTCAACGTGCTCGTCAAGGAAATGCGCTCGCTCGGCCTGAATGTGGACCTGAAGCAGTCGGAGCCCGGCTTCGACAGCGACGGCATCCAGATCGCGGCGGAGTAAGCCTCGCTCCTCCCCTCCCGCTTGCGGGAGGGGTCGGGGGAGGGCCTGTCCCCACAGGCACCACCCCGAGAGGCTACGACATCCCCTCCCCTAGCCCCTCCCGCCATGCGGGAGGGGAATGGAGAATAAAATGAACGAGATGACCCCCTTCGCCAATCCGGTCGCCAAGACCGAGACGTTCGACCAGATCCAGATCGGCATCGCGTCCCCGGACAAGATCCGTTCGTGGTCGTTCGGCGAGATCAAGAAGCCCGAGACCATCAACTACCGCACGTTTAAGCCCGAGCGTGACGGCCTGTTCTGCGCGCGCATCTTCGGTCCGATCAAGGACTACGAGTGCCTGTGCGGCAAGTACAAGCGCATGAAGTACAAGGGCATCGTCTGCGAGAAGTGCGGCGTCGAGGTTACCGTCTCGAAGGTCCGCCGCGAGCGGATGGGCCATATCGAGCTCGCCGCGCCGGTCGCGCACATCTGGTTCCTGAAGTCGCTGCCGTCGCGCATCGGCCTGCTGCTCGACATGCAGCTGAAGCAGCTCGAGCGCGTGCTGTACTTCGAGGCGTACATCGTGATCGAGCCGGGCCTGACCCCGCTCGAGAAGTATCAGCTGATGACCGAGGACGAGCTCCTCGACGCCCAAGACCAGTATGGCGAGGACGCGTTCTCGGCCGGTATCGGTGCCGAAGCGGTCCGCATCATGCTCGAATCGCTCGACCTCGTCGGTGAGCGTACCGCGCTGCTCGAAGAGCTCGCGGTCACCAAGTCCGAGCTGAAGCCCAAGAAGATCATCAAGCGCCTGAAGGTCGTCGAGAGCTTCATCGATTCGGGCAACCGCCCCGAGTGGATGATCCTCGAGGTCGTTCCGGTCATCCCGCCCGAGCTGCGCCCGCTGGTGCCGCTGGACGGTGGTCGTTTCGCGACGTCGGATCTGAACGATCTGTATCGCCGCGTGATCAACCGCAACAATCGTCTCAAGCGCCTGATGGAGCTTCGCGCGCCGGACATCATCGTCCGCAACGAGAAGCGCATGCTCCAGGAGGCCGTCGACGCATTGTTCGACAATGGTCGCCGCGGTCGCACGATCACGGGCGCCAACAAGCGTCCGCTGAAGTCGCTGTCCGACATGCTCAAGGGCAAGCAGGGCCGCTTCCGTCAGAACCTTCTCGGCAAGCGCGTCGACTATTCGGGTCGTTCGGTCATCGTCACCGGGCCTGAGCTGAAGCTGCACCAGTGCGGCCTGCCGAAGAAGATGGCGCTAGAGCTGTTCAAGCCGTTCATCTACGCGCGTCTCGATGCGAAGGGTCTGTCGATGACCCTGAAGCAGGCGAAGAAGTGGGTCGAGAAGGAGCGCAAGGAAGTCTGGGATATCCTGGACGAGGTGATCCGCGAGCATCCGGTCATGCTGAACCGTGCGCCGACGCTTCACCGTCTTGGCATCCAGGCGTTCGAGCCGGTTCTGATCGAGGGCAAGGCGATCCAGCTTCACCCGCTGGTCTGCTCCGCGTTCAACGCCGATTTCGACGGCGATCAGATGGCTGTGCACGTCCCGCTGAGCCTCGAGGCCCAGCTCGAAGCGCGCGTCCTGATGATGTCGACGAACAACATCCTGTCGCCGGCCAACGGCAAGCCGATCATCGTTCCGTCGCAGGACATGGTCCTTGGTCTCTATTATCTGTCGATGATGAAGGAGAACGAGCCGGGCCAGGGGATGCTGCTCGGTGACATGGCCGAAGTGCACCAGGCGCTGAACGCTCAGGCGGTCACGCTGCACACCAAGGTCATCAGCCGCGTTCCGCAGACCGACGAGAAGGGCAAGCAGTACCTCAAGCGGTACGAGACTACCCCGGGCCGCATGCTGCTGGGCGAGTGCCTGCCGCACAGCCACAAGGTGCCGTTCGATACCGTCAACCGCCTCCTCACCAAGAAGGACGTGGGCGACGTGATCGACGAGGTCTATCGTCACACCGGCCAGAAGGAGACCGTGCTGTTCGCCGACGCGATCATGTCGCTCGGCTTCCGCCACGCATTCCGTGCCGGCATCTCGTTCGGCAAGGACGACATGATCATCCCGGACGCCAAGGTTGGTCTCGTCGACGACACCAAGGCGCTCGTGAAGGACTTCGAGCAGCAGTATCAGGACGGCCTGATCACGCAGCAGGAGAAGTACAACAAGGTGATCGACGCCTGGAGCCGTTGCGGCGACCAGGTCGCGAACGCCATGATGGACGAGATCCGTGCGGTGAAGGTCGACGAGGAGACCGGCCGTGAAAAGCCGATCAACTCGATCTACATGATGGCCCACTCGGGTGCGCGTGGTTCGCAGGCGCAGATCAAGCAGCTTGCCGGCATGCGCGGCCTGATGGCCAAGCCGTCGGGCGAGATCATCGAAACGCCGATCATCTCGAACTTCAAGGAAGGCCTGACCGTCCTCGAATACTTCAACTCGACCCACGGCGCTCGCAAGGGCCTCGCGGATACGGCGTTGAAGACCGCGAACTCGGGCTACCTGACGCGTCGTCTGGTCGACGTCTCACAGGATTGCGTCATCATCGAACCGGATTGCGGTACGACCCGCGCGCTGGAGATGAAGGCCATTCTTCAGGGTGGTTCGACCATCGCATCGCTCGGCGAGCGCATCCTCGGTCGTACGACCGCGGAGGATATCGTCGATCCGAAGACCGGCAAGGTCGTCATCCCGTCGGGCACGCTGCTCGACGAGCCGATGATCACGACGATCGAAGGCCTCGGCACGCAGTCGTGCAAGATCCGCAGCCCACTGGTCTGCGAATCGAAGATCGGCGTCTGCGGCAAGTGCTACGGGCGCGATCTCGCCCGCGGTACGCCGGTCAACATCGGTGAAGCTGTCGGCGTCATTGCCGCGCAGTCGATCGGTGAGCCGGGCACGCAGCTGACGATGCGTACGTTCCACATCGGTGGTGCGGCGCAGCTCAACGAAACGTCGAACCTCGAGGCGCATGCCGACGGTACGGTGCAGTTCCGCGATCTGCGTATCATCGTCGACCAGCGTGGCCGTCGCGTGGTGCTCAGCCGCTCGGGTGAAATCGCGATCGTCGACATGGACGGCCGCGAGCTCTCGGTCGATCGCATCCCCTACGGTGCATACGTGCTGTTCGACGATGGTCACATCGTGTCGCGCGGCGACCGGATGGCCGAGTGGGATCCGTTCACCATGCCGGTGATCACGGAGAACCCGGGCACGATCAAGTATGTCGACCTGATCGAGGGCAAGACGCTCACCGAGCAGACCGACGAAGCCACGGGCATCGCCCAGCGCGTCGTGATCGAATATCGTGCGGCAACCAAGTCGAAGGAGGATCTGCGTCCGCGCATGACCCTGCTCGACGAGACGTCGGGCGAGACCGGTCGTTACATGCTGGCGATCGGCGCGACCCTGTCGGTCGAGGATGGCGCACAGGTGTTCGGCGGCGACGTCGTGGCCCGTGTCAGCCGCGAGAGCGCCAAGACGCGCGACATCACCGGTGGTCTGCCGCGTGTTGCCGAGCTGTTCGAGGCGCGTATCCCCAAGGACTCGGCGATCATCGCCAAGATCTCGGGCCGCGTCGTGTTCGGCAAGGACTATAAGGCGAAGCGCAAGATCGGCATCCAGCCCGAGGATGGCGGCGACGTCGTCGAGTATCTGGTGCCGAAGTCGAAGGTCATCGACGTCCAGGAAGGCGATTACGTCAAGCGCGGCGATAACCTGATCGGCGGTTCGCCCGATCCGCACGACATCCTCGAGACGATGGGCATCGAACCCCTCGCCGAGTATCTCGTATCGGAAATCCAGGAGGTCTATCGTCTCCAGGGCGTGAAGATCAACGACAAGCACATCGAGACGATCGTTCGTCAGATGCTGCAGAAGGTCGAGATCACCGACGGCGGCGACACCACGCTGCTGAAGGGCGAGCAGGTCGATCGCGAGGAAATGGACGCGACCAACGAGAAGCTTGAGAAGAAGCAGACCCGCGCACAGGGTAAGCCCATCCTGCTCGGGATCACCAAGGCGTCGCTGCAGACCCGCAGCTTCATCTCGGCGGCATCGTTCCAGGAGACCACCCGCGTCCTCACCGAGGCAGCGGTCCAGGGTAAGCAGGACATGCTGATGGGCCTGAAGGAGAACGTGATCGTCGGCCGGCTCATCCCGGCAGGCACCGGTGCAGGCCTCAACCGCCTGCGTGTCGTGGCCAACAGCCGCGACGCCGCGATGCGCGTCCAGCAGCGCAAGATGGCGGAGGTGTCGATCGTGGCACCGATGTCGGCTGCCGACGAGCATGCCGCCGAGCTGGCACGTTCGCCGCGTGATGCAGGCGGCACGGGTGAGGATCCGCTCGCAGCGGTCGTCACCTCGGGCACCGGCACCGACGCGGATGCCGGCGAGTATCTGAACGAGACCGAATAATTGGTTTCGTCAGACGCCTTCCGCGCTGACTAAAAGAATGGCCGCCGTCCGGGACACCGGGCGGCGGCCTTTTTCGTTTTCAGGCGCAGATGCAGAGAAGGACTGATCGACCTTCAAAACTTTGGAAGAGCTTCAGTCCAAATCTTCCCGGCCGGTTTGATGGGTTCGATGGGTGCAGCTGTCAGGCAAGCTGTTTCCCCGCGAAGGCGGGGATCCAGACTGAGCTCCCGCCTTCGCGGGAGAACAAGAGTGTGCCGCCGTCGAATTGCGAGCCGGCTCTTACTCAAGAGGGATACCGACGCGGTCCGGCGTTCACCTCCGCAAGACAAAGTCTTTTGGTTTTGCGCCACCGTGGGTGCCGGAACTTGTTCGGCATGACGGGAAAATATGATCTTGCGGTTCGAACTGACCGTAGATCGGCCCTACCCCCAGCGCATCTGGCTTCATGCCCCGCGCCACGGCACCGGCAATTCCCCGCAACAAAGGAGTCGCATTCCCGCTGTACGGCTTCGGCGGGTGCCGTGGAAATTCGCGACCGGGAAGGACAACACAGAGCCGATGCGAAAGATCGTCCTCGCCACGATCGGCTCGCTCGGCGACCTGCATCCCTTCATTGCGATCGGCCTCGCTCTTAAGGCTCGTGGGTTCACGGTCGTGCTGGCGGTACCGGCTGACCACGTCGCCAAGGTCGAAGCCGCAGGCCTCACCGGCGTGGCCATCGTCGGCGGGTTCGACGCGCTGACCGAGACGTTGGGCATGCCGCCCGACCAGGTCGCAAAGCGGATCATGTCGGATCAGACGTATCTGATGAACCGGATCCTGATGCCGTGGCTGGCCGACAGCACGACGGCTCTCGACGACGCGATGGAGGGGGCAGTCGCGCTGGTCGCCTCGCTGTTCGTGTTCGCCGCGCCGATCGTCGCGGAGACGCGCGGCGTGCCGCTGGTCAACGTCCTGCTCCAGCCGATGGCTACCTTCTCCGCCTATGCGCCCCCCCGCACGCCCGACTTCGCGATGATGGCCCACGCACCGACCGGGCCGATCGGTCGTGCCTGGAACCGGTCGGTGTACCGGGTCATGCGCGGCGTGCTGCGACATCGATATGGACGCCCCGTCGACGCGGTTCGCAAGACACGCGGCCTGCCGCCGTCACGCCAGGCGTTGCTGCTCGAGACGCCCGCGAGCGCCGACCTGACCTTGTGCTGCTATTCGCCGGCCATCGCGCCGCGCCAGCCCGATCTTCCCGACATCGCGCGCGTCACCGGCTTTGCGATCTTCGACAGCGACTCCGGAGCGCCCGAAACGCTTGAGCCAGCGCTAGAGGCGTTTCTTGCTGCCGGCCCATCACCGCTGATCTTCACGCTGGGATCCTTCGCGACGTTTGCGCCGGGCAACTTCTACGCCGCTGCAGCCTCGACCGCGCGAACGCTCGGGCTGCGCGCGGTACTGCTGACCGGTAGCGACGATCAGGCAGCAGCGAGCGAACACGTGCATGTCTGCCGCTATGCGCGGCACTCACTGCTGTTCCCGCGGGCCTGCGCGATCGTCCATCACGGCGGCGCGGGCTCCACCGGCCAGGCGCTACGGGCAGGCAAGCCGCAACTTGTCGTCCCGCACATGGGCGATCAGTACGACAACGGGCACCGCATCCAATCGATCGGCGTCGGCAAGACGCTGTCGTCGAGGCACTTCACGATCGCGCATGATGGTGCCGCGATCACCGCCATCCTGACCGACCGGATACGCGAGAAGGCCGCGCATGTCGGCGCGCAGGTTGCACTGGAGAACGGTGCAGAGGCCGCCGCGGACGCGATCGCGGCGCTCGTCGATGAGCGCGGCTGACTTCGTCGACAGTTTTCAGTGACCATGGTGACAAAAAGATCATCGACGCCGGGCGTTGCCGTCGCGCCTTGGCGGGGCTAGGCGGACTGCCGATGCGGTCGGCGTACCATCCTTCGTCGATCGAGACACGCGGTTCGACCCGACGGCGCAGCGGCGCGTTCGTGCTGACCGTCATCGCGCACGTCCTGATCCTCCTGCTGCTGTTACGATTGGCGCCCTCGGTTACCTCGAAGCCCGAGGAGCGCCGCGAACCGGTCACGTTCCAGATCGCCCCGGATCAGACTGCGCCTACGCCCGAGAAGCGCACGCCGTCGCCGACCAAAGCAAAGCGTGCGAGCGGCGGATCGCCGCAGCGTGCCGCACCCAGGGTCCCCTCCGCACAGGCACCCCCTGCCCCGCCGACATCGCCGCCACCGCTGCCGATCAAGATGCTTGGTGGGATGGAGATGTTCGATGCTGCCGATATCTCGAAGATGCCGTCGCACCCCGACGACCAGCTCGCCGGCGGGGACGGTGGCAGCGGGTCGGGCAAGGGTAAGGACATTGGTGCCGCCTATGGCCCCGGCGAAGGTCCGGGTGGCGAGCGGCTATACAAGGTCGAATGGTATCGCCGACCGACCGATGCGGAGCTTAACGGCTATCTGAAGAGCCCGCCTCCGCCGAACAGCTGGGCCAAGATCGCCTGCCGGATGATCGCGAATTACCAGGTCGAGAATTGCCGTGCGCTCAGCGAGTCGCCGGTCGGGTCGGGTCTCGCGCGGGCAATGCGCCAAGCCGCGTGGCAGTTCCGCGTCCGTCCCCCGCGTGTCGGCGGGAAACAAATTCTCGGCGGCTGGGTGGAGATCGATATCGAGTTCAATTCCGGGAAAGCACCGGACTAGGCAAGCTCCTGATCCTCCCCTGCAAGGGGGAGGTGGCTGGCGCTTGCCAGACGGAGGGGGAGGTAAGGGACAAACTTGGTTGCGTGTTCCTCCCCCTCCGCCGCTTCGCGCCACCTCCCCCTGGCGGGGGAGGATCGAAACTCTCGTCAGACTTCGCTCGTGATCGAGTGCTTCGCCTCGTCGGACAATGTCCGCGCCAACGTCTCGAACCGCCCGTTCTCCACGCGAATCTCGTTGAACGCAGGCGGGCTACCCCGCGTCCGCTTCGACAGCGTGCCCGCACCAATCATCCGAATGATCCGCCCTGCCCGCTCGACCGGCACGTCGAACGGGTCGTGGACGTGCCCCGACAACACGGCATGCGCCCCCGCTTCAGCCAATGCCGTCAGCGCCTCGTCGCCATTACGCGTCTTCGCAGTCCCGGTGGTACCGCCTTCGATCAGCGGATGATGAGCACCGATGAGGATCAAATTACCCTTCGGCACGTCCGCGATCATTGCCAGAGCACGCTTGAGCGACCCGGGACTAACGCGCCCCTTCGACCAGTTCCACCGCCACTGCGCCCGCGCCGTCGTCTTAAGCGGCACGACGGTAACGCCGGGAAGCTCCAGCGGCTTCTCGATCATCTGCTCGACCGCCGCGTAGCGCTGGTACGGCGCGAACAGCCGGCGGAACGGATCCCAGTAATAGGGGATGTCGTGATTGCCGACCTCCAGCGTCACTGGCACGCCCAACGAGCGCAACCAGTCGCCCCCCTGCTGAAACTCATCCTTCGTCGCGCGCATCGTCAGGTCGCCGGTCATGATGACCGCGTCCGGCTTCTCGTCGGCGACGCGTTCGGAGAACCAGGCGATCGCCGCCGGGTCCTCCGCACCAAAATGCACGTCGCTGACGTGGAACAGCTTAAGTGTACCGCCCCCCATCGTCGTGTCAGGCGAGTTCGGACAGCTTGGCGGGCTCATGCATCGGACAACCGTTGAATTTGCCGCGGAAATCCGCCGACTGTTTGTACGTGTCCTTGCGCGTGCGATTGACGCCGCCGAGCGGCTGATGCGCGGTGATGCCGTGCCAGATGCTGTACGACAACGCGTCGTCGGTATGGTCGGTAACGCCCTGTTCCCAGGAAAGCTGCGCCGGCACTTCGAGCGTCGCGACCGTCGCGAACGGGCTCTCCGCCTCGTCCCAGACCACCGAAGCGTTCTCGATCGGCATCTTTTCGAGATCGGTGTTCAGCTGCACGCGGAACTCCCACTTGCCGCCATGCTCGATGAGTTCCTCGCGCACGACTTCGCGCAGCGCATCCGGGCGCGCGGTGATGTCGACGAGATCGCCGGTCAGCCGCGTCAGCTCGGGCGAGACGGGGAACAGCGCGACCTTCGCGATATAATCGCCGAAGCGGAACGGCGTCTGCGAGTAATAGGTCTCGCCGAGCGGATGGACGGGCTTGGCACCGCCGAGCGTGGTCAGCGTCGCCGACTGGCCGCCGACCGCCTCGAGCGCGGACTCGACGACGCGGAAGGTGGCCGACATTGCCTTCTTCACGCCCTCGAAGCGGTCGGTCGTCTTCGCGAGCAGCTTCAGGTTCTTGGCGAAGGCCTTGGGGTCGGACGCGGAGAAGGCCGGGCCGTTGACCATGATGAAGTCCTGCGTCGTGTCGCCTTCCGACCCCGGCAGGCGGGCGCCATCGACATCGAGGATCTTTAGCGCGAGCCCACGCGGCAGGCTGATGCTGTCGTCGAGGATATCGCCGGCGTTAGTGGAGATCCGGATGATCGCCTCGTGGCGGCCGGGCGTTGCGAAGATACCCTGTGCGAGCTCGGGCGGCAGATTGTCGGCGATCGTGAACGTACCGCGCGCGATGCCGTGCGCCTTGGCATGGACCGAGCGGACCGCATGGCCGTAATCCTGCGAGGTCGTTTCCAAAATCTCCTGGAACGAGTCCTTCATGCCCTGCAAAGTCTCCTGCTCGTCGGGAGCGATCGTTTCGACGGACGGATCGAAACGGACGGGCTGGTTGCTGGGCATTGGGGTATCTCCGGTTAGTGCCTAGCCGTAACCCGTTGAGTCGGCAGACGTTCCGCTTCGTTGCTGCGAGCGGCCGTTGCAAAGCATGCGTCTGCGGTCGATGAGAGCGCGCGAAGGAGCCATCATGCACATCCCCACGATCACTGCGCCGACCGTCGCTATCGCCGGCACGACCGACCGCTTCCCCGTCCGCCGGATTTACTGCGTCGGCCAGAACTATGCCGACCACGCCCGCGAGATGGGCTCGGATCCCGATCGGCAGGAGCCGTTCTTCTTCTCCAAGCCCGCCGATGCGGTCGTCGCGGACGGCAGCACGCTCCCCTTCCCGCCGCAGACGGAAGACCTGCACCACGAAGTCGAGCTGGTGATCGCGCTCGGCACGGGCGGCAAGGATATCGCGGTCGAGGACGCCGCTGCGACGATCTTCGGTGCAGGCGTCGGCATCGACCTGACGCGGCGCGATCTCCAGGCGGCGGCGAAGAAGACCGGGCGCCCGTGGGACATGGCGAAGGGCTTCGATCGGTCCGCCCCCGTCGGCGCACTGACGCCAGGCGTGCCCGCAACTAAGGGCAGCATCGCACTCGCGATCGACGGCGAGACGCGCCAGTCCGGCGACCTGTCGATGATGATCTGGAGCGTGCCCGAGATCATCGCGACGCTGTCGACCTTCGTCGAGCTGGCACCGGGCGACCTGATCTTCACCGGCACCCCCGCCGGCGTCGGCCCGATCCGGCGCGGACAGACAGTGCACGCTACGATCGACGGGTTCGAAACACTGGAGGTGACATTCGCGGCGTGATCGCCCATCGTCCGGTGCATAAACAAAGCTAAACAGGGGGTTGCATGCCGGACACGAGAGACCTGGGCGCGGAGGGCTTTCTCAGCCGGGCGCGCACGGTTGCAGGCCCAGGCTTCAACCGGTGGCTCGTGCCGCCCTGTGCGCTCGCGATCCACCTGTGCATCGGCATGGCGTACGGGTTCAGCGTGTTCTGGTTGCCGCTGTCGCGCGCGATCGGGATCACGGATCCGGTCGCCTGCCCCAACCTTACGCTACTCGGCGCGCTGACCACCACGACCTGCGACTGGCGGGTGAGCGATCTCGTCTGGACGTACACGCTGTTATTCGTGGTACTCGGTGCCGCCGCCGCGATCTGGGGCGGCTGGCTCGAACGCGCCGGCCCGCGGAAGGCCGGCGTGGTCGCCGCATTCTGCTGGTGCGGCGGCATGGGCATTGCCGCGATCGGCATCGCGACGCATCAGCTCTGGCTGATCTGGCTCGGGTCGGGCGTGATCGGCGGTATCGGGCTTGGCCTTGGGTACATCTCGCCCGTCTCGACGCTGATCAAATGGTTTCCCGATCGCCGCGGCATGGCGACCGGCATGGCGATCATGGGCTTTGGCGGCGGCGCGATGATCGGCGGGCCGCTCGCCGACCTGTTGATGAAGCATTTCGCTAGCCCCGCAGGCGTCGGCGTCTGGCAGACGTTCCTCGTCCTGGCCTGCATCTATTTCGTGTTCATGATGGCCGGCGCGATCGGCTACCGCGTGCCTGCCGAGGGTTGGGCGCCCGCCGGCTGGACCGCGCCGACCAGCGCCAAGGCATCAATCAGCCGCTTCAACGTCGCGCTGTCGGATGCGCACCGCACGCCGCAATTCTGGCTGGTGTGGCTGGTGCTCTTCTTCAACGTCTCCGCCTCGATCGGGATCATCGGTATCGCCTCGCCGATGTTGCAGGAGCTGTTTGGCGGACGCCTGATTGATGCGCCGAGCGTGTTGTTCACCGCGTTCGACGACGACCAGAAGAAGGCGGCAGCAGCGGTCGGCGCTGGGTTCGTGGGTGCGATCAGCCTGTTCAACATCGGCGGGCGGTTCTTCTGGGCTTGGCTGTCCGATCGCATCGGGCGCAAACCCCTGTTCGCGACGATCCTCGCGGCGGGCGCGGTGCTCTACGGTTTCGCCGCACCGGCGCTGGCGGGCACGACCTTGGGCCTGTTCATCCTGGTCTTCTGCATCCTCGCCTCGATGTACGGCGGCGGGTTCGCGACTGCGCCGGCGTATCTCGCCGACCTGTTCGGGACGAAATATGTCGGTGCGATCCATGGCCGGTTGCTGACCGCCTGGTCAACCGCAGGCGTGGTCGGGCCGCTCCTCGTCGCCAACATGCGTGACCGCGCGATCGCGGCGGGCGTGCCCCGCAGCGATATCTATCCGCCGATCTTCCTCGTGCTGGCGGCGATGCTCGTCGCGGGGTTCGTCGCGAACCTGTTCGTCCGGCCGGTCGCGGCCAAGTTCCACATGGCGGCGGACGACCGGCCGATCGCGGTCGACACGGTGGCCGGTGGTACGGCTACTGCGGCAACCGGGACGTCGCCACTTGTCGTGTTCGCATGGCTGGCAGTCGGACTGCCGATCCTCTGGGGGATCTACATGACGCTGTCGAAGGCGTTGATCCTGCTCAAATAGGGCGCAACCTATCCGCGCCGGCATGGGTTGCTCCTGTTCATTCGACACAGGAGCACCCCATGGACGACCGGCTCACGATGCAGGATCCGCGCACGCAATATCCGCAGCCCCCCTTCCCGCAGCAGCCGCAGGAAGCGCCGGGGATCGCGTCGAAGATGGATCCGAAACCCAATCACGGCGAGACCAGCTACAAGGGTTCGGGCAAGCTCGCGGGGCGCAAAGCGCTCATCACCGGCGGCGACAGCGGTATCGGCCGTGCCGCGGCGATCGCCTATGCCCGCGAAGGTGCCGACGTCGCGATCGTCTACCTCCCCGCCGAAGAGTCCGACGCGAAGGAAGTCGTCGCGCTGATCGAGGCAGAGGGGCGCAAGGCGCTCGCGCTGCCGGGCGATGTGAAGGACGAGTCGTTCTGTCGCGCCGCAGTCCAGCAGACGGTCGATGCATTCGGCGGACTCGACGTGCTGGTCGTCAACGCGGGCCGCCAACAGACGCGACCGACCGTCGCCGAAATCTCGACCGACGATTTCGACCAGACGATGAAGACCAATGTCTATGCGTTGCACTGGTTCGTGCAGGCCGCCGTCCCGCATCTCCCCGTCGGCGCGGCCGTGATCACGACCGCGTCGGTGCAGGGCTATGACCCGTCCGACAATCTGCTCGACTATGCGACCACCAAGGCCGCGATCGTCGCCTACACCAAGGGTCTAGCCAAGCAGCTGATCGAGAAGGGCATCCGCGCCAACGTCGTCGCGCCGGGCCCGTTCTGGACGGTGCTCCAGCCCAGCGGTGGCCAGCCGCAAGAAACGCTCGAGACGTTCGGTTCGAAAAGCCATTTCGGCCGTCCGGGCCAGCCGGTTGAGATCGCCCCGGTGTACGTGCTGCTCGCCTCGCAAGAAGGCAGCTACATCACGGGTGAAGTCTACGGCGTAACCGGCGGCGCAGGGGTCGCTTGACTGCTGATCCTCCCCCGCCAGGGGGAGGTGGCTGGCACTTGCGAGACGGAGGGGGAGGTAAGGATTACCGTCGTTGCGCGTTCCTCCCCCTCCGTCACCTGCGGTGCCACCTCCCCCTGGCGGGGGAGGATCAGCTAGTAAGGCCCTAGCACCAACGTCGCTATTGCACATCGTTATCAAATCTGTACCTGTGCGCTGGTGACCGCTCAGCAGATCATACCCCTCATCGAAACCACTCCCCGCGCATGACCCGCGGTACGATCAAGACCTGGTATCTCGTCCACAAATGGACGAGCCTGATCTGCACCGCGTTCCTGCTGATGCTGTGCGTGACCGGCCTGCCGCTGATCTTCGACGAGGAGATCGACGGCTGGCTCGACCCGCCCGCGCCGATGGCCACGCTTCCGGCAAACACGCCATCGCTGTCGCTCGACGCCATTCTCAGCCGCGCTGCGAAGGCGGCGTCCGGCGAGGTCCCCCTCTACATCAGCTTCGATGACGAGCGCCCGATCGTCTACGTGACGACCGGCCCAACGCCCGATGCCGCGCCCGCAGCGATGCATTTCCTTGCGTTCGACGCGCGCACCGGGGCAAAGATGCCGCCCTATGTCCCCGGCGTGATGGCGTTCATCCTGAAGCTCCACACCGACATGTTCCTCGGTTTCTGGGCAGAAATCTTCCTGGGCGTGATGGGCCTGCTCTTCTTCGCCGCGATCGTCTCGGGTGTCGTGCTCTACGCACCGTTCATGGCCAAGCTCGACTTCGGCACATTACGTCGCGGGCGCAGCAAGCGTCTCGGCTGGCTCGATCGCCACAATCTCCTCGGCATCGTCACGCTCACCTGGGCGAGCGTCGTCGGCGTGACGGGCACGATCAACACCTTCGTCGTGCCGATCACCGGTATCTGGAAGGCTAACGGCCTTGCAGAGATCATCGCCAGCGAGGCACGCACGCCACTGCCGGCCCAGCGCGCCTCGGTCCAGGCCGCGCTCGACGCGGTGCAGCGCGAGGCGCCCGAGATGAAGCCGCAGTTCATCGCCTTCCCCGGCGTCGTCTTCAGCAGTCACCATCACTACGCCGTCTTCCTGAAAGGCGCGACGCCGCTGACGTCGAAGATGTTGCTGCCCGGCTTCGTCGATGCCGCGACCGGACGGCTCGACGCGGTCGTGCCGATGCCCTGGTACATGCAGGCGATGCTGCTCGCGCAACCGCTGCATTTCGGGAATTACGGCGGCCTCGCGATGAAGATCGTCTGGGCGATCTTCGACATATTGACGATCATCGTGCTCGGTAGCGGGCTGTATCTTTGGCTGCGTCGTCGCGGTGGTCCGAGCGACCAACGCGTCCGCGAAGTCGTGATGGCGGGAGAAATGGCATGACACACAAGACCAACGGCCAGATCTTCGCATTGCCGATCCTGCTTGGCGTGTCGACCGTCGCCGGGCTCGGCGCAGGCCTGATCGGCGACGGCGTCTGGGATGTCGGTGCAGGCCTGCTGCTTGCGTTGCCGCTGGTCGTGACCGGCCGCTACTGGGTCCGCCCGCCCGAGCCGGCACAGCGCCGTCAACATCTCCAGCCCGCACCGATACGGCGATAACGCGGAGCCAGCATAATACCGGCCCCGCGCTGGTGTTGTGACCGTCAGGCGGCCGGCATCAGGTCGCCGGCGTACCCTGCCGGGCCGGCGCGGTCGTTGGCACCCCGACCGGAGGGGCAACGGGTGCGGGCGCGACTGCACCGTTAGCCATTGGCGGCGGCGGGGGCGCCATACCCACCGGCGGCGGCGGAGGGGCACCCGGACCGCCGGGAACCCCAGGACCTTCCGGCCCACCGGGGCCATCACGCCCCGGACCGTCGCGTCCCGGGCCACCAGGACCATGCGGGCCACGCGGCGGGCCGCCGACCGGGCCGAGCGCCATTACCTTGCCACCGGGTGCCACCAGGAACGAAGCGTGGACGAAGCCATCCTCGAACCGACCCTGGATCGTCACGGGCTGACCCGCCGCGATCAAGTTGCTGCCATCGCCTTCCCGACCGAGATCGACCAGCGCGCGACCGGTGCGGTCGGCCATCACGAACTTGTTGCCGTAGGTCTCCGCGACCGTGCCGCGGATCGTGACGATGCCGTCGGACTGGAGCGAACGGATCGCGGTTGGCGTGGCGGGCGCCATCGTCACGCTCGGGCGCGTGGCGGCAACCGTGACGGCACCCGCTGCACCGCCGACCACCAGCAAACCAGCCGCGGCGAGTGCCAGGCGATTGCGGCGGAGATTGAAGCGCTTGTTCGGCGCGATATGGGAATGTTCGGTCACGTGCGTCGTTCCTCTCATTGGTTGACGAATCACCGTCTAGGCGCGCGCTGCCGACGCCCGCTGAACCAAGCCGTTCAGTTTCCGTTGGGGTCTCAGGCATAGGGACAGGCGAATGCGGGTATTATTGGTCGAGGACGATGCGGCGATCGCCGACGGGTTGGCGCGAGCGTTGCGCGCGGAGCATTTCGCGGTCGACGTCGCGACCAACGGTGAGGACGGCGGTCATCTTGGCGCGACCGAAATGTACGACGCGGCGGTCCTCGATCTCGGCTTGCCCAAGCGCGACGGGCTGTCGGTCTTGCGTGACTGGCGTGCGGCGGGACGCGACCTGCCCGTCCTGATCCTCACCGCCCGCGACGGCTGGTCGGAAAAGGTCGAGGGCTTCAAGGCCGGTGCCGACGATTATGTCGTGAAGCCGTTCCGCGTCGAGGAGGTGGTCATGCGGCTGCGGGCGCTTGTCCGTCGTGCAGCCGGTCATGCGGCGGCGCGCGTCACGTGCGGACCGCTGACCTTCGACGCGCAGCTCGGCACGTTCGAGCTGAACGGCCTGCCGCTGAAACTCACCGCGTTCGAATGGCGCGTGCTCTCCGCCCTGATGCTCCGCCGCGAAGTCGTCATCGAGCGCGCCGACCTGATCGAGCGCGTTTACGAGGGCGATGCGGATGTCGACTCGAACTCGATCGAGGTCATCATCGGCCGGTTGCGGCGGAAGATCGGTGCGCAGATGATCGAGACGGTGCGCGGACGCGGGTATCGGCTGACGGCGGATGGGTCGTGATGACCGGACAAACGATTCGCCACAACAAAGACACCACCCCGGCGAAGGCCGGGGCCCAATTGGAAATGAATAGTAATGGCGCGTCGTCCATCATAATCGAAACCTCTCCAATTGGTCCCCGGCCTTCGCCGGGGTGGTATGTGACGGGCGGTTCACTCGACACCAGCGCGCGAAGCCGGCGATGACCCGCCTCCGCCTCATCCCCCGCTCGCTCTTCGGCCGCATGCTCGCGATCGCCGCGCTTTCGACCGGGATCGCGCTGCTGTTCGCCGGCATCACGATCGGCCACGTCCTCGAACGCTTCGTCACGCGCGGGCTCGACGAACGCCTCGATGCGCAAGTCGCGGTGTTGGCGCGGGCTGTCCGCCCGGACGGTTCGCTAGACCGGATGCGCGCGATCGACCTGCCCGAGTTCGGCGAACCCGGGTCCGACTGGTCATGGCAGGTCGAAGGTCCCGCCGGTCGCTTCGATAGCGGCACGACCCCGCCCCCAACCATTTCAAAGCCAGCCTCAACCATTCCACCGCCGCCGCCCGTTCTACCTCGCAGTGAAGAGCGCCCGCTTCCACCCGGCCCCGGCGGGCAGGAAGACCGACAGGTTCACCCTGGCGAAGCGCGCGACCAAAGCGGCGAGCGGCTGCACTCGCGCAGCCTGGACGTCACCACCCCACGCGGCACGGTGACCATCACCGCGATCGGCCCCCGCCGGATCGTCGAGGAGCCGTTGCGCGAGGCGATGATCCCGCTGCTCGGCTCGCTCGCCTTACTCGGCGTCGGCCTTGCGCTGGCGACGCTGGTGCAGTTGCGCTTTGGCCTGCGCCCCCTGCGCGATCTCCGCACCTCGCTCGCAGCCGTTCGCGCCGGCACCGAGCGCCACGTCCCCGACGACCAGCCCGGGGAATTGCAACCGCTCGTCGCGGAACTCAATGCACTGATCGACCAGAACGCGGCCGGGCTCGCGCACGCCCGCCAACACGTCGCCAACCTAGCGCACGGGTTGAAGACCCCCCTCGCCGCGCTCTCGCTGAAACTGGCCGAAGCGAACGCCGACGCAGACGTCCGCGACATGGTCGACCAGATCGATCGTCGAGTCCGCCATCACCTCGGTCGCGCTCGCGCGGATGCGACCGGCGGCGCGCGCACCCGGACGCCGATCGCCCCCGCCGTTGCCGATCTCATCGCGGTCTTGCGCCGCATTCACGCCGATCGCCCGATGACGATCGACATCGCGATTCCCGACGACCTAGCCGTCGCAATCGACCCGCAGGACTTGGACGAGATGATCGGCAACCTCCTCGACAACGCATGGCGTCACGCGCGCGCCGCGGTTTCGATCACTGCGAACTCGGTCGACGGCACCGTCACGCTTGAGATTGCCGACGACGGTCAAGGTCTCGACGACACGGCGATGGCGCAAGCGGTCCTGCCCGGCCGTCGTCTCGACGAACGCGGCGACGGTCACGGCTTCGGACTGTCGATCACGCGCGAGCTCGCCGAACTGAACGGGGGCACGGTGACGCTCGACCGTTCCCCCGTCCTCGGCGGCTTGTTAGTCCGCCTGACGCTACCTCAGCGCGGCTGATTTCACAGTGCGCGGACGACGACCGGCGACGGCGAGGCCTTGGCCAGCGTGTTGCGCAACGGCAGCGTGAACGGCGGCGCCTCGATCTCGAAAACGTCGCCCTCCCGCGTCGTCACGCCTTCGCTGAATGACAACGTTGCCGTCCCGAAGAAATGGACGTGAACGTCGCCCGGCCGGCGAAACAGATCGTATTTGAAGTGATGCGCCTCGAGGTTGGCGATCGTGTGCGACATGTTCGCCTCGCCCGAGAGGAACGGCTTTTCCCAAAGCAACGCACCGTCGCGGTGGATGCGGCTCATGCCCTCGACATGGTCGGGAATTGGGCCGGTCAGCAATTCCGGACCGAGCGCCGCCTGCCGCAGCTTGGAATGCGCGAGCCAGAGGTAATTGTGCCGCTCGGTCACGTGATCGCTGAACTCGTTGGCAAGACAGAGGCCAAGGCGGAACGGCGTACCGTCCGGGCCGATCAGGTAGATGCCGGCGAGTTCGGGCTCCTCGCCGCCGTCCTGCGCGAAGGCCGGGCTGGTGAGTGCGCCGCCAGGCCCGACCAAACCCGATCCATCACCCTTGTAGAACCATTCGGGCTGCTGGCCCGTCTCGCCCACCGCCGGCTTGCCGCCCGCGACTCCGTCGAGAAACATGCGCATCGAATCCGTCAGCGTTTCGGCTGCAGCCGCAGCGCGGTGCATCTTGTCGCGCCCTTCCGCGGAACCGAGATGCGTCAGTCCGGTGCCGGTCATGATGAGATGAGCGGGATCGCCATGATCGATCGGTGACAGCAGGCGGCCGGCGGCAAGTTCGGCGGCGATTTCAACCGTCGCGCCGGTCCCACACGCCCGAACCGCCGTCGCAAGATCGGTGCCCGCTGCGATCGCGCGCGTCGCAAGTTCACGGACGCTGTCCACGCCCAGGACGAGGCTCGCGCCCTCGTCGGAAGCGGCGATCACCGACCGCGTGCCGTTCGCTGCGCGATGCTGCAATAGGCGCAAACTGCTCACTTCTAATTCTCCTGCTAACGAGCGAAGGGCATACCCTATTACTCGGACTGATTACAGCCGCTAGCGATGCCGATCGTGCTACTTTGAACCTTACTCAACTACGCAAGAGACACTAACCGGTCGGCTAATTGTCAGACCAAGAGGATCTGAGAGTGTTGGTCCTTTAGCGCACCGCTTGTTCCGGCAACGCGTTGGTCGTCCGCGATCCCCACACGGCGTAGAACAACACGTAGAGTTCGCACGCCGCGGTCAGCAGGAACGAGTTCTGGAGACCGTAGGTATCTGCGAGCCAGCCCTGGACGATGACTAGCGCGCCGCCTGCGATCGCCATGATGAGCAGGCCCGACCCTTCCTCGGTGAGCGGCCCAAGCCCCTTGATGCCGAGCGTAAAGATCGTCGGGAACATGATCGAGTGGAACAGACCGACGGAGATCAGCGCCCACATCGCGACGTGCCCTGTGGTGAAAGTAGCGATAAGCATCACGACGCAGGCGCCGATGCTCGCAAACGCCAGCACGCGCTCGGCAGGGATCGTGCGCATCACCACGCTGCCGATCAGGCGGCCGACCATCATCCCGCCCCACAGGATGAACAGGTAATGCGATGCCTGCTCGTGCGTCAGGTTGCCGATGTTCGGTTGGCTGACGAAATTGATGAACAGGTTGGCGACACCAATTTCGGCTATCAGATAAATGAAGATCGCCGGGATGCCGAATACGAGGTTGCGATGCGACCAGAGCGACTGGCCCTTGCGATCCGCCTTCGCCGAACGCTGCGTCGCAGACCCCATCGCGGGCAGCGGGAAGCGCGCGATCACGATCGCCAGCACGACCAGCACGGCCGCGACGATCAGATAGGGCAGCACCACTGACTGCGCGTCGGCAATCCGCTCGGCCTGCGTCAGCACCGCGGTTGAACCGGCGGCGGCCGTGCCGGAGGTCGAACGACCCAGGATCAGGTAGCCACCGAACAGCGGCGCGAGTGTTGCGCCCGCCGAATTGAACGCCTGCACGAGGTTCAGCCGCGACGACGCTGTCTCGGGCGGACCAACGACGGCGACGTAGGGATTCGCCGCAACCTGCAGCAGCGTGATGCCACTCGCGATCACGAACAGCGCGACCAGCGTCACGCCGTACGACGGCAGCCGCGCGGCGGGCACCATCATCAATGCGCCGACCGCCATCAGGCCGAGCCCGAACACCATTGCGCGCTGATACCCGACACGCTCGATCAGCTTGGCCGACGGGATCGAGGCGAAGAAATACGCGATGAACCAGACGCTCTCGATCAGTGTCGTCTGCGTATAGCTGAGGTCGAACACGCTGCGCAGGTGCGGCAGCAGCGTGTTGTTGATGACCGTGATGAAGCCCCACATGAAGAACAGGCTGGCGAGCAACGTGAGCGCGGATCGATAGCTCGGCGCGCCTCCCGCGGCATGCACCGCCCCGGCCTCAACGGGCTTTTGCGTCTGTATCGGCATCGCCATAGTCGTTTCATCCTCCGTGCCCTGTCGGTGACTGCAACAGTCTTTTCCCGCAAGGCTTGCCCAGAAATATATTGTCCGACTATATAGCCACACAAGGCGCGTCAACGGCGTCAGACGAATAAGGAGGGGAACCGGAATGCGCGCAATCACAAAGTCGGGGATCATCGTGGCAACCTTGCTGGCAGCGCTTTCGGCGCACGCAGCCGACGCGGCAGAGGCGAAGCGCACGCCTGCCGGTACGCTTAAGGACGGTACCACGATCGAGGCCGTGACGCTCAGCAACGCGCATGGCGTCTCCGCGCGCATCCTGTCGTACGGTGCCACGCTGCAATCGTTGATGGGCCCGGACCGCAACGGCAAGATCGCCGACGTCATGCTCGGCTATGACGACCTCGCCTCCTACGTCGAGCATCCCAATTTCTTCGGCGTGACGGTCGGCCGTTTCGCCAATCGCATCGCCGGTGGCCGCTTCACGCTCGACGGCAAGGCGTACCAGTTGCCGCTCAACGACAAGGTCAATTCGCTGCACGGCGGCGGCAAGGGCTTCGACAAGGTCGCGTGGAAGATCGTCTCGGCGACGAACGGCCCGACCGCGACGCTCGTGCTGGGCTACCGCAGCCCGGACGGCGATTCCGGCTATCCCGGCAATCTGGACGTCACCGTCACCTATACGCTCGACGAAGCCGGCAATCTCGGCATCGCGTATGACGCGAAGACCGACAAGCCGACGATCGTGAACATGACCAATCACGGCATCTTCGATCTCGGCGGCGAAGGCTCGGCGATGGGCGCGTATGGCCACCGGCTGACGATCCCCGCCAAAGCGATCACGCCGGTCGACGACAAGCTGATCCCGACCGGTACGCTGCAGCCCGTCGCCGGCACGGTGTTCGATTTCCGAAACGGCCGCATCGTCGGCGAGGGCATCCGCGATGGTCGCGACCAGCAGATCCGCTACGGCCATGGCTACGACCATAATTTCGCGCTCGACAAGGGTCTGACCGCCAAGCCCGAACTGGCCGCGCGGCTGGAGGATCCTGTCTCGGGCCGCGTGCTCGAAGTCCTGACGACCGAGCCCGGCGTGCAGTTCTACACCGGCAATTTCCTCGACGGCACGTTCATCGGCAAGAAGGGTCATCTGTACCGCATGGGCGACGGCATCGCGCTCGAACCGCAGAAATTCCCCGATGCGCCGAACAAGCCGAACTTCGTCTCCGCACGCGTCGATCCGGGCAAGCCGTATCATCACGCCATGATCTACCGCATTTCCGTCGCCCGCTGATATTTGATCTCCAGAAAGCTCCTCATGACCGACATGCCTAAGCTCCGCTCGCGCGCGTGGTTCGACAACCCCGAGAATATCGACATGACCGCGCTCTATCTGGAGCGCTATCTGAACTTCGGGCTGAGCCTAGAGGAACTGCGCTCGGGCAAGCCGATCATCGGGATTGCGCAGACCGGCAGCGACCTGTCGCCGTGCAATCGCCACCACCTCGTGCTCGCCGAACGCCTGCGCGAGGGCATCCGGGAAGCCGGCGGCATCGCGCTCGAATTCCCGGTCCACCCGATCCAGGAAACCGGCAAGCGCCCGACCGCCGGGCTCGACCGCAACCTCGCCTATCTGGCATTGGTCGAGGTGCTCTACGGGTATCCGCTCGACGGCGTCGTGCTGACGATCGGTTGCGACAAGACCACGCCCGCCTGCCTGATGGCGGCGGCGACCGTGAATATTCCGGCGATCGCGCTATCGGTGGGGCCGATGCTCAACGGCTGGCACAAGGGCGAGCGGACCGGTTCGGGGACGATCGTGTGGAAGGCGCGCGAACTGCTCGCGACCGGTGCGCTCGACGACGAGGGCTTCATCAAGCTCGTCGCGTCGTCGGCGCCGTCGACCGGCTATTGCAACACGATGGGCACCGCGACGACGATGAATTCGCTCGCCGAGGCGCTCGGCATGCAGTTGCCCGGCTCGGCTGCGATCCCCGCGCCGTACCGTGATCGCCAGGAGGTCGCCTATCGCACCGGCAAGCGGATCGTCGACATGGTTTCGGAAGATCTGAAGCCGTCGGAGATTCTGACCAAGGAGGCGTTCCACAACGCGATCGTCGTTAATTCGGCGATCGGTGGCTCGACCAACGCACCGATCCATCTCGCCGCGATCGCGCGCCACATCGGCGTCGACCTGCCGATCGACGACTGGCAGACGCACGGTCACAAAGTGCCGCTGATGGTCAACCTCCAGCCCGCGGGCGAGTATCTCGGCGAAGATTACTACCATGCCGGCGGCGTCCCCGCGGTGGTCGCCGAGCTGATGAAGCAGGGCCTGATCCACGAGGACGCGATGACCGCGAACGGCAAGTCGATCGGCGACAATTGCCGGACCGCGACGATCGAGGACGAGCGCGTCATCCGCCCGTTCGCGACGCCGCTGCTCGAGGATGCCGGCTTCATCGTGCTGCGCGGCAATTTGTTCGACTCGGCGATCATGAAGACCAGCGTGATCTCGCCCGAGTTCCGCGAGCGGTATTTGAGCAACCCGGACGATCTCGAGGCGTTCGAGGGCCCCGCGGTCGTGTTCGACGGGCCGGAGGATTACCACCACCGGATCGACGATCCGTCGCTCGGGATCACCACCGATACGTTGCTGTTCATGCGTGGCGCGGGGCCGATCGGCTATCCGGGTGCGGCGGAAGTCGTGAACATGCGGCCGCCGGCGTATCTGATCCGGGAGGGGGTGCATGCCCTCCCCTGCATCGGCGACGGTCGCCAGTCGGGGACGTCGGGGTCGCCGTCGATCCTCAACGCCTCGCCTGAGGCGGCGGCGATGGGGGGGCTTGCGTTGATCCGGACTGGCGACCGAGTTCGCATCGACCTCGCCAAGGGCAGCGCTAACGTGCTGATCTCGGACGAGGATCTCGCCGAACGTCGCCGTGCGCTGACCGAAGCGGGTGGCTATGCCTATCCGCGTTCGCAGACGCCGTGGCAGGAAATCCAGCGCGCCACGGTCGGCCAGATGGAGACGGGTGCGATCCTCGAAGGCGCCGAGAAGTACCAGCGGATCGCGCAGACGATGGGCCTACCGCGCGATAATCACTGAGGAGGACTTGCGCGCCGCTCGATCAGGGCGGTGCGCAGGCATTGGCACACGATCTCGTCGCGCTGGTTGATGAGCCGGTGCGTGAAGGTGACGATGCCCGCGTTGGGGCGCGACTTGCTGGGCTTGAGCTCGGTCACTTCGGTTTCGCAGCGCATCGTGTCGCCGATGAACACGGGCTTCGGATGCACCAGCTTATCGTAGCCGAGATTGGCGACGAGCGTGCCGAGCGTCGTCTCGCCGACCGACAGCCCGACCATCAGTGCGAAGGTGAAGGTGCCGTTGACGAGGATTTGGCCGAACTCGCTCGCCTTGGCGGCCTCGATATCGAGATGCAGCGGCTGCGGATTGTGCGTCATCGTCGAGAACAGCAGGTTGTCCGTCTCGGTCACCGTGCGACGGATCTCGTGCTCGATCCGGTCGCCGATGCTCCAGTCGTCGAAATAGCGGCCGGCCATTAGCTATCCTTCTCGATGCGGACGAGCATGGTGCCCTCGGTCACCTGCCCGCCCTCGATGGCGTTGAGGTCCGCGACTATGCCGTCGAACGGCGCTGTCAGCGAATGCTCCATCTTCATCGCCTCGAGCGTGACGAGCTTCTGGCCCTTCGCGACGGTGTCGCCCGCTGCCACGTCGACCGCGATGATGCGGCCCGGCATGGGCGACAGGATAGCGCCGTCCGCTGCTCCGCCCGCAGCGACACCCGACGCACGCCAAGGCTTGAGCTGCCAGGTCTGGCCAGCTTCGGAGATCAGGACGTCTTCGAACGCCGACGTCGTTCCGGCCTGTCCGTCGAGTTCGACCTCGACCGGTTCGCCGTCGAGCAGGAACGTCGCGCTGCGGCGGGGGGCGGCATTGAGACGGAAGCCGGCGATTGGATCGGCTGATACGAGCGCCCCGGCGGCGTCGGCCAACGCCTCTTCGGTCGGGTGCGTCGGCGGCATGAGCGTGTCGCCTTCGCGCGCGATCAGACCGGTGTCGAGCGTGCCCGCCACGAAGTCGGGATGGTCGAGCGCCTCGACGAGGAACCCCGCGTTTGAGCGTACCGGCCAGACGACCGCACCATTGAGCGCATACGCCAGGGCTTCGCGCGCAGTCTCTCTGTCTTCGCCCCAAGCGATGACCTTGGCGATCATCGGGTCGTAGAACGGCGAGATTTCAGCGCCCTGCTCTACCCCGGTATCGACGCGCGCGGTGGTGCCGAGATCGAAGCGTTGGAGCGTTCCGATCGACGGCAGGAACCCCTTGGCGGGATCTTCGGCATAGAGCCGTGCTTCCATCGCCCAGCCGTCTATAGCCAGTTCGTCCTGACGCTTCGGCAAGGGCTCGCCGGACGCGACGCGGAGTTGCCATTCGACGAGGTCCTGGCCGGTGATCTCTTCGGTCACCGGGTGCTCGACCTGCAGCCGCGTGTTCATTTCCATGAACCAGATGCGGTCGGCGCGGAGGCCTTCGCTGGCGTCGGCGATGAACTCGATCGTACCGGCGCCGACGTACTCGACTGCCGTGGCGGCCTTTACCGCGGCGGCGCAGATCGCTTCGCGGGTGGCGGCGTCCATACCGGGTGCGGGCGCTTCCTCGATCACCTTCTGGTGGCGGCGCTGGAGCGAGCAGTCGCGTTCGAACAGGTGGACGACGTTGCCGTGGCTGTCGCCGAAGACCTGCACCTCGATATGGCGCGGCGAGAGGATGTATTTCTCGATCAGCACGTCGGTGTTGCCGAACGACGACGCCGCCTCGCGCTGGCACGAGACGAGCGCGTCGGCGAACTCGGCGGCCGTATCGACGCGACGCATACCCTTGCCGCCGCCGCCGGCGACTGCCTTGATGAGGACGGGATAGCCGATCGCATCGGCCTCCGCCTTCAGACGCTCGGGAGACTGGTCCTCGCCGAGATAGCCCGGCGTGACGGGCACGCCGGCAGCGATCATGCGCTGTTTCGCGGCGTCCTTGAGGCCCATTGCGCGGATGCTATCGGGGTTGGGGCCGACCCAGATCAGTCCGGCGTCTAGCACGGCTTGGGCGAAGTCGGCATTCTCGGACAGGAAGCCGTAGCCGGGGTGGATCGCCTGGGCGCCGGTCTCCTTCGCGGCGGCAATGATGCGGCCGCCGACGAGGTAGCTTTCGCGTGCCGGGGACGCACCGATATGGACGGCTTCGTCCGCCTGGCGGACGTGGAGCGCGTTCGCGTCAGCGTCCGAATAGACCGCTATCGTGCGGATGCCGAGTGCCCTTGCGGTGCGGATGATGCGGCAGGCGATCTCGCCGCGATTGGCGATCAGGAGGGACTCGATCATCGATTCGCTCCGCGGAAGTGCACAAAGTGCAGACGCTCCAGCGATGTGCACATCGGGCTCGAAAGCCGCTCGACGGCAGGAAGATCGGCGGAAAGGGTCGACTGGTTCATCATGGTCATTCCGGCATAAGCCGATGCGGGCGGTGTAGGACAGGCCATGTCAGTTCGCACATCCGGTGGTGCGCTTGGACCAGGTGATGTTGGCGATCTTCCAGCGGCCGGCGTCGCGGACCATGTCGAAATGGTCGGTGCCGCAATGCGAGACCTTGCCGTCGATCGTGAAGACGTAGGGCGACCAGACCATCGCGATGTCGCCGTCGATGTCGACTGCGGGATCGGTCAGGCGCTCGGCGTAGCGCTCGGGGCCGGGCTTGATCGATGCGGCGAACTCGGGCCAGCTCGTGCGGCGGACCGAGCGCGTGCCGTCTGGCTTTTCCTCCGCGACGGTGGCGCCTCCGTCGGAGCGGACCTGCGCGAGGATCGCCTGGCCGTCGCGGGCGGCGAGCGCGGCGAAGAGCGCATCGATCGGGACCATGACGCCCGCCTCTTCGGTCACTACCGCGGGCGGCAGGCCGGTGCCTTTGACGATCGGCTGGACCGGGGTGATCTGACCGGCGGCGAGGAGAAGTGACAGCAGGATCATCGGGTTACATCCTGAACACGCCGAACGCGGGGCGTTCGGGGATGGGAGCGTTGAGCGTCGCGGCGAAGGCCAGGCCAAGCACGTCTCGCGTTTGGGCGGGATCAATGATGCCGTCGTCCCAGAGGCGCGCGGTGGCGTACCAGGGGTTGCCCTCGTCCTCGTATTTCTGGCGGACCGGCGCCTTGAAGGCTTCGGCCTGCTCGGGCGTCCAGCCGTCCGCGTCGCGGTGGACGGTGGCTAGGACGGAGGCCGCTTGCTCGCCGCCCATCACGCTGATCCGGCTGTTGGGCCAGGTGAACAGGAAGCGCGGCGAATAGGCCCGGCCGCACATGCCGTAATTGCCCGCGCCGAAGCTGCCGCCGATCAGCACGGTGATCTTCGGGACGGTCGCGGTGGCCACGGCGGTGACGAGCTTTGCGCCATGTTTCGCAATGCCTTCCGCCTCGTATTTGCCGCCGACCATGAAGCCCGAGATGTTCTGGAGGAACAGCAGCGGGATTCTGCGCTGGCAGGCGAGCTCGATGAAGTGCGCGCCCTTCTGTGCGCTCTCGCTGAATAGCACGCCGTTGTTGGCGAGGATCGCGACCGGGATGCCCCAGATGTGCGCGAACCCGCAGACGAGCGAGGTGCCGTAGAGCGCCTTGAACTCGTGGAACTCGCTGCCGTCGACGAGGCGCGCGATCACTTCGTGGACGTCGTAGGGCGCGCGGACGTCGCTAGGGACGATGCCGTACAGTTCTTCGGGGGCGAACTTCGGCGGCCTGGGCTGCTGGAGGTTCACCGCGGTCTGCGCCTGCGGTTGCAGCGTCGAGACGATGTCGCGGACGATCGTTAGCGCGTGCTCGTCGTTCTCGGCGACGTGATCGACCACGCCCGAGCGGCGGCCATGCGTGTCGGCGCCGCCCAGTTCCTCGGCCGAAATGACTTCGCCGGTCGCGGCCTTCACCAGCGGTGGGCCGGCGAGGAAGATCGTGCCCTGCCCGCGGACGATGATCGTCTCGTCGGACATGGCGGGGACGTACGCGCCGCCCGCGGTGCAGCTGCCCATGACGCAGGCGATCTGCGGGATGCCGAGCGCCGACATCTGCGCCTGGTTGAAGAAGATGCGGCCGAAGTGATCGCGGTCTGGGAAGACCTCCGCCTGGTGCGGCAGGTTGGCGCCGCCGCTGTCGACGAGGTAGATGCAGGGGAGCCGGTTCTCCTGCGCGATTTCCTGCGCGCGGAGGTGTTTCTTGACGGTGAGCGGGTAGTAGGTGCCGCCCTTCACCGTCGCGTCGTTGCACAGGATCATGCACTGGCGACCCGACACGCGGCCGATCCCGGCGATCACGCCGGCGCCGGGGACCTCATCGTCATAGAGGCCGTTGGCGACGAGCTGGCCTATTTCGAGGAACGGCGAGCCGGGGTCGAGCAGACGTTCGACGCGATCGCGTGGGAGGAGTTTTCCGCGCGCGGCGTGGCGCTCGCGGGATTTCGCGTTGCCGCCTAGCGCGGTGCGGGCGACGTTTTCGCGGAGGGTTTCGGCAAGCGCGCGGTTGTGGGTCGCGTTGGCGCGGAAGGTCTCGCTGTCGGGCGACAGTGCGGAGCTGAGGACGGGCGCGGTCACGCAAATCCTCCCCGACACGGGGAGGGGGACCGTTCGACCGCTTGGGCGAAGGGTGGAGGGGGGGCTTCTGCCAGCGTTACGTGCGGGGTGAGCCCCCTCCACCGCTACGCGGTCCCCCTCCCCGTTCCGGGGAGGATTTGCGGGGGCCATCACTGCGCCACCTTGGGGGCGGCTCCGATGAGTTCTCTGCCGATCAGCATGCGGCGAATCTCGTTCGTCCCAGCGCCGATGTCGAGCAACTTCGCATCCCGCATGAACCGCTCGACCGGCCAGTCCTTGGTGTAGCCTGCCCCGCCGAGCGCCTGGATCGATTCGAGCGACACTTTCACCGCGCTCTCGCTCGCCAGCAGGATCGCGCCCGCCGCATCGAACCGCGTGGTCTTGCCCGCATCGCACGATTTCGCCACCGCATAGACGTACGCGCGCGCCGAACTCAGCGCGACGTACATGTCGGCGACCTTTGCCTGGATCAGCTGGAACTGGCCGATCGCCGTCCCGAACTGCTTCCGCTCACGGACGTACGGGATCACCACGTCCAAGCACGCCTGCATGATGCCGAGCTGGATGCCCGCGAGCACCGCGCGCTCGTAGTCGAGGCCCGACATTAGTACGCCGACGCCGCCATTCTCGGGTCCCATCACGTTCTCGAACGGGACCTCACAATCGGTGAACACGAGTTCCGCCGTGGGAGACCCACGCATACCCATCTTGTCGATCTTCTGGCCGATCGAGAAGCCCGGCATGTCCTTCTCGATCAAGAACGCGGTGATCCCGCGCGAGCCCTCGCCGGTCTTCGCATAGACGACCAACGTGTCTGCATAGGCCGCATTGGTGATCCAGAACTTCGTGCCGTTGAGGACGTAGCCGGTGTCGGTCTTCACCGCCTTGAGCTTCATCGAGACGACGTCGGAGCCCGCGCCCGCCTCGGACATGGCGAGGCTGCCGACATGCTCGCCCGACACGAGCTTGGGGAGGTACTTCGCCTTCTGCTCGGGATTGCCCCACCGGCGGATCTGGTTGACGCACAGGTTCGAATGCGCGCCGTAGCTCAAGCCGATCGAGGCGGACGCGCGCGAGACTTCCTCGACCGCGACGACGTGCTCCAGATAGCCGAGGCCGAGGCCGCCAAACTCCTCCTCGACGGTGATGCCGTGGAGGCCGAGTTCGCCCATCGCCGGCCACAGCTCGCGCGGGAACCAGTCGTCGGCGTCGATCTTGGCGGCCAGCGGCGCGATCTTGTCGGTGGCGAAGCGGTGCGTGCTCTCGCGGATCATGTCCGCGGATTCGCCGAGCGCGAAATCGAAATCGGGTATCATGCAGCCTCTCCAGACCTTGTGTTGCTGGCATGATACCCGGTCGCGGCGTCCAAGAGAAATTGATACGACCGAACACATGCGATAGATCGTGTCTATGGTCGTATCGCTATGATCGAACGCGCATGATCGAACGCTATGTATTGCGCTATTTCCTGGCGGTCGTGGACCAAGGCAATTTCACGCGCGCCGCCGCGCAGTGCCGGATCTCGCAACCGACGCTGTCGGTCGGGATCGCCAAGCTCGAGGCGTCGCTCGGACAGACGCTGTTCCTGCGGACCAACCGGCGTATCGAACTCACGCCCTCGGGTACGCGGTTCGCGGTGCATGCGCGCCGGATCGAAGCCGAGTTCGCCGCCGCCGAGCGGGATTTGCAGGACACGGCTCCGACCAAGCTTGTCCGGCTCGGGATCGCTACGACGTTACCGCCGTCCTGGATAGCGGCCGCGCTAGGCCGGGCGCGACGCGCCTCCACCACCGAACGCCTCGAAGTCGTCGAGGGACGGAGCAGCGAACTCGTCGCGTTGCTCGATCGCGGGCGGATCGACGTTATGCTCGGCGCGATCGGCGACGATGCGCGCGGTCGCGTGCTGCTCGAGGAGGGTTTCGCGGTCGCGGTGGCGAACGACCACCGACTGGCCGGACGTGCCACGCTCGCGGTCGCCGACGTCGCCGAGGAAACGATGATCGTCCGCCGCCACTGCGAAGCGCTGGCCGAAACGAGCCGCTTCTTCACCGCGCGCGGCGTGCGACCGTTCATGGCCGCCCGCACCGTCAGCGACGACCGCGCGCTGACCTATGTCCGTGCAGGGCTGGGTATGACGGTCATGCCGCTGAGCTTTGCCAGCGAAGGCATCGCGATGATTCGGTTGACGGGCTTCGATCCGACGCGGCGCGTAGGCGTGCTGGTGGCGAACGATTCTGCCTCGCGCATCGAGGGAAGCGCCGTGGTCGCGGCGATCGAGGAGACGTTCAGGGACCTGCACGCGGCGCGGGCCGGCGCCGACGATCTCGACTAACGCTATGTAAAAAGCTGTCCCGGCGGACCAGTCATCAACGGAAATGGTGGAGCCGAGGGGGATCGAACCCCTGACCTTTCGCATGCCATGCGAACGCTCTCCCAGCTGAGCTACGGCCCCATTCCCGTTGGGAGGCGGGTCACTAACCGGACCCGCCCGGGTTGGCAAGCGGCGTAAATGCCGCCTGCCAAATTTATTCAAACTTAACGCTCGTGCTCGTCCTGCGGCGTCTCGACGCCGAGGTCGTCGTCGCCGCCGAGATCGACTTCGTCGTCCGCCGACGGCTCTTCGTCCTCGCCGGTGATCGAGGCGATGTCCTCTTCCTCGTCACCCTCGAGATCCGCGTCGGGCTTCTTGGTGTCGGGCTTGGCGACCTCGAACGGCAGCGGCTGCTTCGACTTCAGGATGGGCTCGGGCTCCCACGCATACCCGCATTCGATGCAGGTCACGGGGTCGGCTTTTTCGAGGTCGTAGAAACGCGTCGCGCATTTCGGGCACGAACGCTTCGTGCCCCATTCCGGCTTGATCATGCCGATAGAACCTTTCGGATGAATGGATTGCGGGGGGATACCCTCGCAAAGTGGGCGCGCCTTGCCATAGCGCAAGGCCACTGTCAAAAGCCCGGCCCCATGGCACACCCCCTCCCCACTTCGATGGACGTCGTCGCACGCGGTCCACTGACCGGTTCGATCGCGGTCCCCGGCGACAAGTCGATCAGCCACCGCGCGCTGATGTTCGCGAGCCTGGCGGTCGGCACCAGCCGGATCGAGGGGTTGCTGGAGGGCGAGGACGTGCTTGCCACTGCGGCTGCGATGCGCGCGATGGGCGCGACGATCGAGCGGGGCGAGGACGGGATCTGGGTGGTGGACGGCGTTGGCGTCGGCGGATTGCTCCAGCCCGAGACGGCGCTGGAGATGGGCAATTCGGGGACGTCGACGCGGCTGCTGATGGGGCTGGTGTCGAGCCATCCGATCACCTGCACCTTTACCGGCGACGCGTCGCTGTCGGGGCGACCGATGGGACGCGTGATCGAGCCGCTGTCGCAGATGGGGGCGGACATTACCTCTTCGCCGGGCGGGCGGCTGCCGTTGATGGTGCGCGGGATGTGTCCGGCGGTGCCGATCGAATACACGCTGCCGGTCGCTTCGGCTCAGGTGAAGTCGGCGATCCTGCTGGCGGGGCTCAACACGCCGGGGATCACGCGGGTCATCGAGCCGGTCGCGACGCGCGATCATAGCGAGCGGATGCTGACCGGGTTCGGCGCGAAGCTGACCGTCGAGGAGACGAACCAGGGCCGTATCATTTCGATCACTGGCGAAGCCGAGCTGAAGCCGCAGGACATCGTCGTGCCGGGCGATCCTTCGTCTTCGGCGTTCTGGCTGGTCGCGGCGTCGATCGTGCCGGGGTCGGATATCGTCGTACGCAACGTCGGGCTGAACCCGACGCGGATCGGGATCGTCACGGCTTTGCGGATGATGGGCGCGGATATTACCGAGCTCGACCCGCGAACCGTCGGCGGCGAGCCGGTCGCCGACCTGCGCGTCCGGCATGCGCCGCTGACCGCGATTGAAGTGCCAGCCGATCTCGCGCCGAGCATGATCGACGAATATCCGGTGCTGTTCGTCGCCGCCGCGTTCGCGACCGGAACGACCGTCGCGCGCGGCGCGCATGAGTTGCGGGTCAAGGAATCGGACCGGATCACGACGATGCGGATCGCGCTCGAAGCGTGCGGGGTTCCTTGCGAGGAGTATGAGGATGGCATGGCGATCACCGGGTCGGGCGGCGCGGCGATTCGCGGTGGCGCTCGGGTCGCCTCGAAACTCGACCACCGCATCGCAATGAGCATGGTCGTGGCCGGACTTGGCGCCGTCGAGCCCGTCACGATTGACGATGTATCGCCGGTGGCGACGAGCTATCCCGTGTTCTTCCGGTCGCTCGATGCGCTTACCGGCCGGGGGAATTAAGATGATCATCGCAGTCGACGGTCCGGCGGCATCGGGCAAGGGCACGATCGCGCGTGCCTTGGCCAAGCATTACAAGCTGCCGTATCTCGATACCGGGCTGCTCTACCGCGCGGTCGCGTTGAGCGTGGCGCGGATGGGACTCGATCCGGAGACCGAGGCCGACGCGGTCGCGGCATGCGATTTCAGCGATGCGCTGTTGAGCGATCCGGCGTTGCGCGATGACGATATCGGCGCGCTGGCGTCGGTGGTGTCGGCGCATCCGCTGGTGCGGGCGGCGTTGCTGCACCGGCAGAAGCGGTTCGCGGCGCAGGATGGTGGCGCGATTCTGGACGGGCGCGACATCGGCACGGTGATTGCGCCGGATGCGGATGCGAAGCTGTTCGTGAAGGCCACGCCGAATATCCGGGCGCAGCGGCGGCATGCGGAGTTGCAGGCGCGCGGTGGGACGGCGAGCAAGGATCGGGTGCTGGCGGATATTCGGGCGCGGGATGCTCGGGATAGCGGGCGGTCGACTGCGCCGTTGGTGATGGCGGCGGATGCTGCGTTGCTGGATACGAGCTTTTTGTCGATTGAGGCTTCTGTGCAGCGGGCGGTTGCGTTGGTGGAGGCGCAGCGGGCGAAGAGGGCGGCTTCGGTTTAAGCCACTCCCCTGTCCTCAGGGGCCACCACCCCGGCGGAGGCCGGGGCCCAATTGGAACGTCGCAGTAACGAAGGACGGTCCTCAGTTAGCGACGTCCCCCAACTGGGCCCCGGCCTTCGCCGGGGTGGTTGCCCTGTTGGGGTGAGCTACCGCGACCCAACATTGTTTCCCCGCGAAGGCGGGGACCCAGACTGGGCTCCCGCCTTCGCGGGAGAACAAGGAAGCAGGCGCTATCGCCAGTTGTGACCCCCGCCGCGTACAGCGCCGCTTCCCCCTCCCCTAAAGCGCAGTAACCAGCGCGACCGCTCCGAACACCACCCCCGGAAAATTCGCCACGACGATCGGCCAGTCCCGCTTGTCCTTCAGAAACCCGTACCCGACCCACAGCGCGCAATTCACCATCGTCGCGAACGGCTGGACCACCGATCCTTTCTGACCCGCAAGGTTCAGCATGATCTAGTCGATGTACGACAGGTACATCACGATCGCCGTCACGGTGGCGACCCAGCCCAGCACGAGAATGCCGCGTTCGTTCAAATCTTCGCCCCTGTTGTGAGCGGCCCCTAACGAAGCAGCGGCGAACTTGCTCCGAGACGGGGTTTCGGCTATACGGAACCGTCCGGCGAGCGATGCTCGTGGAGGAAGGCGCGGAGACCCTCGAGTCTCACGCGCCGTTTTCGCATTCAGCGTCTACGTCCTCCGCGCTTCGTGCCGTCCGGATGCTGCGCCGGCGTTCGGTCGTCGCGGCAACGAAGGCCAAGACCAGCGGACCCAACCGCTTGGCCGGAAACAGACTAGGATTACTGAATTCTATGGCAACCCAGGTAATGCCGACCCGCGACGATTTCGCGGCGATGCTGAACGAAACGCTCGGCGACGCCGACAGCTTCGAGGGCCGCGTGGTGCATGGCACCGTGACCGGCATCGAGAACGACATGGCCGTCATCGACGTCGGCCTGAAGTCGGAAGGCCGCGTGCCGCTTCGCGAATTCGCAGCGCCGGGCCAGAAGGCTGACCTCAAGGTCGGCGACGAAGTCGAAGTCTATGTCGATCGCGTCGAGAACGTCCACGGCGAAGCGATGCTTAGCCGCGATCGCGCCCGTCGCGAAGCCGCATGGGACAAGCTGGAAACCGAATTCTCCAAGACGACCCGCGTCGAAGGCGTGATCTTCGGCCGCGTGAAGGGTGGCTTCACCGTCGACCTGAACGGCGCCGTTGCCTTCCTGCCCGGTTCGCAGGTCGATATCCGCCCCGTGCGCGATGTCACCCCGCTGATGGACATCCCCCAGCCGTTCCAGATCCTGAAGATGGACCGCAAGCGCGGCAACATCGTCGTGTCGCGTCGCGCCGTTCTCGAAGAGACGCGCGCAGAGCAGCGTTCGGGCCTCATCCTCAGCCTGGCCGAGGGCCAGATCATCGACGGCGTCGTCAAGAACATCACCGATTACGGTGCGTTCGTTGATCTCGGCGGCATCGATGGCCTGCTGCACGTCACCGATCTCAGCTACAAGCGCGTCGGTCACCCGAGCGAAGTCCTGAACATCGGCGACACCGTCAAGGTGCAGATCATCCGCATCAACAAGGACACCCAGCGCATCAGCCTCGGCATGAAGCAGCTGGAAAGCGATCCCTGGGATGGCGCGATGGTCAAGTATCCGGTCGGCGCGAAGCTCACCGGCCGCGTCACGAACATCACCGAATATGGTGCGTTCGTCGAGCTGGAAGCGGGCATCGAAGGCCTCGTCCACGTGTCGGAAATGTCCTGGACCAAGAAGAACGTCCATCCCGGCAAGATCGTGTCGACCTCGCAGGAAGTCGACGTCATGGTCCTCGAAGTCGATTCCGAGAAGCGTCGCATCTCGCTCGGCCTCAAGCAGGCTCAGGCCAATCCCTGGGAGGCATTCGCTGCCGCTCATCCGATCGGTTCGACCGTCGAAGGCGAAGTCAAGAACGCGACCGAGTTCGGTCTGTTCATCGGCCTCGACAACGACGTCGACGGCATGGTCCACATGTCCGACATCGCTTGGGGTGTTTCGGGCGAGGACGCGCTCAACCTGCATCGCAAGGGTGAGACCGTCGAGGCCGTCGTGCTCGACATCGACGCCGAGAAGGAGCGTATCTCGCTCGGCATGAAGCAGCTCGAGCGTGGCGGGCCATCGGCCGGCGGCATCGCAGCAGCAGGCGACAAGCTGAACAAGAACGCGATCGTTACCGTGACCGTTCTCGAAGTCCGCGATGCGGGCCTCGAAGTGCAGCAGGGCGACGATGGCGCGACCGGCTTCATCAAGCGCACGGATCTGGGTCGCGATCGCGACGAGCAGCGTCCGGAGCGTTTCCAGGTCGGCCAGAAGTTCGACGCGATGGTCACCGGCTTCGATCGTTCGAAGAAGCCGACCTTCTCGATCAAGGCCATGCAGATCTCGGAAGAGAAGCAGGCTGTGGCGCAGTATGGTTCGTCGGACTCCGGCGCGACCCTCGGCAACATCCTGGGCGAGGCTCTCAAGGCTCGCACGGACGCCGAGAAGAAGTAAGTGTTAAGAAAAGCCTAACGGCTTATCGATGAAAACGCCCGGCATGTCTCGAACATGTCGGGCTTTTTATTGTCAGATCCACTTTGGTTTTTGACTGTTCGGTAATAAGTGCTAATGCCTCGCAGGTTGACCTGTATCAATCTGTACGCGTTTTTTTAGATGGGCGGGGGCTCGAATGATCCGATCTGAACTGGTCCTTAAGATCGCCGAGGCGCATCCGGACCTACAGCCTAACGAAGTGGAGCTGATCGTCAGCACCTTCTTCGACGAGATATCCAAGCGACTGGCCGCCGACGGTCGAGTCGAACTGCGCGGTTTCGGTGCATTCTCCACGCGTGCGCGCGATGCGCGGACCGGCCGCAACCCGCGTACCGGCGAAGTCGTCGAGGTCGAGGCCAAGCGCGTGCCGTATTTCAAGCCGGGCAAGGAAATGCGCTCACGCCTGAACGTGTGAGCGGTACCACTGCGCGGGACCGTAGACAGTCGGAGAATATGCTGCCGGCCTGGCAAGATGGGTTGACGCTGCGCGCGACCTCGTCTTGTTGGGCGCGTGTGCGGACGTGGCGAAACCGGTAGACGCAGGAGACTTAAAATCTCCCTCCCTAGGAGTGCGGGTTCGAGTCCCGCCGTCCGCACCAATCCTATTTATCTCACCGGACCTGCCTGACCACTCAACGGTCGACGCCGCTGGGTCGCCGGCAGTCTAGCGTGGCGATGTTGAAGCCAGGAACGCCGATCGCCAGCGTTCCGGCCTTTACGCCTTCGACGGCCAGCATCCCGGCGCGACGGCCTGCCGACCAGCGCTGTTCGATCGTGGGGCCTGAGAAATCCAGCGCCTTGCCGGCGACTTCATCGGCCTGCTCGGTGTAGGCGAGTCGGACCAGCGCCAGCGCGAAGTCCTGGCAGCCGGCGTGCGCGGCTTGCCACCGTTCGATCGTGCGGCGGGATTGCGCGGCGAAGATCAGGTCCTGCATGCGGCTCGTCGCCTCGCCCAACGTCGTCGGGCGCGGGCCGTGGAGCGGCAACAGGTCGACCGCGATGCAGAATGTCGGTCGCAGTGGTGGCTCGCTGAGAACCGGGTCGAGCGGTAGGTTTGCGGACAAGCCGCCGTCGACCAGCCAGCGGCCGTCGATCTCCACTGGGGGGAACGCGACCGGCAGTGCGGCGCTGGCACGGACATGATCGGGTCCGATCTGCATCGCGGCGCTGTCGAATACGACGTCGTCGCCGGTTTCGAGGTCTACCGCAGTCGCGGTGTAGCGGCACGGGCCGGCATTGAGGCGCTCGAAGTCGACCAGCTTTTCCAGTGTCGTGCCAAGCTGATTGGTTTCGAAGATCGACGGCCGGCTGTCGGTCCACGGTGCCAAGGTGGAGAGCATGGGGCCGAAGATGCCGGGGCGACCCAGCGTTGCGGACCAGCCGACTGCGTTCGTGCGACGGCTGGTTTCGAGCGCACCTAGCCACGGAAGCGCCGGGGCGCCGGACGGTGCGGGTCGCCAGAACGTTCGCAACGTCTCGATCCGGCGATCGGTAGGGGAACCGGTGATGAGGGCCCCGTTGATCGCGCCGATTGAGGCGCCGATGATCCAGTCCGGTTGGAGATCGTGCTCATGCAGTGCTTCGTAGACACCCGCTTCGAATGCGCCGAGCGCGTTGCCGCCGCTGAGGACGAGCACGACGTCGAAGTCGCGCGCGGCCCCTGCCCGTTCGGCGTCCGGTGTCACCGGCTGGTATCCTTCGGCCGGCTGAGGGCAACCGCGATCCCGGCTCCGACGACACCGAGCACCAAGATGGCGGGGTGGAGTTTCTGGGCCTGCAACACGGCGCTCGATCTCCGCGCGTGGACGTCCTGGCTTCCGCGCAATGCATCGACGCGCGGCTCATAGAGGTTGTCGCGGCGTGTCGGGTCGCCGGGATCTTGCGGCTTCTGCTGCGCGACGGTGCCGACCAGTTCCATGATCTTGTCGCTCAACCGTGGCGCGGCGCGCGATAGGAGCGAGGACAACAGCCCCCCGCCCCCCGCATACAGTGTGCGTCGCGGCGTCTCGCAGGCGAACAACACCGCGTCGGCAACGACCGACGGTGCGTAGAGCGGCGGCGGCAGGCGGGGCGGCTCGTCCATGAAGTTGCGCGCATGCTCGGGAAACGGCGTGTCGATCGCGCCGGGCTTGATCAGCGTCACCGAGATCGCGGCCCCCTCCTGCTCCAATTCCATCCGCAGCGTGTCGGTCAGCGCCTGCACCGCATGCTTGGTCGCGCAATACGGTCCCTGCTCGACGATCGCGCGGTCGCTGAGGATCGAGCCGACGTTGATTATCGCCCCGCCACCGCGGCCGCGCAGATGGCGCGCGGCGACCAGCGATCCGTGCAGCACGCCGAAATAATTGACGTCGAATACGCGGCGGTGATCGGCGACCGGCACCTGCTCGAGCGTGCCGTAGGTCCCGGTGCCGGCGTTGTTGACCCAGCTGTCGAACCCGCCGAACGCTTCGATCGCGACGGCGGCGACACGCTCGACTGCCGCCATGTCGCTAACGTCGGCGGCGCAGATCGCTATGCGTCCGCCGTCGGCCGACAGGCGGTCGCGAAGGGCCTCAAGTGCCGCTTCGTTCCGCGCGGTCGCGACGACGGCGGCACCGCGACGCACGGCTTCCTCGACGATCGCGAGACCGTTGCCGCTGGTTGCGCCGGTGACGATGATGATCTGATCGCGGAGGGGTTTCAGGGTGATGGCCATGTCGATCAGCGTCCCAGCGGCGAGGTTGCGTAGTCGGCAAGCAAGGCCGCCACGTCGTCGTAGATCGCGATCGCACCTGCCGACTTGAGTTGCTCGTCCTTGAACTTGCCCGATCGGACGGCGACCGCAGCGATGCTGCATTTGGCCGCGGCCTCGATGTCATAGGGCGTGTCGCCGACGACGATCACCTCGGTGGGATCGATGTTCGGCAGCTTCTTGAGCGCGGTCGCGAAGATGTCGGGCGCGGGCTTGGTCTTCTCGACGTCGTCGCTGCTCGTCGTCGCGACGAGCAGGTCGCGTGCGTCGAGCAGGTCTATGTAATGGTCGAGTTCTGCCTCGGACGCAGACGATGCCAATACGACCTGCTGCCCGAGACCATGCGCGTGGGCCAGCAGGTCGTGCGCCTGCGCGAACGGCTTGGCGGTCTCCAGGTATTTCGCCTTGAAGATCGCGCCGTGCGTGTCGCCGAGCTTTTCCTGCTGCGCCTCGTCCGCGTCGGGCAGCAGAGTCGGCACGAGCATGTCGGTCCCCTTGCCGATCTGGTCGTGGATCACCCGGCGGTCGAACGACGCGCCGACAGTCGCGAACGCCGCCTCCCAGGCGAGGACGTGCATGTCGTTGGTGTCGACCAGCGTACCGTCGATGTCGAAGAGAATGGCTTTGATCTGCATGAGGCTATCCCGGATCTTAAATCGTGCACCCGCCCGTCGGAACGCCGCAGCGCCGTGCAAGGCGTGGCGGGCGAACGGCGTCGGCAGACTGCGATAGCGTCCTAACGGTCCACACTCAGAATTGGCCCCGGCGTCCGCGAACTTGGTAGGGCGATCGCCGTTGCGCAGAGCAAGCCGCAGCATCAATGTCGCAACCGCAACGATGTCGCAGAGCGACCAAGCTCGACAAGTCCTTACGATCTATGGACTTTCATTGGGGTATCTCGATTTAGTTTAAGTTCATCGATATTGATCGCAATCAACATAAAATTTTAACTGCGGATATTGGCGTGACGCAGGAACGATGACGCCACTTTGATCGCTATACTCCCCAGAATATGTTCACGCTGACGGCGGTGACGCGGAAACGTCGCGGCCGAGACTTCGTGGCGATAGTGCATAGTTTTGATGATGATCAGGCGGCGTTTGCGCCATTGCCGAGTCATGTCTGAAGGGATGTCGTGTCGTGCGTGAGCACTAGGCTGTAATTCTATGACGGAGATCTTCTGATGCGCGCACTTGTTTGGCATGGAAAAGGCGATGTTCGGGTCGATACTGTTACAGATCCCGAGATCAAGCATCCGCGCGATGCGATCATCAAGGTGTCGGCCTGCGCGATCTGCGGGTCCGATCTTCACTTGCTTGATGGCTACCAACCGACGATGCAGGCGGGCGACATCCTGGGTCATGAGAACATGGGCGTCGTCGTCGCACTCGGCTCCGAAGTCACCAATCTGAAGATCGGCGACCGCGTCGTGGTGCCGTTCACGATCAGCTGCGGCGATTGCTTCTTCTGTCGCAAGGGGCTGTTCTCGGCGTGCGAGCGGACCAATCCGAATGCGGAGATGGCGATCAAGGCGATGGGCCATTCGCCCGCCGGCCTGTTCGGGTTCAGCCACATGCTGGGCGGTTATTGCGGTGGCCAGGCCGAGTATCTGCGCGTGCCGATGGCCGATATCGGTCCGATCAAGGTTCCCGACAGCGTCACCGACGAACAGGCGCTGTTCCTCTCCGACATCTTCCCGACCGGCTACATGGCCGCGGAGAATGCGCAGATCGAGCCGGGCGACACCGTGGCGATCTGGGGCTGCGGTCCGGTCGGCCAGTTCGCGATCCGCTCGGCGCTGATGCTCGGCGCGGGCCGCGTGATCGCGATCGACGAGGTGCCCGAGCGTCTCGCGATGGCCGAGGCAGGCGGCGCGGAGACTATCAACTTCGCCGAGGTCGACAGCGTCTATGACGAGCTCCAGTTCCGCACCAAGGGCCGTGGCCCCGACAGCTGCATCGATGCGGTCGGCGCAGAGGCTTCGGGGCATGGCGCGATGGATGCGGTGATCGACAAGGTGAAGGCGGCGACGTTCCTCGCCACCGACCGCGTACACGTACTGCGCGAGGCGATCATGAGCTGCCGGATGGGCGGCACGGTGTCGATCCCCGGCGTCTATGTCGGGATGGGCGACAAGATCCCGATCGGCGCGATGATGAACAAGGGGCTGACGATCAAGACCGGCCAGACGCACGTCCAGGCCTATACCAAGCCATTGCTCGCTCGGATCGAGGCCGGCGACATCGACCCGAGCTTCGTCGTGACGCACCCGGCCAGCCTCGAGGATGCGCCCGAGATGTACCAGAAGTTCCGCGACAAGCAGGACGGCGTCATCAAGGTCGTGCTCCGGCCGTAACCCCTTCCCCGACCCGGTCCGCTCTTAATGAGCGGCCCGGGTCGGTCTGTTTTTGACCGCTACATTCAGAAGGACATACCGATGAGTGACAAGGTTCAGACCCCTGTGCCCGGCAACTCTGGGAGCAAGGGCGCGCCGGACGGCGTTTCGGACTCGCCCCGCGGCAACGACGATGTTCACGGTCGCAGCGAAGGCGGCGAAAGTGGCGGTGGGTCCTATCCCAACCCGCATGCCGGCAAGACCGAGACGAACACCGGCTTCATGGCGCATGGCGGCCAGACCGACATCGCCTATCACGGTGGCGGTCAGGCCGGCGAAGACGGCGGCAGTGCGGCCAACGGCGTCGCCGGTTCGGGCGGCAGTGACGGCACGACGATCGCCGCCGACCCGGATGCGGACCGCGAGCCGCATGCGATCGCGGCCGAAGGTCGCACGATTGAGGTCGTCGAGACATCGGGCATCGCCGAAGCCGAGGCCAACGGCAAGATCGGCACCGATGCGGACTATGAGGACGAGCAGAAGCAGCCAGGCGCCGGCTGAGGTCGCCGCGCTTCGATCCGCGTTTCCCAAGTTTCAAAACCAGTCGCCGCGCATTCCGCCGGTGAGCCCATAAGGATGGCCCCATGTCTGCACCCGAAGATCTCCAGGAAATCTACACCGACGAGCTGAAGGATCTGTGGTCCGCAAACGACCAGATGAAGAAGGTCCTGAAGAAGATCACGTCCAAGGCAAGCGACGCATCGCTGAAGGAGATGCTGACCAAGTCGCAGGCGGATATCGAGACGCATACCGACCTGCTCAAGGACCTGATCGCGTCGAACGACGAAAAGGTTTCGAAGGAGCATTGCAAGGGCATGGAAGGCCTCGTCGCCGAAGCCACCAAGCATGTGCTCGAAGAAGGTCCCGAAAAGGGTCCGCTGCTCGATGTGATGATCATCGCGCAGTATCAGCGGATGACGCATTACGGGATTGCCGGGTTCGGCACGGCGACGGTGTACGCCAAGGCGCTAGGTCTCAAGGACGACCACAAGAAGCTGAGCGCGGCCACCAAGGACATCTACGGTGGTGATGAATATATGACGAAGCTCGCCGAGACGACCGTCAACATCGACGCCGAAGACGAAGACGAGTGATCTCGAATGCCCGCCGGCATGCAGTCGGCGGGCATCCGCATCCCATACAATGTTGGACGGAAGAGATGAGATCCATGACGACCTATCCGCTGAGTGAGCCAGCCACGATCTACCGCACCGACAAATCGGGCGAGGAGCGGAAGAGCGTTGCACGCGGGTCCTTGGCCGATTGTGCCGACATCCTCGCCGGTTGGTCGTCGGAGGATCGCGCTACGGTCGAGATCGAAGTGGACGACATGACACTGCGCTATGAATCGGATGAGATCGAGGAGCTTCTCCAGTTCCTGCGCGAGGAAGACGCCGATCGGAAGTCTGCCGCCGGATGACGCGTTTGCGGCTATGCGGTCGCATTGGCCTCGGTGGACCAGGTCTACGCGTGCGCGTCAGGCGGAAATGGATCGCTGCACGTGATCCGGCCCGGCGCATCGACGCGACCGGATACGCGACGCCGAAAATGGGGAGCCGTCGCAGTGGTAACCGTGATGTCGTACCAGCCGAAATTGTCGCGGAGAGGCCAGCGATAGCGTGTTTCGGCCAATGGTATCACCTTGGGCGGCATGCCGATCGCCGCAACGCTCGCCACCAGACCATGATCGCGCTGGCTGCCAGGCAGTCGCAGAACGAGATCGTCCGCGGTGGTGATCCACTGCATCCGGTACAGGTGCGCTGGATCGTTTCCGCTGCCGGCGAAATGGCGGTGGAAGCCGTTCGGGCCGAGCACCCACAGATCGTAAAGGCCAGCGTCGTCGAACGGCCAGTGCCCGTCCAACGCGTGCCCGGGCTCGACGGTGAAGCGGCGCGGCGCTTGGGCCAGGTCGGCGCGGTCGTAGACGTGGAACACCGCCGCCTGCGTCCCTTCCGCAGTGAATCGTAGATGGATCGCGCGATCCGCGATTCTCTCGCTGACGGCCAAGGCATAGGGTAGCGGACGAGCGCGGCGAATGCCGGGTTCCTGCCATGGGTGCAGCGACCCGGCTGGTGCCTGGGGGCTTATCTGCTTGGGGATCGCCGCGGCCCGGACGGCATCGGGCCGTGGACCGGGCATCGCGGCGAACGGCGCAGGGTCGGCCGCGGTGAAGTCGAACGCGGACGTCAGGTCGCCGCAGACCGCGCGGCGCCACGGCGCGATGTTGGGTTCGTGAAAGTCGAACCGGCGTTCAAGGAAGCGGATTACCGAAGTGTGATCGAACACCTGCGAGTTGACCCACCCGCCCCGGCTCCACGGCGAGACGACGTACATCGGCACGCGCGGGCCCAGCCCATACGCCCGGCCGCGATACGCGGGCAGATCAAGCGCGGCATCGCTCTTGCTCGGGTGGAGGTGATAGCTGCCATCGAGATCGACCGTCGATCCCCCGAGCAGCGTGCCGTCGGCGGCGTGCGAGGGTGGCGCCGGCGGCGGGACGTGATCGAAGAAGCCGTCATTCTCGTCGAACATCACGAGCAGCACGGTCCGCGCCCAGACCTTGGGGTCCGCGGTCAGCGCGTCGAGCACGTCGGCGGTATAGGCAGCGCCTTGCGCGGGGCTCGAAGGGCCGGGATGCTCGGAGCCTTTCGCGGTGGCGATGACGTACGACACTTGTGGCAGCCGCCCGCCGAGCACGTCCGCGCGCAAGACGTCGAGCCCGCGGGTCGTCAGCGCGCGCTCTCGTAATGCAGGATCCCCATCACCCCGGTGCGCGTCCCGGAACGCGGCGAAGCCGACCAGCGGGTTGTCGGTGAAATTGTCGGCCATGTCCTGGTAGATGCGCCAGTCGACACCCTTCGCCTGCAACCGCTCGACCACCGTCGTCCAGCGATACGGATCGGCAGCGCCGCCGTCCGCGGGAAAACTGTCGTGCGAATTGCCGATCGCCGGACCGCCCAGCGTGCCGCCGGGATCGTTGGTGCCGCTCCACAGGAACAGGCGGTTGGTGTTGGTCCCGGTCTGGACCGAGCAATGATAGGCGTCGCAGACGGTGAACGCCTCCGCGAGCGCGAACTGGAACGGGATGTCCTCGCGCCGATAATGCCCCATCGCGCGCTGGCTCTTCGCCTCTGGCCAGTGCGCCATCCGACCGTCGTCCCAACTGCGTTGCGCATCGGGCCAGCTATGCGGCGTGCCCTCCATCCGCATCAGGTCGAAATTCGTCCGCGTGGCGAGGTGGAACGGCAGGACCGTGCGTGCGCCGCCGGGGGCGGTTCGATCGCCCTGGTACCAGACCGGCGCCGGCTTCGTCGCATTGGCCTCGGACGGGACGGGGATCGGCAACCGGTCCGCAAACCCGCGGACACCGCGCAGCGACCCGAAATAATGATCGAAGCCGCGATTCTCCTGCATCAGGATGACGACGTGCTCGACATCCATGATCGAGCCCGTCTTCACGTCGGGTGCGATCGCCGCCGCCCGCGCGATCGCCGCGGGAAACGCGGACAGCGTCGCACCGAACAGGCCGGCGGCGAGCAGCGTGCGACGAGAAACTTCTGTCATGGCCACGATCCGAATAATGAACGCGCACGATCCGCAAAAGCGTGGGATCGCACAAGATACTGCGCGCCTGCTCCGTATTCCCGATGCGTGTCAGGTCCGTGACACGAGGCGTCGCGCGGGGCGGAGCGTACGTACCGATGATTGGCCCGACGATCGCATCGCTCCGGTTGAGCCTGTGGACCCGCTGCCATATGCTGTGATCGCCGTGCCGGGCGACCCCGGCATTTCGCTCGATCGATCCGGCGATTGCCACGTACGACCCCTCGATCACGTCTTGGGTCTTACCGCGGCGACGATCGACGACGACATGACCGTTCAGCCGAACGCGACGCCAACAACGGAGACGATTATGACCACCGCCTATGACACCAAGCTCGGGCTCTACATCGCCGGCGAATGGCTGAGCGGCGACGGTCGCGAGACTCGCGACGTGCTGAACCCGGCGACCGGTGCGGGACAGGCGGCGTTGCCGCTCGCCAATGCCGCCGACCTCGATCGTGCGCTGGAGGCGGCGCAGCGCGGCTTTATCGCATGGCGTGCGACCCCGCCGGAAAAGCGTGCCGCGATCCTGGTCCGGACCGCGCAGCTGCTGCGCGAACGCGGCGATCACATCGCGCGTATCGCAACGCTCGAGCAGGGCAAGATTCAGGCCGAGGCGAAGGGCGAGGTCGCGTTTGCCGCCGCGCTGCTCGATTTCCACGCCGCCGAGGGCCTGCGCGTCTATGGCCGCGTGCTGCCCCGCCCATCGGGTACGCGCAGCCTGGTCCTGCACCAGCCGGTCGGCCCGGTGGCGGCGTTCTGCGCGTGGAACTTCCCGATCATGAACGTCGTGCGGAAGATCGCGCCAGCGGTCGCGGCCGGCTGCTCGATCATCATCAAGCCGTCGGAGGAAACCGCGGGTAGCGCGGTCGAGGTCATGCGCTGCTTCCAGGACGCGGGGTTGCCCGGGGATGTCGCGCAGTGCGTGTTCGGCGTCCCCGACATGGTGTCGCGCCATCTGCTCGCCTCGCCGATCACGCGGAAACTGAGCTTCACCGGATCGGTGCCGGTCGGCAAGGCGCTGATGAAGCTGGCCGCCGATACGATGATGCGGACGACGATGGAGCTGGGCGGGCACGGCCCGGTGCTGGTGTTCGACGATTGCGATCTCGAGAAGACGCTCGATACGCTGGTCGCGCACAAGTTTCGCAACGCCGGCCAGGTCTGCGTCGCGCCGACGCGCTTCCACGTGCAGGACGGCATCTACGACCAGTTTGCCGCCGGTTTCGCCGAGCGGACGCGCGCGCTGAAGATCGGCGACGGCATGGATGCGGCGAGCCAGATGGGCCCGATGGCCAACGCCCGCCGGCCCGATGCAATCGCCGAGCTGGTCGGCGACGCGACGGGGCACGGCGCCAAGCTGCTCGCGGGTGGCGACTATGGCGGCCAAGGCGGGTTCTTCTTCCAACCGACCGTGCTGGCCGACGTCCCCCTGTCGGCGCGCGCGATGAACGAGGAGCCGTTCGGTCCGGTCGCGTTGCTCAGCCGGTTCGCGACGGACGAGGACGCGGTGACCGAAGCCAACCGCCTGCCGTTCGGGCTGGCAGCATATTGCTTCACCGAGAATTGCCGTCGCCAGAACATGCTCGGCGACGCAATCGAGGCGGGGATGATCGCGATCAACAACGTCCGGCTGAGCTATCCCGACAGCCCGTTCGGCGGCGTGAAGGAGAGCGGGCACGGTTCCGAGGACGGTCCGGAGGGCATTGCCGCGCATCTGGTCACGAAGGCCGTGCATATCAGCTGACCGGGCTGCAAGGCCTTCCGCGGACGGTCGGCCTTGCACGCCGTTGCACTGGATATCGGGTTACGCCGCCCGCCCGTTCGCTCAAGGCTATCCGTCGTCGGCACCGTCTACCGTTCATGTTCGGCTCGCTAATCAGGGCGCGGCTTACGGTGACGGGGATGTGACGATGACGACGATCAAGGGAAGCATGCTGGTGTCGATGCTGGGGCTGGCGTGCCTCGGAGCCTGCGCCTCGACCGGCACGAACGACCGGGCGACGACTGGACTATGCCGCCCCGATGCCGCCGCGGCGCTCGTCGGGCAGAGCGCGCCTAGCGACACGGATATTCTTCGCCGGACGGGGAGCGCCGTGGTCCGTCGGCTCGCACCCGGCGATCCGATGACGCGCGATTACCGGCAGGAGCGCGTGACCGTCATCGTCGCGGACGGCCGGGTGGTCTCCGCGTCCTGTGGTTGAGCGTGGAGCCTGGCTGCTGGCGGCAATCCTGGCATTGGCCGGGACGTTCATCACGGGTTGTACGGCGCATGTCCCGGTCGAAGGTCCGATAGCGCTTGGGCAGACCGCGTTCGTCGACGGACCGAAGGTGCGCGCGGACCGGGTCATCGAAGACAGTCGCTGCCCCGTCGATGTGCAGTGCGTCTGGGCGGGGCGGCTCGTGGTGCGCGCGACCGTCATGGGTGGCGGCTGGTCCAGGCAGATCGATCTGACGCTCGGCATCCCCGTCAACGTCGCGGACGGCGCGCTGACCTTGGTCGCGGCCAGCCCGGTGCGGCGAGTGGATGCTCGTCCCGCAAAGGATAGCGCCTATCGCTTCACCTTCGCATTTCGAGGCGGCCGGTAACGTTGCGAGGCGTTTATCGGGTGGTACGCGGTGCCCTCTGCGTTGCCCCGCGGGACGTCCGGGCCTACACCGTCGACGATGCTGACGTCGACGATCCACCAGATTCTTGTGCTGCGATCGGATTCAGGCGGTCGACCCGGTTTGCGACCGGGCGCTAAACGCAGACGACGCTTGCGGCTTACGGCGAGCGTCGCGCTATTCGCCGGGTGCGGGGTGCTCGCCGCGTGCGATCGGCGGCCGGATACCGGCGCAGTGGTGGTCAGCGCGATCGGCGGGGTCCCGCACGTCGCCGATGCCAGCCGCGTCGCACTCGACACCCCTGCCCGCCTGCTGATGGATTCGACCGCGCAGGGGCTGGTGCGGTTCGATGCCGCGGGGCAGATCGAGCCGGGAATCGCCGAGCGCTGGATCGTGATCGACGGCGGGATGAGCTACATCTTCCGCCTGCGCGAGGGCGACTGGGGCGACGGTACGCCAGTCACCGCCGAGCAGGTGGTGACGATGCTCCGGCGACAGATCGGCGGCCCCGATACCGCACGGGCGGCGGCGGGCGCACGCAATCCGCTCGCCCCCTTCCTGACCGCGATCGACGAGATCGTCGTGATGACCCCGCAGGTGATCGAGGTGCGGCTGTCACGGCCCCGCCCCGACCTGCTGAAGCTGTTCGCGCAACCCGAACTCGCGCTGCTGCGGCTGCGTCCGACCGGCGGGACCGGACCGTTCCGCGTGGCACATCGCGGTCGTGCACCGTTGCTGCGCCCGGCGTTCGATCCCGGCCAAGCCGATCCCGACGACCAGCGCGAGGCAAAGCCGCAGGAGGACGTTCGGCTGATCGGCGAGCGTGCGGCGCGCGCGATCGCGCGGTTCGCCAATCGCGACTCCGATCTGGTGAGCGGGGGCAGCTTCGTCGACTGGCCGTTGCTCGCGATGACCAGTATCGCGCCGGCGAACATCCGCGTCGATCCGGCGGTGGGGCTGTTCGGACTGGCGATCGTCCGGCGCGACGGGTTCCTGGCCGATGCCGCCAACCGCGCCGCCGTGTCGCAGGCGATCGATCGATCGGCGGTGACGGCGGCGGTCGCGCCGAACTGGGACCCGGCGGACCGTATCCTGCCCGATATTCTCGATTCCGCCTCGCTGCCACAGGTGCCGGCATGGACGCTGTTGACGCAGGACGAACGTCGCGCCGCCGCGCGCCAGAGGGTCGCAGGCTGGAAACAGCAGATTCCGGGACCGATCGAACTGCGGGTCGCGCTGCCCACCGGGCCGGGGGCGACATTGCTATATGCGCAGGTCGCGGCGTCGCTGATGGCGATCGGGATCGTCCCCCGGCGAGTCGGGATCGACGACGCGGCCGAACTGAAGCTGGTCGATGCGGTCGCGCCCTATGACAGCGCGCGCTGGTATTTGGCGGCGGCCTGCGTCGCGTGCGGCGATGCGGCGCGAACGGCGCTGGAGGCGGCACGCGAGGCGCCGACGTTGGCCGAACGCGGCGCCAGGATCGCGGCCGCCGATGCCGCGATGAACGAGGACGTGGCGTTCATCCCGCTGGCGCGGCCCTTGCGTTGGTCGCTGGTCTCCACACGCCTCAGCCAGTGGCAGGCGAACACCCGCGCGTGGCACCCGTTGAACCGGTTGCGCGCCGATACCAACTAGGGTCGATGAACCCGCGCACCACCCGCATCGCCCCCGGCGAGATCTTCCAGACGCTGCCGCTCGGCAAGGACGCGCTGTCGGTGCGCCGCCGGGTCGAGGCGATGGAGCGCGTGATGGAGGGATTGTTCGTCATCCCCGGCACCAACCGCAAGGTCGGCATGGACGTCGTGCTGGACCTCATCCCGTTCGCCGGCAGCACGATCGCGGCGGCAGTGGGCGCGTGGATGGCTTGGGAAGCGCGCAACATCGGCATGTCGAAGATTCAGATGGCGCGGATGTTCGGCAATGTCGGGATCGACTGGGCGTTCGGGATGATCCCGTTCGTCGGCGCGATTCCCGACTTCTTCTTCCGCTCGAACACGCGCAACTTGCGGATCATCAAGCGCCATCTTGACAAGCATTATCCTTCGACGACGACGCTTCAGGGGTAGCTCACCACCCACCGTCATTCCCGCGAAGGCGGGAACCCATACTGGCTGGCTTTGCGAGAAATTTCCGATGTCAGCCAATATGGATGCCCGCCTGCGCGGGGATGACTCAACGACGGACGAGTTAGAGTAGCCGTTACGGCCCGACATCCGCATCACGCGCCGCCGGCTTGTAGCTCGCACTCGTTCCAAGCCCCAGCGCGACCGCGACGCGGTCGTTCCAGCCATAGGGATCGGCGCGGATGACGGGCTCGCCGGCGTCGTCGAACAGCACGGTCTGGTACAACAGACGCACCGGTATCTCCTTGGGCAGCTTGACGAACGTCTCCTTGCCGGTCGCGCGGGCGGCATGCCACTGATCGGTCACACCCTCGTCCTTCGCGAGCAGCTCGGCGAACCCGAGCGCATCCTCGACGCGGACGCAGCCATGGCTACGTTGGCGCTGAATCTCGGCGAACAGCTGTTTTGCGGGCGTGTCGTGCAGGTAGATCGCGTGTTCGTTGGACATGTCGAACTTGACGAGGCCGAGCGAGTTCTTCGGCCCCGACTGCTGGACCAGCCAGCCGTTCTTCCACGCAAGGTTGTTGGCGCGCAGATACCCGGCGCCCTTGCCCGCCATCTCCTTCTTCTCGACCGAGCGCGGCACCGTCCAGGTCGGATTGGCGACGAGGCGGAAGATCGGCGACCCGAGTTGCGGCGTTTCCTTGTCGGGCTCGCCGACCACGACCTTGCGGCTGTCGACCAGCTTGCCGTCGCGCCAATAGCTCAGCCGGGCCGCCGCGAGATTGACGTCGATCCGCGTCGTCGGCGCGTTGCGATCGAGCCAGCGGAGCCGCTCCATGTTGACCGCGATCGCGCGTGCGCGGTCCGCATCGGACAAATTGAGGATGCCGAGCGCCGCGCTGCCGATCATGCCGTCGGGCTTGATCCCGTAATCCGCCTGCATCTTCTTGATCGCGAGGATCATCGCCGGCGTCAGGCGGTCGCCCTGCGCCGCTGCCTTGTCGAGATAATCGAACACGACGAGCTGATGCGCGATCGCAGGCACGCGCGGATCGGCTTCGCCCGGCTTAATCTGCTTGCCCGTGTCGGGAATCGCGGACGCCGGCGTCTGCTCCCATTTCGGCGTCGCGAGATAGGCCTTCGATAGGCGCGCGTAATTCTCGTCCTGCGGCGCCAGTCCGGCGAGCCACTTGCCGACGTCGCCGGCCTGAAGCGCCGCAGCGAGGCCACGGCCGAGATCGACCTGCGGGCGCGGCACGGTGTAGACGTCGAACAACTTGGTCGGATCGGTCGCGCCCTGCGACAGCGCCTTGCCGTATGCGAGCGCAGCCTTGGTCAACGCGTCGTCGCCTGCACCGGGCTGCGCGCTCGCATCGAAGCTCATCCGGTCGAGGCCGTGAGCGCCGCGCGCCGCGATCGCCTTGCGCAACTGCCCGGCGGTGGTGGTGGTCCACCCGGTCGACGCAGCCGCCGGAGCCGCCGCCGCCGCGGGCTGCTGCGTGTTCGAGGCGGTCGTCGTCTTCACCTCGCACGCCGAGAGTGCACACGTCATCGCCAGCAGCGATGCACCGATCAAACCAAGACGCACCAGCAATTCCCCCACAATCTGGACATACAACGCTCGGGTGTCGGTCTCCGCTCCACGACGGAGGAGCGGAGACGTAATTCTTCCACCAGATCGACCGCCCGTGCCTTTTGCATGTCACGCACCGTCATTCTGCAACCCGGATCGCGCCCGTCGCGTTATAGGGCCCACGCATGATCAAGGTCGCCAGCTACAATATTCACAAGGGCATCGGGCTCGACCGTCGGCGCAATCCCGAACGCGTGGTCGAGGTACTGCGCGAGATCGATGCGGACGTGATCGCGCTGCAGGAGGCGGACAGGCGTTTCGGGGCCAAGGCCTGCGTGCTGCCGCATCACCTGCTGGAGGAGCATAGCGACTGGAAGCCGGTCGACTTCGGCCTGCGCGCGCTCAGCATGGGCTGGCACGGCAACGTCATTCTCGTCCGCAAGTCAGCGCGCGTGGTCGATAGCGAACCGCTCCACCTTCCCTCGCTCGAACCGCGCGGTGCAGTGATGGCCGATGTCCAGTTCGCGGGCGGCATGCTCCGCGTGCTCGGCATGCATCTCGATCTGTCCGGCCTGTGGCGGCGCAAGCAGGCCGCCGCGATCATGAACCATGTCGATACCTGCGCGCAGGCGCATCCGACGGTGATGATGGGCGATCTCAACGAATGGAGTGCGGGCGCCGGCTGCCTGCGCGATTTCGGCCGCGACTATGCATTCGCGGAGACCGGGGCGAGTTTCCATTCGCGGCGCGCGGTCGCTCGGCTCGACCGGATCATGGTGTCGTCGGACTTGAACGTGGTCGAGTGCGGCGTGCATGCGAGCCCGGCGGCGCGGAAAGCCTCGGATCACCTGCCGATCTGGGCTATCCTGGAGCCAACGACACCGACGAACCGAACCGGCGCCACCGGATAAACCCCGAGCGATCACGCCCGAGCGATCATGTCGGCATGAGGATGTAGAATGCGCGAGAAGGAACTGCGACTGGCGCTCGTCTGCTATGGCGGGATCAGCCTTGCGGTCTACATGCACGGCATCACCAAGGAGATTTGGCGCCTCGTCTGCGCCAGCCGCGCCTTCCACGACGGCGACACGCCGAAGGGCGGCAGCGAGGGCGTGTATCACGCGCTGCTCCAGGAGATCGAGGCGCATGGCGCGATCCGCGTCCGCGTCCTCGCCGACATCATCGCAGGCGCCAGCGCGGGCGGAATCAACGGCATCTTCCTCGCGCAGGCGATCGCGACCGGGCAAAGCCTAGACCCGCTCACCGACCTGTGGATGACATCGGCGGACGTCGAGGCACTGATCGATACCGAGGCAGCACCCAAATCGCGGTTCTCTAAGGCGTGGGCGATGCCGCTCGCGTGGATGGCGGCGGGGCGGAGCACCGACAAGGTCGACGCGCTCGATGATCCGACGCGTGAAGAGGTGCGGACCAAGCTGTCGCATTTCATCCGCTCGCGCTGGTTCGAGCCGCCGTTCGGCGGGAAGACGTTCACCAACCTGCTGCTCGACGCGTTCGACGCAATGGCGGCAAGCGAACGCGGGCCTCGCCTGTTGCCGCCGGGCCAGCCGCTCGACCTGTTCGTGACGGTCACCGACTTTTCCGGGCACCCCGAGCGGTTGCAACTCAATTCACCCGCCGAAGTGGTCGAAACCGAGCATCGCCTGGTGGTCGACTTCACCGACAATGGCGGCGCATGCGACACGCTCGCGCCACCTGCGGAACTGGCGTTCGCGGCGCGCGCGACGTCGAGCTTTCCGGGTGCGTTCCCGCCGTTTACCGTGGCCGAATTGGACGGCGTGCTGAAGGATCGCGCGATCCATTGGCCGGAGCGCCCCGCGTTCCTCGCGCGCGTGCTGCCGCGTCATACGGCGGCCAATGCGGCGGAGAGCGCGGTGCTGATCGACGGCTCAGTGCTCGCCAACGCGCCGTTTCGGCCCGCGCTCGATGCGCTCAAGGAACGGCCGGCGCGGCGCCAGATCGACCGGCGCTTCATCTACATAGACCCCTCTCCCGACATCAAGCTGCGGCTGAACCGCGGCGGCGGGACGCCCGGCTTCTTCCAGACGATCATCGGCGCGATCAGCGACATTCCCCGCCAGCAACCGATCCGCGACAACCTCGAGGCGATCGCCGAACGCTCGGCGCGGATCGACCGGATGCGCGGGATCCTTACTGCAATCCGTCCCGAGGTGGAGGCCGACGTCGAATCGCTGTTCGGCCACACTCTGTTCCTCGACCGGCCGACCGCGCCGCGGCTGATCGCGTGGCGGCGTCGTGCGCAGAAGGCCGCCGCTGTCAGTTCGGGCTATGGCTTCGTCGCGTACGGCCATCTGAAACGCAGCGCGGTGATCGAGACGCTGGCGCTGCTGTTGTTCGACGCCGGGGAGCACCACCGCCCGCAGCGGCTGGCACAGATCCGGGCGGCGATCGTCGCGCATGTCGCAGCCTCGGGCGCGGATCAGCTCGGATCGGGGCATGCGGGCGGCGCAAGTGCCGCGTCGATCGCGTTCCTGCGGACGTTCGACATCGGCTTTCGTATTCGTCGGCTGCGGCTGATGGCGCGGCGCCTGTCGGAAGTTGAGACCGCCGCCGACGAGCCGGAACTGGGGCCGATGCGTGATGCGATCTACGAATCACTGTCGCCGTATCTCGATCGGTTGCGCGCCGAGATGCATGCCGGGCTGCACGATGCGGTGCGAGCGATGCGCGGCGATTCGACCGCGGTGCTGGATACGCTCGGCCGGACGTTCGACCTGGAGCGCCTCGATGCAGAAACCGACCAGCGGCTGGCGGAGGCGTTCGCCGCACTCGCCAAGCCGACGCGGCGCACGCTGTTGCTGGCGTATCTCGGCTTTCCGTATTTCGATACCGCGACGCTGCCGCTGCTGCAGGGCGAAGGGCTGGACGAGTTCGATCCGATCAAGGTCGACCGGATCGCGCCCGACGATGCGACCTCGATCCGCTCCGGCGGCGCCGAGGCGACGTTGAAGGGGATCCAGTTCGGGACGTTCGGCGCGTTCTTCAGCCGTGCCTACCGCGAGAACGACTATCTCTGGGGGCGGCTGCACGGGTCGGAGCGGATGATCGACATCACCGTCTCGACGCTGCCGTCGACCGTGCGGATGAAGCCGGGTCGCGTCGCGGCGATCAAGCGCGCCGCGTTCCTTGCGATCCTCGACGAGGAGGAGCCACGGCTCACCGCGATCCTGCCGCTGATCGCGCAGTTGCGGACGGAAATCGGCTAAAGCTGGCCAAAACGCCGATGTGGCGGTAGCTCTGCATTTCCGAGGGCGTTTCGACGCGATTGGAGCACAAAAGAGGGTCGCCGCATGCAGTTCCTGAAAATCCTGTTCTGGTGCCTGCTGGCGTTCATCGCCGCGGTCTTCACCATCAGCAACTGGAACGCCGTCCAAATCCAGCTCTGGGGCGGGCTGATCGCGGACGTGAACCTGCCGCTGCTGCTGTTCGTGACGTTCCTGATCGGGTTCGTGCCGACGATGCTCTACAATCATGCGATCCGGTGGCGGCTGCGCCAGCGGCTGTCGACGTGCGAGCGCGAGCTGCTGGACCTGCGCACGCCGCGGCCGGAACCGGTGGCGTTCGTGCCCGCCGAGACTCCCGCAACGATCGCGCCGATTGGCACGCCGACCGCTACGCCGCCGGGGTCGCTCCTGTGAGCAACCGGATCTACGTCGCACTCGACACGCCCGACCTCGCCCGTGCCAAGACGATGGCGACGCGCGTCCGCCACCATGTCGGCGGGATCAAGCTCGGGCTCGAATTCTTCTGCGCGCACGGCCAGTCCGGCGTGCATGCGATGGCGGAACTCGGCCTGCCGATCTTCCTCGACCTGAAGCTCCACGACATCCCGAACACCGTGGCCAAGGCGGTGCAGGCGTTGGGCGCGCTGAAGCCGGCGATCCTGACCGTGCATGCGAGTGGCGGGCGGGCGATGCTGGAGGACGCGAAGGCCGCAGCGCCGCTCGGCACCAAGGTGATCGCGGTGACGATGCTGACCAGCCTCGACGCGACCGATCTCGCCGCGACCGGCGTCGTTGGCAACGCGCACGACCAGGTTTCGCGGCTCACCGAACTCGCATGCGAGGCGGGGGTCGACGGGATCGTGTGTTCCGGCGCAGAGGTTGCGGCGGCCAAGGCGATCTGGCCGAAGGGGTTCTTCGTGGTGCCCGGCGTGCGCCTGCCCGACGGCCAAATCGGCGACCAGAAGCGCGTCGTAACCCCGCGCCAGGCGATGAACGCCGGCGCCTCGATCCTCGTGGTCGGTCGCCCGATCACCCAAGCCGAAGACCCAGACATCGCAGCCCGCGCGATCGGCGCGACGCTATAAGCCCGCCCCGTCATCCTGACTTTCGTCAGGATGACGGGGCGGGTTGCTCCCCCAAGGAACGCGAATGACCACCGCCAAGATCTGCGGCCTCTCCACCCCCGCCACGCTCGACGCCGCGATCAAGCACGGGGCGAGCCATGTCGGGTTCGTGTTCTTCCCCGCGTCCCCGCGCCACGTGACGTTTGCGAAAGCCGCCGAACTCGCCGCACGCGTACCGCGCCACGTCGCGAAGGTCGGCGTGTTCGTCGATCCCGAGGACGACATGCTCGAACAGGCGGTCGGCTCGGCGGCGCTCGACGTGTTGCAACTCCACAAGGTGTCTCCGCCACGCGTCGCCGCGATCCGCGCGAAGTTCGGGATCGAGACCTGGGTCGCGGTCGCGGTTCGTACGCGCGGCGATCTCGATGCGGCGCACGGGTTCGTCGGAGTCGCCGATCGCATCCTGTACGACGCGAAGACGCCGGACTCGGCAGCGTTGCCCGGCGGGATGGGCTTGCGGTTCGACTGGGACTTGCTCGACGGGTTCCGGCATCCGCTGCCCTGGGCGCTCTCCGGCGGGCTCGATCCTGCGAACGTGGCAGAGGCCATTCGTCGGACAGGGGCGGAACTGGTCGACGTGTCCTCAGGCGTGGAAAACGAACCGGGCACCAAGGACGAAGCAAAGATTGCGGCGTTCCTCAGGGCGGTCGCCGCCTGAGTTGTTCACCCGCGAAGGCGGGTGCCCAGACTGGATCCCCGTCTTCACGGGGATACAAGGGCTTGGCGCACCGTACCGAGGTGCTAAAGCGCTCAGCATGAACGCTCCTACCCTCGCCCCCAACTCCTACCGCGCCCAGCCCGACGAGCGCGGCCATTTCGGCGACTTCGGCGGCCGCTATGTCGCCGAGACGCTGATGCCGCTCGTCCTCGAACTCGACGAGGCGTACCGCGCGGCCAAGGCCGACCCCGCCTTCAAGGCGCAGTTCGACGACCTGCTCGAACATTATGTCGGCCGCCCCAGCCCGCTCTACTACGCCGAGCGCCTTACCGAGGCACTTCGCGAGTCCGCCGCCGAGGGCATGGGCGCGCAAGTCTGGTTCAAGCGCGACGAGCTGAACCACACCGGCGCGCACAAGATCAACAACTGCATCGGCCAGATCCTGCTGGCGATGCGGATGGGCAAGACCCGGATCATCGCCGAAACAGGCGCGGGCCAGCACGGCGTCGCGACCGCTACGGTCTGCGCGCGCTTCGGCCTTCCTTGCGTGATCTATATGGGTGCCAAGGACGTCGAGCGTCAGGCGCCCAACGTGTTCCGCATGAAGCTGCTCGGCGCCGAAGTCCGCCCCGTGACGAGCGGCGCGCACACGCTGAAGGATGCGATGAACGAGGGCATGCGCGACTGGGTCGCCAACGTCCACGACACCTTCTACATCATCGGCACCGCCGCCGGTCCGCATCCGTATCCCGAGATGGTCCGCGATTTCCAGAGCGTGATCGGCACCGAGGCGCGCGCGCAGATGCTGTCGCGCGTCGGTCGCCTCCCCGACATGCTGGTCGCGGCGATCGGTGGCGGCTCGAACGCCATCGGGCTGTTCCATCCGTTCCTCGACGATGCCGACGTGCAGATGCTCGGCGTCGAGGCAGCGGGCCACGGGCTCGACAAGCAACACGCCGCCAGCCTCGCGGGCGGCTTCCCGGGCGTGCTCCACGGCAACAAGACCTACCTGTTGCAGGACGAGGACGGCCAGATCACCGAGGCGCACTCGATCTCGGCCGGGCTCGACTATCCCGGCATCGGCCCCGAGCATGCGTGGCTCCGCGATATCGGCCGCGTCCAGTATGACAGCGCGACCGACACCGAGGCGCTCGACGCCTTCCAGCTGCTGTGCCGGACCGAGGGCATCATCCCCGCGCTGGAGCCAAGCCACGCGATCGCCACGGTGACGAAGAAGGCCCGCGAGATGCGGCAGGACCAGATCATCCTGGCCAACCTCTGCGGCCGTGGCGACAAGGACATCTTCACCGTGGCCGAAGCACTCGGGGTGGCGATATGATCGCACTTCTGCTCCCCTCCCGCCTGCGGGAGGGGTCGGGGGAGGGCCTGTTCGCTCCTCAGACCTTAACTGTGCGGCTATGTCAGCCCCTCCCCCACCCCCTCCCGCGAGCGGGAGGGGAGCTGTGAGCCGCCTCGCCGCCACTTTCGCGCGCACCGCCGCCGCTGGCCGTGCCGCGCTCGTCGCGTTCGTGACCGCGGGCGATCCCACCACTGAGGCCACCGGCCCGATCCTCGACGCGCTCGTCGCGGGCGGGGCGGATGCGATCGAGCTCGGCATGCCGTTCACCGATCCGATGGCCGACGGCCCGGCGATCCAGGCTGCGAACATCCGCAGCCTCGCGCAAGGGACCCGCACCGCGGACATCCTCGCCACCGCCACCGCCTTTCGCGCGCGGCATCCGGACGTGCCGCTGGTGCTGATGGGCTATGGCAACCCGATGCTCCGGCGTGGCGCGAACTGGTTCGCGCAGGCGGCTGCCGACGCTGGCGTCGACGGCGTGATCTGCGTCGACGTGCCGCCCGAAGAGGACGATGCGCTCGGTCCGCAGTTGCGTGCCGTCGGGATCGACCTGATCCGCCTCGCCACGCCCACAACCGACGCTGCCCGCCTGCCGACCGTGCTCGACGGTGCGAGCGGGTTCCTGTATTACGTGTCGGTCGCCGGCATCACCGGTCTCCAGCAGGCGCAGCAATCCTCGATCGAGGACGCAGTCGCTCGCCTCAAGGCACAGACCGACATCCCGATCGCGGTCGGCTTCGGCATCCGCACGCCTGAGCAGGCGGCCAATGTCGCCCGCGTCGCCGACGGCGTCGTCGTCGGCTCGGCGATCGTCGAACTGGTCGCGCAACACGGTGCCGCTGCAGCCGAACCGGTCCGCGCCTATATCAAGTCTCTCGCCGACGCCGTCGCGAGCGCAAGGAAAGTATCCGCATGAGCTGGCTGAACAGCGTCCGCAACGTCCTGCCCTTCGTCGCGAAGCGCGAGACGCCCGAGAATCTCTGGCACAAGTGCAAGGGCTGCGGGCAGATGGTTTTTACCAAGGAGCTCGAGGACAATCTGTACGTCTGCCCGAAATGCGATCACCACGACCGCATCGGGCCGAAGATCCGCTTTGCGCAGTTGTTCGACGAGGGCAGCTGCAGCGAACTCCCTGCACCGAAAGTGCCCGAGGATCCGCTCAAGTTCCGCGACCAGAAGCGGTATACCGATCGCCTCAAGGCGGCGCGGACCAACAACAGCGAGCAGGACGCGCTGATCAACGCACGCGGCGCGATCGACGGCCACCGTGTCGTCGTCGGCGTGCAGGATTTCGGCTTCATGGGCGGCTCGATGGGCCTGGCCGTCGGCGAGGCGTTCGTTCGCGGCGTCGAGGCGGCGATCGAGGACCGCGTGCCCTATGTGATCTTCACCGCGAGTGGTGGCGCGCGCATGCAGGAGGGCATCCTCAGCCTGATGCAGATGCCGCGCAGCACGGTCGCGATCCAGATGCTCCACGACGCCGGCCTGCCGTATATCGTCGTGCTCACCGATCCGACCTCGGGCGGCGTGATGGCGGCGTATGCGATGCTCGGTGACGTGCAGATCGCGGAGCCGAAGGCGACACTGGCGTTCACCGGGCGCCGCGTGATCGAGAGCACGATTCGGGAGAAGCTGCCCGAGGATTTCCAGACTAGCGAATATTATCTCGAGCATGGGCTGATCGACATGGTCGTCCACCGCAAGGACCTGCGCGAGCAGCTCGGTACGGTGATCGGGTATCTCAGCGCGCGCGAGGCCGCGTAATCTCTACTCCCTCTCCCTCCGGGGAGAGGGTCGGGGTGAGGGTAGCCACAGACGCGGCGCTCGGAACTGCCCCTCACCCCAGCCCTCTCCCCGGAGGGGAGAGGGAGCCTAGAAGAATGCCCGACCACGCGACGTCCTCGTCCCCCGCAGTGCAAGCGCAGCTCGACCGATTGACCGCGCTGTCACCAGGCGCGGACATTCTCGGACTGGAGCGCATCACCGCACTCCTGAGCCGCCTTGGCGACCCGCACCTCGATCTCCCCCCGGTGTTCCACGTCGCCGGCACCAACGGCAAGGGCTCGACCTGCGCCTTCCTCCGCGCCGCGATCGAAGCCGCAGGCCACAGCGTCCACGTCTATTCCTCGCCGCACCTCGTCCGCTTCAACGAACGCATCCGCCTCGCCGGATCGCTGATCGAAGACGACCTGCTCGCCGCCTTGCTGTCGGAAGTGCTCGACCACGCCGCCGACCTCCAGGCGAGCTTCTTCGAAGTCACCACCGCCGCCGCCTTCCTCGCCTTCGCCCGCACGCCCGCCGCCGCGACGATCGTCGAAGTCGGTCTCGGCGGCAGGCTCGATGCGACCAACGTCATTCCCAACCCCGTCGTCACCGGCATCGCCGCGCTCGGCGTCGACCACCAGTCGTTCCTCGGCGACACGCTGCTGGAAATCGCCGGCGAGAAAGCAGGCATCGCCAAGTCCGGTGTGCCGCTCGTCACGATGGACTATCCCAAGGCCCTCCGCGCGAAGATCGCCGCGGTCGCCGATTCCGCCGGCGCTCCAGTGTTCGCCCGGGGCACCGCCTGGACGAGCGAGACCGCACGCTCGACCGTTCGCTACGAGGATACCGGCTTTTCGGTCGTCACCAACCGCCCCCGGCTCGTCGGCGCGCACCAGTCGCGCAACCTTGCGCTCGCGATCGCGATGCTTCGTCACCAGGGCGCGCTGCACGTTCCCGAAGCCGCGATGCGCGCCGCCGCGGACTGGGCGCACTGGCCCGCGCGCATGCAGCGATTGTCGGATGGCCCGCTGCTCGCGCAATTGCCCGACGGCAGCGAGCTGTGGCTCGACGGCGCACACAATCCCAACGCCGCACAACCCGTCGCGCGCGCGCTGAGGACGCTCGCCAAGGGCCGCCCGGTAACGCTGATCCTGGGCATGCTCGCGAACAAGGATGCGGACGCCGTGATCCGCATCCTGTCGCCTTCGGTCGGCCACGTTATCGCGATTCCCGTCCCCGGCCACGCACATCACGCGCCCGAGGCCCTCGCGATGCTCGCCCGATCGTTCGGAAAGACCGCAGGAACAGCCGCCACGCCCAGTGAAGCGCTAGCTTCGATCGCCGCGCAAACCGACCAGCCGCAACTCGTGCTGATCGCAGGTTCGCTCTACCTTGCCGGTGAAGTGCTCGACGCAAACGACCAACCGCCGGACTGAGCTCTTATTGCTATTGACTATCAATAACCAACACGCGACGTTGTGGTCACCACCACGGAGTCGCGTGAATGACCGATACCCGCCCCAATTCGACGACCAACTCGACGGCCGCCTCGACACAGACCATCGCCAGCGCGACCTCGCTGCTGCCCCATGCGCTACCGCCTTGTGAAAACGCGCGAATCGCCTTGTTCGCGATGCGGCGCATGGGCGCACACGGGCTCGCCGATGCCCGCGCTTCGCACACGATGTTCACTGCGTTTGGGCAAGGCTTCCGTCGCCCGCTGGTCCTGCTGAGGGCGCTGATGGCGGACCTTGCCGGCACCTCGGCGGGTACGATCGCGATCGCCCCGTGCTGCTGCGCACGGATGACGCCGGCGGAATCGGCGATGCTGTCGGTGCTCGCGCGCGTCGAGACCGCGCCCGAGATCGCACGCTATCTGATGGCCGACCTGCTCGGCGTCCGCCGCATCGACGGCGTCCTCGCCAGCGCCGCCGCTGTCGCAGCCGCCTTCGCCGACGAGGGTCGCCCGATCACGGTATAGCGGCGGGTGCGTCCGGGGTTTCGTCTGCGCGCGCCCGCCGGACGCTCTCGACCACGAACCCTTGCCGCCACAGGATCCACAACAGCACGAGGCCGGGGATCGCGACGACCATCGTCAGCATCCAGAACCCCGGCCACCCGAGCGCGGTGGCCGCATAGCCGGCAGGGGCCGCTAGCCACGTCCGCCCGACCGCGGCGAACGAGGACAGCAGCGCGAACTGGGTCGCTGTGTAGGCCAGGTTCGACAGACCCGAGAGATACGTCACGAACACGGTCAGGCCGATCCCGCTGGTCACCTGCTCCGTCGCCACCGCGATCGTCAGCCACGTGTTCGAATGGCCGTGCCAAGCGAGGATCACGAAGGTGAAGTTGCTCAGCATCATCAGCACACCCGAGACGAACAGCGCGCGGCCGAGACCGAGCCACGCCATGAACGGTGCACCGAGCGCGGTGCCAACGATCAGCCCCCAGAACCCGACCAACTTGTTGATCGCGATGAATTCGGTGTCACTGAACCCGAGCTCGACGATCATCGGGTTGAGCATCCCCTGCCCCATTGCGTCGCCGAGCTTGTAGATCAGCACGAACAGGAGGATGAGCACTGCGCCGCGCCGCTGGAAGAACTCGCGGAACGGGCCGATGATGGTATCTTCGAGCCAGCGCCCGCCGGTCTCGTGCGGCTGCTTGGCCAGCACGCGATCGTGAAGGCCTCGCCCGGCCCAAAGAGCGGCGAGCGCGCCGGGGATGACGCAGAACGCGGTCAGGCCGTAGCCCAGCGCCCAGCCTAGCCCGAGGCCTTCGGACGAGGCGATCGCGATCGTGCCGACGCCTGCAGCCAGATTGCCGAGGCGGTAGCCGAACTGGTTGTTGGCAGTGCCGTGCGGGAGTTCGTCCTCGGGCAGGATCTCGATCCGATAGGCGTCGATGACGATGTCCTGGGTTGCGCCGAGGAACGCGGTGACGATCGCCCAGAACGCGAAGACGCCGAGATGCTCCTGCGGCGCGCTGAACCCGAGCATCCAGACCGATCCGAACAACAGCGCCTGGACCACGAACAGCCACGCGCGTCGCTGTCCGACCAGGCGGGTCAGCACCGGGATTTCGAACCGGTCGATGAACGGCGCCCACAGGAACTTCAGCGTGTACGGCGTGGTCAGGCCGATCGCGAACCCGATCGTCTTCTTGTCGATACCGACCTTCGAGAGCCAATAGCCCATCGTCCCGAGCAACAGGGCAAGCGGAAAGCCGCTCGATATGCCGAGCAACAACGCGGCGATCGGCCTCGGCCGAAGATATGGTGCGAGCGTGGCCAGAACGGAGCGGCGTTCGACAGGATCGGGGGCTACGGTATCGGTGGACATGCGCCAACCATAGCGCGCTGTCCGAGCGAGGGAAGACGTTAGCAGACCAGCGTCACGCCGTCCGCGGAAACAACGTGAAGCCAGACGGCACGCGCGTCGGCTTGCCGCCACCGAGCATCGCCTCAATCGCTTCGATCGCCGCGATCAGGTCGCGCGGCATATAGGGCTTGGCCATGCAGCCGGCGGCGAGCGTGGTCGCCTCGACCGGGCAGCTTCCCGTCACGAACATCACCGGCACGCCCCGGGCCTGTGCCGCGCGTGCGACGTCAATGCCGGAGCCGTCTGCGAGGTTCACGTCGACCAGCACCAGATCGATCACCGTGTCGCTCGCCAGGATCGGCAAGGCCTCAGCGACCCGGTCGATCGTCGCGACGATCGTGAACTTCGCATCGGTCAGGAAATATTCGGTATCGAACGCGACCAGCGGTTCGTCCTCGACCACCAAAAGCCGGACGATCTGCCGCTTCTTCTTCCCGAACAACATTGCCGAAAGGCCCCCGGACGCGAACGAAAGGTCGTTACGCTCGCGAGTTCTAACGCACCGCCGCACGAACGGTCGCAAATATTTTCGCGCTGAGCGCCGATCCATAGTATCAGCCGCGCCATGACGACTTCAAAAGACGATAACCCGACTGCCAGCCCGTCGAACGACGCGCCCGCAACCTCCCCCGAAACGCCGACCGCACCGATCAAGGGCGACCGTATCGCCAAGCTCCTCGCCCGCGCCGGGATCGCCTCGCGCCGCGATATCGAGCGGATGATCGCCGAGGGGCGCGTCGCGCTCAACGGCAGCATTCTCGACACGCCGGCGACGATCCTGCGCAACCTCAACGGCGTGACGGTCGATGGCGACTCGGTCGAGGCTCCGAGTTCGGCGCGGCTGTTCCTGTATCACAAGCCGACCGGGCTGCTCGTCACCGAGCGCGATCCCGCCGGCCGTACGACGATCTACGACCGCCTGCCGCAGGATCTGCCGCGGCTGGTGCCGGTCGGCCGCCTCGATCTCAACACCGAGGGGCTGTTGCTGATGACCACAGATGGTGGGCTCAAGCGCCAGCTCGAGCTGCCCGCGACCGGGGTCGAGCGTGCCTATCGCGCGCGCGCTTACGGCAACATCACGCAGCCGCAGCTCGAGGAACTGATCGAGGGTATCGAGATCGAAGGCGTCCGCTACGGCTCGATCAACGCGAATATCGAGCGGCGCACTGGCGCGAACGTCTGGATCGAAATGATCCTGACCGAGGGCAAGAACCGCGAAGTCCGCCGCGTGCTGGAGCATCTTGGGTTGCAGGTCTCGCGGCTGATCCGCACGCGCTACGGCCCGTTCGTGCTCGGCGACCTGCCGCCAGGGCAGATCGGCGAAGTGCTCCAGCACGACGTCGTCGCGTTCCAGAAGGAACTGGCCAAGGGTCGACCCGAGGGTCCGGGTGCGCGCGCGAACATCGGGATCAGCGCGAGTGCCGGTGCGGGGGCCGGGATCGGCGCGCGGTCCAGCCAGCGAGGCAGCAACGCGCCGCGGCCTGCGCCGACGGCACGGCCTGCACCGGGTGCGCGTCCGGTTTCGAGCGCGCGGCCTGCTACTGGCGTGCGTGCGCCGGTTCGTAGTCCGTATGCGGCGCCTGCAAGCTCGGGCTTTTCGAGCGGCGCGGTACCGACCGATCGGCCTTCGCGACCGGCCCGTCCGGAGCGGATCCGTCCGACCGCGGCGATGCAGCGCGGCGACGTCAACGATCCCTGGGCGCGGCCTGATGTGCGGAATGCTGCTCGGCCGACGGGGACGCATCACGCCCGGCCGACGAGTGGCGAGACGTCCAAGCCGTACGTGCGGCAGGAGCGTGCGGATCGCGGCGAGGAACTGAGCACGAGCCCCAAGATCAAGCATTTCCGCGCCGCCAAGCCACCGCGGGAGCGCGCTGCGCCGTCGCGAGTCGGCGCTGGTGCTACGGCGCAGCGTCAGGAGCAACCGCGGGGCTTCCGTCCGCAGGCGGACGATTCGCGGGGGCGCAGTTCGCTCGACAAGCGCGCGGCGCGGAGTGCCAGCGGGCGTCCGGGTGCCGAGCCACGACCCGTGCGTTCGGAGGGCCCGGCGCGGCCTGAACGCGGCACTCGTCCTACTGCACCCGGCAAGGGTCCGTCGGGAGGGCGCGGTCATCCGCCCCGTGCACCACGTGGAGGGAAGCGCTGATGCGGATCATCGCAGGACTGTACCGCGGCCGTCAGATCGCCGCGCCCAAGGGTGACACCACCCGTCCCACCGCCGACCGGATGCGCGAGACCTTGTTCTCGATGCTGACCAGTCGCGTCGGAAGCTTCGAGGGGTTGGCGGTTGCCGATCTGTTCGCAGGCTCGGGCGCGCTGGGGATCGAGGCACTCTCGCGTGGCGCGGGGACGTGCATGTTCGTCGAATCGGACAAGCTGGCGGTCGACGCGCTGAAGTCGAACCTCGCCAAGCTGGAAATCCGCGGTGACGTCCGCGCGACGTCGGTGATGGCGCTCGGGCCCGCGCCGGCGCCGCTCGACGTGATCCTGATGGATCCGCCCTACAACACCGGTGCCGGACTGGTCGCGCTCGACAGATTGTCGCGGCTGGGTTGGGTCGGACCGGCGACGTGGATCAGCCTGGAGACGGCAAAGGCCGAAGTCGTCGAACTCGCCGGCTTCGAGGTCGACGCCACACGCGTGCACGGCAAGGCGCGGCTGACGCTCTTGCGGCCAGTGTCCGCGTAAAAGAATGCTCTCCCGCCAAGGCGGGAGAGCATTCTACTTTTCGGTCGTGCGGCCGAGGATCAGCAGCCCGCCAAGGCTCAGCACCCCGGCCGCCATCAGATACCCTCCGACCAGCCACAGCCCATGTGGCGCCAGCGCCTCCGCGACGATCGGCGCCAGCGCACCGCCAAGCACGCCGCCAAGATTGAACGTCATCGACACGCCGGTGTAGCGCACCCCCGCCGGGAACAGGCTCGGCAACCAACCGCCGAGCGGGCCGTAGGCGAACCCCATCACGAACAGCGCGCCCGACAGCCACAGCCATACGGTGAACAGCGATCCCGACCCAAGCATCGGCCCCATCAGCGCGCCGACGCCGATGCACCCGGCAAACCCGATCGCGAGCATGCGCGCTGCCGAATACCGATCCGCGAGCACGCTCGCGACGATCACGCCGCCTGCCAGGAACCAGATCGCGACGAGTTCGACGCCGAGGAACGCCTCGCGCGAATAGCCGAGCGTCTTGGTGCCGTAACCAAGCGCGAACGCGGTCGCGAGATAGAACAGGGCGAAGCATGCGATGACCCCGAACGTGCCCGCCAGCGTCGCGCGGAGATGCTGCGTGAGAAGCGTCGCGATCGGCACCTTGGGGAGCGCTTCGGTCGCTTCCGCTTCGAGGAACGCGGGCGTCTCGGTCAGCTTGAGCCGCACCCACAGGCCGAGCCCGACGAGGATCGCGCTGAGCAGGAACGGGATCCGCCAGCCCCAGGCGATGAACTGCGCCTCGTCGAGCACGAGACCGATGATCAGGAACAGCCCGTTCGCGGCAAGGAAGCCCACCGGGGCACCGAGCGGCGGGAACATGCCCCAGGTGTTCTTGCGGTGCGGCGGCGCGTTCTCGACCGCCAGCAGCGCCGCCCCGCCCCATTCGCCGCCAAGCCCGAGCCCCTGCCCGAGGCGCATCAGGCACAGCAGCGCCGGAGCGATCCAGCCGACTTGTGCATAGGTGGGGAGGAAGGCGATCCCGACGGTCGATCCGCCCATCAACAATAGCGACGCAACGAGGGTGGACTTACGCCCGATCCGATCGCCGAAATGCCCGAACACGATCGCCCCGACCGGGCGTGCAACGAAGGCCAATCCGAAGGTGGCATAGCTCAGCAGCAACTGCGCCGACGCGGACTGGCCCGAAAAGAACAGCGGCCCGAACACCAGTGCCGCGGCGGTCGCGTAGATGTAGAAATCGTAGAACTCGACCGCGGTGCCGACGAGGCTGGCGGCGAGGATGCGGCGATGGGAGGCGAGCGTCGTCATGAACACGGTCTCGCCGCGGTCGCTGTTGAGGTCAACCGGTTGCGGCTTTCGATCCTTCCCCGCCAGGGGGAGGTGGCGCGTAGCGACGGAGGGGGAGGACACGCAACCGACCTCCCCCTCCGTCTGGCAAGCGCCGGCCACCTCCCCCTTGCGGGGGAGGATCAGAGTGGGAGGACTATGCGGGCGACGAGACCGGGCGCGTTGTCGGCGAGTTCGAAGTGGCCATCGTGCAGGCGTGCGACGGCCTCGATCAGCGCCATACCGAGCCCCGCACCGGGGGTCGAGCGGGCGCTGTCGAGGCGGCCGAAGCGCTTCAGCGCCTGGGCACGGTCGGAGGCGGCGATGCCGGGGCCGCGGTCCTCGACCTGGATCGCGACGCCGTCGGTGCGGTGGACGATCCGCAGCGTGACTTCGCCACCGCCGGCGCCGTGACGGAGCGCGTTGTCGATCAAGTTGGTGATCGCCTGGCTGATGAGTTCGCGGTGCAGCTTCATCGGCGGCGGGCGGTCGTCGATCGCGATCGTGAATACCAGGCCGGCATCCTCCGCGACGGGCGCGTAGAGTTCGCCGATCTCTTCGAGCAGGTTCGCGGGCGCGACCTCGATGAAGCGGTCGCGCGAGACCGAGCCCGAGCGGCTGATCTCGATCACCATCGTCAGCATCCGCATCACCAGGTCGGTTTCGACCAGGAGGCCGCCCAGCGCCGCCTCCCGAGCGTCGGGATCGGCGATCAGCACCGCCTGCTCGGTCTTGGTCCGCAGCCGCGCAAGCGGGGAGCGGAGGTCGTGCGCGAGGCTGTCGGTGACGATCCGCAGTTCGGCCATCACGCCTTCGAGCTTGCCCAGCATGACGTTGAGGCGGGCGGCAAGACGATCGAACGCATCGCCGCCACCCGCGATCATGTCGACGCGGCGAGACAGGTCACCTTCGCCCGCCGCCTCGATAGCCTTGGCGATGCCGTCGAGCCTGCGGCTGACGTATCGCGTGAGGACCAGCCCGCCGACCACGCCAAGTGCTAGCGACAGGAACACGGCGACCGCGAGCGCACGTTCGATCGCGCGTTCCTCCGCGGCGATCAGGTCGAGATTGCGGCCTGTCAGGAGCCAATAGCTGCCGAGCGGGTGGAGCGCGTACCCCGTCTCGCGCGCGGACCAGAGTTCGTCTGCACCGAGTCGTGCAATGCGAAACTGCGTGATGCGGAGCGGGACCGCGAGGCGCTCGGGCGCAATGCCGACGACTGCCCTGCCCTTCGGGTCGACCACCGCGAGGACGAGCGAAACGTCGCCGGGGACGACTGCGCTGTCGATCGCCTGACGGATCGCGGGGAGGCCACCGTTACGCCAGACCGCGCGCAGGGCTTCGGATTGTTCGGTGGTCTCGCGCCGGATCGCGTCGATCGCGTCCGCGCTGGTGGTCTTCCAGACGAAGCCGACCAGCGCGAGGTTGGAGACCAGCGCCAGCGCGATCGAGAGCAGCGCAATTCGCGCTGTTACCGAGAGGCGAATCACCCTTCTACGGCGAGCCGGTAGCCTGCGCCGCGGACCGTGTGGAGGATCGGCGTCGGGAACCCTTCCTCGAGCTTGCGGCGGAGACGGCCGATATGGACGTCGACCACGTTCGAGCCCGGGTCGAAGTGATAGTTCCAGATCTTCTCGAGCATCATAGTGCGCGTCACCACCTGGCCGGCGTGGCGGGCGAGGAACTCAAGCAGGTTGAACTCGCGGGCGCCAAGCGGGATCGAGCGGCCGGCGCGCGAGACCGCGCGGGCGAGCAGGTCGATCTCAAGGTCGCCGACGGAGAGCTTGGTCTTCTGCGGCTCGGTCGCGGCACGGTCGGAGCGGCGCAGCATGGCCTCGATCCGTGCGGACAACTCAGCGAATGAGAAAGGCTTGCACAGATAGTCGTCGGCGCCGGCCTTGAGCCCATCGACGCGGTCGTCGACGGCGGCGAGTGCCGACAGGATCAGGACGGGCGTGGCAATGCCTGCGGCGCGAATCGCGCTGACCATCGACAGGCCATCCAGGCCCGGCAGCATGCGGTCCGCGATGATGAGGTCGAAGATGCCCTCGCTGGCGAGGAACAGGCCGTCACGGCCGTCTGCACAGGCTTCGATTGCATGGCCGGCCTCAGCCAAGCCCTTGGCAAGATAGGCGGATGTCGAGGCGTCGTCCTCGACGATCAGGATCTTGCGGCTCAACGCGGTATCACCTTCCCTGCCACCGATTTCGGTCACCATCTCCTGCCCTTATAAACGGAAAGGCCGGCGGAAAGAACCCTTCCCGCCGGCCCCCACGGTACCCCCGGGAGTGACGGGCACCGATCTCTGGAAACTCATGCGACCGTTGCTGGCCACGTGTTCGTTCTAGGATCGGGCGGGGGTCAGGGCGATGACCGAGGGGTGACAATTTCGTCATGTTGATATTGTTGTATAAAGCACTTGATGACGCGGACACACGATGCTCCTCCCCGTCATCCCGGCGAACGCCGGGACCCATGGTTGCGGAGTGGGTAGTGGTCACGCGCCATCATATGGTCCGCCGTATCCGTGGGTCCCGGCGTTCGCCGGGATGACGGATGAGGGTGCGACCGATACATGCGCGATCCGCAGCTCCCGGCGCCATGTCCCCCCGGGCGGCGCCCTTACTTAGCGTCTAGAATCGCAGCGATCGCCGCGCCGACATGTGCAATGTCGGCCATGCCGTCGACCCGGTGGACCAGGCCCCGTGCGTCGTAGATCGGTAGGATCGGCGCCGTCTTCGCACGATATTCGGCCATGCGGTTATGGACAGTTTCCGCATTGTCGTCGGGACGGCGCTTGAACTCGGTCGAGCCGCAGACCTCGCAGACCCCGGCCACGACCGGCTTCTTGTAGCGATCGTGATAGCCAGTGCCGCACTTGGCGCAGGTGTAGCGGCCGACGACGCGGTCGATCAGCGCGGCTTCGTCGACGCCCAACTCGATGACGTAGTCGAGCGTGCGACCGCGGTCTGCGAGCAGGCCGTCGAGCGCTTCCGCCTGTGCCGCGGTGCGCGGATAACCGTCGAATATGACGCCGTTCGCCGTGTCCGGCTGGTCGAGACGCTCGCCGATGATGCCCGACACGATCTCGTCAGACACGAGACCGCCCGATTCCATAACCGACTTAGCTTGAAGGCCGACCGGCGTTCCGGCGGCGACGGCTGCACGCAGCATGTCGCCGGTCGAAAGCTGCATCATGCCGCGCTCGCTGACGAGCGTGGCGGCCTGGGTGCCCTTGCCCGCGCCGGGCGGTCCAAGAAGGATGATATTCACGAAACGCACTCCCCTCGTTCGTGCAGGAATTAAACCGGGTTAGCCCCGCAACTTAACGAAGTCGATTGCCCTTGAGCTTCGCCTTCTTGATCAGGTCGCCATATTGGTGCGCCAGCAGGTGCGACTGGATCTGCGTCACCGTGTCCATCGTCACGTTGACGACGATCAGCAGGCTGGTGCCACCGAGGTAGAACGGGATCTGCAACGCGGTCACCAGATATTCGGGCAACAGACAGATGATCGTCAGATACGCCGCACCGATCACGGTGATGCGCGTCAGCACGTAATCGAAGTAATTCTCGGTGTTCTTGCCTGGGCGGATGCCGGGGATGAACCCGCCATTGCGCTTCAGGTTGTCGGCGGTTTCCTCGGGGTTGAAGACGACCGCAGTGTAGAAGAACGAGAAGAAGATGATCCCGGCGCCGTACAGCAGCATGTACACGGGCGAGCCGTGCTGCAGGTACTGGTTGAGCGTGATGATGAAGTCACCCCACTTCGACTCACCCGCGACACGCTGGCCGGCGAACTGCGAGATCGTCAGCGGCATCAGCAGCAGCGACGAGGCGAAGATCGGCGGGATCACGCCGGCGGTGTTGATCTTCAGCGGCAGATGGCTGCGATCGGCCTGCATGCCGCGCTGCGTCTGGCGCTTGGGATACTGGATCAGGATGCGGCGCTGCGCGCGCTCCATGAAGCAGATGAAGAGGATCAGCACGACCACCGCGACGACGATGCCGATCAGCTTGATCGGATCGAGCGAGCCCGAGCGGCCGCCTTCGAGCAGGTTGACGAGCGTGACGGGGAGATGCGCGACGATGCCGGCCATGATGATCAACGAGACGCCATTGCCGATGCCGCGGCTGGTGATCTGCTCGCCGAGCCACATCAGGAACATCGTACCGCCGATCAGCGAGATGACCGCGGCGACGCGGAACATCATGCCGGGCTCGATGACCGCCTGGATGCCCTGCGCGGCACCGAGCGTCTCAAGGCCGACGGCGATGAAATAGCCCTGCACCGCGGTCAGGCCGACGGTGCCGTAGCGCGTGTACTGGTTGAGACGCTTGCGACCCGACTCACCGTCCTTCTTGATAGCGGCGAGCGTCGGCGACAGCGAGGTCGCGAGCTGCACCACGATCGAGGCGGTGATGTAGGGCATCACGCCGAGCGCGATCAGCGACATGCGGCTGAGCGAGCCACCCGAGAAGGTGTTGAAGAAATCGAGCACGCCGCCCTGCGTCTGCTGCGACAGCAGGCCGAGCGCGGTCGGGTCGACACCCGGCAGCGGGACATAGCTAAGCAGGCGGAAAATGATCAGCGCACCGATCGTGAACCACAACCGCTTCTTGAGGTCGGTCGCCTTCGCGAATTTCGAAAGGCTGATGCTTTGCGCCATCTGGTCGGCTGCGGATGCCATGCGTGTGATCGTCCTGGAAACAAAGAAGGCGGGATGCGTTGTGACCGCCCCCGCCGCTCATATAGGCGCACGGGCGCGCTTGTCTAATGGCTAAGGCTACTTCCGTTCGCCCCCGATACCGTTCGTCCTGAGCGAAGTCGAAGGACATTGCCCCGAGTGACGTACCCTTCGACTTCGCTCAGGGCGAACGGAGGAAGGAAAATCGCTCAGCGGCGGCGGATCAGAAGTGGGCGACGGGAAGGCGCCAAGTCAGGCAAATAAAAAGGGGGCCAGCGCTTTCGCACCCGCCCCCTTTGTCCGGCTTAAGCCTTGAACGACGCCTTGTGCGCCGCACGCTCCTTGTACTTCACGCCCTTCTTGGCGGCAGCCTTCTCGGCTGCGGGGATGAAGTGGATCACCTCGACCTTGCCGCCGATCTTCTCGACCGCTTCGATCGCGCCCTTCGACGCACCGTCGACGGTGAACGAGAGAACCGTGGTCAGCTCGCCCTTGGCGAGGAGGCGGACGCCGTCCTTGCCGCCGCGTGCCAGGCCAGCGGCCTTCAGCGCGTCGTGGTCGAGCGTGGCGTTAGCCTCGATCTTGCCGGCGTCGACCGCGAGCTGGATCGCGCCGAGGTTGACCTCTGCGAAGTCCTTGCGGAAGATGTTGTTGAAGCCGCGCTTAGGCAGACGCATGTGCAGTGGCATCTGGCCGCCTTCGAAGCCGGCGATGGACACGCCCTCACGGCTCTTCTGGCCCTTCTGGCCGCGGCCTGCGGTCTTGCCCTTGCCCGAGCCGATGCCGCGTCCGACGCGCATCTTGGACTTACGGGCACCTTCGTTATCGCGGAGTTCGTTGAGCTTCATGGTAATGCACTCGCTTTCGCTTGTTACGCGCTGGTTTGAAATCGCCGGGTTCGAATCTGGAAATAAGGAAGGGGGCCGTTAGCCCCCTTCCCGGTATTTGTCACTAGGTAGCGTGAAGGCTCAGCCTTCGACCGACACCATGTGCTGCACCTTGCGGATCATGCCGCGGACCTCTGGGCTGTCTTCCAGCTCGCGGGTCTTGTGCATCTTGTTGAGACCGAGACCGATCAGCGTTGCGCGCTGATCCTTCTCGCGGCGGATCGGCGAACCGGTCTGCGTGATCTTGATGGTTGCCATGATCGCTTACTCCGTGATCGCAGCTGCATCGGCCTCGGCGGTCTTCGAACCACCATGGCCGAGCAGGTCGGCGATCTTCTTGCCGCGACGCTGTGCGACGGCCTTGGGCGAGGTCTGCTCGCCAAGGGCCTCGAACGTGGCGCGGATCATGTTGTAGGGGTTCGACGTGCCGACCGACTTGGTCACAACGTCCGCAACGCCCAGCGATTCGAAGACTGCGCGCATCGGGCCACCGGCGATGATGCCCGTACCCTGAGGCGCCGACCGCAGCGTGACCTTGCCGGCACCGAAGTGACCGTTGCCGTCATGATGCAGCGTGCGACCGTCCTTCAACGGAACGCGAACCATCTTCTTCTTGGCAGCAGCCGTGGCCTTCGAGATGGCTTCCGGCACTTCGCGTGCCTTGCCATGACCGAAGCCTGCACGACCCTTGCCGTCGCCGACGACGACCAGCGCTGCGAAGCCGAAGCGCTTACCGCCCTTGACCGTCTTCGAGACGCGGTTGATGTGCACCAGCTTCTCGATCAGCTCTTCGCCGCCATCGTCCGCACCGGGACGACCGCCACGATTGTCGCGACCGCGACCGCCGTCGCGACCACCGCGGTTGCCGCCTGGGCCTCCGCTGCGGTTGCCGCCGGGGCCACCACGACCACCGCCGCCGCCGCCACCGGGACCGCCGCGACCGCGACCGCCACCGTTGTTGCCCTGGTAGCCAGTGCTCTGCGGGACATTCTGAGCCGTGACGTCCTGTGCGGTCGTCTCGGGAGCGATTACTGCCGGCGTGTTGTTTTCGTCAGCCATGTCTTAGAACTCCAATCCGGCTTCGCGCGCGGCATCGGCAAGAGCCTTCACGCGACCGTGGTAGAGGAAACCGCCGCGATCGAACACGACCTGGGTCACGCCCGCTGCCTTGGCAGCCTCGGCGACGCGCTTGCCGACCGAAGTCGCCGCGTCGATGTTGGCGCCGGACGTGCCGCGCACGTCCTTCTCCAGCGTCGAGGCCGACGCGACCGTCGTGCCAGCGGAATCGTCGATCACCTGGGCATAGATGTGCTTGCCCGAGCGATGCACCGACAACCGCGGACGGGTGCCTGCACGTGCGCGGAGCGCGGTACGGTTGCGGCGACGCCGCTTGGCGAAAAGAGAAAGTCCCTTGGTCATTACTTCTTCTTCCCTTCCTTGCGGAAGATGAACTCGCCGTCGTACTTGATACCCTTGCCCTTGTAAGGCTCGGGCTTGCGCCACTGACGAATTTCCGCGGCCAGCTGACCGACCATCTGCTTGTCCGAACCCGAGATCTCGATCGTCGTGTTGTCGGGGGTCTTGACTTCGATCCCCTCCGGCACGTCGATGTTGACGTCGTGGCTGTAGCCGAGCTGCAGCTTGAGGTTGCGACCCTGCGCTGCGGCACGATAGCCAACGCCGGTGATCAGCAGCTTCTTGGTGAAGCCTTCCGACACGCCGGTGACCAGGTTCTGCACCATGGTCCGCTGCATGCCCCAGAACGCGCGCGCGCGCTTGGTGTCGTTGGCCGGCTGCACCGAAATGCCGCCGTCTTCGATCGTGTAGCTGATCTCGTCGCGAAGCGGCATCTTGAGGGTACCCTTGGGGCCCTTCATCGTCAGCTGCTTGTTCTCGATGGTCGGCGTGATGCCTGCCGGTACGGTGACCGGCTTCTTACCAATGCGGCTCATCAGAACACCTCCGCGAGGACTTCGCCGCCGACGTTCTGCTCACGTGCTTCGGAATCCGACAGCACGCCGCGGGGCGTCGAGACGATGGTGATGCCGAGGCCGTTACGAACGCGCGGGAGTTCCTGCGAGCCGGAATAGACGCGACGGCCGGGCTTCGAGACGCGTGCGACATGCTTGATCGCAGGCTGGCCCTCGAAATACTTCAGCTCGATGCGAAGGCCGGCCGCGGGGCCCATCTGCTCTTCGCTATAGCCACGGATGTAGCCTTCGCGCTGCAGAACGTCGAGCACGCGGACGCGCAGCTTCGACGCCGGCGTGAGGACGGAGTCCTTCTTCGCGCGCTGGCCATTACGGATACGGGTGAGCAAATCACCCAGGGGATCGGTCACTGCCATGATTTAGTCCTTACCAGCTCGACTTCGTGACGCCGGGGATGAGGCCCTTGTTGGCCAGATCGCGCAGCTGAATACGGCAGAGCCGGAACTTGCGGTAATAAGCGCGCGGGCGACCGGTCAGCTCGCACCGGTTACGGATGCGGGTCGGGTTCGCGTTGCGCGGCAGTGCCGCCATCTTGAGGCGAGCGATCAGACGCTCTCCGTCGTCGAGCGTCTTGTCCGCTGCGATTGCCTTCAGTGCCGCGTACTTCGGGGCATACTGCTTGACCATGCGCTTGCGGCGCTCGTTCTTGTTGACTGAACTCAGTTTCGCCATCGACTTAAGTTCTTTCTTTGCTAGCTCCCTTCCCGCTTGCGGGAGGGGTTGGGGGAGGGAAGGACCAACGCCTGTTAGGCGCGAGGCCCCTCCCCTGACCCCTCCCGCACGCGGGAGGGGGACTTAGATTAAGCTGCCTTCTTCTCGTCGGCAGCGTCGTCTTCGATCGGGAACGGGAACCCGAACAGACGGAGAAGCTCGCGAGCCTCGTCGTCGGTCTTTGCGGTCGTCGTCACGATCACATCCATGCCGCGGACCTTGTCGACCCGGTCATAGCTGATTTCTGGGAACACGATCTGCTCCTTGATACCGCAGGCATAATTGCCGCGGCCATCGAAGCTCTTCGGGTTGAGACCGCGAAAATCGCGGACGCGGGGAAGAGCGATCGTGATGAAACGGTCGAGGAACTCGTACATGCGCTCGCGGCGAAGGGTGACCTTCACGCCGATCGGCATGCCTTCACGCAGCTTGAACTGCGCGATCGACTTCTTTGCCTTCGTCACGACAGGCTTCTGGCCGGCGATCAGCTCCATTTCGGAAGCAGCCTGGTCGACCTTCTTCTTGTCCTGCGTGGCTTCGCCAACGCCCATGTTCAGCACGATCTTGTCGAGCCGCGGGATCTCCATGACGTTCTTGTAACCGAACTTCTCGGTCATCGCCTTGATGATCGTCTCGTCATACAGCTTGCGCATGCGTGCGACGTAGACGGCCTCTGCGCCGTTCTGCTCGCCAGTGTTCTGATCAACCATTGATCTTCTCCCCGGTCTTGACGGCGACGCGGACCTTCTTGCCGTCCTGCTCCTCGAAGCGGACGCGGGTCGGTTTGCCGTCGGCGGTCACGTGCGCGACCTTCGAAACGTGCATCGGTGCTTCCTTGCGGATCAGGCCACCCTGCGGGTCACCCTGAGTCGGCTTGGTGTGGCGCACGGCGATGTTGACGCCCGATACGACGACCTTGTCGGTCTTCGGCATGGAGACGGTGACTTCACCGGTCTTGCCCTTGTCCTTGCCGGACAGGACGATGACCTTGTCACCCTTCTTGATACGCTGCGACGCCATTACAGCACCTCCGGCGCAAGGCTGATGATCTTCATGTGCTTCTTGCCGCGCAGCTCGCGAACGACTGGGCCGAAGATACGGGTGCCGATCGGCTCCTCGTTCTTGTTGACCAGCACCGCGGCGTTGCCGTCGAAGCGGATGACCGTACCGTCTGCACGGCGGATATCCTTGGCGGTACGCACGATCACCGCGCGGTGAACGTCGCCCTTCTTCACACGGCCACGTGGCTGCGCTTCCTTGATGCTGACGACGATGATGTCGCCAACGCCTGCAACACGACGCTTGGAACCCCCAAGCACCTTGATGCACTGCACCCGCTTCGCGCCGCTGTTGTCAGCGACGTCGAGATTGGACTGCATCTGGATCATGGATCCGTATCCCTTCTCTGTCTCTGGGGTCGATACCGACCGAACCCCGCCTAAAAAATCACCCCGCCACGGACGAACCGCAGCGGGGAGGAGCGGCCGCTTAGCCGTTCCCGTTTACGAAAACAAGAGCGCAGGAGGTTTCCCCCCTGCCCTCTTAACTCAAACCCGTCACCCCAGCGAAAGCTGGGGTATCCCTGTTCGAGCCGATCGCCCCTCACCACGAGATCCAAGCTTTCGCTGGGATGACGGGGTTTGTAGCGTACCAGTTCAGCCCTCGGCCGAAGCCCGCTCCGGCGTCGCGTGGGTGTTGACCCGCTCGATCACCTTCCAGGTCTTCAGCTTGGAGATCGGTGCGGTCTCTTCGATCCGCACGGTCTCGCCCTGCTTGAACTCGTTGCTCTCGTCATGAGCATGATACTTCTTCGAGCGACGGATGATCTTCCCGTAGAGCGGGTGCTTCACCTTACGCTCGACGTTCACGACCACCGTCTTGTCGCCCTTGTCGGACACGACCAGACCGGTCAGCACGCGCTTCGGCATGATGTGTTCCTTACTTCGCGGCTTCAGCGCTGGTGCGCTGAGCCTGCAGGGTCTTGATGCGAGCGATGTCGCGGCGGACCTCACGAACGCGGCTCGGCTTTTCGAGCTGGTTCGTGGCGGCCTGGAAGCGCAGGTTGAACTGCTCGCGCTTCAGTTCGCCGAGCGACTCCGACAGCTGGTCGTCGCTCTTGGTCTTCATGTCGTCGATACGAGCCATGATCTTACTCGCCTCCCAGATGCGAGGTGTCACCCAGGCGGGCAACGACCTTTACCTTGATCGGCAGCTTCATGGCCGCCCGCTCGAACGCCTCGGCGGCGATCTTGCCGTCGACGCCGTCGAGCTCGAACAGGATCCGACCCGGCTTGACGCGAGCGGCCCAGTATTCCGGCGCGCCCTTGCCCTTACCCATGCGGACTTCGGCTGGCTTTCCCGAGACCGGAAGGTCTGGGAAGATACGGATCCACAAACGCCCCTGGCGCTTCATGTGACGCGTGATCGCGCGGCGAGCCGCCTCGATCTGGCGTGCGGTGATCCGGTCGGGTTCCATCGCCTTGAGGCCGTAGGAGCCGAAATTGAGCGAGAAGCCACTCTTGGCGTCGCCCGAAATCTTGCCCTTGAAGGCCTTCCGGAACTTGGTCTTTTTTGGTTGCAGCATGTCTGTTCCTGCCCCTTAGCGACGATCGTCGCGCTGCGGCCGCACGCCGGAGGTTTGAGCCTCCATCATGATGCGGTCGTACGACGTCGGATCGTTGCCGAGAATCTCGCCCTTGAAGACCCAGACCTTCACGCCGCAAACGCCGTAGGACGTATGCGCCGTAGCCTCGGCATAATCGATGTTCGCGCGCAGCGTGTGCAACGGAACCCGACCCTCACGATAGCTCTCCGACCGTGCGATCTCGGCGCCGCCAAGACGGCCACCGCAGTTCACCCGGATGCCCTCGGCACCGAGACGCATCGCCGACTGGACCGCACGCTTCATGGCGCGACGGAAGGCAATACGACGCTCGAGCTGATCGGCGATGCCCTGCGCGACGAGACGCGCATCGACTTCCGGCTTGCGGATCTCGACGATGTTCAGCGACACGGTCGACGACGTCATCTTGCCGATGGTCGAACGCAGCTTCTCGATGTCCGCACCCTTCTTGCCGATGATCACGCCGGGGCGTGCAGCGAAGATGGAGATGCGGGCCAGCTTGGCCGGACGCTCGATGACCACCTTGGAGATCGCGGCCTGCGGCAGCGTCTTCATGATGAATGCGCGGATCTTGAGATCCTCGAGCAGGAGCCGACCATAGTCGGCGCCTTCGGCGTACCAGCGGCTATCCCAGGTACGGTTGATCTGCAGACGCAGACCGATGGGGTTGCTCTTCTGACCCATTATGCTTCTTCCTGCTCGCGCACGACGATGCGCAGACGGCTGAATGGCTTGAGGATGCGGGTCGACTTGCCGCGGCCGCGAGTAGCGAAACGCTTCATCGTGATCGACTTGCCAACCGAAGCCTCGGCGACGACGAGTGCGTCGACGTCGAGGTTATGGTTGTTCTCGGCGTTGGCGATGGCCGAGGCCAGCACCTTGCGCGCTTCGATCGCCATGCCCTTGGTCGAGAAGGCGAGAATGTTCATCGCATCGCCGACCTTCTTGCCACGGATCAGCGCAGCCACGAGGCCGAGCTTCTGCGCGGAACCACGGATCTGCGTACCGACCGAAAGCGCCTCGTTGTCCGCGACCTTGCGCGGGCTGACTTGCTTAGACATCAGCGCTTGCCCTTCTTGTCGGCGGAGTGGCCGGGGAAGTAGCGCGTGGGCGCGAACTCACCGAGCTTCATGCCGACCATGTCTTCGTTGACCGAGACGGGCACGAACTTGCGGCCGTTATAGACGTTGAACGTGAGACCCACGAACGACGGCAGGATCGTCGAGCGACGCGACCAGGTCTTGATCGGCGAACGCGCGTTGGTGTCCTGGGCGGTTTCTGCCTTCTTGAGCAGATGAAGGTCCACGAAGGGGCCCTTCCAGACTGAACGAGCCATGTTAGCCCTTCCTCTTCGTCGAATGACGCGACCGGATGATCATCTTGTCGGTCGACTTGTTATGACGCGTGCGCGCACCCTTCGTCGGCTTGCCCCAAGGCGTAACCGGATGACGGCCACCCGAGGTCCGGCCTTCACCACCGCCGTGCGGATGGTCGACCGGGTTCTTGGCGACGCCGCGCGTCAGAGGACGGATACCCATCCAGCGCGAACGGCCTGCCTTGCCCAGGTTCTGGTTCTGGTTGTCGGGGTTCGAGACCGCGCCAACCGTCGCCATGCAATCGCTACGGATGTAGCGCTGCTCGCCCGAGTTGAGGCGGACCATCACCATGCCCTTGTCGCGACCGACGACCTGCACGTACGTGCCGGCCGAACGGGCGATCTGGCCACCCTTCATCGGCTTCATCTCCACGTTGTGGACGATGGTGCCGACCGGCATCTGACCGAGTTCCATGGCATTGCCTGGCTTCACGTCGGTCTTCTTGGCCGCGAGGACCTTGTCGCCGACGGCCAGACGCTGTGGCGCCAGGATGTAGGCCAGCTCCTCGTCCGGGTACTTGACCAGGGCGATGAACGCGGTGCGGTTGGGATCATACTCGATCCGCTCGACGGTGCCTTCGACGTCCCACTTGCGACGCTTGAAGTCGATATAGCGGTACTTCTGCTTGTGACCGCCGGCGATGCCGCGCGAGGTCACATGGCCCTTGTTGTTACGACCGCCGGTCTTGTGCTTACCTTCGGTCAGCGCCTTGACGGGGCGGCCCTTCCAGAGCGACGACTTGTCGACCAGGATGAGACCGCGGCGTGCCGGCGATGTCGGATTATAATGCTTGAGTGCCATGGCCTCAGATCCCCGTCGTCACGTCGATGGACTGACCGTCCTTCAACGTCACGATTGCCTTTTTCATGTCGGAGCGCGAGTAGTTCGTGCCCTTCCACTTCTTGGTCTTGCCCTTCTGGACGAGCGTGTTCACGCCGACGACGTTCACGTCGAACAGCGCCTCAACGGCCGCCTTGATCTCGGGCTTCGTGGCATCGTTCGATACCTTGAACACAACCGCGTTGAACTCCGACAGGGTCGTCGTCTTCTCGGTGATGTGCGGGGCCAGGATAACGTCGTAATGACGATTATCGATGCCCGCCTTCTGCTTCTTAGCCATGGAAGCGCGCCTCCAGCTTTTCGACAGCGGCGCGCGTCAGCACCAGCGTGTCATGCTTCAGGATGTCGTAAACGTTCGCGCCGGCAGCCGGCATCACGTTCACTTCGTACAGGTTGCCCGCAGCGAATGCGAAGCTGGTGTCGACCATGTCGCCGTCGATGACGAGCGCACGCTTGCCGAAGCCGAGCTTTGCGAGATCGCCCTGCAGCGTCTTGGTCTTGCCACCCTCGACAGCCAGGCTGTCCATGATGACCAGCGAACCCGCCTTGGCGTGGCTGCTGAGAGCCATCCGCAGGCCGAGCGAGCGAACCTTCTTGTTCAGCGACGGGTTGAAGTCACGGACGCGAGCGCCGTGTGCCTTACCACCACCGATGAACACAGGTGCGCGACGATCGCCGTGACGAGCCGTACCGCCGCCCTTCTGGCGACCGAACTTCTTGCCGGTGCGAGCGACGTCTGCGCGCTCACGGGTGCCACGAGCCGTCTCGCGACGCTTCTCGAGCTGCCAGGTGACGACACGGTGCAGGATGTCGGCGCGCGGATCGAGGCCGAAGACCTCGTCGTTGAGTTCGATGTCCGCTGCGTCAGTGCCGGCGAAAGATGAAACCTTGATCTTCACGCTCAGCCCTCCTGGCCGTCGGCTGCAGGTGCGTCGGTCGTTTCGGCCGGCGTGTCTGCTGCGGTGTTGCTGTTTGCGGTCTTGAGACCGGCGGGGAACGGTGCGTCGGCGTGGCGCGCGACCTTGACCGAGTCCTTGACGAAGAGCCAGCCGCCCTTGGAGCCAGGAACCGAACCCTTGACGAACAGGAGACCACGCTCGACGTCCGTCGATACGATCTCAAGGTTCTGCTGGGTGCGATACTTGTCGCCCATGTGGCCGGCCATCTTCTTGTTCTTGAAGACCTTGCCCGGATCCTGGCGCTGACCGGTCGAACCGAGCGAACGGTGCGAGACCGACACGCCGTGGGTTGCCCGCAGACCGCCGAAGCCCCAACGCTTCATGCCGCCCTGGAAGCCCTTACCCTGGGTCTTGCCCTGGATATCGACGATCTGGCCTGCGACGTAGTGGTCAGCCGAGATCTCGGCGCCGACGTCGAGCAAGCCGTCTGCGTTCACACGGAACTCATGGACGACAGCCTTGGGCTCCACTTCGGCCTTGCCGAAATGGCCGCGCTGCGGCTTTGCAACATTCTTCGACTTGGCGACACCTGCACCAAGCTGGACGGCAGTGTAGCCGTCACGATCCATTTCGCGAACGGAAACGACCTGATTGCCTTCGAGTGCCAGAACGGTGACCGGCACGTGCCGACCATCTTCCTGGAACAGGCGGGTCATCCCCATCTTCTTCGCGATCACGCCAGTACGCATGATCTTGTCCCTTCCTAGACAGAGGCCCCGTCGGACTATTCCTCGGGGGCTTGCGGACCATGTCCGGAGCGAGCTCCATGATGCGTCCACCTGACCCCATCCCCGGCAAAAGCCCTGAATGGAGTCGGTTCAACCCGGTAAATACGAAACGTGCCCCCGTCCCGGGCTGGTGCTCCTGCAAATGCGGAAGCGTGACGGGGGACGCTGCCCCGTCGGTTTTCACCGACGGCGGTATCCCAATGTCGAACGGCGCGGGACCATTGCTGGTCGACCGCGCCGCGCCAGCCCTTAGGCCAGCTTGATCTCTACGTCCACCCCTGCTGCGAGGTCCAGCTTCATGAGCGCATCGACCGTCTGCGGCGTCGGCTGGACGATATCCAGCATACGCTTGTACGTACGCACCTCGAACTGCTCGCGCGACTTCTTGTCGATGTGCGGGCCGCGGTTCACGGTGAACTTTTCGATGCGCGTCGGAAGGGGAATCGGACCGCGGATGAGCGCGCCGGTGCGGCGTGCGGTGTCGGCGATGTCGCCAGTGGCCTGATCGAGCACACGGTGATCGAACGCCTTCAGACGAATGCGGATATTGCTGTCCATAGTCCCTACCGATGCGAAAGAGCGGGCCCGTTTCCGGGCTCTTGCTGGTTGATGTTTAAACCGAAGGCGGGCCATTACGGGAGAGTCGCCGAAAACGCAACTGGAGGAGACGAATTTTCCAGGAAGCGGGCAATATCGAAGCGCGCCCCGCCCTCCCCCTCCGTCACCTTCGGCGCCCCCCCCCTGCGGGGGAGGATTGAAGATGTCGACGCTCTTGCCCTAAGATCGCCCATTACTTGATCCTCCCCCGCCAGGGGGAGGTGGCACGCAAAGCGTGACGGAGGGGGAGGCAAGCGATGCGGCTCGAAGGATCCCTACAAGGTCACACCAACGCCAACCGCCTGCGAAAACAAATGACCCCGCCGGAGATAGCCCTCTGGCTAGCGCTGCGAGCTAACGAAGAAGGCCTACGCTTCCGAAAGCAACACGCAGCAGGTCCCTACATCCTGGACTTCTACTGCGCACCAGCCCGACTCGCCATCGAAGTAGACGGCGAAGCCCACAACCACGGCAACCGCCCCGAAAGAGACGCAACCCGCGACGCCTGGCTAGTCGCCCAGAACATCCAAGTCCTCCGCTACCCAGCCCGAGAAATGCTCGCAAACCTCGACGACGTCGTCCACCAGATCACGTCCGTCGCACTTCAACGCCGAACCACCATCGAGAGCTAATCGCCCCCTCCCCCTCCGACGCCTCCGGCGCCACCTCCCCCTAGCGGGGGAGGATTCGCGAGTTCTCTGCTACTCTTCCTAACTCCACCATAAATACCGACATTACACGGCAGATTGCCGTCAGGAATTCTGCAAAAGCAGTTCGGTATCGGAAATGGTCAAGCTGTTCAGTTGTACCAGGTAGAGAATCCCACCTAAATCCTTGTAGCTGAACTGACCTGGCCAACTCAAACGTACGCTAGCTACATTACCCGACTTTTCGACCGGGGCCGCGCTCCACGAATGAGGCTGAGATGTAAGTTGCTTCAGCACCTTCGATAAGGTCGCTATTGGACCGGACAACGTGAGCGCTTGCTTGGGTTGCGGCAAAGCAGCGTCGGCAAAATGCGCTTTGAGCGGCCGAGCCTCAGTCAACCCCACGCGCATTGGGATCCGTAGAGCAGCTAGCACTGCGAGAGTTAGGCTCCTCATTGAGACAGCCTGCACTTACACGCGGGTGTTTGCAATTGGGCGAGGGCAGATGCCACCAGTCAGTACCTAGCGGTTCGCGCTACCCAATCGCAACAACGACACGCTTAAGTGACTTTGTGGCTGTATCGGTGTGCGTGCCTTGTATTTCCCACGGCTTAACTGCCCAATCCACCCGCCCCCAAACACGAAAAAGCCCGGCCTCTCTCGCGAGAAGCCGGGCTCTTCGATCACCTCCCGAAGGAGGAGATGCTTACTTGTCGATCTGGCTGACGACGCCTGCACCGACGGTACGGCCGCCTTCGCGGATCGTGAAGCGCTGGCCCACGTCCATGGCGATCGGTGCGATCAGCTTGATGCCGAGCGACACGTTGTCGCCTGGCATGACCATCTCGGTGCCCTCAGGCAGCTCGACGGTTCCGGTCACGTCCGTCGTACGGAAGTAGAACTGCGGGCGGTAGTTGGCGAAGAACGGCGTGTGACGGCCACCCTCTTCCTTCGACAGCACGTACACTTCCGAGTTGAAGTCGGTGTGCGGCTTGATCGTGCCTGGCTTGCAGAGAACCTGGCCACGCTCGACTTCGTCACGTGCAACGCCGCGGATCAGCGCGCCGACGTTATCGCCAGCCTGGCCCTGGTCGAGCAGCTTGCGGAACATCTCGACGCCCGTGACCGTGGTCTTGCGGACGGTCGGGTGGATGCCGACGATCTCGACTTCCTCGCCAACCTTGACGATGCCGGTCTCAACGCGGCCGGTGACGACCGTACCACGACCCGAGATCGAGAACACGTCCTCGATCGGCATCATGAACGGCTTGTCGAGCGGACGCTCTGGCTGCGGAATGTACTCGTCGACGGCCTGCATCAGCTCAGTGACGGCGTCGGCGCCGAGCTTCTGGTTCGAACCCGACAGCGCGCAGGTAGCAGAACCCTTGATGACGGGGATATCGTCGCCCGGGAAGTCGTACGAGCTGAGCAGCTCGCGGATTTCCATCTCGACCAGCTCGAGGATTTCCTCGTCGTCGACCAGATCGACCTTGTTCATGAACACGACCATTGCGGGCACGCCGACCTGGCGTGCGAGCAGGATGTGCTCACGGGTCTGTGGCATCGGGCCATCGGTCGCCGAAACGACGAGGATCGCGCCGTCCATCTGGGCTGCGCCGGTGATCATGTTCTTCACATAATCGGCGTGGCCCGGGCAATCGACGTGCGCATAGTGACGGTTGGCCGTCTCGTACTCGACGTGTGCGGTCGAGATCGTGATGCCGCGCTCGCGCTCCTCGGGAGCCTTGTCGATGTTGGCGAAGTCGACGGCGGTACCGCCGGTCGTCTCTGCCAGAACCTTCGTGATCGCAGCGGTGAGCGACGTCTTGCCATGATCGACGTGACCGATGGTGCCGATGTTGAGATGCGGCTTGTTCCGCTCAAATTTTGCCTTGGCCATTGTTTCCTACCTTCTGATTCGTATTCCGGTGCCACCCCGGGAACCGCGCGAACGCGGCCCAATAGCGGCTGTTAAAGCGTTGCGCCAGCCCCTGCCTCGATCAGGGAGCCGACACGGAAGTGAATTCCGTGTCGTCGGTCTTCGGGCAAGCCCGAGGCCGGCCGGCCTTTCGGTGTCTCGGAGCCAGGTTACCCTGGCTCCGTGTACCTCTGGCTTAGGCCAACTTCGCCTTCACCTCATCCGCAACGTTCTGCGGCACTTCGTCATAGTGCGAGAACTGCATCGAGTACTGCGCGCGGCCCTGCGTGAATGAACGGAGCGAGTTCACGTAGCCGAACATGTTAGCCAGCGGGACCATCGCCTCGACCGTCTGCGCGTTGCCGCGGCTGTCGGTGCCCTGGATCTGGCCACGACGGCTGTTCATGTCGCCGATGACGTCGCCCAGGTAATCCTCCGGAGTGACGACCTCGACCTTCATGACCGGCTCGAGTAGCGTGATGCCCGACTTCTGTGCGACTTCGCGCATCGCGCCACGTGCACAGATTTCGAACGCCAGTGCCGACGAGTCGACGTCGTGATACGCGCCGTCATACAGCACGATCTCGAAATCGATGATCGGGAAGCCGACCAGCGAACCCGACGCAGCGGTTTCGCGGAAGCCCTTCTCGATCGCCGGCAGGTATTCCTTCGGAATGTTGCCGCCCTTGATCTCGTCCTTGAACGTGATGCCGGAACCGCGCTCGCCCGGCGTGACCTTGACCTTCACGCGACCGAACTGGCCGGTGCCGCCCGACTGCTTCTTGTGCGTGTAGTCGACGTCGACCGGCTTCTTCAGATACTCGCGATATGCGACCTGAGGAGCGCCGACGTTAGCCTCGACCTTGAACTCACGCTTCATGCGATCGACCAGGATCTCGAGATGGAGCTCGCCCATGCCCTTGATGATGGTCTGGCCCGACTCGGGGTCCGACGACACGCGGAACGAAGGATCCTCGCGTGCGAGACGATTGAGCGCGACGCCCATCTTCTCCTGGTCGGCCTTGGTCTTCGGCTCCACCGACAGCTCGATCACGGGCTCGGGGAATTCCATCCGCTCGAGAATGATCGGTGCGTTCATCGCGCAGAGCGTGTCACCGGTCGTGGTATCCTTGAGACCCGCGAGAGCGACGATGTCGCCAGCGAAAGCCTCCTGGATGTCCTCACGGCTGTTCGCATGCATCAACAGCATGCGACCGACCTTTTCCTTCTTGTCCTTGACCGAGTTGGTGACCTGCGATGCGGTCTCCAGCTTGCCCGAGTAGATGCGAGCGAAGGTCAGCGTGCCGACGAACGGATCGTTCATGATCTTGAACGCCAGTGCCGAGAACGGCACCTCGTCCGACGAAGGACGCTCATCCGGCGTCACGCCGTCGAGCTTCAGACCCTGGATCGCGGGAACGTCGAGCGGCGAAGGCAGATAGTCCACGACGGCGTCGAGCAGGGGCTGAACGCCCTTGTTCTTGAACGCCGAACCGCAAACGACGGGGACGAACGCCATGCTCAGCGTACCCTTGCGGATCAGCTTCTTGAGGTCGGCGACGCTCGGCTCGTTACCTTCGAGATACGCCTCCATGAGGGCATCGTCCTGCTCGACGGCCATCTCGATCAGCTCGCTGCGATACTTCGCAGCCTTCTCGACCAGGTCCGCAGGGATCTCGGCATATTCGAACTTCGCACCCAGGCTCTCTTCGAGCCAGATGATCGCACGGTTCTCGACGAGATCGACGAGGCCCTTGAAGCCGCCTTCCATGCCGATCGGAAGATACAGCACGGCCGGACGCGCACCGAGACGATCGATGATCGAGTTCACGCAGAAGTAGAAATCGGCGCCGGTGCGGTCGAGCTTGTTGACGAAGCACATGCGCGGCACGCCGTACTTGTCAGCCTGACGCCACACGGTCTCGGACTGCGGCTCGACGCCGGCAACGCCGTCGAAGCACGCGACCGCGCCATCGAGCACGCGGAGCGAACGCTCGACTTCGATCGTGAAGTCGACGTGGCCGGGCGTATCGATGATGTTGATAAGGTGCTCTTCGCCCTTACCTTCTTCGGCGCGCCACTTGCAGGTGGTCGCAGCCGACGTGATCGTGATCCCGCGCTCCTGCTCCTGCTCCATCCAATCCATCGTCGCGGTGCCTTCGTGCACTTCGCCGATCTTGTAGGACTTGCCGGTGTAATAGAGGATGCGCTCGGTCGTCGTCGTCTTACCGGCGTCGATGTGCGCCATGATGCCGATGTTGCGGTAACGGTCGAGCGGATGGCTGCGGGCCATGATCGTGCTTCCTTAAGGATATGGGGAGCCGAACGTGCCGGCTCCCCAATATATAGGTGTTTGCATGACAGGCGAAAGACCGCCCGTCACACGGATAGCAATGCTAGGCTTCAAAGCCCGCTGTTACCAGCGGCAGGAAGCCCGCTGTTACCAGCGGTAGTGCGAGAATGCACGGTTGGCTTCCGCCATCCGGTGCGTATCTTCACGCTTCTTGACCGCGTTGCCACGGTTGTTGGCGGCATCCATCAGCTCACCCGACAGCCGTGCGGCCATCGTGTTCTCGCTGCGCGAACGCGCCGCACCGATCAGCCAGCGAATCGCCAGCGCCTGTGCGCGCTCGGGACGAACCTCGACCGGCACCTGGTACGTTGCACCACCGACGCGGCGCGAACGGACTTCGATGCCCGGCTTCACGTTGTTCAGCGCATCGTGGAAAACGCCGATCGGATCGCGCTTGGCGCGGCTCTCGACGGTTTCGAATGCACCGTACACGATCAGCTCTGCGACGGACTTCTTGCCGTCCAGCATGACGCTGTTCATGAACTTCGACAGAACCTCATCCCCGAACTTGGGATCAGGCAGGATGACCCGCTTTTCGGGACGACGACGACGTGCCATTTCAATTTCCTTGTAGACTTCAGCCGGTTCCGGAACACGTCCGGGGCTTACTAAGCTTCGTAACTTCCGAGGCGTGGATCCCGGATAAGATCGCCTAAAGCGATCTTTCCGGGATGATCATGCCCCCGGCATGATCACTTCGGACGCTTGGCGCCGTACTTGGAACGCGACTGACGCCGGTCCTTCACACCCTGTGTATCGAGCACGCCGCGCAGGACGTGATAGCGAACACCGGGAAGATCGCGGACACGACCGCCACGGATCAGGACAACCGAATGCTCCTGAAGATTGTGGCCCTCGCCCGGAATGTAGCTGATGACTTCGCGCTGGTTGGTCAGGCGAACCTTGGCCACCTTGCGCAGAGCCGAGTTCGGCTTCTTCGGGGTCGTCGTGTAGACGCGCGTGCAAACGCCACGCTTCTGCGGATTTGCTTCCATCGCAGGGACCTTCGACTTGGCCTTCTGCGGATCGCGGCCCTTGCGGACCAGCTGGTTGATCGTCGGCATTGAAGCCTTCACCTTTCAAGTGGTTACTTTGCTGGAGCCATGAGGCGCCTGAGAATACAAAAAGGACCATAGGAACGCGGGAGCGCCCCTCAGGTCCTGGAATGCATCCAGCAATGTTCAAGCATGCCCGGCGGGAAACACTCCCGAAGAACAGGCCGCGCCTATAGGTCAGGACGTCGCTCGGGTCAACGGGGCGGAATCGGTTTGGGTGCGGGTAGGTTATTGAGTTTGGGAGGAGACGAACGCCGACCTGACACCATCGACGGTCCTTACTAATCCTCACCCGCTAGGGGGAGGTGACACCGAAGGTGACGGAGGGGGAGGAACACGAAACCTGCGTTGTCGCCCCCTCCCCCTCCGTCTGGCAAGAGCCAGCCACCTCCCCCTAGCGGGGGAGGATCGCAGCTCCTCTACCGCGATCGCGTCCCGAGCACCGCCAGCAGCGTCTTCTCGAATCGCGCAGGATCCTCGACCTGCGGCGAGTGACCCAGCCCCTCGAGCATCACTAGGTTCGCATTCGGCATCTGCTTCACCGCCCGCGGCGCGACCATCGGCACAGGCTCGAGGAACTTGCGCAAGTTCGCCGGCGCCTGCGCCCGGCCGAACGCGGTCTTGTCCAGCGTGCCGATGATCAAGGTAGTCGACGGCGTGATCCGGTACAGCTCGTGCGCGACTGATTGCGTCTTGATCATCTCACTCGTCTTGGCCTGCGCGAGCGCCACGGTGTCGCGCCCTGCCCCCTGGTACATGCCGGCCTGCATCCAGACCCAGCGATCATAGGACGGCTTCCACACGCCGTGATAATAGTTCTCGAGCTGATACGCCTTGATCGACGCGTAGCTCGTCTTCTTCTCGTTCGCCCAGAGCGTGTCGACGTCGGTATAGGGCACGCCCTCCTCGCCGCGATCTTTCAGGCCCAGCGGATTGACGAGCACCAGCTTCTCGACCGACGCCGGGTAGAGAATGGCGTATCGCATCGCGAGCATGCCGCCCATCGAGTGCCCGACGAACGTGGCCCGCGTGATGCCACGCGACTCGAGCAACCGCTTGGTGAACGTCGCCAGCATCTCGAAGCTATACTGGGCCGCGCGCGGCTTGGACGATTTGCAGAAGCCGATCTGGTCTGGAACGATCACCCGGTAGCCAACCTCGCTCAGCGCCCGTGCGGTGCTGCCCCAGGTCGCGCCACAGAAGTTCTTGCCGTGGAGCAGGACGACCGTGCGACCATTGGGACGCTGCGGTGCGATATCCATGAACGCCATTTGCGCCGGTGTGCCGACGATATCGACTTCCATCGTCTGCACCGGCCACGGATAGGTGAAGCGTTCGAGCTGCGGCCCCAGGTCCGGCACCTGCGGAACTGGCCCCGCCCCCATGAGCAACGCCGCGACCGGCAGCGCCAGCATCATCAATCCCGCCTTCATAGTATACGCTTCCCACATCCAACGAGACGGCTTTAAGGTTAACGGGCAAATCATACATCGCGCAACGCATCATCCTTACGACGATAGTTGGGGGACGCTTGCAGGACGAATTGCACGCGAGACGCTTGCCCTTCGCGAAAACGCTGGGTAAGGGGCGCGTCCGTGTAGGAGTGTAGCTCAGTTGGTTAGAGCGTCGGTCTCCAAAACCGAAGGCCCTCGGTTCGAATCCGAGCACTCCTGCCACCCCCTTTAAATTCCCTGCAAAAATCGCGGCGATTGCGCTCGCCGCTTTCCCACGCTCATCGCGATTGCAGAAATTGCATTTCATAATGCAATTTTCGCAATTGATCTATGATGTGCTGCGATGCACAACGATCAGGCCTTTCAGGCATCCTCTCCTAAAAACTTTCACGGCCGGTCTTGTACCGGCCTTTTTTTTCGTCCGCGTTCGGCGTACACCTCGGGCGCCGTCGTCAAGCCGAACGATAAATAGAAACCGTGGGAGCGGAGCCGCCGGTCAAACCGGCACCGGCAAGACGATCGTGCGGGGGATAGAGTGACCCAAGCGCTCTCCCCCGCCACTTCTCCCGGTCACCGCCGTGTCGCTTTCGATACGACGCCCGCCCCTCTCCTGCCGCGCACTTGCTTTCACGACGGGTGGAAGCTATCTGCCGCGCTTCCGACAGCGAGGACGGACCTGCCGCCGCTGCCCTTCACAGGGAGCGGCTAGTGGGTCTATGCCTCGCATCCCAAGTTTCTCAATAAGCGGGTGCGAAGAACATCGTGGCGAAAACGTCCCCACTCGAATTCATCCAGCAGGTCCGCAACGAGACCGCGAAGGTCACGTGGCCGACGCGTCGCGAGACGGTCATGACCGGCGTGATGGTGGTGATCATGACGACGATCCTCGCGGTCTTCTTCTTCGGCGTCGACTCGATCCTGCAAGCGATCGTTTCCCTGCTCCTCAAACTCGCTCAGTAAGCAAGGTTCCGTCATGGCGCGCTGGTACATCATTCACGCCTATTCGGGCTTCGAGGGCAAGGTCCGCGACTCGATCATGGCCGAGGCGACCCGGATGGGTCTCGAACAGCTCGTCGAGCAGATCGAAGTTCCGACCGAAACCACCACCGAAGCCCGTCGCGGCAAGAAGATCGCGGTCGAACGCAAGTTCATGCCTGGCTACGTGCTGGCAAAGCTGAACATGAACGACGACGTGTATCACCTCGTGAAGAACACGCCGAAGGTCACCGGCTTCCTCGGCAGCATGGGCAAGCCGCAGGCGATCAGCGAGGCGGAAGCCACGCGGATGCTCAACAGCAAGGAAGAAGCCGCCGCTGCGCCCAAGCAGAAGGTCAAGGTCGACTACGAGATCGGCGACCAGGTCAAGGTCCTCGACGGCCCGTTCGCGACCTTCAACGGTTTGGTGGAAGAACTCGATTTCGACCGCAGCCGCGTCAAGGTTTCGGTGTCGATCTTCGGGCGTGCGACGCCTGTTGAGTTGGAATTCGAGCAGGTCGAGCGCAGCAAGTAAGGCCAAGCCGCACGCGATTAGCCAAGGGCTAATTGCGAGACGGCGCCAGCCCGGCCGGCGGGCCAACGGCCCGGCCGACGACGCGGGATTTACTCCCGCGTCGCGTCAGCGGCTAACGCGTGCGATACGAAAGGCTTGTTTGCCCGCGAAGGCGGGGATCCAGACTGGGCTCCCGCCTTCGCGGGAGAACAAGGCAGGCGTAGTGATCGCCCTAGACCGTGCCTATGTCCGGTCGGGGCAACTGCAAACAGCTCGCGCGCCTCAAAACCGCACGCTATCCACTACCGCCCGAGCCGCCGCCGCGCTACGGTCGTAGTAGTACAAACTTGGCGCCTCGTACGTCACCAGATACAGCTTCCCGCCAACCACCGCACCGCGTGCTTCGCCACGCCGCTGCAGCGTCTCGTTCTGTTTCGAGAAGGTGTAGGTGAAACGTACGCCCTTGTTGCCGGCGAACTCGATCGGCGCGATCGTGTCGATCGCCATCGACGATGCGTCGCGCGCGATGCGGTAGCTGTTCTCGAGCAACACCGGGATGTCGGTGATCAGCATCGTTGCAGAGACCTTCGGCAACGGCTTGTTCTTCTTGTCGACTTCGCGAAACAGCGGCCTGCCGGACTCGATGCCACCATAGAAGCTGAGATCGTTCAGTTCGTCACCGTCCTGCGTCCAGGTTTCGGCGTTGCGACCGGGGCGCTCGGACAGCTTGTTCCATTCCGTGCCCGGCTGCACCGTCATCGCCGACTTGGCGACGGCGATGCGCTGGCCGGCTGGGATGAGCTTGTTGCCGGCCGCGACGGGCGCTGCGAGCGAGAGCATTGCGACTGCGGCAAGCAGGGCGAGTTTCCTGGACATGGTCGTCCTCCTTACGAGATCAGCGTGGCGATGAGCGCGGCGTCGGTCGCGGCCGGCTTGAGGCGGAGATACGTCGCGAGCGCGGCCTGGCCTTCGGCAACCTGCTGGCCGCGGAGCAACGCCAGCCCGAGGCCGCGATACGCCTCGGGCGGCGCGTCACCCTTGCCGATCGCCTCTTGGTAGAATTGCGCGGCGCTGACGAGATCGCGCGGATTGCCGCGCTCGCGGTACAGGTCGCCGCGCGCGCACAGCAACGGTGTCGACCATCCGGTGCCGTCCGCCAGATTGGCGAGCAGATACTCGCTGCCGCCGAAATCGTTGAGCTTGATCTGGTCGTTGAGGAAGACCGGCAGCCATTTGGCCATCGCCGCCTGATGCGTGTCGACGACCGCGGGCTTGACGTCATGCGCCTCGATCGACGCGGCGCGGAGATACGTTGCACGCGCGAGATCGGTCGGATGCGTGGCGAAGACGCCCACAACGTATTTGTGTTGCGCCCTGCCCCTGCGACCGATGGCGGTCGCATCGGCCTCGCCCATGACGTGCTCCCAGACGTCCGCGGCGGCCGACGACGGGTATTGCGAACGTGCGAGATACTGGAAGCCCGTCATGTCGGCCTCGCGTTCCTGGTCGCGGCTGAAGGCGTACATCTGGCCCACCACGGAGTATTGGATGTTGGCGCTGTTGCGGATGAGGATCGACGCCCACGCCATGACGTCGGTGCCGGTGCGGTGGCTCTTGAAGTCCTTGAGCGAATGCCGGAGCTCGAAATGACCGAACTCGTGGCCGAGGATCGCCCCCAGCTCGGCTTCGCTCCGGACACGAAGCAACAGTCCGGTCCAGACGACCATTGCGCCGTTGGGCGTCATGTACGCGTTGAACGCCGGCACCTCGTCGATATAGAGCCGGACCGATCGACACCGGTCCTCGCCGACGGTCCGGCACAGCACGCCGCGGACATAGGCGTTGAGCGCCGGGTCCTTGATTAGCAACCGGGAGTCACGCTGCACCCGCTCGCGTTCGTCCGCCTCCATCCATATCCCGCGCTCGTCGACCGTCGTCGGGGTATAGGCCTGGGTATAGGTCGGAAGCGGCGGGCGCTTGTCGGCGGCGAGCGCAGACGTACCGATCGCGCTTGCGAGCAGAAGGCCGACCATAGGGATCCGCATGTCAGTGCGCCGCAGCTATGACGGGCGCGGCGGCGATCGGAGCATCGATCGGTTTCCCTGGGAACCCCTCCAGCAACTGCCGCACGCGCTTGTCCGCGCCCTCCGCGTCACGGACGTCGCCGCCCATCTGCATATCGGCGTTCAGCCAGACCAGTTCGCCGGTACGTAGATCGACAAGCCCGGCAAAGCCCTTGTGGACGCCCGCGGTGATCGGAACGCGTGCCATCGCCGCGAAGACCTGCAGCACCTTCCGCCCAGTCGAACCGAAATGATCCTCCGTCGTGATGAACAGCGCATAGTCCGCTTTATCGAGCCCAGGCAGCGTGCGGACATCGGGGCCGAGCCCCCATTCGAACTGGTCCTTGCGCTTCTTGGTCGGCAGGCGGTTGCCCTTGAAGAACTGATACTCGATCACCGACGACGCGACCGCCCCGAACAATTCCTGATATTCCGCGACCTTCGCCGAACCCGCACCGACCGGCTCGACATAGCCGACGACGCTGTTGCCGAGCCCGGTCTGCGCCTTGGCGAGCGCGGTGGCGATGTTCTCCTTCGCCTGATCCGTCCAGTCGGCGTTCGGCTCGTACATCCCGCCGGTCGACTGCGCACCGACCCGGATCGATGGCCGCATCAACACGATCCGCGCGGTACCGGGCGCCAGGACGAAACCAGGCTTCAGCCCAGTCTTCTCCTGCGCATACGCCGGCGCGATCGCCGAAACCGCGAGCATTAGCGCGACCAGCGTCGCACGGCACAAAATGATCATACCCACCCCTGTTCCCGGATGCCCCCATCCGATTCAGGGCATATTAGAGCCGGAGCAGCTCATCGTCCGAGAATTATTTGGTTCAAAACGAGTGCTTTCCGACCTCCAAGGGCCGAACTCTTGCTCTGTGCATCATGGCCGGCTCGACCTGCTTACTCGGGCGGATAAAAATGTTCGCCTACCAGCCATATATGTCGCGTCGAAGAAGAATACCGGATCGATACCTTTACTTGCGCCGCAATATCATTCGGCGAATCAAAATATATTTCACTCGCGAGGCGCAATAACTATTGGTCGAACTGGCATAGATTTGTTCATTATCATCGGGTTGACCTGCACACCTCCTACACCCGAAACGATACCGCATTTATTTTACGTTTGGTTAACCATAACTAGTTATATTGCGCTAACATTTGTAGGACATCCGCGTACAAGACGTTGCGTAGTTACCAATACGCCAAACGAATATGACGTCCGGCGTTATCGGTAAACTCTATGTACCCCATGACCAGCTCGACACGCATGCAACCGTATTCAGCGATCCGCCTACAGGAAATGACTGATGCCTCTGACGACCACGGCCTTAAAGAAATCGCTCGAGCATGGCGATCACTTGCGTTTAGGGATTGCGACGGCTCGCCCGTCCCCGGAGTCAAACGAAGCCGGTCATCGTATCTTGTTCCTCGACCTTGAGAATGCAGCCGCCAACGGCGTTCGTCGTGAACTCGAAGAGATGGGCCACAAAACCGCGTGGATCGGCTTGGCCAGCGAAGAACGCGCCGGGCTGGCGTTTCAACCAGACCTCATCGTGATCAACCCCGATGCCTCGATCGGCAATCGTCACGCGTTTATCGCCTTGTTGGACAAAGAACAGTTTTCCGGGACACTGACGCTGTTGCGGCCCAGCGTGCATTTCCGGGATGCGATTGCCCTGGCGGAGCAGTCCGGGATCGATCACGTCGACTGGCTCGACGCGCCCTATAGCGCGCAGGACATTGTCGACCGCCTGGCCCATATCGCCCGGCAACCGCATGACGGCGACACCGGCGACCGTCATTTCCTGTCGTGGCTGATCCAGCAGGGCCGGTTGCTGCCCAATCTCACGCATGAATTCCATGAGAAACGCAGCCTGCACGACGACATCATCGCCGGCTACGAAACACTCACGCGGTTGCGCAATCGGCCGTCACTCAACCCCGAGCACATCTTCGCACCGTCGACGATCCTCTCGCTGGAGGTCGCCGCGACGTCGCTTGCGGTGGAAGCGGCTGCCCGCCTGCTCGCGGCGCTGGAGGCCGAGGGCAGGCCAGTGCCTATCGCGGTGAACTGCAGCGCCGCCGTGCTCGCGCATCCGGATTTCCTCGCCGCGATGCCGATCCTGTTGCGACGCCATCATGTCGCCCCCGGCATGCTCGGGATCGAACTCACCGAGATCAGTTATTCAGGACTCGACGGTCGCCTGCTGGAAAACATGCGGGAGCTTGGAACGATGGGAATACCCATCTCGCTCGACGATTTCGGCAAGGGCGCGACCAACTTCGATCGCATTTCCGACCTCCCGGTGTCCGAGGTCAAGATCGACCGGAAGATCTTCCAGAAGTGCCGGAAGGGCGAGTTCCCGCCGTCGCTGCTGAAGGAAATCATCGATTATTGCCGAAGCCGGTCGATCGGAACGGTGATCGAGGGCATCGAGACCGCCGACGATCTCGTCCTGGCGAAATCGCTTGGTGCCGACTGCGGACAAGGCTTTTACTGGGGGAAACCCGTGCCGATTGAATCGATCGTACCCCATCATGGTGCCTGACAACAGGTTCGGCCGCTTTATAGGCCGGACGCTCGACGAGGCTGAGCCCGTCGCCACGAACCCGGTCGAAGGTGAGCGGCCCTCGATGCGGCTCGAACTCCGTGAGGTCGAGGGGCTCGACCTTTCGCCACCCCTCGTGCTTGCAGGTGCCTGGGCCTGGTTGTTGTTTCACGAGGCTGGCGGGCTGATCAGCTATTCCGATGGATACGCCACGCGGTCGGCCTGTTACGCCGCAGCCAAGCAGATCGCCTGGCCGGTCGACGTCTTCGAATAAACCGCGGTCGATCGCGCAGCCTCCGCGCGACGACGCGAACGCGCCGGTTGCCGCGCCCCGCGTTTTCGGCTATGCGCGCCGGCTTCCACCTTCATTGATGGAATTTGCGGGAGGCTGTCGCGAGACGGCCGCCATCACCGCTAGGCTCACATAAAGAGAGTGACATGGCTAAAAAGATTACCGGATACATCAAGCTGCAGGTGCCTGCAGGCGAGGCAAAGCCCGCGCCGCCGATCGGGCCTGCGCTGGGTCAGCGCGGCGTGAACATCATGGAGTTCTGCAAGGCGTTCAACGCCGGCACGAGCGAACTGAAGAAGGGCATGCCGATCCCGACCGTCATCACGGTCTATGCGGATCGCTCGTTCTCGTTCGAGACCAAGACCCCGCCAGCATCGTACCTGATCAAGGAGGCCGCTGGTCTCAAGTCGGGTTCGAAGGAGCCGGGCAAGGTCGTCGCCGGCACGATCAAGCGCAGCCAGCTGAGCGAGATCGCCACGACGAAGATGAAGGACCTCAACGCCAACGATATCGACGCTGCGACGAAGATCATCGAAGGCAGCGCCCGCGCAATGGGCCTCGAAGTGGTGGAGGGCTGAGATCATGGCTAAGCTGAGCAAGAAGCAGAAGGCCGTCACGGTCGACCTCGTCAAGCTGCACGGCATCGACGAGGCCATCGGTCTCGCACGGTCGGGCGCCACGTCGAAGTTCGACGAGACGATCGAAGTCGCGCTGAACCTGGGCGTCGATCCGCGTCACGCAGACCAGATGGTCCGCGGCGTGGTGACGCTGCCCAAGGGCACCGGCAAGACCGTCCGCGTCGGCGTGTTCGCCCGCGGCGCGAAGGCTGAAGAAGCTCTCGCAGCAGGCGCAGACGTGGTCGGCGCCGAAGACCTGATGGAAATCATCCAGGGTGGCACGATCGATTTCGATCGCTGCATCGCGACCCCGGACATGATGGGCATCGTCGGTCGCCTCGGTAAGGTGCTGGGTCCGAAGGGCCTGATGCCGAACCCGAAGCTCGGCACGGTGACGATGAACGTCGCCGCCGCCGTTCAGGCTGCCAAGGGTGGCCAGATCGAATACCGCGTCGAGAAGGCCGGCATCATCCATTCGGGCATCGGCAAGGCGTCGTTCCCGGCGGAAGACCTGCGCGCGAACTTCGACGCACTGGTCGACGCAGTGGTCAAGGCCAAGCCGACCGGCGCCAAGGGCAAGTACGTCCAGAAGGTCGCGATCTCGTCGACCATGGGTGCAGGCATCAAGGTCGACACGACCGAGGTTGCTGGCGCGTAAGCCCGAGCCGCACGGGATTAGCGCGAGCTAATCCCGAGACGGCGACAGGCCGGCCGGCGCGGTTACACCGCGACCGACGAGGACGGGATTTACTCCCGTCCCGCCGCTGATAGTTGAGAAGGGCCGGGAGCGATCCCGGCCCTTTTTGCGTGTTGACGATACCGGTCGTTCGGCGAAGATCATCCTACCCACGACTCCGTCATCCTGACGAAAGTCAGGATCCACGGTTACGGACGTCGCCCCTCTGGCTCTGGATCCTGACTTTCGTCAGGATGACGGAGTCGTGGGAAAATACGTGAACGGCGCGCCATTATGGTCCACGTCATGACGCATGATTGAAGCTTCCTGCTACTGTGGCGCGGTAACGCTGTCCGCCGACCTACCGCCTGAATGGGTAGCCGACTGCAACTGCTCGATCTGTCGGCGTTATGGAGTCCTGTGGGCTTATTACCGGGCCAGCGAAGTATGCGTGGCGGCATCCGTTCCGATCGACATCTACAGTTGGGGTGCCAAGACATTGCGCTTCCATCGGTGCGGCGAATGCGGATGCGTAACGCACTGGACGAAAGTCGACCCTGCGATCGACCGGATCGGCATCAACGCCCGCCTGATGCCGCCCGACATCCTCGCGGCGGCCCGCATACGCCGGCTCGATGGCGCGGATACCGGGCTATACCTCGACGCCTGACCCTCTCCGCGATTGACTCCCCCGCCAATTCCGCTAAGGCGCGGCTTCGTTCGGCGGGCTTGCTCGTCGAACTCCGTCCGAGACAGTGGGTGCAGCGGGTTTGCCGGTGCTTAATCTCCCACCTAGACGGGGAATGAGATTTTGTCGGCCCATCTGCGTGCCGCCCCTCTCCCATGCCCCATCGACGAGACACCCCGGAAGCGCGGGTTTGTCTGCGCCTCCGGTTAGTAACCGGGTCCACTGCGCAAGCGGTGAACTCGTAAAACGTGGAGAATGGCATGGATCGTGATCAAAAGACCGCGGCCGTAGCCGAGCTGAACCGCACCTTTTCCGAGGTCGGCGTCGTCGTTGTCACGCGCAACCTCGGCCTGACCGTCGCACAGTCCACTGTGCTGCGGAACAAGATGCGTGACGCCGGCGCGACCTACAAGGTCTCGAAGAACAAGCTTGCCAAGATCGCAATGGACGGCACCGACTACAGCTCGCTGGGCGATATGCTCACGGGTCCGGTCGGTCTGGCCAGCTCCATCGATCCCGTCGCGGCCGCCAAGGTGGTCGTGGAATTCGCGAAGACGAACGACAAGTTCGAAATCGTGGGTGGGGCGATGGGCGCGACGACCCTCGACGTCGACGGTGTGAAGGCGCTCGCAACGCTGCCCTCGCTGGACGAACTGCGTGCCAAGATCGTTGGCCTCATCGTGGCACCCGCCACGAAGCTGGCAACGATCACGCAGGCTCCGGCAGCGCAGCTCGCGCGCGTGCTTTCCGCCTACGCGGAGAAGGAAGCCGCCTGATCTTGCAGGCCTTTCGTTACCTTTTTGAACTGATGGGGCCGATGCCCCGAGATGGAGATTTATCATGGCAGACCTGAACGCGCTCGTTGAGAGCCTGAGCGAACTGACCGTTCTCGAAGCAGCTGAGCTTTCGAAGCTGCTCGAAGAGAAGTGGGGCGTTTCGGCCGCAGCAGCGGTTGCAGCACCGGCAGCAGGCGGCGGCGCCGCTGCTCCTGCAGCAGAAGAGCAGACCGAATTCGACGTCATCCTGACCGGCGACGGTGGCAAGAAGATCAACGTCATCAAGGAAGTCCGTGCGATCACCGCGCTCGGCCTGACCGAAGCCAAGACGCTGGTCGAGTCGGCTCCCAAGGCCGTCAAGGAAGGCGTGTCGAAGGACGAGGCAGCCAAGATCAAGGCTCAGCTCGAAGCAGCTGGCGCCACGGTTGAGGTTAAGTAAGCCGCAGCTGGAGAGACGATTTAGCGTAGCCTAAATCGCACTCCAGCAAGGCCGGCCGGCGGCATTTATGCCGACCGACGAGGCAGGGGCTTTGCCCCTGCCGGCCGCAGCTAAGAAAAAGGGCGGCCCCAGCAATGGGGTCGCCCTTTTTCGTTGTGCACCGCGAAGGTTCCACGTCCCCGGGAAGGCCGGAGCTACACTGGGAACGGCGCCCCTCACGACGGACGTTTCACTTGGGCCCCGGCCTCCGCCGGGGTGGGGAAAATCGGCGGTCAGGCAGGTTCGATTTTGAAGCGTCGTGCGTCGTCCGCCCGCTCCGCCCGCTCCACCGCCGCATCCAGATCGCGCGGATGCACGGTCCACCCCTTCCACGTCAGCCCGGTCTTCACCCCGACGAATACCGCCGATCCGACCAGCGCTGCGAACAGCCCGACCCACAGCGCATCGAACGCCATCAAAGCCCACACGATTGCCGATGGCTGCCCCATAGCGAGCTTGTGGTTGGCCATGTGCAACGCCTGAGCCGGACCGAACGCTGTCGCCGCCAATACGCTGAGGACAATTCCAGCGGGTAACAGCGACGTCATCGCCCGCCTCGGCGTCACCCCAGGATCCTCGATCAACGCGCCGACGACGTAAATCCAGAACCCGCCTTGGATGACCGTGGAAACGATCTGCAGCGGCACGTTGATCGCCGGCGATAGTCCTTGTTTGCCGAGCCACATGAACGGCCATGCAGCCGCCAATCCCACGATCATGCCCGCCACGACGCGAACAATGGTCATCGGCGGAACCTGCAGCGTCCGGCGGACGGACCCGACCGACCAGAACCGCGCGACCGCGAGAATCGCGATGACGAACCCCGCCACCTTCACATAGCCGAAGCCCCAGCGCAGCGGATCGTTGCCGAGTGCACGAAACTGTTCGATCGATACGAACATGCCGAGGTGAATCTCCGCGATATGCTGCAGGAATTCCGGCACCACCGCGATCGCCAGGACGAGCGGTACCGCCCTCACCGCGCGTCCACCGAGCCGATACGTCTCCACGACGGCGCGCGCCATGCCGGAGACAGCGTCGATGATCCGCATGCCCACTCCGCGTCTTTCCGTACGATCGCTCATGCCGTTTCCCCCTCTGACGTGAAACTCAGGATGTCGCCCGGCTGGCAGTCGAGCGCTGTGCAGATCGCCTCCAGCGTCGAGAAGCGGATCGCCTTGGCCTTGCCGGTCTTGAGGATCGACAGGTTCGCCATCGTGATGTCGACCGCCTGCGAAAGCTCGGTCAGCGTCATGCCGCGTGCCGCAAGCATGCCGTCGAGCGTGACGATGACGGGCATCAGACGGTCATCGCCAGATCGTCGCGCATGCGGGCGCCGACGCGGAACACCCGGGCGAGCACGAACAACATCACGACCCCGATCCAGCCGGTGAAGCCAGGCACCCATGTTGCGTGATCGACACCGAGCCGGTCGAGCGCGAGCACGACCCCGCCAAAAGCGAGATCGAGCAGCTGGATCGCGAACAGCGCCCAGCCGATCCGTTGGAGACGATCGGCGTTGGCGACGACGAACGGGTCGCCGGCCCGCACCGTCGCGAGGATTGCCAGCAAAGGGATGAACAGGTGATACACCGCTACGCACGCGAGGAGGCCGAGGACGCCTGTGAGCCGCAGCAACGCAATGGTCTCGCCGACATAGCGGCCGTGATATTTGGCGGCGATCTGGGCGGTGAGCGCGTCACTGAAGACGAACGAAGCGATGATCGCGATCATGAACCCAAACGCGACAATCCAGTTCAGCCAGTTCGCGAACCGTACCAGTCCGCTCGCGACGACGAGAACACGATCCTGCATGCCGACCTCCGTTTATCGATAAACAATATGTATCGTTTATCGATAAACGTCAATCGTGTCGCGTCAGCCCTTGCTCGGGTCGTGACGGCAACCGGTCAGCGTTCGAAGATCGCCGCGTGCGGCCGGGCCGCGACCGTGCTGTACATGCGGGCGGGGGCGTCGAGCCAGAACGGCGCGAGCTTGGGGGAGTCGACGCGTTCTACGCCTACCACCCACGCGCGAGCGAACTGCGCCTCGTCGTTAGCCGTCACGTACACGATGTTGGTCGCGACGACGGGCACGAACATCGGCCGGTTGGCCGCGGTCATCGTGCGGATCGCCTCTCGCGCGATCGCCGTCACGGTACGGATCGTCCGCGTTTCGCCCGGCGCCAGCGCGAACGGCGGGGCGACGGGCCGCACGACGGGCGCCGCGTTGAACTGCGCAAGGTCCTGATCCTGATCGGCGTTCGCGGTGAGCAACGCGACGCCGGTGCGGATCGCTTCGGCCGATGCGGTGCCCGTATTGGTCACGACGAGTTCGCACTCGACGGTGGCGCTGAGCAGGTTGAGACCGGCGCGCAACGGGCGCAGTTCGCAGGTCAGCCGGGCACGCGCGGCGACTGGCGGCGTAGGCGGCACCTTGCCCTTGGGCTCGAGGAATTTGGGCGCGGCCGTTGGGACGGCAGCCACCGGTGCGACCGCAGATGCCGTGGCAGGGGTGACGGCCGCTGGGCTTTCGGCCGGTTCGGAGACGACCGGCCTGAGGGCGACTGGCTGGGGGGCAATAGGCTGGGCGACAACCGGCTTCGCCGCAACGGGCGGCGGAGTCGGCTCGACATAGGCTTCGGGTTCGGCACTCTCGTGCCGGTGGCTGCGCGGCTTGCGGCGGAGCGCCCACAGCGCTCCGAGAACCACGACAATCGCCGTCAGCGAAAGCCACAGGGGCATCGCGCTGCCCTTTTCCGGCGTCGAGAGCGTGGATTCCGGGGTTGGGGCCGGCGTCGTTGCTGGCACCGACGCGGTGGGCTGCGGCACCACTTCGGTGGTCGGGGTCTGCGGTGGCGACGATTGGAGAGCGGGCTCGGGCGTGGGCGTGGCGACGGGCGCCGGTTCGACCGATGTCGACGGACGCGTCGGCTCGTCGTCCGAGGCGCGTGGTCGGGCCGTGGGCTCCGGCGCAGTCCGGGTGGTTGCGCGTTCGCGCGTGGGTGCATCGGTCGTCGTGCGCTCGACGCCTGCACGTTGCGTGGTCGCACGATCGGTGGCTGGCTTTGCCGCAGCGGTCGAGCGGGTAGTACGACGTGGAGCGGGCGTGGTGTTCGGCAGGACGATCGTCGGTGCGGCGGGCACCGGAATCGCGGTGGCGTCGGGGTTCGCCTGCGTGCCGGGGGTCTGGAGGCGCTCCAAGCCACGCACGGGTGCGGCCGGCTCGGTTTGCGCGGCCGCCGGGGTCGCTGTGGCGGCCAGGACGGTCATGGTGGCGAGCAGGGCGGCCAGCGCCCCGCGGTCGGTCGTCATCGTCGAAATCCCCTGCGCGCGGTCGTCGCGGCGTTGTGGGCGGGGGAGGCTGAACGTGACCCGACGGCAACCCGTGATGCGACGAGTTGCTTCTGGGTAGCGGTGAAACGTTGGTGGCGTATGAGCGGCTGGGCGTCGGTGGACTGCACTCCGCCTTGCCAGTGGAGAGTGTTGCCGCAGGTATCGGAAAGAGCGGACGCGGAGCAGGGCGCTTCCCTTACCTCCCCCTCCGTCTGGCAAGGGCCAGCCACCTCCCCCTTGCGGGGGAGGATCAGGAGGCTGGCTTACTTGGGTGCGACGACCACTGCGCCGCCCTTCATCACGAAGGCGGGGTGTTCCAACTGGCGGACGTCGGCGAGCGGATCGCCGTCGACCGCGACGAGATCGCCGAACCGGCCCGGCTGGATCGCACCGACGTCTGCCGTCCTCGCCAACGCGATCGCGGCGCTGGAGGTGGCGGCCTGGATCGCCTCCATCGGCGTCATGCCCCATTCGACCATCTTGGCGAACTGGAGCGCGTTGTTGCCGTTGGGGTAGACGCCGCCGTCGGTGCCGAACAGCATCTTCACCCCGGCGGCGTGCGCGGCGCGGAAGGTCTGGCGCTGCTTGAGGCCGACCTGGCGTTCCTTCTCCAGGCTCTCGGGGAAGACGCCGTTCTTGGCGCCCTCGGCAAGGATATAGTCGTCGTCGTAGATATCCATGTCGAACCACGCCCCGCTCGCCTTGGCCAACTTGAACGATTCGGCGTCGGCGAGGCTGGCGTGTTCGATCGTGTCGACGCCCGCGCGCAGTGCGTCGTTGATGCCTTCGCTGCCGTGCGCGTGGACCGCGACCTTCATGCCGAGCATATGCGCTTCCTCGACGATCGCCTTTATCTCGGCGAGGCTGATTTGCTGCGCGCCGACGGCGTCGGTCTTCGAGAGGACGCCGCCAGTCATGCAGACCTTGACCACCTCGGCACCGTATTTGCGGATCGTCCGCACCGCGCCGCGAAATTCGTCGGGCGTGTTGGCGATCTGTGGGTGCGGGACCTGGATCGAGGGCGGGAATTCGGTCGCGTCGCAGTGGCCGCCGGTTGCGCCGAGCGCGTAGGTAGCGGGGACGATGCGGGGGCCGGGGACATAGCCGCGCTCGATACCCTGCTTCAGCGCGACGTCGTCGTAATTGGCCGAACCGACGTTGCGGACGGTGGTGAAGCCCGCATCGAGCGTCTTCCGGGCGTTCGCCACGCCGACGACGGTCCAGAAATTGTCGGTGAACTCGAGCTGCCGATAGCCGCTGAGCGTCGGGTCGCTGGTCAGATGGACGTGCATGTCGATCAGGCCGGGGAGCAGCGTCCGCTCGCCCAGATCGACGCGTTCGGCACCGGCGGGCACGGCATCGCCTTTGCGTCCGACCGCGGCGATACGGCCGTCGACGATCGTCACCTGCGGATTGTCGACGCGCTTGCCGGCAAGGACGTCGATCATGTGCGCTGCGGTAACGACGACCGTCTTCGCATCGGCATTGGCGGCGGTCGTCGCGAGTAGCGTCGCGATGAGAATGCGCGCGATCATGTAGGTCCCCTTCCCCGTGTTACGCGCTGTGTGCGGTACCGCGGGCGATCGGGCAAGTGCCGCGTCTTGCCCTATTATCGACACCGGTACAGGCCATCTGTGATGCTTCCGACGACGAGATCGCCTGTGATGATGCTTCGATTTCTTCCGTTCTGCGCGCTGGCTGCTGCGCTGGTGCCCTTGGCTGCGGGCGCCGATCCGGCACCGTTCGACCTGACCGGGCCCAGCCTGCGCGTCGGCGTGACGCATGGGACGACGACGTTGCCGATCGCGCAGGTGCCGAGACTCGCAACCGGCGACCGCGTGTCGATCGCGGCGGACCTGGCCGTCGGCAAGAAGGACGACGGCGCGCGCTATCTGCTGGTTGCGGCATTCCTGCGCGATGCGACCGAGCCGCCACCGAAGTCGTGGTTCTTCAAGGCCGAGACGTGGAAGGCGAAGAAGAACACGCTGGCGTTGACGGTACCGGACGGCGCGCGGCAACTGGTGGTGTTCCTGGTGCCCGAAAGCGGCGGGTTCGATGCTGTCGTGTCGGCGGTGCGCAAGCAGCCCGGGGCGTTCGTGCGCGCGGTGCAGGATCTGGATCAGGCGTCGCTTGATCGGGCGCGGCTCGATGCGTTTCTGGATGGGATACATGCGCTGGAGCGGACGCGGCCGGAGCGGATCGAGGCGGTCTCGCCATTGTTGTCGCGGAGCCTGGCGATCAAGCTGAAGGCGGAATGCCTCGATCTCGCGGCGGACCTGCAAGCCTCCTGCCTGACGCAAAGCCGCGATTCGCTGGTGCTGGCGGATGGGCAGAGTTCGACGCTGGCGGATACTCTGGTGGGGGCGCCGACCGATCTGGCGCTGCAACTGAGCGCGACGCCCGAGGGCGGGCTTGGCTATTACAGCCCGTATATCGGCGTGGTCCGCGATCTGGCGAAGATCTTCGGCGCGTTCCAGACGACGCAGTTCCGGTATATTCCGGCACTGGCGCGGGCACACGACGATCGGCTGGCGCTGTTGCTGAATGCGGCGCCGTCGTTCGCCAGCCCCAAGTCGGTGATGGTCGTGGCGATGCCGGTGATCGAGACCGGTGCGCCGCAGACGCCGACGATGCGGCGCGCGGAGGCCGACCGGCTGGTGTGTGCCGCCAAGCCCGATCTGGTGCTGCCGGTCGAGGGGGCGCCGCTGATCTATGCCACCAAGTTCGCGCACGATATGAGCTTGCGGGTGACGACTCCGCAGGGGGGCGTGGTCGAGCTGCCGGTGCAGGCGGATGCGGAGCGTGGCGGCTATGTGCTCGACCAGGTCGGGATGCAGACCGCGGGGTTGAGCAGCGTGACCGATGCGACGTTGCATGGGCGCTGGGGCTTCACGCCGTTCGATGGACCGCGGTTTCGGTTGCAGGTGCCGCGCGCCGGTGGGTGGCAGATGGTCGATACCGATCCCGAGAGTCTCGTGGTCGGGCGTGACAATGCGGTCTCGCTGGCGGGGCCGACGCCAAGTTGCGTGGAGTCGGTGACATTGGTCGGTGCTGCGGGCGACGTGCCGCTCGCGTGGACGTCGACCGGCGAGCGCATCGGGCTGACCTTGCCGTTGGCCAAGGCCGCGCCGGGGAAATTGTCACTGCTCGTGAAGCAATACGGGATCGAGGCGCCGGACAAGATCGCGTTGACCGCGCTCGCAGAGGCAGGGCGGATCGATGGTCTGACGCTGTATGCCGGTGATGCGTCTGGGACGTTGAGTGGGACGCGGCTCGATCTGGTGGCGTCGATGACGATCGACGGGGTCGCGTTCAAGCCGGGTGACGTCGTGCGGGCGGACAAGGCGGATCGGCTGGCACTGGCGGCGGGTACGGTGCCGACGTTCGCTGCTGGCCAGGCGAAGACGGCGCTCGTGACACTGACCGATGGACGGAAGCGGTCGGTGAAGTTCACCGTCGCGGCAGCGCGGCCGAAGGGGACGCTGATCGCCAAGAGTCTGGTGACGCCCCCCTCCCCTGGCCTGCCGGTCGTGCTGGCCGGTGATACGGCGATCGCGCAGGATGCCCGCCTGACGTTCTCGCTGCGTGCGGAGGGCACACGATTTTCTGCGAGCGACAGTGTCGAGATCGCGACGGCGGATGGCGCGATGACGACCAGTGTCACGTCGGGGCGCGGGCTGACGGTGCAGGACGATCGGATCGCTGTAGTGTCGGTGGAGCCGGGCAAGGCGCTCGGGGTTTCCGCGCATGGGCCGCTCAAATGGCGACTGGTGCAAGGCGGCATTGCGGGGGATTGGGTGCCGCTCACGACGCTGGTGCGGACGCCGGCATTGGCTGAGGTCGCGTGCAAGGAGACCTGTACGCTGACCGGGACCGACCTGTTCCTGATCGAGTCGATCGCGGCGAATGCTGGGTTTGCCAACGCGGTTCGCGTGCCGGACGGGTTCACCGGGGCTTCGCTCGCGGTGCCGAAGCCGGTCGGCGGAACGCTGTTCCTGCGGCTGCGAGACGATCCGGGCGTGACGGCGTCGATCGCGGTCGGTTCGTAGCGTTCGCCGGTTGTCGCGCGCCCAGTCGTGACCATCGCTGGCCGGTTTGCGGTGGCGGCGGGCGGGCGATTGTCGCTATGGGGCGCGGATGACCGCATCGGATCTCCAGAGCCTGTTCGTCACCAACCTCGTCCGGTACAATAGCGGTGACCGGCGGCGGTGGCGGCTGATCGTCGGCGACGTGAAGGTCTACAGCCTCGCGACGCACGCGCATTGCAACTGGGCGGTGACCCCGTCGGGCAGCGCGAGCGAAGTCGACGCGGTCGAGCGGCTGGCGGACCGGCTGCGCGAGGATCACCCTATCATCACTGTCGGCTGACGGCCTTTCATCTACGCAGGAGCATCACATGGCGAAGCAATATTGGGCGCAGATCATCGAACTCGATGAAGAAATGACCGCCGCGACTATCCCCGGCGCAACCGATCACGAGGATGCGGCGGATTCGCTGGTCGCGGATTTCGTCGGCGCGATGGGCGGCGAGATCACGTCGGGCGCGGTGCGTGTCTGGGTGCAGGGCGGAGTCGAGAAGGTCTATGACTGGAAGGCGGACTTCACGATGCCCGACATGGACGAGATGGGCGACGAGGACGAGATGGAGGTCGAGGGCGAGATCGAGCTTACCGAGCGGGTTTGACCCCGCTCCCCTCCCTGAAAGGGAGGGGTTGGGGGTGGGTCGGCCTGTTGGCGGACGTCGTCTTTTCCAAGCAGCCGACCCACCCCCCTGCCCCTCCCTTTCAGGGAGGGGTGAAAGTCAGGGGACGGTTTGGCCTGCCGGCGCGAGTTCGTGCCACGTGTGGTCGTCGTGCGCGAGTAGCGCGTCCGCAGCCGCTGGGCCTAGCGTGCCCGCCTCGTACGGCTCGGGCATGCCGGCGTCATGCGCCCACAGGTCGAGGAACGGTTGCACCGCAGCCCAGCCCGCCTCGATCGCATCCGCCCGTTGGAACAGCGTCTGGTCACCGACGAACAGGTCGTAGATCAGCGACTCATACCCGGTCAGGTGACCGATATCGAATTCATCGGCATACCGGAAATCGAGCGCGATCGGCGCGGTCGCCACTTCAAGGCCGGGGCGTTTGATGTTGATGTCCATGCTCAGGCCCTCGTCGGGCTGGATCTGGATGATCAGGCGGTTGGGCGGCAGCATGTCGGCGGCGGCACCGGGGAACGACGCGAACGGGACCGGCTTAAAGGTGATCGCGATCTCGGTGTCGCGACACGTCATCGCCTTGCCGGTGCGCAGGTAGAACGGCACCCCCGCCCAGCGCCACGTGTCGACCATCAGCTTCAGCGCGACGTAGGTTTCGGTCCGGCTGTCCGGCGCGACGTCGGGCGAGGCGGTGTAGGCGGGGACATCCACCCCCTTCACTTTCCCCGCGGTGTACTGGCCGCGGACGCCGTTGCGCTTCGCCTTGCCGGGCGAATAGACGCGGACGGCTTTGAGCACCTTGCCCTTTTCGTTGCGGATCGCCTCGGCATCGAAGCTCGCGGGCGGCTCCATCGCGACCATCGCGAGCAGCTGGAACAGGTGGTTGGGGACCATATCGCGCAGCGCCCCGGTGCCGTCGTAGAATTTGCCGCGCGTGCCGACGTCGACCGTCTCGGCGGCGGTAATCTGGACGTGCGCAATGCAATCCGAATTCCAGACGCGCTCGATCATCATGTTCGCGAACCGCGCGGTCATGATGTTCTGGACGGTTTCCTTGCCGAGGAAATGGTCGATCCGGTAGATTTGCGCCTCGGACACGCGAGCCAGGATGCGTGCGTTGAGATCGCGGGCCGAGGCGAGGTCGTGGCCGAACGGCTTTTCGATCGCGATCCGGCGGAAGCCATGCGGCGTCTCTGCCATCAGGCCGTGGTCGGCGAGCTTGTCGACGATCGTGCCGAAGAACTTCGCCGGCACCGCGAAGTAGAACGCGACGTTGCCGTTCACCCGGGCCTTGAGTTGCTCGAAGACGTCATCCTTGGTGAAATCGCCCTGGAGATAGCCGACTCGGTCCTTGAGCCGCGCCCAGGCGTCGCCCTTCTCGCCATCGCCCTCGCCGCCCTTCGCATCGAAAGTGCCAAGCGCCTCGCGCAACGACTGGTCGTTTCCTTCGTCGATGCCGACGCCGAGCACATGGAAATCATTCCCGACCAGCCCGAGCCGGGTCATGTTGATCAATGCCGGCATCAGCAAGCGGCGGGTCAGGTCACCAAAGGCGCCGAAGATCACGAGCGTCGTCGGCGGTGCGGGCTTCACGGACTTGCTCACGAATTCGCCTCGGACATGCATCGACCCTTTCTGCGGTGGTTCCTTCAAACCGCATAGCGTGTGCCGATGTTCCCCGCACGCCCTCAGGTAGCGGTGAGGATGTTGTCCCCGAATGCGCGCGCGTCGACCTCCGCCCAATCGAGTTCCTCCTGCAAGCGGCGATACACGTCCTCGGCCACCTCGCCCTTATTACGCATCTCGTGGAGCACGACGCGCTGGCAGGCGATCATCTCGAGATGGAGTTCGTCGAATTCCGAGGTCGCCTGCGGATCATCCGCCTCCGCGGTGACCTTGCCCGCCGCGCCGTAGCGGAACCGCAACGCATCCGCCGCCGCGCCCTCGCGTGCTGGCAGTACCGCGAGGCCTGCGTCGATCAGTCGCTTGCGCGCGGGGGCGATCTCGTCGGCCAACCCGGTATCCTCGCCGAGATCGAGACGGCGGATTAAGGGGCCGAGCGTAAGCCCTTGCAGCACCAGCGTGCCGATCACGACGCCGAACGCGGCGAGAACGATCAGGTCGCGGCCCGGTACCGATCGTGGCAGCGCGAACGCGGTCGCGAGCGTCAGCAGGCCTCGCATACCTGACCAGGACAGGATGATCGACGCATTCCACGGGGGCGGCTTGGGCAGCCAGGACGGTGCGTAGCGATTGGCGATTACGCCCTCGACGAACCGTACGAAGAACACCCACGCGATACGGGTAACGAGCACGGTCGCCAGCACCGCGGCGGCGAACCCGATCGCAGGCCAGCGCTCGGCGGCGGGCAGGCCGACCAGCACGTCGCGCGACTGCAGCCCCATCAGCGCGAACGCGATGATGTTGAGGACGAGGACCGCCGCCGACCATACCGCCGCCCCCTGCAACCGATCGCGCGCGGGCTGGCCGATCGGGCGGCGCTGCGACACGATCATCCCAAATGTGACGACCGCGAGCACGGGCGAAATATGCAGCCGTTCGGCCAACAGCCATATCCCGAAGGTCACGGCGAAATCGGCAAGGCTGGCCCCCAGCGTGCCTGCGAACAAGGGCGCGACGCGGAGGTAAAGCCACGAGGCCATGGCGCCGAACACGATCCCACCGGGCACCCCGGCGGCGAGCGCGAGCGGCGTCACCGGCGTGTCGGAATGCGTCGCGAACGCCACCGCGAGCCCGAACAACAGCAACGCCGTGGCGTCGTTGAGCAGGCTCTCGCCCTGCAGCAACAACAGGCCGCGGCGCGGAATGCCGACTTCGCCCAACACCGCTTCCGAAGCGGCGGCATCGGGCGGTGCGACGATCGCGCCCAGCGCGAACGCGGCGGCAAGCGGCAGTCCGCCGAGCGTCACGCCGACCAATGCAACCGCCGCGGCGGTGACGAGTACGGCGAACACGGCGAGGCTCAGCAGTGGGAACCAGTGTCGCCGCAACGCGCGTGGGCTAGTGTGGTATGCGGCGTGGAGGAGCGCGGGTGCTATGAACAAGGCCAGCGCCAGATGCGGCTCGACCGTGATCTTCGGCGCGAACGGCAACGCGGCAAAGGCGATCCCGGCCACCGCCAGCAAAGTGGGGTACGGCACGTTCAACTTGCGCGCGAGGACCAGCAGGACCAGCGCGGCGAGCAGGATGACGTCGAGACTTTCGAATAATTCCACGGGCACGCAACGGGTGGGAGGAGAGGACGGGCCCGCCGCATCGCGCAGGCCAAAAAAAACCACCCCGTGCATGTCGCACGGAGTGGCCTAGGTTCAGGGAGGAGGGACGCTAGAAGCGTCCCGTACGGCGCCGTGAAAGGGGGGGACACGATGCCGTACAGGATCTAAATGGGTGAGCGCCGTTTTGGTTCAACCCCTGCTGCACCGCACCCCAAATAATTTTCGCGCCCTCCCGGTTTCGCTATCAGACGTTAAACTGCGCCGGGGCGGGCATCTGCTGCTGCGGGGTCATGCCGAGCTGGGCCTGGCGCGCGAAGATGTCGCGCATCAGCGAGAGCGAGAACAGGTGCGCATACAGCAGCGGGAGCATGCCCGACTTGCTCATCTTGCGCAGCGCATCGCCGCGCAGGTCGATCAGCTTTTCCTCGTTGATCATCTGGAAGCCGCGATAGACGAACGGCTGGTCCGCGCCGTCGGGCTGGATCGTGACTTCGCCGTCCATGAGCAGCTCGAGCTCGCGCAGCTCGTTCATGAAGTTCTGCGTGCGCGCGCCGGCCTGTTCGAACGACTCGTTGAAGCCGAGGATGTTCTTGGTCAGCTCGGTCGGCTGGCCGTTCTCGAACAGCGCGTCGCCGTCCTCGAAATCACCGATCGCCTGCGAGGTCGGATCGAAGCAGAGCGACAGCTCCTGCGCATCGGGGTGCAGCCGGGCGAGCATGTACGGGTAGCGGCGGACATACGCGGGCACGTAGAAGGTGTTCTCGGTCAGCTTGCCGTCTTCGCCGACGAACACGTTGACGCCCTCGTTCAGGCCCATCAGCGCGAGCGGGATCGCGTCGTCGCCGACCGAGAAGACGATCGGCATGTGGCGCTGGACCAGCGGAAACTCGTCGACGGTGATCGGGATCGCATGCTGGCCGACCAGGAACGGCGCGCTGTCCTGCGGGCGGACCTTGTAGTTCGCGTGCGTGTCGCTCGAAAGCGGCTCGAGGCCATTATAGAAAAGCGGAAGCTGGGCGGTGCTGGCCATGTTACTCTCCGGATCGGTCGGTCGAAATGCCGGTGGCTGATGCCACCGATTGGGGCGAGGCTCTATGGTGCGCCGGGCGGGCGTGCAAGTGTGACGAGCTTGCCGGGGTTGAGGATGCCGAGCGGATCGAGCGCGGACTTGATCGCGCGCAGAGCGGTCATCCGCGCCGGCGACGACAGGCGTTCGAGTTCGTCGCGCTTCATCTGGCCGATGCCGTGCTCCGCCGAGATCGAGCCACCGGCCGCCGTCACGAGATCGCCGACGAAGCGGGTGACGACCGGCGCGTCCTCGGCATACCAGTGCGCGGGGTCGGTGCCGGGGGCGGCGCGGACGTGGAAATGGACGTTGCCGTCGCCGAGATGGCCGAAGCCGCTCGCGTGCGTGCCGGGGAAACGCGCGTCGCACGCCGCCGCCGCCTCGATCATGAAGCGTGGCATCGTCTCGACCGGGATCGAGATGTCGTGCTGCGTTGCGGGGCCGAGCGCGCGTTCGGCGGCGGAGAGCGAGTCGCGGAGGAGCCAGAACGCGGTGGACTGGGCTTCGCTGGTGGCGATCGTCGCGTCTTCGATCGCGCCGTCCTCGAGCGCTTTGCCGAGCAGGCGTTCGAGCAGCGCGGACGGGGACTCGCCTTCGGTGGTGGCGGAGGTGGCCTCGATCAGGAGGTGCCAGGGGTGGCGGCCGGCGAGCGGAGCACGGGCGTTCGGAAGGTGCGCGATGGCGGCGTCGAGCGACTCGGCGGGGAGGATCTCGAAACTCTCGATCGCGTCGGTCTTCGCCTGCATCGTGCGCAGGAGTTTGAGTGCCGCCTGGGGCGAGCCGACGCCGACCCAGGCGGTGCCGCGCGCTGCGATTGCGGGGGCTAGGCGTAGCGTGGCGGTGGTGACGATCGCCAGCGTGCCTTCCGCGCCGATGAAGAGCTGGTCGAGGTCGTAGCCGCGATTGTCCTTCTTGAGTGCGGACAGGCCGTCGTAGATGCTGCCATCGGCGAGCACCGCCTCGACGCCTGCGACGAGGCCGCGCATGGTGCCGAACTTGAGCACCTGCGTGCCGCCGGCGTTCGTCGAGACGAGCCCGCCGATCGTCGCCGTCCCGCGCGCGCCGAGCGTCAGCGGGAAGCGCCAGCCCTCCCCGTGCGCGGCGCCGTCGAGGTCGGCGAGGATCACGCCCGCCTCGGCGATGGCGAGCCCGGCGTCGGTATCAATGCTGCGGATGCGGTTCAGGCGGCGCAGCGACAGGATCAGCGCGCTGCCGTCGGCGGGCGCGGTGGCGCCGCCGACCATCGAGGTGTTGCCGCCTTGCGCGACCAGCGGCACGCGGTGCTCGGCGGCGGCCGCGACGATCAGCGCGACCTCGGCGGTCGAAGTCGGCGCGAGCATTGCGGGCGCGGCGCCGTGGAAGCGGCCACGCCAATCGTGCAGCCACGGGTCAATGTCGGCGGGGTCGATAACGATCGCCTTCGCGTCGAGCCGCGAGGATAGGGATTCGAGCATTGCCGCCTGCGAAGGCGTCAGGATTGCTGACTGAATTTCGGCCATGTACGAGGCGCTAGACAAAATTCATCGCGCGTTCAACGATAGGCCCTAACGATTACGTCAGCATGATCCAGACACCATGATCCATCCCGCGATACCCGCCACCCTGCTCGCGCTTGCGGGTCCCTTTGCCATGGCGATGCGCGATGTCCCTTCGCCCAGACTCAGGCTCGATGGCCTGCAGATCGCGCAGGTCTCGATCCACGAACGCATCATCATCCGCGTGCCCCGGATGAGCCGGGCCCCCGTCCGCACCTACGCGCCGCCGACCGAGTGGAAGGAGCACAAGGGCCCCAAATGCATCGCGGTCGACGAGATCGCGGGTGCGATGCTCAACAAGGATGGCGCGGTCGACTTGGTGATGGACGACACGACGCGGCTGCGCGCGCGGCTCGACGGCGACTGCAAGCCGCTCGATTATTATTCGGGGTTCTATCTGCGGCCGGGCCCGGACGGGATGATCTGCAAGGACCGCGATGCGATCCGCATGCGATCGGGCGCGCGTTGCGAGATCGAGGGGTTCAAGAGCTTGCGGGCGAAGAAGAAATAGGGCGGGCAGGCCAAGTCGAGACTCCGCGAGCTCCATCTGCACCGCCCGATACACACTACCGATTGGCCGCCGAAACCGATCAAAGCATGTTTCCCCGCGAAGGCGGGGACCCAGACTGGGCTTCCGCCTTCGCGGGAGAACAATAGGGTGGTAGCCGTTTCGCAGCTCAAATCTTTCATGTCCGGGAAACCGTGAGCGGCGGAACGAGCTCGGCATGACTAAGAATCTGCCCCAAGACCCCCTCCCCACCCTCCATTCACCGCGTTTCCTTGACATTTGTCGCTAAATCGGCGAGCGCCGGAACGCTTGAGGGCAGTGCATTTCACCCTCTATTTACCGGACATTTGCATGAGTTTTGCCGATCTCGGCCTCTCCGACGAACTGCTGAAGGCAGTCACCGACTCCGGCTATACCGAGCCGACCCCGATCCAGGCCGGCGCGATCCCGTCCGTGCTGATGATGCGCGACATCATCGGCATCGCCCAGACGGGCACCGGCAAGACCGCGTCGTTCGTGCTGCCGATGATCGACATTCTCGCGCATGGCCGTAGCCGCGCGCGGATGCCGCGTTCCTTGATTCTCGAACCTACGCGCGAGCTTGCAGCGCAAGTGGCGGAGAATTTCGAGAAATACGGCGTCAACTCGAACCTCTCGATGGCGCTGCTGATCGGTGGCGTGTCGATGGGCGACCAGCTCGCCGCGCTCGAAAAGGGCGTCGACGTCCTGATCGCGACGCCGGGCCGGCTGATGGACCTGTTCGGACGCGGCAAGATCATGCTCAACGGCTGTTCGCTGCTGGTGATCGACGAGGCGGACCGGATGCTCGACATGGGCTTCATCCCCGACATCGAGGAAATCTGCACCAAGCTGCCGAAGCAGCGCCAGACGTTGCTGTTCTCGGCAACGATGCCGCCGCCGATCAAGAAGCTGGCGGACAAGTTCCTGACCAATCCCAAGACGATCGAGGTGTCGCGCCCGGCGTCGACCAACCTCAACATCAAGCAGTATCTGGTGCCGGTGCCGAGCCAGACCGCCAAGCGCGATACGCTGCGCCGCATCCTAGCGCAGGAAGAGGTGACCAACGCGATCATCTTCTGCAACCGCAAGACGACGGTGCGCGACCTGAACAAGGTGCTGAAGCAGGCGGGCTACAAGTCGGGCGAGATCCACGGCGACATGGAACAGCCGCAGCGGCTGGCTGAGCTCGAGCTGTTCAAGACTGGCGCGGTGACGATACTCGTGGCGTCGGACGTCGCGGCACGCGGGCTCGACATCAAGGGCGTGTCGACGGTGTTCAACTATGACGCGCCGTGGCATCCGGACGATTATGTTCACCGGATCGGCCGCACCGGGCGCGCCGGGGCGACGGGGACGGCGTACACGTTCGTCGCGCCGGACGATGCCGAGAACATCATCAATATCGAAAAGCTTACCGGGCAGACGATCGAACGGCTGAAGGTTGCCGAGCCCAAGGCGGCACCGGTTGCCGTCGAACCCGACGAGGAAGCTCCGCGTCGCGATCGGTCGCGGAACCGTCGTAGCGGGCGTTCGGAGGATGTCGCGCCGGTTGCTGCGGCGGACGCTGGCCGCGAGCGGTCGCGGACTCGCCGCGTACCGCGCGAGGACACGGTCGCGCCGGCGGTTGTCGCCGAAGTGCTGGCCGCGGTCGAGTCAGTGGTGGCGAAGCGGCCGCGCTGGGAGCGGACGCCGATCGACGAGCCCGTGCCGGCGGTCAAGCCGCGCGTTGCGGAGCCCACCCGGGTCGAACCCGTGTATGTCGAACCGGTTCGCACAGCGCCTGTTCGGTCTGAGCCGGTGCAGACGGAGCCGGCGCGGTCGGAACCGGTTCGCTCGCAAGCTGTTCGTTCGGAAGAGGCAAAGGTCGACCCGCCACGGACGGAGCGCATTCCTGCGGATCCAACTGGCGGTCGCCGTCAACCGGTCGCCGATACGCCGGCGGATGGCTGGAACGGACCATTCCCGAGCTTCCTGAATGCCGTGATCGGAGGATATGAATGATGTCGATGCGCCGTCTCGCCGCGCTTGCCTTGCTCGCGACTGCGGTAGCCGCGCCGGCAGCGCCCCGCGCGAAGGTGGCAGCGCCGCACGTCAACACCGCGAGCTTCGACAAGCTGCCCCAGCCCTTGCCGCTGCCGTATAATGAGTCGGCCAACGCCAATGTTCAGGTTGCGGCGGCACGTGCGCGCGCACTGAAGACGCACAAGCGGCTGCTGATCGACCTCGGTGGCAACTGGTGTCTCGATTGCCGTCTGCTGGCGGGAACGATCGACCTGCCGGAGATGAAGCGCTTCGTCGACAGCAAGTTCGTGGTGGTGACGGTCGACATCGGCCGTTTCGACAAGAACGGGCAGATTGCCGCGCGTTACGGGATCAAGGGCCGCCTGAAGGGCGTGCCGGCGGTACTGGTGGTCGATCCGCGGACCAACAAGCTGTTGAATGCAGGGCATGAGACCGAATTAGCGGATGCGCGATCGATGGGGCCTCAGGCCTTGGCCGACTGGCTGGCGAAGTGGGCGGCCTGATCGGAATTTGAGAGTCGGCGTGCGCTGATTGACGCCTGGCGACTGACGCCGAGATCCTTGGCTGATCTGGGTCGTGGTGGGCGTTGCCTCGCCGAGGCTGGCTCGGTTGGGTTTCGATCGACGATCGACGATCGGTGCCACGTCGTGGGGGAGTGGTTCCTGCCTGCCAGAACCGGGGTCGATAGACGGTATTAGCTGGCCGGTAGCCTTCTGGCCACTGCGGCGGTCACGCGGTCCGCGTTGCAAGCGTGTTTCCCCGCGAATGCGGGAACCCAGTCTGGGCTCCCGCCTTCGCGGGAGAACAAGGGGGCGGTAGCGATGCTTTCGGTCCGCAGGTACGGGGCCTGTCGAATCATGGCCGGCCAATCCCGGGTGGTGGAACGAGTTTGCAACCTTCCAACTCGCAATACGCAATACGCAATACGCAATACGCAATACGCAATACGCAATCGGTTCTGCCAGAAATCCAATTGCAACAGGCCCCACGCCGGCCCAATCCCCGCCGTCATCCTGACGAAAGTCAGGACCCAGGATACCGACAGCTAGCCTCCGTGGCTATGACCCCTGACTTTCATCAGGATGACGAGGTCGGTATGACCGGTCGCACACCGTCGATCGACCTCAGGCTGCAGCAGCGATCAGGGCGTCGTCCAAATCTCCAGCCCGCTTGTACGCCGGACGCTCGATCAAACGGGCGGCATAGTCGGTGAAGGTCGGGCGCTTGGGCAGCCAGCCGAACTGCATGCCCCAGATCACTTGCGATCCGACATAGACGTCGGCGGCGGTGACGCGGTCGCCGGCGATGTACGGGTGCGCGGCAACTGCCTGTTCGAGCACGTCGATGACGCGATCGAGGCTGCCATAGCCGATCATCCGCTGTTGCGCGGCGTCCGGCACTACACCGAGTGCGCGGTTACCGACGGCCGCTTCGACGGGGCCGGCTGCGTAGAACAGCCAGCGGTAATAATCGGCGCGTTCGTCATCGCGTGGCGCGAAGCCTGCTTCGGGGAATGCTTCGGCGAGATAGGCGCAGATCGCAGCGCATTCTGTGATGGTCTTGCCGTTGTGGACCAGCGCGGGGACCTTGGCCATCGGGTTGATCGCGCGATACGCCTCGGCCTTCATCGTCGTGTCGTAGCCGAGCACGACCGTCTCGTACTCGGCGCCGACCTCTTCGAGCATCCAGCGCGCGATGCGACCGCGCGACATCGGGTTGGTGTACAGGGTCAGGGTCACGCGACTCTCCTTGAGAACGGATCGTGAACGATGGTCTCATGGAGCAGGATCAGCGTCAAGCGCTCGCTTGCCGACGAACGCCGTTGCAAACCGGCGTCTTCCTGGGCTCGACCCAGGACCCAGAGCCATAAGCGTCAGCGCTGTTGGCTCTGGGTCCTGACTTTCGTCAGGATGACGGAAGGGGCGCTTACACCAGCGCCTTGTCGAACAACGCCAACATGCGGGCCCAGGCCTTGTCCGCCTGGACCGGATTGTAGACCTTCGAGTCGGGCGGGCACCAGCCGTGCATCGTGCCGGCGTACACCTCGATCTCGGCTGGGAGTTTCGCGGCGGCAAACGCGGTGCGGAGCGTGTCCTTCTCGGTCGGCGACCGCGCGTCATCGTTGGCGGCGATCGCGATGAGGTATTGCGCCTTCATCTGCGGGATCAGGAGGTGCGGGCTGTCGGGCTTGTCGGTGACGAAGCCGCCGCCGTGGAAGGTCGCGCCTGCGCGGATGCGGTTCGGCACGGCTGCAGCGGTGCGCATAACCATCGGGCCGCCCATGCAATAGCCGGTGGTGGCCAGCCCACGCTTGCGGTCGACCTGCGGTTGCGCGTCGAGGAAGGCGGTGAAGGCTTTCGCGTCGCGAACCGTCCCTTCGGACGTGAGGGCTTCCCGGAATGGGGCGATGCGGCTTTTGACTTCGGGTTGGTCGTAGGACTCGCCGGGCTTCAGGAACGGCGCCTTGGTCGAGCGGTAGAACTGGTTGACGACGAGCACCGCATAGCCGGATTGCGCGAGCCGGTCGGCCATCTGGCGGAAGGCGGGGCGCAGGCCCATGATGTCGGGCCAGACCAGCACGCCGGGGTGCTTGCCGGTGGCGGGCGCGACGAAATAGGCATCGGCCTTGCCGTCGGGCGTTGTGATCGACACGTCGCGGCCCTTGATGACCGCGGCGTTCGCGGGCGTCGGAAGCAGCATCGTCAGGCCCATCGCGCCGGTCATCACGCCGAACTGGCGGCGTGACACGCCGGCCAGATAGGCTTCGTTATCGTCTGCGGTATGCTCGTCGCACATGGGCCTATCCTCTTGAATTCGGCCGCATGCTAACTCAGGCGGCGCGCCACCACCATACGCCATCTTGGATGTCGCGGGTCGCTCGGCCTTCGACTTCGAGGCGGCGGAGATGTGCGAGCGCCTCGCCGGTCGCCATGCCGAGGACGTCGGGGCCGATCGCGCGGCGGAACAGGCGGCCGAAACAGTCGACCGCGCGGCGGGGTTCGGCGAGGAAGACCGCGAGTTCGTCGAGTCGCTCGCGGTGTTCGCGGTCCATCGCGTCGAGGCGGGTGTGGAAGCCGGTGAACGGGTCGCCGTGGCCTGGGAGGACGAGCAGGTCGGCGGGCAACGTCTTCAACTTGGCGATCGAGGCGAACCATTCGCCCAGCGGATCGGCGCCCGGTTCGGTGACGCCGAGCGAGACGTTGGGGCTGATGCGGGGAAGGACTTGGTCGCCGGCGATGAGGATGCCGCCCGCTTCGTCGTACAGGCACGCGTGTTCTGGGGAATGGCCGGAACCTGTGACGACGCGCCAGTCGCGCTTGCCGATGGTGAGCGTGTCGCCGTTCTCGATGCGGGTGTAGCTGAGCGGCAGCGGCGTTATGATCTTGCGGAAGCCGGCCCAGCCCTTGGCGGTGGCGTGGTCGATCTGTTCCGGGGCCCAGCCTGCGCCGCGCCAGAAGGCGAGCATTTCGTGCGGGACGGAGTCGCGGGCGTCGGCGGCGAGCATGCGCGCGGTCAGCCATTCGGCTCGGGTCATGATCAGGGGGGCGGCGTGGTGGTCGCACATCCAGCCGGCGAGGCCGATATGGTCTGGGTGGAAGTGGGTGCCGATCATTCGCGTGATGCGAACGTCCGCCTTGGGGCCTTTGAAGATGGCTTTCCAGGCGTCGCGCGCGGCCGCGGTGTTCATGCCGGTGTCGACCAGCGCTTCGCCGTCGGTGTCAGCGAGGAGCCAACAATTTACGTGGCGCAGCGGGCCGGGGATGTGGAGGCGGACCCAGTCTATCCCGGGAGCGACCTGGAACACGTCGCCTGCTTCGGGCTCTGCGCCGCCGAAGGGGTAGGTCAGGCCCTTGTGGCTGGTCGGCGCGAAATCGGTGTCGGGTACGGTTGCCATCCGTTGCGGTTAGCAACTGGATGTGGCGGGAGATAGTGCTGTAGGGCAGCTGACCTTCTCTCGATCCTCCCCCGCCAGGGGGAGGTGGCACCGCAGGTGACGGAGGGGGAGGACACAGAGCCGAGGTGGTCGCTTGCCTCTCCCTCCGTCTGGCCAGCGCCAGCCACCTCCCCCTGGCGGGGGAGGATCGCGTTGGACTACACAAATTCGCACGTGCTCGGTCATCCGACCGTGGACGGCACGTCTCAAATTCAGACGGAGGAAGCCTGTTTCCCCGCGAAGGCGGGGACCCAGACTGGGCTCCCGCCTTCGCGGGAGAACATGGAGGCGCGGACTGTTCGACATCACGGCCGCCGCCTTGTGCGTTGGCTAATCTCGCTAGCCGTATCGTATGAGGAGGGCGCGAGCCCACCCCCTGCCCCCTCCCGCTTGCGGGAGGGGAAGTAAGATCAGCGCTTGAAAGGGTCGTCGAAGAGCGGCTTGACGGGCAACACGCCGCCGTCTGCCACGAACTGCGCGTCCGCGGCCGCCTGGGTGCGCTCGGCGCGGAGCTGCTGGAGCAGCACTTCGCGGTCGCCTTCGAGGCGCGTGTCGGTCGGCGCTTCCATGCCGGCTGCCTTGGCCGCCTTCGCCACCGCGGCGTCAAGCTCGCGCTGCGAGGTCAGGCCGAGCGTGACCGGGTCCTTCGGCGTGATGTTGGCGATGTTCCAGTGGCTGCGATCGCGGATCGCGGCGATCGTCGTACGGGTGGTGCCGATCAGCAGCGAGATCGCGCCGTCGGTGATCTCGGGATGGTTGCGGATGATCCACGAGATGCCGTCGGGCTTGTCCTGGCGCTTCGAGACCGGCGTGTAGCGCGGGCCCTTGGTGCGGCGGACCTGCTCGGGGCCCTTGATCATCTTGAGCTGATAATCGGGATCGGCGGCACCCTTGTCGATCTCGTCCTGCGTCACTTCGTGTGCGCGGACGGGATCGCGGCCGGTGAGCTTGGTCGAGGTCGTGTCGTCGGCGATCGCCTGGATCTCGAGGATGTGCAGGCCGCAGAAGTCCGCGATCTGCTCGAAGCTGAGCGCGGTATTGTCGACCATCCAGGCGGCGGTCGCGTGGGGCATGAGCGGCTGGGCCACGGCGGAAACTCCGTAAAAATAGAAAGGGCCGCCCCTTTCGGAGCGGCCTGACATGAGAGAGACTTAGTGCGCGCGGCGCTATCAAGCAAGCGAACAAGCTCAGGCGGCCATGAGCTTTCCTTCGAGGGGGACGAGCGCGTGGAGGAACTGCCGTGCGCTGGCGGGCCAGCTGTAGCGCGCGGCATAGGCGGCGCAGGTGACGCTGTCCCGGGTCAGCGCGGTGGCGATCGCGGTGTCGAGGTCTTCGTGCATCGCGCCGACGCGGTTGTCGAGGACGTCGATCGGGCCGGTTACGGGGTAGGCTGCGACGGGGGTTCCGCAGGCGAGCGCTTCGATCATGACGAGGCCGAACGTGTCGGTGCGGCTTGGGAAGACGAGGACGTCGGCTGTGCGATAGGCGGCGGCGAGGTCGAGGCCGGAGCGCTGGCCGAGGAAGACGGCGTCGGGGAAGCGGCGGGCGAGCGTGGCGCGGGCGGGGCCGTCGCCGACGACGACCTTGGTCCCGGGATGTGCGGAGGACAGGAACGCCTCGATGTTCTTCTCGACCGCGACGCGCCCGACATAGAGCAGGATCGGGCTGGGCAGCGCTGCCATCTCGGGATCGCGCGCGCCATCGAGGCCGAACTGCGCGAAGTCGACGCCCCTGCCCCATTCTCGGACCTGATGCAGGCCTTGGGCTGCGAGCGTTGCCGCGACCGACGGCGTGGAGACCAGGATCGATTGCGCGGGGCGGTGGAACCAGCGGATGTAGCGCCAGATCCAGTCGGGGTTCGCGCCGGTGCGGGCAGCGATATAGTCGGGGAATTGGGTGTGATACGCGCTGGTGAACGGGAGCGCGCGGGCTAGGCACCAGTTACGGGCGGCGAGGCAGACCGGCCCTTCGGTAGCGAGATGGATCGCGTCGGCGCCGAACGCGGCGAGCATGCGGCCTACGGCGCCCGAGCGGGCGAAGGCGAGGCGGATCTCGGGGTAGGTCGGGCATGGCATCGAGGCGAAGCGTTCGGGGGAGACTACCAGGACCTCGTGGCCGACGGATTCGAGCTCGCGCTGGACCGACTGGAGAGTGCGGACGACGCCGTTGACTTGTGGGCTCCAGGCGTCCGTGACGATCGCGATACGCATCGTGTCTTCTCCGTTTTGCCCCTCTCCCATGGGGAGAGGGAGGGGCCCGACCGGCGCAGCCGGGTGGGAGGGTGAGGGCACGCTTCAACTGGCGTCGTGGACTTGCCCTCACCCGCGCCGCTGACGCGACTTGCCCTCTCCCCGTCGGGGAAAGGGTTAGTTAAGCGGCCAGGCTTATGACCTTGTCGCGTTCGCGGGCGGCGATTTCGTCGCCCCAGTGGAGAAGCTCCATGCGGCCGTCGAAATGCTCGACGAGGGCGGTGCAGCTTTCGACCCAGTCGCCATCGTTGTAATAGGCGATGCCGGCGATCTCGCGCATTTCGGCGGTATGGATGTGGCCGCAGACGACGCCTTCGACACCGCGGACGCCGGCGGCGTGCGCGACGACTTCCTCGAAGTGCGAGATGAAGGCGACGGCGTTCTTGACCTTGGCCTTGGCGTGCTTCGACAGCGACCAATAGGGCATGCCCATCCGCCGGCGCGCGCCGTTGACCCAGCGATTGAGGCCCATCAGCATCGTGTAGGCGGCGTCGCCGATGTGCGCGACCCAGCGGTGTGCGAGCGTGATCGCGTCGAACTCGTCGCCGTGGAGGACGAGCAGGCGGCGACCGTCCGCCGTCTCGTGGATCGCGTTGCGGCGGATCGAGATGCCCCCCAGGTCGAGGCCGGAATATTGGCGGAACACTTCGTCGTGGTTGCCGGGGATGTAGACGACGTGGGTGCCGCGCTTGGCGCGCTTGAGCAGGCGCCAGATCACGTCGTTGTGCGCGGCGGGCCAGTAAAATTTCTTCTTCAGCCGCCAGCCGTCGATCATGTCGCCGACGAGATACATCGTCTCGCTGTCGACGTGATCGAGGAAGTCGTTGAGCATCCCGGCGTTGCATCCGCGCGTGCCGAGATGGACGTCGGAGATCCAGATCGTGCGATACTGGCGGCGTTCGACGACCGGCTCGGGTACGGCGGGCCGGGAGTGAATGAAGTCGGCGATGTCGGTGATATCGGCGCCAACGAAGCTAGATGGCGAAAACGTCGTAATGGCGTTCATGAGCCTGCCCCCGCAAAACTATCCTTGTCGCGAGTATTAGGCGAGTATTGTTACACGGTGGTCGCAGTCCGGTGACTGTTCCAAGTCAGCGTATCTATCGTTTTTCAGCTGAACAAGTCAGCATGTTTCCCCGCGAAGGCGGGGATCCAGACTGGGCTCCCGCCTTCGCGGGAGAACAAGCTTTGGTCGGGTAACGCTTTGAGGCCCCAGCCCGGCGGAGGCCGGGGCCCAGTTGGAGAGGTGGCAATAACGAAGCGCGCCGCTCCCTTGCTTAGCGTCCCCAACTGGGCCCCGGCCTTCGCCGGGGTGGGGTAGTGTGGGTGTTGGCGTTTGCCCCCCCTTACTCCATCGTCAGCACGATCTTCCCGACGTGGTCGCCCGCTTCCATCCGGGTGTGTGCCGCCGGTGCGTCCGCGAAGGCGAAGGTGCGGTCGATCACTGGCTTCAGCTTGCCGGCCTCGACGTGCGGCCACACCGTCCGGGCGAGCTCGTCCGCGACCAGCGACTTGAACGCGGTGTCGCGCGGGCGGAGCGTGGAGCCGGTCAGCGTCAGGCGGCGGCGCATAATCTCGAACAGGGGGACGGTCGCCGTCGCGCCGCCCATGACCGCGATCGACACATGCCGGCCATCTTCCGCGAGGCATTGCAGGTTGCGCGGCACGTAGTCGCCACCAACCATGTCGAGCACTGCCGCGACGCCCTTGCCGCCGGTGATCTGCTTCACCCGCTCGACGAAATCCTCGGACTTGTAGTCGATCGCGTGGGTCGCGCCGAGGCTGAGCGCCGCCTCGCACTTCGCTTTCGAGCCGGCCGTCACGATGATGTCGATGCCGAAAACGTTGCACAGCCCGATCGCCATAGTGCCGATGCCGCTGGTGCCGCCGTGGACGAGAACCGTGTCGCCCTCCATCGCGTAGGCGCGCTCGAAGAGGTTGGTCCAGACGGTGAAGAGCGTCTCGGGCATCGCCGCCGCCTCGACCATCGTCAGTGCCTCGGGGACGGGCAAGCACTGGCCGAACGGTGCGACCGCGTATTCCGCATACGCACCGCCGGAGATCAGCGCGCAGACGAGCTGGCCGACCTGTTCATCGCCGACGCCGTCGCCGACCGCGACGATCGTGCCGGAGATCTCCATGCCGAGGATCGAGGGAGCACCCGGCGGCGGCGGATACTTGCCCTGGCGCTGCATGACCTCCGGGCGGTTGACCCCGGCGGCCGCCACCTTGACCAGCACCTCACCCTGCCCCGGCCGCGGCACGGGACGGTCGACGAGGACCAGCACTTCGGGACCGCCGGGCTGTTCCGGATCGATCGCCTTCATGACGTCAGGTACACCTAAGTTACTGGATTGGTTTTCGGGTATCGCGGTCATCGCTCGTCACGTCCCTTTAGATTTCCGCGCCTTATTGACATCACTCTGGTGCGGGTCAACGTTACAGAAACTATGGAACCGGACGACACCCCTTCCCGTCCCGACGATCTGCTCGACGCGCTCGTGCGACAGGACCTTGATCCGTTGTCGGTCGCGGAGCTCGATGCGCGGATCACCGTGCTGCAGGGCGAGATCGCGCGCTGCCAGCTGAAGAAGGATCGCGCGGTCAGTCACCGCGCCAGCGCCGACGACCTGTTCAGGCGGTGATCGCGCTGCTCGCCTCCACAAGCGTCGCATTTAGGCAGCGCAGGAACGGACGGGGCCGGGTTCAAGTGCTTGATGCGACCAATATCAGTTCCGACATAGTGGCAAAGGGCCTGCGTGTTCGCGGCCCGACAGGAGTATTGTAAATGCCATCATTTGCACCCGCCCTCGAGACCACGCTGCACAAGGCGCTCGAGGCGGCGTCGTCCCGGCGCCACGAATATGCGACGCTGGAGCATCTGCTGCTCGCGCTGATCGACGACGAACATGCGTCGAAGGTCATGACCGCGTGTAACGTCGAGATCGGCGAACTGAAGAATACCGTCGCGCACTACCTCGACAGCGAACTCGATGCGCTGAAGGTCGATGCGGCGACCGATCCCTCTCCCACCAGCGGATTCCAGCGCGTCGTCCAGCGCGCGATCCTTCACGTCCAGTCCTCGGGTCGCGACGAAGTGACGGGTGCCAACGTGCTCGTCGCGTTGTTCAGCGAGCGGGAGAGCTATGCCGTCTATTTCCTGCAACAGCAGGACATGAGCCGCCTCGATGCGGTCAGCTTCATCAGCCACGGTGTCGGCAAGGGCGGGCAGCAGGCGACCGAAGCATCCACGCCAAAGGGTGCGGACGACGAGAAGCCGGCTAAGGGACAGGAGAAGGGCAAGACGGAAAGCGCGCTCAAGCAATTCACGGTCGACCTCAACGAGAAGGCCCGCAACGGCAAGGTCGATCCCCTGATCGGGCGTGGTCCGGAGGTGGATCGGACGATCCAGATCCTGTGCCGCCGGTCGAAGAACAACCCGCTCTATGTCGGTGATCCCGGCGTCGGAAAGACCGCGATCGCGGAAGGCCTGGCGCGCAAGATCGTCGAGGGCGACGTGCCCGACGTGCTGTTGCCTGCCGTCATCTACTCGCTCGACATGGGCGCGTTGCTGGCGGGGACGCGGTATCGTGGTGACTTCGAGGAGCGCTTGAAGGCGGTCGTCAACGAGCTCGAGAAGCTGCCTGATGCCGTGCTGTTCATCGACGAGATCCACACCGTGATCGGTGCGGGTGCGACGAGTGGCGGTGCTATGGATGCCTCGAACCTGCTCAAGCCGGCGCTCAGCGGCGGCACGATCCGGTGCATCGGCTCGACGACGTACAAGGAGTTCCGCAATCACTTCGAGAAGGACCGCGCGCTGCTGCGGCGCTTCCAGAAGATCGACGTGAACGAGCCGACGATCGAGGATACCATCAAGATCCTCGCCGGCCTGCGCTCGGCGTTCGAGGATCACCACAACGTCAAGTACACGCCCGATGCGATCAAGTCGGCGGTCGAGCTGTCGGCGCGGTACATCAACGACCGCAAGCTGCCGGACAAGGCGATCGACGTGATCGACGAGGTCGGCGCGATGCAGATGCTGGTGCCGCCGAACAAGCGCAAGAAGACGATCACGCCGAAGGAGATCGAGCAGGTCATCGCGACGATGGCACGCATCCCGCCGAAGTCGGTCTCGACCGACGACAAGCTTGCGTTGGCCACGCTCGAGACCGACCTGAAGCGTGTGGTGTTCGGGCAGAATGCGGCGATCGAGAAGCTGTCGTCGGCGATCAAGCTGGCGCGGGCGGGTCTGCGCGAGCCGGAGAAGCCGATCGGCAACTATCTGTTCACCGGGCCTACCGGCGTCGGCAAGACCGAAGTCGCCAAGCAGCTGTCGACGATCCTTGGCATTCCACTCCAGCGTTTCGACATGTCGGAATATATGGAGCGGCATTCGGTCAGCCGTCTGATCGGTGCGCCGCCGGGCTATGTCGGGTTCGACCAGGGCGGTCTGCTGACCGATGCGATCGACCAGAACCCGCACTGCGTCCTGTTGCTCGACGAGATCGAGAAGGCTCATCCGGACCTGTTCAACATCCTGTTGCAGGTGATGGATAACGGGCGGCTGACCGACCAGCACGGCAAGTCGGTCGATTTCCGCAACGTCATCCTGATCATGACGACCAATGCGGGTGCCAGCGACATGGCGCGCGAGACGGTCGGCTTCGGCAACCTGTCGCGTGAAGGCGAGGACGAGGTGGCCGTGACGAAGATGTTCACGCCGGAATTCCGCAACCGTCTGGATGCAGTGGTGCCGTTCGGCTATCTGCCGACCGAAGTGGTGGCGCGGGTGGTGGATAAGTTCATCCTCCAGCTCGAACTCCAGTTGGCGGACCGCGGCGTGCACATCGTCCTCGACGACGAGTCGAAGGCGTGGCTCACGACCAAGGGCTATGACAAGCTGTACGGAGCACGACCGATGGGTCGCCTGATCCAGGAGAAGATCAAGCAGCCGCTCGCCGAGGAACTCCTGTTCGGCAAGCTGGTCCATGGCGGCGAGGTGACGGTGAAGATGAAGGACGGCGCGCTGTCGTTCGCGATCGAACCTGCCGCGCCGAAGAAGCCCAAGAAGAAGGGCAAGACGGAGACCGTCGACGCCAGCTGACGATTATCAACCTGGTTCAGCGAGAGCTGGACCAGGTTTGATTTGGAAAAGCTGGATGACAGCACTCCAAATTCTACCAATCCGCTTTCGGCTCGCGCCCGGTTCCGTCGTTGAGACACGATCGGCGGTAAGGACGAAGCGACTTCACGAAGCCGATAGCGTGGTTCGAATTGCGAGCCAAATCGGCATAAATCGATCCAGTATGGTCGATATCCGATTGATTACGCCGTCGTACGGGCGCCTCTTTACCATTAATTGGCGAAGGCGGCTTAGACGGTGTCTGCATGACGTTTGGGTTTCGTATCACTTGGCTCATCGGCATCGTTGCGACGGCGTTGGCGATGCTCGGTGCTGCGCCGGCCGAGGCACGGACCGGGCAACTGCTCGATGTCTGTATTATGCGGGCTACCCCAGGGCTTTCCGTACCTGCCTTGTTTCGAACGCCTTCACGGTTCGACTGCACCACGCCCCAGTCGGCCTATGGGTCCGGCGATTTCTGGGTTCTGTCGCAGGCTTTGCCGACGAACCTGACGCACATTCCTGATCTGCGTGCCCTGACCGCGAGCGTCTGGCAGGATCGCGTCACGCTCTTCGTCCTATACGCAGACGGCGCGATCCGCCGTACCGGGTTCACCAGTCGCACGTCCGGCCGCCATCTCATGATCGGCGCAACCCTGTCTCTGACGCTGCCGCCGCACGTTGCGCCCCCCGTCCGCCTGCTTTGGCACGTCGAGGGTTCGGCGAATTTGCGGGGCGTCGTACTCGGGCCGACACTCGCAACGGCCGCGGAAGCCGCAGAGAGCGAGATCATCCTGTCAGCGCTGTATGCAAGCTTCGGCGGCATGGCGATCGCGTTGATCGTCTACAATCTCGCGTTGTGGGGTGCGCTTCGACAGTCGTTCCAGCCGGTCTATTGCCTGCTGGTGCTATGCTTGCTCGGGTACGCCTTTTCGTCGTCGGCCGCGCTGGGCCAGCTTGTGCCGTCACTCGACAACAACGTCCGCTTGAAACTCAACGTATGTTTGCTGGCCATCTGTGCGGGGATGGTCCTGGTCTTCGCGCGCGCCTTTTTCGAGCGCGCGGTGTTCGATGGTTGGCCGCGCCCCGCCAGCAACGTGGCGCTCGCGACGCTCGCCACGGCCGGAATTGCGTTTGCGATCCTGGCGCCGTGGCAAATCTACTGGCTCGATCGGTTGCTGACGCTCAGTTACATCCCGCTGATCGCGCTAGTGCCGCCGGTGCTGTACCGAGCCTGGCGGGTTCGCAGCAGCTATCTCTGGATGTTCACGCTCGCCTGGGGCGCCCCCATCGTCTTCGCCAGCCTCCGGATCGCGGGTGCGCTGGGGCTGATGTCGTGGAGTTTCTGGATCGATAATTCGACGATGATCTCCATGATGCTGGAGGCGCTGCTGTCCAGCCTGGCGATCGCGTACCGGATTCGCCTGCTCAGCGTCGAACGCGACGACGCGCGTGAACAGGAGATCGCGGCGCGGTTGCTCGCGGATACCGAGCCGCTCACCGGGCTGCTCAATCGCCGTGCATTCCTGGATCGCGCGATCGGACGGTCGGGCGATCAGATGCTGCTGATCGCGGACGTCGATCACTTCAAGCACGTCAACGAAACCATCGGCCACGATGGCGGCGACGAAGTCCTGCGGGTCGTGGCGCGGGTATTGCGCAACGCGGTGCCGACCGACGCTCTGGTCGCGAGGATCGGCGGCGAGGAGTTCGCCATCCTCATCGACGCAACCACGCCGGTCCTGCCCGACACGATCCTTGAGCGATTGCGCAGCCAGCGCATGCCGTTCGACATGGCGATAACTGCCAGCATCGGCTGCTGTACGGGGCCGCTGCAGCGCGAATCAGACTGGAAGGCGCTGTATCGCAGCGCCGATCGCGCGCTGTTCGCGGCCAAGGGCGCCGGGCGCGATCGGTCGCGCGACGCAGGCATACTTCCGATTGCCGCTTAAAGCCGGTTCGCTTGCGAAACGGCAACGCGTGCGCCATGATCGCACGCCTGGGAGATCGACGATGCGGAACCGGAAACTTGTGTTGGCGGTGGCGGGGCTTGGCCTTGTAACGCTCGCCGTGCGCCATCCGACCGCAGACTTCCGGCTGATTACGCACGACAAGAGTGACCCTTCGCCACACCGGATGCAGGCCGTCGTCGATTTCGGACTGGTCGGTGTCTCCGTATTATACACCTGGACCGTCAACCGCCTGCGGTAGGTGCGTGCCGCATATCCGGCGCCCTCTCGCGCGTCCTTGACCCTCGTCGCGTGCCTGCGCCATAGCGACGGACATGGACACGCCGATCGAAGACCTCGCGTTCGAGGATGCACTGAAGGAACTCGAGCTTATCGTCGGGAAGCTGGAAAGTGGCGACACGCCGCTTCAGCAGGCGATCGAGCTGTACGAGCGCGGCAACAAGCTGCGCCAGCGTTGCGCCGACCGGCTCGATGCGGCGCAGGCGCGGATCGAGGCGATCCGGCTCGACGGCGACGGCAAGCCCGCGGGCGTCCGCCCGTTCGCGGCGGGCTGACGCGGTGAGCGGGATGCCCGTCACGCTTGATGCCGCGCTTGCCGAGGTCTCCGCGGAGATCGACCGGCAATTCGACCAGCTGCTGACCATTCCGGACGATCCGCGCGGCGACCTGTACCGCGCGATGCGGCATGCGGCGATCGGTGGGGGCAAGCGGCTGAGGCCGTTGCTGGTATTCGCGACCGCCAATCTATTCGACGTGGCACGCGAATGTTCGGCACGGGCGGCGACGGCGATCGAGGCGATCCACGTCTATTCGCTGATCCACGACGATCTGCCGTCGATGGACGACGACGACATGCGCCGCGGCAAGCCGACCGTGCACAAGGTGTTCGACGAGGCGACCGCGATCCTGGCGGGCGATTGCCTGCACGCGATGGCGTTCGAGATCCTGGCCGATCCGGCAACGCACGCCGATCCGTTCGTCCGCATCGAACTGGTCATGGACCTCGCGCGGGCGTCCGGGCCAAACGGCATGGCCGGTGGCCAGAAGATGGACATCGAGGCTGAGAATACGCGCTTCGACCTCAACACCGTGACCCGGTTGCAGCAGATGAAGACGGGCGCGCTGATCTCGGCGTCGGTTGAGGCCGGCGCGATTCTCGGGCGGCTGCCGCCGGAAGGTCGCGTGGGCCTGCGTGGCTACGCGCATGACCTGGGGCTGGCGTTCCAGATCGCCGACGACCTGCTCGATGCCGAGGGCGACGAGGCGGTCGTCGGCAAGTCGCTGCGCAAGGACGAGGTGGCGGGCAAGGAGACGTTCCTGTCGCTGCTCGGGCCCGAGCGCGCGCGAGAACAGGCGCGGATGCTCGTCGACCAGGCGGTCGCGCATCTGCACAGCTTTGGCAAGGAAGCCGACCTGTTGCGGGATATCGCCCGTTTTGTGCTCGAACGCGACCGCTAGAACTACAACCGGGGAGATCGGCATGACGGCACGGATTGGGGTTTACCCGGGGACCTTCGATCCCGTGACTCTGGGTCATATGGACATCATCCGGCGCGGCGCGAAGCTGGTCGACCGGCTGGTGATCGGCGTCACGACCAATCCGTCGAAGTCGCCGATGTTCACGATCGAGGAGCGAATGGCGACGGTGCGCCGCGAGGTCGCGGACGTCGACGGCGATATCGAGGTGGTGGCGTTCGATTCGCTGCTGATGGACTTTGCCGAGCGGCAGGGGGCGAAAGTGATCGTCCGGGGCCTGCGTGCGGTCGCCGATTTCGAGTACGAGTATCAGATGGCGGGGATGAACCAGCAGATCAATCCGCGCGTCGAGACGGTGTTCCTGATGGCCGACGTCGCGTTGCAGCCGATCGCGAGCCGGCTGGTAAAGGAGATCGCACTGTACGGCGGGAATATCGCCAAGTTCGTGCCGGAGTCGGTGCGCGAAGAAGTCGTAGCGCGAGTCGAGAAGATCGGCCGCAAGGGCAGCTGATCTCCTTCTCCCCTCCTCGGAAGGGAGGGGTTGGGGTGGGTCGGGTTCCGCTTGGTCGAACGTTTGAGGCTCAAGCGAGCCTACCCACCCCCGGCCCCTCCCTTCCAGGGAGGGAAGCAGTGATCCCCATCACGTTCAGATTGGCGCAAGCGGGGATTTGCTCTAAGTGGCGGCAGCCTGGTTGCGCCGGGCCTCTTTCGAGTGGGAATTTGATGCGCTTTTTCGTCGGAATGTTCGCGTTGCTCGGGTGCCTGGTCACGGTACCGGCTGGTGCAGCGCAGAAGAAGGAAGTCGTGGCGCCTGCCGTTCGCGCGACCCCACCCCTGACCACGGATACGCAGAACCTGCTGCTGCTCGATCTGTCGACCGGTGGGCGCGTCACGATTTGGCTTCGGCCCGACGTCGCGCCGCTGATGGTCGAGCGGATCAAGACGCTCACCCGCCAGCATTTCTATGACGGCCTCGCGTTCCACCGCGTGATCGACGGCTTCATGGCGCAGGGTGGCGATCCCAAGGGCGACGGCACCGGCGGCTCGACGCTCCCCGACGTGAAGGCGGAGTTCAACTACCTGCCGCACGTCCGCGGTGCCGTCTCGGCCGCACGCTCGGACAAGGAGGACAGCGCGAACAGCCAGTTCTTCATCGTCTTCCAGCCGCGCCTGAGCCTTGACAAGAAATACACCGTGTTCGGTCGCGTGCTTGACGGGATGCAGTATGTCGACGCGATCGAGCGTGGCGAGCCGCCGGCGAACCCGTCGCGGATCGTCCATGCGTATATCGCGGCGGACAATCCCCCGGCGTATATGGCTGGGCCGCCTGCCCCCGCGCTCGGTGCACCGGTGACGTTGCCGGGCACGGCTTCGGGGCCTGACGCTGCCAAGCCAAAGCTCGCGCCGGCCGCTCGCAAGGCGCCGGTAAAGAAGGCTCCTGCAAAGAAGTGACTTCACGTTGAACGTCGACCTTTTCGACTTCGACCTGCCGACCGACAACATCGCGCTCCGCCCCGCGGTGCCGCGCGATGCCGCGCGGATGCTGGTGCTCGAAGGTGATCGCACCACGGATGCAGGCGTATCCGACCTGCCGTCGCTGCTGCGGCGTGGCGACATGCTCGTGTTCAACGATACGCGCGTGATCCCGGCGCAGCTCGACGGGCGACGCGGCGATGCCAAGATCGGCGCGACCTTGCACAAACGCGAGGGGCCGCGACGGTGGCGCGCGTTCATTCGCAATGCGCGGCGGTTGCGCGACGGCGACGTGATCGAGTTCGGCAACGGCGTCAGCGCGGCGGCGGTCGATCGCGAGGACGATGGGAGCTACGCGCTGGTGTTCGCGGGCGACGAGCCGGTCGAACTGCTGCTCGAACGCGCGGGTCACATGCCCCTGCCCCCGTATATCGCCGGCAAGCGTCCTACCGACGAACGCGATGCGGACGATTACCAGACGATGTTCGCGTCCGAGCCGGGAGCGGTCGCAGCGCCGACGGCGGCGTTGCACTTCACGCCAGGATTGATGGCGGCGCTCGAGGCGGCGGGGATCGGTCATGCGACGCTGACGCTGCATGTCGGCGCGGGGACGTTCCTTCCCGTGAAGGCGACCGACACCACCGAGCACAAGATGCACGCCGAATGGGGCCGGATCGATGCCGCCACGGCCGATCGGCTCAACGCGGTCCGCGCGAACGGTGGTCGCGTGATCGCGGTCGGGACGACGTCGCTGCGGCTGATCGAAAGCGCGACCGGCGAGGACGACGTGATCCGCCCATTCGACGGCGACACCGCGATCTTCATCACGCCGGGCTACCGGTTCCGCGGCATCGACGGCTTGATGACCAATTTCCATCTGCCGCGCTCGACCTTGTTCATGCTCGTGTCGGCGCTGATGGGACGTGAGCGTATGCAGGCGGCGTATGCGCATGCGATCGCCGGGAAGTATCGCTTCTACAGCTATGGCGACGCCTCGCTTCTGCTGCCATGACGGGCGGCATGCTGCTCGTACTCGCTTTGCTCCAGGCCATAGTTGCCGCGCCGCCGCCCGCTGGCACGCCGCAACCGCCCGCGACGATTTTCGCCGAGCCCGCCGCGCTGTTCATCGCCGCGTGCGATGCGAACGGTGATGGCCGCGTGACGCAGGCCGAACTGACTGCGGGCATCGCGCGGAGCTATGCCACCGCTGAGGGGGCTGCCACTGGATCGATCGGGTACATTGCCTTTGCCGACTGGGCGCAGGCGTGGCTCGGCGATCGCAACGCGTTGCCGAGCCCGTTCGAGGTCGATCGCGATGGCGACAACCGGATCACGCTGGCCGAACTCCAGGCGCGGTTCGCGCAGTTCTTCACGCGGTTCGACCGCGACAAGGATGGCGTGCTGACCCGCGCCGAACTCATCACCATCCGCGGCGCGCCGGCCGGCGATCGCTACGGCATCCGCAAGAAACGTTGATATGACTCGTCCCCGCTTCGACTTCACCATCTCCGCCACCGACGGCAAGGCGCGCACCGGCGTCATCGCGATGCAGCGCGGCGACATCCGCACGCCTGCGTTCATGCCGGTCGGCACCGCGGCCACCGTCAAGGGGATGAAGCCCGCCGACGTTGTCGGTGCGGGCGCGGACATCATCCTCGGCAACACGTATCACCTGATGCTGCGGCCGGGGGCCGAGCGGGTTGCGCGGCTGGGTGGTCTGCACGCGTTCTCGGGCTGGTCGAAGCCGATCCTCACCGATTCCGGCGGCTATCAGGTTATGAGCCTCGCGGACCTGACCAAGCGCTCCGAAGAAGGCGTCTCGTTCAAGTCGCACCTCGACGGCACGCGGCACCTGCTCAGTCCCGAGCGGTCGATCGAGATCCAGCGGCTGCTCGGCTCGAACATCGTCATGGCGTTCGACGAACTGGTGCCGACGACGTCGACGCGAGAAGTGCAGGCCGCGGCGATGGAGCGATCGATGCGTTGGGCGAAGCGGTCGCGCGCCGCGTTCGATGCAGGCGAAGAGCATGCCGAGAACAATGCGATCTTCGGGATTCAGCAGGGCGCGTTGAACGAGGGCTTCCGCAAGTCGTCGGCGGATGCGCTGATCGATATCGGCTTCGACGGCTATGCGGTCGGGGGGCTCGCGGTCGGCGAGGGCCAGGAGGCGATGTTCGGCTGCCTCGACTTCGCGCCGGACCAGTTGCCGGTCGACAAGCCGCGCTACCTGATGGGCGTCGGCAAGCCCGACGACATCGTCGGCGCGGTCGAGCGCGGGATCGACATGTTCGATTGCGTGATGCCGACCAGGTCGGGCCGCACCGGCCAGGCCTTCACGCGCACCGGCCCGATCAACATCCGCAACGCGAAGTTCGCCGAGGATATGGGGCCGCTCGATCCCGCCTGTCCCTGCCCGGTCTGCGCGACCTGGGGCCGGGCGTATCTGCATCATCTCGTCCGGTCGGGCGAAATGCTTGGCGCTATGCTCATGACGGAGCATAACATCTGGTTCTACGAAACGCTGATGGCGGATCTGCGGGCGGCGATCGCCTCGGGGACGCTGACGCAGTTCGCGAATGATTTCCGTGGCGTGTATGCCCGGAAGAGTGAAGGAGAGCCCAAGTGACGATCAAGATCGACAGCGACACCCCGAACGAAATCCTTGTCGCCGCCAAGGAGGCGAAGCTGCAGGCCGAAGCCGCCGCGCATAACGCCGCGGAGAAGGCCAAGAGCTGGCCGCTCGCGAAGATCGGCCTGGGCGTCGGCATCGGCTCCGCGGCGATCGCGGGCGCGGTGCTGTTCGCGAACCGCAACAAGTAAGGATCCCGATGCGCCTCCTCCGCTCCGCTTTGCTGCTGACCGCAGCTTCTTTCCCGGCAGCGGTGGGGGCGCAGACCGCACCTGCCCCGACGCAGGTTTCGGTGAAGCCGCTCGCCTATACCGAGCGCACGCTGCCGAACGGCCTGCGGGTGTATGCGATCCGCGACACCGGCACGCCGAACGTGTCGGTGCAGGTCTGGTACGACGTCGGCTCCAAGGACGATCCCAAGGGCAAGTCCGGGTTCGCGCACATGTTCGAGCATCTGATGTTCAAGTCGACGCGCAACCTGGTGTCGGAGCAGATGGACCGGCTGACCGAGGATGTCGGCGGCTACAACAATGCGTCGACCAACGACGACTATACCAACTATTACGAAGTGATCCCGGCGAACCACCTCCAGCGGCTGCTGTTCGCGGAAGCCGACCGGATGGCGAGCCTCGTCGTCGAGCCCAAGAGCTTCGGCTCGGAGCGTGACGTCGTAAAGGAGGAGCTTCGCCAGAGCACGCTCTCGCGGCCGTACGGAAAGCTGTTCTCGCTCTATTATCCGGCGCTTGCCTATACGACGCATCCCTATGCGCGTGGGACGATCGGCAGCCTGGAAAATCTGGAAGCCGCCGGGATCGATGACGTCCGGGCGTTCCATGCGACCTATTATCGGCCGGACAATGCGATCCTAGTCGTGTCGGGCAACTTCGATCCGGCGCAGTTGAACAGCTGGGTCGACCAGTATTTCGCGGGGATAAAGAAGCCGAGCGCAGCAATCCCGCGCGTGACGGTTGCCGAGCCTGCGCGGACCAAGGCCGTGACGCGCACGGTGTACGAGCCGAACACGCCGCTGCCTGCGGTGTTGGTCAGCTATCATGTGCCGGCGGACCGCGATGCGGATATCGCGGCGTTAACGGTGCTGAAGGCGGTGCTGGCGACCGGCGAGAGTTCGCGGCTGTACGAGAGCGTCGTGTACCGCGACCAGCTCGCGCAGTCGGCCGAGGCGTTCCTCGATACCAAGCAGGCGACCGGCAACATGGTCGTCTACGCGATCCTCGCGGGCGGCAAGACGGTCGAGGCGGGTGAGGCTGCGTTGAAGCGGGAGGTCGCTCGGTTCCGCGATGCGCCGGTGACCGCGGCGGAACTCGCGGAGGCGAAGAACGAGATCCTGACCCAGTCGATCCAGTCGCGTGAGACCGCCGAGGGCAAGGCGAGCACGCTGGCGTCTGCGGTGCTGGTCGACGGCGATCCACAGGCGGCTGACAAGCAATTGGCGGCCATCGCGCGGGTAACGGCGGCGGATATCCAGCGGGTTGCGCGGAAATACCTCGGCGACAACCAGTCCGCGACAATCCGGTACATGCCACTCGCGGCCAAGCCTGCGGGCGGTGTCGCGGATGCGATCACGGTTGCACCGACGGTGCAGGTTGCCGACCTGAAGGCGCCGGCGAATATCGAGATCGTGACGCCTGCGCCAGAAGGGCAGCGGGTCCAGCCGCCGGCGCCAAGCGCACCGGTATCGCCGACGATCCCTCAGCCGGTCGAAACGCGTCTAGCGAACGGCATGCGGCTGGTGACGGTGGAGCGGCACGAACTGCCGATCGTCACCGCTTATCTCGTAACCGCGGGTGGCGCGGCGACCGATCCCGCGAACCGCGCTGGCGTCAGCAGCCTGTCGGCGGACCTGCTCACCAAGGGTACGAAGACGCGTTCGGCCACGCAGATCGCGCGTGCGATCGAGGGGCTTGGCGGTGCGATCGGCAGTTCGGCTGGCAGCGATGGCGCAGCGGTCGACGTGACGGTGAAGTCAGACCAGCTCGCGCCGGCGATGGCGATCCTCGCCGACGTCGCGATCAACCCGGCCTTTGCGCCCGAGGAGATCGAACGCGCGCGAACGCAGCAGGTCGACGCGGTGACGCTGGCGTTGAAGGATCCGGCGCAGGTCGCGGGTCTGGTTGCGGATCGTGCGGTGCTCGGGGCGTCGCCCTATGGTGCGCCTAACGGGGGCACGCCGCTGTCGCTGAAGGCAATCACGCGCACCGACATCACGGCAGCGTATGCGCGGAGCTTCCAGCCGGGCCAGGCAACGCTGATCATGGTCGGCGACGTCACCGCGGCGCGTGCCAAGGCTTTGGCGGAAGCGCAGTTCGGCGGTTGGAAATCAGGCGCCGCTCCGTCGGCCACCGCGCCGCAGGTGACGTACCCGAAGCCGCGTGTGATCGTCGTCGACATGCCCGAAGCGGGTCAGGCCGGCGTCGTGGTTGCGCGTCCTGCGATCGCGCGGTCGGATGCACGCTATTATCCGCTCGCGGTCGGCAATACCGTCCTGGGCGGCGGCTTCTCGTCGCGGTTGAACCAGGAAATTCGGATCAAGCGCGGGCTGGCCTATGGCGCGGGCAGCGGGCTCGATGCAGGGAAGACGCAAGGCACGGTCGCCGCGCGGACTCAGACGAAGAACCCGACCGCTGCCGAAGTCGTCACGCTGATAGCGGCCGAGATGACGCGGATGGGGACGTCCCCCGTGCCGGCCGCAGAACTCGACACGCGCAAGGCCGTGCTCGTCGGCAATTTCGGGCGCGGGATCGAGACGACGTCGGGCGTTGCAGGAATCCTGGGCGCCTATGTTCAGAATGGCGTGCCGCTCGGTGAACTCCAGCGCTACACCGGTGCGGTTGGCGCAGTCGATCCGGCGGCGGTACAGGCCGCGGCGGTCGCCTTGCTCGATCCGAAGGCGGCGAGCATTGTCGTGGTCGGTGACGCCAAGCAGTTCATCGAACCGCTGCGCAAAGCCTATCCAAACGTCGAGGTCATCCCCGAAGCCGCGCTGAAGCTGGACACCGCAACCTTACGGTAAGCGATTGCTGCTACGGATCCAGTCCGTCCCGCGGTGGGACGGGCTGAATCCGTGCGCGATCGGTCCGGCCAAATCGGCTATGCCCGGCACGACAGGCAAGTACGAGGAAAGCGATTGCGCGTTAGGTTGCAGACGGTTCGGTTGATGAAACGCATCTGGGCGACGATGGTCGTCACGTTGTTGATCATAGGTGCCGGAATCTCTGCCCACGCCGCGCTCCGGGCAATGTCGGCGCGTGAAGCGGCGAGCGACCGCGCGAGTGCCGCATCTTCGGTAAGGGTTTCAGCCCCTGCCCCTGCGCTGGCCGAGCAGGAAATCGCCGCCCCTGCGGCGGGTGTTACGGGGACCATCGACCTGCCCGATCTGCCGATCCCGGCCGGTGCGACGCTCGACGCGGGTATTGTGCCCGCACGGCCCTTCTCGATGGCACCCGCATCGGCACTGGACCGCGACCGTGCGCTGCAATGCCTCACCGCGGCGATCTATTACGAAGCCGCATCCGAGCCCGATGCCGGCCAGCAGGCGGTCGCGCAGGTCATCCTCAACCGCGCCCGGCATCCTGCCTTCCCGGGAACGGTATGCGGCGTGGTGTACCAGGGCTCGGAACATGCTGGCTGCCAGTTCAGCTTCGCCTGCGACGGCGCGATGACGCGCGTGCCGGCGCGTGGCGCGTGGGTCCGCGCTGCGCGCGCGGCAGGCATGGCGCTGGCCGGCTATGTCTACGCACCGGTCGGGTTGGCGACGCACTATCATACCTACGCCGTGACGCCTGCTTGGAACCGGAGCATGGTGATGACCGATGTCGTCGGTGCGCATTTTTTCCATCGGTGGAAGGGGTATTGGGGTACTTCAGCCGCGTTCAACCAGCGCTATGCTGGCGGCGAACCGGTGCCGGGGCCGCATATGTCCGTGCAACCGATTGCGCCGCCCACACCGCAGATGATTGCAGCCGCCACGGCCGGTGCTGTCTCCGTCCCGGTGCCGGCTACGGTGGTAGCGACTGTTGCGCAGGCCAAGCCCGTTACTCAGGCACCGGCAATACCGGCTGCTTCCGATATGCTACCGCCAGAGTCGCAGATTCTCGACCGGTGGAAGGATTCGGGTAAGCCACTGAAGTAAGTTGCGGCAACCTTCCACGGTGCTGCGTAAGCGGCCTCGGAATTGACGTTCCTCAGAAGTTGTTCACGCAGAGACACAAAGAAAAACCCGGGTGCATCGCTGCATCCGGGTTTCCGTAATCATCGAACCTCGAAGATCCGGCCTATTCGGCGGGGACCATCGACGGGGTGCCGATCATCATGCGTTCGCCACCGGGGGGGGCGGCTTCGCGAGCGGCGCGGAGGATCTGGGTGCGTTCGGCGCGTGAGGCCATGTCGTCCCATGCCTTTTCGGCACGGCGGCAGCGATCGCGCACGTTGTCGAGGAGGGCGGCATCGCCGTTGCGACGCTCTTCATCAGCGCGGGCCCGGTAAAATTCTGGATTATCGGCCATGCTGGTGCGCTCCTGCGGGAAATTTCAAAGGGGTGATGCGGCGACCATGATGGCCGCCGCATCGCAACCGAGATCAGGTTGGCGGACAATAATCCGCCAGCGAGATCAATCGGCTGGCTGGAGGTTCACGGCCGACTGCTTGCCACGCTTGTCGGGCTCGAGCTCGTAGGTGACGCGCTGGTTCTGGTTCAGCGTCGGCATGCCGGCGCGCTCAACCGCGGTGATGTGCACGAATGCATCGTTGCCGCCGCCATCCGGCGCGATGAAGCCATAGCCCTTGTCGGCGTTGAAAAACTTGACGGTTCCGGTGATAGCCATGAAGTGGCTCCTTCTTAGTAGAGAGTAACCCGACGTTCGGGCGACCCGTGCCGCGGAGCAGGGAAAGAAGGAGAAAGGTGCCGCAAAGCGCCAAGAACCGTCGATATGCGACTGTAGCTGAGCGCTATATGGGCCAAGACCGCCCGAATTGCAAATCTTGCCGGTAAACTGGGTCAAGAACTGCGTCGATTTACGCAGATTTTATTTTCGCGTGCGCCGCCATCGACGACGATAATTTAGATCGACCGGCGCCGATATTTCGACGCCGGTCGAGGGATTTAACGGCAGCGGGTGTCGTTGCTGGAGCGATCCACCGCACGCCCGGCAAGTGCGCCGCCGGCCGCACCGAGGACAGTGCCGAGCAGGCCCGAGCCACCGGGGGCAATGACGTTGCCGAGCACGCCGCCGGCGACTCCGCCGACAATCAGGCCAGTGGTGCCGTCGTTGCGGCGGCAATAGTAACGGCCGTCATTGCCGCGATAGACGCGGTCGTTGCGCGACAGGCGGCGCTCGCGATACCGTGCATCGTCGCGGTAATAGCGACCGGCATCGTAGCCGCCGTAGGCGGGATCGACGCGGTTATAGTCATAGGAACGATAGCGCGGGTCGACGCCGTAGCGGCTGCCCCCGTCGCCAACGCAACCGGCGACCATGGTGGAGGCGGCCAATAGGCCCAGCATCGCAACGCGCATTTCGTGTCCTTTCAGAGGGTTGATACTGAAGGCGTAATGATCAGCGCCGGCATTTGGTTGCCGGCGCCTGCGCTCCCTCTATTTCAGATTGGGGATCAATCCTTGAGGTTGGCGGGCACGGTGCCACCGTTCTTCTCCAGCTCGCGCATCACGGCCTTGATCAGCCACATGTTCATCTCGGCGCTGCCGTCCTTGGCACCGGTATAGCCCAGCTCGGTGGCGAGCTCCTTGCGGTTGTCGAGGCTCGAATCGAGATCGAGCAGCTTCATCAGGTCGACGATCGAGGTGCGCCAGTTGAGATCGGAGCCCTTCTTCGAGGCGATGCCCGAGAGGACGGCCTCGACGTCGACCGCCTGAGCGGGCGCGGCGGGCGCGGCCTGCGGAGTCGGGGCGGCGGGCGTCGGTGCAGGCTGGGCGGCCGTAGTCTGCGGCGCGGGCGCGGGCGCCGGTGCGGGCGCAGCCTTGGGCGTGCCGAAATGGCCGCTGCCGAGCGGGCCGTGCTCACCGAAGATGGCGGACTTGATCTTGCTGAAGATGCTCATGGGGGTACTCCGTTGACTATGCGTATGGCGGGAGAACGCCCGGTGGCGGATTTGGGTGCAGCGTCCGCAGGCGTCGGCGTCAGATTGGGTGCGGTGTGCGATTGGCCGGGCGATTGGCCGGGCGACCGGCCGGGCGACTGGCCGGGACCGGCGCCGGACGAAGCGCCGTTACCGGGTTCGGGGTCAGGCTTTCTCGGGCGATCCGGGTCGAAATTGCGGGCCAGCGCAGCGACGCGCGCGATATCGGTCGCGGCGACCGCGTCGACCTCTTCATCCTCGATGAGCCCGCAGCTCACCGCATAGCCGATGAACCAGCTGTCGCGGTCGGCGCCCTCGACGACGACGCGCTCGGCGGTCTCTCGGTCGTACGGCGCATCGAGGATGATCGCCTCCTCCCGGGAACATTCGCGGCTGTAACCGTCGTCGCCGAAAATGCCGCCATTGCCTTCGTCGAAGTCGCTCAGCGGCGGGAAGCGGGTGCGCCAGGCACTGGTGAACTCGTCCCACCAGACCGGGCATTCGCCGTCGGGTCCGCCCGGTTCGACGTCCGGAAGTGCAGAAAGTGCAGACGCTGGCGCAGGTTTGGCGGGCGCAGGTTTCGGGGGCACAGGCTTCTGAGCGGGTTCGGGTGCGAGACTGAGCAGCCCGGCGGCCTCCGCGCGCGCCCATTGCTCGGCGGTCCAGCCGGCGCGGGCGGCGGGATCGAGATCGGCGACGTCGATCTCCGACGCGAGGCCGGCGTTACTGCGAAGCCAGCGGTCGGCGCGGGCGAGCGCGACGATCGGCGCCAGCCCTTCCCCTATTTCGGTCGAGCGGACGCGTTCGCCGAGGAACAGGCCGGCGCGCGCCGGGCCGGCATCGCGCTCGACGAGGTCGAGGAACGCGTCGAACTCGGTCGCGATCAGGCGGGCGGCGGCGTTGGTGGTCTCGCTCTCCTCGGCATGGCGATCGAGCCGGGCGAGCAGCGACATGGCGAGGCGGTTGTCGAAGCGGTGGCGTTCGATCACGTCACCGTCGGGCTTCGTAAGACGCTCGATCTGGCCGACCATCGCGCGGCAGAACAGCGCCTCGGCGACGATCGGCCGCGCGACGAGCTTGGCGGCGTCCCAGCCGAGCGCGAACGCCGCACCCGATGCGCGGCGGCGCAGGCTGTACGCGGCGCGTGGCGACAGGCCGACGCTGGCGGTCGCCTCGTCGACGGTGGCGCCCTCGGCGATGCGTTCGAGAAAGCCGCGCTGGCGCTCGGGGGACCAGCCGTCGATGCGCTGGCGATGTTGCCGCGTGAAGGAGTCGATGGGCGGCGCGTTGACACCCTGGTCCTGGAGAGCGGCGGTCACTTGCGCATGGTCCGGGCGAGCGCGGTCCAGCGGTCTCGGTTGGCGGCGATCTCGGGCGAGACCGGCATGCGGGTGCCGATCCGGCCGGCGTCGACATGCGCTTGCCAAGCCATGACGTGGCGGACTGCGTCTGGGAGGTGGTCGGGGATCGGGGGTTCGTAGCGCGGCCTGGGGGCGGGGATGGCGCGCGTTGCGATGTAGCACGGGGGCGGGTCGGCCGAGGTGGGTGCGTTCGCCATGATTGATCCTCGTTGCGGAGAGGACCGATCAGGTATGCCGGATCGGGGTGTGTAGGACAGCGGTTTTATGGGGTGGCCTCGTCCTAAAGCCCTACCGTCATCCTGACGAAAGTCAGGACCCAGGGTTACGAGGTATGGCGCTTTTGGCTCTGGGTGCTGACTTCGTCAGGATGACGGAAGGGGGTTGAGGGCGTGGCGTGGGTGATGGAACCAGTGCTCATCGATCTCGAACACGCGTTAGCGCGATCCGACGCCCTCCTTGTTCTCCCGCGAAGGCGGGAGCCCAGTCTGGATCCCCGCCTTCGCGGGGAAACAGGCTTTCTTGCCCGAAAGAGTACCCGTCGAAACCAGTCCAGGTGACGGAGCGAAGGGGTGGCGTCGGGATAGACCTAGGCCGTCCGGCTCTCCTCATCCTCCCCCGCCAAGGGGAGGTGGCACCGCAGGTGACGGAGGGGGAGGACACGGAACCTGCGTCTTCGCCCCCTCCCCCTCCGTCTGACAAGCGCCAGCCACCTCCCCCTTGCGGGGGAGGATCAGGAAGGCGCCTCAGCCGAGCGTCGAGCCGCGATCCGCGGCGAACGACGGGGCCGGGCCGGTGGCGGGGCGGAGCGACTCGCGCTCGGCCTTGGTGGGGACGGCCGTAGGATCGGGGCGGAAGGCGTCCGGCGCGCGATCGGTCGCACCCGGGCGGGGCTTGTCGAGTGCGAGATCGGGCGCGGCATGCTCGGCGGGGTTGGCCTTCGAGCGCAGGAACACCGCCAGCAACGCACCCCCGAGACCGATCGCCGCGGCCCCGATCGACAGCGCGTTGATGCCGAACGTCTTGGCATTTGGCTTGGGGCTGGGGGCAGGCTTGTGCGGGTGAGGCTTGGTCATCGTTAGATCCATTATGTGGTTGCGCTCGATTTAACAAACTAGGCTGTCGGCGTGTTCCAGCGAAGGGCTTGACCACAACGCTTACGCCCCCCAACCTCCTGAGACTGGGCAAAATAACGCTATACCAAGGCAGAACATTTAAAATCCGCGCTGCCAAGCAGATTTAAAGAATATAACGCCCTAGCTTTTGTAACAAACTAACTCGACCATCGACATAGCTATAGGGGTCGCACGGCCCGATACTGGAGTTTTTATGGCCTCATCAGCAATAATGGCAGCAGCTGGCGCCCAAGCAATAAAAATGGCTGACTCCGCACTGGATAAGTCATCTGAAAAGATATTAGCGTACCTTACCGATAAAACTAAGGATGCCCGTGACCTTATAATCGCTGAATTTAGAATCGGATTTCAGGTTTTTATCCAGTCTTCGTATGAACGTTGCCGCACGTACAAGACTCTCCTGAACCCATACGTCCCACTTCCAGTTCTTGATAACTACATTCATGTCGATGTACTAATCGGCGACAAAAAATTTACCGACGATACTTTGATTGAGGGCATTAGGCCTAATGCGCGCGTTATCGTCACCGGCCTAGCAGGCGGCGGCAAGAGCATGCTTATGAAATATATGTCCCTCAAAATATCAGACACTAAGTCTGGGCTGTTACCTCTTTTTATCGAACTTCGGCGATTTAACGCTGAACCAGCGACAACATTAGAAGCCCTAATCATAGAGGCAATGCGCGTCGACGCCTCAAAAATCACCGCCGAACAATTCTCAATTGGTCTGAAAGCGGGAGCTTTTGCGGTAATATTGGACGGTTTTGATGAACTGAAAGATGATACAGCAAACTGGGTCGAGAAAGAGATATTAAGGTTTGAGGGCTTTCATCCAAAGACTGCCATCATAGTTTCTTCCCGACCGAGCCATCGATTCGAGTCTTGGGAGCGATTTTATCGTGCTAGCGTTCTGCCATTAACAAAGCCAATGGCAATTGATCTGATCAATTCTTTTAGATACGACAGTGGTGTAAAATCCCGGTTCCTTGATCGGGTAAAGGCCGATTTGTGGTCGACGCACGAGTCGTTCCTGTCGTCACCGCTACTCTGCACAATAATGATGCTCACCTTCGAAGAATTTGCAGAAATCCCGACAAAGATGCATGCATTCTATAGCCAAGCGTTTGACACTCTTTTTCAGCGACACGACGCCCTTAAATCTCAGTTCAACCGAGAAACAAAAACTGGTCTGACAAGGGATATTTTTCGGCGGTGCGTATCTTCGTTTTGTGTGACGTCGTACCTGGACGAAAAATATACGCTAACCGAAGATGTAGCGGTAAAACATTCAGATGCAGCAGTTCGCTTTGTACGCCAATCTACCGGACTGCAACTACGCGGTGTGACCGGAGAAAATTTGGTCAGCGACTTGGTGAATTGTGTAAATGTCCTTCAACCCGACGGGCTGGAATTAACTTTCGTCCATAGGTCATTTCAAGAATACTTTGCAGCACTATTTGCTGTAAACTATCATGATAGTCGCTTTCCAGCGCTTCTAGACAGTTTTTCATATCGATTTGGCGATTCATCGCTCTCTATGGCATTTGATATGGCAAGAGAAAAAGTTGAAACGGAATGGGTTCTCCCGAGGTTGACTTCCAAGCTTCAAGAAATAGCTGACCTCACGGAACTTTCCCACCAAGTAAGGACTGTCTACACCACGCTCTTTTTTGGCAAAGGCCCCCGTGGAAAGATTTACCTCTATTCCGATTTTCATAACAAAGACTTTGGCTTCATCTACGCATTATGCAAATTATATCCAAAACAATTAAGTAGTAGTATCTGGTTCAAACCAATCGATAAAATGATCGACCCGGCATTACTCCAGGGAATGCACATACCCGGCAATTCGACCAACGATGAAACATTCACTGCTTGGTTAGATACCGCGCATGATCGGGACGAGCCATCACGGTTTTTAGCAGACTTGTCTGCCGGCAGCGAATGGTTGGAAAAGCTGGGCCTTTCTGATTCCATAGCAACATTTCTTCGAGAGGGTCCAAAAATCATAAACGCCATACTTCAGCGGGAGAAGCGAAGAACTTCGGTAATGGACGCTTTCCTATCCAACTCAGGATAGCCGTAAGAGCTATCCATTAATTACCCGCTTCTCCAGCAACGGCGCCAGATACTTCCCCGTAAAGCTGCCCTTCGCCTTCGCGACCTTCTCCGGCGTGCCTTCGGCGACGATCTCGCCGCCCTTGACGCCGCCTTCCGGACCCAGGTCGAGGACCCAGTCGGCGGTCTTGATGACGTCGAGATTGTGTTCGATTACCACCACCGTATTGCCTTGCTCGACCAGCGCGTGGAGGACTTCCAGCAACTTCCGCACGTCCTCGAAGTGGAGCCCGGTGGTGGGTTCGTCGAGGATATACAACGTGTTGCCGGTGGCGCGGCGCGAGAGTTCCTTGGCGAGCTTGACGCGTTGCGCTTCGCCGCCCGAGAGCGTCGTCGCCTGCTGGCCGACCTTGACGTAGCCGAGGCCGACCTCGACCAGCATCGCCATCTTGTCGCGGATCGGGGGGACCGCCTTGAAGAACTCGGCGGCGTCCTCGACCGTCATGTCGAGCACGTCGGCGATCGAATGGCCCTTGAACTTCACCTCGAGCGTCTCGCGATTGTAGCGCGCGCCGTGGCAGACGTCGCAGGTGACGTAGACGTCGGGGAGGAAGTGCATCTCGATCTTGAGCACGCCGTCGCCCTGGCACGCCTCGCAGCGGCCGCCCTTGACGTTGAAGCTGAAGCGGCCGGGCTTGTAGCCGCGCGCCTGCGATTCCGGCAGGCCGGCGAACCAGTCGCGGATCTGCGTGAAGCTGCCGGTGTAGGTGGCGGGGTTGCTGCGCGGGGTGCGGCCGATCGGCGACTGATCGATGTCGATGACCTTGTCGAGATACTGGAGGCCGGTGATCTTGTCGTGCTTGCCCTGGACGATGCGCGCGCCGTTCAGCTCGCGCGCGGCGGCGGCGTAGAGCGTGTCGATCGTGAAGCTCGACTTGCCCGAGCCGGAAACGCCGGTGATGCAGGTGAAGGTGCCGAGCGGCAGGCTGGCGGTGACGCCGCGCAGGTTGTTGGCGACCGCGTTGTGGACGGTGAGCTTCTTGCCGTTGCCTTTCCGGCGCGTGGTTGGGACCGGCACCTCGCGCGTGCCGTTGAGATAGTCGGCGGTGATGCTGCCCTTCGACTTGAGGATCTGCTTCAGCGTGCCCTGCGCGACGACCTGGCCGCCGCGGACGCCGGCGCCGGGGCCCATGTCGATGATGTAGTCGGCGGTGCGGATCGCGTCCTCGTCATGCTCGACGACGAGCACGGTGTTGCCGAGATCGCGCAGACGGCGGAGTGTCTTGAGGAGCATGTCGTTGTCGCGCTGGTGCAGGCCGATCGAGGGCTCGTCGAGGACGTAGAGCACGCCGGAAAGGCCGCTACCGATCTGCGACGCGAGGCGGATGCGCTGGCTTTCGCCACCGCTGAGCGTGCCGCTGGTGCGGTCGAGGTTGAGGTAATCGAGGCCGACATTGTTGAGGAAGCCCAACCGCTCGACGATCTCCTTGAGGATGCGTTCAGCGATCGCGTTCTGCTGGTCGCCGAGATGCTGCGGCATGTCGGTGAAGAAGGCGAGAGCATCGACCACCGATAAGTGGGTTGCGTACGAAATGTCCTTCATCGCGATCTTGACCGCGAGCGCTTCGGGCTTCAGGCGCGCGCCGCCGCAGACTTCGCAGGGGGCGGCGGACTGGTACTTGCTCAGCTCCTCGCGCATCCAGGCGGAGTCGGTCTGGAGCATGCGGCGGTTGAGGTTGCCGATGACGCCCTCGAACGGCTTGGAGACGTCGTATTTCTTCTTGCCGTCGATGAAGGTGAGCGTGACGGGCTTGCCCTTCGAGCCGTGCAGGATGGTGCTCTGGACCTCCGGCGGGAGGTCGGACCAGGGCGTCTCGATGTCGAACTTGAATTCGCGCGCGAGGCTGCCGAGGACCTGCATGTAGTAGGGCGACGGCGGGTTGGATTTCGCCCAGGGGACGACCGCGCCCTTCTTGATGCTGAGCATGTGATTGGGGACGACGAGGTCTTCGTCGAACAGCAGCTTCTCGCCGAGACCGTCGCAGGCCGGACATGCGCCCTGGGGGGCGTTGAACGAGAACAGGCGCGGCTCGATCTCGGAGATCGTGAAGCCGCTGACCGGGCAGGCGAACTTCTCGCTGAAGACGATGCGGCCGTCGGGGGCGTTGTTGCCGAGGATTTCGGACTTTGGCGTATGCGGTTCTACCGGGTCGGCGGGGTCGACATAGGCAAGGCCGTCGGCGAGTTTCAGCGCGGTTTCGAAGCTTTCCGCGAGGCGCGTGGCGATCTCGCCGCCGACGACGAGGCGGTCGACGACGACTTCGATGTCGTGCTTGTACTTCTTGTCGAGCGCGGGGGCTTCGTCGATGTCGTGGATCGTGCCGTCGATCCGGACGCGCGCGAAGCCCGCCTTCTGCCACTCGGCGAGTTCCTTGCGGTACTCGCCCTTGCGGCCGCGGACGACGGGGGCGAGCAGATACAGGCGCGTGCCCTCGGGGAGCGCCATGACGCGGTCGACCATCTGGCTGACGGTCTGCGCGGCGATCGGTTCGCCGGTGGCGGGCGAGTACGGGATGCCGACGCGCGCCCAGAGCAGGCGCATGTAGTCGTAGATCTCGGTGACGGTGGCGACGGTCGAGCGCGGGTTGCGCGACGTCGTCTTCTGCTCGATCGAAATCGCGGGCGAGAGGCCCTCGATGTGGTCGACATCGGGCTTCTGCATCAGTTCGAGGAACTGGCGGGCGTAGGCGCTGAGGCTCTCGACGTAGCGTCGCTGGCCCTCGGCGTAGATCGTATCGAACGCGAGGCTCGACTTGCCCGATCCGGAGAGGCCGGTGATCACCGTGAGCGTGTCGCGGGGGATGTCGATGTCGACGTCCTTGAGGTTGTGCTCGCGCGCGCCGCGTACGGAAATCTTGGTCAGCATGAGGCTGGTTCTACTTCTGTTCTGATCGGGAGACTAGTGGGAGAGATAGGAATGCATGAGGCCGGGTGCCAGTTCATCCGGGACGATCGATTGCGCAGCCGATTGCGCGACGGGCGATCAAGGCGTCGACGCGGCTTGCAACCAGGTGGCGTATTTTGGAGAACCGGCGAACGTGACGGGGTGCAAGGGGATGATGCGATGACGAGTATTTCCGGATGCCGCTGATGCTGGCGCTGGCCGCCGCTGCGGCGCTGGCGGAGCCCACGGCCGCGCCGTTGACTCCGGCGAGCAAGTGGAACGTCGATTATGGCGCGACCGCCTGCATGCTCGGCCGCACCTATGGCACCGGCAAGGCGGAGACGATTCTCGCGCTTCGTCGGCTGCCGCTGGCGTCGACGCTCGAGCTGATGGTCTACACCAATGATCGTGGCGTAACGATGCGGCTGGGCCAGGCGAAGATCGGCATCGTCGGCGGGGGATCGGATGACAGCCGGTACGAGAGTTATCCGACCCAGGCTTCGGGCAAGCGGATGACGCGCATGCAGGTCGATGCCACGCTGTTCGAAACGCTGCCCGCCGATGCCGTGCTGCGCATCACCCCGGACAAGATGTCGGGCTGGGCGTTCGCGATGCCAAATGCGAAGGCGGCATTCGAGGCCCTGGCCAAATGCAATGATTCGACGGCCAAGCATTGGGGCATCGACCCGACCGAGCGCGCGAAGATCGCCCAGCCTGCCAAGGCGACGACACGGCCCGAATACTGGATCGGACCCGACGATTACCCGAGGACGATCGTCGGCAAGGGTGCGCAGGGGACGTCGACGGTCCTGTGGACGATCGGCCTCGACGGGCGGGTTGCCGATTGCCGGCCCGTGGTGACGAGCGGCGAGGTCGAACTCGACAAGGCGGCCTGCAGCGCGATCATGCGGCATGCGCGCTACACACCCGCGCTTGGCTTCGACGGCAAGCCGATGGTCAGCCACGCGACACAAAAAGTGACGTGGCGATTGCCTGGCACCTGGTCCGGCAACTGATCGACCGTCGCGGCTGGACGGGGCGAAGGCGCCGGGGTTGCACTCCGGTATCGGTGTATTATCTTGTTCGTACACACCGAAGCGGAATGGCACAGAGGACGACATGGGCAAGAAGAAGGACGAGCGAAAGCGGCGCGAGCGCGAGGCCGAGATGGCCGCGGCTCAGGGGCACTCGAGTGCTGGGCATGAGGGCCATGCGCATGACGGGCACAAGCATGACGCGCACAGGCATGAGGGCCGGAAGCACGAGGGTCGCAAGCATGAAGGCGGCGCGCCGTTCGCGGGGATCGCTGCGACAATCGCGCGACAGATGGGGACACCGGTCGGACGCCAGATGATCGCGGCGGGGCTGATGGCCGCGGCGACGGCGATCTCGAAGCATGACGCGAAGTCGAGCGCTCGGCCGACGCCTCCGACGCCCCCTGCCCCGCCTTCCCCTGCCTCGTCCTCGGCACAGGCTGAGCCGGCAGCGTCGAAGGTCGAGCCGGACGTGGCGACGGAGTCGACCAGGCCTCAGGGCAATGGTCCGTTCGCCGGGGAGACGCGGGAGCCGCCACGGAGCGAGACGAACGCGCTGCCGCCGGAGTTCGCGAAGGTGCTGGACTCGGTTACGGTGGGGTTGGAGCGATTGTTCGTCGGGTTCGGCAAGCCGACCGCGAAGAAGGACCCGCCTGCCGCTTGAGTGTGCAGGGCCGCGACGCCGCGCGTGGCGTTGCGGCCCTTTCGGGGCGATCCAAAACTCGCGGCTCAGGCTGCCTTTATGTAGATGGCCGGTTGGCGGCGGTCGCCCTTTGCGAGGTACATCGCGCGGTCTGCGCCGGCGATGAGGTCGACGATCGGCGTGTTGGGCTCGCCCTCGACGACGCCGATGCTGACCCCGAGCGTGCCATGCGTGGCCATGCGCGGTGCCATGGCCTGTGCGAACCGGGTGGCGATACGGTTGCCGATCATGGTCGCGTGCGCCGTCGGGATGTCCGGCAGCACGCAGACGAACTCGTCACCGCCCCAACGGATCAGGTGGCCTTGTCGGCCGACGGCGTCGTGGGCGATCTCTGCAAAGCTGCGGAGCGCGGCGTCGCCGGCGGCGTGGCCGAGCGTGTCGTTGAGCGTCTTGAAGCGATCGAGATCAAGCATCATCACCGTCAACGTGCGCGGCGCATGGCGGCCGGCGAAGGTCTGCGCGATGCGGTCCAGGCCGGCGCGGTTGAACGCGCCGGTGAGCCAGTCGCGCTCCATCTGATCGAGCAGCAGGTTCTGGCCGCGCTCGGCCTGGAGGATCAGGAGCGAGAAGGCGCGGAAGATGATGAAGGCGATCTGCCCCGCCGCGAGCCAGGCGCCGAGATCGTCGTGACGACCGGTCAACTGCGTGCCGATCCGGTCGCCGTAAGCCAGCCAGGCGCGACCGAGGAACATCGGTATGGTGACCGCGAACAGCGCGGCGACGATCCAGCCGGTCTGTAGCGAGTCACGGCGCGCGAGACGGATGGCGACGATCACCACGACGAGGTCGAACCCGGCGCGGATGACGCTGAGATAGGCGACGCGGAGGTGGAAATGCGCCGGGTCGTGCGTGAACCAGAGGGGCAGGCCAAGGACCGCGGCGGTCGCCAGCATCGACGTCAGGCGCGCGTCGGGGCGGCTGAACTTCACGACCGCGCCGGCGATCAGCGCATAGCCCATCACCACTGCGGGGTTGCCGATGCTGGGCGCCAAGGGGAGACCGATCCGATCGTTGAGCACCGCCATCAGTGCGCCGCACCCGGCGATCAGGTGGCCGGCGCCCCATAGCCCTGCCCAGGACCCGAACCGACCGGTCGCGAGGGGGATGAGGTGGATGAACCCGGCGACCAGCATGCCGAGGCCTGCGACGACGTAGAGAGTGGAGAGATCGAGCGCCACGGAGACCTGCTTGTTCGTTCGTTGCGCGGACTAATAGGTTGGCTTTGCTAAGGATTGGTTCCGGTTGGGGTGGGGAAGGAAATTTGCGTGTTTTGGTTTGGGTGGGTTGGGGGTTGTGCGCGGGTGGCGATGAGGGGCGGGGCGGTGCCCAGGCGATAGGCGATGCCGAGGGCGGATGCGGTGGGTGTGCCAAGAATGTTTCCCCGCGAAGGCGGGGACCCAGACTGGGCTCCCGCCTTCGCGGGAGAACAGGGAGGCGGGCGGTATCGTTTGGGGCGGAGTGGCTCTGGCTTGACCGACGTTGTCGGGCGTTTCGTGCACGCCACTCCAGATTGCGCCCAGTTGTTGCGCCCCCTCCCCCGTCATCCCGGCGAACGCCGGGACCCATGGTCGCGGACCGGGCGATGGTGGGGCGATATCGCTGGGTCCGCCGTAACCGTGGGTCCCGGCGTTCGCCGGGATGACGGAAGGGGGTGTAGGTGGGTGAGTTTGAAAGGATTCCGGAGCTTAGGGCTTGGTGTGGGTGATGCCGTCAAAGACCTCGCAGATCGTGAGCTTGCGGCGGTTCACGCTGCCACTTGATCGCGCCCCCGCCCCCCTAACCTCCTTCCCCTACCCCTCTTACCCCCCCGTCATCCCGGCGGACGCCGGGACCCATGGTCGCGGACCGGGTCATGATGGGGGATATCATTGGGTCCACCGCAACCGTGGATCCCGGCGTTCGCCAGGATGACGGAAGGGGTGTGGGTTGGTGAGTTTGAGAGGGGTGCGGAGCTTGCGGCTTTGGAATGGGTGATGCCGTCAAAGACCTTGCAGATCGTGAACTTGCGACGGTTCGCGCTGCCGGTTGATCGCGCCCTTGCCCCCTAACCTCCTTCCCCTACCCCTCCTACCATCCCGTCATCCCGGCGGACGCCGGGACCCATGGTCGCGGACCGGATAGTGATGGGGGGATATCATTTGGTCCACCGTAACCGTGGGTCCCGGCGTTCGCCGGGATGACGGAAGGGGGTGGGTTGGGCTTTGCGGGTGGACGGGGGTGTGGCGAACTGGTGAACTGGTGAACTGGTGAACTGGTGAACTGGTGAACTGGTGAACTGCGAACTGCGAACTGCGAACTGCGAACTGGCGAACTGGCGAACTGGCGAACTGCGGCAACATCCATCCCCCGATCGAACTCAACCGTCGCCCCCTCCTCCACGTTCACCGCCTCGCCTGCATCTTCAACTCTCGCGCTGCAACGCCGAGAGGGCGCCGGTGGATTGCCACCGACGCCCTCTCAATCTTACTTCACTCGGTGATGCGCAGCCCTGCTTGGCCGGACAGGGGCAAAGCCCCTGTCGTCGGACGGCGCTGGAGCGCCGCCGGCCGGGCACGCCCTTTGGATTCACATTTAGCTTTTGCTAAATGTGAATGGGCTTGCCCTGAACCGCCATCGCCGCTTCCTTGATCGCCTCGGCATGCGTCGGATGCGCATGGCACGTGTAGGCGATGTCTTCGCTGGTCGCGCCGAATTCCATCGCGATGGCGGCTTCGGCGATCAGCGTGCCGGCGAGGCTCGAGACGATCCAGACGCCGAGGACGCGGTCGGTTTTGGCGTCGGCGATGATCTTCACGAAGCCGTCGGTGTCGCGGTTGGTCTTGGCGCGGCTGTTCGCGGCGAACGGGAACTTGCCGACCTTGATGCCACCAGATTCGGCGGTCTTGTCGCGCGCGGCCTCTTCCGTGAGGCCGACGCCGGCGATCTCGGGCATCGTGTAGACGACGCTCGGGATGACGTCCTCGTTGACGATGCCGGTCTGGCCGGCGATGTTTTCCGCGACCGCGACGCCCTCGTCCTCGGCCTTGTGCGCGAGCATCAGGCCGGGGATGCAGTCGCCGATCGCCCAGACGCCGTCGACCTTGGTGCGGAAGCTGTGGTCGGTTTCGATCTGGCCGCGCTTGTTGAGCTCGAGGCCGATGGCTTCGAGGTTGAGGCCGTCAACGTTGGCCTTGCGCCCGATCGAGACGAGCACCGCGTCGGCGGTCAGCGTCTCGGACGCGCCACCCGCGGCGGGCTCGACGGTGACGGTCGCGACGCCGTCAGCGACGGTTACGCCGGTGACCTTGGTCGAGAGCTTCAGCTCCATGCCCTGCTTCTTGAAGAGCTTGGCGGTCTCGCGGCGGACTTCGCCGTCGAAGCCGGGGAGGATCTGGTCGACGAACTCGACGACCGTGACCTTCGCGCCGAGACGACGCCAGACGCTACCGAGTTCGAGGCCGATCACGCCGCCGCCGATGACGACCATGTGCTCGGGGACCTTGGGGATCTCGAGCGCGCCGGTGCTGTCGACGACGGTCTTCTGGTCGACTTCGACGCCGGGGAGCGGCATGACCGAGGAACCGGTGGCGATGACGATGTTCTTCGCGGTGACCTTCTGGCCGGCGATGTCGACGGTGTGCGCGTCCTGGAACGCGGCCTTGCCCTTGAGCCAGGTCACCTTGTTCTTCTTGAACAGGAATTCGACGCCGCCGGTCAGTTCCTTGACGGCCTTGGCCTTCTCGGCGTGCATCTGGTCGAGGTTCAGGGTGACGCCCTGGAAGTCGATGCCGAACTTGGTGAGGTGGCCGCCCTTGGCCTCCTCGTAGATCTCGGAGGCGTGGAGCAGCGCCTTCGACGGGATGCAGCCGACGTTGAGGCAGGTGCCGCCCAGCGTCTCGCGGGATTCGGCACAAGCGGTGCGCAGGCCGAGCTGCGCTGCACGGATCGCCGCGACGTAACCGCCGGGGCCCGCACCGATCACGAGGACGTCATAGTCGTAGTCAGCCATTGTCTCTAATCCCGTTCATCATCATGCGAGGACCCGAATGGCCCCACAGCCGGCATCCGCGCAGGATGCCGCAAATCGGCGCAGGGCAGGAACACCCTGCAAGATATATTCGAGCGCCTCTGGTCCTTCATTTAGGAAGGAATCCGCGAGATACACGTCCTGGGCTGCCATCGCCGCGGGATCGTACCGTTGCGCCAAACTACCGTCGTCCAGCGCTTTGAGCGCCGCATCGAATGTCACCATGCGCTCGGGCGGCACGATCGAATATTCGAGCGAGCCGATACCGTCGCTGCTTTGCATCGGCGTTTCCTCGGCGATGATCCCGAGCGCGTGCCCCATCCCATAGGCTTCGCCCGTCAGCATAAAGTGCAGCGCCTGCCACGCCTTATCGAACTCAACGAGATCCTGGTCCGGTGCGGCGTCATCGAAAACGAAATCCGGAACACCGCGCGGGTCGGCTTGAAGACGCGCAATATCAGCAATGCTGGCCCGACGGAGGTACATTACCATGCCCATCGGGCCAGTCTCCCTTAAAGGTCGATAAGAATCCGCGTCGGATCCTCGATAGCATTTTTCAGCGCCACCAGGAACGTCACGGCTTCGCGGCCGTCGATCAGGCGGTGGTCGTAGCTGAGCGCCAAATACATCATCGGGCGAATGACGATCTGGCCGTTGACGACGACCGGGCGCTCCTCGATGCGGTGGAGGCCCAGCACCGCCGACTGCGGCGGGTTGATGATCGGGGTCGACATCAGCGAGCCGAACACGCCGCCGTTCGAGATCGTGAAGGTGCCGCCCTTCATCTCGTCCATCTTGAGCGCGCCTTCCTTCGCGCGCTTGCCGAAGTCGCCGATCGTCTTCTCGATCGTCGCGACCGACATCTGGTCGGCATCGCGGATCACGGGGACGACGAGGCCGCCCGGCGACGAGACCGCGACCGAGATGTCGGCATAGTCGTGATAGACAATGTCGTCACCGTCGATCGACGCGTTGACCGACGGGATGTCGCGCAACGCCATCGTCGCGGCCTTCACGAAGAAGCCCATGAAGCCGAGGCGAACGCCGTGCTTCTTCTCGAACAGGTCCTTGTACTTGGCGCGTGCCTCGATCACCGCGGTCATGTCGACGTCGTTGAACGTCGTCAGCATCGCGGCGGTGTTCTGCGCTTCCTTGAGGCGCTTGGCGATCGTCTGGCGGAGGCGCGTCATGCGGACACGCTCTTCGCCGCGACCCGATGCGGCGGCGGGCGCTGCTGCCGGAGCGGGCGCTGCGGCGGGCGCAGGTGCTGGCTTGCTCGACGCGGCGGCGGTCACGTCTTCCTTGGTGATGCGACCGTCGCGGCCGGTGCCCTTGACCGTGCCGGGGTCGACGCCGTGCTCGAGGACCGCGCGGCGGACCGAGGGGGACAGAGCTGCGGGGGAGTCGCTGGTGCCGGCACCGGGCTGGTCGCCATAGCCTGCGCCGGACTCGTCCTTGGCGGGCGCGGACGGCGTCGCGGTCGCGGCGGGCTCGGGCGCCTTTGCGGTAGCGGGGGCCGGAGCAGCGGCGGCGCCGTCACCGGAGTCGATCGTGGCGAGCATCGCGCCGACCTGCACGGTGTCGCCGACGGCGACGGCGTGCTGTCCCATGACGCCGGCGACCGGCGACGGAACTTCGACCGAGACCTTGTCGGTCTCGAGGCTGGCGATCGGCTCGTCGACCGCGACGGGATCGCCGGGCTGCTTCAGCCACTCGCCGAGGGTGGCTTCGGTGATCGATTCACCCAGGACGGGGACGGTGACTTCGGTTGCCATTTTCTCGTTTCCTCCACCCCGGCGTAGGCCGGGGTCCAGTTACGAAACGCTGAGTGGCCGGCGTTTCGCTCAATTACATCTACCATCCCAATTGGGCCCCGGCCTACGCCGGGGTGGTAGAAAAACTTAGTTTGCGCGGGTGCGGCGGATTTCGTCGCGGACGGAGTGGCCGAGCGCGTCGGCGACGAGCGCGCCCTGTTCGGCCTGGTGACGCTTCATCAGGCCGGTCGCGGGCGATGCCGAGGCGTTGCGTCCGGCATAGCGCGCGCGCTTCACGCGAGAGTCGACCGTTGCCAGCGCCTCCTCGATCAGCGGCTCGACGAAGAACCAATAGCCGTTGTTCTTCGGCTCTTCCTGCGCCCAGACGATCTCCTCCAGGTTCGGCATCCGTGCGACGCGCTCGGCGATCGGGTTGCCGGGGAAGGGATAGAGCTGTTCCACGCGGACGATCTGCGTGTCGGTGTCGCCCGCCGCGTCGCGTGCCTCGATCAGGTCGTACGCGACCTTGCCGGTGCACAGGACCAGACGCTTCGTATCGACGTCGGCGGCCGGATTGGTATCCGACAACAGGCGGCGGAAGTGGCTGTCGCCCTGGAAATCCTCGGCGTTCGACACCGCCAGCTTGTGCCGCAACAACGACTTCGGCGTCATCACGATCAGCGGCTTGCGGAAGTTGCGGTGCATCTGCCGGCGGAGCAGGTGGAAATAGTTCGCCGGGCTGGTGCAGTTCGCGACCTGGATGTTGTCGTCGGCGCACGACTGGAGGAAGCGCTCGGGACGCGCCGAGCTGTGCTCAGGCCCCTGCCCTTCGTAACCGTGCGGGAGCAGCATCACGAGGCCGTTGGCGCGAAGCCACTTCGATTCGCCGGACGTGATGAACTGATCGATCATGATCTGCGCGCCGTTGACGAAATCGCCGAACTGCGCCTCCCAGAGGACCAGGGTCTTCGGGTCGGCGAGCGCATACCCGTACTCGAAGCCGAGCACGCCGTATTCGCTGAGCGGGCTGTCGAGCACTTCGAAACGACCGTGCTCGATCTCCTGCAACGGCACGTACTTGTGCTCGTCGGTCTGGTCGACCCAGACGGCATGGCGCTGCGAGAAGGTGCCGCGGCCCGAATCCTGGCCGGACAGGCGGACGCCGTATCCTTCCGAGAGCAGGCCGCCGAACGCGAGCGCCTCGCCGGTCGCCCAGTCGAAACCCTTACCCGACTTGAACATCTCGCGCTTGGCATCGATCACGCGGTTGAGCGTCTTGTGGATCTTCACGCTGTCCGGGATCGTGGTCAGCGTGCGACCGAGCGAGTCGAACAGCTTCGTGCTGAGACCCGTCTCGACGTTGCGGCGTGCCGACGCGCCGTCAGTCGGAGCGCTGAGGCCGGTCCAGCGACCGCCGAACCAGTCCGCCTTGTTCGGCTTGTACGACGACCCGGCTTCGAACTCACCCTCGAGGCGGAGCGTGAACTGCTTCACGTTCTCGTCGATCCAGGGCTGGTCGATCACGCCTTCCTTGATCAGGCGATCGCCGTAGACCGAGCTGACGCCGGGGTGCTTGCGGATGATGTCGTACATCAGCGGCTGCGTGAAGGACGGCTCGTCGCCCTCGTTGTGGCCGAAGCGGCGATAGCACCACATGTCGATCACGATGTCGCGGTGGAACTTCTGGCGGAATTCCATCGCCATCTTGGTCGCGAAGGTGACCGCCTCGGGATCGTCGCCATTGACGTGGAAGACCGGCGCCTGGACGCCCTTGGCGACGTCCGACGGGTAAGGCGACGAGCGCGCGAACTGCGGCGAGGTCGTGAAGCCGACCTGGTTGTTGATGATGAAGTGGACGCAGCCGCCGGTGTTGTAGCCGCGGATGCCGGAGAAGCCGAGGCACTCCCAGACGATACCCTGCCCCGCGAACGCCGCGTCGCCGTGGATCAGCACGGGCAGGCTTGCCACGTGATCCTTGAGATCGTTGTTAAGCGTCTGGATCGCGCGCGTCTTGCCAAGCACGACCGGGTCGGCGGCTTCGAGATGCGACGGGTTGGCGACCAGACTCATGTGAACCTTGTGGCCGTCGAACTCGCGATCGGTGCTGGTACCGAGGTGATACTTCACGTCGCCCGAACCGCCGATGTCGTCGGGGTTGGCCGAACCGCCGGCGAATTCGTGGAAGATCACGCGCAACGGCTTGGCCATCACGTTCGCCAGCACGTTGAGGCGACCGCGATGCGCCATGCCGATGACGAGCTCGCGCACGCCCATCTGCCCGCCATACTTGATCACGCTCTCCAGCGCGGGGATCATCGATTCGCCGCCGTCGAGCCCGAAGCGCTTCGTGCCGACATACTTCTTGCCGAGGAATTTCTCCCACTGCTCGGCCTGGATCACCTTGGTGAGGATCGCCTTCTTGCCGTCGGTGGAGAACTCGATCGCCTTGTCCTGGCCCTCCATGCGCTCCTGGAGGAAGCGGCGCTCCTCGACGTCGGAGATGTGCATGTATTCGAGGCCGACATTGCCGCAGTAATTCTTGCGCAACGTGTCGACGAGTTCGCGGATCGAAACCCATTCGAAGCCCATCGTGCCGCCGAGATAGACCTTCCGGTCGATGTCGGCGTCGGAGAAGCCGTGATATTCGGTCTTCAGATCCTCGGGCATCTCGCGCTTCGAAAGGCCGAGCGGATCGAGGTTTGCGGCGAGGTGACCACGGACGCGGTAGGTGCGGACGAGCAGCTGCGCGCGGATCGCGTCGGCCGCGGCCTTGGCGATCTCTTCCTTCGAAACGGGCGCAGGTGCCGCTGCTGCGGGAGCGGGCTTGCCGCCCTTGGCTGGCTTGGGCGCGGGCTCCATCTGCGTGGGATCGAGCGCCGAGGTCAGGTCGTCCGTGGTGGTGAGCGGCCAGCGGGCGCTCTCCCAGCTCGGGCCCTGCGCGGAGCCTTCGAGACCCTCGAAGAACGCGCGCCAACCGGATTCGACCGAGGCCGGGTCCGCGTTGAACTTGGCGTAGAGCGTCTCCACGAACGCCGGGCTGACGCCGGCTGCGATATCGCTGAAATCCTGGCCTTCGTAGCCCATCGTTCTCGTCCTCAGTGTCCTTCTCCCCGCGAGGGAGAAGGAGGGGCCCGCCCGCACTTGCGGGTGGGAGGGTGAGGGCACGGGCAGTCACGTGCCCTCACCCTTCCGCTACCAAGAGGCAGCTCCTTCCCTCTCCCCAAACGGGAGAGGGGTAGTCAGCTCAGCCCTTCAACACGCTCAGCAGCGTCTCGCCGAGCAGGCTGGGGCTTTCCGAAACGCGGATCCCGGCAGCTTCCATCGCCGCGATCTTGCTCTCCGCGTCGCCCTTGCCGCCCGACACGATCGCGCCGGCATGGCCCATGCGACGGCCGGGAGGCGCCGTACGGCCGGCGATGAAGCCTGCCATCGGCTTCGACCGACCGCGCTTGGCTTCGTCGCGGAGGAACTGTGCCGCCTGCTCTTCTGCGTCGCCGCCGATTTCGCCGATCATGATGATCGACTGGGTCTCGTCGTCGGCGAGGAACAGCTCGAGCACGTCGATGAAGTTCGTGCCGTTGACCGGATCGCCACCGATGCCGACCGCGGTCGTCTGACCGAGGCCTGCGTTCGACGTCTGGAACACCGCCTCATAGGTGAGCGTGCCTGAACGGCTGACAACGCCGACCGAACCCTTCTTGAAGATCGAACCGGGCATGATGCCGATCTTGCACTCGCCGGGGGTCAGCACGCCGGGGCAGTTCGGGCCGATGAGACGCGACTTGGAACCCGACAGCGCGCGCTTGACCTTGACCATGTCGAGCACCGGAATGCCCTCGGTGATCGCGACGATCAGCTCGATCTCGGCGTCGATCGCCTCGAGGATCGAATCGGCGGCGAAGGGGGGCGGCACGTAGATGACAGACGCGGTCGCGCCGGTCATCGCCTTGGCTTCGGCGACGGTGTTGTAGACGGGGAGGTCGAGGTGGGTCGTACCGCCCTTGCCGGGCGTGACGCCGCCGACCATCTGCGTGCCGTATTCCAGCGCCATCTTGGTATGAAAGCTGCCGGTTTCGCCGGTCATGCCTTGCGTGATGACCTTGGTGTTCTTGTCGACGAGGATGCTCATTCTATCTCCAGTCCGGTCCGCCCCGGCGAAGGCCGGGGTCCAGTTGGGAAGGCGGTCATGGTAACGCGATACGATCGTACAGGTCGACCCAAGCAGGATTGAACCCTTCGATCTCACGCACTTTCCAGGCCCGCTTCCACTCCTTCATTTGCAGCTCGCGCTGCCGTGCCGCTTCCCATTCACCGCAGGCCTCGTACCAGACGAGGATCTTGCAGCCGTAACGCTTGGTAAAACCGCCAAAACCGTTGCGGTGCTCCCACACACGCTTTGGCAGGTTTACGGTCGAACCGAGGTAGATCGCACCGTTGGGGAAGTTGGCCATGATGTAGACGAACGCTTGTTCTTCCATCATTTCGGCTTTCCCAACTGGACCCCGGCCTTCGCCGGGGTGGTGGTTACTCCTTTTGGTTCGTCACCTCACCTCAAATCAGTTCAGCGAACCGTCGATACCCTTGCAGGCGACGATCAGCTCCTTGACCGCGTCGACCGACACGGTGAGGTTCTGCTTCGCTTCATCATCAAGCTTGATCTCGACGATCTTCTCGACGCCGCCGGCACCGATCACCACCGGCACGCCGACGTACAGATCGGTAAGGCCGTACTCGCCCGACACATACGCCGCCGCCGGCAGCACGCGCTTCTGATCGTACAGATACGCCTCGGCCATCGCGATGCCGCTGGTCGCCGGCGCGTAGTACGCCGAGCCCGTCTTCAGCAGCGCGACGATCTCGCCGCCGCCGCCGCGCGTGCGCTTGACGATCGCGTCGATCTTTTCCTGGCTCGACATGCCCATCGCGATGAGATCGGGAACCGGGATGCCCGACACGGTCGAGTAGCTGATGACCGGAACCATCGTGTCGCCGTGGCCGCCGAGCACGAAGCTGGTGACGTCCTTGACCGAGACCTTGAACTCGTCGGCGAGGAAGTGGCTGAAGCGCGCCGAATCGAGCACGCCGGCCATGCCGACGACCATGTGATGCGGCAGCCCGGAGAACTCGCGGAGTGCCCACACCATCGCGTCGAGCGGGTTGGTGATGCAGATCACGAAAGCGTTCGGGGCGTTGGCCTTGATGCCCTCGCCGACGGCCTTCATGACCTTCAGGTTGATGCCGAGCAGGTCGTCGCGGCTCATGCCGGGCTTCCGTGCGACACCGGCGGTGACGATGATGACGTCCGCGCCGGCGATGTCGGCGTAGTCGTTCGAGCCGGTGATCTGCGAGTCGAAGCCTTCGACCGGGCCGCACTGCGACAGGTCGAGCGCCTTGCCCTGGGGGATGCCCTCGGCGACGTCGAACAGGACGATATCGCCAAGGCCCTTGAGTGCTGCGAGGTGCGCGAGCGTACCGCCGATGTTACCGGCGCCGATCAGCGCGATCTTCTTGCGAGCCATTCCAATCCGTCTCCGTCTGATGTGCGGGGTGATTGGTGACGCCGGTTACGCGCATTATCCCGCTACGGCAACCGCTAAAAGGACAAAAGCGGGTTGTTATTGCAACTAGTTCGCATGTGCAATAAGCTTAGAGGTGGCCCTCGGCGAGATAGTCCTCTGAGCGCATCTCCTCGAGGCGACTGATCGTGCGGTCGAACTCGAAGCGCCCGTCACCGCTTTCGTAGAGGTCGCCGGGTTGCGCATCGGCGGCGGCGAGGAGCTTCACCTTGTGCTCGTACAGCGCGTCGATCAGCGCGACGAAGCGCGCCGCCTCGTTGCGGTTCTCGGGGCCGAGCTTGGGGATGCCGACGAGGATGACGGTGTGGAATTTCCGCGCAATGGCGAGGTAGTCGGCCACTCCCCTCGCCTCGCCGCACAGCTTCTTGAAGCTGAACACCGCGACGCCCTTGAGCGACTTGGGCACCCGGAGCGTGCGGCCCTGGACGATCAGGTCCTCGGCGGGGACGTGCTCGCTGTCGTCGGTCGAGAAGTCGGTGAGGCGGAAGAACGCGGCGGAGAGTTGCGCGGTCGCCTCGGGGCCGTTGGGAACGAGCCAGGTGTCCTGGCTGCCGAGACGGTCGCGGCGATAGTCGACCGGGCCGTTGAGCGGGAGGACGTCGAGGCGCTGTTCGATGGTTGCGATGAAGGGCAGGAAATGCTCGCGGTTGAGGCCGTTCTTGTAGAGATCGGCGGGCGGGCGGTTCGAGGTGGTGACGATCGTCACGCCGGAATCGAGCAGCGAGGTCACCAGCCGCGAGAGTATCATCGCGTCGGGGCTGTTGGTGACCATCATCTCGTCGAACGCGAGCAGCCGCGTCTCGTCGGCGATCGCGGTGGCGACGGGGACGATCGGGTCGCCGACTTCCTTGCGACGCTCGGCGGCGATGCGCGCGTGGACCTCGAGCATGAACTCGCCGAAATGCACGCGGCGTTTTTTGTCGACTGGCGCGTTGGCGAAGAACAGGTCCATCAGCATCGACTTGCCGCGGCCCACGCCGCCCCAGAGATAGACGCCGCGGGGGTCGGGTTTTTTGGAGAAGCGGGCGAAGAAGCCGGTGGATTTTGGGGTGGCGAGTTCGGTAGCGAGGGTGTTGAGGCGGGTGGCGGCGGCGGCTTGTTCGGGGTCGGGACGGAGTTCGCCGGATGCTACGAGCGCTTCGTAGGCTTTGAGTACCGTCATGCCGCCACCCCTTTACCACCCCGGCGAAGGCCGGGGCCCAGGTGGAAAGGTCGCTGTAACGGAGCGCTGCGCTTGATCAATGATCGTGTCCCAACTGGGCCCCGGCCTTCGCCGGGGTGGTGTTACGCGGCGGTGTCAGCCCTTGGAGGCTTGCCGGACGGCTTGCGGATCGTGGCCGAGAAGGCGGCGATCTTCGTGTCGTCGTCCCCTTGCACCACGAGACCCCGGAGGAACAAGAGGCGGCCGGTTTCCTTGAGCACCTCGACCTGCGCCTCGATCGGCTCGCCGACGCGGCCGCCGCCGATGAATTGCGTGTTGAGATCGAGCGTGACCGCGGTGCCGGCGGTGATCAGGCCGAAGCCTCTTGCAGCTGCGAACAGCGCGACGTCGATGAACGCGAGGAGCGCGCCGCCGTGGACGTTGTTCTGGAGGTTCGAGTGACGATGCTCGGGGGTGATGCGGACGCGGACGGTGTGGCCGTCGACGCGGTAGAGCATGGGGCCGAGCAGGGTGTTGAAGCGGGTGGGGTCGGAGAGCGACCAACTGCGCCAGCCTGGGTTGGCCGGGTCTTCGGCTTCGACGAAATGGGGTTTGTCAGTCATAAATTCTGTTCGTCCCCAGTAGGCATCGAGCTTGTCGAGATGGCGTATCGAAGGACATGTACCTCGATACGAGCTCTCGACTACGCTCGATCTCTACTCGGCACGAACGGGGTGGGGGGAAGGCAGGTCTTATCCCCCCCCCCCCCCAAAAAGTCGGGAAAGGTAGGGCCCCTCCCCCAACCGAAGGGATCAGACGATCCGTTCTGCTTCCATCTTCTTGATCTCGGCGATCGCCTTGGCGGGGTTCAGCCCCTTGGGGCACGCGTTCGCGCAGTTCATGATGGTGTGGCAGCGGTACAGGCGGAACGGATCCTCGAGTTCGTCGAGACGCTCGCCGGTCATTTCGTCGCGGCTGTCGGCGAGCCAGCGATAGGCCTGCAACAGGATCGCGGGGCCCAGGAACTTGTCGGCGTTCCACCAATAGCTCGGGCACGAGGTCGAGCAACAGGCGCACAGGATGCACTCGTACAGGCCGTCGAGCTTCGAGCGATCTTCCGGCGACTGGAGGCGCTCCTTGCCCGAGGGCGGCGGGGTGACGGTCTGCAGCCACGGCTTGATCGACGAGTACTGAGCATAGAAATGCGTGAAGTCGGGGACCAGGTCCTTGATCACGTCCATGTGCGGCAACGGGGTGATCTGGACCTCGCCCTTGCAATCCTCGATCGCGGTCGTGCAGGCTAGGCCGTTCTTGCCGTTGATGTTCATCGAGCACGAGCCGCAGATCCCCTCGCGGCACGAGCGGCGGAAGGTGAGCGAGGAATCCTGCTCGCTCTTCATCTTGATCAGCGCGTCGAGCACCATGGGGCCGGTGTCGTCGAGATCCAGCGCGAACGTATCGTAGCGCGGGTTCTCGCCGCTGTCTGGATCGTAGCGATAAACCTTGAACGATTTCAGACGCTTACCCCCGTTTGCGGGCGCATGCTTGACGCCCTTCTTGATGACGCTGTTTTTCGGGAGCGAGAATTCGGCCATTGCGAGCGGTCCGTCCGTGGTGTGATTATAGGTTGTCAGAGCCGATACATGACAGCGGCCCTCCCCGCAAATCCTTAGCTTCGCGGGTGCAACATGGGTCACACCCGCTGTCGCGTCGGCTGCGCTTGCCTGCTCAGATGATGTCGAGGACGAGCCCGAGGTCGCGGGCTTCCTCGGCTTCGATGTACCAGTTGGAGGGGGCCTTCTTCTTCAATTCCTCGAGCGACACCTTCGAGCCCTCGACGATCGCCCGAAAACCTTCCTCCTGGATGTTGATCGAGTCCTCGATCTCGTGGAGCTTGGCCTTGAGCGTGTAGGACAGTGTGTTGAGCGGGCCGTTGAGTTCGATCGTGCTCTGCATCTGGCGCTCGTGGATCATGATGCGGCTGTTGCGCGTCAGGAAACGGCTGTCGACCGGGAAGGCGGACATGAACGTCGCGCCGGCGGAATAGACCGCGACCTTGCCGAGGAAAAGCGTCTCGCGGCCGGTATATTCGCGCAGCAGGCGGATGTTGTCGCCCATCGCGCGCGCGACTTCGGGGTCGCCGCCGAGCGTGGTGATCGAGACGACCAGCGGACCCTCGGTGGGCGCGGCGACGAGTTGCGACTTGAAATTGGCGTACATCGCGTCGTCGACGGGGCCATGGAGGTGGATGTGGGGGGCGGCCAGCAGTGGGTAGTTGCGGGCGTTCGAAGCGGGGGATGTGTCGGTCATGCCGCGGCAAACTTTTGCGGGCGCGGTGGGTTCCTGATGAGTTGCGGCATATCAGCACAGTGATTTGGCGTGACCTGTTCGACGTGCTACAAAGCGGTCATGATTGAAACCATCCATGCCGGCGCGACGGTTAGCATCAGCGACCTGAAGAAGAATCCGTCTGGAGTCATCGAGGCTGCGGGTGGATTTCCAGTTGCCGTCCTCAATCGGAATACGCCTGCTGCGTATCTGGTGCCGGCGGCGGCTTGGGAAGAATTGATGGACCGGTTGGAGGACGTCGAACTGGCAGACCTGGTGCGGGCGCGTGCCGACGAGGTGCCGGTCGCGGTGTCGCTTGGCGACCTATAGTCTCGCGTTCCTGCCGAGTGCGCTGCGGGAATGGGAGAAGCTTGGCGCCAATGTTCGCGAGCAGTTCAAGGCGAAGCTGACCGAGCGGTTGGGCGAGCCGCATATTGCGAGTGCGCGACTGAGTGGGATGGCCGGGTGCTACAAGATCAAGCTGAGGGCTGCGGGGTATCGACTTGTGTACCGGGTGGACGATGGCCTGGTGACGGTGATCGTCGTGGCGGTCGGGCGGCGGGATCGTAATCTGGTGTACAAGATCGCGGCAGGGCGGCTCGATTAGTCGTCGGCGTTGCGCCTGGAGCTTGTTTCCCCGCGAAGGCGGGGATCCAGACTGGGCTCCCGCCTTCGCGGGAGAACAAGGAAGAGGGTCAGGCCTTCCCGGCCGTGCGCTTGTACTGGAGAAGCCAGCCTACCAAGCCGCCCGGGACGCCGCCTACCAGCGAGAACAGCGCGTAGAAGGTTATCGCTATCTTCTGGGGTTCTTCGCCTACACCGCGAGGTTCGATGGCGAAGACGTAGATCGCGGTCAGTAGCGCGACGACCACCGGCCATAGGAAGCCGGCGATCATCGGTTGGAAGCGCGTCAGGAGCCCCACCGCGACGGGCACGAGGAACCCGATCGCGATGATGGCCCAGGTCATTAGTATACCCGCTTCTTGGGCTTGATGTAGTCGATGTCGTCGGTGAGCGTGTAGTCGTGGACCGGGCGGAAATCGATCTTGGTCTCGCCGCCCTTGCCGCCCCAGCCGTTGAAGGTGGTGATGGTGTGCTTCATCCAGTTCGCGTCGTCGCGCTCGGGGAAATCCTCGTGCATGTGGGCGCCGCGCGACTCGGTGCGGTTGGCGGCCGAGTTCATCGTCACGACCGCCTGGCCGATCAGATTGTCGAGCTCCATCGTCTCGACCAGATCGGTGTTCCAGATCATGCTGCGATCCTTCACGGCGACGTCGGTCATCCGGCTGTAGATCCCGGCCATCTTCTCGACGCCCTGGTTGAGCAGTTCGGTGTCGCGGAACACGGCGCAATGCTTCTGCATGGTCTGCTGCATGTCGAGACGGATCTGCGCGGTCGGCGAACCGCCGCTCGCGTTGCGGAAATGGTCGAGACGCGTCAGCGCGAGATCTTCCGACCCCTTGGGCAGCGGCGCGTGCGCGGTGCCCGGCTTCAGCGTGTCCTTGATCCGCAGGCCGGTCGCGCGGCCGAACACCACGAGATCGATCAGGCTGTTCGAGCCGAGCCGATTGGCACCGTGGACCGAGACGCAGGCAGCCTCACCGACCGCGAACAGGCCGGGGACGACCGCATCGGGGTTGCCATCGACGAGGTTGACGACTTCGCCGTGGAAGTTCGTCGGGATGCCGCCCATGTTGTAATGCACGGTCGGCGTGACCGGCAGCGGCTGGCGCGTGAGGTCGACGCCGGCGAAGACTTTCCCAGTCTCGGTGATGCCCGGCAGGCGCTCGGCGAGCACCTTGGGATCGATGTGATCGAGGTGCAGGAAGATGTGGTCGCCGTTCTTGCCGACGCCGCGGCCTTCACGCATTTCGAGCGCCATCGAGCGGCTGACGACGTCGCGCGAGGCGAGGTCCTTCGCCGACGGGGCATAGCGCTCCATGAAGCGCTCGCCCTCGGAGTTGGTCAGGTAACCGCCCTCACCGCGTGCGCCCTCGGTGATGAGCACGCCCGCGCCGTAGATGCCGGTCGGGTGGAACTGGACGAACTCCATGTCCTGCAACGGAAGCCCGGCGCGGAGCACCATCGCGTTGCCGTCGCCGGTGCAGGTGTGCGCCGAGGTCGCCGAGAAATAGACGCGGCCATAGCCACCGGTGGCGAGCACGGTCTGGTGGCTCCGGAAGCGGTGGATCGAGCCGTCTTCCATGCACAGCGCGATGACGCCGCGGCAGACGCCGTTTTCCATGATCAGGTCGAGCGCGAAATACTCGACGAAGAAGTCCGTGTTGTACTTCAGGCTCTGCTGGTACAGCGCGTGGAGCATCGCATGGCCGGTGCGATCGGCGGCGGCGGCGGTGCGCTGGACCGGGGGGCCCTCGCCCATGTTCTGCATGTGGCCGCCGAACGGACGCTGATAGATCGTGCCGTTCTCGTTACGGCTGAACGGCATGCCGGCATGTTCGAGCTCGTACACCGCCTGCGGGGCCTCGCGGCAGAGATACTCGATCGCGTCCTGGTCGCCGAGCCAGTCGGACCCCTTGACGGTGTCGAACATGTGCCAGGTCCAGTGATCCGGCGAGTTGTTGCCGAGCGACGCGGCGATGCCGCCCTGTGCGGCGACGGTGTGGCTGCGGGTCGGGAAGACCTTGGTGATGCACGCGGTCTTCAAGCCGCTCTCGGCGATGCCCATCGTCGCGCGCAGGCCGGAGCCGCCGGCACCGACGACGACCGCATCATAGGTATGATCGATGATCTTGTAGGCAGCTGACATTACGCGGGAGCTCCGGAGAAGGCGACCTTCAGGATCGCGAACAGGGCGATGCCGCCCAGCGTGAAGGTGAACAGGTTGAGGAGGATCATCGTCACGACACGGCTCTCGCCATGCTGGTAATCCTCGATCACGACCTGAAGACCGAGACGGAAGTGATAGAACACCGACAGGATCAGCAGCGCCATCGGCACCGCGACCCAGGCCGACTGCAGCCACAGATGGACCGCGGCGTAATCATAGCCCGGCATCCGCGCGACCGAGATCATCAGCCACACCATGAGGAACAGGTTCGAGCCCGCCGTGAGGCGCTGCTGCCACCAGTGATGCGCACCGTGCTTGGCGCTGCCCAGGCCGCGGACGCGACCGATTGCCGTACCCGAACCCATTACTTGATCCCCATGTAGAGCCAGAACACGATCGTCAGCGCTACGCTGGCGACCATCGTCGCGATCGCGCCCATCTTGTTCCGCTTCAGTTCGTAGCCGGCGCCGATATCGAGCACCATGTGGCGGATCCCGGTCATCATGTGCTGGAACAGCGACAGCGTCAGCCCGACCGCGATGATATAGCCGAGGATGTTGAGCCGCCCGGTGTCGGTGGTGAACACGTCGACGAAGGTCGCATAGGCCTGATCGCCCGCGGCGATCGCGGCGAGCCACCAGACGAGCAGGATGCTGCCGACGGTCGCCATCCCGCTGCCGGTCACGCGGTGCAGGATCGAGACCAGCATGTGCGGGCCCCATTTATAGACCTGCAGATGGGGAGAAAGCGGGCGTGCCGGGTTGCGCGATGCCAAGGGCGGAGTCCTCGAACCAGAAGATGACGAACCAAGAACAGCTTGGCCCAGAATATATAGATTGGGCGACCTATTAGCCACCGCGTGCTGCGATGCAACCCATTGGGGCCGGTCCGATAACCCATGACACCGCGCGCGTGATGCCGTGCGGGACACGTTGGCCATGCACGTGACGTGACGTCGATCCCTAACCAGCCCTTAAGACATGGCGTGTAGCGATGGCGTCGTACATTCGATCCGGAGTTCACCGTCTTGACCACCAACGACCTGCCGGCCCCCGGCTCGATCGCGGCCTCCGTCGACCTGATGGCGCGGCTGCGGGTGTTCGATTTCGACGGATCGCTGACCGGCGCGAGCCGCGAAGTCTGGGCCGCGCTGGCGCCCGAGATCACGCATGTGTCCAGGGCGTTCTGGGAACAATGGCTGCAGTGTTTTTCAGACGAACGGATATGGGCGCCGCACGAAACCGACCAGATGATCGAGATCGGTTGCACGTTCCTGCGCAATCGCTTCCTGGACACGAGTGGACGCGCCTGGATCGAATCGATCGAGCGGTCGGTCGCGACGGCGTATGTCGCCGACGTATCGCCAATGGCGCTGCTGTCGATGATCAGCGCGAGCGACCGCGCCGCGCTGGACGTTCTGATGCGGCGGGTCGATCGGTCGGATCCGAAGCTGCCGGTGTTCATCGACACGCTGATGCGGCTGTCGGCGCTGGAGGGCGAGATCACGGTCGCGATCTATAACCGCTACCAGATGCATACCGCGCAGGTCGCGCGCGACACGCTGGCGGCGGAGTTCCGCGACGGCATCGCGGCGATGGTCGAGACCGCGACCGACGAGGGGCATATGCTGCGCGAACAGGCGTTGCGCAGCTCGGCCTCGACGCGTGCGGTGCTTGGCAAGGCGAGCGAAGTCGCGGCCGCCGCAGAGCAATCCGCGGTGGCGATGCGCGAAGCCGCGCAGACCGCCGCCGGCCTGATCCGCGCGATCGAGGATGCGCGGACCGAGGTGGAGGCTGCCGCGGAGATCGCCAATCGGGCATCGGCGCAGGCTGGCCAGGCGGTCGGCATGTCGGAAACGCTGAGCGATCATGCGAAGTCGATCGAGTCGATCCTGGGGCTGATCCGCGACATTGCCGGGCAGACCAACCTGCTCGCGTTGAACGCGACGATCGAGGCGGCGCGCGCGGGCGATGCCGGCCGCGGGTTCGCGGTGGTGGCGCAGGAGGTAAAGAGCCTCGCCAACCAGACCGCGCGGGCGACCGACGACATCGCCGCGAAGATCGCCGCGATCCAGTCGGCGACGCGCTCGACGGTGGAGACGAATGCGTCGATCAAGTCGACGGTGGCGGAGGTGCAGGAAAGCGCCGACCGCATCCGTTATGCGATGGAGGCGCAGGCGCAGACGGTCACCGCGATCACCGCGGCGGTAGACGAGACCGCGCTGGCGGCGGATTCGATGTCCAACACGATCGCCGCGATCCGCGAGGATACCGAGACGGTGGCCACCGAGATCGACGGGGTGGGTCGCGGGTTCGACGTGCTCGACGGGCGGCTCAGCAATTTGAAGAACAGCGCGGGGGATTTCGTCGCGAAGGTTGCGGCCTAGGCGCGGGCTATCGTCCTTGCGTGCGGGATTGGCGTGACGAGGCGGCGTGGCGCGCGCTAGAGGTGCGGCATGACCATTCTTCTTACAGGCTCCAGCCGCGGTATCGGCGCGGCCATTCATGCGGCGCTGACCGATGCGGGCGCGTCCGTCATCGGGCATGGGACCGCTAGCGGTATCCCGGCCGACTTCAGCGATCCCGCGGGGCCGACTGCGTTGTGGAACGCCGCGCTGGAGCAAGCTGGCGGCGCGATCGATGTGTTGATCAACAATGCTGGCGTGTTCGAGGCGGCACCGCTCGCCGATGACGACTGGACCGCGCAGTGGGAGCGGACGATGCGGATCAACCTGACCGCGTCGGCGGAGCTGTGTCGGTTGGCGGTGTTGCATTGGCAGGCGCGCGGTGTCGGCGGGCGGATCGTCAATATCGCGAGCCGGGCGGCGTATCGCGGGGATTCGCCGGCGCACTGGCATTACGCCGCGTCGAAGGCGGGGATGGTAGCGATGACCAAGACGATCGCTCGGGGCTATGCTCGGGAGGGCATCCTCGCGTTCGCGGTGTGCCCCGGGTTCACGATGACCGGGATGGCGGAAGATTATCTGTCGAGCCGTGGCGGTGATGCGTTGCTGGCGGATATTCCGCTCGGCCGGGTTGCGGCACCTGAAGAGATCGCGGCGGCGGCGAAGTTTCTTGCGTTGGAGGCGCCGGCCTCGATGACGGGGTCGGTGATCGACGTGAATGGGGCGAGCTATGTCCGATAGTTGGAAGCTCACCCTCCCCTGCACGCGCGCGGAGGCGGAGGCGATCGACGCTAGCGACGATCTGACGATCGATGGCGTGTTGATGACGACCGAGGAGATCGAGGACGACGTCGAATCGTGGCGGCTCGATGCGTATTTCGAGCATGAGCCGGCGGCGGATACGGTCGCGGCTGTGCGCGCGCTGGTGCCGAGTGCGACTGGGGCCGAGATCGTGGTCGACCGGCTGGGGGATGCGGACTGGGTGACGATGAGCCAGGCGGGGCTGGAGCCTTTGTCGGTCGGGCGGTTCTTCGTGCATACGGGGGCGCATGCGGGCGCGGTGCCGGCGGACAAGCGGGCGTTCCTGATCGAGGCGAGCCGGGCGTTCGGGACGGGGCATCACGAGACGACCAGCGGGTGTCTGGCGATGCTCGACGGGTTGGCGGACGCGTCGTTTGCGAACGTGATCGATATCGGGACTGGGACTGGGTTGCTCGCGTTTGCGGCGGCGCATCTTTGGCCTGAGGCCAGGGTGATGGGGACGGATATCGACCCGGTCTCGATCGATGTGACGGCGGAGAATGCGGCGCTTAATGGGGTCGAGGGGATCGATCTGGTTGTGGCGGATGGTACGCTGGACGATGCGATCGTGGTTCGGGCGCCGTATGATCTGGTAATCGCGAATATTCTTGCTGGGCCGCTGGTGTCGATGGCGCCGGAGATCGCTTCGATTTCGGATGTGGGGGCGACGATTGTTCTTGCCGGGTTGCTGGACACGCAGCGGGCCGGGGTGGCGGCGGCGTATGAGGCTTGCGGATGTTCGCTCGAGGCGGTCGACCGGCGGGGGGATTGGAGCGTGCTTCGGTTGCGCGCGGGGGCGGTAAGGTTCGTGGCGGAGGGGCCGTTCGATCCGAAGGGGCGCGATGGGTGGGCGTTGGATATTTGAGGTAGCGCAGGCCTTCCCTCAAGAAGGTTGTTCCCCCGCGAAGGCGGGGGTCCAGACTGGACCCCCGCCTTCGCGGGGGAACAAGTTGGGAAGCGTTGTACTCACCCCACTGCCGCCGCCACCCCGGCGGAGGCCGGGGCCCAGTTGGGCGAACCCTTGCGATAGAACCGCACCGCTATCCCAACTGGGCCCCGGCCTTCGCCGGGGTGGTGGCTTCTAGGGATCCTTATGCGGTCTCAGCGGATGCCTTCGACGTCGCGTACTCCTGCGTGCCCTCGGTAATCACCACATCGCCGGGCTCGATCCGCGCGACGGGAATATCCGGAAGCGCCTTCAGCTCTTCGTACAGCGGTGCGAAATCCGTCTCTACCGTCAGTCTCAACAACTCCTCGAAGCTCGGAATGACGAAGTAGTTCTGCTGGAAATCATCGATCCGGTATTCGGTCCGCATGACCCGGGCGAGGTCGAGCGCGATCCGGTTGGGGCTCGGGTCGTCCAAGGCAAACCGGGTTTCCGCGTAGCTGGAGACGATCCCCGAGCCGTAGATGCGCAGGCCTTCGGGTTCCGCGATCAGGCCGAACTCAACCGTGTACCAGTAGAGCCGTCCCAAGTATTTCAGCGCGTCGAGGCCCAGCGCACGCTGGCCGCCGCGGCCGTAGGCGGCGAGGTAATCCGCAAAGACCGGGTCGGCGAGCATCGGCACGTGGCCGAACACGTCGTGGAAGACGTCGGGCTCCTGCAGATAATCGAGCTGATCGGGGCGGCGGATGAAGTTGCCCGCCACGAACCGCCGGTTGGCCATGTGATCAAAGAACACGTCGTCGGGGACGAGGCCGGGGACCGCGACGACCGACCAGCCGGTGAGCTTGGTCAGGCGCTCGGACAGTTCCTCGAAATCGGGGATGCCGGGTTTCGACAGCTTCAAAACATCGAGCCCGCGCAGCCAGGCGTTCGACGCGCGGCCGGGGAGCAGCTTCGACTGGCGCGCGAACAGCGTGTCCCAGGTCGCGTGATCCTCCGCGGTGTAATCCGCCCAGTTCTGCGGGATCGTCCAGTCGGGCGCGCCTTCGGGCGGGGTGCTCAGTACGTGTGTGTCATTGGCCATGCGGCTGGTCTAGCATGACGGAATGAAGACGGAAACGCGTTGGGTTAAGTGGATTTTACGGGCGATCGCGGCCGTGTTCGGGGTGGTCGCGAGCTATGCGGTGGCGGGGCTGGTCGGCGGGTCGATCCCCAGCAATCGCGACTGGCGGGCGCCGGCCGAGGGGGTTCATATCTTCGTCGAGAGCAACGGCGTGCATACCGGGATCATCGTGCCGAAGGTGGCCGCCGGGGTGGACTGGCGCGGGGTGGCTCGGGCGGAGGATCTGCGCGACCCGCGGTATGGGGCGTTCGATCATGTGGCGTTCGGGTGGGGGGAGAAGACGTTCTACCTTGAGACGCCGACCTGGGCTGACGTGAAATTGCGTACCGTGGTCGCTTCGGCGGTCGGGAGTGATCGGACGTTGATGCATGTCGATCATCTGCCGAGGCCGCGTGCGGGGGATGGGACTCGGGAGATCGTGGTGACGCCGGCGCAGTATCGGCGGTTGGCGGCGTATATCCGGGCTAGCTTTCGGGATGGGGGTGCGCGGTATCCGGGGTATGCCGGGTATGATGCGTTTTACGAGGCTGACGGGCGGTATAGCGCGGTGCGGACGTGTAATGCGTGGACGGGGGATGCGCTGCGGTTTGCTGGGGTTCGGGTTGGGTGGTGGACGCCGTTTCCGGTTACTGTGATGGGGTGGTTCTGAAGCCAAGCTTGTTCTGCCGCGAAGGCGGGAGGCCAGACTGGGCTCCCGCCTTCGCGGGAGAACAAGTTGGGGGCGGGATGCGGTATCCCAAATACCGAGGCCACCTCCCCGGCGGAGGCCGGGGTCCAGTTGGGGGACGTTGCTGACTGAGGACAGCGCGAAGTTACTTCGGTTCGCCCAACTGGGCCCCGGCCTTCGCCGGGGTGGTAGAAGGGAGGTCAGTTTCCCGCGCGGTAGCCTTGGTACTGGCCGCATTCCGAGCGTTGCGGATCGCGCTTGCAACGTTTCGCCAGTTCCTTGCGCTGCTTGCCCTCCTCGGCTTCCTGCTTGCGCATCTTCTTGCCGTAGTTGCGGTCCGATTCTTCCTGGCTGGTGGTGGTCCAGTCGACCGCCTTGCCGGCGACCTGGAACGGCGCCTTCACGATCGACGTTGCGGTGCTGATGCAGCCACTTACGAGGAATGGTAGCACCGCGAGTACGGGAAGAACCTTACGCATTTACTTTACTCCTGCACGCGCGGTTCCCTGGGCTCGGTCGCGCGCTTGGGCTCCGTATAGCGGAAAGTCGGTGAAGAAACCGTCGATACCTTGTGCAAGACCTGCGTCGATCTCCGCGGCGATGTCGCCGTGCGCGGCGGGGTCGGTGCCGCGGCGGAAGCGGGTCGGTTCGAAATAGTTTTCGGCGCGGTAGGTCCAGGGGTGGACCCGTAGACCCGCCGCGTGGGCGTCGGCGACCAGCGTCGTTGGCGTCGCGTCGGTCCACAGCATGCTCTTGTTCGGGCCGATGCCGTAGGCGTAGGCGGCGACCGCCTTCAGGCCTTCGGGCGTGATCATCGCCTTGTAGCTCGGCTGCGCGCCATCGGCGGGACCGCCCTCCCCGTCCATGAGCTGGATCAGGCGGACCTTGGTCATCTTGTGAAGGCGCTGGAGATTGGCGACCTCGAACGACTGGATGAACACGGGCGCTTTGGCCGAATCCCAGCCGGCCTCGCGCAGTTCGGCGACGAGTTTCGCGTCGGTCGGATGGCCGATCTTCGCGAAATAGGTCGGGTGCTTGGTCTCGGGATAGATGCCGATCGTCCGGCCCGTCTCGGTCGTGCGGCGCTTGGCGAGCGCGATGATCTCGGCAAGGGTCGGGATCTGGAACTGGCCGTCATAGGCGGTGTTCGCGGGGCGGAGCTTCGGCAGGCGTTCCTTTGCGCGCAGCGTCTTCAGTTCGGCGAGCGTGAAGTCCTCGACGAACCAGCCGGTCATCGTCTGGCCGTCGATCGTCTTGGTGGTTTTTCGCGCGGCGAACTCGCGGTGGTCGGCGACGTTGGTCGTCTCGGCGATGTTGTTCTCGTGGCGCGCAACGAGGACGTCGTCCTTGGTCGGGACGAGATCGGGCTCGATGAAGTCCGCGCCCTGGTCGATCGCGAGCGAGTACGCCGCCAGGGTATGCTCGGGCCGGAGCCCGCTTGCGCCGCGGTGCGCGATGACGATTGGCGGCGACAATCGGGGAGAAGCTGGCGTCATCGCAACAGCTTGCCCGCTCAGCGCTATGAACGCCAGCGTACCAACACGTGAGAGCTTGTCGCAATAGGAAACGATCGGTCGCATCGGCGTTAAGTCCTCGAAATCCGTACATTCCCGGCACATTCAACCAGGGGCACCGCCATGCATTTCACGATCAATGGTCAATCATATGACGCCGAGCCCGATATTCGCACGTCGGTACTCGATCTGTGCCGCGAGCATCTAGGGCTGACGGGCTCGAAGAAGGGCTGCGATCATGGCCAGTGCGGTGCTTGCACGGTGCTGATCAACGGGCGTCGCGTCAATTCCTGCCTGACGCTCGCGGTAATGCATCAGGACGACGAGATCACGACGATCGAGGGCATCGGCCAGCCGGGCAATCTCCACGCGCTGCAGGACGCGTTCGTGCGGCATGACGGCTATCAGTGCGGCTATTGCACGCCGGGGCAGATCTGTTCGGCGGTCGGCATGCTCGACGAGGTCAAGAAGGGCTGGGCCAGCCATGCGTCGGGCGACCTGACCGATCCGAAGTTCGACGACGCCGAGATTTCCGAGCGGATGAGCGGCAATCTGTGCCGCTGCGCCGCGTATCCGAACATCGTCGATGCGATCCGCGAAGTCGGTGGTGCCGAGCCTGCGGGCCGGACCGCGGACGAGAAGGATGCCGCGATGGAAGCCAACGCGCGCGGGGAGCTGGTGGCATGAAGACCTTCACGTACGAGAAGCCCGCTACGCCCGAGGCTGCGGTCAAGGATATCGATACCAGCGGCGCGAAGTTCATCGCGGGCGGTACCAATTTGCTCGACCTGATGAAGTTGCAGGTCGAGACGCCGGACAAGCTGGTCGACATCTCGCGGCTCGATCTCGCGAAGATCGAGGAGCGCGAGGATGGCGGGCTGACGATCGGTGCGCTGGTGCCGAACAGCGATCTCGCCGCCGACCGCCGCGTCGTCGCCAAGTACGAGGTGCTGAGCCGCGCGTTGCTGGCGGGTGCTTCGGGCCAGTTGCGCAACAAGGCGTCGACCGGGGGCAATCTGCTGCAGCGGACGCGGTGCTATTATTTCTACGATACCGCAGCGGCGTGCAACAAGCGCGAGCCGGGGAGCGGCTGTTCGGCGATCGGCGGCTTCAACCGCATCCTCGCCGTGCTGGGGACGAGCGACCACTGCATCGCGACGCACCCGAGCGACATGGCGGTGGCGATGCGCGCGCTCGACGCGACGATCGTGACGCTGAAGGCGGATGGCGATCGTCGGCGGATCTCGATCCACGACTTCTATCGCCTGCCGGGCGATACGCCGCAGATCGAGAACGCGCTCGAAGCGGGTGAACTGATCACGCACGTTGAGCTGCCGGCACCGGTCAAGGGCAAGCAGGAATACCGCAAGGTGCGCGACCGTGCGTCGTATGCGTTCGCGCTCGTCTCGGTGGCGGCGATCGTCGACGTGCAGGACGGCGTGATCGCGTCGGCCTCGCTCGCGTTCGGTGGCCTTGGCCCGATGCCGTGGCGCAACCCGGCGGTCGAGGCGGCTCTGGTCGGCAAGGCGCCGTCCGATGCCGTGTTCGAGGCTGCGGCGACGGCGCTGCTGGCCGATGCCAAGGGCTACGGCTCGAACGACTTCAAGATTCCCCTCGCCCGTCGCACGCTGATCGCGACGCTGCGCAACGTCACGGGAGCATAAGCATGTTTGGTCTTGGCACTACGAATAGCCTGACGATGGACAAGCCGCATCCGGACAGTCTTCTGGATACCGGCGTCCAGGGCGTCATCGGCAAGCCGCTCGACCGGATCGACGGCCCGCTTAAGGTCACGGGCACAGCAACCTATGCCGCGGAATACCAGTTCGCGAACATGGCGTATGGCGTGCTGGTCGGCACGAAGATCTCCGCCGGCAAGGTCGTCTCGATCGACGTCGATGCGGTGAAGAGCATTCCCGGCGTGATCGACGTGGTCACCGATTTCGATCGGTTCATCCGCGTGGCGGCGCAGGGCGGTGCGACCGATGCACCGACGCAGGGCGTGAAGGACATCGCGTTCTTCGGCCAGATCGTCGCGATCGTGCTCGCCGAGAGCTTCGAAGTCGCGCGCGATGCGGCGGCTCGCCTGCCGATCGAGTATGACGAGGCCGAGGGCCAGTATGATTTCGCCGCGCACCGCGACGAAACGCGGACGCCGCCGGACGATGCTACGCCTGCGCATTTCAAGCAGGGCGACGTCGACAAGGCGATGGCCGAGGCTGCGGTGACGATCGATTCGACCTATGTCACGCCGAGCCAGAACTCCGCGGCGATGGAGCCGCATGCCTCGACCGCGGTGTGGGAAGAGGATGGCTCGCTGTCGCTGTACGGCGCGTACCAGATGCCTACGTCGGATGCGCAGCAGCTGGCGAAATCGCTGGGGCTGTCGGAGAAGAAGGTGCGGATCATCGCGCGCTACATCGGCGGCGGGTTCGGGTCGAAGCTCGGCATCGCGCCAGAGAGCGTCGCGGCGGCGATCGCGGCGAAGCAGCTTGGCCGTCCGGTCAAGGCGGTGATGTCGCGGCCGCAGGTGTTCGAGGCGACCGTGCGGCGGTCGAATACCGAGCAGCATGTTCGGCTCGCGGCGGATGCCGACGGCAAGTTGCTGGCGATCGGCCACGAGACACTGACGTCGAACCAGTCGACCGAGGATTATTTCGAGCCTGCGGGTATTGGCACGCATCTGCTGTATGGCGGTGAGAACCGGCTGATCACGCATGAGGTGGTCGATCTGAACTTCGTGCTGTCGGGCTCGATGCGTGCGCCGGGCGAGGCTGTCGGGATGCTGGCGCTGGAAGGCGCGATGGACGAGCTGGCCGAGAAGCTCGAGATGGATCCGATCGAGCTGCGCAAGCGCAACGATCCGAAGATCGACCCCGAGAAGGACGTGCCCTATTCGTCGCGCAACCTGACGCGTGCGCTCGACGAGGGTGCGAAGAAGTTCGGCTGGGACAAGCGCCAGAAGGCCGGCACGCGGCGCGAGGGCGAGTGGCTGATCGGCATGGGCGTCGCCTCGGCGGTGCGCGGCAACATGATGATGGAATCGTCCGCCAAGGTCGAGATCCATCCGGACGGCTCGGCGACGGTGTCGTCGGCGATGACCGATATCGGCACGGGCAGCTACACGATCCTGGCGCAGATCGCGTCGGAAATCCTGGGCATTCCGGTCGAGAACATCACGATGTCGCTGGGCGATACCAACGATCCTCCGGCGGCGGGTTCGGGCGGGTCCTGGGGTGCGGCGTCCTCGGGTACTGCGGTGTATCTCGCGTGCGAGATGCTGCGCGGGAAGCTGGCCAAGGCGGCGGGCGTCGACGAGGACGGCTTGACGCTCAAGGACGGCAACGCGATCGGCGACAATCGCTCGACGCCGATCGGCGAGCTGGTCGGCAAGGGTCTCGAGGCTACCGGACATATCAAGCCGGGCAAGCAGGAAAAGGAGACGACTCAGGCCGGGTTCGGCGCGCACTTCGCCGAGGTCGCGGTCAATGTGGTCACCGGCGAGACGCGGGTACGGCGGATGCTCGGGTCGTTCGCGGCGGGGCGCGTGCTCAACGCGAAGACTGCGCGGTCGCAGTGCCTCGGCGGGATGACCTTCGGGATCGGCGCGGCGCTGACCGAGGACCTGATCCACGACACGCGGACCGGCAAGCTGGTGAACCACGATCTGGCGGAATATCACGTGCCGGCGAATGCGGACATTCCGCAGATGGACGTCCACTTCGTCGACGAGCGCGACATCCATGCGAACCCGATCCACGCGAAGGGGATCGGCGAGCTGGGGATTTCGGGCGCGGGTGCGGCCGTGGCGAATGCGGTGTATAATGCGACGGGGATCCGGGTGCGCGAGTTCCCGATCACGCTCGACAAGCTGCTGGATCAGTTGCCGGCTGTTTGAGGGCTGACGATACCATAAACAGGTACCACCCCGGCGAAGGCCGGGGCCCAGTTGGGGGACGAAGATAACGAAGGATCGTCCTCCGTTATCAAGACCTTTCCAACTGGGCCCCGGCCTTCGCCGGGGTGGCGGCTCGGGTTGAGGTGAGCCAAGCCCCCAACCCTCGTCAAACGCCCCCACCCTACCCATATCCTTCGCTCCACCCGAGGACCGCAGAATGAACGAACACGTGATGGATGCGGCGTTTCGGCCGGGTGGTCTCGACCGCGCGAAGCAGGGCGTTCTCGGGCTTGGGCTCGACCGGATCGAGGGGCCGGCGAAGGTTACCGGCGTTGCGGATTATGCGTATGAGGGCACGCCCGACGGCATCGCCTACGCTGCGATCGTCGGCACGCCGGTCGGCAGCGGGCGCATTCTCGGCATCGACGTAAGCGCCGCGGAGGCGTTGCCCGGCGTGATCGCCATCATTCATAATGATGCGCGCATGCCGGCCGGCGAGTCCAATTCCCGCGCGATGCCGCTGTTCGATACCGACGTCATTCTCCACCTCGGCCAGCCGGTCGCGATCGTCGTTACCGAGGATCAGGCGATCGCACGCGATGCCGCGGCGCTGGTCGTGGTCCGCACCGAGGCGGGCGAGGATCGGTTCGACGTCGAGGCGCAGCCGGTCGATACCGCGCCGAAAATCGGCTTCCTGCCGCCGATCGACAATGGCGATCTCGACGCGGTGATGGCGGACGCGGCGGTGACGTTTGATCGGACCTACACGACCCCCGTGCACTTCCCTGCCGCGCTGGAACCGCACGCGACTACCGCGTGGTGGGAGGGCGACAAGCTCATGGTACGCTCCAGCAACCAGGTGATCGGCGGCGCGCGGAAGACGATCGCCAAGGCGCTGAAGATCGATGCGGACAAGGTGCGTGTCCTCGCTCCGTATGTCGGCGGGGGATTCGGCGGCAAGACCGGTGTCGGGCCCGAGGCGATCCTCGCGGCGATCGCGGCGGAGGTCGTCGGGCGGCCGGTGAAGGTCGCGCTGCCCCGCCGCCAGACCGCGTACATGGTGCATCATCGTTCGCACACGACGCAGCGGATCCGGATCGCCGCCGACGCAAACGGCGTGATCCTCGGCATGGGGCATGAGAGCATTGTCGCGCAGAACGACGATGGCGAGTTTCTCGAGCCGGTGCCGTTCGGGACGCTGCCGCTGTACCGGGGCGACGCGCGGCGGTTCAAGACCGACCTCGTGCGTGTCGACCTGCCCGCGAGCGGTGCGGTGCGGGCGCCGGGCGAGGCGGTCGGGACGTTCGGGGTCGAGTGCGCGATGGACGAACTGGCCGAGCAGCTCGGGATCGATCCGATCGAACTACGGCGGCGCAACGAGCCCGAGACCGATCCGGTGAGCGGCAAGCCGTTCTCCACGCGGCGGATGCTCGATTGCTATACGCAGGGCGCCGAGCGATTCGGCTGGCCGGACAAGGTGCCGGCGCCGGGGTCGGTGCGCGAGGGCGAGTGGCTGGTCGGGATCGGCATGGCGGCGAGCCTGCGCGGCAACTTCACCGTCGAGGCGCAGGCGCGCGTGCGGCTGGAGGCGGATGGCCGCGCGACGGTTGAATGCGACATGACCGATATCGGCACGGGGACGTACACGATCCTCGCGCAGACCGCGGGCGAGATGCTCGGGCTGCCGGTGGCGGAGGTGAACGTGCGGCTCGGCGATACCGACTTTCCGCCGAGCGCGGGGTCGGGCGGGTCGTTCGGCGCTGGCAGCGCGTGTTCGGCGGTGGTGCTCGCGTGCGAGGATATCCTTGGCGAACTGGCGTTGCGGATGAACGCGGCGCCAGAGGATCTGAGCCTGCACGACGGCTGCGTCAGCGCTGGCGGGCGATCGGTGAAGCTGGCCGATCTGGTCCGCGGCGAACCGATCGTGGCGATGGGCAAGACCGGGCCGGGTGCCCAGAGCAAGCGCACCAGCCAGGCGAGCCACGGCGCGCACTTCGTCGAGGTCGCGGTGAACGCGGTGACGGGCGAGACGCGCGTGCGGCGGATGCTGGGCGTGTTCGATGTCGGGCGCGTGCTCAATCGCAAGACCGCGACCAGCCAGATCACCGGCGGGATGGCGTGGGGGATCGCCTATGCGCTGAGCGAAGAAGGCATCGTCGACACGCGGACGGGCGCGTTCGTGAACCCCGATTTCGGCGAATATCATGTCGCGGTGAATGCCGACATTCCACAACTCGAAGTGCATTTCATCGAGGAGATCGACGACTCCGCGAACCCCGTCGGGGCGAAGGGCGTTGGCGAGCTTGGGATTTCCGGGGCGGGGGCTGCGGTGGCGAATGCTATCTACAACGCGACGGGAGTTCGGGTTCGGGATTTTCCGGTGACGCTCGACAAGCTGTTGGCTGGACTACCCTCCTTATAAGCGCTGTTCCCCCGCGCAGGCGGGGGGCCAGGATACCAATCGGAGCGTTCGTGGCTCCTGGGCTCCCGCCTTCGCGGGAGAACGAGAAGAGAGACAACATGGCCGAAAACGATAGCGTGCTCGCTGCTGCGAAGACCTGGAAGGGCGAGAGGATGGCGATCGCCACGGTCGTCTCGACCTGGGGATCCGCGCCGCGGCCCAAGGGGAGCCATATGCTCGTCCATGCCGATGGGCGGTTCGAGGGATCGGTCTCCGGCGGGTGCGTCGAGAGCGACATCCTCGCCACCGCCGCCGACGTGATCGCCGGCGCGCCATTCCAGGTGCGCAACTACGGCGTGGCGGATGCGGCGGCGTGGGAAGTCGGGTTGCCGTGTGGCGGCGAGATCGCGGTGATGGTGCAGCCGGTGTCCGCCGAAGGGTTCGATCCCGAGCTGTTCGACCGGATTGCCGATGCGCGCGACCAGGGCGATGCGCTGACGGTGACGACCGACCTCGCGACCGGGCACAGCGACGCGCGGCCGCTGGAAACGGGAGAGGTGTTCGTCAACCGCTACGATCCGCCACGCCGGCTGCTGATCGTCGGCGCGGTGCAGATCGCGCAGGCCTTGGCGGGGCTCGCGCGCGAACTCGGGATCGAGACGGTGGTGATCGATCCGCGTGCGCGCTTCCTGACCGAGGAGCGGTTTCCGGGCGTGACGCTCGACGATCGCTGGCCGGACGAGGCGATCGCCGCGCTGCGCCCCGGCCCCTCGACCGCGGTCGTGACGCTGAGCCACGACATCAAGATCGACGATCCCGCGCTGATCGCCGCGCTCGCGTCCGATGCCGCCTATGTCGGTGCGCTCGGCAGCCGCAAGAGCCATGCGGCGCGGCGCGAGCGGCTTGCCTCGGAAGGCGTCACGGCCGAGAACATCGACCGGATCGATGCGCCGGTCGGGCTCGACATCGGCGCGATCGGACCATCGGAAATCGCGCTGTCGGTGGCCGCGGCGATGATAGGAGCGTTCAATGATCGCCGCTGAAAACGTCTTCCTCATCCTGCTTGCGGCAGGCCGCTCGGAGCGGTTCGGCATTCCCAACAAGCTCGAGGTGCCGTTTCTCAACAAGCCGCTCGGGATGCATGTCGTCACCGCATTCGAGAACATTCCGTTCAAGCGGCGGCTGGTCGTCACCGACGGCTGCAAGCTCGACTTCATCAGCCATCATTTCGAGGTGGTGCATAACGACGATCCGTCGTCGGGCATGTCGCAATCGGTAAAATTGGGCGTGCAGTGCGCCAAGGACGAGGGTGCGGAGGCGGTGCTGATCGCGCTTGCTGACATGCCGCGCGTGACCGCGGCGCATATCTACCGGATGCTCGATGCCGCCGACAGCGCGGACGCGGTGGTCGCGTCGAGCGATGGCGAGAAGCCCTCGCCCCCTGCCCTGTTCGGGCGCGAGCGGTTCGATTTCCTGCTGACGCTCGACGGCGATGCGGGTGCGCGTGACCTGGTGCAGGCGGGGCGGCACGTCGTGACTGCGCCCGCCGAGCTGATCGATATCGACACGCCCGAGGATCTGGACCGGCTGCAAGCGCTGGTCCGCGATCCCAAGGCGGCGATCACTCGTGCCTTAACGCGTCGATAGGGTTCATCGCCGCCGCGCGGCGGGCCGGGAAATAGCCGAAGACGACACCGATCACCGCGGAGATCGCGAAGGCGAAGATGTTGATCTCGGGCACGAACAGCCATTGAACCTTGATCAGCGGCGCGATGATCGCGATCGCCGCCTGCGCGACGATCAGCCCGATGACGCCGCCAAGGCACGACAAAGCGATCGCCTCGACGAGGAACTGCAACAGCACCTCGCGCGCGACTGCGCCGATCGCGAGACGGATGCCGATCTCGCGCGTGCGCTCGGTCACCGACACCAGCATGATGTTCATGATGCCGATCCCGCCGACCACCAGGCTGATCCCCGCGACCGCGGCGACGATGCCGGTGAGCAGGGTCGTGGTGCCGGTGAGCGTGTCCGAAATCTGCTTGGTGTCGAAGATATTGAAGTCGTCGGGCTTGTCGCCGGTGATGGTGCGGCGTTCGCGGAGCAGGTCGGTGATCCCGGCCTGCACCGTGCTGGTCGAGAAACGCTCGTCGACGCCGACCAGCATCAGGCGGATATCGCGGTTGCCGGTGAAGCGCCGCTGGACCGCCTTGATCGGCATGACCACGGTGTCGTCCTGATCGCCGCCGAACCCGGCCTGGCCGCGCGTGGTCAGCACGCCGATCACGTCGCAGCTGATCGGTCCGATACGGAAACGGTGGCCGACCGGATCGCCGCCGGGGAACAGGTTTTTCGAGACGGTATTGCCGATGATGCAGACCGCAGCACCGGCGCTTTCCTCGACCGGCGTCCAGCGGCGGCCCGAGGCGAGCGGCCAAGGCTGGACCTGGAAGATGGCGTCGGTGGTGCCGTTGATCGTGGTCGACCAGTTGGCGCCTTCGTAGATCGCGGTGGCGGTGGCGCTGGCTTGCGGCGCGACCGCGGTGACGCCGGCGATCTGGTTGGCGATCGCGGCGACGTCCTCGGGCTTGAAGTCGGGCGGACGCGGGCCGCCGCCGCCGCGCCCGAAGCCCTGGCCGGGGCGGACCTGGAGGATGTTGGTGCCGAGCGCGGAGATCGACTGCTGGACCGCGGCGGTGGTCGCCTTGCCGAGCGTGACCATCGTCACGACCGCGCCGACGCCGATGACGATGCCGAGGATGGTGAGGAACGACCGCAGGAGGTGGCGGCGGATCGAGCGGAGCGCGAGGACGAGGGTTGTGCCGAACATTATCGCGTCGCTCCGTTGTCGAGAGCGCAGTCTGGCTGCTCCCCTCCCGCTTGCGGGAGGGGTTGGGGGAGGGGCTGATCAAACAGACCGGACGCCAGTACGTACGTCGCGCCCTCCCCTGACCCCTCCCGCAAGCGGGAGGGGAATGCGTTTTGGGAGGCGCTCACGATTCCACCTTTTCGCCCTGGCGGTGCTGGCTTTCGATGCGTTCGACCAGGCCGTCCTTGAAGTGGACCACCGTCCGCGCGAACGCGGCCATGTCGGGTTCGTGCGTGACCATCAGGACCGTGATGTTCTTTTCCGCGTTCAGCCGTGTGAGGAGCTGCATGATCTCCACCGAACGTTCGCTGTCGAGATTGCCGGTGGGCTCGTCGGCGAGCAGCACGTCGGGGCTGGTCACCAGCGCACGCGCGATCGCGACGCGCTGTTGCTGGCCGCCGGAGAGTTCGGCCGGGGTGTGATCCCACCAGTCCGCGAGCCCGACCGTATCGAGGCTCGCCATCGCCGCATCCCTGCGCGCGCGCTTTTCATCGCCGCGGTAGAGCAAGGGGAGTTCGACATTCTCCAGCGCCGAGGTGCGCGATAGGAGGTTGAAGCCCTGGAACACGAAACCGAGATATTTCCGCCGGAGCAGCGCGCGCTGGTCGCGGTCGAGCGTCTCGACGTGGTGGCCGCGGAACAGGAATGTCCCGTCGCTCGGCACGTCGAGGCAGCCGAGGATGTTCATCGTCGTCGACTTGCCCGACCCCGACGGCCCCATCACCGCGACGAAATCGCCCGCCGCGATGTCGAGGTCGACGCCCTTGAGCGCCTGGAACATCGTCGCGCCCTGCCCGTACGTCTTGGTGACGCCGCGCAGGGAGATGAGCGGTTCGGCGGTGAGCGGCGCGTTACTGGCCACCGCCCCCACCCTTGCTCGCGCCACCTGAGCGACGTGCGCCCCCGCTACGCTTGGCGTCGTCGCCGCCGCTCGCCAACTGGCCGGTGATGACCTGCGCGCCGGGCTGGAGATTGCCCGACAGGACTTCGGTCATCGTGCCGTTGGTGTCGCCGGTGGTGATCTGCACCGGCTGCGGCGTGCCGTCCGCGCCCTTGACGTAGATCGTCTGCTGCGCGCCGCGAGCGACCGTCGCGGTGCGCTCCGCACCGCCGCCACGGCGCGGACGGAAGGTCAGCGAGCCGGCGATGCCGCCGCCTGCATCGCCGGACGCCGCGGTCGGCTTGAAGCGCAACGCGGCGTTGGGGACGAGCAGGACGTTGCGCTTGTCCGATGTGACGATGTCCGCGGTCGCGGTCATGCCGGGGCGCAGCGTCAGCGACTGATTACCCACCGTCAGGTCGGCCGCGTACGAGACGACTTGCCCGGTGGTCGAGGTCGCGGTGGTCGAGGTCGACGAGGTGGCCGAGCTGACCGTCAGGTTCGAGCCGAGATCGACCCGGCTGATCGTCGCGGGGAAGGTCTGGCCGGGGAACGCGTCGACGGTGAAGCTCGCCTTCTGGCCGATCTTGACCTCGCCGACGTCGGCTTCGTCGATCGCGACCTCGAGCTTCATCTTGGTGAGGTCTTCGGCGATCACGAACAGCGTCGGCGTGTTGAACGACGAGGCGACGGTCTGGCCTGGGTCGATCTGGCGCGCGAGCACCACCCCCGTCACCGGCGAGCGGATGATCGCACGCGCCCGCTGCGTCTGGTTCTGCGCGAGAAGCGCGCGGCTGGCGACGACGTTGGCCTCGGCGACCTTCTGTGCTGCGACGGCGCGGGCGTAGTCGGCGCGGCCGGTCTGGAGCTCGGTCTTCGACGGTACGCGACCACCGGACAGCCGCGAGACCTCTTCGAGGCGGTTTAGCTGCGCGCGCGATTCGGCGACGGTGGCCTGTGCCTGCGCGACCTGCGCCTGGTTCGCCGCAAGCTGGGCGCTGGTCTGGCGGATCTGGTCGTCGAGCTGTTCGGGATCGATCAGCGCGAGCGGCTGGCCCGCGGTCACGCGGTCGTTGACGTCGACGACGACCTTGGTGACGAGACCCGATAGCTGCGAACCGACCGTGACCTGCGTGGTCGGCGCGAGCTTGCCGGTTGCCGAGACGCTGACGGTCAGGTTGCCGCGCTGCGCGGCCTGCGTCGAATATTGCGTCTGCTCCTTCGCGCCGAAGCACTTGGCGAGCAGCAGGCACAGCAGGACCACGCCGACCGCGATCACGACCCACTTTACGTAGCGTTTCCAGGGGGCCTGCGGCTTTACGCCGAGGAAGTCGTCGATCGATGCGTCGGCCATCAGCGTGCCTCTGGATTGGATATGGGCGCTTGCGGGATCACGGTGGAGTCCCAGCCGCCGCCGAGTGCGGCATAGAGTGCGATCAACGCGGTGGCGGCGTCGGCGCGTGCCTGCGTCGCGCCGTTGCGTGCGGACAGGAGCGCGGTTTCCTGCTGGTTGAGCGTGGTGAAATCGGTGAGGCCGGTGCGGTATTGGCTACGGCTGAGGATCGCGGAATTGTTCGACGCGTCGAGCGCGATCGCGAACTGTCGCTCGCGTTCCTGCGCGGTCTGGAGCGCGACGACGGCGTTCTCGACATCCTCCAGCGCGGTGAGGATTGTGGATTTGTAGAGCGCGAACGCCCCGTCGGCGGCGGCTTCGCTGGTGCGGACCTGGCTGCGCAGACGGCCGCCGTTGAAGATCGCCTGCGTCAGCCCGGCGAACAGGCTGCCGGTGATCGCGTCGCCGATGTTGCCGATCGAGGTCGCGTTGGTGTTCAGGTTACCGGTGATCGCGAGCGCGGGATAGAGCTGCGCCTTGGCAACGCCGATCCGCGCGGTGGCGGCGGCGAGCGCGCGCTCGGCCGAGCGGATGTCTGGGCGCTGGCGGAGCGTGTCGGCGGGGATGCCGACGCCGACCGCGGCGGGGCCGGTCGGGATTGCCTTGGCCGGTGCCATCATCGCCCGGAGCGCGCCCGGGGCTTGGCCGGTCAGCACGCCGATCCGCGCGACGGCGGCGGCATATTGCTGGTCGAGGCTCGGAATCGTCGCGGCGGTTTGCGCGCGCTGGGCGCGGGCCTGTTCGGCGTCGACGCTGGAGACGAGCCCGGCCTGGACGCGGAAACCGGCGATCTCGAGGTTGTCGTCCTGGATCGCGAGCGAGGCGCGGGCGTTGGCGAGCTGCTGCTGGTACGAGCGCGCGAGGACGTAGTTGCGCGCGACCTCGCTTTCGACGGAAATAAGCACGGTGGCGTAGTCGTAGCCCGACGCGGCGTAGTCGGCGCGGCTGGCCTCGACGGTGCGGCGGATCTCGCCGAAGACGCCGACCTGATAGCTGGCGCTGGCGCCGACCGTGAAGCTGTTCGCGCCGCCGCCGCCGGTATCGATGACGGTGCCGTCGGGCAGCGTGAACGAGCGCCCACCACCCCGGACGTTCTCGTTGCGCTGGTAGCCGGCCGAGCCGTTGACCGTCGGGAGCAGCGAGGCGCGGTTCTGGAGCAGGCTTTCGCGAGCCTGGCGGAGGCGGGCGACGGATTGTGCGATGTCGAGGTTGGCGGCGGCGGCCTGCTCGACGAGCTGGCCGAGGACGGGGTCGTCGAACTTCTGCCACCAGCGGGTGAGGTCTTCGGGCTTGGTCTCGGGGGTGACCGAATACGCGTCGGGAACGCCGAGTTCTGCCGCGGCCTTGGGGTGGTAGTCCGGGCCGACGGTGCAGCCGGCTAGCAGGGCGGCCGTGGATACGGGTGCGATGAGGAGGGCGCGGACGCGGGACATGGGCGGCAGGCATGACCAAGCGGCTGGGGCTAGTCCAGCGGTTTTGTGTCGCGAGGTGTCGCAGGTGGGGTGGATTGGAGGGGGGCTTCATCTAGCGCCGTCGCCGCGGACTTGCTCGGCAGCCATCCAGAAGGGACGTTGATGCGCTGTTTAACGTGGACCACTCCCCGCTACTTGTTCTCCCGCGAAGGCGGGAGTCCAGTCTGGGTCCCCGCCTTCGCGGGGAAACAAGGTTTGCAGGCCTGAAAGAGAGTGAGATGCGCATCCTTTAGCACCTTCCCGGCGGAGGCCGGGGTCCAGTTGGAACGTCCGAGGTGATATCGCGCAACATGCTTCATTGCCGTCCCTCAACTGGGCCCCGGCCTTCGCCGGGGAGGTGGGATGCGGTAACTTTGGTGGCGTTTGCCGCCCCCCCCCTCCCCACCCCGAAAATCGAACCGTACCCGTTCCAATTTTGCAGTGCAGCGGAACGGAGCGGTGGCGCTATGGGTTCAGGGATGATGCTAGCCGAACGCCAGCCCGCGACTGATGTCCTCGCGCCGCCCCTTGCCGTGCCCGACGCCGTGAGCCTGTTCTTCGATTTCGACGGGACGCTCGTCGACCTTGCCGCGACGCCGGATGCGGTCGTGGTGAGCCAGATGCTGCTCGATACGCTCGACACGCTCGCCGAGCGCTTCCCCGGTCGGGTCGCGATCATCAGCGGGCGCTCGATCGCGCAGCTCGACGCGATGCTCGGGCGCCACGCGCACCTGTTCGCGGTCGCGGGCAGCCACGGCGCCGAGACGCGTACGCCCGACGACGGCCATGTCGCCGCCGAACGCCCCGCTTCGCTCGAAGCCGCCGCCGCCTCGTTCCGCGACTTCGCCGACGCCAACGGGCTCGTCTACGAAGCCAAGAGCCTTGGCGCCGGGCTGCATTACCGGATGGCGCCGGACTTCGAACCCGCCGCGGTCCGCCTCGCCGAAGACCTCGCCGCTCGCCACGGCCTCACGCTCCAGCGGGGCAAGATGATGGTCGAACTGCGCACCCCCGGCGACAAGGGCGCCGCCCTCCGCGCCCTGATCGCCGCGCCGGCGATGGCGGGCAGCGTGCCGTATTTCTTCGGCGACGACGTTACCGACGAGGACGGGTTCGAGGCCGCGCTCGACCTTGGCGGGGCGGGCGTGCTGATCGGCGAGCAACGGCCTACCGCCGCAACCTACCGCCTGAACGACGTTGCCGCACTTCGCGACTGGATTGCTGCCATATTGGAAACACCCATGTTGGAAACACGATGACCGCACCTACCCAAAAAGCCGACATGAACCTGTGGCCGATCGGCAATTGCCAGGTCTCCGCGCTGATCGACAAGACCGGCACGTTCGTCTGGGGCTGCGTGCCCCGCGTCGACGGCGACCCGGCGTTCTGCGCGCTGCTCGGCGGCGATGCGCCCAAGACCGGGTTCTGGGCGATCGAACTCGAGGGTGGTGCGAAAACCACGCAGGCCTATATCCGCAACACGCCGATCCTGGTGACGCGGCATGAGGACGAGGCGGGCAACGCGGTCGAGGTCATCGATTTCTGCCCGCGCTTCGTGCGTGAGGGGCGGACCTATCGCCCGACCAGCTTCGTCCGGATCGTCAAGCCGGTGGCCGGCTCGCCGCGCATTCGCGTTCGGATGCGGGTCGCGACGAACTGGGGGAAGCCGACCGAGCACACGCAGGGCTCGAACCACATCCGCTTCCTGATGGACGACCAGACGCTGCGGCTGACCACCGATGCGCCGGTCGGGCATATCGTCGGCGAGAACTGGTTCCGGCTCGAACGCCAGATGCACCTGTTTCTCGGCCCCGACGAGAGTTTCGCGGGCGTGCTGCACGAGGCCGCCGAGGCGATGCTGTCGCGGACCAAGGACGAGTGGCGGCACTGGGTGCGCGGGCTCGCGACGCCGGTCGAGTGGCAGGACGTCGTCATCCGCGCGGCGATCACGCTCAAACTGTGCCAGCACGAGGAGACCGGCGCGATCGTCGCCGCGCTCACCACCTCGATCCCCGAGCATGAGGGGTCGGAGCGCAACTGGGACTATCGCTACTGCTGGATCCGCGACGCCTATTATACGGTGCAGGCGCTCAACCGGCTCGGCGCGCTCGACGTGCTAGAAGGCTATCTCGAATATCTGCGCAACATCGTCGATGCGTCGAAGGGCGGGCATGTCCAGCCGCTCTACGGCGTTGGCGGCGAGGCGACGCTGATCGAGCGGATCGAGAGCGACCTGCCGGGCTATCGCGGGATGGGCCCGGTCCGCGTCGGCAACCAGGCGTACGAACAGATCCAGCACGACGCGTACGGCCAGATCATCCTGTCCGATGTCCAGGCGTTCTTCGACAAGCGGCTGTTCCGGATGTCGAGCGAGGAGGATTTCAAGAGCCTCGAACTGGTCGGCGATCGTGCGTGGGAGACGTACGACAAGCCCGACGCTGGCCTGTGGGAGCTGCGCACCAAAGCGCACGTCCACACCTATTCGGCGGCGATGTGCTGGGCGGCCTGCGACCGGCTCGCCAATGCCGCCGAAGTGCTGGGGCTCGAGGATCGCCGGACGTTCTGGGAAGAGCGTGCGAACACCATTCGCACGACGATCGAGCAGTCGGCGTGGCGTGAGGATACGCAGCGTATCTCGGCGACGTTCGGTGGCGACGATCTCGATGCGAGCCTGATCCAGCTGCTCGACCTGCGCTTCTTCGCGCCCGACGATCCGCGGTTCCAGTCGACTTTGAAGGCGGTCGAGGAGGGTCTGCGGCGTGGAAGCCACATGCTGCGTTATGCGACCGAGGATGATTTCGGCCTGCCGCATACCGCGTTCAACGTCTGCACCTTCTGGCTGATCGAGGCGCTACACGCGACCGGCCGGACTGCCGACGCACGCGCGCTGTTCTGCGAGATGGTCGCGCGGCGGACGCCGGCCGGGCTGCTGTCGGAGGATATCGATCCGAACACCGGCGAGCTGTGGGGCAATTATCCGCAAACCTATTCGCTGGTGGGGCTGATCAACTGCGCGGTCCTGCTCAGCAAGCCGTGGAGTGCCGTCCGATGAGCCGCCTCGTCGTCATCTCGAACCGCGTCCAGTCGGTCGATGCGCCCTCGGGCAACCAGGGCGGCCTCGCGGTCGCGTTGCTCGCCGCCCTGCGTGAAAAGGGCGGCGTGTGGTTCGGCTGGTCGGGATCGACCACCGAGACCTTCACCGGGCACATCAATTTCCAGCAGGGCAAAGGCGTCACCACCGCGACGATCGACCTCGAAGAGCAGGATTTCGACGAATATTACAACGGCTATGCGAACCGGACCTTGTGGCCGCTGTTCCATTACCGGATCGACCTGACCGAGTTCGAACGCGATTTCTCCAGCGGCTATGCTCGCGTGAACAAGCGGTTCGCGGAGACGGTGCTGCCCTTGATCGAGCCCGAGGATCTGGTGTGGGTCCACGATTACCACCACGTCCCGCTCGGCCAGGAACTGCGCAAGCTGGGCGTCGAGAACAAGATCGGGTTCTTCCTCCACATCCCGTGGCCGCCGATGGCGATGCTGCTGTCGCTGCCGAGCCACCGCGCGCTGGTCGAATCGATGTTCGCGTACGACGTGATCGGCTTCCAGACGCAGGACTGGCTCGACAGCTTCCTGCATTACGTCACGAGCCAGCTCGACGGCGTGGTCGGCGAGGATGGCTGGGTGACGGTCGGCGACCGAACGATCAAGGCCATCACCACGCCGATCGGGATCGAGACCGCGGACTTCGAGAAGTCGGCGAACAGCGACGCGGCGCGGCATGCCAAGGAGCGGATGTACATGTCCGCGACCGGGCGGAGCCTGATCGTCGGGGTCGACCGGCTCGATTATTCGAAGGGCCTCGCCGAGCGGTTCGCGGGCTATGAGCGCTTCCTCGGGTCGCATCCGGACCGGCGCGGGCTGGTCTACATGCTCCAGATCGCGCCGCCTTCGCGCGAGAAGGTCGACACGTACCAGGAGATCCGCGCGAACCTCGATTCGATGTCGGGGCGGATCAACGGCGAGTATTCGGACATCGACTGGACTCCGATCCGATACGTCAACCAGGGCTTCCCGCGTGACGTGCTGGCGGGGATCTACCGTGCGGCGCGCGTCGGGCTGGTGACGCCGTTGCGTGACGGGATGAATCTGGTCGCGAAGGAATATGTCGCGGCGCAGGATCCAGAGGATCCGGGCGTGCTGGTGCTGTCGCACTTCGCGGGCGCGGCGACGCAGTTGAAGGACGCGGTGCTGGTCAATCCGTACAGCCCCGAGGAAATGTCCGACGCGATCGATCGGGCGCTCAAGATGCCGCTGGCGGAGCGCAAGGCGCGTTGGGAGAAGCTGATCGACAACGTCCGCAAGGAGGACGTGATGTGGTGGTGCGAGCTGTTTATTACTGCGCTCGAGGCGGTGCCGGAGCATGTCGAGGCGTAGCTAAATCCTCCCCCGCCAGGGGGAGGTGGCTGGCACTTGCCAGACGGAGGGGGAGGACACGGAACGGACGTGGCGCGTGCCTCCCCCTCCGTCGCCTTCGGCGCCACCTCCCCCTGACGGGGGAGGATTCCTTAGGTCCGCGTCACCGGGTCGGGCGCCATCAGCAGGCGGTTGCGCGGGATGGCTTCGGGCATTTCCTCGCGGATATACTTCAGCAAGGCCTCGCGGACGTCGCAGCGGAGATCGAACGCGATCGCCGCATCTTTCGCGGTCATCAACCCGCGCAGTTCGATGCAGTCCGTCTTCACGTCGGTCACCTGGAGGTTGTAGAACCGCTTGTCCCAGCGTGGGTTCGAGGTAACGATCTCGCCCAGTTTCTCGCGCAGCCGCGGCACGTCCGCGGATGGATCGAGATACCAGAACACCGACCCCATCAACTGGCTCGTCTCGCGCGTCCAGTTCTGGAAGCTCTGTTCGAGGAACTTTGACACGGGCACGACGAGGCGACGTTCGTCCCAGATCTTAATGACGACGAACGTCAGGTTGATCTGCTCGACGCGGCCCCATTCGCCGTCGACGATCAGCACATCGTCGATCCGGATCGGCTCGGTAAACGCCATCTGCACGCCGGCGATCAGGTTCTTCAGCGCGGGCTGCGCGGCCGCACCGACGACGAGGCCGGCGATACCCGCCGACGCCATCAGCGTGACGCCGATCGAGCGGATGCCGGGGACGCTGAGCAGCATCAGGCAGACGCTGACGAAGATGATGAAGAACGTGCCTATGCGCCCCAGGATCGCGGCCCGCGTGCGCTTGCGGCGGGCGCGGAGATTGTCCTCGACCGAGATGTCGGCGCGGATCTCGATGACGTCCTGGAACGCGCGCAACGCCGCGACCGCGAGCCAGCCGAGCAACCCGGGGACGAGGAAGCCAAGCAATTGTTTCCACAGATCCTCGATGTCGTTGTCCATCGGCAGGATCCGCGAGACGAACGCGACCGCGACCGAGACGAACACCGCGCGCAACGGGCGGCGGACGCGGGCAAGGACGAGGCCGTCGGTCTTCGCAGTCGAGCGACGCTGGGCGTGGCCGCCGATCCGCATTGTCAGCCAATGCGCGACCAGCGCGACGAGGACGGCCGCCGAGACGACGGCGACGCTCTCCAGCCAGACCCATTCGGGGGGTATGTGGAGCGATCTGAACATGCGCATCTAGGCGCAACGGTGCGCGACGGCGGATGTTCCGCTGCAGTGCAGCATCGACTCGCGATACATGGCAGCTTTTTTCCTGCCACACTTCGTGCGTAAGTCCGCGCCCATGAAGGCCATCATCCTTGCTGCCGGTCACGGATCGCGACTGCTGCCGTTGACGCTGACGACGCCGAAATGCCTCGTGCAGGTCGGCGGCCGTGCGATCCTCGATCACCAGCTCGACGCGGTGGCGGATGCCGGGTTCGAGGGGGCGGTGATCGTCGGCGGGTACCGGATCGAGCAGGTCGCGGCGCATCTGGCGGCGCGCGACGGTGGCGTACCCACCGAACTCGTGTTCAACCCGTTCTGGGCGATCGCCAACAGCATCGGTAGCGTGTGGGCATCGCGCGGATTTCTCGAAGAGCCGTTTGCATTGATGAACGGCGACACGCTGTTCGATGCCGCGATTTTGCGCGCGGCGCTTGCCGATGAAGCATCCGGCGTGAAGCTGGTCATCGAGCCGCTGGCGACGCCGGGGCTCGACGACATGCTGGTCGAGGCGGACGGCGACGCTATCGTCGCGGTCGGCAAGCATCTGGTCGGGCACCAGGCGACCGATCGCTCGCTCGGGCTGATCGTGTCGACCGGCGGCGGCGCGTATGCCGAGGCGTTGCGCGCGGTGATCGGCGAGGAGGATGGCATCCATGCCTATCATCACGCCGTCGTCCGGCGCGTCGCGGAGACCGTCGGCGTCCGCGCGGTGCGGATCGCAGGGAATGTCCGCTGGCAGGAGATCGACCGGCCGGAGGACATCGCGCTGTGGCAGCACGATCATGACGCGCCTGTGGGCGGCGCTTCTGGGTCATGACACGGAAGGTCGCGTTCCTGTTTCTCGGCGAGACGCTGTTGATCCCGCATCTGTATCCGATCGTCGAGGCGCTCGCTGCGAAGTCGGACGTGCCGATCGAGCTTTGGGTGAGCACGTCGGTGCAGGAGACATTGCTGACGCGGTGGACGGCGCCCTTCCCTAATGTGCGGATCCGGCGGGCACCGGGGTTTCGCGTGGTTGCCGACGATGGGACCGGGCGCAATCCGGTGCTGCCGGCGAAGATGCCGATGCTCCTGCGGCTGCTGCCGCATCTGCGCAGCGCGGCGGTCGTCGTGTGTGCCGAGCAGACGAGCCTGTGGCTGCCGCGGCTGTTTCCGATGCGCGCGAAGTTCGTAAAGACGTCGCACGGCGTCGGCTCGATGAGCGCGCGGGACGATCCGCGGCGGCGGGCGGCGGCGTTGACTCTGGTGCCGAGCGAACTGGAGCGGCAGACGTATCTCGACCGCGGGTTTGCGCCCGAGCGGTTCGTCGCGACCGGCTATGTGAAGGCCGACTTCACGCACCGGACGCACGCCGCGCCGCCGTTCGCGGATACGCGGCCGGTCGTTCTGTATACGCCGCATTGGCAGCAGCATCGCTCGTCGTGGTGGCGCTGGGGGGCGGAGGTGGTGCGGCGGATCGTCGCGGACGGGCGCTACAATCTGATCTTCGCGCCGCACCAGCGACTGGTCGAACGGGCGCCCGAGGTGGCGAATTTGATGCGCGAGATCGGGGACTTGGCGCATGTGCACTGCGACATCGATGGGTTCGCGATGGTCGACGGGAGCTATACCGGCGTCGCGGACGTGTATCTGGGCGATACGTCGAGCCAGGTGATCGAGTTTCTCATGCGGCCGCGGCCTTGCGTGTTTCTCAATGCCGGGGGTGTCGCTTGGGGGGGCGATCCGAATTACGCGATGTGGGCTTGTGGGGAGGTTGTTGGCGACGTTGCGGATGTGGTGGCGGCGGTGGATCGGTCGGCGTTGCTGCATGCAGGGTTTGTGACGGTTCAGGCGGAGTTTGCCGGGCGGTCGCTGGGGGCGGTCGAAGGTGGCGCGGCGAGAGCTGCGGGGGAAATCCTTCGGCTACTGGAAGCCCCGTCGGTCTAACAAGCAGCTTTGTTCCCCCGCGGAGGCGGGGGTCCAGGGTACCGACCGCAGCTCTGCTTGATCCTGGGCCCCCGCCTTCGCGGGGGAACTAGATACGATCGGCAACCGTGAGCCCCTCTCGCTTTCACGACCAGATCGGGTAACGGGTGCGGCATGGTAGATTCGACAGCTCCTACGCCAGCGCTCCGGACCGTCCGGGCGAATGACACGCTGCTCTGGGGCATGACCAATGCCGAGCGGATCCGGCGGATCGGCGTCGCGCAGGGTCTGGCCACCGACGGCGATGGCGACACCGGCCCGGTGATCCTCGCCAACCTCGCCTACGCGTTCGACCCGATGTGGATCGCGTATCTGAAGACCCGGCCCGGCACCGTCGCGACGCGTACCGGCGTGCCCGTGCTCGCGCATGTCCGGGATGCCGACGAGCGTGCGCGGATGACGGCGGCGATGCTCGGCGAGGCACCGCTGGTGACCGGGCTGACGGTGATCGCCGCCGAGGCCGAGGAAGGCATCTTCAACGAGGCGCTGCGCAAGCGCGAGCGGCCGTTCGCGGAATTGCTGACCCCCGCGGCGGTGCCTGCCATCGAGCGGGCGAGCTATGTCGGTGCGTACAAGGGCGTCACCGACCTGCTGACCAAATATCTATGGCCGGAATGGGCGCTGGCGATCACGCGGGTCTGCGCGCGCGCCGGGATCACGCCGAACCAGGTAACCGCGCTCGGGTCGGTGTTGTGCATCGTTGCGACCGTGGCGTTCTGGTATGGCTGGTTCTGGACCGGGCTCGCTACGGGCCTGTTCTTCATGGTGCTCGATACCGTCGACGGGAAGCTCGCGCGGTGCACGATCACCTCGTCGAAGCTCGGCAATGCGTGGGATCACGGCGTCGATCTGGTGCATCCGCCATTCTGGTGGTGGGCCTGGGCGGCGGGGTGCGCGCCGTACGGGCGGCCGCTGGATGACGGCGTGTTCTGGGCGGTGATCGGGACGATGCTGTTCGGCTATGTCGCGCAGCGGCTGATCGAGGGGGCGTTCATCGTCCGGTTCGGGATGCATATCCACGTGTGGGAGCGGTTCGACAGCTGGTTCCGGCTGATCACCGCGCGGCGCAATCCGAACATGGTGATCTTGTTTGCGGGGTTGCTGGTGACGCGGCCGGACTGGGGGATCATCGGGGTCGCCGCGTGGACTGCTATCTCGTTGGTGGTGCATCTGGTGCGGCTGGTGCAGGCGATGGTGCGCAAGGCGAAGGGTGAGACGTTGGTGAGCTGGCTGGCTTGAGCGCTTCGCGGGGTCGCATACCCGCTAACGCCGACTTCCCTCCCTTCCGTTCGTCCTGAGTAGCCATCGAGTAGCTGCTCTTGCAGCGTATCGAGACGGCGTATCGAAGGACAGGTTGGCGCGCGGAACCCATGCTTCAATACGCGCCCTCGATACGCTTCTTCGAAGCTACTCGGTCGCTACTCAGCACGAACGGAAAGGGGGATGCGCAAGGCTTTCGGTCGCCCGATCCACCAGAGGCAGTAGATCGCCAGCGCGTACAGGAAGCGGCTGTAGTCCCGCCTCCCCGCGCGGTGATCGGCGAACACCTTGTCGACCGCGCCGGCGCGCCATATGCCTTGCTCGCGGACGCCGCTGTCGCGCCAGAGTTGCTCGGCATACGCCCCGAAATCGCCGGCGAACCACGCGGCAAGCGGCATCTGGAAGCCCTGTTTGCGGCGGTCGAGGATCCCTTCCGGCAGCCACGGCGCGATGGCCTGGCGGATGACGTATTTCCCGATTTTGCCGTGCAGCTTCATGTCGGCGGGCATCGACAGCGCGAGGTCGACCATCCCCTGCCCGAGCATCGGCACGCGCACCTCGAGTGAATGCGCCATGCTTGCGCGGTCGACCTTGGTCAGCATCGCGCCGGGGAGGTTGAGCGCGAGGTCGGCGAGGCCGAACTGTTCGAGCGTGTCGGTCGAGATCGCGTCGGGATCGGGGAAATATTCCGCGACCAGTGCGGCGATCCCGCCTTCTTCCTCGGCGATGAACTCCGTGGAGAATATCTCGCGGCGGAAGGCTTCGTTCGTGATCTGCGTCTTGGCGAAGAACCGTGCGATGCCGTTCGGGAGTGCGGCGCTGCCGGTGGTTTTCCGCCAGCGCTGCAACATTGCGTTCGCATGGCGCGAGGGCAAGGTCGGTACCGCATCGAGCGCGCGCGCGAGCCTGCGCAACGGTGCCGGCAGCGCACCGATCCGGCGTTCGGTCGCGTGGCGCTTGTAGCCGAAGAACAGCTCGTCGCCGCCATCGCCCGACAGCGCGACCTTCACCTCCTGCGCGGCGATCTGGCTGACGTACCAAGTCGGCACCGCGGAAGGGTCGGCGAACGGCTCGTCGTAACAATGCTGAACCTCGGGCAGCATCGCCTGCGCATCCGCCAACTCCAGCGTGCGCGTGACGTGGTGGCAGCCGAGATGCCGCGCGATCGCCTCGGCATGCGGCGATTCGTCGAAGCGCGGGTCGGGGAAGCCGATCGTGAAGGTGCGCACCGGGCGGTCCGATACCTGCGCCATCGCCGCGACCACCGCGGACGAATCGACGCCGCCCGACAGGAATGCGCCGACATCGACGTCCGCGACCATCTGCTTGCCGATCGTGTCGAGCCATTCGTCGCGGAAACGCTCGATCCACTCCGCCTCGGATCTGGGTTCAGAGGGATGATAGGCGGGCGTCCAATAGGCGCGCATCGTCGGCGTCCCGCTCGCCTCGACGGTCATCACATGGCCCGGCGGCAGGGTGCGGACCTGCGCGTAGATCGAGCGCGGGGTGCGGACATGGCCGAAGCTGAAATAATCGTGGAGCGCGCGGCGATCGACGTCGAACGCCATGCCCGGCAGCAGCGTCAGCGTCTTCAGTTCGGAGCCAAACGCGAACCCCGCGGCCTGATCGGTATAATAGAGCGGCTTGATCCCGATCGGGTCGCGCGCGAGCGTCAGGCGGCGGGCGTGCGTATCCCACACCGCGACCGCGAACATCCCGTCGAGCCTTGCCCAGACGTCGTCGCCCCAGCGTTCGTAGCCGGCGAGGATGACCTCGGTATCGCCCGCGCTCTCGAATACGCGGCCGAGCGCCTGCAACTCGCCCCGCAATTCGCGGAAATTGTAAATCTCGCCGTTGAAGACGAGCGCATAGCGGTGGTCGGGTGAATGGAACGGCTGGTGGCCGCCCTCGATGTCGATGATGCTGAGCCGGCGCATCCCGAAGCCGAAATCGCCATCGGTCATCACGCCCTGGTCGTCGGGCCCGCGGTGCAGGATCGTATCGCACTGCGCGGTGATAAGGCGGGGCGAGACGACACCGCCACCTCGTGCGTAAAGGCCGGCAATTCCGCAGATGACGAACGATCCCTCGCATGACGGCAGCACCGCCGCCCGATCGCGCGGTCTAGGAGCCGACCGCCGCTTTGTCACCTCCGGGGCACCCTAGTACCGCCGGGCATCTTGCCGCCCTCGCCATCGCGCTCTAGGGGCCGGTCGCAGATGGTTCAGGACCCCGCGCCCATTCCGGTTACCACCGGCTCGACCGGGATTTTCCGGGCGGCGGCGCGTAACCTCGGCTGGCTGCTCGCCAGTCGCAGCGTGCTGGCGATCCTGTCGCTGTTCTATCTCGGGTTCGCGACACGCACGCTGGGGGTGGTCGATTTCGGCCGGTTCGCGCTGATCTCGGGAGCCGCGCAGGCGCTGGCGACCTTTGTCGGCTTCCAGACGTGGCAGATCATCGTCCAGTACGGCGTCGAGCCGATCCAGCACGGCGACACGCCCAGGCTCGCGCGGCTGCTCCGGTTGTCGGCGATCCTCGACATGTGCAGCGCGCTGGTCGGCGCCGCGCTGACCGTGGCGATCCTGTTCGCGTGGAGCGACGGGTTCGGCATTCCGCCCGACCTGATGCGCGACACGCTGATGTTCGCGGTGGTGCAGCTGATCACGATCCGCTCGACCCCGCTCGGCATCCTGCGGCTGCGCGACAAATTCTCGTTGTCGGCGGTGGCGGACAGCATGACGCCGATCATGCGCTTCGTCGGCGCGGGCGCGGCGATGATCGTCGAACCGACGATCCGCGGCTTCATGCTCGCCTGGGCGGTCGCCGAGATCGTCACCGCCGCGACCTATTGGATCATGGTTGCGAAAAGCGGTGACCTGCGCCTGCTCGCGAGCGGCCGGGGCAGCTGGCAGCAGGTCCGCGATGAAAATCCGGGCATCGTCCGCTTCTCGCTGAGCACCAACGCGAGTGCGACGCTGGGCCTGTCGAGCAAGCAGATCCCGCTGCTGCTGGTCGGCGCGTCGATCGGCCCGGCGGCGGCGGGTGCGTTCCGGCTGGCGACTCAGCTGGCGCAGGCGTTGGCGAAACTGTCGCAGATGCTGTCGCGCGCCGCCTTCCCCGAGATCGTCCGCGCGGTGCGCACTGCCGAGCCGTCGCGCCTGCGCCGCATCCTGATCCGGACGATGCTGGCCAGCACGGCGGCTGCGCTCGTCATCCTCGCCATCGTCGCGCTGGTCGGCGAACCGATCCTGAAGGTCGTCGGCGGCAAGTCGTTCGTCGGCGCGTACCCGGTGCTGTTGTGGCTCGCCGCCGCCGGGTGCTTCGACCTCGCCACCGTCAGCCTCGACACGGTGATGACCGCGCTGCACCGCGCCGGCACGGTGTTCGCGATTCGCGCGGTCGGGGTGCTGTTGCTGTTCGTCACCGCGTTCGCGCTGATGCCGACCTACGATTCGACCGGAGTCGCAGCCGCGGTCGCGGTCGGTTCGGTCGCGGTGGCGATCCTGCTCGGGTTCGCCGCCGCGCGGATGACGCGTACGCCCTCCGGGCCGCAGGCGGTCGACGGAGCGTAGCGCGCGAACGACGAACGCCCCGTTCGCGTCGCAAATGTCATCTGTGCGCCGCGCTCCGGCCATCTTTTCCGCGCTTAAGTCCTGTCATGAAGACTGTGGTTTCCCTTAGCCTGGGCGCGGCGGCGCTGCTGATGCCCGTCTCGGCGCACGCTGCCGAGGCATGCGAAGGTACGCCCGGCGGCGGCAACGCCAAGCTGATCGTCGAGGCGACGGCGATGCACAACGCCGTCGGCGAGGTCGCGTTCACCGTCTATCCCGATGACAAGAAACGGTTTTTGGCGAAGGGCGGCAAGCTGGTGCGGGCGCGCGTGGCGGCAAGCAGCCCGCGCGCGTGCTTCTGGCTGAAGCCCGGCCACTATGCGGTCGCGCAATATCACGACGAGAATAGCGACCATGATTTCAACCGGACGCTGTTCGCGCCGAAAGAGGGATTCGGCTTTTCCAACGATGCGCCGACCTCGATCGGGTTGCCGTCTTTCGATGCGGCGCGCACGGCCTTGGCCCCATCCGGGACCGTCGTGCGTATGAAAATGCGGTATCGCCGGTGATCCAAAATCCGCTGGTTGCAGCGGAACGGAAATCTTCCTGACACAAATTTGTAGCGGTTATGTACCGCGACGGGTATCTTATATCGTGGCCGATGCTGTTTCGAACTTCCATGCCTTTGGCGGGCACCCTCTTTCGCCACCGGCGCCGCCGGCGTGGCTGCCCGAAGGCATGTTCGATCCGTCGGCATCCGAGCGGTACGGCGTGAGTCCGCGCGACGCGGCGGCGAAGATCCGTACGGGCATCATCTGCAACCCGAAAAGCCACCGCAACCGCAGCAGCGTCGAGGCGACCAAGCCGTTCCTGTCGGGGACCGTGCTTGCTGTGACCCCGCGCACGCAGGCCGAACTCGCCGAAGTGCTGACCGATTTCGCGCGCCACGGCATCGAACTGCTGGTGATCGACGGCGGCGACGGCACGATCCGCGACGTGATGACCGCTGCGGCGCGCGTGTGGACTGGTGCAGCCCCCCGCGTCGCGATCGTGCCGTCGGGCAAGACCAACGCGCTCGCGCTCGATCTCGGCATCCCCGATAGCTGGACGCTCGACCAGGCGCTGACCGCCGCGCGCGCGGGCAACGTCAAGATCCGCAGCCCGATCGAGGTCATACGCAAGGATACCGGTGCGCGGCTGCACGGCTTCCTGCTGGGTGCGGGCGCGTTCGTCGACGCGACCGCGCTGGCGCAGCGCACCCACCGCGCCGGCGCTTTCAACGGCGTCGCGGTTGGCCTCGCACTGTGCTGGGCGATCCTGCAGACCCTGTTCGGGGGCGCGAACAGTTCGTGGCGCGCGGGCAACCGGATGCGGATCCGGTTCGAGTCGCGCGGTGACGAAGGCGTTCATGCCGCGGGTCGGAATACGGACAGCGATCGCGCCCGCTATATCCTTCTCGCGTCGACGCTGAAGCGGATGCCGATCGGGATACGACCTTTCGGCGTGCCCCGCGGCGGACTGAAGACCTTGCTGGTCGATGCGCCGCCGCGTTGGCTCGCCGCCGCAACGCCGCTGATCGTCGCCGGTTCGCCGGCCGCGTGGCTTGATCGTGCAGGGTATCACCGGATCGATTCGCCGAGCTTCGACCTGTCGATGGACTCGGGCTTCATCCTCGATGGCGAAGTCTATCCGGGCGGCGACCTGACCATCCGCGAGGCACGCGCGCTGCGTTTCGTCGTTCCGTGATCACGCTCGGCGACGTCGTCCGCCGTCAGTTGCACGTCCCGACCATCGCCGCCGTCCGCGACGTCGCGGCGATACTTGCAGGGGACGCGCCCGAGACCGCGGCGGTTCTGTTCTACGGTTCGAACCTGCGCACCGGCGAGACCGAGGGCGTGCTCGACTTCTACGTGCTGACCGCCGGCCCGCCCGAGCGCGGCCTGTGGCCGACCGTCAGCTACCGCGAGTTCGACCTGCACGGCGAGACGTTGCGCGCGAAGATCGCGACGATGCGGCTGGCGACGTTCGCCAAGGCGGCAGCCGCGCAAACGCTCGACACGACGATCTGGACGCGTTTCGTGCAACCCTCCGCGCTCGTCTGGGTCCGCGATCCGGCAACCGCGAACCGAGTCGCCGTGGCGATCGGCGATGCGGCGAAGTCCGCCGCGCGCTTTGCCGCCGCGCTCGGCCCCCAGACCGGTACCGCCGACGATTATTGGCGGGCGCTGTTCCGCCAGACCTATGCCGCCGAACTCCGAGTCGAGCGCAAGGGCCGCGAGGGCCAGATCCTTGGCTTCGATCCGGGGCGCTACGCCGAACTCCTGCCGCTCGCCTGGACCGCCGACGGGATCGCCTATCGCGACGAAGCTGGCATGCTGAAGCCCGATCTGTCGCCAGCGCGACGAAACGCGTTGCTGCGCGCGTGGGGCCGTCGCCGTCGTGCGGGCAAGCCGCTCAACGTGGCACGATTGGTGCGGGCGGCGTTCACCTTCGAAGGCGCCGCGCGCTACGGCGTGTGGAAGGTCGAGCGGCATACCGGCGTCGCGGTGCCGCTGACCCCGTGGCGCGAAAAGCATCCGATCCTGGCCGCGCCGGGCGTGTTCTGGCGGGTCTGGCGGGCGCGCGCGCAAACCGGACCGAAAACGGTATGAGCGCGGATGGTCGCGGCTTCAACGCGCTGATCCTCGCCGGCTCGCGCGGCGGCGTGGATCCGGTCGCAGCCTATGCGGGCGTCTCGCACAAGGCGCTGATCGTGCTCGACGGCGAGACGTTGCTGGCCCGCGTCGCGCAGGCGTTGCGAGAGGCTGGCGCGCGCACGATCGCGGTATCGGTGTCGGACGACGCGGTCCGTGCCGCGGCAAATGCGCTCGGCCTCATCGTGCTCGACGCGGCATCCGGTCCGAGCCGCAGCGTTCGCGACGGCATCGAAGCGCTCGGCGCGCCCTTGCTGGTCACGACCGCCGACCACGCGCTGTTGCAGCCCGGATGGGTGACGCGTTTCCTCGCCGACGTCCCCGCACAGGCCGATGTCGGTGCCCTGCTCGCACGTCAGGACGTCATCGAAGCCGCTGCCCCGGGCACGCGCCGCACTTATTTGCGCTTTGCCGACGGGGCGTGGTCGGGGTGCAACCTGTTCTACTTCGCAACGCCGCGCTCGGTCGCCGCACTCGATCTCTGGGCGCAGGTCGAGGCGGACCGCAAGCGGCCATGGCGGATCGTTCGGCGGCTCGGGATCGGCACGCTGCTCCGGTATCTGTCGGGTCGCCTGACGCTGGTCGCGGCGATCGCGCATCTCGGTCGTCTCGCCGGCCTCGACGCCGCCGCGATCGCCAGCCCGTTCGGCCTGGCCGCGGTCGACGTCGACAAGCCCGCCGATCTCGACCTGGTCCGGGCGCTCGTCGTAAAGGCTTGAGCCGCCGACCGCCTACTCCAATTCCGCGAAGAAATGCCTCGGCCTGCCGTTCGCCCCTGTTTCCGAAGGCCGGGTTGGTGCAAAGCGCCGCGCATGCAAACGCTCGCGCCCCAACCCGCCTCATCCGCCATCACGACGACCTCGATCGGCATTTATGGTAGCGCAGGACGCATGGGCCGCGCGATCGTCGAGGCGATCGAGGCGGCTGGCGCGTCGCTCGCCGGCGGCGTCGATGCGCGCGAGGACCCGAACCCGCTCGCCCGGACCGCCGATGTGCTGGTCGATTTCTCGACGCCCTCCGCAGTCGAGGCGCATCTCGCCGCCGCGCGCGCCGCTGGTACCGCTATCGTCATCGGTACGACCGGCCTGTCGCCGCAGCACCAGTCGATGATCGACGACGCGGCGAAGGACATCGCGATCCTGCAGACCGGCAACACCTCGCTCGGCGTCACGCTGCTCGGTATTCTCGTCCGCGAAGCCGCCGCGCGTCTCGGGTCCGACTGGGACGTCGAGATCGTCGAGATGCACCACAAGCACAAGGTCGACGCGCCATCGGGCACCGCGCTGCTGCTCGGCGACGCCGCCGCCAAGGGCCGCGGCACGACGCTCGCCGAACTCCGCGTCGACAGCCGCGCCGGGCTCGTCGGCGCGCGCACCGAAGGCACGATCGGCTTTGCATCACTGCGCGGCGGATCGGTGATCGGCGACCATAGCGTGATCTTCGCGGGCGAAGGCGAGCGGATCGAACTCAACCACCGCGGCGACGATCGCTCGATCTTCGCGCGCGGTGCGGTGCGCGCGGCGATCTGGCTTGCTGGGCAGCCCGCCGGGCGCTACCGTATGGGCGACGTGCTCGGGTTGTAAGGGCGTGAAGAAAGCCGACGTCATCGAGTTCTACGCGCGTCTGGCGGAAGCCGACCCGCACCCCGAGACCGAGCTGGAATTCGTCAATCCCTACACGCTGGTCGTCGCGGTCGCCTTGTCGGCGCAGGCGACCGACGTCGGCGTGAACAAGGCGACGCGCGCCCTTTTCCGCGACGTCGACACGCCTGAGAAGATGGTCGCGCTGGGCCTCGAAGACCTGAAGCGCCACATCAAGACGATCGGGCTCTACAACACCAAGGCGAAGAACGTCATCGCGCTCTCGCAGATGCTGATCGACGATTATGGCGGCGAGGTGCCCAACGACCGTGTCGCACTCGAGCGCCTGCCCGGCGTGGGTCGCAAGACCGCCAATGTGGTCCTCAACGTCGCGTTCGGTGCGGAGACGTTCGCGGTCGACACACATATCTTCCGCGTCGGCAACCGTACCGGCCTCGCCCGCGGCAAGACCCCGCTCGCGGTCGAACTGAAGCTCGACAAGGCCACCCCGCAACCGTTCCGCCTGCACGCGCATCACTGGCTGATCCTGCACGGCCGCTACGTCTGCAAGGCGCGGACCCCCGAATGCTGGCGCTGCATCGTCAGCGATCTGTGCGCCTACAAACCCAAGACCCCGCCGCCCAAGAGCCGAGCGCTTGCCAGCTCGGCTCCCCAGACGGACATCGATCCGGCAACCGGCGAGGCCTGATCGCGAAAACGTCTGGCGTGCGCCGTTATGCTTTGCTAGGCGGACCGTCCGGCACCCGTAGCTCAGCTGGATAGAGCGCTGCCCTCCGAAGGCAGAGGCCACTGGTTCGAATCCAGTCGGGTGCACCAAACTTCAATTCGAGATTAGTCAAAAGCCCTGTTGCTGCGATGTCGGCAGGCGTGCGCTGGTCGACTGCCGCGCGCTGTACCGCGCAACCTCGCTTTAGGTCGTATGCGCGGTCCACGCGTTGATCTGTCGGTTCAAACAACCGGTTTGTGTGGATCGTCGTGCAGCGGCTTTTCGAGACCTGCTAGCGGAACTCCGTCTCGACGAAGATCGGGCCGGCCGTGGGGGTCGCGGGGATCGGCTCTGCCAGACCCGGCGCTTGCGCTGGTACAGGCCGTCGGATCATGCGGTGGCCTAGTCGCACCATCGGCTCTTCGACGGCATGATAAACGACTGCCGCGATGAGGATCGTCGCGCTCAGCACGACCGCGACATAGCGTAATGCCGAACCCGGATCGCCCGCGATCAGGATCGTGCCGCACGCCAGGATCACCGGTCCGTGGAACAGGTAGACGGAATACGAGATGGTCCCGAACCACTTTGCCACACGCCGGTAAACCGAACGGCCGTCGATCGCGCGGCTGCTATCCGAGCCAGCGCCGACGACTCCCACGAACAGCAGCAGCGCACCAATATACCCTAAAGTCGGTGCCAGGTTGAAACCTGCGGCGCCGACCGGCGGGACCGTCATGAACTGGACGACGGGCACGATCGCCAGGAAGAGGCCGCAGAGACGCCCCGCCAGACGCACCGCGATCGCATTACGCTCGAGCATCGCCAGTCGCAGCATCGTTCCCAGCAACATTAGCCCCAAGTTCAGCGGCAGGTCGGCGGGCAGCCGCTTGTCGACCAGATGAGACGCCAGTGCGAGCAACAGCGCTGCACCGAACAGCGCGACGATTCCTCCGGCCAAGACGAACGGCGCACGCAGCACCCCCCAGGCAACGAGGCAGGCCGCCAGCACGTAGAACGCCAGTTCCGTTGCCAGCGTCCAATAGGCGACGACGATATCGGGCTGACCGACATAATGCTGGACCATGGCCACATTGGCCACGATCGTCACCGGCGCAGGAGCCGGCGCGCCTGTCATATGCAGCACCAGCAGCGCGACGCCCAACGACAGCCAATAGGCGGGATACAGGCGAAATGCGCGGCTGATCGCGAATCCGCGGACCGGACGATCGGTGCGAAAACTGAACGGGATGACGAACCCGCTGATCAGAAAGAACAGCGCGACGCCAAACCGCCCAAAGTGGAAGATGCCGTCGAACAGCAGCACGCCGGCCTGTTCGATCGGAAGGGGAAGCGCGTGCGTCGCTATGATGGTCTCGGCAAGGTGCTGAAACAGAACGAGCAACGCGGCAAATCCGCGCAGCATATCAAGCGTTTCGATCCGGCCGGAGCGAGGAAGGCGCGAGCCGTCGAAGGGGATGCGCCCCATGCCAGCTGCTGTCATTGCTCCCCCGCTTCCAAGACACTTGTACGCGGCGAAACTTTTTCTAGCAAACTCGGTATCTTACAATGGCCCCAAAACGGGTCAATCAGTTCGGCTTACCACTGGCATCCTTTGCGTTTGAGCATCTTACGCACACCCTAGTCGTCGCTGCTGGCGCGAACGGTTAGCCAGTTTGTCGGAAGCCCACAGGTTTGTGTGGCCGGCCATCATCTTCATTCGGCCTGATGTTACCGCTCCGGTGGGCCAGCCTTTTGGTCGGGTCGCTTGCTGGCGACGACGGCTGATAGCATAGCGGACCGGGCTCGATCCGCCGCGCGCGCTCGCAGCCCTGCCCCCCGCGGAATGCCGTTAGAAGCGGATCTTGCGTTCCAGTTCGCTCGCGCGGGTTGCGGTTTTTGTAACGAGGCAGGCGGTGTCGATCGTTTCTCCATCGATCTTGCACTCATAGTCGCGCGCCTTGAGCCAGGATCGCTGTTCGTCGCGCAACGCGATACGTTGCGCCGGTCGGCTCGCGAGTTGCCGCATGACCTCCTGATAGGCCTTGTTCAGCCGCGCGTCCTGCGACGCCATTTCGGTCTGCGCGCAGATACCGCCCTGCACCGTGTTGCCGCGGGCCCGCGCCTGGCACGCCGTGTACCGGTCGGATATCCCGGCGGGTGCCACCTGTGCGAGGAGAGGCGCCCCGGCTGAAACTACAACCGCCGCCGCCGCGGCCGCCAACATCTTCCACTGCATCGCGCTCTCCCCTGCCGCATGATCGGTGGCGGGAGTGTAGCGACGGGCCAGCCGCTCTGTCTACGCTCCGGCTAGCGGCGCTTCAGCCGGACCAGCGCGGCATCGAGCGCGGAGAGGAAGCTCGACCGGTCGGTCTTGGAGAAGGGTGCGGGGCCGCCGATGATGTCGCCGCCCGCGCGCAGGTCGGCCATGATCGCGCGCGTGGCGATCGCGCCGCCGATCGAGCTGGTGGTGAAGGGCTTGCCGGTGTTGGCGAGTACGGTTGCGCCGGCTTTCACGCAGCGGTCGGCGAGCAGGATGTCGGCGGTGATCACCACCGACTTCGCATCGGCCTGTTCGGCGATCCAGTCGTCGGCCGCGTCGAACCCGTCGCTGACCACGATGCGCGAGATCAGCGGGTGGACGGGGATGCGGAAATGGCTGTTGGCGACGATCGTCACGGGGACTTCGTGGCGCCATGCAACCTTGTAGATCTCGTCTTTGACGGGGCATGCATCGGCGTCGACCAAGATGCGGATCGCGCTGGAAGATACGTTCGTCATCGTACACATCCCAAACCGCCCCACCCGCTCCCGTCATCCTGACGAAAGTCAGGATCCAGGATCAAGCAGGGCGGCGTTCGTTACTCTGGATCCTGACTTTCGTCAGGATGACGGAGTTCTTGAGGGCGACGCGCCCTCCCCCATTGGAAAGGACGCGCCGAGGTCCTCAGCTGCGCTCGCGGTTGCCGCGGTACGGGGGCTTCCGTGCAGGAGCCGGACCGCCACGCGGTGCCGCACGGTGCAGCGTCGAGCGGGGGCCGCTCGCATTGCTGCGACCACCGCCGCCGCCATCGTGCCGAGCACCGCTCTCCGGCGCACCCTGCATCGCCTCGATGGCAACGCCGCTCTCTTCCTCGCCAGCCTGTGCCGTCCGCTGGATTGCCGCCGAGAACCGCGACGCAACCGCGCGGGGAATCTCGAAAGCCGTCTCGTTCGGACCGATCCGGATCGCACCGATCTCCGACTTCGTGATGTGCCCGCGACGGCAGATCAGCGGCAGGATCCAGCGCGGATCGGCGTTCTGGCGACGACCGATGTCCATCCGGAACCAGACCGTGTCCTCGAAGCCCGCGCGCGGACCCTGCGAACGCTCGTCCTGAGTCGGCTGCTTGCTCTGGTCGATCAGGTCCTCGGCCTGCGGCATCGTCGCACGGTGCATGTGCACCAGCGCCGCGGCGATATCCTCCGGCGTCTTCTCGGCCATCAGGCGGACGGCGAGCGCGCGATCCTCCTCCTCGACCTCGACCGGCTGCAACAGCATGCCGATCAGCCGCTCGTGATCGTTCTTGCGGATGTCCTCCGCGGTCGGGGCGTTGACCCACTCCGCGTTGATCTTCGCACCACGAAGCATCATCTCGACGCGACGGCGACGCGGGAACGGCACGATCAGGACGGCGGTGCCCTTCTTGCCCGCACGACCGGTACGACCCGAGCGATGCTGGAGCGTCTCGGCATCGCGCGGCAGTTCGACGTGCACGACCAGCGACAATGTCGGCAGATCGATACCGCGAGCCGCAACGTCCGTGGCGACGCAGACGCGCGCACGACGATCGCGCAACGCCTGAAGCGCAGCGTTACGCTCGTTCTGCGAATGCTCGCCGGACAAGGCGACGGCGGCAAAGCCACGCTCAACGAGGCTCGCGTGCAGGTGACGCACATTGTCACGCGTCGCGCAGAACAGCATCGCCGTCTCCGCCTCGTGGAAGCGCAGCAGGTTGATCACCGCATGCTCGATCTCGGACGGCGAGACCGTGACGGCCTGGTACGAGATATCGCCATGACCACGATCCTCGCCGACGGTCGAAATCCGCAGCGCATCCTTCTGGTAGCGCTTGGCGAGCGCGACGATCGGCCGGGGCATCGTCGCCGAGAACAGCAAAGTGCGACGTGCTTCAGGCGACGCGTCGAGGATCTGCTCGAGGTCTTCGCGGAAGCCCATGTCGAGCATCTCGTCGGCCTCGTCGAGCACGGCGACCTTGAGGGCCGACAGGTCGAGCGCGCCACGCTCGAGGTGATCGCGCAGACGACCCGGCGTGCCGACGACGATATGCGCGCCGTGGGCGAGCGAACGACGCTCCTTCGAGGCGTCCATGCCGCCGACGCAGGTCGAAATGCGCGCACCGGCCTTGGCGTAGAGCCACATCAACTCGCGGCTGACCTGAAGCGCCAACTCGCGAGTCGGTGCGATGCAGAGGACGAGCGGCTTGTGCGGTGCGGGCAGGCGCTGGACGCCGTCCTCGCCGGCTTCACCGAGCAGTTCGCCGGCCATCGCCAGGCCGAACGCCACGGTCTTGCCCGAGCCGGTCTGCGCCGACACGACGAGATCGCGACCGATCGCGTTGTCCTCGATCACATGAGCCTGGACGGGGGTGAGCGCGGTATAGCCGCGCGCTTCGAGCGCCTCGGAAAGAAGCGACGGAATATTTGTAAAAGGCATGTACGTCCTAATTGGTGGCCGGCTTACGCAACGGCAAGGCACTGGCGTGGTGGTCCCTACAGGACTTGACCCGCGGCCCACCCGCTCGCCCATGCCCATTGGAAGTTGTAGCCGCCGAGCCACCCTGTGACATCGACCGCTTCGCCGACTGCATACAGCATTGGTACGCGTTTGGCTTGCATTGTTTGCGATGACAGTTCCGCGGTGCTGATTCCGCCCGCGGTGACCTCGGCCTTGGCATAGCCTTCGGAGCCATTCGGCGTGAATTGCCAATGGCTTAGCGCGCGTTCGGCGTCCTGGAGCTTGCGGTCGGTGAGCGTGGAAATCTCGTTCGTCATGCCCAAACGCTCGCTCAAAGTCTCCGCGAGTCGGTCCGGGAGCGTGCTGCCGAGCAGTTTCCGCAGAGTCGCGCGCGGCGTGGTACGCTTGGCGGCGGGGAGCCAGCCGGACTCGCGATCGGGGAGGAAATCGATCCCGACGGGCTGGCCGTTGCGCCAGTAGGACGAGACTTGGAGGATCGCGGGGCCCGACAGGCCGCGGTGCGTGAACAGCGCCGCCTCGCGGAATGCGGTCTTGCCGGCGGTGGCGACGACTTCGGCCGCGACGCCGGAGAGTTCGCGGAAGAGCGTTTCATCGCCGCCGAGCGTCAGCGGGACGAGTGCGGGGCGTGGCTCGACGACCTTCAACCCGAACTGCCGTGCGAGATCATAGGCGAACCCGGTTGCGCCCATCTTAGGGATTGATGGGCCACCGGTTGCTATGACCAAGGCGGGGGCTGTGACGGTGCGGCCGTCTAGCGATACGCGATAGCGGCCGTCTGCGTGGTCGACTCCGGTGATCGCGCGGCCGAGCGACAGGTCGACGCCGCCCTTGTCGCATTCGTCGAGGAGCATCTCGACGATCTGCTTCGCGGAGCCGTCGCAGAAGAGTTGTCCGAGCGTCTTCTCGTGCCAAGCGATGCCGTAGGATTCGACGAGCGCGAGGAAATCCTGCGCGGTGTAGCGGCCGAGCGCGGACTTGGCGAAATGCGGGTTGGCGGAGATGTAGCGGTCGGCGGCGGTGTGGACGTTGGTGAAATTGCACCGTCCACCGCCGGAGATCAGGATCTTCTTGCCCGCCTGGTCGGCGTGATCGACGAGCAGGATCTTCCGCCCGCGCTGGCCGGCGACGGCGGCACACATGAGGCCGGCTGCGCCTGCCCCGAGGATTATGGCGTCGTATTCGGACAAGTGGAGCTCCGTGCGGCTTCGGTCAGCGGCCGCCTATTAAAATGTTTCCCCGCGAAGGCGGGGACCCAGACTGGGCTCCCGCCTTCGCGGGAGAACAAGGGGTGGCCGTGGTAGCGTGTTCGGGCGGGGCCACATAAGTGGTGATCTGCAGTCAGCGAAATATCCCGATCCGCTGGCTAGCACCACCCCGGCGAAGGCCGGGGCCCAATTGGGGGACGGCAATGACGCAGGTTGCGCGCAGTTACTCCGACCTTTCCAATTGGGCCCCGGCCTCCGCCGGGGTGGTGCCATTCGGGCGGGGGCGCGGCGCCTATCGCGGCAATGTCTCTCGCGGTGATACCGTTCGAAATGGCGCCATGCGGGGGCCCGGAAGCCTCCGACGGCGTGGAGGAGACGATAACGCCCCTTCTACTCCCTCTCCCCTCCGGGGAGAGGGCTAGGTGCCCTCAGCCGCTACCGCAGCTTCGCAATATTCAACGAGTCTTCCTTCGCCCGAACCTTCACCGATTCCTCGCTCCGGGTCAGCGCCTTAGCGATCGCCTTCAACGCCATGCCCTTCTTCGCCAGCGTATGCAGCTTCTGGATCTCGTCCTGCGTCCACGCCTGACGGTGCCGTTCGAATTTCGCTTCAGCCATCAGCCGTCATCCTTGTCGATCGCCAGAACCTCGATCGCGTCCGGCTTGTCCGCAAACGCGACCGTCTCGCCAACCGCCGCGCCCATCAGCGCGCGCGCCAGCGGTGCCGAGAACGCCAGCCGGTCCTCGCCAGGCTCGGCCTCGTCACCACCGACGATCGCAATTACGCGCTCCGCGCCGTTCATCCGAACGCGAACGCGCGAACCGATCCCGACCTCGTCCTCTTCCGGCAAAGGCGCGAGTTCGGCGGTCGTCTGGCGCGTGTGCCAATAGCGCAGGTCGCGCAGCAACAGCTTGCGCGCCTCCTCGTCGGTCTCGGCCGCAACCGCAGCCTCGATTTCCGTCACCCGTTCGCCAAGCAATCGCAACCCCCGCGCCGTGACCAGATTGGGCCCCGGCGCGATCGGCTGTTCGAACTTGGGTTCGAGATGTTCCTCGTCACTCTCGCGACGGAAGGCGACGCTCATGCCCTTACTTCAGGCACGCGACGATTCCGGCGATCGCCGCGAGCGTGCCGTCGACGTTCTTCACCTTCACGACGTCCAGCCCGAGCTGCTCGGCCGGATAATCATTCCCGCCCGGGAAGATCGCGTCGCCGATGAACATCATCTTGTCGAGCGCGATGCCGCTCGCCTCGTTGAGCTTCTTCAGGCCGTAAGCCTTGTCGACACCTTCGCGCGTGATGTCGATCGAGGTCGCGCCGCCCATGTTGATCGACAGCCCCGGCAGGCGCTTCTGCAAGTCGGCCTGGATCACCTTGCGCTTGGCGAAGTCCGGATCCCAGCTGTGCTTGGCATCGATGGGCGCTTCCTGGCCGAGCGCGGAGAACGTGATCTGGCTACCACGATCCTCGATCCGCTCGCCCCAGGTCTTCTCGGGCACGAACCCGGTAGCTTCCAACGACTCGTCGAACGCCTTGAGGATCTTCTGCTTCTCGTCCTCCTCGAACAGCTCGGCATACACCGCGCGCCATTCGCCATCGAACCGGTACAGTTTGGTGCCCGTCGTCGGCATCAGCCACAGCTTGGTGCGATCGGCGCGCTCGGGCAGGCGCGACGCGACCTGCTTTTCGAATTGCGGCCAGTCGCCGCCCGAGATCACCGCGACATGCGCGACGTCGAGCAGATTCGCCAACGCCTCGCCCATCGGCTCCTGCAAGGGCTGCTTGCTCTCGGCCAGCGTTCCATCGAGGTCGAAGGCAACCAACTCTTTCATGCGGAAACTCCAGTAAGGATAAACGTGTCGATCGCGTGCGCGACGCCATCGGCATCGTTCGCGCTGGTAATCTCGTGCGCGACGTCACGGACGGTCTGCGGCGCATTGCCCATCGCGATCGCCAACTTGGCGCGCTTGAGCATCGCGATGTCGTTGGCCTGATCGCCGATCGCCGCGGTCTGCGTCAAGCTGATGCCGAACGCGTCCGCCAGTTCCTCGATCCCGCTGCCCTTGTTGCCGGCCACCGGCGTGATGTCGAGATAATAGGTCTGCGACTGGACGATCGTCGCCTGCGCATCGAACTTGGCGGCGACCTTCGCGTGCAGGTCGCGCAACAAATCCTCATCATCGCTGACGAACGTTACCTTGTCGGCCTTGGCGAGCAGGTCGGTAAAGTCGGAGACGATCACCGGGTCCTGCGCGGAGGCCTTCTTCTCGCTGCCGACATGCCCGCCCTGGTCGGTGCTGGCATACCAGACGTCATCCGCGAAGAACCACGTGTCGACCGGCGCGTCACCGATGATCTCCATCGCGCCGCGAACGACATCGACGTCGATCATGTGGTGCTCGATCACGGTGCCGTCGCGCTTGAATACGATCCCGCCGTTGAACGCGCCCATCGGCTCGTCGATGCCGAGCAAGTCCGCGATCGGCATCATCCCCGAACGCGGGCGTGCGCTGATGATCGTGAAGCCGAGACCCGCCGCCTTCAGTCGCTTGACCGCATCGACGGTCGCGGGCGTCACCTTCTTCTCCTTGTCGACGAGCGTCCCGTCGACATCGGAGACCAGCAGCTTGATTGCCCCGCTCATGCCACCGCTCACTGGGGCATCTCGACATGACCGCCAAAGCCATAGCGCATCGCTGACAACAGCTTGTCGCCGAACGTATGGTCCACGCGGCTGCGATAGCGCGCATACAGCGCCGCGCTCAGCACGTTGGCGGGCACCTTCTCCTCCATCGCCGCGTCGATCGTCCACTGGCCCTCGCCCGAGTCCGCGACGCTGCCGCTGAAGCCTTCGAGCGTACCGTCCTTCGCCAGCGCGATCGCCGACAGGTCGAGCAGCCACGACGAGATCACGCTGCCGCGACGCCAGACTTCGGCGACGTCGGTCAGGTTGATGTCGAAGCGCTCCTCCTCGACGACATGCTCGCCGGACTTGCCCTTGAGGATGTCGAAGCCCTCGGCATAGGCCTGCATCAGGCCGTATTCGATGCCGTTATGGACCATCTTGACGAAGTGCCCGGCGCCCGAGGGGCCCGCGTGGATATAGCCCTTCTCCGCGCGCGGATCGGCCTGGCCTTCGACGCGGCCCGGCGTGCGGACGATCGTTCCCATGCCCGGCGCCAGCGTCTCGAAGATAGGATCGAGCAGGTCGACCGTTTCCTTGTCGCCCCCGATCATCATGCAATAGCCGCGCTCGAGGCCCCACACGCCGCCCGACGTGCCGACGTCGACATAGTGGATGCCCTTCTCGGCCAGTTCCTTCGCGCGGCGGACGTCGTCCTTGTAGAAGCTGTTGCCGCCGTCGATGATGATGTCGCCCGGATTCGACTTCGCGGCGATCGCCTGGACGGTGCTCTCGGTCGGCTCGCCTGCGGGGACCATGACCCACCAGATCGCCGGCGTGTCGAGCTTGGCGTGCATGTCGTCGAGCGAATCCGCCCCGATCGCGCCATCGGCGGCAAGCTTCTTCACGGCTTCGGCATCGCGGTCGAACGCGACGACTTCGTGGCCGTTCTTCATCAACCGGCGCGCAATGTTGCCGCCCATCCGGCCGAGGCCGATCAGTCCGATCTTCATGGGGAATTCCTTGCTTACCCCCTCTCCCCGCCGGGGAGAGGGTTGGGGTGACGGGCAGTTGGGGAGGGCAGCGCTCGCGGCGCCCCTCACCCCGGCCCTCTCCCCAACGGGGAGAGGGAGCAGAAGTTTACGCCGTCGCGGGCTGCTTCTTGGCGATCGAGCCGAGCAGGTCGTCGAACGCCTTCACGAACGACGCGACGCCCTCTTCGACCAGCTTGCCGGTCACGCCGTTGAGGTCGAGACCCAGTCGTTCGGCCTCCGCTAGCGTATGCTTCGCGCCCTCGACGTCCGCCGTGATCGTCTCCGCCGCGGTGCCATGATCGCGAAACGCGTCCATCGTCTTGGGCGGCATCGTGTTGACGGTATCCTTGCCGATCAGCGTGTCGATGTAGAGCGTGTCGGGATAGCTCGGATCCTTAACTCCGGTCGACGCCCACAGAAGGCGCTGCGGTTGCGCACCCTTGGCGGCGAGCGCCTGCCAGCGGTCCGACTTCAGGAAGTCGAGATACCATTGATACGCCATCTTGGCGTTGGCGATCGCGACCTTGCCGCGCACCGCCTTCAGCGCCTCAGCCTCGGCATCGCCCTTCTCCAGGCGCGCATCGATCTCCTTGTCGATCGACGAATCAATCCGGCTGACGAAGAAGCTCGCGACGCTGGCGATCTTGTCGATCGGCTGGCCTTGCTTGACGCGCTCCTCGAGCCCCGCCGCATACGCCTCGGCAACGCGAATGTACGCGTCGAGCGCGAACAGCAGCGTGACGTTGACGTTGATCCCGCTCGCGATCGTCGACGAGATCGCCGGACCGCCCGCAAGCGTCCCCGGGATCTTGATCATCAGGTTCGGCCGGTCGACCATCCCCCACAGCTTCTTCGCCTCCGCGATCGTCGCGTCGGTATCGTCCGAAATATACGGCGACACCTCGAGGCTGACATAGCCATCCTTCGCGGCGAGCTTGTCGTAGACCGGCTTCAACGTCTCCGCCGCCGCCTTGATGTCCTGAATCGCGAGATGCTCGTAACGGTCGATCGTCGCCGCGCCGGCATGCTGCTTATCGTATTCGGCGAGCGTCGAGTCATAGGCGTCGCCATGCCCCATCGCCTTTTCGAAGATCGACGGGTTCGACGTGACGCCGGTCAGGCCGTCCTCGTCGACCAGCTTCTGGAGACCACCGGCCTCCAGGAACTTCCGGTCGACGAAATCGAGCCATACCGCCTGGCCGAAGCCTTCGAGATCGTTGAGCGCACCCATCACTTGGTCTCCATCACTTGGCGGGCGACCTTGACGACATTGTCGACGGTGAACCCGAACTTGTCCTGCAGCTTGGCGAGCGGTGCCGAAGCACCGAAGGTCGACATCGTCACGGTCGCGCCGTCGAGCCCGACATAGCGGTCCCAACCGATCGACCCGGCCATCTCGACCGCAACGCGCGCCCGCACTTCGCGCGGCAACACGCTTTCCTTGTACGCGGCGTCCTGCAGTTCGTAGCGATACCAGCTCGGCATCGACACGACTCGGCTCTTCACGCCGTCCGCGGTCAGCTTCTCGTGCGCCTCGACGACCAGCGACACTTCGCTGCCGGTCGCGATCAGGATCACGTCGGGCGTGCCGTCGCTGTCGGCGAGGACATAGCCGCCCTTCTCGAGCCCGTCTGCGCTTGCATACTTGGTCCGGTCGAGCGTCGGCAGAGCCTGGCGCGACATGATCAGCGCGGCCGGCGTGCTCGCGTCCTTGAGGACCGCCTTCCAGGCCGCGACGACCTCGTTCGCGTCGCTCGGACGGATCGTGTCGAGGCCGGGGATCGCACGCAGCGTCGCGAGATGCTCGATCGGCTGGTGCGTCGGGCCGTCCTCGCCGACACCGATCGAATCGTGCGTGAACACCCAGATCGCGCCGACTTCCATGATCGCCGACAAGCGCACCGGCGCGCGCATGTAGTCGGCGAACACCAGGAAGGTGGAGCCGTAGGAGCGCAGATGCGATAGCGCCATGCCGTTGACGATCGCGCCCATGCCGTGTTCGCGGATGCCGAAGTGGTAGTTCCGACCGGCGTAATTCTCCGCCTCGAACGAGGGCTGACCCTTGATGTCGGTCTTGGTCGACGGCGCGAGATCGGCCGAACCGCCGATCAGCCACGGCACCTTGGCGGCGATCGCGTTGAGCACCTTGCCACCCGAATCACGGCTGGCGACGCCCTTGGCATCCGCCTCGAAGGTCGGGATGTCGGCATCCCAGCCCTCGGGCAGCTCATCCTTGAGCAGCAGGTCGAGCTCGGCGGACAGCTCGGGATAGGCGCCACGATACTTGTCGGTCAGCGCGACCCACTCGTCGCGCAGCTTGGCGCCACGCTCCGCGATCGCACCGTTGAAATGTTCGATCACGCCGTCCGGCACGTAGAACGACTTGTCCTCGGGCCAGCCATACGCCTGCTTGGTAAGGCGGATATTCTCCTCGCCGAGCGGCTCGCCGTGGGCCTTCTCGCTGCCTGCCTTGGGGCTGCCGTAGCCGATCACCGAATGCACGACGATGAAGGTCGGCTTGTCGTTGGTCGCCTTGAACGTCTCGATGGCGCGGCTCAGCGCGGCGGTGTCGTTCGCGTCGTCGATATGGATGACGTTCCAGCCATAGGCATCGAAGCGCAGGCCGACATCCTCGTCGAACGCGAGATCGGTCGCGCCCTCGATCGAGATGTGGTTGCTGTCGTAGATCCAGCACAGATTGCTGAGCTTGAGGTGACCGGCGAGGCTCGCCGCCTCGGCCGAGACGCCCTCCATCATGTCGCCGTCGCCACAGATCGTGTAGACGTCATGGTCGAACAGCGTGAAGCCGTCCTTGTTGTAGCGCGCCGCGAGCCAACGCTCGGCAATCGCCATGCCGACCGAATTGCCGCAACCCTGGCCGAGCGGACCCGTCGTAGTCTCGACACCGGTGGTGTGGCGATATTCGGGGTGACCCGGCGTCTTCGACGACAGCTGGCGGAACTGCTCGATATCCGCGAGGCTGACGGCCTCCTTACCGGTCTTGTTACCGTCCGCATCGATCTCTTCGATCTTGGCGAGGTGAATCAGCGAGTAGAGCAGCATCGACGCATGGCCGACCGACAGCACGAAGCGATCGCGATTCGGCCAGTCGGCGTGCTTGGGATCATAGCGTAGAAACTTCGACCAGAGCGTGTAGCCGACCGGCGCGAGCGCCATGGGGGTGCCGGGATGGCCCGAATTGGCCTTCTGCACCGCGTCCATCGACAGCGTGCGGATGGTATCGATCGCCAGACGCTCGGGGGAGCCGTCCTCGTGCAGCATAGGGTCCGCCTTGGTGGGGGCGGTTGCGGTATCGGTCATGGAAGAAGCCTCGCTCTAGACGGTGACCGAACGCCGCGCATCCGATCTGGTTGCCAACATAGGATGCCTTTAGTCGGATGCACCCATCCGTTCCAGTCGCGTAACGACGCCGTTCGTTGCAATATATGCGGCGTCGACCTCGTCGAGGAACAGGCCGTGGCCGAGAATGCCGGGGATCGCGGCTAGCGTGGCGGCGGTTGCGCGGGGGTCTTCGAGGGTCGCGAAGTGGCAGTCGATGACGAGATTGCCTTGGTCCGTCCGGTAGTTGTCGCGGATGATCGGGGCGGCGGCCATGTCTGTCAGCACACGCATTACATAGGCGATGGCGAAGGGGAGCACTTCGACCGGCAGCTTGGCGGCGCCGATCCGGTCGACGCGTTTGGAGCCGTCGGCGATCACGACCATCCGTGCCGAGGCTGCGGCGACGATCTTTTCCCGCAACATCGCGCCGCCTGCGCCCTTGATGGCGAAGCAGCGCGAGTCGATCTCGTCCGCGCCGTCTATGGTTAGGTCGACATGCGCGATAGTGGCGAAATCGAGGATCTCGATGCCGAGTTCGCGGGCGAGTTTGCCGGAGGCTTCGGAGGTGACGACCGCGCGGATCTGCAGGCGCTCGGCGACTAGTTCGCCGAGCGCCTGGATTGCGAACGCCGCGGTCGAGCCGGTCCCGAGCCCGACTAGCATCCCGTCCCGCACCTCGGCCACAGCCGCAACGGCAGCCGCCTTCTTGTCGTCATCGATCGAAGCCATCGGCCCACCCTTCCGTCATGCCGGGCTTGTTCCGGCATCCACGCTTGAACACATCCCAGAGGATTTAGTTTGGACAAGAGGATTTAGTTTGGGGGACCCGCGCACAAAGCACCACCCCGGCGGAGGCCGGGGCCCAGTTGGAAAGGTCGCCGTAACGACGGACCGCCCTCCGTTAGCACCGTCCCCCAACTGGGCCCCGGCCTCCGCCGGGGTGGTGCGGTGTTCATCCTGGGTGGTGCACGGGATTGCGGGAGTGCGCCCCCTCCTTGTTCTCCCGCGAAGGCGGGAGCCCAGTCTGGATCCCCGCCTTCGCGGGGAAACAATCTTCTTGGTCTGCCGGGGGCGTTTCACCCCCAGACAATCAAACAGGTTACTCTTTCTTCCCTATTTCTCGCCTCCGCTTTTCAACTGACATACTTCTGGTACATCCTCGTGGTTTAGGCCGACCAACAGCTGCCACCACCGATCGCGAGCGGATACCAAACTTGATAGCCACACGATTTTCCACGCGGCGGTGCGCCCTACTGCTAGTGCCCGCCCTGGCGCTCGCCGCCTGTTCGGGCGGCGGCGACAAGGCGCAAGGCAAGGCAGGCCGTGGTGGCCAACCGGGCCAGGGCACGCCGACCGTCGGCTATGTCGTCGTCCAGCCGACCAGCGTCGCGATGACCACCGAGCTCAGCGGCCGCACCACCGCGTTCGAAAGCTCGGACGTCCGCCCCCAGGTCACCGGCATCATCCGCCGCCGCTTCTTCACCGAGGGCACGCTCGTCAAGAAAGGCCAGCCGCTCTACGAGATCGACCCGCGTCTCTACCGCGCCGCCGCCAACGAGGCGCAGGCCAACCTCCAGAGTGCGCGCGCCAACCAGCAGGCGCAGACCATCCTCGCACAGCGCTACAAGCCGCTCGCCGAGATGGAGGCGATCAGCAAGCAGGATTACACCAACGCGGTCGCCACCTCGCGCCAGGCCACCGCCTCGGTCGCGCAGACCCGCGCCGCGCTCGAGACCGCGCAGATCAACCTCAAGTTCACGACCGTCCCCGCACCGATCACCGGGCGCATCGGCCGCTCGCTGTTCACCGTCGGTGCGCTCGTCTCCGCGACGCAGACCGACCCGCTCGCGCAGATTCAGCGGCTCGATCCGATGTTCGTCGACATCCAGCAATCCTCCGGCGATCTGCTCGCGCTGCGCCGCTCGCTCGGCCAGAACGGCATCGTCGCGACTCGCGCCGAAGTCCGCCTGACGCTCGAGGATGGCAGTGAATATGGCGCGACCGGCACCGTCGAGTTCGCCGAAGCGCTGGTCAACACCGAGACCGGCACCGTGACGCTGCGCGCGCGCTTCCCCAATCCGCAGGGGCTGCTGCTGCCCGGCATGTTCGTCCAGGCCAAGTTCGCGCAGGCGATCAACCAGCGCGCGTTCCTCGTGCCGCAGGCGGGCGTGTCGCGCGATGCGAAGGGCAATGCCACGGTCTATGTCGTCGATGCGAACAACAAGGCGGTACAGAAGAAGATCAAGGCGGACCGTACGCAGGGCGCGTTCTGGGTCGTCACCAGCGGGCTCAACCCAGGCGATAAAATCATCACGCAAGGCCTGTCGAAGATCGCACCGAACCAGGGCGTGAAGCCGGTGCTGGAAAACACCGCGCAGAAGATCGAAGCGCCCAAGGATGACTCCTCCGGTGGCGACTCCAGCCAGAAAAAGGCCGGCTAAGCCCTTATGTTGTCCCGTGTCTTCATCGATCGCCCGATCTTCGCCTGGGTGCTCGCGATCATCGTGATGCTCGGCGGCATCGGCGCGATCATGAGCCTGCCGATCGCGCAGTACCCCGACGTCGCGCCGCCGCAAGTGACCGTCCGCGCGTCCTTCCCGGGTGCCAACGCGCAGACGATCCAGAACAGCGTCACGCAGGTCGTCGAGCAGTCGCTGACGGGTATCGACGGGCTGATCTATTTCAGCTCGTCCTCGTCGTCGCGCGGCTCGGTGAACATCACGGTGACGTTCGAGAAGGGCACCGATCCCGATATCGCGCAGGTCCAGGTCCAGAACCAGGTCCAGCAGACGCTGTCCCGCCTGCCGCAACAGGTCCAGCAGCAGGGCCTCGTCGTCCGCAAGTCGAATCCGGACAACCTCCTGATCGTCGGCGTCTATGACGAGACCGACAAGCTCACCAACCAGGACGTCTCGGACTATCTCGTCTCCAACCTGCAAGACCCGCTCGGCCGTATTCCGGGCATCGGCGACAGCAACGTGTTCGGCGCGCAATACGCGATGCGGATCTGGCTGAACCCGAACAAGCTCGCCAGCTACCAGCTGATCCCGAGCGACGTGACGACCGCGATCCAGGCGCAGAACACCGAAGTCGCGGCCGGCGAACTCGGCGGCCAGCCCCAGCCCGACACGCAGATGCTCAACGCGACCGTCACCGCACAGTCGCGCCTCCAGACGCCCGAGCAGTTCGCCAACATCATCCTGAAGACGACCAACGACAGCGCCGTGGTCAAGCTGCGCGACGTCGCCCGGATCGAGCTGGGCGCGGAGAACTACAACGCGCGCAGCCGCGTCAACGCGCATCCCGGCGCCGGTATCGCGGTGCTGCTCGCGCCGGGCGCCGACGCGCTCAAGACCGCCGAGCTGGTCAAGGCGTTCGTCGCCAAGTCTGCCAAGAGCTTCCCGCCCGGTCTGAAATTCGCCTACGCCAACGACACCACAGACTTCATCAAGCTGTCGATCGACGAGGTCGTGAAGACGCTGATCGAAGCCGTCATCCTCGTCGTCATCGTGATGTTCGTGTTCCTGCAAAGCTGGCGCGCGACGCTGATCCCGACGATCGCGGTCCCGGTCGTGCTGCTCGGTACGTTCGGCGTGTTCTATCTGGCCGGCTTCTCGATCAACACGTTGACGCTGTTCGGACTGGTGCTCGCGATCGGCCTGCTGGTCGACGACGCGATCGTCGTGGTCGAGAACGTCGAGCGCCTGATGGAGGAAAATCCCGAGATGACGCCTCGGGAGGCGACGATCGAATCGATGAACGAGATCACCGTCGCACTGGTTGCGATCGCGCTCGTGCTGTCTGCGGTGTTCCTGCCGATGGCGTTCTTCGGCGGATCGACCGGCGTGATCTATCGCCAGTTCTCGCTGACGATGGTGTCGGCGATGGTCCTGTCGGTGCTCGTCGCGCTGATCCTCTCCCCCGCCCTCACCGCGACGCTGCTCAAGCAGAAAAAGAAGGACGCCGACGGCAACACCGAGAAGAGCTGGGGCGAACGTAAATTCCCGAAAGTAGCGCACTTTTTCACGGGCGCTGGCGACAAGTTCAACAGCGGGTTCGAGAAGGGCACGCAGAAATACACCAGTGCGGTGCAGTCGGTGATCGACCGCAAGTGGCTGTTCCTGCTGATCTACGCGGTGATCGTCGCGGTGCTCGCGGTGCTGTTCCTGCGCCTGCCGACGGGCTTCCTGCCGACCGAGGATCAGGGCTCGGGCATCGTCCAGTTCCAGCTGCCCGCCGGCGCCACGCAAGGCCGCACCTTCGCGTTGCAAAAGCAGATCGAGCAATATTACTACACCAACGAGAAGGCCAACGTCCGCACGATGTTCACCGTCAGCGGTGGCGGCGGCGGCGGCGCAAGCGGCCAGAACACGGGCCAGGGCTTCATCGCGTTCGCACCGTGGGATGATCGCAAGGGCAAGGAAAACACCGCGGAGGCGATCACTGGTCGCGCGTCGAAGGCGTTCGCCGGGTTCCGCGACGCGCAGGTCTATTCGCTGGTACCACCGGCCGTGCGCGGTCTTGGTTCGTCGAACGGCTTCACGATGGAGTTGCAGAACGCAGGCGGGCTCAGCCAGGTCGAGTTCAACGCCGCACGCGACAAGCTGCTCGCGCTCGCCCGCGCCGACTCGTCGCTGACCGCGATCCGCCTGACCGAACTGCCCGACGTCGCCACGTTGCGCGTCGATGCCGACCAGCAGAAATTGTCGACGCTCGGTCTCACTCAGGCGAACGTGAACTCGACGCTGTCGATCGCGTGGGGTGGGCAATACGTCAACGACTTCATCGACCGCGGCCGCGTCAAGCGCGTCTATGTCCAGGGCGACGCGCAGTTCCGTGCGCAGCCATCGGACCTCAGCCAGTGGTTCGTGCGCGGATCGAACGGCCAGATGGCGCCGTTCTCGTCGTTCGCGAAGACCAGCTGGGGTCAGGCACCGACGACGCTGTCGCGGTTCAACGGCATCGCCTCGTACGAGATCCAGGGCTCGGGCGCGCCCGGCGTCAGCTCGGGCGACGCGATGGAGAAGATCGCGCAGCTTGCCGGCCAGATCCCCGGCACGTCGGTCGCATGGTCGGGCCTGTCGTATCAGGAACGCCTGTCCTCGGGTCAGGCACCGATCCTCTACGGCCTGTCGCTGCTGGTCGTGTTCCTGTGCCTCGCCGCGCTGTACGAAAGCTGGTCGATCCCGATCGCGGTGCTGCTGGTGATCCCATTGGGCCTCGTCGGCGCGATCCTCGCGGTGACGCTGCGGGGGCTGATCAACGACGTGTATCTCCAGATCGGCCTGCTGACGACGATGGGGCTGGCGGCGAAGAACGCGATCCTGATGATCGAGTTCGCCGAGCAGGAGGAGAAGAAGGGCAAGCGCGTCATCGAGGCGGCGCTGTCCGCGGCGAAGATCCGGTTGCGCCCGATCCTGATGACGTCGTTCGCGTTCATCCTCGGCGTGTTGCCGCTCGCGCTGTCGACCGGTGCTGGTGCGAACAGCCGCATCGCGATCGGCACGGCAGTGGTCGGCGGCATGCTGACCGCGACGATCCTCGCGATCTTCTACATCCCGCTGTTCTTCGTCCTCGTCCGCCGCGGCGCGCGTGATGGCATCGCCAAGCTGCGGGGCAAGCCGACCGGCTTCCAGGGCCATGATGGCCACGACCATGATGGCCACGGATCTGATGGCGATCACAACGAACCGCTCGGACCACCCGAACCACAGGGCCCTCACCGGCCGGAGCCCGCATGATGCGCTCGCTAGTCCTGATCCTCGCCGCATCGACTGCAATCGCCGGCTGCTCGCTCGCCCCGAAATACGCGCGCACCGAACTTCCCGTCCCGCCGTCGCTCCCGGTCGGCGACGCGTATCTGCGCCAGTCGGAGGCAGCGCTGCCCGCGATCACCTACCGCGATGTCTTCAAGGACCCGCGGCTCCAGCAGATCATCGTCCAGGCGCTCGCCAACAACCGCGATCTGCGCGTCGCCGCCGCCAACATCGCGTCGACCCGCGCCCAATACCGCATCCAGCGCGCCGACCTGCTGCCGCAGGTCGATGCCAGCGGCCGCTACAGTTATTCGGGCGGCGGCAGGGGTACGCGGAACACCGTTACGAGCGGCGGAACGGGCGGTAACACCGGCACTGGAACGGGCACCGGAAATACGGGAACGGGTACCGGTACGGGCGGCGTCGGTTCGGGCGGAACAGGTACCGGCGCCGGCACCGGATCGGTCGTCAGTTCTTCCAGCTCGAACAGCGCCTTCTCGGTCGATCTCGGTACGACCGCATTCGAGCTCGACCTGTTCGGCCGCATCCGTTCGCTCACCAGCGCCGCGCTCGATCGCTATTTCGCGACCGAAGCCGCCGCGCGCGCCACCCGCCTGACGCTGGTCGGCGACATCGCCGATGCGTGGCTCACCTACGCGTCGGACCAGAGCCTGCTCAAGATCGCGCAGGACACCGTCACGAGTTCGCAGCGCAGCGTCACGCTGACCAACGCGCGATTGCGCGGCGGCGTCGCCCCACGCACCGATCTCCGCCAGGCACAGCAAATCCTGTTCACCGCGCAGTCCGACCTCGCGCAACAGCGCACCGCGCTCGCGCAGGACGTCAACGCGCTGCAACTGCTCGTCGGCGCGCCGGTCGATGCCAGCCTGTTGCCAGCCTCGATCGAACAGGCGCTACCGACCGTCGCCGCGCTGCCCGCAGGGCTCGACAGCAGCATCCTCTTGCGCCGTCCAGACGTCGTCGAATCGGAATACCAGCTCCGCGCCACCAACGCCGAGATCGGCGCAGCACGCGCGGAACTGTTCCCGAAGATCTCGCTGACCGGTATCCTCGGGTTCGCCAGCACGTCGCTGACCTCGCTGTTCAGCGGCGGCGCGTTCAACTATTCGGTCGCGCCCTCGGTCAGCTACCCGATCTTCCGCGCCGGTGCCGGGATCGCCGGCGTCGCCTATTCGAAGGCGCAACGCGATGCCGCGCTCGCGACCTACGAAAAGACGATCCAGACCGCGTTCCAGGAAACCGCTGACGCACTCGCGCGCCAGGGGACCATCGCCGACCAGCTGAAGGCGAACCAAAACTTCTCCGAGGCAGCCCTCGACACCTACCGCCTGTCCGATGCGCGCTATCGCGGCGGGATCGACACCTTCCTCAACTCGCTCGACGCGCAACGCTCGCTCTACACCGCGCAGCGCAACCTCGTCGCGACGCAGCTCGTCGGCGCGAGCAACCGCGTGACGCTGTACCGCGTGCTAGGCGGTGACTCGACGCTCGAAGCCACCGCCGGCGGTCCCCAACCGGTAACGATGAGCGGCGCACCGCGGCCGGAAACGGACTGAAACGTCGGAGGGAACGGACGAGCCAGACGCAACTCCGTCCTCTCCGCCTTTATAACGCACTGAGCGGACGAAGTTTTTTTCGCGTCCCGCCAATCTTACCGTCTCAGCAAGATATTCCAGTCAGAACGGTTGGATGTACGCCCCCCTCCCCGTCGCGGATCGCCGCGCGCGCGATCGATCGCCAGCCCCCGCCGTGTTTGGGCTTGGCGAGGATGCGCGCGAACAGGTTGCCGAACTCCTCGATCGCAAACTCGCGCAGGTCGCGGAAACCTGGCCGATCGCGATTGCCACGCAGATGGTCGGCTGTGCCCTCCTCGTCGCGCTTGCGCTGATCGCATCGCCTGCCGCCGGTCTTGGCACTATCGTCCCGTCGATCGGCATCCATGCCGCGATCCTGGCGGCGCTGTCCGCAGGCGTGTTCGGCATGTTGCGGCTACCGGGATTGCGCGAATGGCCTGCCTATAAGCGCAACCGCGCGCTTACCGTCGGCGTCGCGGGAGTCGCCGCGCTGTCCCTGTCACTGTTGTGGGCCGTTGCGCGCGCGCCGTCGGGGTCGCTGCAACTCGCCTGCTGCGTCGCGGTGCTGGGGATGATCGCGGTGACCGCGGTCAGCGTCCATGCGGTACGCGCCGCGACGCTCGGGCTCGGCACTGGGATCGTCGTGATGCTCGCGGTCTGCGCGGGGATCGGCGCGCCGCTGGCAGTCGCGATCGTGTTCCTCGGCAGCTTGGGGATCGTCGCGCACCGCCTCGCGCGGATCGACGTCGCGCAGGAGCTGCACCGCGCCGAGAACGCGAACGAAGGCCGCCTCGCGATCCGGATGGTCGCCGAATTCGAGGACCAGGGCACCGGCTGGTTCTGGGAGGCCGACCGGCAGGGCCGCCTGACTTATCTGTCCGCCAAGGTGACCGACGAACTCGGCCTCGCCGACGACGCGGTCGGGCAACCGCTCACCGACCTGTTCCGCATGGACAACGATGCGCCCGGCACCGAACGGACGCTCGCCTTCCACATCGCCTCGCGCACGTCGTTTTCGGACTATTCGGTGTGCGCCGCGACCTCGCCCGATTGCGAACGCTGGTGGTCGATCTCGGGGAGGCCGGTGGTCGACGATCTCGGGCGCTTCCAGGGGTTCATCGGCTCCGGCCGCGACCTGACCGAACAACGCAAGTCCGAGGCTGAGATCACGCGGCTGGCGCTGTTCGACGGGCTCACCGGGCTCGCCAACCGCCAGCGGATGCGCTCGTCGCTCGACAAGACGCTCGCGCAGAAGACCGGTCCGTACCGCGCGACGTCGCTGTTCCTGATGGATCTCGATCGGTTCAAGGCGGTCAACGATACGCTGGGCCACCAGGCGGGCGACACACTGTTGAAACAGGTCGCGCAACGGCTCCAGCGCGGGATCGCGGATGCGGGGCTGGTCGGGCGGCTGGGTGGCGACGAGTTCCAGGTCGTGCTGCCCGGCATCGCCGACCGCGACACGCTCGCCGCGTTGTCGCGTGAAGTGATCGCATCGCTGTCCGAACCCTATTTCATCAGCGGGACGTCGGTCACGATCGGCTGCTCGATCGGCATCGCGATCGCACCCGACGACGGCGACGATGCCGAGACGCTCGTCCGCAACGCCGATCTCGCGCTGTACGCCGCCAAGGCCGACGGCCGCGGTGTCCACCGCTTCTATTCGGACGACATGCTGACCGGCGCGCGCACCCGGAAACTGCTCGAGGACGATTTGCGCGCGGCGATCTCGGATGGCGCGTTCCACCTCTGCTACCAGCCGATCGTCAGCACGAAGTCGGCGCAGATCGTCGGCTACGAAGCACTGATCCGTTGGGACCACCCGACGCGGGGACTCGTCTCGCCCGCCGACTTCATTCCGGTCGCGGAGGAATGCGGACTGATCGAGGCGATCGGCGAATGGGTGCTGCGGACCGCGTGCCTGGAGGCAGCGCGCTGGCCCGGTTCGGTGCGCGTCGCGGTCAACGTCTCGCCGATCCAGTTCGCCAACCCTGCTTTGCCTTCGCTCGTCACCAGCGCGCTCGCGCAGTCGGGCATCGCCGCGGGCCGCCTCGAACTGGAGATCACCGAAGGCGTGTTCCTCGACGAGACGCGCTCGTCGGAACAGATGTTCAAGGCGCTGAAGGGGATCGGCGTGCGACTTGCGCTGGACGATTTCGGCACCGGTTATTCGTCGCTCGGCTACTTACGCAACGCCCCGTTCGACAAGATCAAGATCGACCAGTCGTTCGTGCGCGGTGCCGCCGAGCCGGGCAACCGCAACGCGGCGATCATCAAGGCGATCGTCACGCTCGCCGACACGCTGGGCATGGAAACGACCGCCGAAGGGGTCGAGGTGCAGGACGAGATCGACCTGATCCGCGACCTCGGGTGCAGCCATATCCAGGGCTATGTCTATGGTCGCCCGGTCCGCGCGGACGAGGCTTTGCGGCAATTGGGCGTCGAGAACGGCACCGCCGCCGCGAGCGGCTTCAAGGTGAGTCGCGCGCCGCGCACCAAGATGCTGCGCTCCGCCCGGATCGCGATCGACGGGGTTCGCGGGGACGTCCGCATCCGCGACATATCGACCTCGGGCGCGATGCTCGACGGGCTGCGGATCGACGGCAACCCCGACGGCGTCGAGATGCAGATCGAACTGGTCGAGGACCAGATGTTCGGCGCCCGCATCCGCTGGGCCCGCGCCGGCAAGGCGGGGATCGAGTTCCACGAGGCGTTCAACCTGGAACGGCTGAACCAGGGCCACTCAGCGCGTCTGCGCCGGACTGGGTGAGTTAGGCGGACCGAGCAGCAGTCAGTCCGACTTTGCGGGAGACCGGTAAAAGGCCACCACCCCGGCGGAGGCCGGGGCCCAATTGGAGAGGTCGTCGTAACTGCGAACGACGTTCGCCAATCCACGTTTCCCAATTGGGCCCCGGCCTCCGCCGGGGTGGCGGATGAGCCGCCGGGGTGGTGGATAACGTCCCGAGTCCCCCGCTCAACGACGGCCTGCGCAAAGGTCCGGGAGTCCCCCATTCCCGGGAACCAACCGCCGCCTCCCACCGTCTCACCCTCATGGTACATCGCGCCCCGATCAAAGCCCTCGCGTTCGACGTGTTCGGCACCGTGGTCGACTGGCGCTCGGGCATCGCGCGCGACGCCGCGCCCGTGCTCGCGCGCCTCGGCCGCACCGATATCGATCCGCACCGCTTCGCCGACGGCTGGCGCCAACGCTATCAACCGGCGCTCGAGGAGGTCCGCAGCGGACGGCGACAGTTCGTCATTCTCGACACCATCCACCGCGAGGCACTCGAAGACCTGCTCCGTCACCACGGCGTCGACCCGGCTGCCGTGGACGAAGATACGCTCACCGACCTGACTCACGCCTGGCACCGGCTCGATCCCTGGCCCGACTCGGTCGAGGGCCTCACCCGCCTCAAGACGCGTTACCCGGTCGTCACGCTCAGCAACGGCAACATCGCACTGATGCTGGAGATGGCGCGCCGCGGTGGCCTGCCCTGGGACGCGATCCTCGGGGCGGAAGTCAGCCGCGTCTACAAGCCGCTTCCCGAATCCTACCTCGCCACCGCGCGTTTTCTCGGCATCGATTCCGGCGAACTCTGCCTCGTCGCCGCGCATCACAGCGACCTTGCCGCGGCGCGCGCCGCCGGCCTGCAGACCGCCTATGTCGACCGCCCGCACGAATATGGCGGCCGGCCCGCGCCCGACGCGGATGCCGTGCAGGATTGGGACCATAGCGTCGACAGCCTGACGCGCCTGGCGGACGAACTGTGCCGATGACCCGCCGACCTGCCCGCGAACCGGTGGAAACGCGCGTTGCAGCCCCGTATCGAACGCGCACCGGCGTAAAATTCGGCCCGGCGTGCGACCCGGCAGGACTTTGAGATGACCACACAGACGGCCGAGGCCGATTTCCTGACCGGTGGCGGCGAGATGGCCGCGATGATCCGCGCGCATGACTGGTCGTCGTCGCCGCTGGGGTCGATCGAGCACTGGCCGCAGTCGCTGCGCTCGATCGTCTCGTTGATGCTCGCATCCGAGTTCGCGATGTGCCTCGCCTGGGGGCCCGAGCTCGGCTTCCTCTACAACGACCATTACGCGCGCATCATGCACGACAAGCACCCGCAGGCGCTCGGCCGGCGGTTCGCCGACGTGTGGGCGGATGTCTGGAGCGATATCAGCCCCCTGGTCGACAAGGCGCTGGCGGGCGAAGCGTCGTTCTTTGAAAACCTGCCGCTCGTCACCGACCGCAAGGGCTATGACGAGCATGCCTGGTTCACCTTCTCCTACTCGCCCGTCCGCGATGAAAGCGGCACGATCGCAGGCATGTTCTGCTCGACCTACGAAAGCACCGAGCGCGTCCAGACCGAACGCGCGCTGCGTGACGAGCGCGAGCGGATGAGCCAGATGTTCGCGCAGGCGCCGACCTTCATGGCGATGCTGCGCGGGCCCGAGCACCGGTTCGAACTGACCAACCCCGGCTACGACAAGCTGGTCGGCCACCGAGAGATGCTGGGCCGAACCGTTGCCGAAGCGTTGCCCGACGCGGTCGAACAGGGGTTTCTGGACCTGCTCGACGATGTGTATGCGACAGGCGAAGCGTTCACGGCGGTGGGCATGCTCTATGCCGTTCAGGCTGAACCCGGCGGTTCGGTCAACGACCGCTACGTCGATTTCGTCTACCAACCGATCCGCGACGCGACCGGTGCGGTCGTGGGCATTTTCGTCGAAGGCGCGGACGTCACCGACCGCAAGCGGCTCGAACGCGACCTGCAGTCGCTCAACGCCGACCTCGAACAGCGCGTTCGCGATCGTACGCAGGAGCTGGTCGAGGCGCAGGAGGCACTCCGCCAGGCGCAGAAGATGGAGGCGGTCGGCCAGCTCACCGGTGGCATCGCGCACGATTTCAACAATCTGTTGCAAGGCATCACCGGCAGCCTGGAGATCGTCCAGCGCCGCGTTGCGCAGGGGCGTGTCGGCGAGCTCGATCGCTTCATCACCGGCGCGACCACCGCCGCCAACCGCGCCGCCTCGCTCACCCACCGCCTGCTGGCGTTCTCCCGCCGCCAGCCGCTCGATCCGCGCCCGGTCAAGGTCAACCCGCTGGTCGCCTCGCTCGAAGACCTGCTCCGCCGCACCACGGGTGAGCAGATCGAACTCGAGTTGGTGCTTGGCGCCGGCCTGTGGACGACATTGTGCGATCCCAACCAGCTCGAGAACTCGCTGCTAAACCTCGTCATCAACGCGCGCGACGCGATGCCGCATGGTGGCAAGCTGACGATCGAGACCTGCAACGCGCACCTCGATGACCATTTCACCGCCAGCCAGCGCGACGTCCGGCCCGGCCATTACGTCTGCATCTGCGTATCCGACACCGGCACCGGCATGTCCGCCGCCACCATCGCCAAGGCGTTCGAGCCGTTCTTCACGACCAAGCCGATCGGCCAGGGGACCGGGCTCGGCCTGTCGATGATCTACGGCTTCGCGCGCCAGTCGGAGGGCTATGCGCGGATCTATAGCGAGCTCGGCCAGGGCACGACGATCAAGCTGTATTTGCCTCGTCACTACGGCGAAGCGGGGCAGGACGAGGCGCTGCCCGGCCTGACCCAGGAGCATGTCACCGATGCCGGCGAGATCGTGCTGGTGGTCGAGGACGACTCAGTCGTTCGCGCGCTGATCGTCGAGGTATTGGGCGAGCTCGGTTACCGGGCGGTCGAGGCGCATGATGGCCCGGCGGGACTCGACAAGCTGCGGACGATGGAGCGCGTCGACTTGCTCGTCACCGACATCGGCCTGCCCGGCCTGAACGGTCGCCAGGTCGCCGATGCGGGTCGTGCGCTGCGTCCGGGGCTCCGCGTACTGTTCATGACGGGCTATGCGGAGAATGCCGCGCTGGCGTCGGGCTTCCTGGAGCCGGGGATGTCGATGATCACCAAGCCGTTTGCGATGGAAGCGCTGGCGACGCAGATCCGGACGATGATCGAGGGGTAAGGCGGACAGGACACGCCAACCAACCGCCGCCACCTCGGCGGAAGCCGGGGCCCAAGTGGAAAGGTCGCAGTAACGACGCGACGCGCTCAGTTGGCAACGTCCCCCAACTGGGCCCCGGCCTCCGCCGGGGTGGTGGGGTTTTCGCGGCATGGTGAGGTCCTGGCGGGGCGATGCTCTCGTTTTGGAAGAGGAAGAACGCCCCATTCCGTTCCCCCGCGAAGGCGGGGGTCCAGGAATCAAGTAGGACGACGTTCGTGGCTCCTGGGCCCCCGCCTTCGCGGGGGAACTAGAAGGGGGCACCCCACATCCAGTGCCCCTACTCTCACACCCCTCGAAGCAACATTTGCCATCTTCCGCGCTTAAATAATTTTTCGTTCCCGCTTCGCCCCCTTGCGCATCGTGAACCCCGCAGAAGTCCACGCGTCGCGAATATCCCGCTCGCCCAACCCCGCGACGAACGCGACGAACCGAGCCCTCGACCACCCCCGCACCCCCTTGCGTCTCTTCGCTCTTTGGCACAATCTCTTGGGGTTGCGTTCGGGGGCGGACCCAATCGCTGGTAGAACAACCCTCGCATAGCCATATGCGATATGACCGTAAGCGCGCCTTCCACCGCCGCGATGGTCACTTTTTGTTCTCCCGTTAGGGGCCGTCCGATGGTAGCATGGCGACAGGCGACCGATTCGAACGAATACAGAACACTAGGAGCGGTTTCGATGGATTTCAGAGACAGCAGCCGGGATAGCGACATGACCACAGACACGATCGAACAGACCACCGCCACGCCCGCAGCAGAGGCTCCCAAGGCCCCGCGCCAGGCACAGGACAGCCATTCCGTGCGCGCGCAGATCTACCCGGTCGAGGTCGATCACAGCCGCGACGCGCTGCTGACCGAATTCGGCAAGGACACGCTGAAGGATCGCTACCTGCTTCCGGGCGAGAGCTACCAGGACCTGTTCGTCCGCGTCGCGTCGGCCTATGCCGACGACGCCGGCCATGCGCAGCGGCTGTACGACGCGATCTCGAAGCTCTGGTTCATGCCCGCCACCCCCGTTCTGTCGAACGGCGGCACCGGTCGCGGCCTGCCGATCTCGTGCTATCTCAACTCGGTCCCCGACAGCCTCGGCGGCATCGTCGATACCTGGAACGAGAATGTCTGGCTCGCCTCGCGCGGCGGCGGCATCGGCACCTATTGGGGCAACGTCCGCGGCATCGGCGAGCCGGTCGGCCTCAACGGCAAGACCAGCGGCATCATCCCGTTCGTCCGCGTCATGGATTCGCTCACGCTCGCGATCAGCCAGGGTTCGCTGCGCCGCGGTTCGGCCGCCGTCTATCTCGACGTCTCGCACCCCGAGATCGAGGAATTCCTCGAAATCCGCAAACCCTCGGGCGATTTCAACCGCAAGGCGCTGAACCTGCACCACGGCGTGCTGATCACTGACGACTTCATGGAAGCCGTCCGCAACGGCGAGGAATGGCACCTCCGCTCGCCGAAGGACCAGGCGATCCGCGCCACCGTCGACGCGCGCTCGCTGTTCCAGAAGCTCGTCGAGACACGTCTCCAGACCGGTGAGCCGTACATCGTCTTCGCCGATCACGTGAACAAGGCGATGCCCAAGCATCACCGCGAGTTGGGCCTCAAGGTCTCGACCTCGAACCTGTGCTCGGAGATCACGCTGCCGACCGGCAAGGATCACCTCGGCAACGAGCGTACCGCGGTCTGCTGCCTGTCGTCGCTGAACCTCGAGACCTGGGATCAGTGGAAGGACGAGAAGGGCCTGATCGAGGACGTCATGCGCTTCCTCGACAACGTGCTGCAGGATTACATCGACCGTCACGAACCCGGCATGGAACGCGCCGCCTACTCCGCGGGCCGCGAACGCTCGGTCGGGCTCGGCGTGATGGGCTTCCACAGCTTCCTCCAGGCACGCGGCATCCCGTTCGAGGGCGCGATGGCGAAGTCGTGGAACTTGCGCATGTTCAAGCACATCAGCAGCCAGGCGAACGAAGCCTCGATGCAGCTCGCGATCGAGCGCGGCCCCTGCCCCGATGCCGCCGATGTCGGCGCGATGGAGCGGTTCAGCTGCAAGATGGCGATCGCGCCGACCGCATCGATCTCGATCATCTGCGGCGGCACGTCGGCGTGCATCGAGCCGATCCCGGCGAACATCTACACGCACAAGACGCTGTCGGGCAGCTTCTCGATCAAGAACCCGTATCTCGAAAAGATGCTGAGCGAGAAGTCGAAGAACTCGGACGCCGTTTGGAACTCGATCCTCGAACAGGGCGGCTCGGTCCAGCATCTCGACTTCCTCTCGGTCGAGGAAAAGGACTGCTACAAGACGAGCTTCGAGATCGACCAGCGCTGGCTGCTCGAACTCGCCGCCGATCGCACGCCGTACATCGACCAGGCGCAGTCGCTGAACCTGTTCATCCCCGCGGACGTCGAGAAGTGGGACCTGCTGATGCTCCACTTCCGCGCGTGGGAGCTCGGCATCAAGTCGCTCTATTACCTGCGTTCGAAGTCGGTACAGCGCGCGGGCTTCGCCGGCGGTGTCGAGGCGGACAACACCATCGACCTGCGCCAGATCGACGTCGAGTCGAAGGATTACGATGAGTGCCTTGCCTGCCAGTAATGCCTCTCGGCGTTCAAGCGTGACCCCGGCCCGTGACACGCGGACCGGGGCGCGCCTGACGCAAAAAACCCCGGCCCGCGCGAAGCGGACCGGGGTTCGGACTGGCTATGCGGCGCGCTCGATGCGCACCGCGTTCGCGTCAGGCCTCTTCTTCGAACGTCACCGCCACGTCGGCGTTGGCGGAAAGCCGGACCTTGCCGTCCTCGATATCCGCGACCAGCCCGAGCGAGATGAAGTGATGATGCCCTTCATGGCTGCCCGTGCCCTCGACGACCTGCGCGCCCGAGTCCTTCTTGGTCAGCTTGATGCGGTTGCCTTCGACCTTGTCGACGGTACCGACATGGACGCCGTCCGCGCCGATGACTTCGGCATGTTCCTGGATCTTGGTTGCATCGACCATGGTCGTTCTCCTGTGTTGGGTTCGGGTGCTGAACGCGCGCCGGGCGAGTTGGTCGCATGACGTATGGTTCAGCTATCATGTTCGTGGTCGCGGGCGTGCTCGGAATCGTCGGCACCGCGATGCTGCTGCGTTTGCGCAGCCCGAGCATCACCGAGCAACAGACCTATGCGTTCCGCATGATCGGCATCATGCTCACCTCGGCCGCGATCGTCCTCGCGATGTCCGCCGCCGCGATGTGGCAGTGGAGCACCGAGACATGACGCCGCCCTCCTGATTCCCCCAGTTTCCCGATTTAAAACCCATTCCCCGAAAGGCTTACCCCATGTCCCTCCTTCACGCCTCCAAGCAGTACAAGCCGTTCGAATACCCTTGGGCGTTCGAGTTCTGGAAGCGCCAGCAGCAGCTCCACTGGCTCCCCGAGGAAGTGCCCCTGGGCGAGGATTGCCGCGATTGGGCGCAGAAGCTCAGCGATCACGAGCGCAACCTGCTCACGCAGATCTTCCGCTTCTTCACGCAGGCCGATGTCGAGGTGCAGGATTGCTACCACGAAAAGTATGGCCGCGTGTTCAAGCCGACAGAGATCAAGATGATGCTGACCTCGTTCAGCAACATGGAGACGGTCCACATCGCCGCCTACAGCCATCTGCTCGACACCATCGGCATGCCCGAGAGCGAGTACGGCGCCTTCCTCGAATATGCCGAGATGAAGGAAAAGCATGACTACATGCAGCAGTTCACCGTCGACAACGACGAGGACATCGCGCGCACGCTCGCCATGTTCGGCGGCTTCACCGAGGGCGTCCAGCTGTTCGCCTCGTTCGCGATGCTGATGAACTTCCCGCGCTTCAACAAGATGAAGGGCATGGGCCAGATCGTCACCTGGTCGATCCGCGACGAAAGCCTCCACTGCGAGGGCATCATCAAGATGTTCCACACCTTCTGTCAGGAGCGCCAGTGCCTGACCAAGGCGGTCAAGGACGACATCGCCGACGTCTGCCAGACGACGATCCGCCTCGAGGACAATTTCATCGACCTCGCCTTCGAGATGGGCCCGGTCAACGGCATGACCCCCAAGGAGATCAAGAAGTACATCCGCTTCATCGCCGACTGGCGCATGACGCAGCTCGGCCTGAAGCCGATCTACATGATCGACGAGCACCCACTGCCCTGGCTCGCCCCGATGCTCAACGGCGTCGAGCACGCCAACTTCTTCGAACAGCGCGCCACCGAATATTCGAAGGCCGCGACCAAGGGCCAGTGGAACGACGTCTGGGACTCGTTCGACAAGCGCCAGACCGCGAAGAAGGGTCCGATTGCGAATGTGGACCTGAGTGAGGTCCGGGATATGTTTAGCGATTCGGTTGCTGCTGAGTGACCGGCCTGCTGCATCGAACCGCGATCGTGTACGATTTTGACGGCACATTGTCGCCAGGCTCGATGCAGCAACACAATCTGTTGCCGGAAATGGGATACGCCGACGCAGACATCTTCTGGCAAGAAGTGAAGGCGCTCAATCGAGAGATCGATGGCGACGAGATTTTGACATACATGCACCTTCTTCAACAAAAGGAAGGTGATCATATGTCAAAGGAGCGCCTTGCTTCTCATGGTGCCTGTTTGCCGTATTTTGCGGGCGTAGACGACTGGTTCCCCGGATTAGCGAGTACGGGAAAACAAGAGGCCTTGAATTAGAGCATTACATTATAAGCTCTGGCCTTGAGGAAATTATCGAGGGAACGACGATAAGGAAGTACTTCAAGCATATTTTTGCGTCGAAATATGCTTATCGGGATGGCAAACCCCTTTGGCCGGCAGCTGCCGTAAATTATACCGGGAAGACCCAATATCTTTTCCGTATAAATAAGGGTGTTTTAAACCAATCGGACGATAAAGCCGTCAATCGTTGGATACCAATGAACGAACGCCCGATACCCTTTGAACGAATGATTTTCATCGGTGATGGCGACACCGATATTCCCGCCATGAAGATGCTCCGCTACCAACATGGTGTGCCGATCGCCGTCTTTGATCCAGATCGCTTCAAAGGACCAGATTCCGACAAGGTCTACAATCTGATCGCGGAAGATAGAGCTGACCATGTTTGTCCGGCGGATTACAGAGATAAGTCACAGCTAGATATTACTGTAAAAGGCGTGTTGGGCCGCATGGCGCGCAACGCTGGGTATCGTCCATAGATGATTTACCGGGGATCGCAGGTGCTGAACATCGAAACGACGGGATGGAACGCCACCGACCACCTCGACAGCGACGCCGCGGTCCTCGCCTATCTCGAAGCGGCTTCAAGGACGGCAACCTAGCGTTGATCACCGCTGCGCTGTCCGACGTAGCGAAGGCCCGCGGTAGCGCCGACCCGCCCAAGCCCCGGCTTGATATCGCGCTCGACTCGGTCATCCAAATGCTCAAGGATCTCGACCTCGAACTAACCGCAAAAGCGGAGTAAAAACTGCGTCGCAAATCGCAGCGTTTCGCTATGTTCAAACGGTCAGTTCGCGCAACACCTGTTCGATCGGGATCATCATCGATCGGTTGCGCGCTTGCGTCATCCCGCGCTCGATCTTGGCCCGCTTCCAAGCATCATAGTCGCACTGAACCAGTTGCTCTGACTCATTCGGTTCGATCATCTTCTGCCTCCTCGTCCCGCGCCCCATGCCTGACGCGCAAAATGATCACGCAGTCGTCAACCACGCGGTAGCGGAGAATATACGGCCATACCGTCGTCCGCTCACGCCGCCCGTTTCCAACGTCGCGGCCTCGATCTGGAAAGCTCGCGAGGCTGTCTGCCACCGCGATAAGCCGCGTGCCCAATGCATGGGCAGCAATGGGATTGAACTCGGAGACATAGGTAACGATCGCCTCTAGATTGGCGACGGCATCGTCCGTCCAGACGATGCGCAACTAATCGCCGACGCGGGGTCGGGGTAGAGGTTCTGTCGAACCCCATGACGATAGCCAGCGCTTGACCGCGTCGTGGCTGATCAACCGTCCGCTATGCACAGCTGCATCTGCCCGCGCGTCGGCCTCAGCCTCCGCAGCGGGATCGCTCGTATCGAACAGGGCATCATCGCGAGCCATCCTTGAGGGATACACCTCGATGGCAATCACGACCAGTGGCAACTCACGCCCATCCACACCAAGGCGGGCGCTTGCCGCCGCCATAACGCCGCGCAAGGCCGTGGCGGACCAGAACCGCCCCAAGCGACTCCCCACCCCTCTCGACGATGCGGAGTTTGCGGCCGTAGCGGTCGACGTCGCGCTTGATCGGGGTCGGCGTGAAGGGGCCCGCGTTGAGGAGCGGGTGCATCTTCGGCGTTGCCGCCTGCCCCAGCCGTGCTTCGCGGGCGCAGCGGGGTGGATGGGTTTCCGGCGTGTCGATGTCGGCGATGCAGATCTTAGTGCCGCCATCCAGACCGTGTCACCGTCGACGATGCAGTCGATCCGCTTGGCGTGGCCGCAGATCGTGAAGCGCGCGGAGACCGCCTTGCCGCTTGGCAGTGCGGAGGTGATCGCAACTGTGGACGCCGCACGGGCAACACTTGCCGCGGCTGACAGTTCGTCGCCGATCCCACGTACGAACTCCACACGACCGCTCATCACCCCCCCACTCTCAACCGCCGCGCAGCAGGCGCATCACCAGTGTTCGGATACGCCCGTAAGTCTCCTTCGACGCGCCGAGCACGCCGTGGCGTTCGGGCGGGAGGAATGCGAGCGGGTGGCCGTCGGGGCGGAACACGTAATGATCGAACCACGCGCGCCAAGCTGCGCGCTCGGCCGGCGGGCGTTCGGCGATCGTCAGCAGCGATAGCAGCATCGCGGTGTAGGGCTGGTCCGGTCCTGCGCTGAACCCGTCCCACCAGAAATTGACCAGGACGTTGACGTCGCCGACCGCCTCGACCTGATGCCACCAGAGTTTCGGCACGTAGAGCGCGTCGCCGGGGTCCAGCTCGACGACCAGCGCGCGGTCGCGGGCGTTCTCGAAGCGGGGGAAGCGCGGGTCGCCGGGCTCGCTGCCGACCGCGAGGCTGATCGGCTGGCCGGCAAGCGTGTGGTCGATCGGTCCGACATACAGGTCGCGAATCGCGTCGGGCGGGAACAGCGTGAAACGCCGCCGCCCCGCCGCGACGCACGCGACGTTGTCCATCGTGTCGTAATGACAGGCGACCGTCGAGGCGTGGCCGACCCAGAACCGCGCGCGCACCGCGGACGGTACGAACGGCAGGCGGGTCGTCTCCTCGATACCGGGGAAATACGTCTCCGCGGTCATCGATCCCATGTACATGCTGGCCCGGCCGGGGTCCGCCGCGCTGTCGAGGATTCGCGTCAGCGCCTCGCCGAAGGGCACCGCGCTGCGCTCGAAATTGAACCCGGCGAGCGTCGCGTCGTAAGTGTACCGCGCGCCGATCTCGGGCTTGCCGACGAACACTTCCGCAAGCTTGCCGCTATCGAAGCGGCGAAGCTGCGCCACCACGCCGTCGAGGGCCGCACCCGGCGTCGTCGCCCCCGACAACATCGGCCAATCCCGCGCCGCGCCGCGCAATACCGCGGGCTCGCACCGCGCCATCACCTCGGCCTGGAAAGTGTCCGGATCGCGCAACGCGTCGGCGGGCGGCTCGTGCAGCATCAGCCGATATCCGCCAACCGGTTGTTCCGGATCCGGCCGAGCGTCCGCAAATGGCGGATCGATCCGGCCTGCGCATAGGCGAGTTGCAGGTCGCCGCGGCGAAACAGATCGAGCACTGCGGCATCGGGCAATGCGTGCAGCGCGTCGAGGCTGATCGTGTAGAGCCCTTCGAGCGTCAGATGTTCGCCGTCGTCGAAGCTCATCGTCACGTCGATCGGTTCGAGCAGGCGATGCGCGAGGAAACGCTCGATCAGCGCGTCGGTCTCGGGAATGCCCGACTGGAGGACGTGCAAGGCCTGCTGGATACGCTTGAGTGGTAGCGCTGCCTCACCGTTCATGTCGAACAAAAGCTGGCCGTCCGGCTCCGCAAAGACACCGTGCTCGCGGTCGACGACCAGTTGCTCGTCGGTGATGTAGAAGCCTTGGCGTTCGAGGTCGGCGGGCCGGTAGTCGGGCAACGCCCCCTTGACCGCCATCAGGTTGCGGCCCGGCTCCAGGCCCATCACGACGCCTGCGTAGAAGGCGCCGGTCTCCGGGTGTTTCGTGAACAAAATCGCATAATACGGAGCAGCCTGGAGAAATTCGTCCGCGACGATCTGCGCGAATTGCCGCTCGCCATCGTGCGCGCGCGATACGCGCAACGCCGCGTGCTGCGCATGGCTCAGCATCTCCCAGATCGGCATCCATCTCTCTCCGTACAGTCTTCTTGCCCGAGAGATCGCACATGGCGCCCCGGTTGCAAAGCCTCACCGCGACCACTCATACAAATGCTTGCATTGATTGTTAGCCTGAGTATTGTGAGCGCTACCGTAGATGATCGAGACGGGGCGGAAACGCGCATGATTCGATCGTCGAAGTAACTTTGTCGTGGACGCCTCTCACAAGAAGGGCGGTGCGGCGCCGCATGAGGGGATGTTTGACCGTGACCACCACTACGCGCGCTTTCGGCTTTCGAGGACTGGCCCACCCATCGAGCGCACTCGCCTGCGCGACCAGCGTACTGGCGATGATGTGGTCGATCCCGGCAATGGCGCAGGATCGGGGCAATCTTCAGAACAGCACGACCACGCAGCCGTCCGCGCCGCAGCCAGCCGTGCCGACGTCCGCGAACACCACGACCGCGTCGGAAGCCGGACAGCCGCAGGACGCAGCGACCGCGCCAGACGCGTCGCAGGGTAACACGGTGCAGGGCAGCGCCCCGCAGAGCGACGACATCATCGTCACCGGCCTGCGCGGATCGCTCCAGCGCAACCTCGACCTGAAGCGCACCTCGTCGGGCATCGTCGACGTCATCTCGGCCGAGGACATCGGCAAGTTCCCGGACTCCAACGTCGCGGCCGCCTTGCAGCGCCTGCCTGGCGTGACGATCCAGCGCTCCGGCTCGCGCGGTGAACCCACGGGCATTGCCGTGCGCGGCTTTGGCAACGACTTTAACACGACGCTGTATGATGGTCGTCGTATCTCGACCGCAACCGGCGGTCGCCAGATCGACTTCAGCACCGTCGGCGTCGACTTCATCGGCCAACTCAGTGTTCTCAAGACGCCCGACGTCACTCTGTCATCGAGTTCGATCGGTGCGACCGTGGACATCCAGTTCCCGAAGCCGTTCGATCATCCCGGCTTCCGCCTTGCCGCATCTGGTTCTGGTTCGATCCAGGACCGCTCGGGCAAGATCGCACCGACCGCTGGTCTCCTGATCAGCAGCACGAACAAGGACGAAACGTTCGGCGTCTTGGCGGACGTGATCTACACGCAGCGTAAGACCGATACCAACCGCGTGTACGTGTCCGGTTGGCCGGGCGGGAACTTTGCGCCGTGCCAGCTCGCGGGCAGCACCGGGGCGTGCGCCCCGACCAGCGACACTGCGTCGGCAGGCTATGCCAATCCGAACAACCGGCAGAACCTGCCAGGCTGGTTCCCGCAGCAATATGGCGCCGAACAGCAGCGCGTCAAAGATGAGCGTGTCGATGCGCGCGTCGCATTCCAATATCATCCGACCGACGACCTGATGGTAACGCTCGACAATAATTTCTCGCGTCAGGAAATTACTCAGAACAACTACGCGTTCGGCGTCTGGTTCAACCAGGGCGACTTGCGCAACGTGACGCTCGACAAGAACGGGACCGCGGTAGATTTTACCCAGACCGGCACGCCAACCGACTTCACTGCCGCGCGCAACACGGAAATCCTTCAGACCAACCAGACCGGGCTGAACGTCAAATACGATGTAACCGAAAACCTCACGCTGGAGGCAGACGGTTCCTATGCGAAGAGTTGGCGGAACCCCGGCAACGTAATCGGCAGCCAGAATGGCGACATCGGCTATGGCAACGCCCTCGGTAACGTCCTGCGCTTCACCGTCGATGGCAAAAGCAGCGACGCTTTCCCAACGATCAGCAACTTTGGTCCCGCCGGTGATGGCGCACGCTGGGCGGACCAGTCGCTGATCGGCTCGCACGTCGCGGTCAATCAGACGCAACGCAATACCGACGAACTCGCGCAGTTCCGCGGCAATGCCACCTGGAAGCAGGATGACCTGACGATCAAGGCCGGTGGCCAATATTATCAGGACACGTTCAACTTCCGCAATACGAGCACCTTCACGAACAATTTCTGGCAGGCCTATGCCGGTTACGGCGGGCCCTCCCGCGGAACATCCGGTATCTCGCCACTGCCCGCCAACTTGTATCAGGGATCAATCAGCCTCAACAACTTCATCCCGGGCTTCAACGGCAGTCTGCCGCCATCGGTGTTCGTGTTCAGCCCGATCGCCTATCAAAACTTCCTGTCCAGCTTGGGTAATCCGCAGGCACAGAACGTGCCGGGGTTCAATTATGCCAACGTGACCGGCTTCACGGGTGCGTTCGACGAAGCGGTCGATCCCGGGAGCATCGCGCGGGTTCGAGAGCGGACCTGGTCGCTGTACTTCAGCGTGAACTTCAAGACCGAGATCGGCAGCCTGCCGTTCACGTTCAACGCAGGCGTGCGTAACGAGAACACCAATCTGGCATCGGTCGGACAGGGCCGCTTGCCCACCGCGCTCGTCACCAGCACGGCGGACCGGACGCTGCTCAGCATCCCGACCTACACGAATGTGCAGGACGTCAGGAGCAACAGCTCATATTCGTATCTGCTGCCCAGCATGGATGCGAAGCTGGAACTCGCCAACAACCTGATCCTTCGCTTCGACGCCTCGCGCACGCTGACCCGTCCGTCGTTGAATCTGCTGAACCCGGTGCTCAATGTCGGCAATGGTCAACGCATCGGCGCCTTGTCGGCCAGCGGCGGCAATCCGAACCTGCGTCCGTATCTCGCCGACAATTTCGACGTCGGGGCCGAATGGTATTATCAGCGCAACTCATATCTCTCGGTCGGGTTCTTCCTGAAGAACGTCAGCAATTTCGTGGTTGGCGGCGTGACGCGACAGTCGATCAACGGCTTGATCGATCCGACGACGGGCACCTTGGCGAGCTTCGCCGTCACGCAGCAGGTAAACGGACCGGATGCCACCGTCCGCGGCATCGAGCTTGCCTGGCAGCAGGTGTTCGGCACCTCGGGCTTCGGGTTCCAAGCCAACGCGACCTTCGTCAACACCAACCGGCCGTATGACGACAAGAACATCTCGCAGACCGGCTTCGCGGTTACCGGGTTGGCAAACTCGGCAAACTTCGTCGGCTTCTACGAAAAGAACGGGTTCCAGTTCCGCACCGCACTCAACTGGCGTGACCAGTATCTCCTGGCGTTCGGCCAGAACCAGAATACCGGTTCGTTCGGGTCCGAGCCGACCTTCGTCGACCAGAGCTTCCAGGTTGATCTGTCGACAAGCTACGACATCAACAGGCAGTTCAGCGTCTTCGCCGAAGCGTTGAACGTCAACAACAACCAGCAGAGCACGCACGGGCGCTACGACAACCAGTTGCTCGACGTGTTCGACTACGGCCGCCGCTACACCGCGGGCGTCCGCTTCCACTTCTGATCCCCCTCCCACTGGCGGAGCACGACCTGTTCGTGCTCCGCCTTTTTTCGATTACGCTGCACCATGCACGAAATTCAGAACATCGTTATCGTCGGCGGCGGCACCGCAGGGTGGCTGACCGCGGGCGTGATCGCGGCCAAGCACCAGGCGCGGCGCCAGCATGGCTTCACCGTCACTTTGGTCGAATCGCCCAACGTGCCGACGATCGGCGTCGGCGAAGGGACGTGGCCGACGCTGCGTTCGACGCTCAAGAAGATGGGCTTGTCGGAAACCGAGTTGTTTCGGCAGTGCGACGCGTCGTTCAAGCAGGGCGCCCGGTTCAATCGCTGGACCACCGGTGCGCCGGACGACGGCTATTATCACCCGCTGATGCTCCCGCAGCACTTCGGCCAGGTGAACCTCGCACCGCACTGGCTCGCGGACGAGGGCAGTGCGACGTTCTGCGATACGGTCACGCCGCAGGGCCGGATCTGCGACGAAGGGCTCGGCCCCAAGACGATCGCGACGCCCGAATATGACGGCCATGCGAACTACGCGTATCACCTCGACGCGGGCAAGTTCTCGCATTTCCTTCAGCGGCATTGCTGCGACACGCTCGGCGTCCGCCATGTGAAGGCCGACGTCACCGAGGTGCATCTCGACGAGAGCGGCGACATCGCCAACCTCGATACCGAACAGGGCATATCGATCGCGGGCGACCTGTTCATCGATTGCACCGGCTTTGCCGCGCTGCTGATCGGCGGCGCGATGAAGGTGCCGTTCCGCAGCTGCACCGACATATTGTTTTGCGACACCGCGCTGGCGATGCAGGTGCCCTATGACGTGCCCGACGCGCCGATCGCGAGCCACACGATCTCGACCGCGCAGTCGGCCGGCTGGATCTGGGATATCGGCCTGCCGACGCGACGCGGGGTCGGCCATGTCTTCTCGAGCAGCCACATCAGCGCGGACGCCGCCGAGCAGGAATTGCGCGATTATATCGGCCCCGCCGCGCGCGACCTGACCGCGCGCCGGCTGGCGATCCGTGCCGGCCACCGCGAGCAATTCTGGGTGCGCAACTGCGTCGCGGTCGGGCTCGCCGCGGGGTTTCTCGAACCGCTGGAGGCATCCGCGATCGTCCTGATCGAGCTGTCCGCGAAGATGATCGCCGAGCAGATGCCCGCGTGTCGCGAAGTGATGGACGTCGTCTCGCACCGCTTCAACGACACGGCGCATTATCGCTGGGGCCGGATCATCGACTTCCTCAAGCTGCATTATGCGCTGACTAAGCGGACCGACACCGAGTTCTGGCGTGACAACGTCCGGCCGGAGTCGATCCCCGACCGGCTGGCGGGCCTGATGGAGCTGTGGCGGTTCCAGTCGCCCTGGATCCATGACGAATTCGATCGCGCCGAGGAGGTCTTCCCGTCGGCGAGCTATCAATATGTGTTGTACGGCATGGGCGCGCGAACCGCGGTGATGCCGGGGTCGATCGACGACGATGTCGCGCTGGCTCGGCGCGCGCGGCACGACAACGAGGTGCAGACGCAGCGGCTGGTGAGCAGCCTGCCCGGCCACCGCGATCTCATCGACCGTATCAAGCGCCACGGCCTCCAGCCGATCTAGCCGTCAGGGGAATAGTATGCGGACCGTCACAGCGTGCCTGGCCATCGGCGCGATCCTAACCATCGGTGCGACCGCTGCGTCGGCATCGCCGCGCCTCGATGGCGTCATGGGCGATCATGCGGTGATCCAACGCGGGCAGCCCATCGTCCTGACCGGGCAGGCCGCAGCCGGTGAAACCGTGATGATCACGCTGGCGGGGCGCAGCGTCACCGCCAAGGCCGCGCGCGATGGCAGCTTTTCGGCGAGCCTGCCCGCCCTCCCCGCCGGCGGTCCGTACGACCTGACGATCGCGGCGCCGAGCGGTGCGGCCGTCCTGCGCGATATCCTGGTCGGCGACGTTTTCCTGTGTTCGGGCCAGAGCAACATGGAACTCCGCGTCGAGCAGGGACAGGGCCTGTTCCCCGACGCGCATCCGGAGGTCGATGACAAGCTACGCCTGCTGACGATCGCCAAGGTCTCCGCCGCCGCACCGGTCGCGCGGTTTGCCCAACAGCCGACGTGGACGGTGTCCGGTCCGACCACGGCACCCAGCTTCTCGGCCGCGTGTTTCTACATGGTCCAGGCGCTGCGCCGTACGTCGGGCGTACCGATCGGCGCGGTGCATTCGAGCTGGGGCGGGTCGCGGATCAGCGCGTGGATGAGCGACTCCGCGCTGCGCCAGGCCGGGCTCGGCGCCCCCGCCGATCTGCTCGCGCTCTATGCCCGCGATCCCGCCGCCGCCAACCGGCAGGCGTCGACGATCTGGGAAAGCTGGTGGCGCGACGGCTCGGGCGACGCCGCTGGCCGCGAGCCGTGGCAGCCGGATGCCGCGCTCGACTGGCATCCGGTGCCCGCGATGACCAATTTCGAGACCTGGGGCGTGCCCCCACTCGCCGATTACAACGGCATGATCTGGTATCAGCACGAGGTCCAGCTGAGCGCCGAGCAGGCACGCGGCCCGGCGACGTTGGTGCTGGGCATGGTCGACGACGCGGACCGCACCTGGGTCAACGGCGTGGGCGTCGGTGGCAGTAGCCTCGCGTCGCAATCGCGCGTCTACGCGCTGGCCGCCGGTAGCTTGAAGGCCGGGCGCAACGTCATCACCGTCAACGACGACGACGTCTATGCCTATGGCGGGATGACCGGCCCCGCGGACTCGATGCGACTGTCGTTCGCCGACGGGAGCAGCGTGCCGCTCGGCACCGGCTGGCGCTATGCGATCGCCAAGCGGCTCGCAGGCGCCGCACCGCGCGTGCCGTGGGACGACATCAACGGCGCAGGCACGCTCTACAACGCGATGATCGCGCCGCTCGGTGCTACGAAGTTCGCCGGGATGGCCTGGTACCAGGGCGAGTCCGACACCGGCATCCCCGGTTACGACCGCCGGATGACCGCGTTGATCGCCGACTGGCGTCACCGTTTCGGCACGCCCGAGACCGGGTTCGGCATCGTCCAGCTCGCCAATTACGGCAGCCCGGCGATCGCGCCGGGCGAGAGCGGCTGGGGCGACGTCCGCGATGCGCAGCGACGCGTGGCGGCGGCGGACCCGCATGCCGGCATCGCCGTCGCGCTCGACCTCGGCGATGCGCTCGACATCCATCCCGGCGAGAAGCACGAGGTCGGGCAAAGGCTCGCGCGTGTGATGCGCGTCGCAGTCTACGGCGAGAAGATCGCGCCGTCCGGCCCTGCCGTCGCCGATGCAAAGCGCTCGGCGGATGGCGGCGTCACGGTGCGGTTCAGCGGCGTGACGGGCGCGCTGCATGCCCGCAGTGCCGCGCAGGCGATCGGCTTCGAACTGTGCGGCGCCGCGGTCGGCACTTGTCGCTACGCTCCGGGCAAGGTCGCGGGGTCCGAGGTGACGCTGCCCGGCGATGGCCAACCCGTCACACGCGTCCGCTATGCCTGGGCGGACGCCCCGGCGACCAACCTTGCCGACGACGCACCGCTGCCCGTCGGCACGTTCGAAGTGCCGGTCCTGCCGGCGCGATAAACCCCGAACGGGTGCGAAGAACAAGAACGGCCGCCAACGCGCGCCGCAACGGGAGAGACTGACGATGCGCATGACCATGAAGGCGAAAGCCCTGGCGACGGCCGGGCTCGCGCTCGCATTCTCCCCGGCGATCGCGCGCGAGCCGACCGCCGCGCCGAGCCTGCGGACGACGCCCGACCCCGCCGAGCAGATGGCGCGGACGATGGTGTCGCGGATGACGCTCGACGAGAAACTGCCGCAGTTGCTCAACGTCGCGCCCGCCATCCCGCGGCTCGGCGTGCCCGCGTATAATTGGTGGACCGAGTCGCTGCACGGCGCGCTTGGGCCGCTCGCGACCACCAACTTTCCCGAACCGATCGGCCTCGCCGCAAGCTTCGACGCGCCAATCGTCCACGACGTCGCGAGTGCGATCAGCGAGGAGGTGCGCGGGCTGCACACGCTCGGTCGCGAGACCGGCAGGAACGGGCATATCGGCACCGGGCTCGACACATGGTCGCCCAACATCAACATCTTCCGCGATCCGCGCTGGGGCCGCGGGCAGGAGACGTATGGCGAGGATCCGTTCCTGACCGCGACGATGGGCGTCGCGTTCGTGACCGGAATGCAGGGCCCCAACCCCGATCGCCCGCAGGTGATTGCCACGCCCAAGCACTTCGCGGTCCACAGCGGCCCCGAGGGCACGCGCCACCAGGCCAACGTCTACATCTCCGCGCACGACCTGGAGGACACCTACCTCCCCGCCTTCCGCGCCGCCTTGGTCGACGGGCATGCAGGCTCGGTGATGTGCGCGTACAACCGCATCGACGGCCAGCCGGCCTGCGCCAGCGACCTGTTGCTCAAGGAGCATTTGCGCGGTGCGTGGGGCTTCAAGGGCTATGTCGTGTCCGATTGCGACGCGGTGAAGGACATCGCCGACAACCATAAATACGCGCCCGACAGCGCCGCCGCGGTCGCCGCCGCGATGCGCGCGGGCGTCGACAACGAGTGCAACGGCGAGACGCTGGGCGACACCGCGGGCTTGGAGACCCGGTACCGCGAGGCTCTGAACCGCGACCTGATCACCGAGGCGGACGTCGACCAGAGCCTCGTCCGCCTGTTCACCGCGCGGTATCGCAACGGCGACCTGCTCGGACTTGCCGGCGCCCCCAAGGCGTTGCCGACCAGCGTCGTCGGCGCCCCCGAGCATCGGCGACTGGCGCTGGCTGCGGCCGAACGGTCGATGGTGCTGCTGAAGAACGACGGCATCCTGCCGCTCAAGCCAGGCGTGAAGCTCGCCGTGATCGGCCCGCTCGGCGATGCGACGCGCGTACTCCGCGGCAATTATTCGTCGCCGCTGTCGGGCCAGCCGATATCGGTGCTGGAGGGGCTGAAGACCGCGCTCGGTACAAGCCAGGTCACGCTCGTGCCGTTCGGCGAGTCCGTCACGGACGGCGACCGCGTGCCGACATCCGCGCTGCTCACGCCCGACGGCAAGCCCGGCCTGCTCGCGCGCTACTATAATCCGACGACGCCGATGCCCGCGCAATACGCCCGCGGCGCGCGCGAGAAACTCGTCGCCGCCGCCAAGTACCAGGCGCAGCCGGTAGTAACGCGCATCGAGCCGGACGTCGGCGATCGCAACCTCGATCTCGCACGCGTCACCGACGTCCACCGTACCGAATGGACCGGCTTCCTTGTGCCCCCGGAAAGCGGCACCTACCGCGTCGGCCTGTCGGGATCGGGCGGCACGCTGACGCTCGACAACAAGATGATCTCCGACCGGCGCAAGGCACGCTGGAACGACCTGCCCGGCATGACGACGCTGAAACTCGAAGGCGGCAAGCGCTATGCGATCCGCGCGGAGGGCAGCGGGATCGACCTGGTTTGGAAGCGCGTGTCGGATGCGCCGTCCGCCGAGCTTCGTCGCGCGGCCGCTGGCGCCGACGTGCTGGTCGCGGTGGTCGGCCTCACCTCCGACCTGGAGGCCGAGGAAACCGGCGTGACGGTGCCGGGCTTCTCGGGTGGCGACAAGACCACGCTCGACCTGCCCGCGGACCAGATCGCGATGCTCGAACAGGCCAAGGCCACCGGCAAGCCGATCGTGCTCGTCACGATGAACGGCAGCCCGATCAACCTCGCCTGGGCGAAGGACAATGCCGCCGCGGTGCTGGAGGCCTGGTATCCGGGCGAGACCGGCGGCACCGCCGCGGCCAACATCCTGACCGGCCGCACCAACCCGTCGGGCCGCCTGCCGCTCACCTTCTATCGCAGCGTCGGCGACCTGCCGCCGTTCGGCGATTACGCGATGAAGGGCCGCACCTATCGCTATTTCGCGGGCACGCCGGTCTATCCGTTCGGCCACGGGCTCAGCTACACGAAGTTTGGCTATGCACCGCTGACCGTCACGCCCGTACGCGGCGGCGCCGAGAACGGCCTGCGCGTCACCACGCGACTGACCAACCAGGGCGATCGACCCGGCGAGGAGGTCGCGCAACTCTATCTCGACTTTCCCGATCGGCCTGGCACCCCGCGGATCGCGCTGCGCGGGTTCCAGCGCGTCGCACTCCGCCCCGGTGAAGCACGCAGCCTGACGTTCGACCTGTCGCCGCGCGATCTGAGTTCGGTCGCGCTGGACGGTGCACGTTCGGTCGCTGCCGGCACCTACCGCGTGACGGTGGGCGCGGGGCAGCCCGGCACGGGTGTCGCGGGGCAGACGGCCAGCTTCACGGCGCGCCAGTCGGCGGAGCTGCCGAAGTGAGCCGCGTACGGACACTCGCGACGCTCGGCACCGCGCTGGTCGCGCTCTGCACGCCGATCGCGGCACTGGCGGATCCGCTGACCCCGACCGGAAAATGGAGCGCCAATACCGATGGCTCCGCAGCCGTGCCGCCGATGGGCTGGAGTTCGTGGAACGCCTTCAACAGCGACGTCGACGAGGAAAAGGTGCTCGCCTCGGCGCAGGCGCTGATCGACACCAAGTTGCGCGACATCGGCTATCGCTACGTCAATATCGACGATGGCTGGTGGCTGAAGCGTCGCCAACCCGACGGCCGGCTGCTGATCCGCACCAGCCACTTCCCGTCCGCCGCGACCGGTGCAGACACGAGCTTCCGCCCGTTTACCGACCGGCTCCACGCGATGGGCCTCAAGGTCGGCATCTATTCGGACATCGGCCGCAACAGCTGCGGCCAGATCTACACCCCCGATTTCAAGAACCAGCCCGAGGGCAGCGTCGCCGAGCGCGAGGTCGGGCTGTACGGTCATGTCGACCAGGACATCCGACTGTTCTTCGCGGAATGGAACTTCGATTTCCTGAAGGTCGACGGCTGCGGCGCGCGCGGCCTGCCCGTGGACGCACCGCGCGTGAAGTCCGGCCTGTACCGCGCCCTCACACCACTCGTCGACATGCAGTCGCTTGGTGGAACGGACATCGCCGGTATCCGCGGCCTCTACGAACAGGTCCACACCGCGCTGCACACGCACGCCGGCGACCGCGCGTACGTGTATTCGCTATGCCTGTGGGGCGCGGGCGACGTGCGCGCGTGGGGCAAGGACGTCGGCAACACCTCGCGCACCAGCGACGACATCCAGCCGGTCTGGCCGCGGATGCTCACCAACCTCGACACCGTCACGCACCGCGCGCTCTACGCGCATCCGGGATCGTGGAACGACCCCGACATGCTGTTCGTCGGCACCGGCGATTTCGACGCGGCACACAGCGCGGAGGCGCGCTCGCACTTCGCATTGTGGGCGATGCTCAACGCGCCGCTGATCATCGGCTACGACTTGCGCAAGCTTACGCCGGACCTGCTCGCGATCTTCGGCAACGCGGATATCGTTGCGCTGAACCAGGATTCGGCGGGCAACCAGGCGGTGCTCGCCTATGACTCGTCGGAGGTGCAGACCTTCGTCAAGACGCTCGCGGACGGCAGCAAGGGCGTCGCATTGTTCAACCGTACCGCCTCGCCTGCCAAGGCGGTGCTGACCGCCGAACAACTCAAGATGCTGCCGACCGCCGACGTGCGCCTGAAGGACCTCTGGACCAAGAAGGAGCAGAGCTTCCGCAAGGAGATCGCGGTGACGCTCGCGCCGCACGAGACACTGATTTTCCGCGCGACCGGCACGCGGCGGTTGCCGGGCGGGCTATACCTTTCCGAGCAGACCGGCCGCGTCAATCCGGCAACCGATGGCGTGGTCGTGCCGCAGCCGGATCCGACGATCTACCAGTCGATCACGCCGTGGACGGGCACCCGCGGCGGCGGCGAGCACCCGCAATATGGCGGCTGGGGCGGCGCCGAATCCGACCGCGCGCCATACGGCAAGCTGTTGCGCGTGGCCGGCACCGACTTCGACACGGGGATCGGCGTGCTCGCAAACTCCCGCCTCGAAGTGCGCAACCAGGGCTATGCGCGGTTCGCCGCCAAGGTCGGCATCAACGATTCCGGCCAGCCGCGTTCGGGCACGACGGTGTTCGAGGTCTGGGGCGATGGTCGCCTGCTGGCCAAGTCCCGGCCGATGGGGTTTGGTGAGGCAGCGGTCCCGCTCGAGGCGAAGGTGACGGGTGTACGGATTGTCGAACTGGTGGCGCGGGGGAGCGGTGCGGCGAATGCCGGGGCGCCGCAACCTGCGACATGGGCGGACGCTGCGTTGTTGAAATAGGCGACTGGTTTCGGGTTCGGGTCTTGAACCCGAACCAAACCCCACCCATCATCCTGACGAAAGGCAGGATCCAGAGCCACGAGTTCGCGTCCGTTACTCTGGATCCTGACTTTCGTCAGGATGACGGAGGGTTGGCGTGGTCGCTACGTTGGTCGCTTAGTCCTAACGCACCCGCTCCGGCTTGCCCGGCGGCAACGCCGACAGCGTGAACCGGTCGACGTCCAGCCACCCCAAACTCCCCGTCGGCGCGTAGCAGAACACCGCGAGCTGCTCGCCCTGGAACGTCCCCGTCCGCCACGCGAACGCGAGCGGAAAGTCGCCGCCCAGCCCGGTCCAGCGCCGCCCGTCCACACTATACGCCACGCGCGCCCGGTCGGTCGTGAAGTCCATGTCGGTCCGCAACCACAGCGCCTCGGTCCGCGGCAACGGCGCGGTGGCGCGAACCTCGCTCCGGGCACCGGCGACCGTGTCTTCGGTCACCTCCATCGCCAGCGTGGCCTTGCCCACCGCCGCGCCCTGCACCGTGATATTCCCACTGAACTGCCCGAACGTCCCGAACCCGCAGCGATCGCCCGGTGCCAGATGGCGGATGTCGAGCTTCACCTCGGCCCGGCTCGCCGGCCCCTGCCCCTTCTGCACCAGCGTATTGCGCGCGCTCCAGAACCCGGTCGCGACCGTCGGCTTCAGCCGCAACCAACCCGGCCGCTCGCTCAACGACCAGCGCGAAGGCTCGGGATTGTGGTTCCACTGCCACTGCAACCCGAGCGTCGGTTTACCGAAATCGTCCGACGTCGCCGGCTCCGCGAACGCCCCACCCAGGATCGGTTTGGCGGCACGCCGCGGCACGCGACCGGGCGCCTCGCGCGTCCCCCATACCGGCCAGTCGTCCTGCCAGAACACCGGGCTGAGGTTCGTCATCCGCCCAATCGCGCCGCTATCCTCCATCACGAAGCCGAACCAGCGGCCATCGGGCAGGTCGACCAAAGCGCCTTGATGCCCACCCGTCTTGTCGTCGATCTGGTCGCGCGTTTCCCACGGTCCGAACAGGCTGCGCGACCGCGACACGGTCAGCCCCAGCCGCGGCGGCAGCGCGTTGAAGAGGTAATAATACGTACCGCGCCGGATGATCTTCGATCCCTCCGCGCCCTTGATGTAATGCACTTTCTGCGACGCGGTGACGTGCGCTAGTTGCTTGTCGAGTGTCAGCAGCGCGATCGTGCCGTCCGCGGTGCTCGCGGTCGCAAGATACGCGCGCCCGTCCGGCTCGATGAACAGCCCCGGATCGAACGCCTCGCGCTCCAGTTCGTGATAGCGCCACGGCCCGCGCACGTCCTTCGCGTACCAGATCCGCGTCTTCTGCCCGACCGGCGTATTGGCGAGATAATAGGTGCCGGCGTGGTAGCGTAAGGACGACGCATACAGCCCGTGCCGGTACGCGTTGCCGCCCTTCAGATCGTATTCGGGCGTGCCCTCCAGCCGATCGACGAGGTGCGACGCGAGCGTCCAGTTGATCAGATCGCGGCTGTGCAGGATCGTGATGCCGGGCGTATTCGCGAACGTCGTCGTCGCGAAATAATAGTCGCTGCCGACCCGGATGATGTCGGGATCGGGATAATCCGCGAACAGCACCGGATTGCGGAAGCTCCCGTCGCCCTGGTCCGATCGCCACACCTGCGCCGACGCAGCCGTCGCCAGCAGCCCCAGCGCGACCGCCACCGCGACCCTCATTTGCCGAACGCCAGCGCGCGCGAGAAGAACGGCATCATCGTGTCCTGCACGCGGCCGGCGACGCCGCTGGTATGATCGCCCGGATACACCTCGAAGCTGTTCGGGATCCCGTAGCTGTCGAGCGCGGCGTGGAGCTTGCCGGCATCGTCCTTCAGCCCGTCGCGGTCGCCGACGTCGATCCCGATCGCTGCATAGCGCCGGAGATTGCCGGCATATTGGTCGAGCATCGCCAGCGGCGCATTGGCCGCCCAGCGCGCCAGCACGTCGGGTTGCGGCACGCCGTCCTTGACCGGCAGATCGAGATACAGTGGCGGCGCCTTGGGGTTGGGCGACCAGGCCGCGGCGGTCGCGAGTTGCGCGCGCTGCCCCCATGACAGGGTCGCGCTGTCCGCGGGCGAACGCAGCGCGCGGATCGCCGTCTCGGTCGCCGTATCGGGTGTGCCGAGCGCGCGCGTCGACAGGCAGCACGGGCTCATCATGTAGAGCGCGCCGAACACGTCCGCGTGCTTCATGCCGATCCGCGCGGTGCCGTAGCCGCCCATCGAATGTCCCGCGAGCCCGCGGCTGCGACGGTCCGCGATCGTCCGGTAATGGCCGTCGACATAGCCGACCAAGTCGCGCGCGACGAACGTCTCGAAATCGCCGACCGTGACCGAACTCGAATAGAAGGACCCGTTATGCGCGGTCTTGCTGTCGGGGATCACGACGATCATCTCACGCGCGCCCTTCGCGAACGCGCCCTCGATCGTCTGCGGCACGTGGATCTCGCCGATCCACTGCTCCGCGCCGATCGAATAGCCGTGGAACGCGTACACGACGGGATAGCGCCGCGTCGGGTTGGCGCGATAGCTCGGCGGCAGCACCACCAGCACTGCGCGGTCCGGGCTCTCGCCTTCGAGATTGCCCTCGATCGCGGGCGAGTGGACGGTGATCCGCTCGATCGTCACCGGCTTAGCACCGGCAACCGGCGGCGGTCCGGGCGTCTTGACCTGCGCCGAAGCGGAACCGGTCGACAGCATCAACGCAGTGCCGAGTGCAACGAGAAGCTTGTTCACGGACATCCCCTTTTGTTGTTCACGCGCGTGCGAGGCCGGTGCCGCGAAGTCTCACCGCTTTCCCCGGGCTCAGCACGACCTCGACCCCCCGCGCGCCGAGCCGGATCACGCGACGCCCCGACATCTCGCCACGAACCACCGCCTCGACCAGTTCGCCGCCCTGCCAACGCAGGTCGACCGAACACCGTCCGCGCGCGCGCAGCCCAGTCACTGACCCCGCAGGCCACGCCCCCGGTAGCGCGGGCAGCAACAAGATTTCGTCGCCCCGACTCTGCATCAGCATTTCCGCCATCGCCCGCGTGCCGCCGAAATTGCCGTCGATCTGGAACGGCGGATGCGCGTCGAACAGATTGGGATAGGTCCGCTCGGGGCCCAGCAGGAAGGCGAGGATACGGTGCGCGTGATCGCCATCGCGCAGCCGCGCCCACAGGTTCGCACGCCACGCGGTCGCCCAGCCGGTCGACTCGTCGCCCCGCAGTTCCAGCGACCGCCGCGCCGCCTGTGCCAGCGCAGGCGTGCGGTCGAGATCGATCTGGTCGCTCGGGAACAGCCCGTAAAGATGCGAGACATGGCGGTGATGAGGCTCGGGCGCGGCGGCGTCCCAGTCGCGCTGCCACTCCTGAAGCTGACCCTCCGCGCCGATATGATCGGGTGCGAGCCGCGCGCGCGCCGCCGCCACCTCCGTCGCAAACGGCGCATCGATCTTGAGCAATGCCGCCGCCTGCCCGACCTGGTCGAACAGATCGCGCAGGATCTGCATGTCCATCGCCGGCCCCGCGCAGATCGATGCGCCCGCTGGGTGGATGTTCTCGGGCGACAGCGACGGATTGGTCACCAGCGCGCCGGTCGCCGGATCGGTCTGCAACGTATCGAGGAAGAACAACGCCGCCCCGCGCATCAGCGGATAGACCGAGCGCAGATAGGCAAGGTCGCGCCCGTAATCGTAGCGATCCCACAGATGCGTGCACAGCCAAGCGCCACCGGTCGGCCACAGCCCCCATTGCGCCCCGTCGATCGGCGCCGTCGCGCGCCACAGATCGGTGTTGTGATGACACATCCACCCACGTGCACCATACATCGTCCGCGCCGTGCGCTCACCCGTGATCGCCAGTTCGCGCACCATCTGCACCAGCGGCGCGGTGCACTCGGCCAGCGCGGTCACTTCCGCCGGCCAATAGTTCATCTCGGTGTTGATATTGACGGTGTATTTGGATTCCCACGGCGGCTTGATCGCGTCGTTCCAGATACCCTGCAAGTTCGCCGGCTGCGTCCCCGGTCGCGACGACGCGATCAGCAGATAGCGGCCATAGTCGAAATACAGCGTCGCCAGTGCCGGATCATCGTCGGCACGGTTGGCGCGGACGCGCTCGTCGGTCGGCTTGTCCGCCGCCGCAGTGCGTCCGAGATCGAGTGTCACGCGACGGAACACCGCACGGTGCGCGGCACTCATTTCTGCGCGGATCCGCTCAATACCGCGAAGGCTGGCACGATCGAGCGTGGCGAGCGTCGCCGCTTCCGGGTTGCCGCTCACATCGTCGAACCGGCGATAACTCGTCGCCATCGCCACCAGCACCGTGACCGCGCGTGCTCCCGTGATGCGAACCCGGTTGCCATCTTTCGAGACGACACCGCCCACCGTCGAAACGCGCGCGCGCGCCGCGAACCGCAACCGCCCCGCAATCCCCGCACGTTCGCCATTATGCCCGGCCAGCGTCACCGTCGCGCCGTCGATCGAGACGCTCGCGCCAAGCTGCGGCGACTGGAGGCCCACCAGTAGGTCGAACGGCCGATCGCCAACAAGGTGCACCGCGATCACCTGATCCTCGGGCGACGCGAACACATCGCGCCGAAACCGCGTGCCGCCCATCGTGAAACTGGTGGTCGCGACCGCCGCATCGAGATCGAGCTGCCGGACATAGTCGCCGACAGCCCCCGACCCGCCGGGCATCTCCAGCATCAGGTCGCCGACCGGCTGGTACGCCATCTGAGTCTTGGGCAGGCCCATGACCTGCGCATTGGCGAGCGCCTGCGCCTCGGCGAACTTGCCCGCGTCGATCAACCGCCGCACCTCGGGCAGCGCCGCGTGCGCCGCCGGGTTGACCGGATCATACGGCCCCCCGGTCCACAGCGTATCCTCGTTCAGTTGCAACCGCTCGCTGGCGGTCCCGCCGAACACCATCGCGCCGAGCCGGCCATTGCCGACCGGCAACGCCTCAGTCCAGGCGACCGCCGGCTGCCGGTACCAGAGCCGAGGGCCATCGGCTGGGACCGCCGCCCACGCCTGACCCGGTCCAGCGCCGGGTCCGGCAAGCGCAGCGACGGCGACCGCCGCTGCGCCTTCCAGCATGTCGCGACGCGTGGGTTCGACGGCCATCGCCCGATCAGCGGAGATCGAGGACCAGCACCGACTTCGCCGGCACCGTGAGCGTCAGATTGCCCCCCGTCACCTGCGCACCCGTGAACGGCTGCGGCACGACCGTGTCCGGCGCGTCGAAGCTGTTATGCGCGTCCATCGCGGTACCGGTGATGATCCGCCCGCTTGCCTGCGTCGCCTGTAATCCGGCGAGCGATACCGACACCGGCATCGCGCGGTTCGGATCGAGGTTGACCAGCGCGACATGCACCTGCCCCGCCGCATCGCGCACCGCAGATGCGCTGACCGCGGGCACCGCCACCTCGTCCTTGTGATACCAGGGCGAGGTCACCTGGATCGGCAACGACGTCGCGCCCTGCCACGGCTTGTAGAGGTCGAACACCCAATAGGTCGGCGTCTTCACCATCTTCGCGCCGTCGGTGAGCAGCATTGCCTGCAACACGTTCACCATCTGCGCGATCGCCGCCATCCGGACACGATCGGCATGATGCGCGAAGATGTTGAGGTTGAGCCCGGCAACCACCGCGTCGCGCAACGAATTCTGCTGCTCAAGGAAACCGGGATTGCTGCCCGGCGTCGGATCGTACCACGTGCCCCATTCGTCGACCGCGAGCATCACGCGCTTGGCCGGATCATACTTGTCCATGATCCCCGAATGCTTGGTGATGAACTCCTCCATCTCCAGCGTGTGCGACATGGTGGTCGCCCATTCGCGCTCGGGAAAGCCGATCGCCGCGCCCTTATCCTTCCAGTCCTTGTCGCGCGGCCGCGTGTAGTAATGCAGCCCCAGCCCATCGATGTTCTTGCCGGCGATCCGCATCATCGCCTCGGTCCACTCGTAGTTCGAGTCGCTCGGGCCACTCGCGATCTTGAGCATCGGGCCGTTCGCGGACTTGGCGAACTGCGCATAACGGTTGGTCAGGTCGGCGGCATATTCGGCGCGCATGTTGCCGCCGCAGCCCCAAAGCTCGTTGCCGATGCCGAGATACTGGATCTTCCACGGTGCGGCATGCCCGTTGCGCTCGCGCTCCTTGGCCAGCACGGTCGTGCCTTTCGCGGCGGTCATGTACTCGACCCATTGCGCGGTTTCGGACGGCGGTGCGCTGCCGACGTTGGCGGAGACGTAGGTGCTGGCGCCAAGGCGGTCCATCAGCCCGAAATATTCGTGCGTGCCAAACGCGTTGTCCTCGTTGACGCCGCCCCAGTTGGTGTTGACCTTGGTCGGGCGCGACTTGGTCGCACCGATCCCGTCACGCCAATGATATTCGTCGCCGAAACACCCGCCGGGCCAGCGCACCATCGGCACGTTGATCGCCTTCAGGGCGTCCAGCACGTCGCGACGATAGCCGCCGTCATTGGGGATGCGCGAGCCCTTGCCCACCCAGATCCCGCCATAGATGCCGTGGCCGAGATGCTCGGCGAACTGCCCGAACACGTCGCGGTGGACGACCGCGCCTGGCTTGTCCGCCTGCAACGTCGCCGTCACGGTCGGTGCCGCGGCGTCCTGCGCCACCGACGGCGTCGCGACAAATGCGCCCGCGAGCATCAGCGGCGCGAACGTCAGCGCGGTAAGCGCGCGCGTCAGGCCGGAACCCGACTGTGAAGTGCGGTGCGTGAACAGGTCCATACTCTCCCTTTCGGCCCCCATGAGGCAGCCCATCTTTTCGATACTTGTAGGAGTAGTTCAATCTCGGCCGGCGTCAACGTCGGCCGAAATCGACTACGGCCGCTTGAAGGTCCAGCGCCCGGCTGGGCTGACCGGATCGAACGCGGCGAGCGTCGGGGTGCTCGCGCTGATCGCGACGAGCGCCAGGTTTGCGCGGCCACCCGGTACGGACTTCGGCATGATGCGGTAGGTGCCGTCGCTCAGCTGATCGATCCGCCACATCTGCTCGGTCGCGCCCGTGAACGCTGGCACCGTCTCGACCTCGCCCTGCGCGGTCGCGGCGAGCACGCGCGTCGTCCCGGCGATGGTGATCGTGTAATAGGGTGCACCAAAATACCCGCCGCCCCCCGCCGCCGGTGCGATCGTCCACAATTGGTGCGGGCGGTTCATATAGTCGGCGAGGTCGACGCGGATGCGACCCTGCGGCCAGCCCGCCGAACCCTGCGCCAATGTCTGGTCGGGGATCGGGCTGACCGGGTCGGTCGGCTTGGCCATGAAGGCGCGACGCGGGTCGAACGCGATCCTGACGACATCGGTGGCGAGGCCGAGTGCATAGCCGCTGCGTTCGGAGGCGACTTCATAGGTGCCGGGGACGATGTTCTCGCCCGCGACCGGCCAGCCGTCGGTCCAGCGGAGCGGCTCTATTCCCAGCACGCTGCGGCCGCTGCGATCCATGTCCGCCTCGTAATGCATCGAGAATTTCTCGACGCCGCCCTCGAGTTCGATCAGCCCGAAATGACCGGGGCCGATATTGCGACCGCGTGCGCTGACGACCAGCTTGCCGCCGCCGCGCAGCAGCGGCGTCCCCATGTGATCGACATACGGCCCGAGCGGACTGCGCGATCGGCCGACGCGGATATGGTAGGTCGAATTCGGCCCGTCGCAGCACGTCCCGTGCGTGCCGAGCAAATAATACCAGCCGTCGCGGTGCATCATCGCGGTGGCTTCCATGTCGATCGCGACGTCGACCGGCTGATTGCCTGCGACGCGTAGGCCGGTCTTCGGATCGAGTTCGATGATGCGGATCGGCCCGAAATAGGTGCCGTAGGTCAGCCACAAATGACCATCGACGTACAGGAATGCGGGGTCGATCGCGTCGGCGGTCTCCACCCCGTCGCTCGACGCGACCACGCCGACGTCGTGATATTCGAACCGCGGCGATGTCGGATCGAGCGACAGCGTCCACATGATCTTGACCTGGCTGGCATGCCCGCCGGACATGCCCCCGCCCCCGACCGCATAGGCGACGTAATAGCGATCGCCGATCTTGATCACGTCGGGCGCGACGCCGCCGCCGGGACGCTCGGGACCGCTGCGCCATGTCCAGCCGTCGTCGGAGACCAGCCCACCGCCGCGCGTGCCGAACGTGTAGTATTTGCCGTCGGACTCGGTCACCGTCGACGGATCGTGGATGAACGTCTCCCCCTGCAACTGCGCGGTGGCGGGCGGCGCCCCGGCGGCGAGGATCGCGGACAGCCCGAGAGCGACGGCGGCAAGACGCGTCATGAGGGTCTCCATGCTAGCGGACATCGGTCTTGAGGTCGGTGATCGGCCGGCCGGCCTCGTCGACGAAGCGTACGCAGAAGTCGCTCAGGCCGGGTCCGTTGATCACCGCGCCGCGCAGGACGTTGCGGCCCTTGCGCAGAGTCACGCGGTCCGACAGCACGTCGTCCATCACCATGCGGCGATCGTTGAACAGCCCGGCCGTCTCCTTGCCGTTCAGCCACCAGATCGACGCCGAGTTCGACCCGACCGCCAGCCGCACGTCGCGCATCTCGCGCGGGCTGTCGACGATCGTCACCGCCCAGAAGATCACGCCGTAGGTCGGCTTGCCGAGGCCCTTGGCGAAGCTGAACAGCTTGACGTCGAACGCGCCGGAATCGAGTGCGTGCCAACGTAGCGGTTGAGCCGCTTTCACGACTTGGCCGTCGCGCGGGATCGCCGTGAACTGGCCGGGGAAATACTGCGTGGTCAGCGCCTGCCGGACATAGGTGGCGGTGAAGCCCGTATTGCTGCGGTTGGGCTTGTCGATCGGCTCGAGCAACAGCCAGCGACGCAGGAAACCGTCGCTGTCGGGCGTCGTGGGCCCTTGCGTCACCGGCTGGAAATACGGTGCGAGACCGGTCGCCGGTGCCAGTGCCGCATCCTGCCCGTCCGCACTGGACGGCATCCCCGCCAGCGCACCCAACGCCAGCAGCGGCGCGGCGCGCAGCCCGATCGCCCGAACCCTCGTGAAGCGCATCATACCCGTCTCCCCCTGCATCGTGTCATCGCCGTACGAGCATGCCGTTGGCGTCGAGCCAGTGCATGAAATCCTCGAACCAGCCGGTGCTGGTCGTGCCTTTCTTGCCCAGCCCGAAGCCGTGCCCGCCTGCCTGGTAAAGGTGGAACTCAACCGGCTTCCCCGCCTTCTGCCAGGATTCGATCAGGCCGAATCCCTTGTTGGCGAACAGCGGGTCGTTGGCGGCGAGCACCGCGAACAGCGGCGGGGCGTCAGCCGGCACCTTCACCGACTCCATCGATCCATAGATCGGCGCGATGAAGGCCAGATGCGTGTCGGGCGCGGCCAGCGCGGTCGCCATCGTCGTCATCGCCCCCGCCGAAAAGCCGACCATGCCGACGCGGGCGGGGTCGACCTTCCACTCGGTCGCGCGCGTCCGCACCAGCGCGATTGCAGCGCGTGCATCGGCGATCTGGTCGCTGAGCCCGGCGATCGCCTCGTCCGGGCTCATCCGCCTCTGCGGTTGCACGGCACCGGCGAACATGGCCGTGACCGATTGCTCGAACCCGCCCATGTCCGCCGGAGTCGGCTTCAGCCGGTATTTCAGCACGAACGCCGCGATGCCCCGGTCGGCGAGCGCCTTCGCCACGCGCCAGCCCTCATTCTCCATCGACAGCATCAGGAAACCGCCGCCCGGCGCGACGATCACCGCCGCCCCGGTCGCCTTGGCCGGATCGGGCAGGAACGGCGTCAGCGTCGCGGACGTGACGTTGCGCGTCATCGCGACACCGTACTGGCTGAACCAAGCTTCGGGCGCGGCCTGCCCCTTCACGCCGCCGGTGTTGAGCGGGATCGCGGTCGGCTCGGCCGGAGCCGCCGTCGCGGTCATCCGCGCGTCCTGCGCCAGAACCGGCGTTGCCAATGCCAACGCGCTCGCCAACAACCCAAATCCGATCGACCAACGCATCGCCTTCTCCCCCAGATTGTCCATCACACCACGCTCACGACAGCAGGATACGCCGCGCGGCGCCCTCGGGATCGTCGACCATGCGGCTCGTAGTATCGAACACCATCGTCTGGCAGCGCTGCGGATCGGTCGGCGTCCAGCTCAAGCCCGGCTGGCTCGGATTGCCCGTCCGCGCGAAGTTCGCCCACGCGGTCGACATGGTCCGCGCGACGCGCTGCGCTTCGGGCGTATTGCCGGTGCCCTGGTCGCAGAGCGCGGTGTTGTCGAAGCAGAAGGCGAGATCGGCGGTATGCCATGCGCCCGCTACGCCGCCGAGTTGCGGCGACTGCCACTGGAACAGATATTGGTAGACGGGCGCGCCGCGCTGCGCGTGTTTCAGGCGGACCATGTCCTGCACGCGGTTGCGGTTCTGCAGGCCTTGCACGCCGTACGCCAGCGTCCGCACCGCCTTTTCGGGATGCGCCTGCTTCATCGCCGCGATCAGCCGCCCCGCCTTGTCGCCCCCCATCTGCGCGGTGAGATCGGTCCGCCACTGCGCCTCGCTCGGGTTGTAGCCCCAGCGCATCCCCTCCTCGCTGACGTTGCCGATCATCACCGGCACGTCGCGCGACACCTCGGGCGCGACGTCCGAGTAAGAGCGGACGTCGATCACCTTGCCGTCGAGCGTCGGGTTCCAGCCCACGCGCGGTGTCAGCGACGGCCCCATTGGCCCGCGCGGACCATTGATCTCGGTCGCGACCTTGTTGCCCGCCTCGAACAACGGCTTCCACGCGATCCGCTGGAGCGCGCCCAGATCCTTCGGCCCGATGTTCAGTTCGCGCAGCACGCGCCGCGAGAAATCGCGCGACTGCTCGGCGGTCGGCAGCGACCCGCCGCCGCCCGACTGCGCCGCCGCGCGGTGGATCAGGCCCTTGCCGGTCGCCATGCCGAGCAACGTCGTCACCTTCGATCCGCCGCCCGACTGGCCATAGATCATCACCGTGTCGGGATCGCCGCCGAACCGCGCGATGTTCTCCTGCACCCAGCGCAGCGCAGCGACGCAATCGGTCATGCTGACGTTGACCGACGTGTCGTACGCGCCGCCGCCGACCTCGGTCAGGTCGAGGAACCCGAGTACGTTCAGCCGGTGGTTGATCGACACCTGCACCACGTCGTGATGCCGCGCCATCTGCGCGCCGTCATGCGAGGCGAGTTCGTACGACGATCCGAACGCGAACCCGCCGCCGTGGAAATACACCATCACCGGCCGCTTGCCCGACAGCGACGGCGTCCAGACGTTCAGCTTCAGCATGTCCTCGCCAATAAACCCGTCGGTCCATTGCTGGAGGAACGTGTGCTCGACCGCGCTGAAATCATGCAGCGTCTGCGGGCAGTTCGCACCGTAGGACAGCGTGTCGCGCGTCTCGCTCCAGCGCTGCGGCGGCTTGGCGGGCAGCCAGCGATTCTCGCCGCCGGTATCCGCCCCGTAAGGCACGCCCTTGAAAGTGTAGACTCCGTCCGAGACATAGCCGCGGACCGGACCGTATTGCGTCCGCGCAATTGCCGATTGCGGCGTCGAGCAGGTGCCGGTGCGCGATGCGGAGGGTCCAGGCGCAGCACGCGCGCGACCGATTGCGGGCAGCATCAGCCCCGCGCCGGTAGCGATCGATGCAAGCAACGCACGACGACGATCGACGGTTGGCCCGGTCATCCTCTTCTCCCTATCGGCTGCGTGCAGGCTGTTCTCCGACGTCCCGAAACCGGAACCGTCGCGTGCCCTTTGCAACCTTGTATGAGTATTAGGGTGATACCGCTATCCTGTCCATATGAGAACAACGACAGCGGGTGGTGTACGCGATTGTTAGCGCTATAGTCGCGGGAATAGCAGGCGAATCCAACGCCGCATGACGATATCGGAGAGGAAAAACCATGGCGGCCAAATCCGCATTCTGCCTGATCGCGACCCTGCTCGCGAGCGCGGCGCCCGCAATCGCTCAGACAAGCCCGCGCGTCGCGTCGACCGACCTGACGCTCAACGCCGCCGGCTATTACGAGGCGCCAGCCGCCAACGTGCTCGTCTTCTCCAACTGGTATGACGGCCTATTCGCCGATTCGAAGATCAGCGGCGTCGAGATCATCCAGCAGGGCGAACGGATCGCCACCAACGGTGACGTCCGCCTGTCCTCCACGCCCGGCCAATGGGATGCGATCGGGCGCCTCGTCGACCGGAAGATCGACGCTGCGACTGGCGCGATTACCGTCACGCTCGAATATCCCGACTATAAATGGCGCTACCGCGTGCGCTCGGAAAAGCGCGGCGGCGCGGTCGCCGTGTCGGTGATCCTCGACAAGCCGGTGCCAGCCGCGCTCGCCGGGAAGGCCGGGTTCAACCTCGAATTCCTCCCCGCCGCCTATTTCCACCACAGCTACATGGCAGACGGGGTGAGCGGCGCGTTCCCGGTCTATCCGGCCGACGCGATGATCCAGACGCCGCAGCGCAACGCGGCGAGCGGTCGCGCGGAAGGTCCCGGCGCCGAACCGACTGCGATCGCCAGGGGCAGCCGCTTCGTGCTCGCACCCGAGGACCCGGCCCGCCGCGTGACGATCCGCTCGACCGCCGAGGTGCAGCTGTTCGACGGTCGCAACCAGGCGCAGAACGGCTGGTTCGTACTCCGCTCGCTGCTTCCGGCAGGGCGCGCCGGCACCGTGCTCGAATGGACGATCCAGCCCAACAGCGTACCGGGCTGGCTCCGGCCCCCGGTGATCGCGCATTCGCAACTCGGCTACACGCCCGACGCGCGGAAGGTCGCGACGATCGAACTCGACCGCAACGATCGCCGCCTGCTGCCCGCGCGCCTGTTGCGCGTCGGCGAGGACGGCAGCATGACACCGGTCCCGACCGCGCCCGCCAAGCGCTGGGGCGACTATCTCCGCTACAGCTATCTGCAACTCGATTTCAGCGCGGTCCGCCAGCCCGGCACCTATGTGCTCGACTACGGCACCACGCGCACCGCACCGTTCCGGATCGCCGCCGACGCCTATGCCGGCGCATGGCACCCGACGCTCGACGTCTATTTCCCGGTCGCAATGGACCATATGTTCGTCAACGAAGGCTACCGCGTCTGGCACGGCGACGCGCACCGCGACGACGCGCGGCAGGCGCCGACCGGCCACGAGCATATCGACCTCTACGCGCAGGGGCCGACGACCGACACCAAGTTCAAGTCGGGCGAGCACATCCCCGGCCTCGCGGTCGGCGGATGGTTCGATGCGGGCGACTATGACATCCGCACCCAGTCGCAATATCAGGTGATCCGCTCGCTGGTCGACAGCTGGGAGCGCTGGCACCCGATGCGCGACACCACCGCGATCGACTGGACGCGGCGCAAGACCGAGATCCACGTGCCCGACGGCACGCCCGATCTCGTCCAGCAGATCCGCCACGGCACGCTGCAACTCGTCGCGCAGTTCGATGCGGTCGGCCATACGATCCACGGCATCGTCGAGCCTGACGTCGCACAATACACGCACCTCGGCGACGCCTCGACCAAGACCGACGGGCTGGTCTACGATCCGGCGCTGAAGCTCGGCGAGGAGAAGAGCGGCCGCAGCGGGACACCCGACGATCGCTGGGCGTTCACGACCAAGGCCTCCGCACTCAACTACGGCTCGATCGCCGGGCTCGCGGCGGCATCGCGCGCGCTCGCCAAGGTCGATCCAGCGTTATCGAAGAAGGCGCTCGGTATCGCAACGCGGACCTGGGCGGAGGAACAATCGCACGCGCCCGATCTGTACCAGCACGGCAACACCACCGGGGGGCCGCTCGACGCCGAGCGCTTCTCCGCCGCGGTCGAGCTGCTCCGCACGACCCGCGATCCGCGCTATGTCGCCGCGGTCCAGTCACTGTGGCCGGCGATGGAAAAGACGTTCGCCTTCACCCTGCGCGATGCGGTGGCGGCGATTCCGTTCATGCCGCCGGCCTATCGCGCGGCGATGATCCCGGCGGTGCGCGCCTATGCCGCCGCCGCCGAGACCGCGGCGAAGGCCAACCCGTTCGGCGTGCCGATCACCACCGGCGGCTGGGCGGGCAGCGGCACCGTGCTCGGCTATGCGATGAACGCGTACACGCTGCACAAGGCGTTCCCGGAGATCATGCCTGCCGACGCCGTGTTCCGCGGGCTCGAGTTCCTGGTCGGTAATCATCCCGCGTCCGACGTGTCGTTCGTCTCCGCCGTCGGCACGGTCTCGAAGGAGGTCGCCTACGGCAACAACCGGGCCGACTTCTCGTTCATCGCCGGCGGGGTGGTGCCGGGCGTGCTCATCATCAAGCCGGACTTTCCCGAAAACCATGAGGACTGGCCGTTCTTCTGGGGCGAGAATGAATACGTCATCCCCGAAGGCGCGATGTGGATCGAACTCGCCCAAGCCGCGCAGGAACTGGCCGCGGGGACTGCATCGAAACCAACCCAGACAGCCAGCGCACTCAAGTGAGAACCGCCATGAAAATCCAGACGCTCGCGATGCTCGCCGGTCTCGCGCTCGGAACGCCGGCCTTCGCCAGCGACGCGCCACGGTTCAGCAGCTTCAGCTATGACGGGCACACGCAGGAGAAGGTCAGCGTCGGACCCAATCAATATCGCAACCCGATCCTGTCGGGCTATTATCCCGACCCGTCGGTGACGCGCGTCGGCGACGACTATTACCTCGTCCTCTCCTCGTTCGCGCATTACCCGGGCCTGCCGATCTTCAAGTCGAAGGACCTGGTGAACTGGACCCAGATCGGCAACGCGATCGATCGGCCCGAGCAGCTCGACTTCACCGGCATGCGCACGTCGCAGGCGGTGTTCGCGCCCGACATCTCGTATCACGACGGCGTCTTCTACATCGTCAACACGTGCGTCGAGTGCAAAGGCAATTTCGTCATCACCGCGAAGGACCCGGCGGGACCTTGGTCGAACCCGATCTGGTTGCCGTTCGAGGGTATCGACCCGTCGATCTATTGGGAGGGCGACAAGGCGTATATCGTCAACAACCGCGCGCCCGCTGAGCCGCCGCGCTACGACGGGCACCGCGCGATCTGGATCCAGGAATATGACTGGCGCGCGGGAAAAATGGTCGGCGACAGCACGCAACTGATCAACGGCGGCGTCGACATCTCCAAGAAGCCGGTGTGGATCGAGGGACCGCACATCTTCCGTAAGGAAGGCTATTATTACCTGACCGCAGCCGAGGGCGGCACCAGCGTCAACCACTCGCAGGTCGCGCTGCGCTCGAAGTCCCTCCTGGGCCCCTACGTCCCGTTCGCGGGCAATCCGATCCTGACTCAGCGCGATCTCGATCCTGCGCGACCCAACCCGGTCACGTCGACTGGCCATGCCAAGCTCGTCGAGACGCAGAACGGCGACTGGTACGCGACCTTCCTCGGCGTGCGGCCATACGAGGGCGACTATTACAACATCGGCCGCGAGACGTTCTTGTTACCGGTAACATGGAAGGACGGCTGGCCGATCATCCTGCCCAAGGGCCAGCCGGTCCCGTTCGTCGGCACCAAGCCCAGGCTGCCTGCGAGCCCGCCGAGCCGCATCCCGACCAGCGGCGACTTCGGCTATGTCGACAGTTTCGACGGCAGCAAGCTGGCGATGCAATGGGTCGGCGTACGCACGCCCAAGACGCCCTTCTACCGGCTCGACCACGGCGACCTGATCCTCGACCGCGGCGGACGCATCGGCGATCTTTCCAAGGTGCCCTCGTTCGTCGGACGCCGCCAGCAGCATCACGTTGCGACGATGTCGACGACGGTCCGTTTCACCCCCGACACCGACGGCGACCGCGCCGGTCTCGTCGCGATGCAGAGCGACGCGAACTATGTGTTCTTCGGCATCACCCGGATTGCCGGCACGCCCGTCGTCGCGCTCTACACTGCCGACAAGGGCAAGGAACAACTGGTCGCCTCCGCACCCGTCACCGGCTCGGGCCCGGTCACGCTGACGATCCGCGCGAACGGCGGCACGATGGCGTTCGACTATGACGGTGTCGGCGGCAAGAAGACCCTCGCGCGCGACGTCGATGCGCGCATTCTCAGCACCAGGACCGCGGGCGGCTTCGTCGGCACGCTGGTCGGTCCCTATGCGTGGAGGAAGTGACCCGCGTAGGTCCACAGGCGACTTAGGTTGTGTCGACAGTCGTCCGCCCGGCGTGCTAAGAGTTGACACGTTTCGTACGGTAGCGCTACCCAAACACATCGAAGCTCGACACCACATCAGATGGTGAACATTAGGAAGGACCACGGACCGATGCGTTTCAGCCTCGCGCCTACGCTCGCCATTGCCGCACTTGCCGCAACGGGGACGATCGCCCTCGCCCAGACCAATGGGGGGAATACCCAGCCGAAAACGTCCACTGGCAAGGAACCGCGGAGTCCCGAAGGCAAGCGCTATCTGTCGCAGCCGCTGGTCACTAGCATCTACACCGCCGATCCGTCGGCGCACGTCTTCGGCGGCAAGATCTACGTCTATCCAAGCCACGACATCGACGTGAAGATCGCCGACGACGACCTCGGCAATCAATATGCGATGCGCGATTACCGCGTCCTGAGCATGGACCGCATCGGCGGCCCGGTGAAGGTCAACGGCGTCGCGCTCGACGTGAAGGACGTGCCCTGGGCATCGCAGCAGATGTGGGCCCCCGATGCCGCCTACAAGAACGGCACCTATTACCTGTACTTCCCGGCGCGCGACAAACAACTCGACAAGAACGGGCTCGGCACGTTTCGCATCGGCGTCGCCACCTCGAAGAGCCCGGTCGGTCCGTTCAAGGCCGATCCCAAGCCGATCGCCGGCAGCTTCTCGATGGACCCCGCAGTGTTCACCGACGCGAACGGCGCGAGCTACATGTATTTCGGCGGCATCTGGGGCGGTCAGCTCCAGCGCTGGAAGGATGGCAAGTTCGACGCCAACGGCTCCGACACCGATCTCGGCAAGGACGACCAGCCTGCGCTCTCGGGCAAGATCGCCAAGCTCAATCCCGACATGAAGAGTTTTGCCGAGACCCCGCGCGACGTCCAGATCCTCGACGAATCCGGCAAGCCCGTGCTCGGCGGCGACCATGAACGCCGCTTCTTCGAGGCGTCCTGGGTGTTCACGCGCGGCGGCAAATATTACTACACCTACTCGACCGGCGACACGCACTTCCTGAACTACGCGACCGGCGACAACCCGTACGGCCCGTTCACCTACCGCGGCCATATCCTGAAGCCGGTACAGGGCTGGACCAGCCACCATTCGATCGTCGAATGGAACAAGAAATGGTGGCTGTTCTATGCGGACACGCAGATGAGCAACAAGAACCACCTGCGCAACGTCAAGGTGACCGAACTGAAGTTCGCGCCCGATGGCTCGATCCCGACCATCGATCCGTTCGTCAACTGATGTTCCTCGGAATCGATATCGGCACCTCGGGTGTCAAGGCCGTGGTGCTCGACCAGCATGGCAGCGTGGTGGGTCAGGGCACTGCCGCGCTGACCGTGCAGCGGCCGCATCCGCTCTGGTCCGAGCAGGACCCGGATGCGTGGTGGAAGGCGACGATCGCCGCGGTGCAGGCGATCGACCCGAGCGTGCGCCGTTCGGTGCGCGGCGTCGGGCTTGCCGGCCAGATGCACGGCGCGACGTTGCTCGATGCCGACGACCGGCCGCTCCGCCCCGCGATCCTGTGGAACGATGGCCGTTGTTTCGCCGAATGCGAGGCACTGGAACGCGCGGTCCCCGACCTTCGCACGATATCGGGCAACATCGCGATGCCCGGCTTCACCGCGCCGAAACTACTCTGGGTTCGCAAACATGAGCCGGAGGTCTTCGCGAAGATCGCCACGGTGTTGTTGCCGAAGGACTATGTCCGGCTGCTGATGACCGGCGACAAGGCGTCAGACCTGTCCGACAGCGCAGGCACGTTGTGGCTGGACGTCGGTGGCCGCTGCTGGAGCGACGAGATCCTCGCCGCCTGCGGACTGACGCAGGCGCAGATGCCGGCGCTGTACGAGGGCACGGAGATCACCGGCATGCTTACCGCCGAGGTCGCCGAGCTTTGGGGCATGCCGCAGGTCCCGGTCGCGGCAGGCGGCAGCGACAATGCGGCGGGCGCAGTCGGCGTCGGCGTCGTCAAGGACGGCGATGCGCTGCTGTCGCTCGGCACGTCGGGCGTGATCTTCGTCGCGACCAACGACTTCCGCCCCAATCCGGCGCGTGCGGTCCACGCCTTCTGTCACGCGCTTCCGGGCATGTGGCACCAGATGTCGGTCCATCTGTCAGCGGCGTCGTGCATCGACTGGATCGCGCGGATCACCGGTGCCGCCGGTGCCGCCGACCTGTTCGCGCGCGCCGAGGCCGCTGGCTCCGCCAGTGGCCCCGAGATATTCCTCCCCTACCTCTCGGGCGAGCGCACGCCGCACAACGACCCCGAGGTGCGCGGTGCGTTCCTCCGCCTCGACAACGACACCGATGCCGGTCGCCTGTCGCAGGCGGTGCTGGAAGGCGTGGCGTTCGCGCTCGCGGACGGTCTCGACGTGTTGCGTGAGGCCGGCACGACGGTCGAGCGCCTCGCGGTGATCGGCGGTGGTGCCCGCTCGCGCTATTGGGGCGAGGTGATCGCCGCGGCGATGGAGGTCGAGCTCGTCTACCTCCAGGGCGGCGAGGTGGGCCCCGCGCTGGGCGCCGCACGGCTTGCCCAGCTGGGGGTCGACGGCGGCGACCCCGCCGAGATCTGCGTCGCGCCTCCCGTCTCGCACACCATCGTCCCCGACCCTGCCCTCGTCTCGGCGCTCGCCGAGAAGAAGGCCGCGTTCCGCCAAGCCTATTCCCGCATCACCCCCAAATCGTAGGAAGCTTTGATGTCCGATTTCTTCGCCGATATCCCCCAGATCAAATATGAGGGCCCCGACAGCACCAACGAGCTGGCCTACCGCTTCTACGACAAGGACAAGATGGTCCTCGGCAAGCGCATGGAGGATCACCTCCGCTTCGCCGCATGCTTCTGGCACACCTTCTGCTGGCCCGGCTCCGACGTGTTCGGCGGCGGCACGTTCGATCGCCCGTGGCACCGCGGCGCCAACGACAGCGCCGCAGCCGCGATGAAGCGCGAGGTCGCGTTCGAGTTCTTCAAGACGCTCGACGTGCCCTATTACTGCTTCCACGACGTCGACGTGATGGCCGATGCCGCCAACATCACCGAGCACCGGAAATTCTTCGCTGAAGCGGTCGACCATCTCGAACAGCTCCAGGCCGCATCGGGCCGCAAGCTGCTCTGGGGCACCGCCAACCTGTTCAGCCACCCGCGCTTCGCGGCCGGCGGCGCGACCAACCCCGATCCTGAAGTGTTCGCGTTCGGCGCGATGCAGGTCCGCGATGCGCTCGAGGCGACGCATCGCCTCGGTGGCCAGAACTACGTGCTGTGGGGCGGTCGCGAGGGCTACGAGACGCTGCTCAACACCGACATGAAGCGCGAGCTCGACAATTTCGGCCGCTTCCTGAGCCTGGTGGTCGAGCACAAGCACAAGATCGGCTTCACCGGCACGATCCTGATCGAGCCCAAGCCGTTCGAGCCGACCAAGCACCAGTACGACTTCGACACCGCGACGGTGTACGGCTTCCTCAAGCGCTATGGCCTGGAGAACGAGGTCAAGGTCAACATCGAGGCGAACCACGCGACGCTCGCCAGCCACACCTTCGAGCATGAGATCGCGACCGCCGCTGCGCTCGGCATCTTCGGCTCGATCGACGCCAATCGCGGGGATCCGCAGAATGGCTGGGATACCGATCAATTCCCGAACTCGGTCGAGGAACTGACGCTCGCCAATCTCGAGATCATCCGCGCGGGCGGCTTCACCACCGGCGGCTTCAACTTCGACGCCAAGGTGCGGCGCCAGAGCATGGACCCGGCCGACCTGTTCTACGGTCATGTCGGCGCGATCGACGTCGTCGCGAAGGGTCTGCTCAATGCGGCCAAGCTGATCGAAGACGGCCGGATCGATGCGATCAAGACCAAGCGCTATGCCGGCTGGGACGGCGAGTTCGGTGGCGCGATCGGTGGGCTAGACCTCGCCGGCATAGCCGACCTCGCGATCGAGCGCGGCATCGATCCCAAGCCGGTCTCGGGCCAGCAGGAGCGGATCGAGAACCTCATCAACCGCGTCCTCTGATCGACGACCGCCCGATCCTGCGCTCCGGCGTGGGATCGGGCACGTCCCGACAGCGCTATGATGCGCCTCGGCTTCCCGCGCTCGCGGCATTCTGACCGACCGGGAGAGACGCGATGCCGACCCTGACACGCGCGGTATCGACGATGGCGCTGATGGCGACGGGGTTCGCGTCCCAGCCATCCCCCGCGCTCGCGCAGCTTCCGCTACAACCGACCTTTCCCGTGATCGCGCTGCCCGCAGCGCCTGCGCGCCATCACATCGTTATCCCCAATCGCCCCGCCCCCGTGCCGGTCGTGCTCAACCTGTCGCCGAACGGGTCGGACGCTGGCGACGGATCGTCCGCGCATCCGTTCGCGACGCCTGCGCGCGCGCAAGCCGCGGTGCGCCGGCTCAACCCGGATCACGACGTCACTGTGCGGATCGCGCCGGGCACCTACCGGCTGACCGCACCGCTCCGCTTCACCGCCGACGATGGCGGCCTGAACGGCTTCACCGTCCGCTGGGAAGGCGAGGCCGGCACGCGTCCGATCCTGTCCGGCGGCATACCGATCGACGGGTGGCGGCTCGCCGATCGCGCGAAGGGCATCTGGTCCGCCGCAGTGCCGAAGGGCGCCGATCCGCGGCAACTGACGGTGAACGAGCGGCTCGCCAGCCGCGCCCGCATCGAGATTCCGCGCTCCGCCGTCACCTTCCAGACTTGGGGCCTCGACATCAAGGATCTGGCGTGGCGCGAACTCGCCTCGCTCCCCGACCAGCGCCGTATCGAGATCGAGGGCATGAGCTGGTTCACGCACCGCCACGCCGTCGTCGACCGGATCGAAGGCGGGTCGGCCCAAGGAAGCCGGATCGTCATGCAACAGCCGGGCTGGCGCAATAACCTGATCGGCTACGACACGATCGCTCGGCCGGTCTCGGCCGAGGTCGCGCGCCTGTTTCTGGTCAATGCGCTCGCCTTCCTGCGCGAGCCCGGCCAATGGTATGTCGATCCAAAGGCGGGGCTGCTCTATTACAAGCCGTTGCCGGGGGAGGACATTCGCCGCGCCGAAGTCGTGATGCCGATCCTCGAACGGCTCGTCTCGATCGGCGGCAGCTATGATCGGCCGGTCCGCGACCTGCAGTTTCGCCACCTCGCGTTTCGCCACACCAGCTGGCTGCAGCCCTCAAGCCCGCAAGGCTATGCGAGCCAGCAGAGCGGTGCCTATCTGGCGGGCGACGTGACCGGTTATCCCGCCGATCCGATCCGCGATTGCAGCTGGGGATGCCCCGCGTTCGAGGCGATGCGCAACCGTTGGAACCAGCAGCCCGCCGCAGTGCAAGTGGCCGCCGCGACCCGTATCGTGTTCGACGACGACCAGTTCTCGCAACTTGGGCAGGTCGCGCTCGGCATCGGCAACAATCCCGACGCGAATGACGGCGGCGTCGGGCTCGGCGCGGCGGCGATCGAGGTGACGCGCAACAGCTTTAGCGACCTCGCCGGCGGTGCGATCATGGTCGGCGGCATTCGTCCCGACGCGCACCATCCCTCGCGCCCCGAAATGGGCCTGCGCGACATCCTGATCCGCGACAACCGGATCGCCGGCGTATCGCGCGACTACAAGGAGCAGTCGGCGATCCTCGTCACCTATGCGTCGGGGACGGTGATCGCGAACAACGACGTCTCGGACGCGCCGTATGACGGGATCGACATCGGCTGGGGATGGGGCACGAACGACCCCGGCGGCAGCGCGGAATATTGGCGGCAACAGCGCGGCTATTACGACCAGCCGGGCAATCTGGTCTACGATACGCCGACGACGCTGCACGACACGGTCGTCGTCGGCAACCGCGTGACCCGGGTGAAGCAGTGGTTTCCCGATGGCGGCGCGATCTATCATCTGTCCGCCGATCCGGGCGCGCTGATCGCCGACAACTACATCGCCGATGTCGCGGGTGCGGGCGGGATCGCGATCTATCTCGACGAGGGATCGCGCTACGTCACGGTCCGCAACAACGTGATCGACCGCGTCGGCGGCGTCTGGCTGAACCTCAACTCGCAGGATTTCATCGCGCCGAAACGCACCGCGCTGGACAATCTGGCGGTCGGCAACTGGTATAATTCCGGCCGGCTCCAAGGATCGTGGACCGACTATCTGAACAACCGGGCGGTCGACAATATCAAGGTCGAGGGCGATGCATGGCCAGCCGCCGCACGCAGCGTGATCGACCACAGCGGCGTCCGGCCCGAGGACAAGAAGCCCTGACGATCGCGGCCGCCCACGCGCGTGGCACTATGCCGCGGTACATCGATTTCGGCCCCAATCCGCGCCTTCTGGGCCCCAGGACAGAAAATCTCTTATCGTCTCGCGATTGTCACGCGGCTATCACCCCGGTGATGGGAGCTTACCAATGACGAACTTCAATCCCGATCAGACGAGCCCGTCGTCGGATACGCCAATCGCGTCCGACGCGGCGATACCGTCGGAAAGCGCGACGCCGCCACGCCCGCCCCGCGGTACGGGACGGCGGCTGCACGGCGCGATCGCACACAAGCTGGGCACCGCGATCCTGTCGGGCGAGTATCTGCCGGGCGATACATTGTCGGGCGAAGTCGCGTTTTCGGAGGCGCTGGACGTGTCGCGCAGTGCCTACCGCGAGGCGGTCCAGGTGCTGATGGCAAAGGGATTGGTCGAAAGTCGACCCAAAACCGGTACCCGCGTGTTACCGCGCAGTCGCTGGAACCTGCTCGATCCCGACGTGCTCGCCTGGGCCTTTGCCGGCGAACCCGACATCGACTTCGTCCGCGGCCTGTTCGAGTTGCGCGCGATCGTCGAGCCTGCCGCTGCCGCGCTGGCCGCCGAGCGACGCGATCGTGCCGACCTCGCCGTGATGAAGGAGTCGCTCGCCGCGATGCGCCGCCACACGCTGGCCACCGAAGCCGGCCGTGCCGCGGACCGCGAATTCCACAACGCCGTGTTGCAGGCGACCCGCAACGACGCGCTCGTCGTGCTCAGCGCGAGCATCGGCGCGGCGGTCAGCTGGACGACGCAGTTCAAGCAGCGCACCCGCTCGCTGCCGCGCAACCCGATCCCCGATCACGTCCGCGTGTACGAGGCGATCGCCGCGAGTGACCCAGCGGCCGCCAACGCGGCGATGCGCAAGCTGGTGGACCTGGCGCTCGACGATACGCAACTGGCAATGACGCGGTAGGCTTGGTTCTCAGGCTTGGGTTCTAGGCTGGAGTCAGACGGCGCCCCGGCCATGCACGATACCCGTTTCCAGTCCGCGCAGTTCCGCCAGCCCGCGCAGCCGGCCGATCAACGAATAGCCGGGGTTGGTCCGCTTGTTGAGATCGTCCACCATCTGGTGCCCGTGATCGGGGCGCATCGGCAGCGACCGCCCGGTGCGTGCCTGCAACGCGACCAGCTCGGTCATGATCGCGGGCATGTTCGCATCGCCCTCCAGATGCGCCGCCTCGTGAAACGCGCCACCGGGTTCACGCTGCACCGATCGAAGATGCACGAAGCCGATGCGCTCGCCGAGCCGACGGACCATCCCCGGCAGGTCGTTGTCCGCGCGCACGCCGAACGATCCGCTGCAAAAGCACAGCCCGTTGGCGACCGACGGCACCGCCGCGAACAGCGCGCTGACGTCCGCCTCGGTGCTGACCACGCGCGGCAGGCCGAAGATCGGGAATGGCGGATCGTCGGGGTGCACCACCAGCCGGATGCCCTCGGCCTCGGCGACCGGACACACCGCCTCCAGGAACGCGACATGGTTCGCACGCAGCCGAGCTGCGTCGATGTCGGCATAGGTCTCGATCTGCTCGAGCAACTGCGGCGAACTGAAACTCTCCTCGCTTCCGGGCAGCCCGGCGATGATCGTCCGCTCGAGCGTCGTGCGCGCGGCCTCGTCCATCGCCGCGAACCGCTCGGCGGCGATGGCGACGACATCGGTTGCGTAATCCCGCTCGGCGCCCGGGCGGCGCAGGATGTGGATGTCGTAGGCGGCCAGCGCGTGCAGTTCGAACCGCAACGCGCGCGCGCCGTCCGGCAATGCCCAACTCAGGTCGGTCCGCGTCCAGTCGAGCAACGGCATGAAATTATAGGTCACGACCTCGATGCCCTGCCCCGCCAGATTCCGTAGGCTGGCGACATAGGCCTCGATCAGCCGATCCCAGTCGCCCGAACGTCGCTTCAGATCCTCGACGACGGGCAGGCTCTCGACCACTTTCCAGTCGAGCCCGGCGTCCTCGATCATCACGCGACGCGCGGCGATGGCGTCGACGGTCCACACGTTGCCATTGGCGACCTCATGCAGTGCCGTGACGACCCCGGTCGCGCCGGCCTGCCGGATGGCGTTTAGCGGCACCGGGTCGTTCGGGCCAAACCAGCGCATGGTCTGGGTCATCTTCATCGGCCGCTCATCCCCGTTTTCCCATGGCGGTGCAGCCACATGCTCACACTGTCGATAGCAACGATTGAATTGGTCTGACAACCTATAAGCGCCTGGTCGCCGGGTGGATCAGATCGTCGGGGCGCCGCCGTAACGCTGACGAGTCGTCGCGAGCGCCAGTCGAGCCTGTTCCATCGCCATCTCCTCGGTCTGGAACAGGAGGTGGTCCATCACCGACGTCAGGTGCGCGCGCATCGCGCCCCGCGCTGCCGCCGCATCGCGCGCGCGCAAAGCATCAACGATTGCAGCATGTTCGGCGACGACCGGCCGCACCTTGGCGTTGCGCGCCTTGGCATGGAGAAGCGCGCATTCGGGCGACGTCGAGCGCAAATGCCACAGATCCTCGATCGTCCGGACAACGCCCGAATTCCGCGTCGCCTTGGCGATCGCCATGTGGAAATCGCGATCGGCGATCTCGGTGACTTCGGTCAGCAAATTCTCGGTTGTCATCGCCTCGACCAGGCCGTCGAGCAGGTCGATCTCGGCATCGGTGATCTGCACCGCCGCCAGCGCTGCCGCCTCACCCTCGAACATGATCCGCGCTTCGGTCAGTTCGAACGCGGTGATGGCGAAACCCGGCTCTTCGCCCTGCCCCGGCAGCCGGCAGACATACGCCCCGGAGCCGACACGGACTTCGATAAATCCCTGCACTTCCAGCGCGATGAGGGCTTCACGCACCGCCGGGCGACTGGCGCCGTAGTCGATCGCCAGCTCGCGCTCGGCGGGCAGTCGATCACCTACCGCATAGGTGCCCGCGACCAGTTCCTCGAACAGTCGCCGCGCCAGCCGCTGATACAAGCGGTCGTTCGCGGGAGCGTCGTATTTTCCGACCGCGAACAGCGCGTTCTGGGGGGCGGGCTTTGCCACTGGACTTACCAATCTAATGTCTGCGTATTGATGCTACTACGTCGCCCTTCGCAAGGAAACTGGCATCGTCGAATACCCTGAGGGATAGGCGCGCGGCGCGTTCCGTCAGGCGACGGGAACCGCACCTAGATAGGACATCGGTACCGGGGTGGTCGCAAGTACCAGCTTCTGGAGCACCATATTGTCGTCCAGCTGCCAGATCTTGATCGTGTGACGGCCGCTTGCGACGTCACCAAGGCCTGTCGACAATCGTACGCCATTGTCACGCACCGCATCCGCCCAACGCGCCTTGGCGGCATTGTCCGTATCGCCTCCGGTAGGTTCAAGCATGGCGCGCAGGACCTGAACCGCACCGCCGTCGATCGACACGCCGATGCGCGATCCGTCCTGACCGAACGTGTCGAGCGTCGGCACGAGGTATAGCGTCACGGTCGCCGGTCCCGCCTTCGCCACGGTGACGTCGTATTCCAGACAGACGCCGTCACTCGCCAGCGTTGCCGGTCGACCTTGCGGCATCGCGATCATCGCACCTGCCGTACGACCCAGATGCGGGATCGTCGTCCAGCGCAGCCCCTTGCCGTCGCGTGCGCGACTGAACGCGGGTGCTTCGAGGGCAACGATACCGGCCTGCGTCGCGGGCGTCGGAACGAAGACCGGCTGCTGCCGACGCTTTGCCTCGGGCGTATCGGCACCGACCCGGACGATGCTCGGCATGGTCTGTTTGGTGGGATCGTTCCAGATGACATAGCTCATATGGACCTGCGCCATCATGCCGTCCCACTTGCCGCCGTTGATCGCGTGATACCGCTGCGTCAGTTCGCCGTCGCGCCGGAAAGCGGTTTCTACCTGATCGGCAAAATAATTGGCGCGGGCGTCGTTTTTCGACGCCAGCAGCCGGTTCCACGCGGTGCCGTAATACATCCGGTACAGGTTCGCGACCGCCGCCACGGGAAACTCGATCAGCTGGTAATAGGCATCACGCTGATCCGGCCGCAGCGTGGCGCGAACCGTAAGCATCCGTGCCTCCAGCGCGTCCCACTGCGCAACCATCGCGCCGAACTCGCCACCATCGAGGCCCTCGGGCGTGCCTCCGCCTAGCGGGAAGCTGTCCTGATCGATCAACTCCGGTTTTCGGCGTGCGACATACTGGCTGTACTGCGTGACGATCTCGCCGATCGCGCGCGCCTGTTCGGGGCCGAACGTCGCCGTCGCCCATGCGCGCGGATAGTCGGCAACCGCGGCTGGGGTCATCGCATCCGGGTTCCAGGCCTGCGCCAGGAAGAACCCCAGCGGATATTCCATCGGCTTGATATCGCCGACGTTGACGATCCAGATCTGCGCCGCACCACGCCGGTACGCCAGGTCCATCTGCTGCCAGGTCTTCTCGATCTGGTTGGTGTTGATCCACTTGTAGTTGCGCGGACCGCCGACGTAATCGAAGTGATAATAGATGCCGTACCCACCTTTTCGCGGTGGTGCGGCGGGATCGGGCAGGCGACGGATCTGGCCCCAATTATCGTCCGAGAACAGCAACGTGACGTCGTCCGGCACCTTCATGCCGTGATCGTAATAGTCCTGTACTTCCTTGTAGAGCGCCCAGACCTGCGGCGTGTCGGTCGCCGGTTTGCCGGTCACGTCGGCGATGATCTGACGCTGGTCGGCGACGACGCGTTCGAGCAGCCCGGTCGCGGTGCCCTCGGCCATCGCCTCGTCGCCATCACCGCGCATGCCGACGGTCACGACGGAGTCGTAATTCTGGCGGCCGCCCTTCGCCATCATCCGCTCGATCCCGCCGCGCCAGAATTTCCGCAGGTTGGCACCGTTCTTGTCGTAATCCCATGCGCCACCGGTCACGCCCTTGTCCTCGTGGCGATGCCATTCGGCCTGCGCGCGCAGCATCGGCTCGTGGTGCGAATTGCCCATCACGACGCCCATCGCGTCGGCCAGCACCATGCTCGCGGGGTCGTCGTCCGCGAACGCCTTGCCCCACATGGCGGGCCACAGATAATTGCCCTTCATCCGCAACAGCAGTTCGAAGACGTGCGCGTACATCGCCGAATTGACGCCACCGAACGCCTTCTTCGCCCAGCCGCTGAGGCAAGGATCCTCGTCGTTGATGAAGAACCCGCGATAGCGGACCTTGGGCTGGTCGCGCCTCGAGCCGGCAGGGATCAGCACGTCGCGCTGGCGACGGACGGGCACGTCCGCGAACCAGTGCCACGGCGAGACGCCGATCCGCTCGGACACGTCGTAGGTGCCGAACACCGCGCCCCGCCGGTCCGACCCGACGATCACCAGCGCACGCGACACGCCCGGCATCGGATCGTCGACGACGATCTGCCGAAACGCTTCCCATTCGCCGTGCAGGTCGGCGGCGGCGATCTTGCCGGCCGCCACGAGACGATCGATTAAAGCGCTGTGGCCGAGCACGCCAATGATAACCACCGGCCCCTGCGCAACGCCGCTCGCGCCATCGGTCAGTCGCGCAGCGGTGCCGCTGACCCTCTCCAAATCGGCGGCGAAATTGGTGGCGACATGCCGAACCGCGCTGTCGGCGTCGGCGTCGACCAGGACCGCTGCTGGAATGCCCTTTTCGATCAAGGCAAACGCGGTCCGCGGATCGGGCGCCCCATGCGCCTTGGCACCGAACAAGGGCAGCGTCGCGAGCGCAGCGCCGCAGGCGGCACCACCCATCAGCGTACGGCGTGATACGGCCTGTGACATCGTCGTCTCTCCTGTCGTGAGCAGGCGGACAGCCCCATGTGAAACCCGCTGGCTTCGCTTGGCGGACCTCGCATCGGCTATCCGTAGCGCAACCGCGCGCCCGTCGGGTCTTCGCGCGAAACTTCGCCGACCTGCGCCATTATCGTTGAACCGACCTTACCGATCGTCGATCGGCTTGTGCGATCGTAGACCCGGTCGCGACCACGTCTTGAGGTAAATACCGACGGTGCGGTCGCATCACGACCGCACCGTCCGGTCTACTAGAAGGTGCCGCGCAGGCCGACCAGGAACTGCCGGCCCGGCTTGTACTGCGTGAAGGTCGCATTCTCGAACTGGAAGTACGACCGCAACGTCGCATTCGTGAAGTTCGCGACGTTGACCGTCAACTGCGGCGCCCCGGCAAGACCGAAGATCTTGTCCAGGTCGAACGACGACGAGAAGTCGTAGGTCGTATAGTCCGTACCGAACAATGCCGCTGCCGGAATGCCGTTCTGCGCCGCGCCGCTGTTCTGCGAGCCCTCGCGCGAGGTGGTCGACACGCGCAGCATCACGCCGTGCTTTTCGTAATAGCCCGTGATGTTGTAAGTAAACGGCGCCACGCCGAACGCGGTTGCCGCACCCTTGCTGGTCTGATCGACGACCGTCGCATTGGCGTTGAAGCCGAACCCGGTGATGCCGATAGTCTTGGTCAGGAAGTCGAGTGGCTGGACCCACTGGAATTCGAGCCCGTTGATGGTCAGCTTGTCCGCCACGTTGACCTGCGACGTGACCTGGACCTGCGCGGTGCCGGGGCCACCACGCGAGTTGATCGCGATCTGCTGCGTCGGGTTCAGTGTGTCGTAGGTGATCCCGTATTGCGACAGGTTCGAGAACGGAACCGTGCTGATCGCGGTGTTCGTGAAGCCCTTGATCGACTTGCGGAACGCATTGAAGCTGACCACGCCTTCGCGGCCGGTATAATATTCGAAGCCCAGATCGATGTTCGTCGACATGTACGGCTCGAGCGCCGGGTTGCCGATCGACGCCTGATCCGCCGATGGCGCGCCGAAGTTCACGCCCGGCAACTGCGCCGACGGATCGGGACGCGTCATGGTACGCGATCCGGCGACGCGCACCACCGCGTGCTCGCTGACGTCGTAGGCGAAGGTCGCGGCCGGCAGCCACTTCGAATAAACGTTGCGCGTCGACACGATGCTGACGAGGTTCGGATAGCGGCTACCGTCCGGCAACGCGACGCCGGTCGCGGTCGTATTGCGGGGATCGGGCAACGACACGCGACCCGTGATCGTCTGGATTGTGTTGACGTAGCGCACGCCGACGTTGAACCGCAGCATGTTGCCGCCAAGGTCCTGCTCGCCGTTCACCGTGGCGAACGCGGACTTCACCACTTCGCGAATGCCGCCGCCGCTAGCGCCCGTGGTGGACGCGCCGCTTTCCGGCGAATTGTCGTGATAGAAGTCATAGTTGGTTGCGGCTGCAAACTTCGGCCAGTCGACCGTCACGAAACCGGCCGGCCCTGGCGTCAAGTAGCTTGGGGCCGCCGAGTTGGGAACGAGCGAGCCACCATAGGTCACCGGGCCGGTCATGCCCGCGGTCGATCCGGTGCCGAAGCCCGGATAGGTCGGGTAGCCGGCTGGGATCACGCCCGGCGCATTCAGGCCTTCGCAGGGCGGCTGCGAATTCGGCGAGGCAACGAACACGCTGGGATTATTGCCGCAAACCGCGTTCTGGTACGCCTGGCTGTTGTCGTTGCTGCTGATCCGGCGCGACACGTCGTCGAACGCGCCGCCGACCTTCAGGTTGAGGGCCGGCTTGCCCCAGGTCAGGTCGCCGCGCGCGCCCTTGCTCTTGTTGAGCCGGCGTTCGTCGGAGATGTTGACGCGGCTACCGGGATTCCAGCCGAAATTCGCCGGATCGTTCAGGTCCAGCGCGCTCTGGATCGTCGGGATGCCGCTGCCGTCGTTGGAATAGGTCACGGTGTTGCCGACACCCAGCGGGGTCGTCAGGCCGACCGACGGGTTCTCGCGGTGGAAGGTCGAGCGCGCGTAATTGCCCTGCAGGTTCAGCTTGAGCGTGTCGGAGATTTCCCACTCGCCGCCGGGGTTGATGCTGAAGAGCTTCGTCGTCTCGGTGTACGGGCGGAATTCATTGAAGAACTGCGCGTTGGCGAATGTCCCGCCGGTGACGACGCAGCCGATCGTGCAGTCGGCCTTGTCGAACGTCAGGTTGGTCGGGATGATCGCGCCGTTGCGGACGATCCACGCCATGTTCTCGCGCGTCAGGTCGTTCTTCTTGTAGCCGTACAGACCATCAACGTAGAAGTGCAGCGTATCGGACGGCTGCCATTCGGCGCTGACGATCGCATTGATACGGTCACGCGGACCGCGAATGCTGGTCGAACGCCCGAGCCGCGGCAGCAACGCGTTGTCGATCTGCTGGATCGTCGCACCTGGGTTGTTCGCGAGCAGGAACGCGCTAGTGATCGGCGTACCAGCTACCAGCCCCGCCCCAGCGCCGACAGGCACCACGGCTGGAATCGTCCAGTTGCCGCCACCCGTCGTGTTGCAGCCCGAAGCAGCACCGCACTGCGCCGCCGTCAGCGCCGGATTGGTATAGCCAATCGTCTCGAACCCGCGCGTGTCGGTGAACAGGCGCTGGGCGGACACGCCTGCGAGGATACCGACCTTGTCACCGCGCCAGCTGCCGATCAGCGAGCCGCGAGCACCGATCCGGTCCTCGGGCGACTGCTTCGTACCCTGCACGTTATACGCCAGGAACGAGGTCGCGCGATCGAACGGCCGCGCCGAACGGAGGTCGATGTTACCCGCCGCACCACCTTCGAGCAGGTCCGCGGTATAGCTCTTGTTGACCGTCAGCTTGGTGAACAGGTCGGTCGGGAAGAAGCTAAGATCGACCGAGCGATCGGTGCCCTGCGCATCGGTCGCGCCGGACGACGCCACCGCGATCGTCGCGCCGTTGAGCGTGACGTTCGTGAAGTTCGATCCGAGGCCGCGGATCGCGACGTTCGTGCCTTCGCCGGTCACGTCGCGCGTTATGGTGATGCCCGGGATGCGGTTGAAGGATTCGGCGATGTTGGTGTCGGGGAACTTACCGATGTCTTCGGCGAAGATCGAATCCGTGAAGCCGGTCGCTGCGCGCTTCGCGTTCGTCGACTTAGCCAGGCTCGAACGATAGCCGGTAACAACGATGTCGCCGCTATCGGCCGCATCGATCGTGCCGGGGGTCTGGTCGGAGTCCGGCAAGGCCGCTGCTGGCGACGCGGCAGGCGCGGTCGGCCCGGCGGTGGCGGGCGCGGCACCTTGCGACGCGGCGGGTGCAGGGTCCTGCGTTGGCGGAATGGTTTGCGCCGCTGCAACGGTGGCCGACAGCGCTACCATCGTCGTCGCGCACAGGAGCGCAGCGCGCGTAAGACGAGGGGCCATTTTGAAAGGCGTCATGTTCAGGATCCTCTTGGAACCTCGCTGTCCGACTGGCGGCAGGAAGCGTCTCGTTGTTATGAATGCTTGAAGAAAGTCAGGTGCCGGGCGCTAGCTACTGCGCGACGTACTCCACCGGCTCGACCAACTGGCCGACGGGCATGCGACATCAATAGCGTTAAAAGCCATCCCCATTCCTCGTCACGCCCGTCTATGCGGGTCCGTTGATAGCGCTATCTCACCGCTATTGGTCGACGAGTCAAGATGGTTCGGTTAGGCCAATATGACCTTGTCGGCTCTACCGGTTCGGGATCTAGGATGGTCTCATCGGCTTTTCAGCGGGTTAAGTCGTGGCAGGACCGCCGAACGCGCATCGTCATCCTGTAGGAAATTCATAAACCGCTTCCATCGACGGTCTGCGGACGAAGGGGCGTAGAGATCGGCTCAGTCCAATCAGGGCACACCCGTCAGATAGCTGCCGTTCGATAGCGGGATCATCGGCTTATTCGTTCTTGCCGGGCAAAGTCCGCGCTAACCGCTGCGCCTTTCGCGAGATCCGCAAATCCGGCGCCCCGATGACGCGAGCGTCACCGGTCGACACCGCGTTAGACCCTCAGTCGGAGGCAGACAGAACCCGCTGGAACAGCGCGAACATCCACCCGGTCGCCTGCGCGAATAGTGCCGCGTCGTACCGTGGCCCCTCGTCGCGCAGGAACGCGTGCGCGGCGTTGACCTCATGCCATTCATAGCGCGCACCGACCTCTTCCAGGCGCGCGCGGATGAGTGCCCGGCCGGCAAACGGCACATGCGGATCGGCGCGACCGAAGACGAACAGCGTCTCCGCCTTCAGGTCCGCCATCCGCGCGAGGCTATCGTCATCCTTGCCGAGCCCGAGCGATCCCACATGGATATCGGTCGGATAAAAGCACGCCGCCGCCAGCACGCGCGGATCCAGCGCGGCACGGTACGCCAGATGCCCGCCCAGGCACACGCCCACCGTCGCGAGCCGCCCCGTACAGGCCGCGTGCCCGGCCAGAAAATCCAGCCCGGCGGTCGCATCGGCATCGAACGCCGCAACCGGCTTGGCGATCTTCAACGCGTTGCCGCGATCCGTACCGGCGGTATCGTACGCCAGCACGGTCCCGGGCGCTTCATACTCGTGATACACCTCGGGGACCGCGACACAGTAGCCGTGCCCCGCGATATACGCCGCCAGTCGCCGGATCGGCGCGGTCACCTGATAGATTTCCGAGAACAGCAAAACCCCGGGAAACCGCCCCTCGATCGCCGGGCGAAACACATGAACCCGCATCACGCCGCCATCGGCCGAGGGCAGGTCGACGAATTCGTCGCTGGAGATGATCATGGCGCGGTATCCCGATAGAGCTGCCCAGCCGCGCTACCGCATCGCCGGGGCTCGTTCACGGGAAATTCGGCGTACGCCGCCAATGCACGCGGCCAGTGTCGATGGTTCGATCGGAATTCAGCAAAATGCGTCCCCTCGATACCCATTACCGCACCAGATGAGCCGGATTTAGGCTTCTACGGCAGCCATGCGACGCATCTGGTGCCCAAGCGTCACGCCTGCTCCAACGCCACCTCGCCACAGTGCCGGTTACAGCGGCGCAGGCATCTGCTATTCGGTCGGCGATACGTAGGCTCCTGCCCTTCCTTGCCTGTCTGATGTGGCGGCGACCGGCGCGCGTGTTGTTCGTCCACATCGCATTCCGCTCAACCTGTTTGATACGCGCACGAGCGGCGACGTGGCGGCGCCGTAATTCGATCGGTTCAGGTTCTCCGCCGACGTTCTTGGCAAGATCTACTCTGGGATTGGCACGGTCCAGCGTGACAAGTTGAAGCGCGCCGTAAAGGAGGCTTATGATTCCGCCGCGCCCGGCATTCCGCCGACTTTGCGCGAGGTTCACACTGCCTACCACGACATCGTCGACGGGAAGCCCAACTCCCCAATGTCCATCATTAGAGACATGCTGGACATGGAGATATTCGCGAAAGACCAGTCCAAGACAATGCCGTTCGATAGCTTCCTCGATGGCGTCGTGGTCATCGCACTGGACGCTCTGGGACAGGACGACCACAGCAAGAACATGCTCGTCGCAGTCATGCTGAACATGTTCTCCGAAAACATGCTCCGGACGACCAAGCTTCCTTTCCTTGGTGAGGACCCACAGCTGCGAGCGATCGATTCCTACCTGCTGGTAGACGAGGCCGACAACATTATGCGGTATGAGTTCGACGTCCTGCGCAAGCTCCTGCTGCAGCGCCGCGAGTTCGGCACCGGCGTCATCCTCGCATCCCAGTACCTTCGCCACTTCAAGGCAGGCGGCACGGACTACCGCGAGCCCCTCCTCACTTAGTTCGTTCACAAAGTGCAGAACGTAACCACGACCGAACTGTCGGCTCTTGGCTTGTCGGCAAGCGCGGCGGAGATGGCAGAACGTGTAAAAGCGCTTGGCAACCATCAGTGCCTCTACAAGACCTTCGACAGCCCGGGCGAGTTTATCCGGGATACCCATTCTATGAACTTATGCGGTCACGCGGCGCGAAATAGGAAGGCCCATTGGTCGATTTCCTGAGTCCTGAAGCGGTCCGAGCGGATGTCGCGGATCCGCTCTTCACACGTCGCCTGAACTTGCCCTGCGCTGGGCTCTGCATGCTCTTGGGTTTAGGTTCCGGCTCCATGGCAAGGACCTTCCTGGAAAGCCGGATATTGTGCTCCCGCAATACAAGACGGTTGTGTTCGTCCACGAGTGCTTCTGGCATCGTCATGCGGGCTGCAAGGTTGCCACCACGCTGAAAAGCAATACGGAATTCTGGGTCGAGAAGTTCGATCGAAATATCGCCCGCGATACTCGGTCCATTGGCCTGCTCGAGGCTCAAGGCTGGAAAGTCATTATCGCTTGGGAGTGCGAGCTTTCCTCCGCGCGAAAAGCTGCCGATGCTGCGCTCAGGATTGCTGCAGAAATCCGAACCGGCGTCCCTGGACTTTGTATGACGGCAACGACAAGTAATTAGGCCACGTGGACAAAGGGCAGCCACAGCGTAACTGATGCGAGTGCGACGAAGCCGAGATATAACTCTGCGGTCTTGTCATAACGCGTTGCGACACGGCGCCAGTTCTTGAGCTTGCTGAACAAGCGCTCGACGAGATTGCGCCAACGGTATTTTTCGCGATCATGCGGGATCGGTATGCGGCGGTTGCTCTTGGTTGGAATGACCGCCTCAACATCCGCCTTGGCGAGTTCCTGTCGGATGGCATCGGCATCATAGCCCTTATCGGCATGCAGCGCCTGGATCCGGTCAGCCAGCATCCCGAACAAGGGCGCGAAGCCCTTCACGTCGTGGGCTTGGCCCCGTGTCAGGACAAAACATAGTGGCCGGCCCTGACCATCACATCGGGCGGGCAGCTTGGTTGTGAAGCCGCCTCGCGAACGGCCGAGCCCCTCGAATTCCTGGTCCCTTTTTTTAGCCCGACGGCGCAGCGATGTGCCCGGACTACGGTGCTGTCGATGATGTTGGCGCTGACATCCCGCTCGACGACAGCGGCTAGGGCCTCCAGCATGGCTTCGAACACGCCCGTCACGACCCAGCGACGATACCGCCGGAACACACTGTTCCACTCGCCGTATTCATCCGGCAAATGCCGCCATTGCGCGCCTGTCCGCGCCATCCACACCATGCTTTCGAAATAGGGCCGGTTGTCTCCCGCGGGTCAACAGCCACGTCCTCGCTCCGACGGCAGCAGGGGCCCGATCAGAGCCCACTCATCATCCGAAACCCCGATCCGCTCGACCAACGCAGCCTCCAAAAGACAGCCTTGAATCAACCGATCAGACGCACTTCAATCTTTGTCCACGTGGCCTAGTTCGGGCGCGCATCCCATGACGGAAGTGCTTCCGTTGCCCGACTGCGACCGTAGCTAATCAGGCAGCGCATGTAGCGCGGATAGAACTGCAACGGCCGATCGGCGCGTCGGTCCGCCTCCTTCCACGCAGAACAACGCTGAGCTGGCTCGCCCCCTGGTCCGTCAAGGTCCGTTGTGTGCGCGCCAGCGCTTTCATCTATTTTTGTGAAGAAAAAATCGCGGCGCTCCAACCGTGCGCGAGCGGCAATGCGATCCGCGGAAAACCGGTATACCTGATTCGCGAGGATTTGCTCTGACCGAAAAGCAAGGTCAAGGAAGGTGTATTTCGGATGTGGCCCAGGCGGCGGCGTCTCGTCAGATATGCGCTGGTCGCCATTGATGATCACGTAAGTGCGAGGAGGCGCCTCGGCCAACCCGGCCGCTGCCACCCGTTCTTCGAGAACACGACCGATCTCGTCCGAAAATACCCCGAAGCGTGCACCGCCGTCGATGTACATCCGCTCATCGATAAAAACAGGCGGTGCCGCGATCGGCGCGGAAGACGACGCGACGACTGCTTCGACATAACAGATCTTTAGCTTGTCGCGCTCGCCGGGCGGAGCTGCAAACCAGCGGGCAGCCATGTCGGTCAGGTCGAAGGCAACCGCTTCTCCGCTACCGACGTCGACCGCACCTACGAAGAGCTTGCGCCCGGACTTACCTCCATCCTTGACGGTAGTCAGCACCCGATCAGTAAGGGCCGTCGCCAACCTTCCGCGCAGAGGATTAAGGTCTGCCAGAGCTCCCTTGCGCAAAAGAGTGACCGCCGCGCCCGCGCCGATCGCACCTGACTTGACGTACGGATTGAGTAGCTCGCGCTCTGATGCGATGGTGTATCCGTCAACCATCGCCGCGGTTTCGCCAGTGAATGCAAACGTCGCGAGGATCGCGCCGGTGCTTATCCCGGTCACGACGGCAAACTCCGGGAGACGTCCGCGCTCGAGCCGCCATTGATCGAGGAATCCCGCACCGTAGGCGCCGTTGAGACTCCCGCCTGAAAGGAAGAGCATCGCATTGCGTTCGCCCGCACCAATCCCGCCAGCATGGGCGTCCAGCGCAGCGAGCATGTCGCCCGCCAGGCTTTGCCTTGACGCCTTGCGGCCCCCATACGGCGCGGTAGCCGATGAAGCCTGCGGGTCGATGACAGCAAGGTCGCGCCGAACAAAGCCGCAGGAGGCGAGCCCTTGGGGCTTAATCACGCACCCACCAATCATGGACACGGACGCCAGCATCACAAGCAATCGATGTTTGGTCATGGCCCTCTTTCTACCAACCAAGCCGGTCGGCGAGCGCCCGGTCCTGTTTGCGCACCGCAGCTGCGATAGCTGACATCCTCACCGCTGAGTTGAGCCCGACAGTGCGCTGTGGATCCGAGACAAAGCCGAGATGATGCAGCGCCACCAACCGGCCGTCCGGATCGAACATCCCGGCCCCTGAGGCTCCAGCCTCGCTGGCGCAGTCGTGGCCGATCTCGCTAGCAGAGCCATCCGTTTGGGCGCCTGCGCTGGTCCAGGGGGGGGAGCTCAAGGCGCGGACCGAGCAGTTACGGCTTACGAGCTTGGGTCGACATTGCGCGTGATGGACCATGACGAGCGGATCGCCCTGCTTGACCTCAACTTGAGACAGGCGGACCGGAACGGGCCGCCCGAAGGCGGCGGCTTGATCGTTCGCGGGCGTGACTTGCAACAAGGCGAAGTCCAAACGTTCATCCGAGAGCAGCCGCTTCTTCACCGCCAAAAATCGGCGAGCTGGGCCGTCTTCCCAGGCCAGGTCGACGACGGCGTTACCAATCACCTCCGCATTGAAGCCGCGCTCAGACGGCTTGGCGCCGCCACAGTGCCAATTCGTCAGAAAGACGTCAGGAGCGATCATCACGCCTGAACAGCACCAGGATAGTCGCGTAGGAGTAGCGGCTCCGGGATCTAGCTCGTCGCCAGCCGTAAGCAGGATGCCCGTCCTGGAACCAACGGCGCGCAACATAGCAGAGCTCGTTGGGTACAGCTCTTCCCACGGGCTGCCGCCGGCGACCACGGAGAACGCGGTCGCCGCCGCAAATGACGGCATGGCAAGCGCTCCTCGCAGTTCGACCTCGGTGGTTGCATCTCCGCCCGCGAGATCGAGCGTGACGGTCTCGCCCCGGATCGGTCCCGTCCAGAACGTCGCGGCTCCGTCGAAGGCGCGGCTGTCGAAGGAGCTCACGAGATGCCCGGCACCGTCATGAATGAGAAGCGTCCAAGCGCGACCTGACGGGCTGCCTGATCGGCCGAACTGTAAGCGTACCGAGCCGGCTGGGGCGCCGTCTGCTTGGAAGACTATGTCGAGAGGAAAGTCCTTTGCCTTCAAGATCTGGGAGCGCACCTTCCATTCGCCGAAGCGCGCAGTCACCCCCTGTGCTGTTTGTCCCGGCACAGATGGCGTGGTGGCGAAAATCGTCGGGAAAAGCGCCAATAGCGCAGGAAGCAGGCGGGTCAGCATGCCGGCGCTCCCCGCCGAGGCATCGCCAAGATGATCTCCGTGACCTCCGAAAGTTTATATGTCGCGCCACATGTCGTTACAGTCCCCGCACTCTCGCCGATTAGCACAGGTCCCAACCGACCCACCTCCCCACCAAGCGCCGAACCGCCGGTAGGCTGGCCGAGCGTTAGAACCGCAAATAGAATCGGATCGCCTGGTTTCGACACCCGAACCAGCCGCTGAAGCCGGTCCACGGGTATCGAGGAGATCACCCCGGTGCCCGAGGCGTCCTCGACTAGGATCGAGGCTCCGTCAGACCAACTGCGAATTGTAGAACGTGTCCAACGGCCGGCGACGTTGATCCAGTCGAATGAAGGGTCAAGGAGGGCACGCTGCGGATCCACGACGCCGGTTGCCACCTTGGAGGCCGCACCCACCTCATTGCTAACGCCGTCGACGATCGGCCACGAAGTAGCTTGGAGGCGGATCTTTGCATTTCTAGAACGCTCGAAAGCGCGCGGGTACCGTGCGACCATCGACGCGAGCACGCCCGCAGCGTAGGCCGCGGCTTGGCTCGTGCCGTTAATTGCACCGACGTGGCCCTGATCGATCCAGCCGGGCAGTGCCTCACCGCCGGGCGCCGCCACGTGGACGATCGCGGGCGCGCCGCCCGGGACGTTCACCTTTTCCATCATTGTCACGCCCTCTCGGGTGCAGATACGGCAGGCCGTGACGACCACGACGCCCTCGAGGTCACCTAGGTTCTGCGGCGACATCGGCGAGGCGGAGTCCAAGCGTACGGGCAGCTTGCCTGGTCGCGCTTGGCCAGCGGCCACTACCACAAGCGGGCGCTCGTCGAAGAAGCTGTTCGCAGGAGCGTAGTTCCGGCGTAGACTAGGATCAACGAGGCGTCCGCCCGAAACCGAGGTGCCGTAGGCAGTCTCGAAGTCTGTAGCGATCAGGAATATAGGTCTGGCCGTACGGCCGCTGTCGACGTCGTTCTCTACGAGCGAAATCAGCTTCGCCAGATCTGCCGCACGACGCTGGACCGGCTTGAGAGCGCCGGGATTATTAGGATCGGGCGCGTACCACGGCATCTGCCTGATCCGAGCCATGGGTGCGAGCCCGTTGAACCCCATGCCGTTCCGCGCAGCGATGATGCCAGCCATGTGGGTGCCGTGATGTTTCGCCGAATCGAAGGTCGCCCAGTCGCATTTCCAGGTACTGGCAGCCGGTGGTGGTGCGATCGGTTTGCCGTCTTCGCCATACACTGCACCACCGAGATTTGGCGGCGCTGTCACCGGCGTATCGATGATCCATATGTCGGGCACGCCCGCAGGCGCGGGCTGACTGGCTATCAACGCCTGTAGCTCAGGGTCGTCCGCGGGACGCGTCGCGTATGTGTATGTGGCAGGCGGCGTTTGGTCGGCTCGACAACCTGCCTGATAATCCTCAGCCGAGGCTGCAAACACGCGAGCAGGTTGTAGAGGGTCTCTGAGCGTGGCGCTGATGATGACGTTCCGATTGGGCGGGCCGAGCGCTTCACGGCCGCGGCGAACGGAGTCGTCATTCGGCATCGCGACGTCGACGTCGTAGGCGCGGAACTGGACGCGGCGTAGCCCACCCTTGACCACCGACTTGACGATTGCCTTGTTCCAGCGGCTAACTAGATCCAACCGCTTCAGCCGTTCACCAGGATCTTCTTCATCATAGGTCCGTGACACTAGACCTCTTGTAATCTCAACGTCCGGAAGCATGTAATGCGTTCTGGCCTGAAGGTTGTTCGGGTCGACGTTTTCTGGGTTCAAACGGACTAGGGTTGGTTTGATGTGCTCGCACGAGCTGGCCGGGAACCCCTGCTGTACGAGCAAGACGCACGGCGTCTCTCCCGCCGCCAAGATCACCTGGCGTACCGGAAGGAGATCCGGCTGGTCGCTCAGGAGATTGATCCGTTCCGCGATGTCCTTGCCAACGTCGCCGCCGACGAAGGAGATATGCAGGGTCGGCACCAGCGGCGCCGGGGCGACCTCCGACGTTAGCGGATCGGTCGACGGGATTGCCTTGTGATCAGCGACTGGCGAAGGCGAAGCTACTGCCTGCATCAGCAACGCGGCAACAAGAGTGCCCGCGGTCATGGCCGCCCGTACAATGCTGCATGCTGCTTGATGTCTTCGGAACTCAATGCCAGCAACATCGTGCCCCCGCCGCCGCAATAGTAGTGCATTGCCGATCCGGGATCGTACTTACCGACGGGCCTCCAATCGTCGTCCTCCTGAGCGCAGCCCTTGATGCCCCTGACCTGCTCGTGGCGATAGCCGAGGACGTGGCCGATCTCGTGTCGCATAACGCCAGATCGGTCGTATGATGTCGTCTTGAAGCGCGGGAAGACGTGGAGGTAGCGGGCACCGACCGGGTCGTTGGGAAAGAACCCGACTGCGATGAACGGCGACGCATCCCGGACGTAGCGCACGATGAATGTCGTCCGGCCCTCGATCGGACTGGCATCCTCCGCGGTGGAATGACTGAAGCTCAGCGCGCACTTGACCGGGCAGGCGGCCACCCACGCCGCACCGCCCTGCGCAAGCGCCATAACGGCTGCTGCATAGACGGAAGGGTCGTCGAAACTCGCGCGGTCAACGGTATAGGTCACGGCCCGCCGCGGACGTGGAAGGATTTGGTCAACGCCGTTGAGCGACAAGACTGTCAGTTCCGGCTTGCGTGCAAGGATCTGGCTCGTCGTCCGTTCACCAGATTGAGCATTCATCAGCCGCCGGACCTGTCCGCGGGTCAAGGGAAGATCGCCCTGGTAAACGTAGTATCGGCGCAACGCGCCTCCCTGCGTCACTTCGAAGGTCGGCAGCTTGGCAAGGAAGTTTTCGAAGGCTTCGTCGTCTTCAGGATCGGCCAAAACCCTGTCGTAGTCAGCGACCGTCATCCTGCTGGCGCCGAGTACAGCGGCATCTGGAGCTTGGACGCTGGGAGCGCTCGCAGAGGACGTCACGACAGCACCTGCGACGCTCAGCGCCAAGGTTGCGGGGTGGAAGAATGACATCACAGCGCTTCATATATTCGACCAGCGCGCGGCGATCTTCTGAAGTCAGCGCGGCGTTGCCGTAGTCATGACCATCGTTCGAGTTCCCCGGTATCTCTCTGCCAGCGGGATCTACGACGTTGAACGTCCAGATAGGCTTACCGGGCTCGGGTAGGAACCCGACGTTAACGGTATCAAGCACGCGGCCGCCGACGGGGAAGCTTCTGGCGCGCTTCGCGGGAGGCAAGAGCAGCTCGGTCAACGACTTTACCGAGCCGTTGTGCAGATAGGGCGCGGTGGCCCAAATGCCGTTCAGAGGTCGCGCCTTGTACGCCATGAGCTCTTTTAAAGCCGCCGCCTTGCAAAGTGCGAGACGCTCCTCGGGCGGCTTTTGCGCATTCTCTGGCTCAGCAAGGCCCGCGACCTCGATCACGCGAGGCAGCCCGAAAAAAGCCTTCGCAGATGTCTTCAGGATTTGAGGTTTCTTCCCCGCGAGTGTCCCGATTACGGTGGCGGTTAGGATCTGTCGATGGTCGGCAAGTGGCCCGAAGCGTTCCGTACCGGCCAGCAACGCAGTCTTGCCTCCTTCGAGCACTCCCGTGCGGGCACGATAGGTGAACGCGTTGCAGGCCATCCAAGGGTCCGTACCCACTGGCTTCGAACCGCCCCAGATCGGCGACATCTGCGCTATTATCGGCTTGGAGAGGTCGGTCCGCGCGAGCGGCTTGTGGCAACCAGAGCATTGGTCGCGGAACAGCTTGGCGCCTACACGCACTGCGTCTTGAGCGGGCGTTCCAAATGGTTGGGGCCACGACGGCGAGTACAGCTTGGTCAGCTGCTCCTCCATAGCGTCAAGGTTGGCTACGTTGACGCTCGAGACGTACCCGCCGATACCTGCCGACCTTGTCACCTTGACGTCGGCGAACACACCGATGACCTCGCCCGTATTGCGTCCGATGGCGCCGATGTCGAAGGTTTCGCCGCTGGGAAACCGCACGCCCTTGTTCGGTGCGATCCTGTTCCACTGCACGATGTCGTGCTGAGGAACATTCCAGATGAACGGGTAGCTGACTGGGGCGTTGGCAGGCGCCTCGAAGCCCTCTTGGTTGGCGCCCGTCGCGATCGCGACTTTGTTGAAGATGTGGCCAAACGCGTCCAACCTGCCTAAGCCGTACCGACTTGAGCTTTGGTTCATTGCTTGGACGCGTGCCTGCCAGATAACGAGTTGCTGAAGTGCGTTGCGCAACATGGTCCGATTTGGAATGTTGTCTCGTTCGTTGAGCACTCTCTTCGCAAATCGATCGAAGCGCGCAGGCTCACGAACGGTAGCTTGAAGGGCTGCGTCAAGTTGCTCGATGAAGCTTTGAAAGTCGCCCATGCCGGGTGCCCCGTCGATCCGCAGACGCGCTCCACCGTTCCTGATCTCGCCGGTATGGCAAGCGGCGCAATTCATCCCAATCCACGGTTCAGATCCTGGTTGCTTATCGAACCACCTGAGACGCGACCTTTCGAACTTGTCGTCAGGTCCGCGGTCAACAGCGAACCCGATCGGCAACCCTGAAGCGTCGTTTGCGTCGGGGGCGAGATACCCCAGCGTTTCCATACGTTCGATCGTGAAAAACGGTTGGCCGTCTGCAGGGCTTTCCAGCGCGGCGAGCCACGCTCGCGGCGCAAGCCGCGATCCTTGATTGCCATGATACCAAAGTAACCTTTGCTGAGCAGTCCACCCCTGCTCAAGACGTGCTTCGCGCGCGACGCCCGAACAGGCCGCAATAATGAGAACGGCCGTAGAGCAGATCAAGACGCCTAACGAGTATCGGAACATGAGCCCTCTTTTCACTGATTGTTTGTCAGATCAAGGTACAGGAAACTCCAAAAAGCAACGCGACTCGCCATTACAACACGAATGAATGCCGCCAGTATTTCCATATCTTCGATCCGAGGCAAGCTGTAACTTGTATAAATCTTCCGCTATTCATTATCTGTATCAATTTAGCGAAACTAGCCGCATATAAAAGGTCATCAATTTAATACGACAGGCCCTGCTTGCATTTGAAATATCAAACAGATTTCCTAAGTAGCCGTGTGCGCGACGCGGGCCTCTGCATCCTCGTCGCACATAGTTTTCAGTTGATCGGAGAGTCAGGAAAGTCGCGGCCGTTTATGACGGCAGAGCGCCATGAAGCCGCTTCGAGGATGCTCTGTGCGTCGGCCATCGCAATCGAATATAACCAGTACTCGATCACCGATGATCCCTCGGACATGACCGCCGAAATGCCGGGCGCATTTTGTCATGGCCCTTACAAACGTCGAATACAGCTTGGCTACGGCCTGAGGCTTGTGTGTGATGCTAAGTTCTGTTGAACGCCGAATGTCGATGTACAAAACGCACGTATCGATCAGTTTAAAGGCCTACGTCTTGGTATTTAGATTGGGAAACGTAATGGCACCACCGCTAGAATGGGCAACGTCCTAGTGTTCGTTGCCGTTACGACAAAGATGTTGGCTAAAATCGTCCCGACCTCGTCGGACAACTCTAAACTAAGCTCTAGCAACGTTTTCATATGTCGATCCAACATCCTATCGTATTCATCACAAATCCGACCGTAGGCACGGAGAACAAGCCAATCGCGATAAAGGCGGCGATCGCACCTACATTGAACATGTGATTCTTACGCCGCGTGATTTTACTGTTGATGGAGATTTGCACTTCTTCTAAATCCCTGAAGTATGATTCCGTCGGAACGTCACCGGTTTGTACATAGGCCGCCCAAACATCGTTCTTGAACTTATTCACGGTCAACTCGGCAATGTCCCCGAAGAACGGCAAGTTCTGAAAGTTGCCCTTAGGATCGTCCCTAAAGATTGATGTTTGAAGTTGCGGCAATAACGACGCTATCGCGACGGTAGCCGCAACGATGAACAAAGGCAGCGCCGCAAGGGTGACGTAGTGATAGCCCGAAGGGATAGGCTTACCCGACGAAAGAAGATTCACGATGCCTACGATCCAAGCGGATGCGAAGGCCAAGAGCGCAGCGTTCTTCGCTTCTGCGAACCGCAGCATGTCCAACACCCGCCCCAACAGCGCAACGGGCAGCTTGTCGTAGGCTTCGTCGCGCCCCTTAGCTTCTGGCATGAGTGCCCTCTCCCACCGGACGCTATGAGCCTCGCCAACCCTAAATGTCAGCGGGAATGATACAGCCATCGTCCAGCCGGGCTGGCAAGCGACCTTTCGCTTGCATCGTCGCAACGATGTCCGCGTGCGGATCAGCGTGATATTTTAGGTTGCTGCCGAATATATCTGCACGCAGACATTTTGCGACGACTAATTCAATATCGCGAATGAGGTCAGTTTCGTAATCGAGATAGTATTTTTCGTAATTTTTGGAATCATACACGTCCGGGGCCGCGCCGTGGATCACCGCGCCCCTCACACGCATGAGTAACCGTAGGCGATCTTCCGGTATCGAAGCATCAATCGTATCGCGCACAAACTTCACTGCGGCGGCGGTGTGGCCGTGTGCCGCGCCAACCAAGGAATCAAGCGACATGCATAACAAAGGAAAACGCTCCCTTGGATCGAGGATCCACGCTCGGTAAAAATATTCCAACGCCTTCACCCGCTTGCGTGAATGAAGATCATCCGCGTCCACGAGCACGGCCAACCGGTTAAGCCACGCATGATCAGCTGCAGTCAGTACGATATTGTTCACCATCGGCGGAGTGTGCGGTTCATTGCCCATGGACACGCTACAATTGCCGCCAGTCATTGTGCAGCGACCTCCGAACATTGTGCGTCCAGAATGCATATATCGTTCGCGCGGCAGGGTCAGCGCGACCGCCCCAAGGATCGCCGCTGAGGCTTTCCTAGACACTTGAAGCAAAGGTGACCGCACGCCGAGCCAAGTAGCTGTTGGCCGCTTGATCCCGTCCCAACGTACTATCGGCGGAAACTGGGACAGATCAAGGTCAGCGGTCCGAATGCCAGCGAGCAAAAGGCTGGGAGTGAGATCAGCAGCGGACGCGATAAAAAAACGGGAACACTCAAACTTTGCTTCAACGCGGATGGGGACCAGCGGAAATAGGGTTAATTCATTTACAGGGTTGAACAGCGCGGAATCTGCCAAAGCGTATGCCAGCGCCAGTTTGCTCGGTAATTCAATTTGATCGGCGTATGAGCAATCGTGCCGCCGTCGAAGCTCGCCGTCGCGGATGTGCCAAAAGTTTTCGGTGAGGAACGACGTAACGAGCGACCACAGGTCCGTCAAGGACATAGCGTGCGCCGTTTTGGCGGATGAACAACAGCGCGCGGATATATTCCTTTCGCCTAGCGAAGATTTCAGTGCCCAGGCTGGAAAGACGATCCCACGCCGGTGCATTTGGCTTATGGATGATGAACGAACTAAGAGGCGTGTCACCACTCGCGTAGATCGCCGATAAGACCTGTTCGATAGCTGCGAGGTGGACTGCTTCTGCCATGTGGATTGAGGTAGCACTGACAATGCCGATGACCTAGCCTTCGAACTAGGAGCCGCAACGAACAGGAGCGATAATGCCGGCGCGACGAACGACGTGAGCGTTTGGTGACGCGGCGCAATGATTTTCAGCGCGAAACATTGCTTGCCCTTCAAGACGTCTCACAGAAACTGCTGCGCAATACGGGCGCATCGCTCCATCAGGACGTTGTAGCACACAGGGCCACAGGTAAATGGCAACGGCAGCAGCTTCCCGATGACCTATCAAACGATCATCTTCGACTGAACACGCAAACGATGTTGCTCGCGAGCAGGGTTCGAGATGATGAGGTCAGGAGGTTAGCGGACGGGCTTCGCACTCAAACGGCAGTCGTCGGCTTATCGAGCGATGAACGCGAGGCGGAAGGCCGTATGATGGCTGCTGCCGACACGCAAAGCGCGCTGATCCAGCGTATTGGTGAAATCGTACGCGGGTTGGATGAAGCCGACTAACGTCACTTACCGCCCAACTGATCGGTCACTGCTTGTCACAGACCGTCATTCCCGGTCACTTGATCGGTCAGCAATTTGGTCACTGGTGGATTGCCGCAAACCGAAAAATCGGCAGAAAATCAACCTTTCTCAAGGTTGACTGGCGGAGACGGAGGGATTCGAACCCTCGGTACCAGTAAACCCGGTACGGCGGTTTAGCAAACCGCTGGTTTCAGCCACTCACCCACGTCTCCGGCTGCAGCAGATGCGGGGCTATAGCGAGGGTGGGCGGAAGGGGCAACGCCTGTAATGGCGTCCAGCGCGTTATTCGTCATTCTCTAGACCCGGCCACCTCTTCGTCCCGGCTTAGCCGGCCATTCACTCGAATTAGCTCGAATTCGACAGGCTCGCGCCCATCGTTCATTGCACGGCAAGCCCTGCGCTGGTTAACTCGTTGCTTAGGGGTTAACCCGTGGCGCAGCGGTTGACGGCCCTGCTTCAGGGCGCCTTCTGTGTTTGCGATGGGTTTGGGGATCGACATGCGTAGCTTCTGGCTTGGCCTTGGTGCCATTGCGACCGCCGTTTGCGGGAGTGCCGTGGGTGGCGCGGCGAGCGCGTCCGCGCAGGTCCGCACGATCGATCCCAACCAGGCGATCGACGGCGATCTCGCGCCGCGCGCCTATCAGCCCCCCTCGCGTCCGCAGGCAACGCAGCCGTCGCGCCCGGCCGCACCGGACCCCGCCTATCCGGAGACCCCGGTCCAGGACTCCGCGCCGCCCGTCACGACGACCAACACACGCCCCCCGGAGACGCGCGCCGAGGCGACGATGCAGGCCGCCGATACCTATGAGCGCGACGATCTGCTCGCGGCAGGCGAAGGCGTGTTCGGCAAGGGCGCCGCCGGGCTGGGCGGGCTGCTGGAGAAGATCCTCAAAGACCAGGGCCGGCCCAATGCGTATATCGCCGGGCGCGAGGCCTCGGGCGCCTTCATCCTCGGCGTCCGCTACGGCTCGGGGATCATGAGCCACAAGGTCGAGGGCCAGCAGCCGGTCTACTGGACCGGTCCGTCGGTCGGCTTCGACGTCGGCGGCGACGCGAACAAGGTCTTCGTACTGGTCTACAACCTCTACGACACCGAGGAACTCTACAAGCGCTTCCCGGCAGTCGAGGGCCGCCTGTACCTCGTAGGCGGTTTCGCCGCGACCTATCTCCGCCGCGGCAACGTCGTCCTGATCCCGATCCGCCTTGGCGTCGGCTGGCGCGCGGGCGTGAACGTTGGGTATATGAACATCACGCACAAGAGCAGGTGGTTGCCGTTTTAGGCGCAGTCGGAGTCAGCCGGCCACGCCCGGCTGACTCCGACAAGCCCGGCCGGCGGGGCAAGGCCCCGTCCGACGACGTGGGCTTTGCCCACGACGCGCGCCCAAACAACGACTTCGCTCGTGGCGCGACTCCAAAGCCAAGCCCAAAAGTTGACGCCCGCCCCGCAAACGCTACCCCCGGCAAATGGCAAAACCCGACCGCCTCGCCCGTCTAGACGCCCAGCGCGAAGACCTCGAAACCGACTACCGCGAAACGCTGATCGCAGCGCTCGAGAAGACCGCCGCCGGTTCGCTGGGCCTGTTCGACCGCACCCCGGACCGCCGCGTCCGCGCCGCGATCGCCCCGACGATCGACGCGCTCACGGAGATGGGCAGCGACATCGACTCCATGCGCGACCGCCTGATGCTCGAACCTTTCGCGCTCCACCGCGACTTCTTCGCCGCCCGAGGCCCGGTCAGCGCCAGTGCAGTCGGCGAACAGAAGGAAGCGCGGTTGTGGCTCGACAGGCTGAAGGCGGGCCTGCAGCTGTAAATCTCAGCCGCCCGTCATCCTGGGTCGAGCCCAGGATGACGGAGCGTTTGGGACATACTGCGATCGGAGGTAATTTTACCCCTCGAACCGCCACCCAACATTGGTCCCCGCGAGAAACGGCACCACCGCCGTATCCCCCGCGCCGACCGAAGCCGGCACCTCGACGTCGCCGCGCACCAACGTCACCGTCCCCTCGTTCAGCGGCAATCCGTAGAACCGCGCGCCATGCTCCGACGCAAACCCCTCGAACTTGTCGAGCGCGCCCTCCTCGTCGAACACGCGCAGATACGCTTCCAGCGCGAACGGTGCGTTGAAGATTCCCGCGCACCCACACCCGGATTCCTTTGCCCCGACGACATGCGGCGCGCTGTCCGTGCCCAGGAAGAACCGCGGCGACCCCGACACCGCCGCGCGCCGCACCGCCTGCCGATGCGTCTCGCGCTTCAACACGGGCAGGCAATAGGCGTGCGGACGAAGCCCACCGTCGAACAGCGCGTTGCGGTTGATCAGCAGATGCTGCGGCGTGATCGTCGCCGCGATTGGGTGATCCACCTCGGCCACGAACGCAGCCGCCTCGGCCGTCGTGATATGCTCCAACACGATCTTCAGCCCCGGATAGTCGCGCACCAGCGGCGTCAGCACGCGCTCGACGAACACCGCCTCGCGGTCGAAGATGTCGATCGACTTGTCGGTCACCTCGCCGTGGATCAGCAGCGGCATGCCAATCCGCTGCAACGTCTCCAGCACCCCGGTCAGCGCGCGAATGTCGGTAACACCGTGCGCGGAGTTGGTCGTGGCGTGCGCGGGGTACAGCTTGCACGCGGTGAACACGCCCTCGACGTAGCCACGTTCGAGCTCGGCCGGATCGGTGCCGTCGGTGAGGTAGCACGTCATCAGCGGCGTGAACGCAGCATCGCCAACCGCCGCCATGATCCGACCCCGATACGCCTTAGCGGCCTCAATCGAGGTCACCGGCGGGGTCAGGTTCGGCATGATGATGGCCCGCGCAAACTGCCGTGCGGTATGCTCCGCGACCGCCTCCAGCATCGCGCCATCGCGCAGGTGGACGTGCCAGTCATCGGGGCGGCGGATCGTGAGGCGGTCGGTCATGCCGCCTTCCTATCGGCGGACGTGCCCCGACGCCAGACGGACGGACGCGGGTTTTCGTCGCATGGGCGGATGCGGCCTTCGGTCGGGATCATCCCTTGGTTGGAAATCGCCCCGCACGCACTAGGTGGTATGGATGAACACTGATCCCCCCAGAACGATGCTTGCCGACCGCAGCGTGATCCGCGTCGCCGGCGAAGACGTGCGCGGCTTCCTGCAGGGACTGGTCACCGCCGACACCAGTTTGCTGACGCCGGACGCGCCCGCCTGGGCGGCGTTACTGTCGCCGCAAGGCAAGGTGTTGTTCGACTTCATCCTGTGGGCCGATGGCACCGACGTGCTGATCGACGTCGAGGCCGCGCAAGCCGACGCGTTGACCAAGCGCCTCTCGCTCTACCGCCTGCGCCGCGCGATCACATTCGCGCTCGACGATCTCGCAGTCCATTGGGCACGGGATGGCGACCGCGGCGTTCCCGATCCTCGACTTGCGGACCTGGGTCGTCGCTGGCTTGGGCCACCTGCCGAGCCGGCAACAGACTGGCCCGCGCACCGCCTGTCGCTCGGCGTGACCGAAGGCGTCGGCGAACTCGGCGCGGGCGAGACGCTATGGCTCGAATGCAACGCGCGCGAACTGAACGGCGTCAGTTTCACCAAGGGGTGTTACGTCGGCCAAGAAAACACCGCCCGGATGCACCACCGCTCGAAGGTCAATCGCCGGCTGATCGTCGCGCCGTTCACCGAACCGAGCGGACGGACACGCGTAACCTATCCCGAACTCGGTCTGATGGTGGAGCATCGCCGCGTCGAGGCACTTGGCGACGCGATCGTTCCGCCCTGGCTGGCCACTGCGCTAACGGAAACGTCGACCGGCTGACTCGCTCACGGACGCGCGCGAGCCCAGTCCGCAGCGTCCGTTACCTGAGCCGGTGACGGCGTCACGCCCGTATACAGCACGAACTGCTGCAACGCCTGGAGCGTGGCCACCTCCGCCCCGGTGATGCAACGCTTGCCAGCATCGGCCGCAGCTTTCAGAAACGGCGTCGCGACCGGATATTGCACCACGTCGAACGCCACGGTGCAGGCCGCGATCATCGGCTGCGGAAAGGCCAGTACGTCGGCATCCGGCCCGGTCATCCCGCGCGGTGTGGCATTGACGAGCAACGCTGCCTCACCCTCCGGTTCCGCCGCCCAGGCAAAACCATAGCGATCCGCGATCGCGCGCCCAGTCGCCTCGTTTCGAGCGACGACGGTGCCATCGCGAAAACCACTGTCGCCTAGCGCCGCCGCGACCGCCTTCGCCATTCCGCCGGATCCTTGCACCACGAACGGCATCGCCCGATCGAGAGCCGCAACCAGATCGACGACCGCGCCGTAATCGGTGTTGTGCCCGGTCAGCACGCCGTCGTCGTTGACGATCGTGTTCACGCTGTCGATCGCGCTTGCCGACTGCGCCAACCCGTCGAGCATCGGGATCACCGCTTCCTTGAACGGCATCGAGATCGCGCACCCGCGAATGTCGAGCGCCCTGATCCCGCCGATCGCCGCTTCCAGGTCCGTGGTCGAGAAAGACTTGTAGACGAAATCCAGCCCGGCCAGATCGTAGAGCCGGTTATGGAACCGCGACCCGAAATTCCCCGGCCGCGCCGACAACGACATGCACAGCCGCGTGTCCCGTCCGATCAGCGGTTTCATCTGCATCTCCTCGTTCACTCAGCCCCAGTATAGCGTCGATACGCCAGGGTGAAGGCGCGAGCGTCGCAACGACGCTCCCACACGGTATCCAGCCAGAAGATATGTTCACGCGAAGGCGCAAAGGCGCGAAGCTGTCGGCTCCGGGCGAGACGCTGCGCCCTGACGGCTCAGGCGCGAAAGCACTGAAAAGATTCAAGAGGCAGGGTAACCCCACCCCCCGCAAAACCCTCTTCGCGCCTTTGCGCCTTCGCGTAAACATATCGACGTTCCGCTCAGGCACTGCCGTATCGAACAGAAGGTTTGTTCGCGCGGAGACGCGTAGGCGCGGAGATGGATCGCACCGGGGAAGCGCACCCGCGCAAGCGGCCTAGGATCATCGGCTTCGCCAAAAGCAGGATTGGCTGAAGGTACGACCGCATGCTCCAGCACTTACTCTCCGCGCCTCCGCGCCTCCGCGCGAACAAAATCAACACTCGCCCAATCCAAGAACTTTCGCGATCGACCCCTGCGCGCGAAGCACAAAAGAAAAGGGAGGCCGGCTTGCGCCGACCTCCCCAAACTTCATTCCGTAACCGACCCAAGAGCCAGTTGGCGAAAGTCTTACTGGCCCGAACCCGGACCGTAGGTGACTTCCACGCGACGGTTCTGCACTTCGCGAACGCCATCGGCGGTCTCGACGCGCGGACGGCTCTCGCCGAATGCTTCCGTCGAGATGACGCTGTCCGGGATGGCATGCGAAGACAGGTATGCCTTCACGCCATCTGCGCGGCGCTGCGACAGACCGACGTTGTAAGATGCCGAACCCGACTTATCGGCGTGACCTGCCAGCATGACCTGTGCGTTGCCGCACGACTGGTACTGCGTGACGGCGTTGTCGAGGATCGACGCTGCTTCAGGCGTGATGTCCGACTTGTCCCATTCGAAGAACACGATGAACGGACCAGGCGAGCAGACGACTTCGACCGGCGCAGGCGGCGGAGGAGGAGCGACTGGCTCAGGCGGCGGCGGCGGCGGCGGCGGCGGGGGAGCAGCAGGCTCGCCGAAGTTGTACGTCACACCACCAAGGATGCTGTGCGAACGATAGCGACCGTCGAACACGCGGTTCGAAACGTCGACCAGCTTGACGTTCTCGGCGTTGAAGAAACGATACTTCAGCGTCGCGTCGATGTGGTCGGTCAGCGGTGCGCGGATACCGGCCAGGCCCTGATACGCGAACACGGTGTCCGAGTCGTTCAGGAAGTCGCCGTTGTTGTTGAGAGCGTACTGCGCCTTGACGCGAGCAACACCAACACCACCGCCGACGAAGCCCTGGATGCCATCGTCCGGACCGAAGTCCAGAAGGCCGTTCAGCATGAAGCTGAGCGCCGACGACGAACCACCAGCGTAGTCGTAGCTGTTTGCACCCGCGTTGCCACGAACGCCGGTTGCACCGAACACAGGCGTGGTCGTCGACGACGAGTAGCCGTCCACGGTTGCCTTACGGTAGCCGACTTCGGTTTCCAGACGGAAACCACCAAAGTCGTAACCCATGACCGCATCGACGTCATAACCATAGTCATGATCGACCGAACCGGCCTTATTCAGGTTGCCGATATCATAATCGATATCTTCAACGATCATCGCACCGCCTTCGACGCCAACGTACCACGACTTGTCGCGGGCGAGGGCGGGAGTGGCAAGTGCGGTGGAGGCGAGTGCCAGAACGACGGCAAGCTTCCGCATATAAATCCCCTTTCATGAGTGTCACACGGACATCGCAAACTCCCTATCCTCGGGCTTGTTTCCACGCAAGCTGACAAAAGTTAGAAGTGTTGCTGGAACGACACAGTTTTCAGGGTGTTCTAGACGGAAATCAATCCGTGCCCCCGCAATGCTGCCAATATGGCACCAATCGTCGCTCTCGACTGCACGTCGACGACGGTGCCACCCGCCGGGTCGGGAACCGCCGGACGACGCGGACCCACCACGTCGACTCCGCCGATCGAGACCTTGGTTCCGGCCAGCACCCCCAGCGTCCACGCGCCCGCACCGAACCGGGCCGACTGTCCATCGGCAATGCTCCACACCGCCATGCCCTCGCGCGGCACCAGGAAACGCCACCCGCTTGCCGTCCACCCGGCGATCGCTCGCGCCTGCCCCGCCCAGCCACCGGTGGGCGCGGTCCCGACGATCCACGCGCTGCCGGTGGTCGGTGTGGCGGGCGGCACATTGGTTCCCACCGCCGTCACGCTCGCCTGCACCGCGAGATCCAATAATGTCAGCGCCTCGTTATGCGTCGCTTCCTTTTGCGCCTGGCCAGGCTGCAACAATGGCAATGCCAGACGCGCTGTGCGGTCGTCGCTCATAATTCGTTCCCCCGTTGGTGAATCACGCCGGTACGATCAGTTCCGGTACGATCAGGTTGGCCGCGAGCGACTCCCCGAACACGCCACGCTGCCGGACTGCGATACTCACGGAACCGACACGTTCCGCCGCCGTGATCGAGACAAAGGGTTCCGCCACATCGGCACCGCGCGAGGTTCCGCCGGCCGTCACGGTCACCCGGTACGCCTCGACCTCCTCGGCCAGCGGCGCATCGACCCCGTCGATCCAGCGCCACCCAGCCCGGCTGCGCCGCGTCCAGCGTACCGTGGCACTACCATCGGCTTCGCTCACAAACCGCAGATGCACCGGCGAAGGCGGCACCACCGAAGCCCCGCGCATCACGCACCGCGTCTCGAACGGCGCATCATCGCCGACGCCGGACGCGATCACACGAACCTCACGTCCCAGCACCGACACCGGCAAATCGAACGCCCGAGCCGCCCCCGCCTCGAGCAACACGAACCGATCCCCGACCATCTGCGCGCCAGCCGCCGCCTCAGTCCCCCGCCGCCCCCGCAGCAACCGGCTCAGCCGCCACCGCGCGCCACCCAGCGGTTCCGCCCGCCCGATCTGGACCAGCTCGTCCCCAAGGAGCGCCAGGTTCACGCCGCGATCAAGCGCCGCCGCATCCGCATCCCCGAGTTCCATGCCGGCATGCGCAAGGACCACCTCGAACGCCCCCCGCAAATCGACAAGTGTCGCCGGTGCACTGGATGCCACAACCGCAATCGTCCCAAGCACCCCAGGCGCAGCCGTCGCCCCGGCCGCCACCCAACTCACCCCATCATCAACGCTGTAAAGCAAGGCCGCCTGCCGCCACGCCGCCCCCGTACCGCCCGCAACCACCGTCATCCGCGGCGCGCTCAACGGAGACTCCTCGAGTCCGGAAACCTCGAAGGCCCGCACGATCGTAGCCCCGACGACTGCATCCACAGCTCCCGAAACCCGCCCGCTCGTCGCAGTCGTCGTTAGCGAAGCCGCCACCAGCAGCACCAGCCCCAGCGTCGTCACCATTGCCTCGATGTTCACATCGGCCACCCGCCAGACGCCGCCCTCGCCAGCAATCGTCACGCAAGCCCCCGGCGCAATCGCCATCGCCTCGAACCCGGCCGCAATCGTCCGCCGCACCCGCCCAGCCTCAGCCCGCGCGAGCATCGCCTCCGCCACAGTCTTCGCCGCGCCCGCCTCCAGCACCGCCGGCACCTCGACGCGGTCATCACGCACACCCGCCCCCGGCCGCTGCGCCCGCTGAACACCCGCCTGATAATCCCGCGCCGCATCATAATACCCGACGGTCACGGTCCGCGGCACAGTCTCGATCGCCGCCACAGCCCGAGCCCGCCGCACGCCCTTTCCCTCAACCGCAAACCCCTCGTCCGCCACGACCACGGTAGTCCCTGCGACATCGCGCATCACCAACCCGGCTCCGGAAGGCGCAAACCAGGCCCCGCCAGCCTGCCCCAACATCTCCAACACTGCCCGAACGCTCCCGCCCGATGCCGCGAACCCGCCAACCGCCAGCGCCGCCGTCCCCGAAACCTCCCCCGCCAGCGCCCTCGCGATCGTGGACACCAGCACCTGCCCCTCGTCCGCAATCACCTCGAACGTCAGCGAAGGGATCCGATTCCCGAAATCCGCCAGCTGCAACATCTCGAAAACAGCATAAGCCGCCCCCCGATACGCCGGCGTCGCCGCCCCCTCCGCGGACGCGATCAACGGATCCACAGCCTGATCCTCGCCCCCCAGATGCAACCGAAACCCGGTAGCCGTCTTGAAGTCCCCAGCCGCCCCCCGAAGCAGTTTCCCCTCGGCCCAGATCCGCCCAACGCCAAGTATAGCCCGAGCCGACAACAGCACCGCAAACGACGCCGCATAGGAGTAGGTGGACGTACTCGGCTGCCCCTTGCCCGACCGAGACGAAGCGCGACTCTCGATCAGATCGGTCGCCCAGATCACCGTCCCCGCCACGCGCATCGTCCCGAACAGCTTCGGGATTTGCGCCCCGTAAGACGAAGTCTGCACCGCCAGCTCGACCAGCCGCGGCCCTTCCCGCCGCTTCGGCCCGAACAGCGCATGATCCACGGACTGCCCGATCAACGCACCGATCGCGCCCCCGATCGGCCCGCCCACCGCGCTCCCCACGGCCGTCAATACCAAGGTCGCCATCTCACACCCCCATCCGCCACACACCGATCAAGGGCCAAGGCGGCATCCCCCGCCGCTCCACCACGCGCCGCAACCCCGCGTCCGCATGCACGAAGCCGCCTGCGGTCCTGATCCCCAGATGAATTTGCCCAGGCCCCGCCGCCATCAACAGCACGTCGCCTGCTGCGGCTTCGGCAACCCGCACCAGCATCCGATCGAGCAAACCCCAATCGCCACCCCGCAGCGCATACCCGCTCGGAACTTCGCCGAGATAACCCCCAGCCCGCAACGCCAGCGCGACCAACCCGACACAATCGAGCCCATCCGCCCCCCGCCCATGCAACCGAAAACGCGTTCCCACCGCCGCGACGGCGGCGTCCGCGATCCGGCTCAAGCCCCAGGATACCGCGTCAGCAGATCGATCCCCGGCAAAAACGGCTCCCCCCGAAAGTTCACCGCATTCCCAAACCGCCCCGCACAGGTAGCGAGACTCTTGTCACACCCTTCCACCACCTCGACGAGCGCACCGACTTCGACCACGAAAGCCGGCACCGCCCGCAAAGTCACCGTCACCCCGGCACCCCGAGCGACCGCGCTCTCCAACCCACAATTCGCGCGCCCGAACCAGCGCAACAGCCCACCCCCAAGACCCTCCGCGCTCGAGTCCAGCGTCACCACCGCCCCCTCACACGCAACAACCCGAGCAAACCGCCGCCGCCCCGCCATCGCCACCCGACACCGCCGATCGCCCAGCTCCGCCCGACACTCCGGCGAAGTCTCCTCCACCACCGCCCGATCCAGCGCCGCACTCGCCCCCCGCAACTCGGCGGTGAACCCCGCATCCCCCAGCTCGACCGCCCCAATCACGCCCTCACCCAGTTCCACCCGAGAATCCGGATCGGTCCAGTCCACCGCAAACAGCACCACCCGAGCCCCATCCCAGCGCCCCGCCAACAAATCCCGCTCGCCGATCGCGGCAGACGTCAAAGCCCCCGCCACATCCATTGTATCCGCCTCCAGCCCGTCACTCCGCTGGATCGCCGAAGGCGTCATCCCCGGCGCAGCGCGGTGCACCAGCCCATTCACCACCAGATCCCGGTCATGCGCGGTCAACCCCACCGCCACCCCATCCCGCCGCTCGATCCGCCAGCACAAGGCGATCGTAGCCAGCTCAGCATCCAGAAACATGAGCGTCTCCTCCAAAACCCCTCTCCCCTCCGGGGAGAGGGAGGGGCCCGCGTGCCCTTGCGCGTGGGAGGGAGAGGGGCGTGAGGCTAGGAACACCCGCCCCAACTCCCCTCACCCTTCCGTCGCCAAGAGGCTCCTCCCTCCCTCTCCCCTGAGGGGAGAGGGCCTAAGCCTCCCGCACCTCGACCAGAGGCACACTCGCCGCCACCCCAGCCAGGAACGTAGCCCGCGCCACACTCAACCGATCCTCGGCAAACCGAACCGGCACATCGAACGCGAACCCCGCCGTCACCACCGCCCCGAGAGCAGGCGCCACATCCAGGACCACCCACCCCCCAGCCTCCACGGAAAACGCCAAACTCCCAACGCCCCCCACAGCCACTGAAACACTCCCCGCAACGGGCCGCGTAATCCGCCGCTCCATCGCACCGTACGACTTCACCAAGGCAAACCGCCGAGCCACCCCATCGCCAACCCCAACGACCTCCCCGACAGCGTCGAAGTCGAAAGGATCCCGCAACCGAAACCCCCTCGCCGCCCCCATCCGCGCCCGAAAGAACGCGAGCAGCACCCCGATATCCGCCTCGCTCCGCAACCCAGGCCCCACATCATACGACGTCCGAGCCTCGGCCCACGCCGCATTCCGAGCCTCCCGTCCCCCCGCACTCGTCAAAATCGCCGTCGAGAATCCAGGTGCCACCTCGGCCTCGCGCCCCAGCTCCAACGGAAACAGCACGTCATCGAAAGCCTCCACGACCTCGTCTCCCCCGTCAGTATCAAAATGCACGAACCCATCCCGCATCACCTGCGGCAGCGCCCAGAGGAACGTCTCCGCCACCCCCCGAGCCCGAGCCACCTCGGCGGCCGCCTCGATCAGCCCCCACTCCGCCGCCTGGTCAGGCCGCAACACGAACCCGGATAAGTAGTGCTGCCTCTCCACCGGATACCCCAGCCGCGCGAAAGCCACCGCCACGCCCTCGGCCGACGACGCAGAATCCCCCGCCGTCACCCAGTCGTAATCCTCCAACTGCAACACATCGAACGCAGGGCTAGCCCACCCCACAGGCATGTTCGCCCGCTTGGCCTCCGGCGCCTTCGCCTCCAGCACGGTCGGCAGATACGTCAGCAGATGCGACACGCAGCCCGGCGCGGCCCCTTTAGCAGCGGCTATCAGCGCCGCAGTCGACGCCGCCAGGCAAACCCCCGCCGCATCCAGCGTCGCGATCTGCGCTGGCGTCTTTGACCTACGAATGCTCGCCATCTCGACCGGCGCAAACGCCACCACCGCACTCGCATCATAGAAGCACGGCCGCCCATCCGGCATCACCCACCACCAAGGCTCGCCCACCTGAAACTTCGGCGCCAACCCCGCCGCGACCGCGATTCCCATGAACGCCCGCGCGACCGCCTGCAGATACCCCATCGCCCCGCCATGCGCCGGCGACAACAACGTCGAAGGCGGCTCCCACCCCGTCAGCGCCGGCGCACCGTCGGCCGCCCGCTGCTTCCAGTCGTTCCAGCAATGCGCATCGAACAGCTCGTAGCTCAGCGACCAGATCACGTCATAGCCAAGCGCCTTCGCCCGCGCTGCAAAATCCCGGTGCCAAGCCGCACAGGCAACGTTCAAGACGCCCCCAACCGCCGAAACGTAAAACCCGCCCCCAGCCCCCTCGAGCCGGAAATAATGGCTCATCCCGACATAATGCGTGATGCTTCCCCGGTACCCCAGATGCAGCGCATTCCGCAGCAACCGCGCCGGCGTCAAATTATAGCTGTCGTCATACCCGCCCGCGATCCGAACCTCGTGCTCCGGCACGACGGCATCGCCGATCCCCAGCACCGACCCCGGCCCCTCGCAGACGAGATCGGTCCACTCGACCCACCCCTCGCGCGGCCCGGCCAGCGGAACATCGACCTCGGTATACTCCGGCGGCACCACCGATACGAACATCCGGTCAATATCCCCCGCCCACACCGGATCCGCATCCTCGGGCAGCTCATACCCACCAACCATCGCCCCGAAATCGAGCGAAACGACCGCATCCTCCGGCGTCCCCACCGCGCAATTCCACAACCGCACATACCAGGACCGCGCCACCCCCGCCGCATCCCGCCCCTCGATCGTCAAGGTCGGGCCGTTAATGGCATCCAGCGCCATCACGCCGCTTGAACGCCACCGAAAGTGCAGCCGACAGTCCCGAAAATCGCGCGAAGTCTCGTACTTCAGCAAAGGATGATCGAAGCGATCCACCGCCTCCCAGATCACTCCCGCAAGATCATCCGCCCTGTAAAAGACCGCATCCACCCGCAGCGAAGCGGGACCGACAGTCACCACCGAAGCCATCATCGGCCTCGGAAAATCCACCGTCCAAAACCGAGGATCGAACCGCGAAACAAGCCCCTCGACCTGCACAGTCCGCTCCGAGCAAAGCCAATGCGCCATAAGGATCTCCTCACTATTCCCTCGCCCCTACGGGGAGAGGGAGGGGCCCGCGCGCCCTTGCGCGTGGGAGGGAGAGGGGCGTGAGGCTAGGAACCCCCGCCCCAAAGCCCCTCACCCTCCCGTCGCCTGCGGCTCCTCCTTCCCTCTCCCCGAAAGGGAGAGGGACAAGGTCACTCCACCGCCAAAGCCGCCTTGACCGCCCGAGCCACCTGCCGGCTCGACTGAGCCAGCACCCCAGGCGCACTCCCCCCGGCAGCATTCACGGTGATCGCCACCCGCACCTCGCGCACGCCACCACCCCCAGCCGCCTCAACCCGCCCGCTAGAGGTAGGCACGAAAACCTCCGCCCCCCGCTCCCCCACGACATAAGCCCGCCCCGGAGAAACCGGCCCACCAGTCGCCCGCCCAGGCAACCCACCAACCAGCCCCGCCAGCGCCCCACTCAAACCCCCACCACGCAACACCGACTGCACCCCAGCCTTCAAAGCCGCCGAAGCAATCGCATCCAGCGCCGACAGCGCGACCCCCTTCAACTCCTCGAACCCCAGTTTCCCAGACCGAACCGCCCGCAACAGCCCCGCCTCCAACCGAAGCGCAGCCCGCTCCGCCTCAGCCCCAAGCACCCCCTCCAACTCCCCCCGCATCGCCTCGACATCACGCGAGAACCCGTTCGTATCCGCCCGCACGCTCACCAGCGCCGCATCAAGATCATCCATCAGGAAAAGCCCCCCTCAACCGCGCGATCGTCGAAGCATCCGGCGGCGCCGTAACGTCCCCCCCCAAAGCCCCCACGACCCCCGCCAATTCCGCCGGCGTAGCCCGCCAGAACACTTCCGGCGCCCACCCCAACACCGCCCCCGCAAAGCCAGCCAACCGCCCGGCATTCTCGGAAAACGTCACTTCCCCGCCAGGATCTGCCGCAACAGCCCCCGCAAGACCGGCGTCACCGCCGCCAGCCCAGCCTCGACAACAGCCTCCCCCAACCGCTCCCGAGTAACCCCCTCGGGACACTCGCGCAGGCAATGCCAGAACAGCCCCACCATCTCCCCGATCCCAAGCTTCCCCTCGGCCGCGCGCTCCACCAGCGCAAACAAAGGCCCCAACTCCCCCTCGGCCGCGACCAAAGCCGCAAAGCTAGGCCGCAAGACAAGGGTCTCCCCCCCAACCCGAAGAGACCCCTCCCCCCGAACCGGATTCGCCAAATCACCCATCAGAATGTCTCCAAAACTTCCCTCGCCCCTCCGGGGAGAGGGAGGGGCCCGCGCCCCCTTGCGCGTGGGAGGGAGAGGGGAGTGAGGCACGGAACCCCCGCCCCAAGACCCCTCACCCTCCCGTCGCAAGCGCTCCTCCTTCCCTCTCCCCAGCGGGGCGAGGGAAAGCCGCTACCCCACAACAACAGCCCCGGAACTCTCCAGGCTAAGCGTATAAGACCGCTCCCCGTTGAAATCCCCGGCATAGTCCAGCCGAGACACCAGGAACTTCCCCGTCATCGTATCCCCGCCTTCGAACGCCAGCCGATAATCATCGAGCACGCCGGTCAGCGCGCTACCCTTCACCCGCAACTCCGCCACCGACCCGGTAAAAACCCCGGCCCCCGAAACGGACACACTCCGAACCCCAGCCCCAGACAACAACTGCCGCCACCCCCCAGAATCCTTCGTGGTGACAACGATAGCCTCCCCATTCACCGACATCTGCGTCGTCCGCAGCCCCGCCACCGTCGCGTAGACCACCGGCACCGCCCCGTTCCCCACCTTCAGCAGGAACGCACTCCCCTTCTCCACCGCCATGTCCGTCTCCCCCAAAACCGTGCCACTCAGCTCTCGCGGTACATCCGCACCAGAAACTCCGACGTCCCCCGCCACCGATCCCCGACCCGCAGCACCCGAGACCGCACCAGCGCCAGCCGAACCACCCGCCACCCCTCACCAAGATCGGGCGGCAGCGCCTCCAACCCCTCCTCGGCAGCAGCCAGCAAGGAACGCACCCGAACCGGCCGCTCCCCCCCATCGAACAGCGTCAGCAGAACGCGCCCCTCCCGCCCGACCCAGGTCTTCGTGCTCCAGTCCGACAACACCGGCTCGTCGACCACCGCATACGGCAGCCCCCCACGAACCGGCGGCGCGTCGAACACGCTCACGTCCAGCACCGCGTTCAGCCGAGCGACGATCGCCGCCTGCAAGACCACCCGCCCACTCACGAATGCACCCCAGCGGACAGCCGCATCCGCCGATAAGGCCGCCACAAAGCCGCCACCGCAGCCGGCGGCGCCACATCGCTCTCCCGGTGATCGAACAGATGCGCGACCAGCATCGCCACCCCCTGCGCGATCGGGGCGGGCACCGCATCGAAACTCAGCGCCAGCCCCGCCGAATACGCGACAGCCACCCGCCCGGCCGACCCAGCGGCAAGAACTCGAACCCACCCGACCCCATCCGCATCGATATCGACCGCATACGCCCCGACCGCCAACACGAACGGCGCCCCCTCGCCAGGCAACCCGGTCAGCCCGGAAATCACGGTAACCGGCGCGACCAACAACCGCCGCCACCCCGCCGCACTGGTCACCACATCCTCGAACGGCCGCACGATCACCGCCGCCCCCAGGAAAGCCTCCCCCAGCAACAGCGCCGTCGACGCCAACCGCGCGAGCACGACGTCCTCCCCGCTCTCCACCCGCAACAAAGCCCTAGCCGCGACGACCACCTCAGCGATCACCCCGGCAGAAATCGCCGACCCCGTCATAACGATGTCTCCAAAACTTCCCTCGCCCCTCCGGGGAGAGGGAGGGGCCCGCGCGCCCTTTGCGCGTGGGAGGGAGAGGGGAGTGAGGCTCAGGACGTGAATCCCAACCACCCCTCACCCTCCCGTCGCAAGTGCTCCTCCTTCCCTCTCCCCGCAGGGGAGAGGGGGCACCACTCAAGCCACCGAGAACTTCAGCAACTTGATCGCCTCGGAGTTCGTCACGCACCCACCGACCCGCTTGGTCGCGTAGAAGTTCACGAACGGCTTGTTGGAATACGGATCACGCAGGATCCCCGTCTCGGTCCGCTCGGCAATAATATACCCAGCCCGGAAATTCCCGAACGCGATCGCCAGAGCATTCGCGGCGATATCCGGCATGTCCTCGGCCTCGACCACCGGATACCCGAGCAGCGTAGCCGGCACCCCAGCCGCTAGCGAAGGCGCCCAGACGAACGCCCCATCCGTCGTCTTGAACTTCCGGATCCGCGCCAGAGTCGCCGCATTCATGACAAAGCTAGCGCCCTGCCGATAAGGCCCCCGCAAAGACTGAACCAGATCGATCAACCGCTCCTGCGGGTTCGCCGAGAAGTCCCCCGCGGTCCCGCTAGCCAGATACTGCAAAGTCCCGAAAGCCCGAACCCCGTCCGCAGTCGCAGCAGTAGCCGAAGTCAAAAACCCCTTCGGCCGCGACACGCCCGACCCGGACACGAAAGCCGCCCCCTCGGCCTTAGCAAACTCCATCGCGATCTCACCCGCCAGCCACTCCTCCACATCGAAAGCAGCATCGTCGAGCATCGCCTGGCTAGCCGAAGGATTGGCATACAGCTCCCCCGTAGGCGGCGCGATCTCGACGAACACCGGCGAAGCCGTCTCCGGCCGCGCCGCATTCTCCGCCGCCCAACCAGACGGCGTACCGCCGGTCGTCACCAGCTTGCGATACCCGGCCGACCCAACCTTCACCACATTGGCAATCGACCGGATCGGCGACACCGCCTTCAGCAACGTATCGATCTGAGCATCGATCTCCCGCGGCACCGCAAACCCGCCGGCGTCGCCGGTCACCCCGGTAAACGCCTTCATCTCCAGCGTAGCGCCAGTCCGAACGAACCCCGCAAACGCCGCATTCTGCGCCAAGGGGGAAGCCCCCGCCAAAATCGGCCGGTCAACAACACTCATGTCCATCTCCTCGCGTGAAACGAAAAAAGGCGCCCCGCAGGACGCCCAGTGAAACTCTCTAAAAACCCTCGCCCCTCTGGGGAGAGGGAGGGGCCCGCACGCGCTTGCGTGTGGGAGGGTGAGGGGCGTGAGGCTCGGGACGCCCGCGCCAATCCCCGTTCTCCTGCGAACGCAGGAGCCCAGGGTCACACGCGTCTCACCCCTCGACCCTGGATTCCTGCGTCCGCAGGAAAACGATCACGCCACGATGTCCACCACCTCAACCCGAGCCAAAGCCTGCATAGGCACAGCCACCAGACTAACCTCCACCAGCTCGACCGAAAGCAACTCCCGCCGAACCCCCTGCCGCACCGAAGTCGCCCGATACCCAACCGACAACCCAGCCACCGCCCCAGCCCGCACCAACCGAGCCAGCTTCGGATCCTCCACCACCCCCTCGACGCGCAACCCCCGCGCATCCTCCGCAACCACGGACAAGGACCCAACCACCTCCCCACGATGCTGCCACAACAAAGGCACCACGCCTGCGCTCTGGAACGCCCCCCGCCGCACCACATCCCCAGCCCGATCGACAACATCGAACACCGCCGCATACCCCGCGAACGCCACCGCCCCGCCCCGTTCGTCCCGAGTAGCTGTCGAGCCTGTCGAGACGGCGTATCGAGGGATCACTTCAACCACGCGGCAAACCCCAGCTTAACCGCCAGCCCCGCCAGCATCAGCGCCATCGCCAGCCGAGCGATCCACCCCACCACCGCCTTCCACACCGACCGCTTCGCATCCCGCCAAGCCGCCAGCAGCTCCCGCAACTCCGCCACATCCTCCCGAGCCCGCTCGTCGCTCAAAGCAACCCGCGCCAAGGCACGCGCCGCCCCCAACTCCCCAGCCTCCTCCACGATCGCCCGTAGCGTCACCAAGTCGACACCGCGCTCAGCCCCCTGCCGCATCAACTGCGCCAAAACCGCCCCATCCATCAGACCACCTCCTGAATTTCCAGCAGAGCCCGCTTCTCCACATCACTGAGAAACGAAGCCGCAGAAACCATCCCCCAAAGCCGCTCGCGATCCTCCGCCAGCGCCGGCACCCGGTCGAGATCGACCGAAATCGCCGCCCCCTCGAACCACCCGGCCAACCCCTGCGCGATCCCACCCAGCACCGCGGTCGCCAGCGGCAAGATCGCCAGCCGCCACAGCGCCCGATTGGCCTCGCGGTAATTCGCGTACGAATTGTCCCCCGGCAGCCCGAGCAGCATCGGCGGCACGCCGAACGCCAGCGCGATCTCCCGCGCCGCCGCCGCCTTCGTCCCCACGAAATCCATGTCCGCCGGCGACAGACTCAAGGCCTGCCACCGCAAGCCCCCTTCAAGCAGCATCGGCCGCCCCGCATTCCCCGCCCCCGAGAACGACGCCTCCAGCTCGCCCCGCAACCGCTCGAACTGCTCGGCCGACAGCGTCGCGCCGTCCTTGGGATCATACATCAGCGCCCCCGAAGGCCGCGCAGCATTGTCGAGCAAAGCCTTGTTCCACCGCGCCGCCGCATTGTGGATCGCCACCGCCCCCGAAGCCGCCCCCAGGCACCCCAGCCCATAATGATCATCGACCGGATTGAAGCTCTTCAGATGGATCACCTCCGGCCGCACCGGATCGGCATGCAGCCGAGCCACTCGCTCCCCGACCCGGTACCGGTACGCCGCCGGCCACCCACTAGCATCCGGCTCCACCGTCACCCGCTCCGGCCGCAACGCATAAAGCTCGGCCGCCCCGCCCTCGACATCGCGCAACACCTGCACATACGCATTGCCGTGCAGCATCAGATGCGCCGCCACCGTCTCGATCAGCGTCTGCCCGCCCGACCGCACCGTCGCCAGCGCGAGCAACGCCGGATCCGACGCGACGATGGGCGCGCTCCCCAGCCCCTCCACCACCAGCTTCACCGCCCGCTGCGCGATCGGATTATCCAGATACGCCTCGCGCACCTGAGCCTCGTAACTCCGCGGCCACTCGCCAAACGCAGAGCCCCCGATCGCGCCCGCCGCCGACCGAGACAACACCGGCCGCGACTCATCGCGCCCGGATTTCCACCCGAACAATTTCATGGATGATCTCCTGTAACGAAAACCCCTCTCCCTTCAGGGGAGAGGGAGGGGCCCGCGCGAAGCGTGGGAGGGTGAGGGCACGCTCACCAAAACGCGTGCCCTCACCCTCCCGTCGCCTACGGCTCCTCCTTCCCTCTCCCCTGAAGGGAGAGGGCTCAGCCTACAAAACCCGCACAGAAACCCGAGCCCGAGGCCCCAGCATCACCTCGGTCATAGCCCAAACCAGCGCATCGGCCCGATCCGGAGACCGCCCCGGCCCCTCATACCCGCCGCCCGCGATCAGCCCGCAAAGCTCATCCTCCAGGTCCGGAAACGCCCCCACATGCCAGGCCCGCCCGGCCTCATACAAAGCCGCCACCGGCTCAGCCCGCGCCACCTTCCCCAGCGACGCATGCACCAGCTTCACCGGCATCGCCCGGTCAGCGCCAGAGAGAACGCTCCCCACCATAGTCCCCCCCTGGTTGGCCTCCGCAATCACCCGATCCGCCCCATGCCGCTCGGCACATTCGGCCACGGCCCGAGCCCACCCCTCGGGAGAAGCACCAGAAACGCTGGCATCCTCCAAGACATACCCAAACCCATCGACCCCGAGCGCCACCGCCACGATCCCGCAAGCATCCCCAGGGCCCCCGGACACACTCCCCGCCGGCGGATCCACCCCCACCACGACCCGCGTCACCTCAGGCGCCAAAGCCACTCGCCGGGACTCCACCAGCGCCCGCGTCCACAAGGCCCCAGCGACATCCTCGATCAGCTCGCCATCCAGCTCCTGCCGCCCCAACCGCGTCCCCGCATACGTGGCGGTAATCGCTTCAACGAAGCTCACCGGCAGATGCGGATTGTCGCGCGTCCGCCCGCGCGTTTCGACCAGCCCTGGCAACGCCATCACCCGCCGCATCAGCGCGACCGGTCGCGGCGTCGTCGTCACCAGCACGCGCGGCACCGTACCCAACCGCAAGCCCATCATCAGATTGTCCCAGGTCGCATCGCCATAGCGCCACTTCGCCAGTTCGTCGCACCACGCCCAGCCATGCTCGGGCCCACGCAACGCTTCCGGCGCCTCCGCCGAATACGCATAGGCCTTCGCGCCATTGCCGAAATGCACTTCGCCGACCGCACTGCGCCACGTCAGCGCCTCGTTGTCGTGCGCCACCGCGATCAGGCCGCTCTCGCCCTGCACCATCACGCGCCGCACATCGTCGATCGTCGCGCCGACCAACGCGATCCGCGCGGTCGGATCGTCGCGCGCGATCTGGCTCACCCACTCCGCGCCCGCCCGCGTCTTGCCAAAGCCGCGCCCGGCCCGGATCAGCCAGATCCGCCAGTCGCCCTCGGGTGGATATTGCCCGTCATGCGCCCAATGCCGCCACCGATCGCGCAGCTCGTTGCGTTGACCGACCGACAGCTTCCGCATGATCCCGGCACGGTGCACCACCGGCAGGTCGGCCAGCTCCGCCACCAGGTCGCGTTCGACCGTGGCCACCGGCGAGGCGTCGACCGCCCCCGGATCGCCTTCGCCGCTTCCCGAGCGCGTCAAGAGACAAGCGCCTGGCGCCGCGCCAGCGAGTCCAGCAGCTTCAGCAATGCGGCATCGGTCTCCACCGACGTCGCCCGACAGGTCTGGCTGGATTGGCGGCCCCGCGCCTCGCGCGCGCGATGCTGGTTCAGCATCGCCAGCGCGAACTGGATCGCCGTCACGCTCGACAGCTTGATCAGCCCGGCGCCAGGCACCGCAGCCCCGCCCAAGATCTTTTCGCCGCCCCCTTCTTCGACGGCACCCGCGTCTTCGACGGCGCCAGCGTCCCCGACGGCACCAGCGTCGCCGACCGCCACCGTCTCGTTGCAGGGCGCCTCCACACCCCCATCGCTCTGGTCGTCGTCGCCCTGCCCGCCAAGACGCCCATCATCGCGATCCAGAGAGGCGAGCGACGTCGCCAACAACAGTTCCTCCAATCGGTCATACCCGCGCGACAACGCCGCCTGCCATGCTGCGGCAAACGCAGGATCGTGCGAGCGGCGGTGATAGGCTCCGCCGAGCGACATCCCCACCACGACGACAGACGTCGTCACGTTGCCGGTCATCGCCAATTCCTCGAGAAACGTGGCTTGCCGCTCGAGTGTCCATTCCTTCGCCCGGGGTTTCCGGGCCACAAGAACCCGGTTCTTTCCACCCGTGATGACCATCCCGCCGACCTTCGCGTTCCCGGCCGCCTTGCTCTTGATCCCCATGCCGCGCCCCCGCTTGCCTGCACCGCACCGCCAAACGCAGAAAGCCGGCGACGACAAAGGCTCCCGCCCCGATCGTCCTGGCCTCCAGAGCCAGACCGTCCGGCCCGACTCGCTAGTTTTCGATGTTCCCGTTATGTGCCAGATGAGCGTGACGATGTCAAGGTAATTAACCCGTTTGGTTACTCGCCCACGGGTAGATCGACCAGAGGCACGACACGATCCACTGCAGCCGCCCCCCATTCACCAAGCACGCTCTGATCGCCCTCGTCCGCCAGCCGACGTCCGCGCTCGCCGCCCCAGCGCGCGCTATCCAGTCGTCGCAATGCCCATATCGCCGCACCCCGGACGACCGGCGAGTCGTCGCTCAACAGTCCGACGACGGCCTCGACGAGGCCAGGATCGCTACTGTTCCCCGCCGCCATCAAGGCATTGCGGATCATCTTGGCGCGGCCGATGCGCTTGATCGGCGAGCCCGCGAACACCGTGCGGAAGCTCGCATCGTCCAGCGCCAGGATGTCGGCAAGTTCGGGCGCGACCAGTTCCGCGCGGGGATGGAAGGCGAGGTTCGCGTTGGCGGCGGCGGCGAACTTGTTCCACGGGCAAACGGCGAGGCAATCGTCGCAGCCGTAGATGCGGTTGCCGATCGCGGCGCGGAACTCGTGCGGGATCGGGCCGGCATGCTCGATCGTCAGGTAGGAAATGCAGCGGCGGGCATCGAGCTGGTACGGCCGCGGGAACGCCGCAGTCGGGCATGCGGTCTGGCACGCGTCGCAACTGCCGCAGGTGTCGACACCGCCCTTGTCCGGCTCCAGATCGAGCGTCGTGTAGATCGCGCCGAGGAACAGCCAGCTGCCATGCTCGCGACTGACGAGATTGGTGTGCTTGCCCTGCCAGCCGAGCCCGGCGGCCTCTGCGAGCGGCTTTTCCATTACCGGCGCGGTGTCGACGAAGACTTTCAAATCGAACGGCGGCAAGTCGCGCCCCGCTTCCGCCGCCAGCCACCGCCCGAGCGCCTTCAACTGCCGCTTCACGACGTCGTGATAATCCGGTCCCTGCGCGTAGACCGAGATCCGCCCTACACCGCCCTCGTCCGCCAAGCGCAACGGATCGTCCTTCGGCGCATAGCTCATGCCGAGCGCGATCACGCTGCGGACTTCGGGCCACAGGCCGGCGGGGCTCTCGCGGTGGTGCTTGCGCTCCTCCATCCAGATCATGTCGCCGTGGCGGCCGTCCGCGAGCCACTGGTGCAGCCGTTCGCCCGCGCGCGGCGCCGCCCCCGCATGCGCGATCCCGCACGCGACGAAGCCGAGTTCCGCCGCTTTCGCCTTCAGCCTGTGTTCCAGCTTGTCTTGCGCCACGTCCGCCCGCTACCACGACGCCACCCTCGGTAGGAAGATTGCGCGTGAACGATGAATGGGCGGTCACCGCGAACGGGATCGTGAAGCGGTTCGGCGATCGGCGCGTGGTCGACGGGGTGGACATGATGGTGCCGCGCGGCTCGGTGTACGGCGTGCTCGGCCCCAACGGCGCGGGCAAGACGACGACGCTGCGCATGCTGCTCGGTATCATCGAGCCCGACGAGGGTAGCCGCACGCTGCTCGGCTACGACAATCCGCGCGATGCGAGCGACCGCGTCGGCTATCTGCCCGAGGAGCGCGGGCTGTATCCGGCGATGAAGGCGCGCGAGGCGATCGCGTTTCTGGGGGCTCTGCGCGGGCTCGACTGGAAGACCGGGCGCGAGCGTGCGGTGGTGCTGATGGAAGCCGCCGGGCTCGGCCATGCAGTCGACGAGAAGATCCGCAAACTGTCGAAGGGCATGGCGCAACTCGTGCAGCTGCTCGGCTCGGTGGTCCACCAGCCCGACCTTCTGGTGCTCGACGAGCCGTTTTCGGGGCTCGATCCGGTCAATCAGGAGCGGCTCGAGAAGCTGATCCTCAACGAGCGCGACCGCGGCGCGACGATCCTGTTCTCGACGCATATCATGAGCCATGCCGAGCGGCTGTGCGACCGGCTCGCGATCATCGCGGGCGGGAAGCGACGGTTCGAGGGCACGGTCGCGGACGCGCGAGGCATATTGCCGCAACGCGTCCACTACACGCCGCACCGCCCCGATCCGGCGATCCGCGGCGTGCTGCCGGCGGATGCGGTAGCCGACGGGGACAGCTGGCGGTTCGAGCTGCCGAACGAAGGAATCGAGAGCTTGCTCGTGAGACTGATCGACGCGGGATACGGAATTTCGGGGCTGTCGATCGAGCGGCCCGGCCTGCATGAGGCATTCGTCCGGATCGTCGGCCAGCATGCCAACATGCCTGTGGAGGACGCGGCATGAGCCGTTTCCGCCGCACCCTCCGCCAGACCTTCACGATCGCGCGACGCGACTTCATCGCCACGGTGTTCACGCCGATCTTCCTGCTGTTCCTGTTCGCGCCCCTGATCATGGGTTCGTTCGGCGCGATCGGCGGACTGGGCGCGGCGAGCGTCAGTGGCGGCGCGCAGGACAAGACGCGGATCGTCGCGATCGTCCCTGCCTCCACCGCGCGACCGATCGACGAGTCCGACGAGCGCCTGCGCGGCATGTTCCGCAGCGACGAAGCGCCCCCCGAACTGTCGATCGTCGCGCCGGCCGCGGATCCCGCGGCGCAGGCGCGCGCGGCGTTCGAGACCAAGGACGTCGACGCCTCCGCAGTGCTGTACGGCCCGCTCGACGCGCCGCAGATCCTGTACGGACCGCGCGGGCGGCGCTCGGCGGATTATCTCGGGCTGCTCGCGCAGACGACGCTCGCCGCGCAGAAGCTCGGCGGCACGCTGCCGACGATCGCCGCGACCAAGACGCAGATCAAGCGTTCGACCACCTCGGTCGGCGGCCAGCACCAGTCGGCGTTCTTCGCGGTGTTCGGGATATTCTTCCTGACGCTGTTCCTGTCGGGGCAGGTCGTCGGCACGATGGCCGAGGAGCGCAACAACAAGGTGATCGAGGTGCTCGCCGCCGCGGTGCCCTTGGAGTCCGTGTTCTTCGGCAAGCTGATCGGCATGTTCGGCGTCGCGGTGCTGTTCGTCGCGTTCTGGGGCACCGTCGTCACGCAGATCACGTCGCTGATGCCCGCGGGCGCGGCGGTGGCGCTGGGCGACCTGACGCCCGCGGTCGGGGCGCCGATGTTCGCGCTGCTGTTCGCGGCGTATTTCAGCATGGCGTACCTCCTGCTCGGCTCGGTGTTCCTGGGCGTCGGCGCACAAGCGACGACGATGCGCGAAATCCAGATGCTGTCGCTGCCGATCACGATCCTGCAGGTCGCGATGTTCGGACTGTCCTCCGCGGCGGTCTCCCACCCTGGCAGCTGGCTCGCCACCGCCGCCGAACTGTTCCCGCTCTCCTCGCCATTCGCAATGGCCGGCCGCGCGGCGAATTCACCGGAGCTGTGGCCACACGTCGCCGCGCTTGCTTGGCAGGCCTTGTGGGTGACGATTTTTATAACGGTTGGGGCCCGCCTCTTCCGTCGCGGCGTGCTGCAATCGGGAAGTGCTAGGCCGTTCTGGCGGCGCAAAGCCAAGGCAGTCGCTTAACCGTTCTCCTGCGAACGCAGGAGCCCAGGGTAACGAACGCCATCCCTCGCGGTCCTGGACTCCTGCGTTCGCAGGAGAACGGAGCCTATTGACATAAGTGTCAGCAAAGCCTCTCCTGCGGCAAAACACGGGAGAGAGACGATGGCGACTCTGGTAAGAGACGTAGCGCAACAGACGGTCGATCCGCTCGACGTGAGCCGCGCCGAACTCTACCGCGACGACCTCTGGCAGACACCGTTCGCGCAGCTCCGCGCCGAATCACCCGTCCACTATGTCGAGCATTCCGACTACGGCCCCTATTGGTCGGTCTCCTCCTACAAGGGCATCGTCGAGGTCGAATCCCTCCCCGACCTCTACTCCTCCGAGGCCGGCGGGATCACGATTGCCGATTTCGTCGCAGAGCGCGACGTCCGCATGCCGATGTTCATCGCGCGCGATCGTCCCGTGCATACCGGCCAGCGCCGCACCGTCGCGCCCGCCTTTACGCCCAGCGAGATGACGCGGATGTCGAGCGATATCCGGCGCAGGACCGCGGACATGCTCGACAGCCTGCCGTGGAATACGCCGTTCGACTGGGTCGATACCGTCGCGATCGAACTCACCACGCAGATGCTCGCGATCCTGTTCGACTTTCCCTGGGCGGACCGACGGAAGCTGACCCTATGGTCGGACTGGGCAGGCGATATCGAGATCGTCAAGAACGAGGAGCTACGCGGCCAGCGGCTCGCGTACATGTTCGAATGCGGGTCATATTTCAAAGGCTTGTGGGACGCGAAGATCGACAAGGAACCGACGCCCGACCTGATCTCGATGATGATCCATTCGGACGCGATGAGCCACATGGATCACAACGAGTTCATCGGGAATCTCATCCTGCTGATCGTCGGCGGCAACGACACGACGCGCAATTCGATGTCGGCGCTCGCCTACGGCCTCGACAAGTTCCCCAAGTCGCGCGCCAAGCTGGAGGCGGACCCGACGCTGATTCCCAACGCGGTAAGCGAGATTCTGCGCTGGCAGACCCCGCTCGCGCATATGCGCCGCACCGCGACCGCCGATGCGGAATTGATGGGGCAGCAGATCAAGGCGGGCGACAAGCTCGCGCTCTGGTACATCTCGGCGAACCGCGACGAGAGCATGTTCGGCGGCGATGCGGACGCGATCGTGGTCGACCGCCCGAACGCGCGGCGGCACTTGGCGTTCGGCCACGGCATCCACCGCTGCGTCGGCGCACGGCTGGCCGAGATGCAGATCGCGATCCTGCTGGAGGAAATGGCCGTCCGCCGCATGCGGATCAACGTGCTCGCCGAACCGACGCGGGTCGCCGCGTGCTTCGTCCACGGCTATCGCACGCTGCCGGTGGAGATCAGCAAATACTGAGGGGTGGCGTAACCTTATCGGGTGGTTCGAACGTACCTATATCCGAACCATGGAGACGAACATGACCCAGGACCGCCGCGCTTTCCTCACGCTTGCCGGAGCAGGCGTTGCCGGCTTCGCACTCTGGGGGTGCTCGTCGCAGCCCGCACAGGCCGCCGAGCGGTTCGAAGTGACGCTGACGGACGCGCAGTGGCGCAAGAAGCTGTCGCCCGACGCGTATAACACGCTGCGCAAGGAAGCGACGGAAGTGCCCTATTCCAGTCCGCTCAACGGCGAGCATCGCGCGGGAATCTTCTCCTGCGCCGGGTGTGCATTGCCGAACTATTCGTCGAAGACCAAGTTCGAGAGCGGCACGGGCTGGCCGAGCTTCTGGCAGCCACTGCCGAACGCCGTGCGGACGCGGGTGGATTCGACGATGGGGATGGCGCGGACCGAGGTCCATTGCCGGCGCTGCGGCGGGCATCTCGGGCACGTGTTCGATGACGGGCCGAAGCCGACGGGGAAGCGGTACTGCATGAATGGCGATGCGCTGACGTTCAAGGCCGCTTGAGGGCGTTCATTTGAACGTGTTCGGCGCGTATCGGAACTGAGCAGGTAGCGTGTTCCCCCGCGAAGGCGGGGGTCCAGACTGGGCTCCCGCCTTCGCGGGAAAACAAGAAGCTAGCAGAGCAGTGTTCGCTTTATGGCACCTCCCCGGCGAAGGCCGGGGTCCAGTTGGGGGACGTCGCTTACGAAGGTGGCGAGCTGTTACTGCGACCTTTCCAACTGGGCCCCGGCCTTCGCCGGGGAGGTGCCCTTTGGGAGAGGTGGAGGCGCCTAACTGTCAGGGGGCGGTCAGTAGCGAAATGCTAGACTGACGACGTAAGAAACAAGTGCGGTGGATGCCGGATCGAGCCCCGCACCCCACGCCTAGACAAACCTCAGTTCGCCTCGTTCACCAGCGTAAAGATCCCGCGCGGATCAGTCGGGCCGTGTTGGATCGTCGCAAGCTGCGCAGCATTGGCGCGCTGCGTTGCAGAAACGGTGTGGCTCGCACTCGCCATCTGGAACGAACGCTGCACCGGAGCATCGAGCGTATCCCCAGCAGGCGCGTGGCCCGAATAGATGAAACCCTTGGTCGGATAGGCCGAGGTGCCGAGGTCGCCCTGCGGACCGTACCAGACCTTGACCATGCTCCAGTCGCCCGCCGCCGAGACGTCGACCGCGCGGACGTTGGTCTCGATCGCGCCGGGGCGGGACCAGTTGGCATGCGTAAGGAGGACTTCGCGATCGCTGACGACCTTTGAGACCATCGCGACATGGCCGACGCGCATCCGCGAGGTCGGCGAGAAGGCGAGGACCGAGCCGGCCTTCGGGGTGTGGCCACGCTCGTAGCGACCCTCGGCCTGGCTCCACCAGGTGTTCGCGTTGCCGCGGATTTCGATGCCCGACACCGAGCGAGCGAACGTCACGCACTGCCAGAACTGAGCCGCAGCAGGGGTGGCCGTCATCAGGCCGCACGATACCACCAGCGCAAAACGCGCTGCTAACGCCTTGAAATTCATCGAGACCCCCCGGCCAAAACCCGTTTGTCGCATTCTGGCTACGGGAGGTTCGATTTAATTGGAACCCGTGCGGGAACCATATCCGACGAAGCGTGTTACCGCGCCGACCAACGCCCCGAATGGGCGCTCAGGGCGGCTCAGTTCATGAGTTTCCAACCGGTTATGCGGTCCACGGTGACCTGCGTGACCGCGTGATAGCCCGGCCGCGCCTTGCCGTAGATCTCCATCGCCAGCTTGTGACCCCAGTCGCCCGAGTCCATCATCTGCTGGAACAACGGCGCGACGAATTTACGGCGGCCCTGCGACGTCAGGAACTGCTCGGCCGAGGCGTCGGCGGGCGCATAGTGATTGGCGAGCGCGAGTTGCAGCCAGGCGAAGCGGATCTCGGCGTTGCCCGTCGTGTTCCAGCCGAACGCGGTGTCGAGCGTCTTCAACCGCTCGGCAGGCAGCTTGCGCGGCAATTGCGTGATGAACCGCGTGATCTCCTGCGTGGTCGCCTTGCCGGGAACGGCGGACACGGAACCGCCGGCCGCGTACGCCTTCGCCGCCGCATCCACCGCGGGGAACGCCGCGGACGTCACATGCACCGCGTTCGCGGGGATGCCGGGGCTGTAAACCCATGCGTCGACGCCGATCGTCTTGGCTTCGGCGGGAGTCAGCAGCTTCGACTTGAGGTCGGCGAGAAAGCCGGCGCTGGTCTGCGGCTGGAAGGCGTGGCGGTCAAAATAGCTGCGGAGATACGCGTCCCACCGTGCGCGGCCGACCTGCTTCTCGATCGTGCGGAGGAAGGCCGCGCCCTTGTCGTAGGCGATCTGCGTCATGCCGTCGTCGGGATCGCGCGCGGCGTCGAGATCGAGGTGGAGCTGCGTGTCCTTCGCGGCGGGGCCACCGGCCTCCTTCACCGCCGCCAGCATGTCGGTCCAGGCGAGGTCGGCCTCCATGTCGGCGCGGCGCTTGCCGTAGAGCGCCTCCATGATCCGGTTCTCGAAATAGCTGGTAAAGCCTTCGTTGAGCCAGAAATCGTCCCAGGTCGCGTTGGTCACGAGGTTGCCCGACCAGCTGTGCGCGAGTTCGTGCGCGATCAGCGATACGAGGCTGCGGTCGCCGGCGATCGCGGTCGGCGTGGCGAAGGTGAGCGTCGGGTTCTCCATGCCGCCGAACGGGAACGACGGCGGCAGGACCAGCACGTCGTAGCGGCCCCAGCGATACGGGCCGTACAGCCCTTCCGCGGCGGCGACGAACTTCTCGAGCTCGCCGAACTCGTAGGCGGCTTTGGGCAGGGTCGCGGGCTCGGCCCAGATACCGGTGCGCGGGCCGGTCGACTTGAACGCGATGTCGCCGACCGCGAGCGCGATCAGATACGGCGCGACGGGCTTGTCCATCTTGTACTGGAACGTGCAGCGGTCCGCGACGCAGGCGGGCTTGCCGGTCGAGAGCCCGCTCATAACGGCGGTCAGCTGCTTGGGGACGGCGATCTTCGCTTCCCAGGTCTGGCGGATGCCGGGCGAGTCCTGCGTCGGGATCCAGCTGCGGTTGAGGATCGCCTCGCCCTGGCTGAACAGGAACGGCTGCGTCTTACCCGCAGTCTGCGCAGGGGTGAGCCATTGCAGCGCCTTCGCGTCGGGCGACGAGGCATAGGCGATGCGGATTGTCTTTGCGCCGTTGAGCGTGACGGTCAGCGGTGCGCCGTGGATCTTGTCGACTGTACCGACCGAGTAGGGGAGAGGCTTGCCGGCGGCGCCGGTGATGTTGACGATCTTCAGGCCGTTGTCGTCGAGCACAAGCTTGGCGCCCGGCTTTGCGAGGACGTCGAGCGTGGCGATGCCGCGGATGACGTGCGTGTCGAAGTCGGCGGCGAGATCGAGCGCGACGTGCGTGACGCGCGCCTCGGCGGGGCGGGCGTAGCTGTGCGGATCGTGCGCGTCGGGGGTGGTGAGGATCGGGGCAATCGTCTGCGCGACGGCGGGGGATGCGAGGACGAGACCGAGGGCGGTGGCTAGTGCGGGGATGCGCATGGAAACTCCGATGTCGCCGTTCCTCGATATCGGGAAGGCCATGCGCCCGTCCTACCGCGCGGGTCCCGTCGCTGGAAGAGCGGCGGTCACCGTCCTGCTCCCCTCCCTGGAAGGGAGGGGTTGGGGGTGGGTCGGCCTGTTGGCTGACGGAGCGATCGACAAGCGGCCGACCCACCCCCGGCCCCTCCCTTCCAGGGAGGGGGGAAGGTCAGGGTTCGCGTGGGGCTTCGTCGACGATGGGCGCGCCGGCCAGTCGTGCCAACCGCGCTTCATGCTCCACCCGCCCAAACGGAAACCGCGAGAAGAAGAACGCCGAGACGCACGCCAGCACGATGTAGAGCCCCGCGTAGATCAACGTCAGCCGATCGATCGTCGCCACCGGCACGGTCCCCGGCGTCGCCTTAGCCGGGAACCCCGCCACCGCAAGGATCATCCCGGCAAAGAATATCCCGATCCCGCTGGTGCATTTCTGGACGAAGAACGAGCCGGCGAAGAACACGCCTTCGGACCGCCGCCCCGTCTTCGCCTCCGAATCTTCGACCACATCCGCCATCATCGACGCACCAAGGATGAACCCGGTGACGTTCGACGCGGTGCCGAGGATGAAGAACCCGAACAGCATCGGCAGCAGCGAGGACTCGCCAACCTCCGGAAACACGCCGAGCATCCGCAGCCAGTACGGGGAGGTATTGAGCGCCGCGCCGAGCAGCACCGCGCCCATCGCCGCCTTGGGCTTGCTCCCAGTCCTGCCGAGCCGAGGCGCGGCAAGGAATGCAAGGAACACGCCCGAGAACAGCGCGATCGTCAGATAGACGAACACCGGCCCCTTGAACCCCCACACATAGGTGTAGAGGTAATTCGACATCGCATAGCTGATGCCCTGGATCGTGTACGCGCACACGCCCGCCGCCATCAGGATCGCGAAGGCGCGGTTCTTCACGGTCTGGCGGAGTTCGGCGAAGGACTCGCGCAAGGTCTGCTTGGCGACCGGCGGGTTCGGCAGATGCCTGATCTCGTGATGCGTGCCGAGCGCGGAGACGAGGATCGCGACGCCGATGAAGATCGCCCCCGCCAGCGCGAAGCCGCCGTATCCGGCGCGGTTGAGCAGGCCGTTCGGGAACGCCGCGGTGGGCGCGAGGAAATACTGGTACGCCGACAACAGCATCAGCAGCCCGCCGACCCAGCCGAACAGATAGCGATACGCCATGATCCGCGTGCGCTCGTCATAGCCCGAGGTGAGCTCGGGCGTCAGCGCGACCGAGGGGACTTCGTAGCAACTCACCGCACTGCGCACGATCACCGCCATGACGAACAACCAGACGAGCGTCTGCGGCTCCGACATCACCGAGGGCGGGTTCCAGAGCAGTAGCCAGCCGACCATGATCGGTAGCGCAGACGCGTACATCCACGGGTGCCGCCTTCCCCACCGCGTCCGCGTGCGATCGGAGAAGAAGCCCACCGCCGGATCGACGAACGCATCGATCAGCAACGCCATCATGATGACGAGGCCGACGGTCGCGGACGGCAACCCGACGACCTGGTTGTAGAACAGCAACAGGAACGTGCCGAAGCCGGCGTCCTTCACCCCGTACGCGACCGCGCCGAAGCCGTAGCTTGCCATCGTGCCGTTGGAGAGGCGGCGGGCGGGTGCCGTCACTTTAGTTTGTCGAGCAGCGCGAACAGCGAAGGTTGCGCGGGGTCCCAGCTCGGGCGCGTGCCGATCGTCATGCCGCCATCCACGAGGATGTGCGTGCCGGTGATGAAGCTCGCGTCGTCGCTGGCGAGGAACGCGACCGCGGCGGCGATGTCCTCGCTGGTGCCGGGGCGGCGGATCGGCTGTGCGTCGGCGGCGATGTGCGCGATCATCGCGTCGGCTTGCGACGTCTTGGCGGCGTCGAGTTCGAGCGTGCGCGTGAAGATGTTGGTGACGATGAAGCCGGGGACGACCGCGTTCACGCGGATCTTGTGCTGCGCGAGATCGGCGGCGGCTTGCTTGGTGAGGTGAAGCACGCCGGCCTTGGCGGTGGAATAGGCGGTCGGTGCATAGCCGGTGCCTAGCGCGGACACCGACGAGGTGTTGACGATCGCGCCGCCGCCGCGCTTGGCCATCAGCGGTGCGGCGTAGCGGATACCAAGCGCGACCGAGCGGAGGAGCAGCGCTTGCGTGCGGTCCCAGTCCTCCGGCGAAATCTCGCCGATCGGGTCGCGCGAGCCGCCCGCGCCGGCGTTGTTGAACAGGATGTCGAGCCCGCCCGCATCGTCGGCGGTCTGCATCAGCGCCTCGATATCGCCGGCCTGGAGCACGTCGGTGCGCTGGAACAGGATCCGCCCGCCGGACGCGTCGGCGATCGCGTGGCCGCCAGCCTCGTCGATGTCGCCGATCAGCACGGTCGCCCCTTCGTCGGCGAGTCGCAGCGCGGTCGCTCGGCCGATGCCGGACGCGCCGCCGGTCACGACGGCTCGCTTGCCTGAAAACCTCACACGCTCTCCTGCTCTTTTTTGCGAGCATAGTATGGCTTCTGCACTCGTCAATGATGGCGCGTTCGAAAAACGGGTTTGCGGCGGGCGGCACGTGCGGATACCAAGCGGGCAAACATTCGGAGGATGCGTGATGGATACGACCAACCTATTCCGGCTCGACGGCCGCGTCGCGCTGATCACCGGCGGCAGCCGCGGGATCGGCAAGATGATCGCTGCCGGCTTCATCGCGCAGGGGGCCAAGGTGTATATCTCGTCGCGCAAGGCCGACGTGTGCGAAGCGGCGGCGGCGGAACTCGGGCCGAACTGCATCGCGTTGCCGCAGGACGTGTCGACGGTGGCGGGGTGCAAGGCGCTCGCCGCGCAGTTCGCCGAGCATGAGTCGAAGCTCGATATCCTCGTGAACAACGCGGGCGCGGCGTGGGGCGTGCCGTTCGAGGAGTTTTCCGAGGTCGGCTGGGACAAGGTCATGGACCTGAACGTGAAGTCGCCGTTCTTCCTGACGCAGGCGCTGCATGCAGCGCTGAAGGCGTCGGGCTCGCGCGAGAAGCCAGCGAAGGTGATCAACATCACGTCGATCGACGGGCAGCGGCTGAACCCGTGGGAGACGTACAGCTATCATGCGTCGAAGTCGGCGCTGATCTACCTGACGAAGCGGATGGCGGCGCGGCTGGTGACGGATTCTATCAACGTGACCTCGATCGCGCCGGGGGCGTTTGCGAGCGACATGAACAAGGCGGCGCGCGATCACGGCGATGCGGTGGCGCAGGGGATACCGGCGAAGCGGGTCGGGGTGGACGAAGATATGGCCGGCGCGGCGATCTATCTCGCCAGCCGCGCGGGGGATTATGTGATCGGCGAGACGATCACGGTGGACGGCGGGCTGGTGCATGCGTCGCTAGGCACAAGCATCGACGCCTGAGTTAATTCCCTCGCCCCTTCGGGGAGAGGGAGGGAGCAGCCGCTTGGCTGCGGAAGGGAGAGGGGCGTTGGGATGAACCGTCCCGAGCCTCAAGCCCCTCTCCCTTCCCACGGCAAGTGCCGCGGGCCCCTTCCCTCTCCCCGTAGGGGCGAGGGAAATTAGCGCGCGATGCCGCCAGCCGCGAGCACCGCCAACGTTACGAGTTCGCTAGCCGTCGACGTCATCGGCGCAACCTGAACCGGCTTCTCCATCCCGATCAGCATCGGCCCGATAACCGAGTCCCCACCCAATTCCCGCAACAACTTCGCCGAGATATGCGCCGACTGGAGCCCCGGCATGATGAGCACGTTCGCCGGCCCCGACAACCGCGCAAACGGATAGTTCGCCAACTGCTTCGGGTTCAGCGCAACATCCGGCGCCATCTCGCCCTCATACTCGAACCCGACCTTCCGCCCGTCGAGCACCGTCACCGCATCGCGGATGTTGTCGAGCCACTCCCCCTTCGGATTGCCGAAGTTCGAATAGCTCAGGAACGCCACGCGGGGCTCATGCCCCATCCGCCGGGCAACCGCCGCGGTCTGTTCGGCGAAGTCGGCCAATTGCTCGGCAGTCGGACGCTCGTTGACCGTGGTGTCGGCAATGAACACCGTGTGGCTCTGCCCGACCAGCAGGTGGATGCCGAACGGGGTCTTCCCCGCGGCCGGATCGATCACGCGATAAATCTGGCGCATCGTCTCGCCGTAGGTGCGCGTGATGCCGGTAATCAGCGCGTCGCCTTCGCCGAGTTGGAGCAGCAACGCGCCGAAGATGTTGCGGTCCTGGTTGACCATCCGCTCGCAATCGCGGCGCAGGTAGCCGCGACGCTGGAGCCGCGAATACAGGAAGTCGACCATCCGCGGCACGAGCGGCGAGACGCGGCTGTTGTGGAGTTCGAAGCTCTCGGGGTCGGTGACGCCGAGCGCGCGCAACCGGTCGGGCACGTCGTCGCGGCCGACCAGGACGGGCGTGCCGTAGCCGCCTTCCTTGAACGCGATGGCGGCGCGGAGGACGACTTCCTCCTCGCCCTCCGCGAAGATCACGCGCTTGGGATGCGCGCGGGCGCCTTCGTACGCCATCGACAGGACCGAGGTGGTCGGGTTGAGGCGGGCACGGAGCGAATGCCGATACGCTTCGATGTCGAGGATCGGCTTGGTCGCAACGCCCGAGGCCATCGCCGCCTTGGCGACCGCGACGGGGACGACTTCCATCAGCCGCGGATCGAACGGCGCGGGAATGATGTACGCCGGGCCGAAGCTGTGGCTGACCCCGTATGCGGCCGCGACTTCTTCGGGGACGCGTTCGCGCGCGAGTTCGGCGATCGCGTTGGCGGCGGCGATCTTCATCGCGTCGTTGATGCCGGTCGCGCGGACGTCCAATGCGCCGCGGAAGATGAACGGGAAGCCGAGCACGTTGTTGACCTGGTTCGGATAATCCGACCGGCCGGTCGCGACGATCGCATCGGGGCGCGCGGCCATCGCCAGTTCGGGGCGGATTTCGGGCTCGGGGTTGGCCATCGCGAAGATGATCGGTGCAGGCGCCATGTCCTTGACCATCTCCGGCGTCAGCGAGCCCGCCGCGGAGAGCCCCAGGAACACGTCGGCGCCAACCAAGGCCTCGGTCAGCGTGCGCGTTTCGGTCACCGCGGCATGCGCGGACTTCCACTGGTCGACGCCCTCGCGGCCCTGGTAGATCACGCCCTTGCGATCACAGAGGATGACGTTGTCGCCGCGCACGCCCATCGCCTTCACGAGCTCGGTGCAGGCGATCGCCGCGGCGCCGGCGCCGTTGACGACGATCTTGACCTCGGAGAGTTTCCGCCCGGTCAGCAGGCACGCGTTGATCAGGCCGGCGGCGGTGATGATCGCAGTACCGTGCTGGTCGTCATGGAAGACGGGGATGTTCATCCGCTCGCGCAGGGCCTGCTCGATGATGAAGCATTCGGGCGCCTTGATATCCTCGAGGTTGATCCCGCCGAAGGTCGGCTCCATCAGCTCGACCGCGTCGATGAAGCGGTTCACGTCCTCGGTCTTCAGCTCGATGTCGATCGCGTCGACGTCGGCGAAGCGCTTGAAGAGGACGGCCTTGCCTTCCATCACCGGCTTGCTGGCGAGCGGCCCGAGATTGCCCATGCCGAGGATCGCCGTGCCGTTCGAGATCACCGCGACGAGGTTACCCTTAGCGGTATAGTCGTAGACGGTCGCGGGGTCATCGTAGATCGCCTGCACCGGCACCGCGACGCCGGGCGAATAGGCGAGCGCGAGATCGCGCTGCGTCGCCATCGGCTTCGACGCGATGATCTCGATCTTCCCCGGGCGACCTTCCGAATGGAAGAGCAAGGCTTCGCGTTCGGAGAATTGGAGCGTTTCGTCGGACATGGGCGGGCCTCGCGCGGTCGTTAGGTTTGGAGGACCTTCTAGGCAGGTGGTCGCCGTTCGTCACCCCGGACACTTCGCCCATGCCGGTACCGTCGCGAAAACTGCACCACCCCGGCGGAGGCCGGGGCCCAGTTGGGGGACGGACTAAGCGAAGGGTGGTCCGTCGTTACTCCGACCTTTCCAACTGGGCCCCGGCCTCCGCCGGGGTGGTGATGCCAGTGCGGGGTGGTGCCTTCAACGGCCTTCTCCCCCGCGGGGAGAAGGTGGCGCGAATGCGCCGGATGAGGGGCGGTTGGGGCCAGCGCCAGAGCCTCACGCCCCCTCACCCTCCCACGCTTCGCGCGGGCCCCTCCCTCTCCCCGAGGGGAGAGGGGTTTTATGGGGCGCGGCTTTTCGCTACCCGCCCCTGATGTCGCACCCCGCCCCTACCCCCATGATGACGCAGTATCTCGGCCTGAAGGCGGAGGCGCAGGATTGCCTGTTGTTCTACCGGATGGGCGATTTCTTCGAATTGTTCATGGACGACGCGCGGATCGCGGCGGGGGTGCTCGACATCGCGCTGACCGCGCGTGGGGAACATGAGGGCAAGCCGATCCCGATGTGCGGCGTGCCCGTGCATGCGGCGACGGTGTATCTGCAACGGCTGATCAAGGCCGGCCACCGGGTTGCGATCGCCGAGCAGGTCGAGAGCCCGGCGGAAGCCAAGGCCCGCGGTGGATCGAAGGCGCTCGTCGCCCGCGCGATCGTCCGCGTGGTGACGGCGGGGACGCTGACCGAGGAGGCTTTGCTCGACGCGCGCTCGGACAATTGGTGCGTGGCGATCGGCGAGGCGGGCGGGTTGGTGGCGATCGCCGCCGCAGACGTGTCGACCGGGCGCTTCGAGATCGTCGAGGTTGCGGGTGATGCGGTCGAGGCGGAACTCGCGCGGCTCGGTGCGGCCGAAGTTGTTGCATCGGAGGCGAGCGCGTTCGAGGAGGCAGCGACGACGCTGCGCCCCAAGACCGACTTCGACAGCGGCGCGGGCGAGGCTCGGTTGAAGCGGCTGTACGGCGTGGCGACGCTCGACGGGTTCGGGCAGTTCGGTCGCGCGGGGCTCGCCGCAGCCGGAGGACTGGTCGCATATCTGGAGCATAATGCGAAGGGCACGATGCCCTTCCTCCGCCCCCCGCGGATCGGCCGAGCGGCAGAGACGATGGCGATCGACGCCGCCACCCGCGAGAGCCTGGAGCTGACCTGCACCACCGGCGGCGTGCGTAAGGGCAGTCTGCTCGACGCGGTCGACCGGACCGTGACCGGCGCCGGCGCGCGGTTGCTCGGCGCGGACCTCGGCGCGCCGTTGATGGACAAGGCGGCGATCGACGCGCGGCTCGATCTGGTGCGACTGTTCCACGACGACCAAGCGGCGCGCGAGCGGTTGCGCTCGACGTTGCGGGCCTTGCCGGACATCGGCCGCGCGCTCGGGCGACTGGCGGCAGGGCGCGGCGGCCCGCGCGATCTGGGGCAGTTGCGCGACGGGCTCGACGGCGCCTGGAGCCTAGGCGAGCGGATGGATGCGATTGTCGATCCGCCGGTGCTGCTCCGAGACATCGCGCCAAGATTACGCGGGCACGGCGCGCTGATCGACCTGCTCAAGCGCGCGCTGGTGCCGTCGCCACCGATCGAGGCATCGGACGGCGGCTATATCGCGGCCGGCTATGACGCCGCGCTCGACGACCTGCGCGATGCAGGCGCTGGTGGGCGGCGGGCGATCGCCGCGCTGGAGGCGGAGTTCCGTACCGCGACCGGAGTCACCGCGTTGAAGATCCGCCACAACGGCGTGCTCGGCTACCATGTCGAGGTGCCCGCGCGGGCGGCTGATCCGCTGATGAAGTCAGAGAGCGGCTTCACGCATCGCCAGACGCTCGCGGGCGTGGTGCGATTCAATACGCCTGCGCTGCACGATGTCGCGGCGAAGGTGTCGCAAGCCGGCGCGCATGCACTCGCGGCGGAAGCGGCGCATCTGGAAGAACTCACTGCGCAAGCCCTCGCCGGGCGTGACGCGATCGCGGCAACCGCCGATGCGCTCGCGCGGCTCGACGTCGCCGCCGGGCTGGCGGAGCGCGCGGCGGAAGGCGCCTGGGCGCGGCCGTCGCTCGTGGATCACGCGTGCTTCGAGATCGAGGGCGGCCGGCATCCGGTGGTCGAGGCGGCGGTGGCCAAGTCGGGCGACCGGTTCGTCGCCAACGACTGCAATCTGTCGGAAAATTCGCGATTGTGGCTCGTCACCGGCCCGAACATGGGCGGTAAATCCACCTTCCTCCGCCAGAACGCGCTGATCGCCGTCCTCGCGCAGGCCGGGTCGTACGTGCCCGCGACCAAGGCCACCCTGGGCCTGGTCGACCGCCTGTTCAGCCGCGTCGGTGCGTCGGACAACCTCGCCCGCGGCCGCTCCACCTTCATGGTCGAGATGGTCGAGACCGCGGCGATCCTCGCGCAGGCGACGCCTCGGTCGTTCGTGATCCTCGACGAGGTCGGGCGCGGCACCTCGACCTATGACGGCCTCGCGATCGCCTGGGCGGTGGTCGAGGCGATCCACGAGGACAACCGCTGCCGCTGCCTGTTCGCGACGCACTATCACGAGCTGACGCGGTTGGCGGAGCGCTGCGAGGCGCTGTCGCTGCACCACGTCCGCGCGCGCGAGTGGAAGGGCGAGCTGGTGCTGCTTCACGAACTCGCCGACGGGCCGGCGGATCGGAGCTACGGGCTGGCGGTCGCGCGGCTGGCGGGAATGTCGCCGGTGACGGTGGCGCGCGCGAAAGCGGTGCTGGCGAAGCTCGAGGCCGGGCGCGCGAAGACGGGCGGATTGGCGGCAGGGCTGGACGACCTGCCGTTGTTTGCGGCGGCGGCTCAGGTCGAGGAGGCTGCTTGCGATGTGTTGCGCGAGGATCTGGCGAAACTGGATATCGATGCGATGAGCCCGCGGGATGCGCTGGAGGCGCTGTACCGGTTGAAGGCGTTGGCCAACGAGGGCTGACCGCTTCCACCGTCATGCCGGGCCCTTCGGCTTCGCTCAGGAGAGCCTCGTTCCGGCATCCACTGTTCCGCATGGTCGAGAGAATTGGGTACGTGGGACGGTGGGCCCCGGCCTCCGCCGGGGTGATGGGTGACGGAGTGACGGAGTGACGGAGCGGGTAAGCTGCTCCCCTCCCTGGAAGGGAGGGGTTGGGGGTGGGTCGGGTTCCGCATGTCCCTGCGGTCGCGGCAAAAACGGGCCGACCCACCCCCTGCCCCTCCCTTCCAGGGAGGGGGGACCGTTGCGTGATTGGCGACGTGCGAGAATGTCTCTCGCGTCCTAGTATCTCACGATACGTCGATGCTAGGCGGCGGCCGGATTTAGCGGAGCGCGGGCTTTGGGCGGACATCATCACGGGCATGACCATTCGCATGGTCACTCACACTCCCATGGCGGGGGCCACTCGCACGGGGGCCACAGCCACGCCCCGGCCTCGTTCGACCGCGCCTTCGCGATCGGCATCGGCCTCAACATCGTGTTCGTCGTCGTCGAGGCGATCGTCGGCCTGCGGATCGACTCGGTCGCGCTGCTCGCCGACGCGGGCCACAATCTGTGCGACGTGCTCGGTCTCGTCGTCGCCTGGGGCGGCACGATGCTTGCGCGCACCGCACCGACCAAGCGCTACACCTACGGGCTGAAGGGCTCGACGATCCTCGCCGCGCTGGCCAACGCCTTGCTGCTGCTGGTCGCGCTCGGCGCGATCGTGCTGGAGGCGTCGCAGCGCTTCTCCGATCCCGCCCCGACCGCCGGCCTCACCGTGTCGATGGTCGCGGGCATCGGCATCGCCGTCAACGCGTTCACCGCCTGGATGTTCGCGCGTGGCCGCAAGGGCGACGTCAACATCCGCGGCGCGTACCTCCACATGGCTGCCGACGCGCTCGTCTCCGCGGGCGTGGTGATCGCCGGCTTTGTGATCTGGCGCACCGGCCTCACCTGGATCGACCCGGCGGTCAGCATCGTGATCGCCGTCCTGATCTTCTGGCAGACCTGGGGCCTGCTCCGCGAGACCGTCGAGATGTCGCTGTCCGCCGTCCCCCGCGGAATCGAGTTCGACCATGTCGACGAGGCGCTGTGCGGCCTGCCCGGCGTGAGCGAGATCCACGATCTCCACATCTGGCCGATGAGTACCACCGAACCCGTCCTCACCGCGCACCTCGTGATGCCCGCCGGCCACCCCGGCGACCAATTCCTCAGCGACGCCCGGACGATGCTCCACGACAAATTCGGCATCGGCCACGCCACGTTGCAGGTCGAGACGGGCCACGGCCACGACTGCTCGATGGCGGATAAGGCTACTGTTTGAACTGGCGTCTGAACTTGGCCGTTTGAACTTTTCCGGTGCGGCACGGGTTACCGTGTCACGCATCAGGAGATTATCCCATGAAGAAGCATCTTATCGCAGCGTTGATGTCGGTCGCCGTTGCCGCGCCGGCGATGCTGCCGACCGCCGCGACTGCACAGCGTTACGACGATCGTCGCGACAACAATGACCGTCGCGATCGTGACGATCGTCGGTACGACAACGACCGCCGCGGCAACGACCGCAACTGGCGTGGCGACGACCGTAACTGGGATCCGTCGAACAGCTATCGTGACGGCAAGTATCGCGAGCGCCGCCTCAGCCGCAACGACCGGATTTATCGTGGTCGCGACGGCCGCGCCTATTGCAAGCGCAACGACGGCACGACCGGCCTCGTGATCGGCGCACTCGGCGGCGGCGCGCTGGCCAACCTGATCGGTGGCGGCACGCTCGGTACGCTGGCGGGTGCTGGTGGCGGCGCCTTGCTCGGCCGCTCGGTCGACCGCGGCAACGTGAAGTGCCGCTGAGCTTCAGCCGAAGCTAGCGAAAAAGGAAGCGGCGGCCGAGCGATCGGCCGCCGTTTTCGTATCTATAGCATGCCGTAGAGCAAAGTGCCGTTCAGCCCGATGATCACCGCGGCGATCACCCAGGCGAGGATCTTAAGCCAGGCCGGGCTGACCAGGTCTCCCATGATCGTGCGGTCGCCGGTGAACTTTACCAGCGGCACCACCGCGAACGGGAGCTGGAGGCTCAGCACGACCTGGCTCAGCACCAGCAGCTTGGTCGCCCCCGCATCGCCTGACGCGCCGACCACGAACACCGCGGGCACGATCGCGAGCAGCCGCGTCACCAGCCGCCGCGCCCAGACCGGCATGCGCAGGTTGAGGAACCCCTCCATCACGATCTGACCCGCGAGCGTGCCCGTCACCGTAGAGTTCTGTCCCGACGCCAGCAACGCGACCGCGAACAACACGCTCGCTGCACCCATGCCGAGCATCGGGGCTAGCAGCTGGTATGCCTGGTCGATCTCGGCAACGTCGGTCCGGCCGGCAACGTGGAAGGTCGCCGCCGCAAGGATCAGGATCGCCGCGTTGATGAAGAACGCCAGCCCCAGCGCGACCGTGCCGTCGATCGTCGCCATCGTGATCGCGTCGCGCTTGCCCGCCGTGTCCTTGGCGAAGGCGCGGGTCTGGACGATCGACGAGTGGAGGTACAGGTTATGCGGCATCACGGTCGCGCCGAGGATGCCGATCGCGATGTAGAGCATCGCCGGGTTGGTGACGATCTGCGTTGTCGGGACGAGCCCGCCAAGCACGCCCGCCCATTCGGGTCGCGCCAGGAACAGCTCGAAGATGAAGCAGCCCGCGATGATCACGAGCAAGGCGACGACGAACGCCTCCAGCTTGCGGAAGCCGAAGCGTTGCAGCGCGAGGATCAGGAACACGTCGAGCGCGGTGAGGACGACGCCGTAAACGAGCGGCAGACCGAACAGCAGCTTGAGCGCGATCGCGGTGCCTAGCACTTCGGCGAGGTCGCAGGCGATGATCGCAATTTCGCACAGGAACCAGAGCGCGACCGAGACCGGCTTCGAATAATGCGCGCGGCAGGCCTGGGCGAGATCGAGCCCGGCGACGATGCCGAGGCGCGCGGAGAGCGCTTGCAACACCATCGCCATCAGGTTCGACAGCAGCACGACCGACAGCAACGTGTAGCCGAATGCCGAGCCGCCGGCGATGTCGGTCGCCCAGTTGCCGGGGTCCATATAGCCGACCGCGACGAGATAGCCCGGCCCCACGAATGCGAACAACCGCCGCCAGAACGACGCGCCTTCGGGGACGACGACGGTGCGGTGGCTCTCGGCGAGCGAGTTGGCGAAGCCGGACGCGGGGAGATTGGGGGCTGACATCGGGGGGTGCTTTGCCGGAACGAGGGAGAGGGGACAAGGCGTGGCTGGCGAGTCGGGCGACAATGCGTTCACCTCCGTCCCGTCACTCCAGGGATAACTGGGGTATTCCGGTTGGCGGGTGTAGCCATTCGAATGGAGAGATCTCAGCTGTCGCCGAGCCGACGTGTGCGGGTGTACGTGAGCAATATATGGGAAGCGTCTCCCCTCCCTGAAAGGGAGGGGCTGGGGGTGGGTAGGCCCGCTCGAGCCACCACCGTCCAAACATGCGGAAACCGACCCACCCCCGCCCCCTCCCTTCCAGGGAGGGGAGCAAGGAGGTCAGATGACCTTCATGTCCGCCTGATAATGATGCCAAGCGAAGATCGCCGCAGCTCCACGGTGCGGGCGCCAAGCCTTCGCCACCTCTCGCGTCAGTTTCTCGCTTGGCCGCGTTTCATGGCCCAGGATACGCCCCACCTCGATCTGGATCGCGAGGTCGCCTGCCGGCCAGATGTCCGTCCGCCCTTCCGCGAACAGCAGGTAGATTTCCGCCGACCAGCGACCGATCCCCTTCACGCGGACCAGCGCGGCGATCGCCTCCTCGTCGTCCTCGGGCAGGTTGGTCAGATCGAGCCGGCCGCTTGTCACCTCGTCGGCGAGGCTGCGTGCATAGCCGAGCTTCTGGCGCGATAGTCCGGCGCTCTTCAGCAACTCGTCGCTGGCGGCGGCGATCTTCGCCGGGTCGCCCGCGCCACCGACCACCGCGTCGAGCTTGTTCCAGACCGCTGCGGCCGAGGCGACGCTCACCTGTTGCCCGACGATCGTCCGCAGCAACGTCGCGAAGCCGCGCTCGCTGATCCGGGGTGCGGGGTGGCCGGCATTGCCGACCGCGACCGCGAACGCCGGCTCGATTTCGCACAATGCCGCCATCGCGGTTTCGAGTTGCTCTGCGCTCAGGCCCATGATGCTTGATCCCTGGCTCGCGCAACGGCATGAACGCACGAAGATTTTTCGGAGAATGACATGCCCAAGCTTATCGTCGTGACACGCGAAGGGGAAGAACGCGAGATCATCGGCGAGGCGGGCCTATCGGTAATGGAAGTCATCCGCGACGCTGGGATCGACGAGATCCTGGCGCTGTGCGGCGGCTGCTGCTCGTGCGCCACCTGCCACATCCATGTCGACCCGGACTTTGCGGCCAAACTGAAACCGATGACCGAGGATGAGAACGACCTGCTCGATTCGACGAGTGACCGTGACGAGTTCTCACGCCTGTCGTGCCAGATCGAACTGACCGACGGCTTGGATGGCCTGAAGGTAAAGATCGCAGCGGAGGACTGATTCCCCCTGTCCCTCGCCCCTCCGGGGAGAGGGAGGGAGGAGCCGTAGGCGACGGAAAGGAGAGGGGCGTTGGGATGAACCGTCCCGAGCCTCACGCCCCTCTCCCTTCCCACCGCAAGGGCGCCGGGCCCCTTCCCTCTCCCCGTAGGGGCGAGGGAGTTCAGGTCACCGTGTCGTTATCGCATACAGCGCGATCGCCGCGGCGTTCGAGACGTTCAGGCTCTCCACCTTCTCCGAGATCGGCAATTTCGCCAGCTCGTCGCAATGCTGCTCGGTATTTTGCCGCATACCCTCGCCTTCGGCGCCGAGCACGATCGCGATCCGCTGCGTGCCCATCGCTTCCGACAGCGTCTGCGTCGCGTGGCCCGTAAGCCCGATCCGCCAGAACCCCGCCGCCGCAATCTCTTCCAGAGCGCGCGCCAGGTTCACCACCCGGATCCAAGGCACCGACTCAAGTGCACCCGACGCAGCGCGCGCGATCGTGCCCGACTCCGGCGGCGCATTCCGATCAGGCGTAATGATCCCCAGCGCATCGAACGCCGCCGCCGAGCGCAGGATCGCGCCGACATTGTGCGGATCGGTCACCCCGTCGAGGATCACCAGCGGACGATTGTCGTCCTTGCCATGCTCGAGCAGGTCGGCGAGCCACATGTCCTCGAGCGGCTCGACCTCGATCACCACGCCCTGGTGCGGCGCATCGCCCGGCACCAGCCGCGCCAGATCCATCGCCTCGGCATAGGTCACCGGCACGTCGGCGGGCAGGTCGAACCCGGCCAGCGCCTCGCGCGTGCCGAGGATTTTGCGCACCGTGCGCTCCGGATTGGCGAGCGCCGCGCCCACCGCGTGCTTGCCCCAGAAGCGGGGGCGGCCTGCCGGTGCCTTGCTCGGCCTGTGTCCCTTGCGTGCCATATTCGCTCTCTATCGTGTCTGTGTATGCCGCGTCCTTGTCGGCATTCCGCTCCCGCGGCAACTATGAACCACGAAACTTCGCAAAACCCGCGTTGACAGGCGGGGCGCGCTTCGCCATTGAGCCGCCTCGCTTGAAAGAGCGGCGCTTGCAAAAGCGGCCTGGACAGGTGGCCGAGTGGTTAAAGGCAGCAGACTGTAAATCTGCCGGAGTTTCTCCTACGTAGGTTCGAACCCTACCCTGTCCACCACCGCCCCGCGCGGTGATGGATCATCCAAAATTCAAAGCATTGATCGACAAGCTTCTTTTCCGTCACGGGAAGGAAGTCCGCGTGACATCGGCTCGCGGGAGGCTAGGATCGCCGCGACCGTAACGATTTCGGAAACCGCGTGACCTCAGATCCTGCCGTACAGCCGCCCGTTCAAGCACCCGTCATCCAGGATCTGGCCGACTCGATCCTCGACACGCTGGTCCACCGCATCGGCAAGGATGCGCAGGCCGCCCGCCCCCACGACTGGCTCGCCGCGACGATCCTCACCGTCCGCAACGACATCGTCGAACGCTGGATGGCCTCGACCAAGGCGGCACACGCGGCCGGCGCCAAGCGCGTCTATTATCTCAGCCTCGAATTCCTCATCGGCCGGCTGCTACGCGACGCGGTGACCAACCTCCAGCGCAACGACGAGGTCACGCAGGCGCTGAAGCTCCACGGCGTCGACCTCGCCGAACTAGAGGAGATCGAGCCCGACGCGGCGCTCGGCAACGGTGGACTGGGCCGGCTCGCCGCCTGTTTCATGGAAAGCATGGCGAGCCTCGCGCTGCCCGCCTATGGCTACGGCATCCGCTATGTGAACGGCATGTTCCGCCAGCGGATCGACGATGGCTGGCAGGTCGAGATGCCGGAGAACTGGCTCGCACACGGCAACCCCTGGGAGTTCGAGCGCCGCGAGAGCGCGTACTTTGTCGGCTTCGGCGGCGAAGTCACGGCATCTGACAGCGGCCAGATCCACTGGAGCCCGTCCGAGGCGGTCGAGGCCACCGCAGTCGACACTCCCGTCGTCGGCTGGCGCGGCAAGCACGTCAACACGCTCCGCCTCTGGACCGCCAGCGCGTTCGATCCGATCAAGCTCGACCGGTTCAACGCTGGCGATTTCTCGGGTGCGCTTGCCGATCAGACGCGCGCCGAGACACTCATTCGCGTCCTCTACCCCAACGACTCCACCGCCGCCGGCCAGGAACTCCGGTTGCGGCAGGAGTATTTCTTCTCGTCCGCATCGATCCAGGACATCGTCCGCCGCCACATCCAGTATTTCGGCGACATCCGTACGCTCCCCGACAAGGCCGCGATCCAGCTCAACGACACGCACCCCGCAGTGTCCGTCGCAGAGCTCATGCGGCTGCTGATCGACCACCACGAATTCGCGTTCGACGAGGCGTGGAAGATCACGCGCGCGACCTTCGGCTATACCAACCACACTTTGTTGCCCGAGGCGCTGGAAAGCTGGCCGCTGCCGCTGTTCGAACGCTTGCTGCCGCGGCACATGCAGATCGTCTACGCGATCAACGCCAAGCTGCTGCGCGAGGCGCGCGGCACCGAGGGGATCGACGACCGCGCGATCTCGGCGATCAGCCTGATCGACGAAGGCGGCGAGCGGCGCGTGCGGATGGCGAACCTTGCCTTTGCCGGGTCGCACAGCGTCAACGGCGTCGCCGCGCTGCACACGCAACTGATGAAGAAGACGGTCTTCGCCGATCTCCACAAGCTCTACCCGACACGGATCAACAACAAGACGAACGGCATCACGCCGCGCCGCTGGCTCCAGCAGTGCAATCCCGGCCTGACCGCGCTGATCCGCGACGCGATCGGCGACGGCTTCCTCGACGATGCCGAAAAGCTCGTCGATCTGGATGTTTTCGCGGACGACTCCGGTTTCAGGGAGCGCTTTTCGAGCGTGAAGCGTTCGAACAAGGTGGCACTGGCAAATCACATCAAGGAGACGATGGGGCTCCGCGTCGACCCGGACGCGATGTTCGACGTCCAGATCAAGCGCATCCACGAGTATAAGCGCCAGCTGCTCAACATCATCGAGACGGTCGCGCTCTACGACCAGATCCGCAGCCATCCCGAACGTGACTGGACCCCGAGGGTCAAGCTGTTCGCGGGCAAGGCGGCGTCGAGCTATCACAACGCAAAACTCGTCATCAAACTCGCGAACGACGTCGCGCGCCGGATCAACGCGGACCCTTCCGTCGGTGGCCTGCTAAAGGTCGCGTTCCTGCCCAATTACAACGTGTCGCTGGCGGAGAAGATCATCCCCGCCGCCGACCTCAGCGAACAGATCTCGACCGCCGGCCTTGAGGCATCGGGCACCGGCAACATGAAGTTCGCGATGAACGGCGCGCTGACGATCGGCACGCTCGACGGTGCCAATATCGAGATCAAGGACCGCGTCGGCGACGACAACATCTTCATCTTCGGCATGACCGCGGACGAGGTCGAGGCGAAGCGCGCGAACGGCTATGATCCGCGCAGCGTCATCGACGGCTCGAACGAACTCCGCCAGGCGGTATCCGCGATCGCGTCCGGCGTGTTCTCGCCCGACGACAAGACGCGCTACGCCGGCTTGATGGGCGGGCTGTACGAGGGCGACTGGTTCATGCTCGCCGCCGATTTCGACAGCTACGCCACCGCCCAGCGTGCGGTCGACACGCGCTGGAACGACCGCGATGCGTGGGTCGCCTCGACCGTCCGCAACGTCGCGCGCGTCGGCTGGTTCTCGTCCGACCGCACTATCCGCGAATATGCGCGCGAGATCTGGACGGTGATGTGAAGCCACCCGAAGGCGCCATCGTTGCCCTGCTGGAAGGGCGTCACGACGATCCGTTCTCGCTGCTCGGCGTTCACAGCGGCCCGACCGGCGTGTTCGCACGCGTCTGGCTGCCGGGCGCGGATACGGCGGAGGCGCACGCACTCGACGGCACCGCGCTCGGCACCCTTCCCCGCATCGACGATCGCGGCCTGTTCGAGGGTCCGATCGACGGCACGCAACAGCCGGTGAAATACCACGCCGAGGCGGGCGACACCTCGTGGTGGGTCACCGACCCCTACAGCTTCGGCCCCGTGCTCGGCCCGATCGACGACCTGCTCATGGCGGAGGGCACGCACCGCCGCCTCCACGACAAGATGGGCGCGCACCTGATCGAGCACGAAGGCGCACACGGCGTCCACTTCGCGCTCTGGGCTCCCAATGCGCAGCGCGTGTCGGTGGTCGGCGACTTCAACGACTGGGACGGCCGCCGCCACGCGATGCGCAAGCGCGGCGACGTCGGCGTGTGGGAGATCTTCATCCCCGACATCGCCGAATACCGCGCGTACAAGTTCGAGATCGTCGGCCCCGACGGCCAGTTGCAGCCGCTCAAGGCCGACCCGTTCGCGTTCGCGTCCGAACTCCGCCCCGCAAACGCCTCGATCACGCGAAAACTCGCGCACGATTGGGCCGACACCGATCACCGGAAACACTGGTCGGCGGTCGATCCGCGCCGCGTGCCGATCAGCATCTATGAAGTGCATGCCGGATCGTGGGACCGCGACGCCGATGGCTGGTTCCTCACCTGGGACGCGCTCGCCGACCGTTTGATCCCGTACGTGGTCGAGATGGGCTTCACGCACATCGAATTCCTGCCGATCAGCGAACACCCCTACGACCCGAGCTGGGGCTACCAGACCACCGGTCTCTACGCGCCGTCCGCGCGCTTCGGCGACGTCGATGGCTTCGCGCGGTTCGTCGATGGCGCACATCTGGCGGGGATCGGCGTGCTGCTCGACTGGGTCCCCGCGCATTTCCCGACCGACGCGTTCGGCCTTGCCAAGTTCGACGGCACCGCGCTGTACGAACACGAGGATCCGCGGCTCGGCTTCCATCCCGACTGGAACACCGCGATCTACAATTTCGGCCGGCGCGAAGTGACGTCATTCCTCGTCAACAACGCGCTGTTCTGGGCCGAGCGCTATCATATCGACGGCCTGCGCGTGGATGCGGTAGCATCGATGCTGTACCGCGATTATTCGCGCAAGGCCGGCGAATGGATCCCCAACGAAGACGGTGGCCGCGAGAACTGGGAAGCCGTCGCGTTCCTCCGCGACATGAACCGCGAGATCTACGGCCAGCACTCCGGCGTCTTCACGATCGCAGAGGAATCGACATCGTGGCCTGGCGTCTCCGCACCCGTCAGCGACGATGGCAAGAGCGGTGGACTCGGGTTCGGGTTCAAGTGGAACATGGGCTTCATGCACGACACGCTCCAGTACATGGCGCGCGATCCCCTGCACCGGAAGCACCATCACGGCGAGATCAATTTCGGGCTGGTGTACGCTTTCAGCGAGAATTTCGTCCTGCCCTTGAGCCATGACGAGGTCGTCCACGGCAAGGGCTCGCTGCTGACCAAGATGCCCGGCGACGACTGGCAGCAATTCGCCAATCTGCGCGCCTATTACGCGTTCATGTGGGGCTATCCGGGCAAGAAACTGCTCTTCATGGGCCAGGAGTTCGCGCAGCGTCGCGAATGGTCGGAAGCGCGCGCGCTCGACTGGGACCTGCGCAACGCGCGCAGCCACGAAGGCATCCGCAACCTGGTCCGCGACCTCAACACTGTCTACCGCGAGAAGCCGGCGTTGCACGCCCGCGACTGCGAGGCGGAAGGCTTCGAATGGCTGGTCGCCGACGACGCCGCCAATTCGGTGTTCGCGTGGTTGCGCAAGGCCCCCGGCGCGAAGCCGGTCGCGATCGTCGCCAACATGACGCCGATCGCCCGCGCGCCCTACCGCGTGCCGCTGCCGCACGACGGCCGCTGGTGCGAGATCATCAACAGCGACGCGCACGATTATTGGGGCAGCGGCCTCGGCAATCTCGGTGGCGTTGTCGCGAAGGACGGCGCGGCTTGGGTCACGCTGCCCCCGCTCGCGACGATCATGCTCGAATACGAAGGCTGATCGAGTTCGAAGACCGATCCGGCGCAACGACGGAACAAGCCCGGGGTAACAGGGCGTTATACAACCGAATTTAGGGAGAGACTGACATGGTGGAACGGCGGGGACAGCCATTGGCGCGCGACGCGATGGCGTATGTGCTGGCCGGCGGCCGCGGCAGTCGCCTGATGGAGCTGACCGATACGCGCGCGAAACCCGCGGTGTATTTCGGCGGCAAGGCGCGGATCATCGATTTCGCACTGTCCAACGCGATCAACTCGGGCATCCGCCGGATCGGCGTCGCGACGCAGTACAAGGCGCATTCGCTGATCCGCCATCTCCAGAGCGGCTGGAATTTCCTGCGCTCGGAACGCAACGAAAGCTTCGATATCCTGCCCGCGTCGCAGCGGATCAGCGAGTTCCAATGGTACGAGGGCACCGCCGATGCCGTGTACCAGAACATCGACATCATCGAGAGCCACGCGCCCGAATACATGGTCATCCTGGCCGGCGACCACATCTACAAGATGGATTACGAGCTGATCCTGCAACAGCATTGCGAGACCGGCGCGGACGTCACCATCGCCTGCCTCGAAGTGCCGCGGATGGAGGCGGTCGGCTTCGGCGTGATGGCCGTTGACGAGCACGACAACGTCACCGCGTTCGTTGAGAAACCCGCCGATCCGCCCGCAATCCCCGGCAACCCGGACATCGCGCTGGCATCGATGGGGATCTACGTCTTCCACACCAAATTGCTGTTCGACGAACTGCGTCGCGATGCAGAGACGCCCGGTTCTTCGCGCGATTTCGGCAAGGATATCATCCCGTACCTCGTCAAGCACGGCAAGGCAGTCGCGCACCGCTTCTCCGACAGCTGCGTCCGCTCGGGCAGCGAAGTCGATGCCTATTGGCGCGACGTCGGCACGGTCGACGCCTATTGGGAGGCGAACATCGACCTCACCGACGTGGTTCCCAAGCTCGACCTCTACGACCGCAGTTGGCCGCTCTGGACCTATTCGGAGGTCACGCCACCCGCGAAGTTCGTCCACGCCGACGACGGCCGCCGCGGCGAGGCGGTGTCGAGCCTCGTCTCGGGCGATTGCATCATCTCGGGCTCCTCGATCCACCGGAGCCTGATCTTCACCGGCACGCGAGCGCACAGCTACTCGATGCTCGACCAGGCCGTGATCCTCCCGCACTGCGTGATCGGCCGCGGCGCGCGCTTGTCGAAGGTGGTGGTCGATCGCGGCGTCGAAATCCCCGACGGCCTGATCGTAGGCGAGGACGCAGAATCCGACGCCCAACGCTTCCGCCGCACCGACAACGGCGTGGTGCTGGTAACCAAATCCATGATCGACCGGCTCACCGCGTGATGGCAAACGCAAATCCTCCCCGGCACGGGGAGGGGGACCATGCATCGCATGGTGGAGGGGGGCTTCCACAAGCGGTACGATGGCGGCGAGCCCCCTCCACCATTCGTCAGTGGCGAACGGTCCCCCTCCCCGTGCCGGGGAGGATTTGATGCGCGTCCTCTCCGTTGCCTCGGAAGCCTACCGCCTCATAAAAACCGGCGGTCTCGCAGACGTCGTCGGCGCGCTTCCGGCCGCGCTCGCGCCGCATGACGTCGCGCTCACGACCTTCCTCCCCGGCTACCCAGCCCTCGCCGCCGTCACCAAGCGCGCGAAAGTCGTCCACCGCTACACCGACCTGCTCGGCACCGAAGCCCGCATCCTCAAGACGAACATCGGCGACCACCCGCTGCTGGTCCTCGACGCCCCCGCGCTGTTCGCCCGAGGTGGCGGCCCGTACGGCGACGCGACCGGCGCGGACTGGTCCGACAACTGGCGTCGCTTCGCCGCGTTCAGTCGCGCCGCCGCCGACCTCGCCTCAGGCATGGTCCCCGGCTACGCGTTCGACATCCTCCACGCGCACGACTGGCAGGCGGCGATGGCCCCCGCCTACCTCCGCTACGCACCCGGCCCCGGCGCCCCCGCCAAGACGGTCGTCACGATCCACAACATCGCGTTCCAGGGGCGCTACGGCCACGACATCTTCGCCGACCTCGCACTCCCCGACGCAGCCTTCGCGCTCGACGGCATCGAATATTACGGCGGCGTCGGCTTCCTCAAGGCTGGTCTCGAAGCCGCCGATGCGATCACCACCGTCAGCCCGACCTACGCCGCCGAAATCCGCCGCGGCGAGTTCGGCATGGGCCTCGAAGGCCTGATCAACGACCGCGCCGGCCGCGTCACCGGGATCGTCAACGGCATCGATCCCGCCGTCTGGAACCCGGAGACCGACGCGTCGCTCCCCGCTCGCTACACGGCGCGCACGCTCGCCCGCCGCCGCACCAACAAGCGCGCGATCGAAACCCTGTTCGACCTGGACACCGGCGACGGCCCGATCTTCACCGTCATCAGCCGCCTCACCTGGCAGAAGGGCATGGACGTCCTCGCCGGCGCGCTCGACGAACTCGTCGCACTCGGCGGCCGTCTCGCGCTGCTCGGCTCGGGCGACACAGCCCTGGAACTCGCCTTTCTAGCCGCCGCCGAGCGTCACCCCGGCCGCATCGGCGTCCGCATCGGCTATGACGAGCCCGTCTCGCACCTGCTCCAAGGCGGTGCCGACGCGATCCTGATCCCGTCGCGGTTCGAACCCTGCGGCCTGACGCAACTCTACGGCCTCGCCTACGGCTGCATCCCCGTCGTCGCGCGCACCGGGGGCCTCGCCGACACCGTGATCGACGCCAACGAAGCCGCGATCGCCGCTGGCGTCGCCACCGGCTTCCAGCACGACGGCGTCACGCCGGAAGCGCTCAGTCACGCGCTACGTCGAACGATGGCCCTCTATGCACGCCCCGATCGCTGGTCCATGTTGCAGCGCAACGCAATGCGCGCGGACTTCTCGTGGGACGAGAGCGGCCGCCGCTACGCAGACCTTTACGCAAGCCTGACGGGGACCGCATGATCCGCACCGTATCGACCACGCCTTATACCGATCAGAAGCCCGGCACGTCGGGCCTGCGCAAGAAGGTAAAGGTCTTCCAGCAGCCGAACTACGCCGAGAATTTCGTCCAGAGCGTGTTCGACGTGGTGGCGGACAAGGCCGGCGCGACGCTGGTGATCGGCGGCGATGGCCGCTTCCTCAACCGCGAAGTCATCCAGGTCGCGATCCGCATGGCGGCGGCGAACGGCTTCGGGCGCGTGATCGTCGGCCGTGGCGGCATCCTGTCGACCCCCGCCGCGAGCCACATGATCCGCAAGCGTGGCGCGATCGGTGGCCTCGTCCTCTCGGCAAGCCACAACCCCGGCGGCCCCGACGAGGACTTCGGGATCAAGTACAACATTGCCAATGGCGGCCCCGCGCCCGAAGGCGTGACCGACGCGATCAATGCGCGGACGCTCGAGATCGACCGCTGGCTGACCGTCGACGCCGACGACATCGACCTCGACACCGACGGCGAGATCATGGTCGGCGATATGCCCGTCGAGGTCGTCGACCCGGTCGAGGATTACGCCGCGCTCATGGAAACGCTGTTCGACTTCGACGCGATCCGCGCCGCAAAGCTGACGATGGCGTTTGACGCGATGAGCGCGGTCACCGGGCCGTACGCCACCGAGATCCTCGAACGCCGCCTAGGCTTCGCGCCCGGCACCGTCCGCAACGGCGAGCCCCTGCCCGACTTCGGCGGCCACCACCCCGACCCCAACCTCGTCCACGCGCATGAATTATACGAGACGATGATGGCGCCCGACGCGCCCGATTTCGGCGCAGCGTCGGACGGCGACGGCGACCGCAACCTGATCATCGGCAAGCACCGCTTCGTCACCCCTTCGGACAGCCTCGCGATGCTGGCGGCCAACGCGCACCTCGCGCCCGGTTATGCAGGCGGTCTCAAGGGCATCGCCCGCTCGATGCCGACCAGCGCCGCCGCCGACCGCGTGGCGGAAGCGCTCGGCATCCCCGCCTACGAGACCCCGACCGGCTGGAAATTCTTCGGCAATCTGCTCGACGCGGGCATGGCGACGATCTGCGGCGAGGAAAGCGCCGGCACTGGCTCCGATCACGTCCGCGAGAAGGACGGCCTGTGGGCGGTCCTGTTGTGGCTCAACATTCTCGCGTTGCGCGGTGAAAGCGTCGACACGATCGCCCGCGATCACTGGGCGAAGTTCGGCCGCAACTATTACGCTCGCCACGATTACGAAGGCGTCGAGACCCCGCGCGCCGACGCGTTGATGGCCGCCCTGCGCGCGAGCCTCGCCACCCTCCCCGGCCAGCAGTTCGGCGACCTCACCGTCGAGACCGCGGACGAGTTCGCCTATACCGACCCGACCGACGGCTCGATCAGCCGCAACCAGGGCGTCCGCATCCTGTTCGAAGGCGGCAGCCGCGTCGTGTTCCGCCTGTCGGGTACGGGCACCACCGGCGCGACCTTGCGCGTGTACCTCGAACGCTACGAGCCCGTCGGCGGTAATCTCGACCGCGATACCGGCGAGATGCTCGCGAGCATCGTTGCCGCGGCGGAGTCGATCGCAGGAATCGCCCAGCACACCGGCCGCACCGCGCCCGACGTCGTCACCTGATCCGGAACGGCCGATAGCATGATGACCAGACGCCGCCGCAGCGCGCTCTACATGCCCGCCTCGAACGCCCGCGCCATCGCCAAGGCACGGACGCTCGATTGCGACGTCGTCATCCTCGACCTGGAAGACGCCGTCGCGCCTGACGAGAAGGCCGCAGCCCGTGACCGAGTGGTCGAGGCGGTCCGCGAAGGCGGCTTCGGCGAGCGCGAACTGGTAGTCAGGGTCAACGGCCTCGACACCCCCTGGCATGCCGACGACATCGCCGCGATCCGCGCGATAGGCTTAGCAGCGGTGCTCGTCCCAAAGGTCTCGTCGGTCGCCGACCTGCTCACGGTCCGCGCATCGCTCGGCGAGGGCGGCCCACCAATCTGGGCAATGATCGAGACCTGCGCCGCGATCCTCGCACTCCCAGCCCTCTCCGCAGCAGCAGCCGAAACGGCCCTCACCGCGCTGATCGTCGGCACCAACGACCTCGCCAAGGAGATGCGCTGCCGACTCGGCGCCGATCGCATGCCGCTGATCCCTGCGCTCACCGCAACGATCATGGCCGCCCGTGCAGCCGGGATCGTGGCGCTAGACGGCGTCTGCAACGCCCTCGACGACCCGCCCCGCTTCGCCGCGGAGTGCGCGCAAGGCGCGACGCTTGGGTTCGACGGCAAGACACTGATCCACCCGTCCCAGATCGATGCGGCCAACGCCGGTTTCGGCCCCAGCGAGGAGGAATTGGCATGGGCCCGCAAAGTCGTGGCGGCGTTCCAGGATCCCGAACATGCTCACAAAGGCGCGATTCGCCTGAATGGCCAGATGGTCGAGCGCCTCCACTTGGCCGAAGCCGAAGCGATGCTAGCGCGTTGAGGCAGACTTCATTCCTCCCCTGCAAGGGGAGGTGGCAGTCCGAAGGACTGACGGAGGGGTAGCCGCGCTATCGAGAGGACGTCACCCCTCCGTCTGGCAAGTGCCAGCCACCTCCCCTTGCAGGGGAGGATCAAAGTCCTGTCAGCCGTTCGCCTTCTTCCGCCGTGTCTCCCAACCCTTCTTCGCAGCCGCAGACTTCGCCGCCGCGCTTCGCCCAGCAGCCTGCTTCCCGCCGTCATGCGAAGACACATGCGTATCGGGCTTGCCGCGACCCGAGCCGGACAGGTTGCCCCCGCCCGAATCCTTGTTCACCGCAGCCCAGGCCCGCGCCTCGGCTTCCTTCTCGGGAACGCCGCGCTCTTCATAGCCGTCCGCGATATGCGCGGCCTTGCGCTTCTGCTTGTCGGTATACGCGCTCTTGTCGCCCTGTGGCATCGTCGCTCTCCTCGTCAGAGAGCGTCAACGCTCAGGTCGACGCCGCGTTCAGAACGAAGGGGCGTTCACCGACCGATCCAGTCCGCCACCTGCGTCGCGACCTGGTTCGCTGCCTGGTTGATCCCGGCCGCTGCCGAAGGTGCGTCGATCGCCGACACCGGCACGCGCGCTTCGAAGCGATGCTTCTCGACCGTCGTCTTGCCGACGCGGGTCAGCGACGCATCGAACGTCACGACCGCCTCGCGCGTCGTCGCGTCGAGCCCGAACGACCGCAGCTCGCCACCGAGCAAGCCGCCCGGATCGCCGACCGACTGCGCCGTCGACAGCACCACCAGCCCGGTGCGCGCCGCAACCGTATCCGACACCAACCGCGAGAACAGCCGCGCCGGGGGCTCGGCCCACTGCGCGTCGGTGACGTATGCGATCGAGGTCGGCGTCGCCTGCACCGGTACGCGCGCGGTCGCCAGCGACTGCGGTACGACCGGGACCTGGATCGTGATCGACTTCGCGGTCGCCGAATCCTGGTTCTGGCCGACCGGCACGGACGATGCACTCGTCAGCGTCAGTAGCGTGGGAGGCGGTTTCGCGCCGAAGCTGATGCACCCGGCAAGTGGCAGCATCGCGATCAGGATGAGCGGTGTCTTCATGGCGTGCCTCACTTACCCTTGTAATCCGGGAGCTTCTGCTGCCCGATCAGCGAACTCGCACCCTGCTGGTCGACCTTCTCGGCGACCGACGACAGCGCTGCGGCGGTCGTGCGGAGGTCGCGGACCAGTCGATTGGCCTCGGGAATCGTCGTCTTCGAGAAGGCCTGCAAGCCTGGTCGTGCATCGCCGATCGCGGCGTTGAGCGTCTCCGCGCTCTGCTGTGCGGAGGTGATCGCCTTGTTCAGGTTCGCCATCGCCGGCTTCACGTCCTCGGACAGCACGCCGTTGGTGGTCTTGGCGAGCACACCGAACTGCTGCGCGGCATCGCCCGCCTGCTGGATCGCAACCCGCGTCTGCGCGAGCGTCGCGGCAATCTCGGGCCCACGATCCGCGAGCGCATCCGTCAGGCGATTGGTGTTCTCCAGGATACCCGCGATCGACGCCTGGTTACGGTCGGTCAGCAAGCCCGTCAGGCGCTCGGTCAGCGTCGACAGACGCTCGAGCAACTGCGGTGCCGAGTTCAGGATCGCGCCCAGGCCACCGAGCTTGGTCGGGATCACCGGCACGCCGTACGGACATTCGGTCGGCGTCTTCGTGTCGGGGCAACCGATCGCCGGCGCACCCTTGCGCGCGCCATCGAGCGAGATCTGGCTGACGCCCGTGAAGCCGACGCCGGAGATCGACGCGGTCGTGCCCTGCAGCACCGGCGTCTCGTCGTTCACGCTGATCCGGACGCGGACGAACTGCGGATCGTTCTTCCACAGCGAGATCGTCTTCACCTGCCCCGACGGCACGCCCGAGAACACCACGGCCGAACCGCGCGCGAGCCCGTCGACCGACTGGCGGAAGAAGATGTCGTATTCCTTCTCTTCCTTGCCGCCGATCCGCGCGATCCACACGGTGAACAGCGCCAGCAGGGCCAGCAGGATCAGCACGACGGCGCCGACTAGGACGTGGTTCGAACGGGTTTCCATCAGCGCGTCCTTGCTTCTTTCTCGGCGTATGTCGCGTCGGCGTCGTCCGGCGCGGACTGCTTGGACTGGACTTCGCCCCTCTTCTCAGGGGTAGGATGTCGGGCTGCTTCTTGGTCGGCGCGCTCGTGCGCCTCCTGCGTCGCGACCGCGGCACGGCCGCGTGGCCCCTTGAAATACTCTTCGATCCACGGATGATCGAGCGCGATCAGCTCGTCGATCGTCCCGACCGCGATGACCTTCTTGTCGGCCAGCACCGCAACCCGGTCGCAGATCGCATACAGCGTATCGAGATCGTGCGTGATCAGGAACACCGTCAGCCCAAGCGTCTTCTGCAACGACTGCGTAAGCCCGTCGAACGCCGCCGCACCGATCGGATCGAGCCCTGCGGTCGGCTCGTCAAGGAACAGCAATTCGGGATCGAGCGCCAGCGCACGGGCAAGACCGGCACGCTTCTTCATGCCACCCGACAGCTCGGCGGGAAACTTGTTCGCGGCATCGGCAGGCAGGCCCGTCATCACGACCTTGTACGACGCGATCTCCGCGAGCAGCGCCGGCGACAGATCCGGATAGAATTCGCGCAACGGCACTTCGACGTTCTCGGCCACGGTCAGCGTCGAGAACAGCGCACCACCCTGGAACAGCACGCCCCATCGCTTGCGGATCTCGGTCGCCTCGGTTTCCTCGCGGCCGATATTGGGCTCGCCGAACACCGTTATCTCACCCGCGACCGGCGTCTGCAGGCCGATGATCGAGCGCATCAGCACCGACTTGCCGGTACCCGATCCGCCGACCACGCCGAGGATCTCGCCGCGCCGCACGTCGAGGTCGAGCCCCTCGTGCACCACCGAATCGCCGAACGCGTTCTTCAGCCCCTTCACGGAGATGATGAAATCGTCTGTCTTGCTGTCCGTCTTGCGGGGCATCAGTCCCAACCCAACCAGGTGAAGAACACCGCGAAGAACGCGTCGAGCACGATCACCAGGAATATCCCCTGGACGACCGCGGAGGTGGTGCGCAGACCGACCTGCTCGGCGTCCGACTCGACCTGCATCCCCTGGAAGCAGCCCGCGATCGCGATGATCGCGCCGAACACCGGTGCCTTGATCAGCGAGATATACAGATCGGTGATCGGCACGACTTCGCGGATACGCGCGATGAACGTCACCGGCGGAATGCCGAGCTGGACCCAGCACAACAGCCCGCCGCCGATGATCGCGATGATCGACGCATAGAAACCGAGCAGCGGCATCATCACGATCGCGGCGAGCACGCGGGGCAGCACCAGCGCCTCCATCGGCGACACGCCGATCGTCCGCATCGCGTCGATCTCTTCGGTGAGCTTCATCGTGCCCAACTGCGCCGCGAACGCCGAACCCGAGCGCCCCGCGACCATGATCGCGGTCATCAGCAGGCCGAGTTCGCGGATCGTCAGGCGGCCGACGAGGTTGATCGTGAACACCTCCGCGCCGAACTGCCGCAGCTGGACCGCGCCCTGTTGCGCGATGACCATGCCGATCAGGAAGCTCATCAGCCCGACGATGCCGAGCGCGGCGACGCCGACGACCTCGAAACGCTGGACCACGGCGTTGAACCGGAAGCGACGCGGGTGGCGGATGACGCTGCCGAACGCGATCGTCGTCGCGCCGAGAAACCCGAGCAGGCCGAGCATCGTCTTGCCCGACAGCACGACCGCGTCGCCGATCTCGCCGACCACGCGGGAGAGCGCACCGACCTTCGCAGGCCGCGCCGCGATCGGCTGGTCGGAGGCGACGACCTGGTCGAACAGCGCCTGGTCGTTCTCGTCGAGCCCGTCGATCGTCGCATCGTTGCGCGCCGCGAACCGGTGGACGACCCACGCGCCGATCGTGTCGATCCGGTCGACGCCGCTCAGGTCGACATGCTTCACCGAAGCCGCGTCGATCGCCTCGAGCCGATCGGGCAGATTGCCGATCTTTGCGAGCGACAGATCGCCGGTAAAGCGAAGCGTGCCGGTATCGGCACCGTCCTGCTGGAAATCGGCCATCGCGCTCATCGGGGGCACCTTTGCGGCAAAGTGACTGGATCGGCAAGATGAATGCGGCGTAAGCGACGACGATGATCGAAATGCCTTCCGCCCCCCCGTCCGTCCGTCTCGCGATCTACGACATGGACAAGACGATCACGCACGCGCCGACCTGGACGCCGTTCCTGCTCCACACCGCGAAGAAAGGCGGCGCACCGTGGCGGCTGGCGCTCATCCCGTTCGCCGGAGTCGCCGCGCTCGGCTATGTCGGCAAGCTGATCAGCCGCGGCCGGCTCAAATACCTGATGCAGCGGATGATGCTCGGCAAGCGCATGACGCCCGCCGAAGAACGCCGGGCGGCCGAAGCCTTTGCCGACCGCGTCATGCGCGACGGCGTCTTCGCCAGCGCCCGCGCGCAGATCGAGGCCGACCGCGCCGCCGGCTACCGGCTGGTCATGGCGACCGCGTCATACCGATTCTACGTCGAGGCAATCGCGCGGCGACTGGACTTCGACGCGGTGATCGGCACCGAGAGCCTGCGCGACCGCGACGGCGTGCTGCTCGCCGGCATCGAAGGCGAGAATTGCTACGGCCCGGCAAAACTGCGGATGATCCAGTCCTGGATGGACCGCGAAGGCATCGCCCGAGACCACGCCCACATCCGCTTCTTTTCCGACCATGTCTCGGACGCCCCGACCTTCGAATGGGCCGACGAACCCTTCGCAGTGAACGCGCACGGGCCTTTGCGGTTGTTGGCGAAGGCTAAAGGCTGGCCGATGCCGGATTGGGAGCGGTAGCTCCATTGGCGACACGAATTCGCGATTAGCAAACTCGGACGGTAACTATCGCCCAATTGCAGACCTTCGCTTACCGCTCTAGGCTGTGCCTATGCGCTGGATAATTGCTTTCGTCCTCGGGGCATTGCTCGCCTTCGCCGTTCAAGCTGCTACCGGGTTTCCCGAGAGTGTGCTGGTCCCTGTTGCCCTTAGTTTTGGATACGGTTTCGCCAGCTTACTTAGTTCCGAACGGCTCCGCCTGTGGTGGAATGGAAATGCCTAACAGCGAACGGCGGCTATCCTTCCCATTTCGGCCATTCCGCTATCGCGCATAAGTGGACGATCCAACGATGTTCGCGCTTGCCCGATAGTTGCCGTTCGTTCAGCCTCTCCTCATGAACAATATAGGCTCACGCGGACGGGTCGCGAAGCGGGTGCTTGCGGCGCACGCTTTTGGTCTTTGCATTACCGGGATCGCCGGCACGATTGGAACAAGCGAAGGCTTCGGCATCGACGGGGCGGGGGTGGGGATGTACCTTGGTGGCCTACTTTCACTTCCGTGGTTGGTGGCCCTAGGCGCTGTGATCTGGTGGCGAGGTCGTCAGCTTGACCGCCATCCCGTCGCCTTCACGATGATCGGCCCTGTGGTGGTCTGCGCATCATGGGGACTTGTGACAGGAGCATTCTTTGAAAAGGCGGTTGTTATCTCGACCGTGGCATCGAGCGTCTTCTATCTCTGCTCAATCGGCGCTGCGTTCGCACTTTCCGGGCTGCGCCGGGTATGGGGCAAAACGAAAGTGCCCCAAAGCCGCTAACGCCCGGTATTATAGAGGCCGCGCTCGAAAGCAGCCGGTCCGCTTTCCTTCCCAACCCAGACATTCCCAAAATCCGGTCGGTTCCGAGAAGCGCATTCCTTTTTGGGAATGGCGGATCGACATAAAACGCCCAGTTGCGGACGCTGAGAGGTGGCATTCGACTGCCTATTAGCCGACATTCAGCCATGTCGAGGTGGTATCCCGGCAGACGGCTCTTCGTGTGGGCCGGTCGATCGGAACTTCTCGATGGCGTCCCAAGCTGTCGCCGCTATTGCGACCTTAAACGGATGGCTAAGCAGCCATCGGAAGCGGGCAGATTTGCGAGCCTCTGCTACGATACGGTGAAGCAACTCGTCAGTGGGATTCTCAAGAATGTCCTCTAACGGACCGCAGCCGAGCCCTGCAAGAAATTTTGGGTTATCTGACCGCGAGGCACCGAGGATCACGTAGGCAAACGCCTTCTCCGGGTCATCATGGTAGCAAAAATTTATCTCTTCGAATGCTTCGGACGGCCATTCGCCGGTGCCGCTCTCGTCATATTGGGCAAGGGCATCAAGATGCCTGCACATCTGGTCAGCCTCCGGTCGGGCGAGCGCTCTGGCCAATTCGTCAAAGTAGGCTTTTTTCCCCATGTTTGATCTTAGCCTGAGGTCGCGCAAAACAAAGGCTGCTTTGCCGCGATCAACACCGAAAGCCGCCCGTCCGCTTTCCTGCCCAAAACAGCCCTAATTCGCCCTGAGGTCTTTGCCGCATTTCGAGCAGCACCGGCGCGGCCACGGATGGCTAATTCCGACGAAGCCAAGCCGCGTTGTGAACGGAGATGTGCCGCACTCAGGACAGCGAAAAAGCCATAGGAAGGCCGCGCCGTGAGCTAGCCACAACGCCATTCCCGGCAGGGCTCCAATGAGACCCAAGCGGGTGAACGGCCAGAATAACCAAAGCGGCGAAGTAACGAACACGAGCATCGTCCACCCCGTGAACAGCCATGCTTTGCGGTAGAGCGTCATAAGCGCACCGTAGGTGATAGGAGGTTGCCCACCAATGGCTACTTTCCCTCAATTCTCGCCAAAAGCAGCCCGTCCGCTTTCCTTCCCATTCCGGCCATTCCGCTTACGCCCAAACATTGCCATTCCACCCGCGAGCGCCGCCACCCGAAACCGGACATTGCGTAACGACGGGATTTGCCCGAACATTGTGCGTGCCAGCGTGACGGAATTGGTAGACGTATCGCTACAGCGATCCCGGCGACGGGTGCGGGTTCGATCCCCTGCCGTTGGAAACTTCGCTCAGTTCCGGTCAGTTGAGCTGCTTGCTTGTCCCGATACGTCGCATGAGCATGCAGATTTAGGCGTCGCCGATCAGTAGTAGTAGAACTTAGTTTTTACTTTGCCGCCCGCGTCTAGCAAAAGCGTAAAAGAAGTCCATTCCCCGCCCGTATGACATTTCATCAACCCCCGAAGCTTCGTGCAAAGCTCGGCATTGTCGGTCGCATATCCAGCCGCAGTATCTGGATATTTCTGCGTCCCATGTTGTATGACTGAAAGCGAACTGCTGACGGTGCTTTAACGTTCTACATATTCGTATTCACACGTGATAGATTCGTAAGGGCCATCGACCTGATCAAGCATCAGCTGAGCCAGTTCCGTCATTATCTCGGCCTGCTTCTCTATTGGGTTCATTTCCAAGCTCCGCTTTTGCATCATCCGCTACCAAACCGCGTGAACCTTGGTATCCTAGCGATGCAAACCTAACGCATCCCGACCGAATAAGGGTGTGTTTTTGACGATTTCGAGCCGAGAGCCGCCCGTCCGCTTTCCTGCCCATCAGCGACCGAAGAGCCTTCTGATCCCGGCAATGACGCCCCAAGGCCTACCGATCAGAATTGTATCCCTCCCTACGGCCTCGGGGTCATCACCGGTCACCTGACAAAGCGCACGGCAGAACCGTCGCCATGTGGTCGGCTGAGCTTTCACGTAGTCCGGTAGCACGAGAAGCAGGGCGTTAAACACGTCGCCAACGGTGCGCCATTCGATAGCGGTAGTGGTGTCAATCTTGACGTGAAAGTCCCGCTCGACGTCCTCGATCGCTTCGATCTCGTCGCCATCTCCGCCGAGTCCAAGTTGATCGAGCATTCGCTTTTTCCCTGCCATGCGGTTGATCGTGCCAGTGAGGACCAAGATCGGCAATGTCCGATTACCGCCGTGGCTGTCCCAAAGCCGCCTGACCGCTTTCCTCCGAAACCAGACATTCGATATAATGAAACGATGCCGCGTCTTGATACTTCGTAGGCAAGCTAATCACCTCCACCTCAAGACTAACAACACAAACTACCGGACGATATTTGGAAACTGCCTCCCGGGAGCGATCTAAACGATCCCCATCACAACAGCACATCAACGCTGTGGATCACCAGCCCGACCAGCCCGCCGACGATCGTGCCGTTCACGCGGATATATTGCAGGTCGCGGCCGACGGCGTTCTCCAGGCGACGGGTGATCGTGTCGGCGTCCCAACTGCGGACCGTTTCCGAGACCAGCTTGACGATGCCGTCGCCGTAATCCGCCGCCGCGCCGACCGCCGCACGCCGCACAAACCGGTTGATCGTCCGCGACATGCGCGGATCGTGCTGCAACGTCTCGCCGAGCTGGCGCAGGATGTCGCCGAGCTTGCCGGCCATCGCCCGCTCAGGGTCGCGCGCGATCGCCAGCAGCGCGCCGCGTGCCTGCTCCCACAGCCCGTCGAGCCAGCGCTGCATCGCCGGATTGTCGAGCAGGTCGTTCTTCATCGTCTCGACGCGTTCGCGCATCCGGCGGTCATATTGGAGGTCCCAGGCGAGCCGATCGAGCCCCTCCTCCGCCTTCAGGCGCAGCGGATGCTCGGGGTCCTCCGCCATCTCCGCGAGCAGCTTGTCGAAGCCGCTGATGAGCTTGTCCGCGACGGTCGTGTCGAGCCCGGTCCAGCGCAGGATCGAGCCGGCCTTGTCGTGGACCATCGCGCGGACGAGGTGGTCGTTCGCGGCCAGCGTCTTCGCCGCCCAGCGGATCGCGCTTTCGAGCAGCGGCGCGTGGCGGCGCTCGGCGATCGCGGCCTTGAGCAACTGGCCGAGGATCGGCGAGACCTCCGTCGCGCGCAGGCGGGCGCCGATCCCGGCCTTGACCATCCCGCCGAGCCGAGCCGGGTCGAGACCCTCCAGCACCTGCGCGACCAGCTTCGACGCACCCTGGCGAAAGCGCCCCCCTGCCCCCTCGGGCGGATCGGTCAGCCAGCGGGCGATTGCACCCGCAACGTCGAGGCGACGGGTTCGCCTGGCGATGACGACGGGGATCAGGAAGTTCGCGCGGAGGAACTGCGCGAGCGTGTCGCCGATGCGGTCCTTGTTGCGCGGCACGATGGCTGTGTGCGGGATCGGCAGCCCGAGCGGATGGCGGAACAGCGCGGTCACCGCGAACCAGTCCGCGAGGCCGCCGACCATCGCCGCCTCGGCGAACGCGCGTACGAACGCGAAGGCGGGGTGGACGGGGACGAGCGCGCGGCTGACGAAGAAGGTCGCGGCCATGAACACGAGCAGCCCGGTCGCGACGATCCGCATGCGGACGAGGGCGGGCGGCGTTGCTTCGCTCGCCGGGCGCGTGCGGGTTGAAACTGTCATGCCCGAAACAATCCCCCAGCGCAGGGATAGTTCACGAGCGGGGCGGACGATCCGGCTTTCGCCCAACTTGCGCTCGATTCAGGTGCACTCGACTGGTGGAATTTAGCCACCCCCGCGCGTGATCGGCTGAGTTCCGAGCGGTCCGCGCTCGACTGCCATCCGGCCTCCGACCGATGCCGGCATGACCGGCCCACGCTCGACCGCCGCGTGTTTGACTTGCCCGTGCTCGGCCAGACGGCTCGCGCGGGTGACGTTCGTGCCGTATTCCTCGACGCCAGGCCGACGCGCGATGCTTCTGGCCCGCCCGCGCTCGACTGGCCCATGCTCGACCGCCCGGCTTTCGACTGGCTCCAGCATGACCGGCCCACGCTCGACCGGCACACGCTCGACCTACCCATGCTCGACCAGACGCCCGGTGCAGACGCCGTTCGTGCCGTATTCCGCGACGCCCCGCCATCGCGCGGAACTCCGGCGTCGCTCAACACGAGGGGCGCGATGGCGTCACTCGGCTGGCTGTGTGCCATCGCCGAGCTTGGGGGTTGCCGGTCCGAGCCGTGGCCCCGACGGTCCGGCGAGCCCGATGACTTCGCTGCCGTCGTCGCCGGGGCGATAGGTCAGCAGGCTGCGGCCGAGGCGTGGGCCGATATACCGCTCGATCCCGACCGCGAGGCTGAACGCCGCGGGGACGATCAGCAGCGTCAGGATGGTCGACAGGACGAGCCCGCCGATCACGACGATGCCCATCGGCGCGCGCCACGATCCGTCGCCGCCGAGCGACAGCGCGGTCGGGATCATGCCCGCGACCATCGCGACCGTGGTCATCACGATCGGCTGCGCGCGCTTGTGGCCGGCATCGACCACCGCGGTCCACACGTCGACGCCCTTGCCCATCTCCTCCAGCGCGAAGTCGATCAGCAGGATCGAGTTCTTCGCGACGATGCCGAGCAGCATCAGGATACCGATGAACACCGGCATCGATACCGGGTTGCCCGTCGCCCACAACGCGATCAGCCCGCCGAGCGGCGCCAGCAAAAGCGAGCCCATGTTGACGAACGGCGGCAGCGCGCGGCGATACAGCAGCACCAGCACCGCGAACACCAGGAACGTCCCCGCGATCACCGCCAGGATGAAGTTGTTGATCATCTCCGCCTGGAACTTCGACTGCCCCAACACGAGTTTGTTCACGCCGGTCGGCAGGTTCGCCATCGTCGGCAGCGCATCGATCTGCTTCTGCGCGACGCCCGACACAATACCGGGGGCGAGATCGGCGCCGATCGTCAGCTGACGCTGTTGATTGACGCGGTCGATCTTGGTCGGGCCGGAGCCGAGCGTGATCTCCGCCACCAGGTTGAGCGGCACCGAACCACCCGACGCGGTCGAGACCGGCAGGTTCTGGATCGTCGAGAGTTCGCTGCGCGCGCCCTGATCGAGCGCGACGCGGATCGGGATCTGGCGATCGGACAGCGAGAAGCGTGCGGAGTTCTGGTCGATATCGCCCAAGGTCGCGATCCGGATCGCCGACGACAGTGCCTGCGTCGTCACGCCGAGATTGGCGGCAAGATCGAAGCGCGGCTTGATGACGATTTCCGGGCGCTGCATGTTGCCGGCGACGCGCGGCGCGACCAGCGTCGGCAGGCGCGACATCTCGGTCACGATCTTCTGCGCGGTCGCATCGAGCAGTTTGGGATCGTCGCCACCCAGCGTCACGCTCATGTCGCGCGTGCTGCCGCCCCAGCCATTCTGCGAGCGGAACGAGACGCGCGCATCGGGGATCGCCGCAAGCTGGGGTGCGAGGCTGCGCTCGAACTCCGTGCTCTTCATTTTCCGATCGTCCTTAAGCGTCGCGGTGACGCGACCGGCATTGACCGAGCCATTGGCACCGCTGCGCGCATAGACGGACTGCACATCGGGCTGCGATCCGATCAGCGCCGCGACCTTCGTCACCACCGCTTCGGTCTGCGCGAGCGTCGTGCCCGGCACCATGTCGATGACCGCCATCGAGGTGTCATTGTCCTGCGCAGGCTGGAACGTCATCGGCAGGACCGCGAACATCACGATCGTCATCAGGAACGCGAACACGCCGAGCCCGAGCACCCAAAACCGGTGATCGCGGAAGCGGCTGGTCAGGCGGTGGAACCCGCCGCGCGCGGCCGATGCCTTCGCCTTGCCGGTCTCCAGCGTCCATTTCAGCGTCGCCATATAGCCGTCCATCAGGACGCCCTCGCCGTGCACGGCGGGGCCGGCGGACTTGAGGAAATACGCCGCGAGCATTGGCGTGACGAGACGCGCGACCGCGAGGCTCATCAGCACCGAGGCAACCACCGTCAGGCCGAAATTCTTGAAGAACTGCCCCGAGATACCCGGCATCAGGCCGACCGGCAGGAACACCGCGACGATCGCCATCGTCGTCGCCAGCACAGCGAGACCGATCTCGTCGGCGGCGTCGATCGACGCCTGATAGGCGGACTTGCCCATCCGCATGTGCCGGACGATGTTCTCGATCTCGACGATCGCGTCGTCGACCAGCACGCCCGCGACGAGGCTGAGCGCGAGCAGCGTCATCTGGTTCAGGTTGAAGCCGAGCAGGTCCATGAACCAGAAGGCCGGGATCGCCGACAGCGGGATCGCGAGCGACGAGATCACCGTGGCGCGCCAGTCGCGCAGGAACAGGAACACCACGATCACCGCGAGCACCGCGCCCTCGATCATCGCGTGGATCGCGCTCTCATACTGCATCTCGGTGTATTTGACGCTGTTCGAGCGCAGCACGAAATGCACGTTCGGATTGCGCTTTTCCATCGCCGCGAGCTTCTTCACCGCCTCGTTGAAGACGGTGACGTCGGACGATCCCTTGGAACGCTGGAAATCGAAGCTGATCGTCTGGCGGCCGTCGATCGCGGCACGGCTACGCTGTTCGGCGTAGAGATCGCGAACCTGTGCGATGTCAGCCAGCCGTACCGTACGGCCGTTGCCGACGCTGATCTGGGTCTGCGCGAGTGCGACCGCGTCCTTCGCGTTGCCGAGCACGCGGACCGACTGTTCGGACCCCGCAATCTCGGCACGACCACCCGCTGCGTTAAGATTGACCTGACGCAACTGAGCGTTGACCTGGCTCGCGGTCAGCCCCTGGCTCTGCAGCTTGAGCGGGTCGAGGATGATGCGGATCTCGCGACTGACGCCGCCGTTGCGGTTCACCGCGGCCATGCCGGGGACCGACAGCAATTCCTTCGCGACGTTGTTGTCGATGTACCAGCTGAGCTGTTCGACCGTCATGTCCTTGGCGATCACGGAATAGCTAGCGAGATCGTTGTCGGTGGTGTTCGCACGGAACACCTGCGGCTCGAGGATACCCTCGGGCAAATCGCTGCGGATCTGTGCGATCGCGTCGCGGACGTCGGTGACGGCGCGGTCGATCGGCGTGCCGATGCTGAGCTGGACGACAGTCTGCGACTGGCCCTCGGTCACGGTCGAGGTGATCTCGTCGATGCCCTGGAGCGACCGGACTGCCGCCTCGACGCGCTGCGTGACCTGCGTCTCGAGTTCGGTCGGCGCGGCACCCGGCTGGTTGATGACGACGATCGCGATCGGGAAATCGATGTCCGGATCGTTGTTCACATCCATCCGCATGAAGCTGACGATGCCCGCCAGGGTCAGCGCGATGAACAGAACGATCGGCGGCACCGGGTTGCGGATCGCCCAGGCCGAGATGTTGCGAAAGTTCATGAGCTCAGCTCGCTTTCTTCGTGACCGGCTTCACCTTCTGCCCGGGCGCCAGGAACCCGCCTGCAGACAACACTACGCGTTCGGTTCCATCGAGTCCGCTGAGAATCGTCACGCCCGCATCGGAGACCTGACCGATCTTGATATCGCGGCGCACGGCCTTGTTATCGGCGCCGATGATATAGACGAAGCTGCCCTTCTCGTCGCTCTGCAGCGCTGAGTCGGGGAGCAATGGTGCCTGGGTCGCGCCACCGACGATCGTCGCCGCGGCGAATCCGCCCGGCCGCAGCGCGGGGTCATAGGCGACCGCGATTCGCGCAATGCCCTGGCGGCTCTGCGGGTCGATCACCGGCGAAACCTGCCACACCTGGCCTGGGAAGCCCTGAGTCGTGCCGACCGGAACGACGGTCGCGCGGGCGCCCGCATGGAGCCCGGCGAGATCAGCTTCGCTCAACTGCGCGCGCATTTCCATCTGGCCGTCTGCCGCCATGCGGAACAGTACACCGGTACCCGCGCCGACGACCTGACCCGATTCGACACCGCGCGTCAGCACGAGGCCGGCGGCGGGCGCACGGATATCGAGACGACCGTTGCGCGCGCGCGCCTCGCCGAGCGTCGCCTGCGCCACCTTCACGCGTGCGGCGGCGGCGTCGCGCGTCGCGGCCTTGCGCTGAAGATCGGCCTTCGAGATGAAGCCGCGATCGACGAGCTGCTTGGCACGATCGAGTTCGGCCTGCGCGATCGTCTCGTCGGAGCGCGCGACGCTGACCGAGGCGGCGAGCGAGGCGGCGGTCTCGGTCTGGACCGAGCGATCGACCGTCGCCAGCACTTGGCCCGCCGCGACCCACTGGCCCGGCTCGACCAGCACGCGCGTGATCATCCCACCCTCACCCGCGACGCCCACGGGCATTTCGCGCCGCGCCGCGATCGTGCCGGTCGCGGAAATCGTGCGATCGACGGTCTTGCGCCCCGGTACCATGACCGAGACGGTCGGCACCTGTTCGACGACCGGACCGGCGGCGGCGTCCTTCTTGCCGCCCTTGAACGCGAAGACGGCGCCGATGATCGCCAGCACGACGACGACCGCGATGATGATGTTGCGGCGGCGGTGCGACGGTGCGGTGTAATCGGGGAGCACGAGCTGGTCCTCGTTCTCGCCACCGTCAATCTGGCCGACGGTCTTCGTCTCGTAGTTCATGCGCGTCACAATCCCAATTTCGACCGGTCTTGTCTCGACCCGCTTCGCCATTCACCGGCTGTGTTATATGAATAAGTCACCGTGCTCAAGCCCCTCGACGAGCGCAGGACGCAGACATGCTTCGATTTCGATCTATTCGCAATAAGCTTCGAAGAGTTGGAAGACGTTCAGCTTGTGTTGAGCCGATCCGGGCGACACGCACGGACAGTTCAACGGGAGACACCATCATGAAGACCGCATCGTTCCTGACCATCTTGGCGAGCGCCACCGCGATTCTTCCTACCGCTGCCAATGCCCAGGCCGCCCCGACCACGGTCGAGCCGATGGTACCCGCCGCCGGGACCGTGCTGGACGTGACCGCCGAGGGTCGCACGACGCGCGTGCCCGATCTCGCGACGATTCGCGCGGGGGTCGTGTCTCAGTCGCCGACTGCCGCCGCGGCGCTCACCGACAATGCGCAGCGGATGGCCAAGGTGCTCGACGCGCTCAAGCGGGCGGGCGTCGCACCGCGCGACGTCGCTACCTCGAACGTCCAACTGTCGCCACAATATCGCTACGCCGACAACCAGCCGCCGGTGATCACCGGGTATCAGGCGACCAACACCGTCTCGATCCGCTTCCGCGACGTCGCCAAGTCGGGGACGATCCTCGACGCGCTGGTGGCGCAGGGTGCGAACCAGATCGACGGGCCGAACCTGTCGATCGACAAGCCCGACGCGGCGCTCGACGAGGCACGGACCGACGCGATCGCGCAGGCCAAGCGCCGCGCGGATCTGTATGCCAAGGCGGCGGGGCTGCGCGTGTCGCGGATCGTCTCGATCGCGGAGTCGGGCCAGGATACGGGTGGTCCTGCACAACCGATGTTCATGGCGCGTGCGGCGATGGCCAAGGACAGCACGCAGATCGCACCCGGCGAGAAGGACGTGACGGTCACGCTGTCGGTACGCTTCCTGCTGAACTGACCCTCTTACGATCCTCCCCCGCAAGGGGGAGGTGGCTGGCACTTGCCAGACGGAGGGGGAGGTAAGCGATAACGGGTGTTGCGCGCTCCTCCCCCTCCGTCACCTTCGGCGACACCTCCCCCTGGCGGGGGAGGATGCAAAGGCCGGCTGCGGAACCGGCAAATAATCGCACGCACGAAAAAAGGGCCGCCCGGTTGCCCGGACGGCCCTTCTTTAACTTCGCGTGACGAAGCGAACTCTTAGCGGACGCTACCGCGACGCACGAGGTTCACGATCGCGAGCAGGACGATGGCGCCCAGCAGCGACACGATGAACGAGGTCAGCGTGAGCGGTGCGTTGTTGATCGAGCCACCCGACAAGATGAGGCCACCGATGAACGCGCCGACGATGCCGACGATGATGTTCAGGAAGATGCCCTGCTGCGCGTCGGTGCGCATGATCATGCTAGCGATCCAGCCGATGACGCCGCCGATGATCAGCCAAAGAATGAGACCCATGATATTTTCCCTCCGTTGAACCCGTATCCGGGCGATGGCGGAAAGACGTGCGAACGGCGTTTTTTGTTCCGCTCGCGTTTTGAGTTTTGCCGCTCAATACTTTTGTTGGCGCTCGTACAACGATTTATAGTGCTGAATTCGTGTGACCCGCAGTCCGGGCATTCCCGACCGATCGATCGCCCGCTGCCATCCGGCGAACTCCTCGACCGTCAGGCCGTAGCGCGCGCAGACATCGTCGACGCTCAACAGCCCGCCATTCACCGCAGCGACGACTTCGGCCTTGCGCCGCACGACCCAGCGCGTGGTGCTGGGCGGTGGCAGGCTGTCCAGCGTCAGCTGCTCGCCCAAAGGCCCGATGACCTTGCCGGGACGGATTTTCTGGTTCTCGATCATTTGAAACCTCTGATCGGGGCGGGGGGCCCCCTCTCGATACGCACACTCGACCTGTAATCGCAGGTCTTGAAGATCGGCTGAAACGCCGCGGTAAACAGCATCTTCATTCCTCCTTCCAACGGGTCAACGCCGCGGCCATCGGCCCGTTGAACGCACCGTGGAGCGGCGCAAACAACTTCGGATCGATCGTGGCGCGAGCAAATCCCGCCTGCACCGCCGCTGTCGGGCTCGCTGCCTGTCGGGCGGCGATACCGACGATCAGGACGGCCAGGTCACCCGGGAGAACGGTGACCTCTGCGTCGCGATCGAAACGGGGAAAACTCAGGTCCAACGGGATACTCGCTTCATTCTCGGAAGCCCCTGTCTAAGCCAAGGGGATGAAGACTGCGTAAAACACCCGCCACGCAGTGGCCGATTTGTTGCATTGCGACGTTCGCCGGTCGCATTTTTCACTCGCTTCGGCCTGATCGAGGTTAATCGACGCATCTTTTTGCAACGCGGTGCCTCCGCGCTTATGTAGCGCCGCATGGATCAGACCGATTTTCAGCTCGGGGCCAGTGCCGATACGGGCATGGCCGTAAAGCGCATCGTCGTGGCGATGTCGGGCGGCGTCGACAGCTCGGTCGTCGCCGCGCTCGCGCACGCCACCGGCGCCGAGACGATCGGCGTGACGCTCCAGCTCTACGATCACGGCGAGGCGGTGGGCCGCGCCGGCTCGTGCTGCGCCGGCCGCGACATCCGCGACGCCCGCGCGGTCTGCGACCGACTCGGCATCGCGCATTACGTGTTCGATCACGAAACCAGCTTCCGTGAGCAGGTCGTCGACAAATTCGCCGACGAGTATCTCGCCGGTCGCACGCCGATCCCGTGCGTCCAGTGCAACATGGGGCCAAAGTTCACCGACCTGCTGAAGCTTGCGCGCGATCTCGGCGCAGACTGCTTGGCGACCGGCCATTATGTCCGCCGGTTCGAAGGCGCGCACGGTGCCGAACTCCACCGCGGCGCCGATCCCGCCCGCGACCAGAGCTATTTCCTGTTCGCGACCACGCAGACACAGCTCGATTATCTCCGATTTCCGCTCGGCGGCTTACCCAAGGCACGAGTGCGGGAGATCGCGGCGGAACTCGGGCTCGGCGTCGCGGCCAAGCCCGATAGCCAGGACATCTGCTTCGTTCCCGACGGCGACTACGCCGGTCTCGTCAAAAAACTGCGCCCCGAGGCGGAAGAGACCGCGGGCGACATCGTCGATCTCGGCGGCGCGAAGCTCGGCGAACATCGTGGGCTGATCCACTTCACCGTCGGCCAACGCCGCGGGCTGGAGATCGGCGGCAGTCCCGAGCCGCTCTACGTCGTGCGAGTCGAGCCTGAGACGAAGCGCGTCGTCGTCGGCCCCCGTCGCGCGCTCGCGGTGCAGGCGGCGCGGATGACCGACATCAACTGGTTGGGCGGGGACTTCACCGGGCCGCTGACCGCCAAGGTGCGATCAATGGCGAAACCCGTCCCTGCCCGTCTAATCGGCAACCGCGTGGTGTTCGATGCGCCCGAATACGGCGTCGCGCCCGGTCAGGCGGCAGTACTCTATGCGGACGAGCGCGTGCTCGGCGGCGGCTGGATCGCGGAAACCGAAGCGGCACTCGTCGCCGCCTGACGCGTTCAGGGCGGATGGATATCGAAGATCTACGCCGCCAGATGGAAGCCGCCGCCGCGGCGATGGACTTCGAAACCGCGGGCAAGTTGCGCGATCAGATCAGTGTGTTGCGCGGCGGTGGTGAGGTGGCGGACACCGCCGGGCTGACGCGCCAACAGCCGGGGGCAATGGGGCTCGGCACCAGCCAGCAACGCATGACGCCGCCGCCGGGGTGGGTAAAGCCAAAAAAGCCTGATCCGATGACCAAGGGGCGGAAGCGGTAGCTCTTATTCGCCCCCCTCCCTGAAAGGGAGGGGTTGGGGGTGGGTAGGCCGGCTTGAGTCACGCGCGTTCGGAGAATGCGGAAGCCGACCCACCCCCGGCCCCTCCCTTCCAGGGAGGGGGGCAGATCACGGCACCCGAATCACGGCAGCAGGAACGTACCCTCGATCGTCGTCACGCATGATCCGCCTAGCACCACGCGGTCGCCCTCAAGCCGACAAGTCAGCTTTCCGCCCCGCGCGCTCGCCTGGTACGCCGTAAAGCTGTTCCCCAAGGTCGGCGCCCAATACGGCACCATTACCGCATGCGCCGAGCCCGTCACCGGATCTTCGTCGATCGCGTAGTACGGCGTGAACACGCGGCTGACGATGTCGGTCGCGTCCCCCCGCGCCGCGACGATCGCGACGATCGGGAACTTCGCCAGCGCCGCAAAGTCCGGCTTCAGGTCGCGCACCACGGTCTCGTTCTCAACGATCACGAGCGCATAGCCCTTCTCGTGCCACAGGGTCTCGACGGGCGCCTCGATGTTCAGCGCCGCGACGATTTCCGGGATCGCTTTCGGGCTAGGTCCCCAAGCCGGCAGCTCCAGCGTGTACCCGCTATCAGCCCGCGCAACCTCGAGCATCCCCGCCTGCCGCGTCCGGAACCGCACCCGATCGAGCGCGGTATCCGACGACAGCACGAAATGCCCACTCGCCAGCGTCGCGTGGCCGCACAGCGCCACCTCCGCCCCCGGCGTGAACCAGCGAAGATCGAAATCGACACCCTCGTCGTCCGAAGCGACGATGAACGCGGTCTCGCTCAGGTTGTTCTCCTGCGCGATGTTGAGGAGCACGTCGTCGTCGAGCCATGCGGACAGCGGCATCACCGCCGCCTGGTTGCCGCCGAACGGCGTGTCGGAAAACGCATCGATCTGCGCGAACGGTATTCTCATGCCTGAATCCTCAAACGCGTTGCCGAATCTCGAACGGACTATACCCGCTTGCCGAACCAATGCGGCGTCACGTCCGCCTCGACCAGCGGATTGTCGGTGTCGACATGCCCCTCGGGATCGAGATGGATCAGCACCTCGACCTTCGGGAAAGCGGTGCGCAGGTTGCGCTCGACCGCCTCGACGATGTCGTGCGCATGTTCCACGGTCAGGTCACGCGCGACCTCCATGTGGAACTGCGCGAAATCGTGGCTGCCAGAGCGCCGTGTGCGGAAATCGTGAATGCCGCGGATGCCGGGCTGGCGCGCGGCGACGTCAAGAAATTGCGCCCGGAAATCCTCCGGCCACTCCTTGTCCATCAGCTGGTCGATCGCATTCGACGATGCCTGGAACGCGCCCCAGGCGAGCCACAGCGCGATGACGATGCCGAAGATCGGATCCGCGCCGCTCCACCCGACATATTGATCGAGCACGAGCGCGACGATCACCGAGCCGTTGAGCAGCACGTCGGACTGGTAATGGACGTTGTCCGCCAGGATCGCGACCGAGCCGGTCTGGCGGATGATCTTGCGCTGATAGGCCAGCAGGAACACCGTCGCGGCGATCGCGATCACCGACACGCCGATGCCGAACTCGGCCCCGGTGGTCGGCTGCGGATCGCCGAATGCGAGGATAGCGCGCCACGCGATGCCGACCGCCGACGCGGTGATCAGCATGACCTGGAACAGCGCTGCGAGCGCCTCCGCCTTGCCGTGGCCGAAGCGGTGATCGTGGTCCGCCGGCGTCGCCGCCAGCCGCACGCCGTACAGCGTGACCAGCGACGCGAGCAGGTCGAGCGCGGTATCGGCGAGCGAGCCGAGCATCGCCACCGAGCCCGTCGACCACGCCGCAAATCCCTTCAGCAGCAGCAGGAAACACGCCATCGCGACGCTGGCGAGCGCCGCGCGTGTTGCGAGGGGTATGACCTTGCGCCGTTCGTCCTGCGTCATGGGAACAACAGCCCCTCGCTCCAATTGCCGTCTTCGCGAACGAACAGTCGCCGTTCGTGGAGCCGGTGCGCACGGTCCTGCCAGAACTCGATCCGCGTCGGCGTAACACGGTAGCCACCCCAATGCGGCGGCCTCGGCACGTCCTGGCCTTCGAACTTCGCGGTCATCTCGGCATAGCGCTGCTCGAACGTCTCGCGGCTGTCGAGCGGCCGGGACTGCTCCGACGCCCAGGCGCCAAGCTGCGAATCACGGCCACGCGAGGCGAAATAGGCGTCGGACTCTTCATCGCTGGCCCATGACACCGGCCCCTCGATCCGGATCTGGCGACGCAACGACTTCCAGTGGAACAGCAGCGCCCCCTGCGGATTGGCGGCGAGGTCGCCCGCCTTGCGGCTTTCGCGGTTGGTGTAGATCACGAAGCCATCGGGGCCGTGCCCCTTCAGCAGCACCATGCGGACCGACGGACGGCCCTCGGCATCGGCCGTCGCGAGCGCCACCGCGTTGGGGTCGTTCGGCTCGGACTGCTTGGCCTCGGCGTACCAGCTATCGAACAGCGTGAAGGGATCGTCTGACATGCCGCGCGCCATAGCGGGATTTGGCGCGGAACGAAACTTTGGAACGACTCTACCGTGCCGATGATTGACCCAGGTAATCGAATCGTTTCCGCAACGAAGGAACACGCAAGATGGCAGCGCGCGCGTATTGGCAGGGGCAGATCCGGCTGGCCCTCGTCTCGATTCCGGTCGAGATCTATTCCGCGACGAAATCCGGCGCGGCGGTGTCGTTCAAGCAGATCCACGAGCCGTCGGGCCAGCCGATCCATTACGACAAGGTCGTCACCGGCGTCGGCCCGGTCGACGCCGACGAGATCATGAAGGGGTACGAGGTCTCGAAGGGCGAATACGTCCTGTTGGAGCAGGACGAGATCGATGCGGTGAAGCTCGAGTCGAAGAAGACGCTGGAACTCACGCAGTTCGTCGACGCGAGCGAGATCGACGTGCTCTATTACGAGAAGCCGTATTTCGTGGTGCCCGCGGATGATCTCGCGGAGGAGGCGTTCATCGTTCTGCGCGAAGCGTTGAAGCGGACGAAGAAGGTCGGGCTCGGCCAGCTTGCGATGCGCGGGCGCGAATACGTCGTGAGCCTCAAGCCATGCGGGCGCGGCATGGTGCTGGAGACGCTGCGCTACGCCGACGAGGTGCACAAGGCGCAGGGGTATTTCCGCGAGATCCCCGATGACAAGCCGTCCGAGGAACTGCTCGAACTCGCCGAAGCGCTGATCGAAAAGCGCAGCGCCGACTTCCATCCGCAGGAATTCCACGATCGCTATGTCGACGCGCTGAAGGACCTGATCGAACGCAAGCGCAAGTCGAACGGGAAGAAGATCATCGAGGACAAGGACACCGGCGGAAAGACCGGCTCGAACGTGGTCGATCTGATGGCGGCGTTGAAGAAGTCGATGGAGAAAAGTGGGGGCGCGGCAGAGAAGGCGCCTGCGAAGAAGGCCCCCGCCAAGCGCGCGCCGGCTAAGACGGCGGCCAAAGCGCCAGCCAAAAAACGTGCGTAAGCTCCCATCCCTGAAAGGGAGGGGTTGGGGGTGGGTCCCTTACCGTAATAGCGCCCCGCCCGCCAAGCGGCCGACCCACCCCCGGCCCCTCCCTTCCAGGGAGGCGTGAAGATGGTCGACGATCCCCTAGCGCTCTATAATTCCAAGCGGAACTTCACGAAAACCGCCGAACCCGCGGGCACGCTGGCCCCCGGCAACGGCAACAGCTTCATGGTCCAGAAGCACGACGCCACCCGCCTCCACTGGGACTTCCGCCTCGAAGTCGACGGCGTCCTGAAAAGCTGGGCGGTCACCCGTGGCCCCAGCCTCGACCCCGCTGAAAAGCGCCTCGCCGTCCGCACCGAGGATCACCCGCTCAGCTACGCCACCTTCGAAGGCACGATCCCCGCTGGCGAATATGGCGGCGGCACGGTGATGCTGTGGGACCGCGGCACATGGTCGCCGATCAAGGGCAAGTCGGCCAAGGACCTCGACGAGGGCCATCTCCACTTCGTCCTCGATGGCGAACGGATGAAGGGCGAATGGCTGCTCATCCGCCTGAAGCCCCGCGCGAAGGAGAAACGCGAGAACTGGCTGCTGCGGAAGATCGACGACGCCGCGGCGGGCGGCACGGACACGCTGGTCGAGGAAGCGCTGACCAGCGTCTCGACCGGCCGGACGATGGTCGAGATCGAAGAGGACAAAAAGCCGGCACGCTCCCCCCGCCCGTCATCCCAACGAAAGCTGGGATCTCAAGCAGCAAAAACGGAACAGGAGCCGCGGGAGACCCCAGCCTCCGCTGGGGCGACGAAGGGGTCGGGGCGCAGCGCGGTCAAACTGCCCGAGTTCCGCGACCTCCAACTTTGCACCCTCGTCGACGCCGTCCCCACCGGATCCACCTGGCTGCACGAGGTGAAATACGACGGCTACCGCGCGCTGATCTCCGTCGCCAACGGCAAGGCCAAGGTCTTCACCCGCACCGGCCTCGACTGGACCGACAAGTTCGCCGCGATCGCCGACGCCGCCGCGAAACTCCCGATAAAATCCGCGCTGATCGACGGCGAGATCGTCGCGTTCAAGGACGGCCATCCCGACTTCTCGACGCTGAAGGACGCAATTTCCGCCGGCGGCGACATGACATTGTTCGCGTTCGACCTGCTCGCGCTCGACGGCGAAGACCTGACCGGTCTATCCAATCTCGACCGCAAGGCGCGCCTGCAACCACTGATCCCCGAGGACGAGGACCGCCTCCGCTACTCCGACCACGTCATCGGCGCGGGCGAGCAATTGTTCGAGACAATGTGCCGCGAAGGCCTCGAAGGCATCGTCTCGAAACGCGCCGACGCGCCCTATGCCGGCAAGCGAACCAAGGCCTGGCTCAAGGTCAAATGCACGCACCGCCAGGAATTCGTGATCGTCGGCTGGCTGCCCTCCGACAAGAAACGCGGGTTCAAGTCGCTGTTGCTCGGTGTCCGCGAAGGCAAGGGCTTCAGGTATGCGGGGAAGGTCGGCACCGGGTTCGACCAGGCGTTGATGGACGAGATCCGCGACAAGCTCGACGCACTCGACCGCAAGACGCCCACGGTCGAGGCGCCAAAGGCAGCGGTCCGCGGCGCGAAGTGGGTGACGCCGAAACTGGTCGCGGAAGTCGCGTTTGCCGAAGTCACTCCGGACGGCGTGCTCCGCCATTCGAGCTTCATCGGCCTGCGCGAGGACAAGGCGGCTAAGGACGTCGTCGCCGAGACGCCCGCCCCGCCGCCCGATGTGGAGGAAGCCGCGGCACCCGCGACCAGCATAAAGGTCAGCAGCCGCGACCGCGTGATCTTCGACAAGTCGGACGTCACCAAGGGCGATCTGGCCGACTATTACGTCGCGGTCTCGGGCATCATGCTGCCGGTCGCGGGCAATCGCCCGATCAGCCTCGTCCGTTGCCCCCAAGGTCGATCGCGCGCGTGCTTCTTCCAGAAACACGATGCCGGAAGCTTCGGCGACGCGGTCCACCAGGTGCCGATCCGCGAGAAGGACGGCTCGACCGAGGACTATCTGTACGTCGATGACGCCGACGGATTGGTCGCGTGCGTGCAGATGGGCACGATCGAGTTCCACGGCTGGGGCTCGTCGAACGCGGCCCTGGAGAAACCGGACCGACTGATATTCGATCTCGACCCGGACGAGGGGCTCGACTTCGGCGACACCAAAAAGGCGGCCGAGCATCTTAAGAACCAGCTCGCGGAACTGGGGTTGGTCAGCTTCCCGATGCTGTCGGGGGGCAAGGGCGTGCATGTCGTCGTGCCGCTGACCCCCGAGGCGGAATGGCCGGCGGTGAAGGACTTCGCGGACCGCTTCGCGCGGGCGATGGCGGGGGCGGATCCCGAGCGCTTCGTCGCGACAATGGCGAAGGCCAAGCGGAAGGGGCGGATCTTCATCGACTGGCTGCGGAACCAGCGCGGGGCGACCGCAGTGATGCCGTATTCGGCGCGGGCTCGGGCGGGTGCGCCAGTGGCGGCACCGGTGTCTTGGACCGAGCTGCGGGATATCGAGACGGCGGCAAGATGGGGTGTAAAGGATGGGGCCGAGTTGATCGCGAGGGCTGGCTCGCGTGCTTTGGCGGGTTGGGGTATGGCGGATCAGGTGTTGCCGGATCTTTGAGCGGCCCCTCCCCTAGCACCACCCCGGCGAAGGCCGGAGCCCAGTTGGGGAACGTTGCTAACGAAGGGCAACGCTTCGTTACGACCACCTTGCCAACTGGGCCCCGGCCTTCGCCGGGGTGGTGGTTTGTAAAAGCGACAGCTCGCCCCCTTACTGTCCCCCGCGAACGCGGGGGTCCAGGGTAACTGCACGCAGCGCCTGGGATTCCTGGCCCTTCGCGTTCGCGAGAGAACAGGAGTAACGCGCGGCCTTCGCGACAATTTATGTTGCACCGCCGCGTCGAAAGGTGAAACACCGCCGCCTGTATTCGGGGGCTTGAGGCATTGGACACGGCGACGCACACCGCGCCCCTTTTCGACGCGATGATCCATGCCGAGCGGTGGATCGCCGACTATTGCACGCGCAGCACTGGCGCCGACGTGCTCTGCGAAGATGCAGACCCCGCCTGGGCGGCGATGTTCGCCGAGCTGGCCACGGTCGCCTCGGACGACCTCGGCCACATCCGTGAGCGCGTCCAGCGGCATGCGGTCGACATCGGCACCGGCTTCCGCATCGCCGACGAACCCGACGAGCGCCCCTGGCCCGTCTCGCCCGTACCCTTGCTGATCGAGGCCGGCGAATGGGCGGGGATCGAGCGCGGCGTGATCCAGCGCGCGACGTTGATGGAGACGGTGATCGCCGACCTCTACGGCGAGGGAAAGCTGGTCGCAGACGGCCACATCCCCGCCGCGCTCGTCACCGGCAGCCCGTTCTTCCTCCGACCGATGGTCGGGCTGGACCCGCCGGGCGGCCGCCATCTCGACTTCATCGCGATCGACCTCGGCCGCGGACCGACCGGCGAATGGCGCGTGCTCGCCGATCACCTCCGCGCGCCGGCCGGTGCTGGTTACGCGCTGGAGAACCGCATCGCCGTCAGCCGGACGCTCGGCGGGTTGCAGGATCGGCTCAACGTCCAGCGGCATGCGCCGTTCTTTGCAGCCTTCCGCGCCGGGATCGCGGCGATGTGCAAGCGGACCGACCCGCGGATCGGGTTGCTCACGCCCGGTCGGTTCAACCCGAGCTATCCCGAGCAGGCGCACCTCGCGCGGTATCTCGGGCTGCTGCTGGTCGAAGGTGCCGATCTCGCCGCGCTCGAGGACAAGGTGTATGTCCGCACCATCGGCGGGCTCAAGCGGATCGATGCGCTGTGGCGGCGGCTCGACCCACGGCTGCTCGATCCGCTGGCATTCGACACGCATTCGCAGATCGGCGTGCCCGGGCTGATCGACGCCTATGCCGCCGGCAACGTCGTGCTGTCGAATGCGCCGGGCTCGGCCGTGCTCGAGGCACCGTCGTTCTCGGCGTTCCTGCCGCAGCTTGCGAAATCGATGCTCGGCGAAGACCTGCTGCTGCCCAACATCGCGACGTGGTGGTGCGGGCAGGACGGCGCGCGGGCGCAGGTCGAGGCGAATTTCGATCGCCTGCTGATCGGTCCCGCCTTCCACGCACGCCCGCTCGGCATGACCGGCGGCCCAACCGCTGGCGCCGACATGACCGGCGAAGACAGGACGCGCCTGCTCGCGGACATGGCGAACCGGCCGCAGGATTATGTCGGGCAGGAACTGGTCCAGCTCTCGACGATGCCGGTCGTGGTCGGCGATGCGCTGGTCCCCCGCCCCTTCACCCTACGTGTCTTCGCGGCGCGTAACGGCGACGGCGAATGGACCGTCCTCCCCGGCGGGTTCGCGCGGATCGGCGAGCATCCCGACGCGCGGGCGGCGGTCATGGGCGAAGGCATCTGGTCCGCCGACGTCTGCATCTATGGTGCCGAGCCGGTCGCGCCGGTATCGCTGCTGACCGCCGCGGACTCGCTCCAAGTGCGGCGCAATCCGGGGACGTTGCCGAGCCGGGTGGCGGACAATTTCTATTGGCTTGGGCGCTATCTGGAGCGGGGCGAGGCTTTGCTTGGCGCGATCCGCGTGATGCTCGGCAATTCGATCGACGTCGACGGCGGCGCAGTCTTGTCGCCGACTACGGTCGGCAAGCTGGTCGGGCTGATCGTCGGCGCTGGCAGCGCGCCGCACCCGCCGTCGCTGCGCCGCGCCGACCTGACCGCGCTCGCCCGCACCGCGATGGAGGACGAACGCTGGCAGTCGATCCTGACGCTCAACCGCCACGCCCGCGAGATCGGCGAAGGCTCGCGCGACCGGCTGTCGGCGGACATGGTACGGTTGCTTGAGGCCCCCTTCCCGACGCATCGCGGAATGCTGGAGCGAGCCGGGTCGCTGCAGCGGCGCTATGCGGCGATTGCCGGGCTGTCGGCGGAACATATGGGGCGGACGGCGGCATGGCGCTTCCACGATCTCGGGCGGCGGATCGAGCGGGCGATGGCGATGGCGCGTGCGATCCGGTTGTTCGGGATGCCGGGCGCGTCGCCGGACGATCTGTCGGTGCTGCTCGACCTTGCCGACAGCCAGATCAGTTATCGGCAGCGCTATCCGACCGGGATCGCGCGCGTGCCGGTGATGGATCTGGTGGCGCTCGATCCGGGCAATCCTCGGTCGTTGGCGTTTTCGGCGGAGCGGATCGCGGCGCGGTTGGCGGAGTTACCGGTGCTGAGCGACGACGAGATGGCGGAGCCGCAACAGGCGCAAGCGACCGGGTTGCAGGCGATCGTGATGACCGCGACGGCCGCGGAGCTGGATGCGGAGACGCTGGGGGATATCGAGCGGCGTCTCGGCGCGGTATCGGATGCGCTGGCGCGGCGGTATTTCCTGCAGGGGGCTGAGCCTTTGCGGACTAGCGGGCTGACGTTGGCGTGAGAGTGGACGTGCAAATCCTCCCCGGTACGGGGAGGGGGACCATGCAGCGCATGGTGGAGGGGGCTCTCCACCAGCGCACCGTTCGTGGCGCCCCCCCTCCACCACCAGCAGGCTGGCGGTCCCCCTTCCCGTGCCGGGGAGGATTTTCATGATCTACGACATTCGCCACGTCACGACGTTCGATTACGGCGCGAGCGTCAAGTTTGCGCGGTGCAATCTGCGGTTGAAGCCGATCGACTGGCCGGGGCAGCGGCTGGATAGCTACGCGCTGTCAGTGCACCCGGCTGGGCGGACCAGCGCGGCGCGCGCTGAGGCAGGACTCGCCAATGTCACGCGGCTAGTGGTCGACAGTCCGGTTCGCCACCTGACGATCGAGAGCCGGTCGCGGATGACGGTGGACCGCCTCGTGCCCGTGCCCGATGCGAGCGATCCGACGCTGGGCGAGATCGCGGCGATGGCGCGGGCGAGCACCGATCTTTCCGCGGCGAGTCCGGCGAATTACATCTATCCTTCGCCGCTGATCCCGCTCGACCAGGCGATCGCGGACTATTGTGCGGTCGATCTCGATCCTTCGCGGGGGGCACTGGAGGCCGGGATCGCGCTCGCGCGGCGGATCCAGGTGGAGTTCGAATTCGATGCCGACGCGACGCTGGTCGATACGCCGCCGCATGAGGCGTTCCTCCAGCGCAAGGGCGTTTGCCAGGATTTCGCACAGATCATGATCACCGGCCTGCGCGCGGCCGGTCTCCCCGCGGCGTACGCGTCCGGATATATCCGCACGATCCCGCCCGAGGGGCAGCCCCGGCTGGTCGGCGCGGATGCGACCCATGCGTGGGTACTGCTGTGGTGCGGGCCGGTGCGTGGTTGGATTGGGGTCGATCCGACCAACGGGATCTGGATGGCGAGCGATCACATCGTGATGGCGGTCGGGCGGGATTACGCGGAGATCGCGCCGGTCGACGGCGTGGTGCTCGGGTCGGGCGCGCAGAACATGGACGTCAGCGTCGATGTTGCGCCGTTGGATGAGACACAACCCGCCTAACCCACTCCGTCACCCCGGACCTGTTCCGGGGTCCAACCGTTCCGCGTTTCACGTCTCTCGATTGTGCGGAACCGTGGATGCCGGACCGAGCCCGGCATGACGGAAGTTTGGGAGAAAGCGTTACTTCTCGTCGTGCGGGTTCGGATACGAGCCGCCGCCGCTCTCTCCGCCCTTGTCCTTGGCCGGCGCGTTGTTGACGCCGTCCTTTTCCTTCGCGCCATCGTCATCCTTCGGCACGCCCTGCATCGGTTGCTTGTCGGTCATGATCGTTCCTCTCGTGCAACCAAACACCCCGCACGCAATTGCGTTGCGCGGGCGATCCCCCCACATAGACGCGCAAGGTATAATGGGGACGTAAGTGGCCGATCCGTACAAGACTCTGGGTGTAGCGCGCGACGCGACCGAAGCCGACATCAAGAAGGCGTACCGCAAGCTCGCAAAGGAGCTTCATCCCGATCGCAACAAGGACAATCCGAAGGCGTCGGAGCGGTTTAGCACCGTTACCAACGCGTACGACCTGCTGAACGACAAGGACAAGCGCGCGCGGTTCGATCGCGGCGAAATCGACGGCGACGGCAACCCGGCGTCGCCGTTCGGCTTTGGCGGTGGCGGCGGGCGGCCGCAGCCCGGCGGCGGCTTCCGCAGCGAAGGCTATGAGAGCGGCGCCGGCGGGGCCGACATGAGCGACATCTTCGAAGGCTTGTTCGGCGGCGCGCAGCGTGGCGGTGGCGGCGGATTCTCCGGCGGCTTCGGTCGGCGCGCGCAGCCCAAGGGCGAGAATGCCGCGTATCGCCTGCAAGTCCCGTTCGTCGAGGCGGCGACGCTGGAGCCGCAGCGCGTGACGCTCGCAGACGGCAAGACGCTCGACCTCAAGCTCCCTGCCGGGGTCGAGACCGGCACGCAGATGAAGCTGGCCGGCAAGGGCGAGCAGGGTCCGGGCGGCGCAGGCGATGCGATCCTGACGATCGAGGTCCAGCCGCACAAGTTCTTCACGCGCGACGGTGACGACGTCCGCCTCGACCTGCCGATCACGCTGGCCGAAGCCGTGCTGGGCGGCTCGATCAAGGCACCGACGGTCGACAAGCCAGTGATGCTGACCATCCCCAAGGGCACGACCTCGGGCAAGACGCTGCGCCTCAAGGGCAAGGGTTTTCACAAGAAGGGCGGCACGCGGGGCGACCAGTTGGTCACGCTGATGATCGACATTCCCGCGAGCGATGCGGCGCTGACGGCGTTCGTCGAAAGCTGGGATGGTCGCGAAGCGGGGAACCCGCGGGGGGCCATGGGCGTCTGAACGCCTTGTGAATGATAATACCCTAACGCCCGAAGCGCGCGCGCACGATCATGGTGCGACGCGCGCCCGTCTCGCCCGCGGCATGGCGAAGGTCAGGCCAGGCAGTTACGCGTTCGAGGTTTTCAAACGCGCGGCCGTCGGCGTCTTCAACGATGGCTTCATCCACGCGGGGAACCTCGCCTATCTCGCGCTGATGACGGTGTTTCCGTTCTTCATCGTTGCGGCGGCGATCCTGTCGATCTTCGGCCAGAGCGTCGAGACGGTGCGCGCGGTCGAGTCGTTCCTCAACGTCCTGCCGCCCAACGTCGGCGACCTGTTGCGCAAGCCGATCGCCGACGTGCTTGCCGCGCGGACCGGGTCGCTGTTGTGGCTCGGCGCGCTGGTCGGACTGTGGACGGTCGGCAGCTTCGTCGAGACGATCCGCGACATCTTTCACCGCGCCTACGGGATCAAGGCAACCGCGCCGTTCTGGAAATCACGGCTCGGATCGTCCGCGGTGATCATCCTGTCGGTGGTGATCGCGCTGCTGTCGTTCCTCGTCCAGGGTATCCTGACCGCGGCCGAGCAGTTCATCTATCGCCTCCTCCCCTTCGCGCAGGACGCCGCCGGCTGGGTCGGGCTGTCGCGACTCATCCCCGGCCTGTTGATGTTCGGCGCGCTGTACCTGCTGTTCTACTCGGTCACCCCGTCGCGCTATCGCTATTCGAAGTGCCGCAAATGGCCGGGCGCCCTGTTCACCACCGCCTGGTGGGTCAGCGCGACCGCGCTGCTGCCGGTGATCCTGTCGCGTCTCGGTGGTTACGACCTCACCTATGGCAGTCTGGCGGGCGTCGTCATCATGCTGTTATTTTTCTATGTCATCGGGCTCGGTCTCGTATTCGGCGCGCATCTCAACGCAGCACTGGCGGAACCACCCGAAACAACGCTAGAGCAGCCTGCTACGGATATGCAGGTATAGGCGGGGACGGCGTGAACGGTTTGATGGCGGGCAAGCGTGGGCTGATCATGGGCTTGGCGAACGACAAGTCGCTGGCCTGGGGGATTGCCAAGAAGCTGTCCGAGGCGGGCGCGGACCTCGCGTTCAGCTACCAGGGCGAGACGATGGAGAAGCGCGTCCGCCCGCTCGCCGAGCAGTTGGGCGTGGCGCGGCTGTTCGATTGCGACGTGTCGGACATGAGTGCGCTCGATGCGACCTTCGACAAGCTGGCCGAGGAATGGCCGACGATCGACTTCGTCGTTCACGCGATCGGCTTTTCGGACAAGAACGAGCTGCGCGGGCGGTTCGTCGACACCAGCCTCGACAATTTCCTGATGACGATGAACATCTCGGTCTATTCGTTCGTCGCAGTGGCGCAGCGCGCGGCCAAGATGATGACCGAGGGCGGCGCGATGCTGACGCTCAGCTATTACGGCGCGGAGAAGGTCATCCCGCATTACAACGTGATGGGGGTCGCGAAGGCGGCGCTGGAGACCAGCGTGCAGTATCTCGCGGTCGATCTGGGTCGCGACAACATCCGCGTCAACGCGATCTCGGCGGGGCCGATCAAGACGCTGGCGGCAAGCGGGATCGGCGATTTCCGCCTGATTCTGAAGTGGAACGAATTGAACTCGCCACTGAAGCGCAACGTGACGATCGACGACGTCGGCGGTGCGGGGCTGTACCTGCTGAGCGACTTGGCGTCGGGCGTGACCGGCGAAACACACCATGTCGACGCGGGCTACAACGTGATCGGCATGAAGGCTGAAGACGCCCCCGATATCGCACTGGTCTAAGCCCCTCTCCCCCTCCGGGGAGAGGGAGGGGCCCATGCAAAGCATGGGAGGGTGAGGGCAAGGTGAGGCAACGCGACGGCACCGAAGCACTGAACCGAGCCCGAGAGCTACGTCGCGATGCGACCGAAGCGGAGGACCGGCTTTGGTACCGCCTCCGCAGTCGTCGTCTCGGCGACTTCAAGTTCCGCCGCCAAGTATGGATCGGGCCCTTCATCGCCGACTTCCTCTGCATGGACGCCATGCTGGTCGTCGAGGTAGATGGCAGCCAACATATCGATGATGTCGCCTATGACGACGATAGAACCGCCTTTCTCGCGACCAAGGGATATCGTGTGATCCGTGTCTGGAACAACGACGTGATGCAGCGGATGGACGGCGTGCTTGCCGTGATCCTCGATGGGCTGACGCGCGTGCCCTCACCCTCCCATGCTTCGCACGGGCCCCTCCCTCTCCCCGTTGGGGAGAGGGGCAAGTGAGCTTCAACACGTTTGGACGGCTGTTCCGCTTCACCACTTGGGGCGAATCCCACGGCCCTGCGCTAGGCGCGATCGTCGACGGTTGCCCTCCTGGCATTCCGCTGACCGAAGCGGACATCCAGCCGTGGCTCGACAAGCGTCGCCCGGGCACCTCGCGCTTCACCACGCAGCGACGCGAGCCGGACACGGTGCGCATTCTCTCGGGGGTGTTCGAGGGGCGCACCACGGGAACGCCGATCAGCCTGATGATCGAGAATGTCGACCAGCGCTCCAAGGACTATTCGGACGTCGCCAAGGCCTATCGCCCCGGCCACGCCGACTATGCCTATGACGCGAAATACGGGTTCCGCGATTTCCGTGGCGGGGGGCGCTCCTCCGCGCGCGAGACCGCCGCGCGCGTTGCAGCCGGCGCGGTCGCGCGGCTCGTCGTGCCGCAGGTCCGTGTCCGCGCATGGGTCGAGGCGATCGGGGGCGATGCGATCGATCCGGCCAACTTCGACGATGCGCAGATCGACCAGAACCCGTTCTTCTGCCCCGATGCCGAGGCCGCGCTCCGTTGGGAAACGCTCGTCGACGCCGCGCGGAAATCCGGCTCCTCGCTCGGCGCGGTGATCGCGTGCGAGGCGACCGGCGTACCCGCAGGCTGGGGCGCGCCGCTCTATGCCAAGCTCGATTCCGAACTCGCCTCCGCCTGCATGAGCATCAACGCGGTCAAGGGCATCGAGATCGGCGACGGGTTTGCCGCTGCCGCGCTGTCAGGCGAAGCGAATTCCGACCCGATGCGTCCCGGTGTCGACGGCCCGGAGTTCCTTGCCAACCATGCCGGCGGGATCGCCGGCGGGATCGCGACCGGCCAGCCGATCACCTTGCGCGTCGCGTTCAAGCCGACCAGCTCGATCCTCACCCCGGTCGAGACGATCAGCCCGACCGGCGAGGCCGCGACGATCGCCACCAAGGGCCGTCACGATCCCTGCGTTGGGATCCGCGGAGTCCCCGTGGTCGAGGCGATGGTCGCCCTCGTCCTGGCCGATCAGGCACTGCTGCATCGAGGCCAGTGCGGCTGACGCTGGAACATAAGCCGGACTTAAGCGCTTGCCCTTCAATAACATAGGAGAGCGAAATGCGTATTCTGACTTCGATCGCAGCGGCAGCGCTGATCATTCCGGGCGTGGCACTGGCACAGACGGGCACCGGCGGCTCGATGGGCGGCACCACGGGTGGCACGATGAGCGGAAGCACCATGGGCGGTTCGACCGCAGGCAGCACGACCGGCGGCATGTCGACCGGTACGATGGATCAGGCCAACCCCTCGACCAGCACCCGTTCGACCACAACGCGCACGCAGCGTGGCACCAAGGCTCGCAGCCGTACGCGCGGTACGACGTCGGGCACCATGAGCGGCACCGGCACGACGGGCAGCACGATGTCGGGCACGACCGGTAGCACGATGGGCGCCGACACGATGGGCGGCACGACTGGTACGATGGGCACCACCGGCACGATGGGTGGAACGATGGGCGGCTCGACCGGAACCACGGGCACGATGGGTGGCACGACCACCGGCACGATGGGTTCGACCACGGGCGGGACAACCGGCACGACCACCCCGCGCTGATCCGACCTCGCTACAGTAGATGAAAAGCCGGGCGAGCGATCGCCCGGCTTTTTCGCGTCCGCTCAGTCCGAGAACGGATCGCGGACGAGAATCGTGTCGGCACGCTGCGGACTGGTCGAGACCAACGTCACCGGGCAGCGGATCAACTCCTCGATCCGGCGGATATACTTGATCGCCTGCGCGGGAAGGTCGGCCCAGCTGCGTGCACCCGCAGTCGTCTCCTGCCAGCCTTCCATCGTCTCGTAGATCGGCTCGACCAGCGCCTGGTCCGCCGCATGCGCCGGGAAGTAATCGAGCGTCTCGCCGCGCAAGCTGTACCCGGTGCAGATCGATACGGTCTCGAACCCGTCGAGCACGTCGATCTTCGTCAGCGCGATCCCGGTGATGCCACCGACCGCCGCCGCCTGCCGCACCAGCACCGCGTCGAACCAGCCGCAGCGGCGCTTCCGCCCCGTGACCGTCCCGAACTCATGGCCGCGTACGCCGAGACGCTCGCCGGTCTCGTTCTCGAGCTCGGTCGGAAACGGCCCCGAACCAACGCGCGTCGTGTATGCCTTGGCGATACCGAGCACGAAGCCGACCGCGGATGGCCCGAGGCCAGACCCGCCGGCTGCGGCGCCTGCGATGGTGTTCGAGGAGGTAACGAACGGATAGGTGCCGTGGTCGACGTCGAGCAGCACGCCCTGTGCGCCCTCGAACAGGATCCGCTTGCCAGCCGAACGCGCGGCGTTGAGGTCGCGCCACACGGGCTTGGCGAAGGGCAGCACGAAGCCAGCGATCTCGCGCAGTTCCGCGATCAAGCGTGCGCGATCGATGGGCGGCTCGCCAAAGCCGGCGCGCAGCGCGTCATGATGCGCGGTGAGGCGATCGAGCTGCGGCCCGAGATCGTCGAGATGCGCGAGGTCGCAGACGCGGATGGCACGGCGGCCGACCTTGTCCTCATACGCAGGCCCGATGCCGCGACGCGTGGTGCCAATCTTGCCAGCGCCGCTCGCATCCTCGCGCAGACCATCGAGATCGCGGTGGAACGGCAGGATCAGCGCGCAGGTATCGGCGATCCGCAGCGTCTCCGGGGTCGCGACGACGCCCTGCGCGCCCAACCGGGCGATCTCGTCCTTCAACGCCCACGGATCGAGCACCACGCCGTTGCCGATAAACGACGGCGTCCCGCGGACGATACCCGACGGCAGCAGCGACAACTTGTACACGTTGTCGCCGACGACCAGCGTGTGGCCGGCATTGTGGCCGCCCTGGAACCGCACGACCATGTCGGCGCGCTCGGCGAGCCAGTCGACGATCTTGCCCTTGCCTTCGTCGCCCCATTGCGCGCCGATGACTGCTACGTTGGCCAAACTCTATCTCCTGAGGATTACGCGCAGCGCCTACAGCGCGCGGGGCTCGCCCGCCACCCATAGATGCGTGCAGACTTGTGCTTCGGGGGTATCGCCGGCGTCTAGCGCCGCGACGGTGACCCAGCCCTGCGCGCGCATTGCTGCGCCTTCGCTGGCGGGCGTGCCGAACGGGAGGAAGAGACGGCGGCGGTCGACGGTGGCGACGCGCTCGACGAGCGCATCGGCGAACAGCGAGAAGCCCGTCGCAGCTTCCTCAGCGCCGTTTTCGTGGACGACGGTGTACGTGCCCCCGCGACCAACTTCACGCGCACTACCGTCGGCGAAGAGCGAGAAGCCGAGCCAGGTCTGGTATTCGAAGCCATGCCGCTCGGTCGGGTCGAGCGTCAACGCGACGCGGCCGTCGAGCGCTTCGGCGATGCGCGCGAGGCCGTCGAGGCGGGAGGCGAGTGCACCGGTGGTGTCGAAGGCGCGGAGGCGGTCCATCGCCTGGTCGAACGGGCCGGCGGCTTCGATCAGCGGAAGGTAGGCCGGAGCAAGAGCAGCAACGGCGCCGGCGTCCTTCGCGTCGAGGCGATCGCGCAGGGTTGCGATCTGCTCGGGCGCGACGGGAAGAGGTCCGGCGGCAAGCGTCGGCACGAGATCGGGGAGCGTAAAGTCGATCGACGCGCCGGTAACATCGGCGGCAGCAATCATGTCGACTGCAACCGCGACGAGTTCCTGCGCGGCGGCAACCGAATCAAGCCCGATGAGTTCGCATCCGATCTGCCGAGTCTCACGCGCGGGCGCGAGCTGTGACGCCCGCAGCTTAAGCACGGAGCCAGCATAGCTCAGCCGAACCGGCCGAGGGTGATGCCCCATCCGAGTGGCGGCGATCCGCGCGACCTGTGCGGTGATGTCCGGCCGGATCGCGAGCGTGCGTTGCGACACCGGATCGACGAAGCGTACTGCGTCGTGCAGCCCACCAGCCTTCAGTCGCATCTCAAGCCCGTCGGCGAATTCGGCGAGCGGCGGATCGACGCGCTCGTAGCCGTGGAGACGCGCAGCTTCGAGCACGCAGGCCTCCAGCGCCGCTGCCGAATCGGCGAACGGGGGGAGGCGATCTCGGAAGCCTTCGGGGAGGAGTGCGGTCATCGTGTCAGGTCCACGCGTATGACAAGTGCATCGCCCAACACTTGCAGAACGCCTTCGAGATTGGTCATCACATCGGTATTGGCGAAACGGATCACCCGATATCCCTGCTCTTCCAGCCACGCCGTCCTGCGGGCGTCGCGTGCTTGGTCGGTGTGCGTATCGCCGTCAAGCTCGACGACCAGCATGTGCGAACGCGCGACGAAATCAGCGATGAACGCGCCGATCACGACCTGGCGGGTGAACTTCACGCCTTGGAAGCGCTTGGCGCGGACTTCGTACCAGAACCGCATTTCCGGCCCAGTCTGCCCGGACCGCATCGCCTTCGCCTGGCTCAGCATGCTGTCATCGGTCTTGGTCACTGCTCCCTCTCCCCTTTGGGGAGAGGGCCGGGGAGAGGGGCCGCCCCAAACGCCATCTCTCGGTACTGCCCCCCTCCCCTACCCTCTCCCCAAGGGGAGAGGGAGTCTTGTCAGAAGTTGAGGCCCATCGCGGTCTTTACGCCGGGAAGCGCGCGGACCTTGGTCAGCAGGTCCGGCGTCACCGCTTCGTCAACCGACAGCAGCAGCACAGCCTCGCCACCCGCAGACCGGCGCCCAAGATGGAACGTCCCGATATTCACCCCAGCCTCGCCAAGCGCAGTCCCGAGACGACCGATGAACCCCGGCGCATCCTCGTTAACGACATACAGCATCGGCCCCGCCAGATCGGCCTCGATCTTGATCCCGAGCAGCTCGACCAGACGCGGCGCCGAATCGCCAAACAACGTACCCGCCACCGAACGCTCGCCATCCTCGGTCTTCACCGAGACGCGCAGCAGCGTATGGTAATCCGCCTCACGTTCGGTACGCACTTCGCGCACCTCAAGACCACGCTCCCGCGCCAGCACCGGCGCGTTGACCATGTTGACCGTCGCGGTCTGCGTCTGGAGATAGCCCGCCAGCACCGCACTCACGATCGGCTTCGCGTTCAGATCCGCCGCCGCGCCCTCGGTATGCACCGAGATCCGCGACACCGCACCCGTCGTCAACTGACCGACCAGCGACCCGAGCTTCTCCGCCAGCGCCATGTACGGCTTCAGCTTCGGCGCTTCCTCCGCCGACAGCGACGGCATGTTGAGCGCATTCGTGACGCCGCCCGACATCAGGAAATCGGCCATCTGCTCGGCGACCTGGATCGCGACGTTGACCTGCGCCTCGGTGGTCGACGCGCCAAGATGCGGCGTGCTGACGAAGTTCGGCGTGTTGAACAGCGGCGACGCCTTGGCGGGCTCCTCGACGAACACGTCGAGCGCTGCGCCGCCGACCTGGCCCGAATCGAGCGCCGCCTTCAGCGCGACCTCGTCGATCAAGCCGCCGCGTGCGCAGTTGATGATGCGCACCCCCTTCTTGGTCTTGGCGAGCGCCTCGGCCGAGAGAATGTTGCGCGTCTGATCGGTCAGCGGGGTGTGCAGCGTGATGAAGTCGGCACGCGCGAGCAGTTCGTCGAGCGTGACCTTCTCGACGCCGATCTCGATCGCGCGCTCGGGCGTCAGGAACGGATCGAACGCGACGACCTTCATCTTGAGGCCGCGCGCGCGATCGGCGACGATCGAGCCGATATTGCCCGCACCGATCAGGCCGAGCGTCTTCGACGTCAGCTCGACACCCATGAAGCGGTTCTTCTCCCACTTGCCGGCCTGCGTGGAAGCGTCCGCTTCCGGGAGTTGCCGGGCGAGCGCGAACATCAGCGCGATCGCGTGCTCGGCGGTGGTGATCGAGTTGCCGAACGGCGTGTTCATCACGACTACGCCCTTCGCCGACGCGGCGGGGATGTCGACGTTGTCGACGCCGATGCCGGCGCGGCCGACGACCTTCAGGTTGGTGGCGTGCTCAAGGATTTCCTTGGTAACCTTGGTCGAACTGCGGATAGCAAGGCCGTCATACTCGCCGATGATCGCGATCAGTTCGGCAGGCGTCTTGCCGGTGATCTCGTCGACCTCGACACCGCGCTCGCGGAAGATCTGGGCGGCGCGGGGATCCATTTTGTCGGAAATAAGGACTTTTGGCATGGGATTGCTCCTGGAAATTCGGTGAATTGGGGTGCCGCCTTCCGTTCTGATCCTCACCCCTCCCCGTCATCCCGGCGGACGCCGGGACCCACGGTTGCGGTTCGCTTCATGAGCGGACGCTCCGTGTCCATGGGTCCCGGCGTGCGCCGGGATGACGGAATGGGGGTGGTTGTTGGAAGGAAGACGTAAAAGACGCGGTAGCTAGTTAGGCGGCCTTGGCGGTCGCGTAGGCCCAGTCGAGCCACGGGCCGAGCGCCTCGATATCGGCGGTGTCGACGGTCGCACCGCACCAGATCCGCAAGCCCGGAGGCGCGTCGCGGTAGCCCGCCACGTCGTACGCAGCGCCAGCCTTTTCAAGCGCAGAGGCCATCGCCTTGATCAACGCCTCGTCCGCACCCTCGACAGTGAGGCACACGCTGGTCTTCGACCGCGTTGCCGGATCGACCGCCAGATGACCAAGCCAATCGCGCTCCGCCACGATCTTGTCCAACGCCGCTGCATTCGCGTCCGAGCGCTTGATCAAGCCGTCCTCGCCAAGCGACTTCGCCCATTCGAGACTGAAGATCGCATCCTCGACCGCCAGCATCGACGGCGTGTTGATCGTCTCGCCCTTGAACACGCCTTCGGTAAGCTTGCCCTTCGAGACCAAGCGGAACACCTTCGGCAGCGGCCAGGCCGGCGTATAGCTCTCCAGCCGCTCGACCGCACGCGGCCCAAGGATCAGCACGCCGTGCGCGCCCTCCCCGCCGAGCACCTTCTGCCACGAGAAGGTCGCCACATCGATCTTGGTCCAGTCGATATCGTACGCAAACACGCCGCTGGTCGCATCGGCGAACGACAGACCCTCGCGATCGTCCGGGATCCAGTCCGCGTTCGGCACGCGCACGCCGCTGGTGGTGCCGTTCCAGGTGAACAGCACGTCGTTCGACCAATCGACCGCGTCCAGATCGGGCAGCTGGCCGTAATCGGCGCGCACCACCGTAGGGTCGATCTTGAGCTGCTTCACTGCATCGGTGACCCAGCCCTCGCCGAAGCTTTCCCACGCCAGCGCGGTGACGGGCTTGGCGCCGAGCATTGTCCACATCGCCATCTCGTACGCGCCGGTGTCGGAACCGGGGACGATGCCGATGCGGTGCGTGTCGGGGAGCTTCAACAGCTCGCGCATCAGGTCGATGCTGTACTGGAGGCGGGTCTTGCCGATCTTCGAGCGATGCGAGCGACCGAGCGAATCGGTGGCGAGCTTGTCCGCGGACCAACCCGGAGGTTTCGCGCAGGGACCGGAGCTGAAAAAGGGACGTGCCGGCTTCGTAGCGGGCAGCGCAGGCGCATCTGTAGCGGGTGCGTAGGTCGTATCAGTCATGTATCTCTCCTCACAGAGAGCACGCGCGGCGTTGGGACCGCGTGGCCCGTCGCCGGCCCTAACGGCGTTCGGCGGGGTGTCAACCGCGTTCGATTGCAAGCGCGCGGCGGCGGGACTCGCCCCACCGTGCGCCAAACTCGCTCCGTCACCCCGGGCTTGTTCCGGGGCCCACCGTGCCGCACGGCCGTCGGCATGGGGGACAAGATTGCAAGTGAATGCCGGAACGAGGCTCTCCTGAGCGTGGCCGAAGGGCCCGGCATGACAAAGTGGTTGGGGCTCGTGTGCCTGGCCCTCACACTTGCCGCCTGCGGACGTGCCGATCGCCCCACGGCGCCAACCAAGACCCGCCCCAACCTCTCCGTTCCAAGCAACCGCGAGACCGCGCAGTGCCTCGCCGACCTGCGCGAGCTCCACGTCTCGTTCCAAGTCCTGCCCGACCGCGAGACCGGCCCCGGATGCGGCCTGAACGGCACGGTGAAGCTCGTCGATATCGGCGTGCCCGTCGCCAATCTCACCGCGGTCCGCTGCGGCGCGGCACGTGCGTTCATCGGCTGGACGCGCAACGCGGTGGCGCCCGCCGCGTACCAGATGCTCGGCAGCGAACTCGCGCGGGTCGACAGCATGGGGAGTTACGCCTGCCGCAACGTGGTCGGCTCGGCGCGCAACGTCAGCCGCCGCTCGGGCCACGCGATCGCGAACGCGATCGACGTCGGCGGGTTCGTACTGAAGGACGGGCGGCGAATCACCGTGCTCAACGACTGGAACTCGTCCGACCCGCAGGTCCGCCAATTCCTCCAGACGATCCGCGCCTCGGCGTGCAAGCGGTTCGGCACGGTGCTCAGCCCCGACTACAACGCCGCGCACCGCAACCACCTCCATCTCGAAGACGATCACGCCAATTTCTGCCGCTAGCGCACCGCTCTAGCCCTCCCCTCGCGTTTCCTCTAATCGCGCCTGAATGACCGATACACGAGTACCATCGCGCGTTTTTCCGAACGCCAGCCAGGATGCCGAGTCCGCCCGCGACTCCGTTTCTACCCCCCAGACGCAGCACCCGCATTACCGGCTCGCCTTCCAGGACATGGACTTCCTGTTGCGCGAAGACCTGCGGCCGGTGCGGTTCCAGCTCGAACTGCTGAAGACCGAACTCGTCCTCGACGAGGCGAAGATCGGCTCGACCTTCGTATTCTACGGCTCCGCACGCATTCCCGAGCCGTCCAAGGCGCAGGCGTTGCTGAAGCTCGCGACGGACGAGAAGTCGAAGAAAATCGCCGAGCGGCTGGTCGAGAAGTCGAAATATTACGACGTCGCGCGTGAGCTGGCCGCCAAGGTCAGCGTGCTGCCCCGCGACGAGCGTGGCTGGCGGCAGTTCGTAGTGTGCTCAGGGGGCGGTCCGTCGATCATGGAAGCCGCCAACCGCGGCGCGGACGACGTCGGCGCCGAGTCGATCGGTCTGAACATCGTCCTGCCGCACGAGCAGGCGCCAAACCCGTACGTCACGCCGTCGCTGTCGGTGCAGTTCCACTATTTCGCGCTGCGCAAGATGCACTTCCTGCTGCACGCGCGCGCGCTTGCCGCGTTTCCGGGTGGGTTCGGGACGTTCGACGAACTGTTCGAGCTGCTGACGCTGATCCAGACGGGCAAGATCCAGCCGATTCCTGTGCTGCTGTTCGGGCGTCAGTTCTGGGAGCGGGTCGTGAACTTCGACGCGCTGGTCGAGGAAGGCGTCGTCAGCGAGAAGGACCTGGGGATCTTCCGCTATGTCGAGACAGCCGACGAGGCCTGGGACGCGGTGCAGTCGTTCTATCGCGAGCGTGCCGAGAAGGAAGCGGCCGAGGGCTGAGCCTTCCGGAGAGGGGAACCTTCTGCTCCCTCTCCCCCTTCCGGGGAGAGGGCTGGGGTGAGGGGCTGTTCCAGGCGCCGCACTGCTTGGCAGCCCCTCACCCCGACCCTCTCCCCGCAGGGGAGAGGGAGAAGCGGCTACTTCTCCGAGCGGGCGCCCTTGCGAGCGGCTTCGGGATCGACCGACGGCGCGCCGGAGGCGGGTGTGCCGGTGTTGGCGATGTCCGCGGTGGGTGCACCCTTCGTTGCCGCTGCCTCCGCCGCATTCGCGGTCGCGGGCTGATCCTTCGCCGCGGCATCCTTGCCGGCCGCCGGAGCAGCGCCAGCCGCAGGAGCCGCCGGCAACGGCAGGTTCGAGCCCTGCTGGTTCAGATACAGGATCACGTTTGCGCGATCCTGCGCATTCCCGAGCCCCGCAAACGTCATCTTCGTCCCCGGCGCGAACTTGCGCGGCGAGGTCAGCCACGCGTTCAGCTTGTCGAAGTCCCACTTGCCGCCGACCCCTGCCAGCGCCGACGAGAAGGCGTACCCGGCCTTGCCCTTGGCGATTTCCTCGCCGACCGTGCCGTACAGGTTCGGGCCGACGCCGTTCGCGCCGCCCTGGTTGATGGTGTGGCAGGCGGCGCACTTCTTGAACACTTCGGCGCCCTTGGCGGCGTCGGCGGTCGGCAGCAGCGAGGCGATCGGCACTTCGGCGGCCGCACCCTCGCCGCCCTCGGCGACGACGCCCTCGATCGCATAGCCCATCTTCTCGGGGCGCTCGCCGTGGAACATCATCCCGCCGACGATCGACAGCCCGAGCGCCGCACCACAGCCTGCGAGCACCCAGCCGGCGATCGTATTGGTCCGATTGTCCATCTTGTGCATCCGCCCTGTTCTGTTTGGGATAGCCATAGAAAACGCGAGCGCGCACCGCAAGCCGCGCTTGAAGGGCGGGTATATGGCGGGCGGCGGCGCTTTACGCGGCTTGAACAGGCAGGCAGCGCGCTTTAGGCGCTCGGCGCATGGAAAACTTCGCCGCACCCGCCCGCCCGATCGTCGCGCGGATGACCGACGCCGCCGCCGCCGAGCCCGCGCGCGCCGTCGCGTTCCAGGGTGCACCGGGCGCGAACAGCCATGTCGCCGCGGTCGAGGCGTTCCCGGACGGCCTGCCCCTGCCCAGTTTCGATTTCTCCGACGCGATCGACGCCGTGAAGGACGGCCGCGCCGATTGCGCGATCATCCCGATCGAGAATTCGCTGCATGGCCGCGTCGCCGACATCCACTTCCTGCTCCCCGAATCGGGCCTCGTGATCACCGGCGAGCATTTCCTGCCGATCCGCCACGCACTAATGGCCTGCGGCCCGCGCGACGGCATCCGCAAGGCGATGAGCCATCCGCAGGCACTGGGGCAGTGTCGGCACTGGCTGAAGGCGCACGGGATCGAGCCGGTGAGCTATCCCGACACCGCAGGCGCCGCGGCAGTGGTGGCGGAGTTGGCCGACCCCGCGATCGCCGCACTCGCACCGCCCGCTGCTGCGGCGCTGTATGGTCTCGAACTGCTCGCGACCGACATCGCCGATGCGGACCACAATACGACGCGGTTCGTCGTGCTGGCGCGCGGCGGCAAGCCTCCCGCGGCACAGGAACCGGTTGGCGGCGAATGGATGACGACGCTGATCTTCGAGGTCAGGAACGTCCCCGCCGCGCTCTACAAGGCGGTCGGTGGGTTCGCGACCAACGGGGTGAACATCACCAAGCTCGAAAGCTACCAGCGCAACGGCAGCTTCTCCGCGACGGAATTCTATGCGGATGTCGTGGGGAAGCCGGGCGACGCGAACCTCGACCATGCGCTGGAGGAACTGGGGTTCCACTCGAAATGGCTGCGCGTGCTGGGGACGTATCGGCAGGCGCGCTCGCGGGGGTGACCATACGGGGGGAGTTCTAAACCCCCGTTCGTCCTGAACGAAGTCGAAGGACATGCCCAAAACGACGGTGCTTCGACTTCGCTCAGCACGAACGGAAATTAGGCGTTTGACGGGCCGATTTAATTAGCTGCTGGCAACCTCAGCCGCACCAGCAACCCACCAAGATCCTCGCTCTCCTCAAGCGCGACCGTCCCCTCGTAGATCTCCGCCACGTCCCGCACGATCGCCAGCCCCAGCCCGGTCCCCGGTTTCCCCGTATCCAGCCGCACACCCCGATCGAAGATACGCACCCGCTCCTCTTCCGGAATGCCGACGCCGTCGTCCTCGACCAGGAACTCGACGAAGCCCGACTGCGCGCCGACCGTCACGAACACGCTGCCGCCTCCGTACTTCGCCGCGTTCTCGATCAGGTTGCCGAGCATCTCGTCAAGATCCTGCCGCTCGACATGGACCTGAAGCCCACGCGGCCCGGTCACGTCGATCCGGACATGCCGGTACAGCCGACCGACAGCCCGCTCGACCGACTCCAGGCTCGGCCAAACATCCGCACGGCTATGCGCAGACCCACGACGCCCTACAGCCCGCGCCCGCGCGAGGTGATGGTCGACCTGCCGCCGCATCGTCCGCGCCTCGCGGATGACCGTGTCGGCCAGATCGTCCGACTGCGCCGTCGCCGCGTTCATGATCACCGTCAGCGGCGTCTTCAGCGCGTGCGCGAGGTTGCCGGCATGGCGTCGCGCCTCCTCCGCCTGCCGCTCGTTATGCTCGATCAGCGCGTTGAGTTCCTCGACCATCGGCGCGACCTCGACCGGCATCGCGCTCGACACGCGGTTCGACTGGCCCGCCCGCATCCGCGCGATCTCCTCGCGCACCCGCCGCAGCGGCCACAGCCCGTAGAACGTCTGCAGCGCCGCCATCACGATCAGCCCGAGCGCGAGCAGCGCGAAGCTCCGCACCAGCGTCCGCCGCAACGTCGTGATCTGCGCATCGAGCCCGTCGCGGCTCTGCGCCACCTGGAAGCGCCAATGCACCTTCGACCCGGGGATCACCGCGTCCCGCTCGACGACGCGAAGCTTCTCGTCCGGAAACTGTGTGCTGTCGTAGAAATGCGCGTTGCGGTCGTCATGCGTCCCGCCGAACGCGAGCCGCCGATCCCACAGCGAACGCGACGGGAAATCCTCGCGACCCTTGCCCGACACCTGCCAGTACAGCCCTGAATACGGCTCGACGAAGCGCTGGTCGGCCGCCGCCTCGCGCGAGAAGATCACCTCGCCGTCGGGGCCGATCTCGGACGAATTAAGCAGCGACCGCAGCACATATTCCAGTTGGTCGTCGAAATTGCGCGTCACCGCCGCGGACAGCACCCGGTCGAGCGCGAACCCACCGCCGCTGAGCAGCACGCCGATCCACACCGCCGCGATCAGGATCATCCGCCGCGACAGCGATCCCTTGACCGCGGCAGGCACGCGGATCGGCCCGTCCGCTATCGGCGTGTCTGTGACCGGCGCGCTGTCCATCGTCAGCCGATCAGGCGTCCGGATCTTCGAGGCTGTAGCCAAGCCCACGGATCGTCGTGATCACGTCCTGGCCAAGCTTCTTGCGGATGCGCGTCACGAACACCTCGATCGTGTTCGAATCACGATCGAAATCCTGGTCGTAGATATGCTCGATCAGCTCGGTGCGGCTGACGACCTTGCCCTTGTGGTGCAGCAGATAGCTCAGCAGCTTGTATTCCTGCGCCGTCAGCTTCACCGGCTCGCCGGCGCGCGTCACCTTGCCGCTGCGCGTGTCGAGGCGAATGTCACCCGCAGTCAGCTCGGACGAAGCATTGCCCGAAGCACGACGGATCAGCGCACGAAGACGCGCGATCAGCTCCTCGCTCTGGAACGGCTTGGCGACGTAATCGTCCGCGCCCGCATCGAGGCCCGCGACCTTGTCCGACCAGCTGTCGCGCGCGGTCAGCACCAGCACGGGCATCGTCTTGCCCTCCTTGCGCCAGCGATCGAGCACCGTCAGCCCGTCGATTTCCGGCAGGCCGAGGTCGAGCACGACCGCGTCGTAATTCTCGGTCGAGCCGAGGAAATGCCCTTCCTCGCCATCGACCGCGAGATCGATCGCATAGCCGGCCCCTTCCAGGGTATTCTTCAATTGCTGGCCGAGATTCGGCTCGTCCTCGACGATCAGAACGCGCATGACAATCCTCTCGATTACAGTGTTCAGCGACCCGTGCGGCCGACGATCTGGCCGTTACGGCCATCGACGTCGACCCAGATGACGGTTCCATCGCGCAGGAATTTCAGCGTGTAAATGGCGCTGCCCGAATCATAGTCCGAGCCGAGATACTGCGCGCCCCGCATCGTCGGGATCACACGCGACTCGATCTCGCGCAAAGACGGCGCTCCGGTCTTGCGCGCCTGCAACGCCGACATCTGGTCGCTGCGGCGCTGCGGGGGCTCGCCCGCCAGCATGGGTGCGGCACCCATCAGAAACGGCGCAGCGGCCAGGGTTGCAAGGAAAAGCAGCATCTTCATGGCGGTGGCATAGGCCTCCCGCATTGAACAGCCTGTGAATGATCGCGACAGGCCGCCGACAGCACGATGCCCGCGCGGTGTAACTTGCCTGCATCACTTCGCCCCCCTACGTGGCGCGAACATGGCAGCACCAATCTTAGCATTCGAAGGCCTCGGACTCGTCCAGGGCTCGGGATGGCTCTTTCGCAATCTCGACATCCATATCGGACCGCGCGACCGGCTCGCGCTGATCGGCCGCAACGGCGCCGGCAAGACGACCTTGCTAAAATTGCTCGGCGGCAGCGTCCAGGCGGATGAGGGCCGCAGGACGATCGTCCCCGGCACTCGCGTCGTCATCCTCGAGCAGGAGCCCGATCTGCGCGGTTTCGCCACGCTGCGCGATTACGTGATGGCGGGCGACGATGCGCCGGTGAACTACGAGGCGGATTCGATCGCCGACCAGCTCGGCATCGACCTGTCGCGCGAGGCGGCTTCCGCGTCAGGTGGCGAGCGGCGCCGCGCGGCGATCGTCCGGGCGCTGTCGCAGGACCCCGACGTGCTGCTGCTCGACGAGCCGACCAACCATCTCGACATCGGTGCGATCGAATGGATCGAGGACTGGCTCAAGCGCTTCCGCGGCGCGTTCGTCGTGATCAGCCATGACCGCACCTTCCTGACCCGCCTCACCAAGCAGACCTTGTGGCTCGATCGCGGTGCGATCCGTCGTGCGGAGATCGGCTTCGGCGGGTTCGAGGCCTGGACCGAGCAGGTCTATGCCGAGGAACAGCGCCAGGCCGAGAAGCTCGACGCGCGGCTCAAGCTCGAGGAGCATTGGCTGCTCCGCGGCGTCACCGGCCGGCGCAAGCGCAACCAGGGCCGCCTCACCAAGCTGCACGAAATGCGCGCCGAACGCGCCTCGATGATCGGGCCGCAGGGCTCGGCAAACCTGACGACCGCCAGCGACGACACCAAGTCGAAGGTCGTGATCGACGCGAAGAACGTCACCAAGGTATACGGCGACCGCACGATCATCGGCGACCTGACGCTACGTGTGACCAGAGGAGACCGCATAGGAATCGTCGGCCGCAACGGTGCGGGCAAGTCGACCTTGCTCAAGCTGCTGACGGGCGAGATCCAGCCCGACAGCGGATCGATCAAGCTCGCGCAGACCCTGGACGCGGTGGTGATCGACCAGCAGCGCAGCCTGATGGCACCCGAGAAGACGGTCCGCGAAGTCGTCGTCGATGGCGGCGAATGGATCGACGTGCTCGGCGTTCGGAAGCACATCCACGGCTATCTGAAAGACTTCCTGTTCGACCCTAACATGGTCGACGCGAAGATCGGCTCGCTGTCGGGTGGTGAGCGCTCGCGGCTTTTGCTGGCGCGTGAGTTCGCCAAGCCGTCCAACCTGCTGGTGCTCGACGAGCCGACCAACGACCTCGATCTCGAGACGCTCGATTTGTTGCAGGAGGTGATCGGCGATTACGACGGCACCGTGCTGATCGTCAGCCATGACCGCGACTTCCTTGACCGCACCGTGACGATCACGCTCGGTCTCGACGGTTCGGGCACGGTCGACGTGGTCGCGGGCGGCTACGAGGATTGGGAAAAGCGTCGCGTGTCGACGACGACCGGCAAGCGTGCTTCGAAGAAGGTCGCGGCGACCGCCCCCGTCGCTGCGGCGCCCCGCGCGAAACTGACCTACAAGGACCAGCGCGACTACGAGATGCTGCCCAAGCGAATCGAGGAACTCGACGCGCAGATGGCAGCCGATGCGGTCAAGCTGGCGAAGCCCGACCTCTACATGCGCGACAATGCGACGTTCGCGAAGCTGACCAAGGCCATGGATGCTGCGCGCGCCGAAAAGGAGGCCGCGGAGCTGCGTTGGCTCGAGCTTGCAGAAATGGTTGAGGGAACTTCTTGAACTAGATTTAGCTGGACGTTTCCCTCTTCGGTCAATACGGGAACCACGGTGCGATTGCTGCGTTGCGGCAGTTCTGTTTGTTTAATGCGGAGATGTATATGAAGCTCAAGGCCCTTACCGGCGGCGCACTTGCCGTTGCAATGATGACCACCTCGGTTGCAGCGTCGGCTGCTCCTGCCAGCCTGTCGGTTGCGAACGCACGCGTTGGCTCGGCAACGTCCGGCAAGAACGAGCTCGCAGGCGGCGGCGGCATCTTCGCCCTCCTGATCGTAGCTGGCGTTGCAGCGATCGGCGTTATCGCCATCGTCAACGACAACAACGACGATTCGGACAGCAACTGATGTTGCCGGGCCGGTGCTTCGGCACCGGCCCACCGTTTTGAGATTACAACGCCTTGCCGGCGCGACCGGCTAGATCGACGATATATTGCCACGCGACGCGGCCCGAGCGGCTGCCCCGACGTGTAGCCCAACCGATGGCCTCGCCCGGTTCGAACTCCAGATCATGTGTCGCCGCATAGGCCGCAACGATCGCAAGATACCCTTCCTGATCAAGTGCATGAAAGCCAAGGCTGAGGCCAAAGCGATCCGATAGCGCCAGATGATCGTCCGCCGAATCGCGCGGATTGATCGCACGTTCCTGTTCGGCGAGGTCCCGCGGCGCCAGATGCCGTCGATTGGCGGTCACCAGCAATCGGACATTGGCAGGCCGGGGTTCCGCCCCACCCTCCAGCATTGACCGAACCGCCCGCGCCTCGGCCGGCACGTCGAACCCTAGATCGTCGACGAATACGACGAACGCGCGCCTCACCTGCGTCAAGGCTGCGAACAGCGTCGGCAGTCCGGCAAGCTCGGTGACCTCGACCAGCGCAATGTCGCCGCCCGAACCCTGCACGTCAGCCACCGCACTTTTAACGAGCGCCGACTTGCCGGTTCCTCGCGCGCCCCACAGCAGAACGTCCTGCGCGGCATGCCCCGCCGCGAGATGGCGCAGATTGGCCAGCAGCGACGCCTTCTGGCGATCGACACCGATAAGCATATCGAGCGGCAGCGGCGCAAACCCGCGCGCCGGCTGGAGCACCCCGCCACGCCAGACATACGCAGGATGCGCGCGCGGATCGGCAGCCGGCGGCGGGGGCGGCGACAAGCGCTCAAGCGCGGCGGCGATGCGGTCCAGCGGATCGGTCATGCGCGGCTTCTGACGATACGCCTTCCCAGAGGCAAGGGTTCCGAAGGCAGGACCGGTAGCGTTCAGCCGAGTTGTCGGCGATGGCCCGCGATCGCAGCGTCCCCCGGCGCGAGTCGGACGGCCTTGTCTAGCAGTTGGCGCGCACCATCACTATTCCCGCTCGCGGCAAGGGCGACGCCGTAAGCATCCGCCGCGGCCGCGTTCATCGGCGCGAGGCTGTACGCAGCCTTGCCGTAGCGCACCGCGATGGCGCCATCGTCACTGCCCGCATAGGCAAGCGCCAAATCGATTAAGACGCCGCCATCGCGATTGCCGACCCGTCGCCGCACGCCTTCCAGCGTCTCGATCGCCTTGTCCCAATCCCCCGACGCAACCTGCCAATGCCCGAGCAGACGCAGCCCGGTCAGGCTTTGCGGGTTCTGCGACAGATACAGCGCCAACGAGGCCGCTGCGTCCTGCGCGCGCTCGGCTCGACCAAGCGCATCGACCAGACGCAGCATCGTCGGTTCGTCGAACGACAGATCCGCGGCACGCGCATAGACGCCGGCCGCCTCGGGATAGCGCCCGGCAACGACCAGTGCGTCCCCAAGTGCCAGCTGCGCGGCCGGCGCACCGGGGCCCGCCGCGACGAGCGCACGCGCCCGAGCGATCGCGCCGGCAGTATCCCCACGCGCGATCTGGCCGCGGATCACCCCCAGCACATAGGTCGGGTCATTCGACGCAGCATCGGCCACGGCCAACAATGCGCCGACCGAATCGTCCGTACCGAAGATCGCAGAAGGCGCCGTCCGCCCCCCCGTTGCACGATCAAGGAATTGCGCCGCGGTCGAGGTATCCCCGGTCGCCTCGAACGCCCGCGCGATCACCGTCAGCGCGTAACTGTCCGCATCGGAGCGCAGCCCGATCGGCCGCAGCACGCCCAATGCCCCTTGCGCATCCCCCGACCGGAGCAGCGCCGCGCCCAGCAGTCGGCGCGCGGTCACGTTGAGCGGCTGGATCGCGACCAACTGTCGCCACGTGACCGCCGCCTGTTCGAACTTCCCCTCCGCATAGTCGAGACTGCCCGACAGCAGCATAGCACCCGGCAAGCCGGCAACCGCGCCGCCAGTTCGTTGCAGTAGCCCGCGCGCCAGATCGACGCGTCCCGCGCGTGCTGCCAATACCGCCTGGAGGTACAACGCCTGCGGGCTGCCCGGCCGCGCCAGCAGCGCGCGACGCGTCGCCGCCAGCATGTCGGCATTCCGCCCTGCCTCGCCCAGCGTCGCGGCATATTCGATCAGCGCGGGGTGATAATAGGCGTTGCGCTGCAACGCCGCCTCGAACCACGGCAGCGCGGCAACCAGGCCGTAGCGGCTGCGGATCACCTCCCCCTGCAACGTCAGCGCCGCCGGTTCGCCCCGCGCCAGCGTCACCGCGCGCGCCGCAGCGACCGACGCACCGCCGACATCGCCCGCCGTCAACCGGATACGGCCAAGATCCGTCCACGCCGCGCCATCGTTCGGCACCCGATCGAGCAGCGCCCAAAGCACCGCCTGCGCCTCTACCGGCTTGCCTTGCGACGCGAGCGCCCGCGCCTGGATCCGCGCGGCGTACCCGGCATACCGCGGTTGCGCCTGCGCCGCCTCGTCGATCGCGCCATCGGGGTCGCCCTGCAGCAATCGCGCATGTGCCTGAAGTTGATGCAGGCGATCCGCGGGCAACCCCGCGTCGGTCGCCCGCGCCAGTTCCGCCTCCGCCGCAAGCCCGTCGCCCAGTTCGAGATACGCGCGCGCCAGCACCGCATGCGCGATCCCCAACGTCGGGGCAGCCTTGATCGCGGCCTGCGCGTTGGTCCGCGCGGCACTGTAGTTCCCTGCTGCCAGCGTCGTCAGGCTGTCGACCAGCGACCGGCGCGCATCTGGCCGTGGCGGACGGGTCGCGAGGGCGATCGCGATACCGACGATCAGCAGACACAGGACGCCGATCGCAACCAAGCGTGTATATCTCGCGGTAACGACGCCGCGCATTTTCAGGCGCCGACGCCGGCCCCGGCTCAGCAACGGATAACGATGCGTGTGCGTCGCCGCGGATCCGGTCTCAGGCATGGAGATCATAGCTTTTCAGGAGGTCGTACAAGGTCGGACGGCTGATCCCAAGCAACCGCGATGCGCCCGAGATATTGCCGTCGGCGCGCGCCAGCGCATGGCGGATCGCCTTCCGGTCGGCAAGTTCGCGAGCCGCACGCAGGTTGAGCGCGGCGGCCTCCTCGCCCTTGCCGTCGAGGTCGAGATCGGCCGCCGTGACGAGCTTGCCGTCGGCCATGATGACCGCGCGCTTGATCCGGTTCTCCAGCTCGCGGACGTTGCCCGGCCAGCCCCAGCCGTCGATCGCGGCGCGCGCATCGGGGGCAAGGCCGGTGACGACGGGGTTCATCGTCCGAGCATAGCGCGTGACGAAGTGCCGCGCGAGCAGCACCGCGTCGCCGGTCCGCTCGGCCAATGTCGGTATCCGCACGACGATCTCCGCGAGCCGGTAATACAGATCCTCGCGGAACCGTCCGTCCGCGACCATCGCGTCGACATTCTGGTGAGTCGCGCAGACGATGCGCGTATCGACAGGGATCGCTTTGCGCCCGCCGACCCGCTCGATCACGCGCTCCTGGAGGAACCGCAACAGCTTCACCTGCAGCGCGAGCGGCACGTCGCCGATCTCGTCGAGGAACAGCGTCCCGCCCCCAGCCTGCTCGATCTTGCCCTCGGTCGTCTTCACCGCGCCGGTGAACGCGCCCTTCTCATGACCGAACAGCTCGCTTTCGAGCAAAGTCTCGGGGATCGCCGCGCAGTTGATCGCGACGAAATTCCCCCGCGACCGCGGCGACGCATCGTGCAGTCCACGCGCCAGCAGTTCCTTGCCGGTGCCGCTCGCCCCGAGCAGCATCACCGAGACATTGGCGGGGGCGACCCGCTCCAGCGTGCGCGTGACCACCACCATTTCGGGCGAAGCGCTGATCAACCCGCCGAACCCGCCCGCGTCGATCCGCGCGGCAAGCCTGCGGTTCTCGGTCTCAAGCGCATGGACATGAAACGCACGGCTGACGATCATGCCAAGCGCGTCGATGTCGATCGGCTTAGCATAGAAATCCCAGGCGCCGTCGGCGATCGCCTGCAACGCACTGTCGCGCGCGCCGTGCCCCGAGGCGACGATCACCTTGGTATCCGGCTTCATCGCGAGGATGTCGTGCAGCGTGGCAAACCCTTCGGTGACTCCGTCCGGATCGGGCGGCAGGCCGAGATCGAGCGTGACGACCGCAGGCTCATGCGCGCGCACCGCATCGAGCGCCTGCGCCCGATCGCTCGCGACGACGATCTCATAGCCCTCATACGCCCAGCGCAATTGCCGCTGCAACCCGAGGTCGTCCTCGACGATCAGCAGGACGGGGCGCTCGTTTCCGCTCACGCCGCCACCTCCAGCGCCGCAACTGCGGGCAACAGAATACGGAAGCGCGTGCCCTCACCCTCCCGGCTCGCGACGTCGAGCGCGCCACCCATCGCGTGCACCAGTTGCCGCGCCTCGAACGCGCCGATCCCGAAGCCGGCGGGCTTGGACGACACGAACGGCTTGAACAGCTGGTCACGGACGAAGCCCGGCGTCATGCCATAGCCCTGGTCGATCACGTCGATCGCGACCTGTTCGCCGATCTTCTCGACCGTCAACAGGATGGGCGCATCCGCAGCGCTAGCCTCGACCGCGTTTTGGACGAGCTGCCCTAGCACCTGTTCGAGTCGGGCCGCGTGCCCCAGCGCGCAGGCGGGACCGCCGCGCGCGACGATCGGGTGCTGCGCCTTTCGGCCGGTCGCGACCCGCTCGACGATCGCGGTGACGTCGAGCGGCTGGAGCGGTTCGCCCCGGACGGGTCCGTGCTGCGAAAGGCGGGCGAGCAGCGCGTTCATGCGATCGGACGAGTCCTTGAGGGTGGCGACCATGTCGACGCGGAAATCGGGGTTGTCAGCGTGCCGCTCTGCGTTGCGCGCAACCAGCGTCAACTGGCTGACGAGGTTCTTGATGTCGTGCAGGATGAACGCAAACCGTCGATTGAACTCATCGAACCGCGCCGCATCCGCCAGTGCCGCATGCGCGCGATCCTCGGCAAGGTAACTCGCAGCCTGCCGACCCGCGACTCGGAGCAGGTCGAAATCCTCCCAGTCGAGCGCCCGGTCGACCGGTGGGCGCGCCAGCACGATCGCGCCAACCAGCGTGCCGCCGTGCACCAGAGGCACGATCGCCCACGCCTCGGGACAGTCGCGGAGCCAGCCCGGAACGCTCGTCACGTCGCCGCCTGGCGCGGTACCGGCGCGGACGCGGTCCAGTTCGACGATCCGCGCGTGCTGCGCGAGATACCGCGCCAACGTCTCGTCACGCGGACCATCGGCGATGCCAATCCAGTTCCACGTCGCGCCCGGCCCCAGCGACGCTCCATCGGGCACCAGCAACAGCCCCCCGGGCGAGTCGGTCAGGTCGGCGATCGACTTCACCACGCGACAATCGAGCGACTCCGCGCCGGAATCGGGTCGGCCCAGCGTATCGGTGAAGCGCTGCCACTCGGCACGGTAGTCATAGCGGTGGCGAAACAAATGCTTGGCCACCTTCACCTTGGCCCATGCCCGCAACCAGGGCGTCGAAAGCAGCGCCACCACCATCGCCGTCGCGCCGAACACGATCGCCGTCTGCGCCACCCGCGCATAGGGCCCGGCAAGGCTGGCGACGACGGCAGTCGCTAGCGCAGTGATGCCCGCGTAGAGGACCAGCGCGATCGCCGACAAGGCTCGCACCGCGATCGGTCGCGACAAGGCGAGCGTCCACTCGCCGCTGCGGTGCACGCCGACGACGAGCAGAGCCGCGACACCGATCATCACGACGCCCCGCGCGACGAACGCGATCGGCGCCGCCACCGTCGAGGCATAGGCCAAGGCCGCCACCAACAGGTCGACGCCCCACATCGCGGCAAGCGCCAGCATCACCAGCCGCACGCCGCCCCGCGATGCCGGCGCGGCCTGATACAGGTGATGCGTGAGGACCAGCGCGCTCACCGCCCCCATCATGCCAAGCATCGCGCGCGCGGATGCCACCGCGGCGAACGCCTCGTCATGTACCACGGCCATTTCCACGAACGCGAGCAGTGCCGCCGCACCGGCGAGCGTCATCACCACCAGATACACCGCGTCCAGCGCCCGGTTGCCCGTACGGTCGCGCCGCACCATTGCCAGCATGAACCCGAGCCAGGCGACATCGCGAACGCTCGCCGCGACGCGAGTCGCGATGTCCTGCGCCCCGATCCCCGCGACTGCGAGCGCCCACAGGCTCGTCGCGACCAGTGCCGCCAGCAATGCGCGATGCGGCCAATGCCCGCTCGGCCGCCGCATCTGCCCAAGCGCCACCGCGCCGAACAGCAACGCGGCAAGCGCATGGCTCCACAGGACCAGGGTCGCGATCACGCGCGGTCAGCTACGAAAATCACCGCGCCCCCGCCGGCCACAACACCACGCGGAGAGTCTGCAACAGGATCAGCATGTCGAGGAACGGCGAATAATTCTTCGCGTAATACAAATCGTATTCAAGCTTGTGCCGCGCATCCTCGATCGACGCGCCATAAGGATAATTGATCTGCGCCCAGCCGGTGATCCCGGGCTTCACCATATGCCGCTCGGCGTAGAACGGCAGCTGCTCCTCGAGCTGCTGGACGAACTGCGGGCGTTCGGGGCGCGGGCCGACGAAGCTCATCTCGCCCTTCAGCACGGTCCAGGTCTGCGGCAGTTCGTCGATCCGCACTTTTCGGATGAAGCGACCGATCCGCGTGATCCGCGGATCGTCCTCCGCCGCCCAGACCGCCTTGCCCGCGACCTCGGCGTCCTGCCGCATCGACCGCAGCTTCAGGATATCGAAGCCCTCGTTGTAGAGCCCGACACGGCGCTGGCGATAAAAGGCTGGCCCCTTCGACTCGAGCTTGATCGCGATCGCGGTGAGCAGGATGATCGGCAGCGTGACCACCAGCAGCAGCCCGCTGGCGACGATGTCGAACGCGCGCTTGAACACGCTCGACAGCATCCGGCTGGAGGCGAACCCGTCGGAGAAGATCAGCCAGGACGGGTTGACGCTTTTCAGGTCGATGCGTCCCGTCTCGCGTTCGAGGAAGCTCGATATCTCGCTGACCTGCACGCCGGTGGTGCGGACGCGGAGCAGATCCTTCATCGGCAGGGCGTTGCGGCGTTCGTCGAGCGCCAGCACGACCTCGCTCGCATTCTGGTCGACGATATGCGCAGCGAGATTGGGGATGTCGGCGCGCGGCATCGCGCCTTGGACGACCGGGTCCGCCTCGCCCATCAGGACGAAGCCTGCGACGACGAAGTTCACGCCCGGTTGCGCAGCCAGCGTCTCGATCCGAGCGGCGCGCGTCCCGGCGCCGAGCACGACGATCCGCCGCTTGAACGTCTCGCCGCCGAGCGTCTTGCCGAGCACCGCGCGAACCGTGACGAGCAGGACGGTCGCAATCACCGTCGCGTACAGCAGGTTCGATCGCCACAGCGCGAGCGGGGGGACGAGGAAGAAGATCAGCGACAGGAACATCACGCCAAGCGACAACGCCACCGCCAGCCGCGCGGCGGCAAAGCGCAGCGACAGGAACGACGCGACGCCGTACGCCCCGACCGCGACCAGCGAGACCTGCAATGCGAGCGCGAACGTCAGCAACTGCGCGATCCGGGTGTGGATCGGCCCGACCTCCATGCCGATCTGGTGTGCGCGGACGATCCAGCCGATCTCCGCCGACGCGATCAACAACACCGCATCGACAAGGCCGAGCAGGAGGACCGCATAGGGTACGTAATGCTTGAAGAGCCGTATCATCGTCCGCTATCCCGACGCACCAGTGTAAACGCTTCCGACACCTGAACGCCACGTTTCGCAGTAAAACACCAAAAAAGCCTGAAGACTGCATGCCAATCCGATCATTCGGCGATTGGCGCGCGAAATTGCCACGTTATAGCTCGGCGCCAGCAGGAGGCTTCATGACCGCACGTAAGATCGTTCCCGTTATTCTTTCAGGCGGTTCGGGCACGCGCCTCTGGCCGATGTCGCGCCCCGAAATGCCCAAGCAGATGCTGGCGCTGACCGCAGACGAGACGATGCTGCAGCTGACCGCGGGCCGCGCGTTCGGCGATCGCTTCGCCGCGCCGATCGTGGTCGCCAATGCGCGTCACGCGGACCTCGTCGAGCAGCAGCTGGCCGAGGCCGGCGCAACCCCGCAGGCGTTGATCCTGGAGCCGATCGGCCGCAACACCGCGCCCGCCATCGCGCTCGCCGCGATTGCCGCGGGTGGCGGCGGCGACGCGTTGCTGGTGATGCCATCGGACCACGTCATCGGCGACATTCCGGCCTTCCATGCCGCGATCGAGGCGGCGATGCCGCTCGTCACGCAAGGCTGGCTCGTCACGTTCGGGATCGCACCCGATGCGCCCGAAATCGGCTATGGCTGGATCCAGATCGGCGATGAGCTTCAGCCCGGCGTCAACCGCGTCGCGCGGTTCGTCGAGAAGCCCCCGCTCGACAAGGCGCAGTCGATGCTCGCCAGTGGCGATCACGCCTGGAACGGCGGTATCTTCCTGTTCCTCGCCGACGCCTATCTCGAGGCGCTCGCGCAGTTCGATCCGGGCATCCTGACCGCCACACAGGAGGCGATGGACAAGGCGCGTACCGAAGGGACTCGCATCTACCCCGACGCGGTCGCGTTCGCCGCCTCACCCGACGATTCGATCGATTACGCGGTGATGGAAAAGGCCGACCGGGTCGCGGTCGTGCCGGTCGCGATGGGCTGGAACGACGTCGGCAGCTGGGACGCGCTCCACGCGATCAGTGACACCGACGGCAACGGCAACGCGCACCGCAGCCACGGCGACGGCGATGTGCTGGCGATCGACACGAAGAACTGCTTCGTCCGCAGCGACGGCGTCCGCGTCTCGCTGGTCGGCGTCGAGGACCTGATCGTGGTCGCGAGCGGCAACGACGTCCTGATCATGCCACGCGGCCGCAGCCAGGAAGTGAAGAAGCTCATCGAGGCCATGAAAACCGCTGCGAAGAACGCCGCGCCGACAACCTGAGGTCAGGACATAGAATCGGTCCGGCTCCACGCCGGGCCGATCGAACTACGGTTTCCTGCGGGTCTTCGGCACCTGTGACAGGCGCGTGAGCAGCGTCGGGATGTCCTCGGTGATCATCGTGTCCGTGGGAGTCTGCCAGGACGAGCGCAATCTTTCGCCGACATCGTGCAATCGTGCGCCGGCTTCACGCCTGCCGGCTTCACGCCTGGATGTCTCGTCTCGCACGTCTACCTCACCTACGCATACACCCGACGGCATCCTTCGGGGGGGTAAGGACACCGCCGGGCTCTCGGGTCAAACCGACGATATCCGCGCTTGTTCCGGCAGTTTCCCGCGGTTTCGCCATATGCGCGTGTTTCGCGCCGGTTCCGGCCGCAGACGCGTCGAGATTCCGATCCCGGAAGCGCTGGCGATCCGCGCGCCGATACGCTTAAATGCGCCAAAGTTCACGGGAGAATTCGTCATGGATCGTCGCCAGTTCCTCGCATCGGGGGGCGTCGCCGCGCTCGCCACAACGCTGCTGCCGTCGTCGGCCTTCGCGCAGTCGAGCGGCGATACCGCGCTCAACGCCGATTTCGAGCGGATCTTCCAAGCGAGCGTCGCGCGGTCGCCCGAGCTCGCGACGTCGCTTGGCCTCGACAAGGGACCGATCGCACGCCTGAAGGGGCAATTGTCGCCACGCACACCCGACAAGCGTGCACGCGACGTCGCCGAGACCAAGGCCGCGCTCGCCAGTCTCGCTCGCTACGATGGCGCGGGCCTGTCGCCCGCCGCCAAGCTCAACCTCGAAGTCGTGCGCTACTCGCTCGCCACGCAGATCGCCGCGCCCGAGAAATTCGGCATGGACAGCCCGATCCGCCCCTACCGGATCTTCCAGCAGGGCGGCGCCTATTTCCAGGTGCCCGACTTCCTCAACACCGCGCATACCATCAACGCCACCCCGGATGCCGAAGCGTATCTGTCGCGGCTCGACCAGTTCGGCACGGTGCTCGACCAAGAGAGCGCAATGCAGCAGGCCGAGGCGGCACGCGGCCTGCTCGCACCCGGCTGGTCGCTAGACCTGACGCTCGGCCAGATGCGGAAACTGCGCAGCCAGCCGGCGGCCACGTCAAGCATTGTCCAGTCGCTGGTAAAGCGTGCAGCGGCGAAGGGCCTCACCGGCGACTGGCAGACCCGCGCCGCCAAGATCGTCGACGCGAAGGTTTATCCCGCGCTCGATCGCCAGATCACGCTGATGGAACGGCTGAAGCCGACCACCAAGCCCGGCGACGGCATCTGGCGCGTGCCCAATGGCGACGCGATCTACGCGATGGCACTGAACCAGGCGACCACCACGACGATGAGCCCCGACGAGGTCCACCGCATCGGCCTAGCGCAGGTGGCGGAGATCACCGCGCAGCTCGACACGATCCTGAAGTCGCAAGGGTTCACTACCGGCACGGTAGGCGAGCGCTTGGCGAAGCTGAACGTGACGCCGGACCAACTCTACGCGAACACCGCGGAGGGCCGCACCGAGCTGATCGCCGGCCTGAACGACGGCATCAAGGCGATGTACGCCAAGCTGCCCCAGGCCTTCTCCGAAGTGCCGACGCAGCCGCTCGAAATCCGCGCGGTCCCGGTCGAGATCCAGGACGGCGCATCGAACGGCTATTACAACCGCGCCTCGCTCGATGGCAGCCGCCCGGCGATCTACTTCGTCAATCTGAAGGACGTCGGCGACTGGCCGAAATACACGCTGCCGTCGCTCACCTATCACGAGGGCGTGCCGGGACATCACCTCCAGATCAGCGTCGCGCAGGAATCGAAGGACATCCCGACGCTGCGCAAGATCGGCTTCTTCTCGGCCTATTCGGAAGGCTGGGCGCTGTACGCGGAGCAGCTCGCAGATGAACTCGGTGCGTATGCGTCGCCGCTGGAACGCGCCGGGTATCTCCAGTCGTTCCTGTTCCGCGCAACGCGTCTGGTGGTCGACACCGGCATCCATGCGAAGCGCTGGAGCCGCGAGAAGGCGACCGATTACATGGTCGCGACGACCGGCTTCGCCCGGCCCCGTACGCAGCGCGAGGTGGAACGTTACTGCACGCAGGCCGGGCAGGCGTGCAGCTACAAGGTCGGACACATGGCGTGGACGCGCGCACGGATGAAGGCGAAGGCGGCGCTAGGCGACAAGTTCGACCTGAAGCAGTTCCACGACATTCTGAAGGAAGGCGCAATGCCGCTCACGATCCTGGAACGCCGCGTCGACGAGCGGATCGCGGCAATGAAGGCGCGGGGATAACCGAGCGCCCTTATCCTCCCCCGCAAGGGGGAGGTGGCGCCGAAGGTGACGGAGGGGGAGGACACGCAACCCCGGTGATTCTTTACCTCCCCCTCCGTCTGGCAAGCGCCAGCCACCTGCCCCTGGCGGGGGAGGATCAGGTAAATCGATCGGGATCGCTTCCACCCTTCCCTCTCCCAACGAGAGAGGGGGACGAATACGGTACGACGTAAGGGGGGTATTCGCCTGGCGACGGCCTTCACCCTATGCCGCTTTCCGGCAGCGTCGCCTCACCCGATCTGCGTCGAGTCAGGCACACCGCTCCACACCCGTTCGTGCCGAGTAGAGACCGAGTAGCCCTCTTGGGCGTATCGAGGGCTCGTATCGAGGTATAGGTTCCGCGCGACACCCCGTCCCTCAATACGCCGTCTCGATACGCTCCTACGAAGCTACTCGTCGCCTACTCGGCACGAACGGGCGAGCCCTCACTTCCCCCCACGATCCAGCGTCTGCGCCGCAACCCGCACCGTCACCGTCTGCACGACATCCGCCGCCGACGTCGCCAGCATCACCTTGTAGTCGCCGCCAGCGATCTTCCACCCACCGCTCGCGACATCGAACGTCGCCAGCAATCGCGGATCGATCGTCACCGAAACAGCCTGCTCGGAACCCGGCGCGAGATCGACCTTGCGGAAAGCCCCGAGCCGCTTGGGCGCCTCCCAGCCCGCACCCGACACATAGACCTGCGCGACAGCCTTGCCCTGCACTGCACCCGTGTTCTTCACCGAGAACCCCGCCTTGATCCCCTTGCCCTGAGGCGCGGCGGTCAAACCACCCATCGCGAAATTCGTATAGGAAAGCCCATAGCCGAACGGGAACAGCGGCCTCGCGCCGGTCTTATCGAACCACTTATAACCGACCGCGGCGCCCTCGATGTCGTAATTGCCCATCGGATGCGAATCGCGGTCGAGCTTCGGATCGCCCTCGAGCTTGGGCCGCGGCAGCTGTGCGAGCGAAGCGGGGAAGGTCGCGGGCAGATGCCCCGACGGATTGACCTCGCCGGTCAGCACGCGCGCAATCGCCTCGCCGCCCGCCGTGCCCGGGTACCACGCCTCCAGCACTGCGCCGACCTTACCGAGCCACGGCATCACCACCGGCCCGCCGGTTTCGAGCACGACCACCGTCTTCGCGTTCGCCCGCGCGACCGCATCGATCAGCGCGTTCTGGCCAGCCGGCAGGTTCAGGTCGGGCACGTCGAACGACTCGCCGGTCCACTGCTCGCCGAACACGACGACGACGTCCGCTTTCCGCGCCGCCGCGGCAGCCGCCTTGACGTCCTTACCGTCGAGATACGTCACGGTCGCACCGGTCAGCGCCTGCAACGCCTTCATCGGCGGCGACGCGTGATACGTCTTGGGACCCGGGAAGCCACTCGGGAACTCGTCCGCCACGATCAAGCCGTTGGTCGGCGCATTGTGCGAATAGACCTGGCTCGAACCACCGCCCGACAGAACGCCGACATCGGCATGCGCGCCGATCAGCAGGATCGACCTGGCCGTCTTGGCGATCGGCAACAGCCCCGCGGTGTTCTTAAGCAGGACGATGCCCTCCTCCGCATCCGCGCGCGTCACTGCAGCATGGGCGGCGTAATCGATCGTCGTCGCACGATCGCCCGCCACGACCTTGTCGAACGCTCCTACGGAAAACATTCCCCACAGTACGCGCCGCGCCATATCGGTCGCGCGCGCCTCAGTCACATGCCCGTTGTTGACCGCCTCGCGCAGCGCATCGGCAAAATACGCCGAGCGATCGAACGCCCAGCCCGATTGCTGGTCGAGCCCGGCATTGGCCGCCTCGCTGGTCGAATGCGTCGCGCCCCAGTCGGACATGACATAGCCCTTGAAGCCCCAGTCGCGCTTCAGCACCGTGTTGAGCAGCCAGTCGTTCTCGCACGCATAATGGCCGTTCACGCGGTTGTACGAGCACATTACCGAGCCGGGCTGGCCGACCTCGTTGGCGATCTCGAACGCGAGCAGGTCGGACTGGCGCGCAGCCTGTTCGCCGATCTTGTGATCGATATTGTTGCGGTTCGTCTCCTGCCCGTTGAAGGCGTAATGCTTCATCGTCGATACGACGTGCTGCGACTGGATTCCCTTGATCTCGTGCCCGGTGATGACGCCCGCCAGCAACGGATCCTCACCGCCATATTCGAAATTGCGGCCATTCCGCGGTTCGCGCGTCAGGTTCATCCCGCCCGCAAGCTGCACGTTAAAGCCCGACAGGAACGCCTCGTTGCCGATCATCGCGCCTCCGGCCTGCGCCAGTTCGGGGTTCCAGGTCGACGCGGTAGCGATCCCGGAGGGCAGCGAGGTGCGCAGGCGCGGCGTCGGCCCCCGCTGGCTGGCGACACCGACGCCGGCATCGGTCTGCCACTGGCTGGGGATGCCGAGCCGCGGGATACCCGGCACGATCCCGGCGGAAGCGGCCAGCCCGTCCTTCGGATAGACCCAGTTCTTGACCGGCGTCTTCAGCCAGTCGGCATTGGTTGCAAAGTACCCGAAGGTGAGCTGCAGCTTCTCGTCGAGCGTCATCTCTTTGAGGAGCAGATCGACGCGCGCATCGGCGCCCAGCGCAGTGTTCATCCACGGCTGCGCCTTGGGAGCCTCGGTCCGCGCCGCCGCCGCACCGGGTGCGTTGTTGGTCGTCTGCGCCACGGCGGGCGCTGCGATCGCCAGCACCGATCCCGCGAGCAAGCGGGCGAACAGGGCGCGGGAACGGGATGCGGTCATGGGCTTCACTTTCAGGCTGATCGAATGCCGTGTGTGCCGCGTTCGTCGCGTTACCGCAACCAGCCGTCGCAAGGTCTCCCCTCCCTGAAAGGGAGGGGTTGGGGGTGGGTCGGTTTCCGGATCGTGGAACGTCCACGACCCAAGCCGGCCTACCCACCCCCGCCCCTCCCTTTCAGCGAAGGGGGGCAGAAGGAGGCGCAATGCTCTACCGAACGTCGGCAACCGCCTCCGCCATCAGCCGAAAGTCCTTCCCCGCGTGGCGCGAGTGCGATCAGGCCTGACGGAAGCCACCCCCGCCGGGCGTCTCGATCACGAACACGTCGCCGGCGTGCATGTCGACCTTGGCAGTCGAGCCAAGCCGTTCGACGCCGCCATCCGCGCGCTCGACCGATGCCGAGCCGAGTCCGCCACTGTCACCGCCGGCCATCCCGAACGGCGGGATGCGGCGGCGGTTGGCGAGGATGCAGGCAGTCATGTCCTTGAGGAACCGGACTCGTCGCGTCGCGCCGTCGCCGCCGTGGTGCGCGCCTGCCCCGCCCGAGCCGCGGCGGATCGAGAATTCCTCCAGCAACACCGGGAAGCGCGTCTCAAAGATTTCCGGGTCGGTGAGGCGGCTGTTGGTCATGTGCGTCTGGATCACCGACGCGCCGTCGAAGCCGGGGCCAGCACCTGCTCCTCCCGCAATAGTCTCGTAATATTGGTGCGTGTCGTTGCCGAAGGTGAAGTTGTTCATCGTCCCCTGGCTCGCCGCCATCGCACCGAGCGCACCGAACAGCGCGTCGGTGACGACCTGGCTGGTCTCGACGTTGCCGGCGACGACCGCAGCCGGATATCGAGGGTTGAGCATCGAGCCCTCGGGCACGCGGATCGTCACGCCGCGCAGGCAGCCGTCGTTGAGCGGCACGGCCTCGTCGATCAGTGCGCGGACGACGTAGAGCACGGCCGCGCGGACGATCGAGACGGGGGCGTTGAAGTTGGTCGGACGCTGCTCGCTGGTGCCGGCGAAGTCGATGACCATTGTCCCGGCCTCGCGGTCGACTCGGACTGCCACGCGGACGACTGCGCCGTCGTCCATCTCATAGGCGAACGCGCCATCGTCTAGCGTTGCGATCAGGCGGCGGACTGCGGCGTCGGCGTTGGCCTGCACGTGCTCCATGTACGCTGCGACGACGTCGGCACCGTACTCGTTCGCGAGCCGTGTGAGACCGGTCGCGCCGCGCGTACAGGCGGCCAACTGCGCGGCGAGATCGGCTATGTTCTGGTCGATATTGCGCGCGGGATAAGGGCCGGACGCGAACACCGCGCGCAGTTCCGCTTCGAGGAAACCGCCTTCGTCGACCACCAGCACGTCGTCGAGCAGCACGCCCTCTTCCTCGACCGACCGGCTTTCGGGGGGCATTGATCCTGGGGTGATGCCGCCGACGTCCGCATGATGACCGCGGGCTGCGACGAAGAAGGCTGGGGCGTCGTTATCGTCTGTGAAGACCGGCATGATAACGGTGATGTCGGGCAGATGCGTGCCGCCGCGATAGGGGGCGTTGAGCGCGTAGGCGTCGCCGCGGCGGATACCGCGGCCGTCCGCGCCGCCGCCTCGCGCGTCGATGATCGTGCGGATGCTTTCGCCCATCGAGCCCAGATGGACCGGGATGTGCGGCGCGTTGGCGACGAGTTTGCCGTGCGCGTCGAACAGCGCGCAGCTGAAGTCGAGGCGTTCGCGGATGTTGACCGATGCGGCGGAGCGCTGGAGCGCGGCGCCCATTTCCTCGGCAATGCTCATGAACAGACCGGCGAAGATTGCGAGGCGCACCGGATCGGATTCAGTACCGATACTCGCGCCGACACGGGGCGCGATGCGGTCGAGGATCAGATTGCCGATCGGATCGACGCGCGCGCGCCAGCCGGGCTCGACGATGGTGGTCGAGACGCTGTCGAGAATCAGTGCCGGGCCATCGATGGCGTGGCCGGCGGGGAGGCCTGCGCGAGCCAGGACGGGCGTGTCGTGCCATGCGCCCGCCATGTAGACGGGGGCGACGGACAGGGGCGCGGCTAGCTCTTCGGGGAACGCGACCAGCGCGGCATCGATCGGCGGGCTCTCGGCGATCGCCTCGGCGACGATCCGGTCGGCACCCAGCGGTGCCTCGCTGGCGAAACCGAACTGCGCGATGTGCGCGGCATCGAATGCGGCGATCATCGCTGCCGGTTCGTCGAGATCGAGTTCGATGGTGTGGTCGGTCTGGCCTCGACGCAGATGCACGCGGCGTTCGATCCGAACGTCGTCCGCCGTGACACCCTGCGCCATTAGCGCGTCGCGCGCTGCTTCCGCCAGACTGTCCAGCGCCTGCGTGATCCCGGCATAGTCCGCGAACGCCGCCCCCGACGTCGCTTCGCGGAGGACCCGGCGATCGGCGAGCCCCATGCCGTACGCCGACAGCACGCCGGCCAGCGGGTGGATCATCACTCGGTCCATCGCCAGCGCATCGGCGACGAGGCACGCATGCTGCCCTCCGGCTCCACCGAAGCATGCTAGCGTATAACGCGTTACGTCATGCCCGCGCGCGACGGAGATCGTGCGGATCGCATTCGCCATGTTCGCCACCGCGACCGCGACGAACCCCTCCGCTGCGACCTGCGGATCGAGCGGCAGCTCCGCAAACCGAGCGGCCACCGCCTCCGCATCAAGCGGCTGGTCGCCCGCCGGTCCGAACAGCGCCGGGAAGAACTCTGGCCGCACTTTCCCCAGCATCACATTGCAGTCGGTCACCGTCAGCGGCCCACCGCGGCGGTAACACGCCGGCCCCGGCACCGCGCCTGCGCTCTCGGGGCCGACGATCAACCGCTCGCCATCGAACCAACAGATCGAGCCGCCGCCTGCCGCCACCGTGTGGATCCGCAGCATCGGCGCGCGGATGCGGGCGCCGGCGATCAGCGTCTCGGTGTCGCGCTCGTACGTCCCGGCATAGTGCGACACGTCAGTCGAGGTGCCGCCCATGTCGAAGCCGATGACATGCTCGAACCCGGCCTCGCGCGCGGTCGCGGCCATGCCGACGATGCCGCCAGCGGGACCCGACAGGATCGCGTCCTTGCCGCGAAAGCCTGCGCCGTAGACCAGTCCGCCCGACGACTGCATGAACAGCGCGCCCTGCCCCAGCGCGTTGCTCAGGCCCGCGACATAGCGATCGACGACCGGCGACAGATACGCATCGACGACGGTCGTATCACCCCGCCCGATCAGCTTGATCAGCGGCGCGACGCGGTGGCTTACCGAGATTTGCGTGAAGCCGATCTCGGCCGCGATTGCCGCCAGGGCCTCCTCGTGCGCGGTGAAGCGGTAACCGTGCACAAGAACAATCGCGACGGCGCGCAGTCCGCTATCAAAAGCAGCCTGTAAGCCCGCGCGCGCCGCATCGCCGTCGAGCGGCCGGAGCACATCGCCCTTCGCCCCGACCCGCTCGTCGATCTCCACCACCTGCGCGAACAAAGGCGGCGGACGGTTCACGTCGCGCGCGAAAATATCGGACCGCTCCTGGTGGCCGATCAGCAGCGCGTCGCCAAACCCGCGCGTGATCGCGAGGCAGGTCGGCTCGCCCTTGCGCTCGAGCAGAGCGTTGGTCGCGACCGTCGTGCCGATCCGCAGTTCGAGCGGCACATCCGCCCCGTCGGTCAACCGCCGGATCGCCTCGACCGCCGCATCACCGTAGCGCTCGGGATCTTCGGACAGCAGCTTGGCCGTGACGATCCGCCCGTCCGGTTGCCGCGCGACGACGTCGGTGAACGTACCGCCACGATCGATCCAGAACTGCCATGTAGTCATTGGTTACTCAGCCCAGAAATTGCGTCATCCGCGCCGCCGCTCCGGTCCACGCGACCCCGCGATCGTCGAGCCATGCGTCGTCGTAATAGGTGCAGCCATAGCGATCGCCGCCATCGCACAACAGCGTGACGATGCTGCCCGTCTCGCCCGCCGCCGCCATCTCCTCGACGATCTGCGCGCAGGCCCAGAGGTTGGTCCCGGTCGAGCCGCCGACGCGCCGGCCGAGCCGGTCGGACAGCGCGCGCATCGCACCGATGCTGTCGGCGTCCTCGACCGCGATCATCCGGTCGATCACGCTCGGCACGAAGCTCGGCTCGACCCGCGGCCGTCCGATCCCCTCGATCCGCGACGCGCACCCCTCGGGCAACGCGACCACCGAGCGATCCTCGAAATAGCGGTGAAACACCGAGTGCACCGGGTCCGCGACGCACAATTTGGTGTCGTGGCGGCAGTATCGGATGAAGCGCCCGATCGTCGCCGACGTGCCGCCGGTCCCCGCGCCGCAGACGATCCAGGACGGGCACGGATGCTCCTCCTCGGCCATCTGCGCGAAGATGCTTTCGGCGATGTTGTTGTTGCCGCGCCAGTCGGTCGCGCGCTCGGCATAGGTGAACTGGTCGAGGTAATGCCCGCCGGTTTCGGCCGCGAGCCGGTGCGAGACCGCGTAGACGGTGCGCGGATCGTCGACCATGTGGATCTCGCCACCGTGAAAGCGGATCGCGTCGAGCTTGGGCTTGGCGGTGGTCGCGGGCACCACCGCGATGAAGCGCAGCCCCAGCATCCTGGCGAAATACGCCTCCGACACCGCGGTCGATCCCGACGAGGATTCGATCACCGTCGTCTCGGGCCCGATCCATTCGTTGCACAGCGCGTACAGGAACAGCGACCGCGCGAGCCGGTGCTTGAGGCTGCCCGTCGGATGCGAACTTTCGTCCTTCAGGTAGAGGACGATGCCGGGATACCGCGGCAAATCCACCCGGATCAGATGCGTGTCGGCGGATCGGTTATAGTCCGCCTCGATCCGCCGCACCGCCTCCGACAACCAGCGCCGGTCGACGCGCTTCGTCACCCTTGCAGCCCGTGACGGACCAGCATCGCGGTCGGCTCGGGATCACGCCCACGGAACGCGCGGAAGCTGTCCGCCGCGGGCCGCGTCGCCCCGCGCGCGAGCACTTCCTCGCGGAACCGGTCGCCGGTCTTGCGATCCACCAGGCCCGCCTCCGCGAACGCCTCGAAGCCATCCGCCGCGAGCAGTTCCGCGTAGAGATAGCTGTAATAGCCCGATGCATAGCCGCCCGCGAAAATGTGGCTGAACGCGTGCGGGAAGCGGTGCCATGCAGGCGGGCGGATCACCGCCACCTCGTCGCGCACCGCCTCGATCACCTCGATCGGATCGCTGCCCATCGTGCCGAGATGCAGCAGCATGTCGAACAGCGCGAACTCGACCTGGCGCAGGATGAACATCCCCGCCTGGAAATGCCGCGCCTTCACCATCCGCTCGAACAGGTCGGCGGGGAGCGTCTCGCCGGTCTTGTAGTGGCCGGACATGCCGGTCAGCACGTCCTTGTCCCAGGCGAAATCCTCCATCAGCTGGCTCGGCAGTTCGATCGCATCCCACTCGAAGCCATTGGTGCCGGCGATGCTCGGCCGGTTCACCTTGGTGAAGAGCAGGTGGATGCAGTGGCCGGTCTCGTGCAGCAGCGTCGTCACGTCGTTGTGGCTCAGCAGCGACGGCGTCTCGCCGCCATCGGGTGCGAAGTTGCAGACGAGATACGCGACGGGCACCGTCACGGTATTGCCGTCGTGCAACCGCGGCCGCGCTTGCGCCATCCACGCACCGCCACGCTTGCCGGTACGCGCGTGGAGATCGAGATACAGGCCGGCGAACACCGTTCCGCTCTCGTCCACCACATCGAAGAACCGCGCATCGTCATGATACAGCGACACGTCGTCGCGCTCGACGAGCTTGATGCCGAACAGCCGCTGCATCAGCGTCTGCCAGCCCTCCATCACGCGCTCGACCGGGAAATACGCCTTCACCACCTGCGCATCGACCGCATAGCGATCCTGCCGCAACCAGTTCGACACGAAGCCCGCATCCCAAGGCTCGAAATCGGCGATCCCGAGTTGCTCGGCGGCAAACGTCTTCAGCTCGGCCAGGTCGCGCTCCGCCGCCGGCTTCGCGCGCCGTGCCAGATCGCGCAGGAACGCGATCACTTCGGCACCGTTGGGGGCCATCTTGGTCTCCAGCGACCACGCGACCGGATCGGTGAAGCCGAGCAGCTTGGCGCCCTCGTGCCGCAGTTCGAGGATACGCGCGATCCGCGCACTGTTGTCGAACTCGCCCGCGTTCGGTCCCTGGTCCGACGCGCGCGTCGCGAACGCGCGGTACATGCGGGCGCGCAACTCGCGGTTCTCCGCGAAGGTCAGCACCGCGTTGACGCTCGGCTGTTGCAGCGTGACCAGCCAGCCCGCCTGCCCCTTCGCCTTGGCGGCATCCGCGAACATCGCCTTGTCCGCATCCGAAATGCCAGCGAGATCGGCCTCGTCCGTCACCAGTTCCGACCACGCATCGGTCGCGTCGAGCACCGCGCTGCCGAACTCGTTTGACAACCCCGACAGCTCGACCGAAATCTCGCTGAACCGGTCGCGCGCCTCGGGCTCCAGTGCCACGCCCGACAGCGTGAAGTCACGGATCGCCTGCTCGACTGCTACCCGGTCTTCATCCGACAGCGACGCAAACTCGGGCGACACGCTCAGCGCCACGAACACCTCGTACAAATCGCGGTTCTGCCCGACCTTCATGTCGTTCTCGACGAGCCGCTTCTGCCCCTCCGAATACGCCGCGCGCAGTTCGGGCGTATCCGCGACGCCGTGGAGATGCGACACCGCCGACCAGATCGCACCGATCTCGGTATTCGCGCGCTCATACGGCAGCCACGCGCCGGCGAAATCGGTCGGCCGCGCGGTCGTCAGCGCCTCGACCATCGCCTCATGCCGCGCGATCGCCTCGTCGAGCGCAGGCGCGATCTGATCGGGCGAGAGCTCCGCGAAACGGGGCAGCGACAGCGTATCGAGAAGCGGGTTCGTCGGGGCAGTCATGGGAAAATCCTTCAGCATTCGACGACGTTGACGGCCAGGCCACCAAGCGACGTCTCCTTATATTGCGAGCGCATGTCCTCACCGGTCTGGCGCATCGTCTCGATCACCGCATCGAGGCTGACGATATGGCGACCGTCCCCCCGCAGCGCCAGATACGCGGCGTTGATCGCCTTGATCGCGCCCATCGTATTGCGCTCGATGCAGGGGATCTGGACCAGCCCGCCGATCGGATCGCATGTCAGCCCGAGGTTGTGCTCCATGCCGATCTCGGCAGCATTCTCGATCTGTTCGTTGGTCCCGCCGAGCGCCGCGACCAGCGCGCCAGCGGCCATCGAGCACGCGACGCCGACCTCACCCTGGCACCCCATCTCCGCCGCCGAGATCGACGCGCGCTTCTTGTAGAGAAACCCAATTGCCGCCGCGGTCAGCAGGAAATCGTGCGCGCCCTTCGGCGTCGGATCCTTGGTGAAGGTCTCGTAGAAGCGCAGCACCGCGGGCAGCACGCCCGCCGCGCCGTTGGTCGGCGCGGTCACGACGCGGCCCCCCGCAGCATTCTCCTCGTTCACTGCGAGCGCATACAGGCTGACCCACTCGAACACCGCGGAGGGATCGGCCGCGGTATCGCGCGCCTGCAAGCCCTCGAACAGCGCCTTCGCCCGACGCGGCACCTTCAGCCCACCCGGCAGGATACCCCCCTGCCGACAGCCGCGATCGATCGACGCGAACATGGCACCACGGACGGCATCGAGGAACGCATCGGTCTCGCTCTCCGGCCGCCACGCGATCTCGTTCTCGCGGACGATGTCGGCGATCGTCATCCCCGTCGCATCGCCGGTCGCGAGCAGCTCCGCCCCCGACGAGAATGGCCGCGGCAACAGGATGTTCGCCTTCACCGGCCCCGAGCCCGCCTCGACGATCGCCCCGCCGCCGATCGAGAAATAGGTCCGCTCGACGCTGCGCCCGTCACCGAACGAGGCGGTGAAGGTCACCGCATTGGGATGCCCCGGCAGGAAGGTCTTCGAATGAAACAGAAGGTGCTGGCTTTCCTCGAACCCGATCTCCACCCGTTCGGCGAGCATCAGCCGCCCGCTCGACCGGATCGCCGCCAGCCGCACCGGGATCAGGTCGGGATCGATCGTCTCCGGCTGCGCACCGCTCAGGCCCAGCATCACCGCGCTGTCGGTCGCATGCCCCCGCCCGGTCAGCGCCAGCGAGCCGTAAAGATCGACGCGCACCGCCACAGGCTTCTCGTCCGCGACCAGATCCGCGAACAGCCACGCCGCGCGCATTGGCCCGACGGTATGCGAACTCGACGGCCCGATCCCGATCGTGAACAGGTCGAGGATGCTGATCGCCTGGTGGCAATCGGGGCGAGCGCGAGTCTGCTCGTCCGGGCGATCAAAGGTCAGCGGAGTCATGCATCGCCGTTACGAGACTATACCCCGCGCCGTCCATCCGAAGCTGACGCAGCGCCTATTCCCCCGCCCATTCCTTGAGCAGCGTGTACGCGATCGCATAGGGCGGCGGCGCGACGAACGGCCCCTCCTCTCCGCGCAGCACCGCCCGCACCATCTCGCGCGGCACCCACATCGCATCCTCGAGCTCGTTCACATCGAGCGTGATCGCATCGTCCTCGGCCTCCGCAACGCATGCCATCATCAGCGACGACGGAAACGGCCAGGGCTGGCTCGCAACATACCGCACCTTGCCGACCCGCACGCCCGACTCCTCGAGGATCTCGCGCGCGACCGCTTCCTCGATCGACTCGGCCGGCTCGACGAAACCGGCCAGCGCGGAATACCGCCCCGGCGGCCACCCCTTGCCACGCCCGAGCAGCGCCCGCCCGTCATGCTCGGCGATCATGATCACCACCGGATCGACGCGCGGGAAGTGCTCGGTCCCGCAGTTCGGACACTTCCGCGCCCACCCCGCCCGGAACATTTCGGTCGGCGAACCGCACTTCGCGCAAAAACCATGCCGGACATGCCAGTCGATCACACTCCGCGCACCAGCGTACGTCGCCGCCTCACCGGGCGCGAGCGCTGCCAGTACCGCCATCAGCGCGGGCGAACGCATCGCCGGCGCGTTGTCGACGCGCATGCCCGCCAGCAGCGCCGCGAAATGCGGCCGTCCGCTGTCGTCGAGTCCAAGCAGGATCGGCTCGGCATCGTCGGGCATGTCCGCCATCGACGTCCAGGCGAGATGCCCGTCATCGGTCGTGCCCGGCAATAGCCCGTCGAGCACCAGCAGCCGCGCACGCCAATCGCGCTGCGCCGCCGCCAGCCCTTCCGGATCGTGACGCAATGCATCCGACCGGTCGAGCGTCCCACCGGTAAACCCAGGTGCCTCCATCACGCTCATCGGCGCAACCTCGCCGCATCTTGGAGCAGCGCCGCGACCACCTGCTGGCGGAGCGGTATCCGGTCCGCCGGGAAGTAATTGACCATCACGTTGCCGCGCGAATGCCTCGACGGATCGACCCACGCGATCGTCCCCGCCGCACCGCCCCAGGCATAGGTGCCCTTGCCCGGTCCGTTCGGCGTATCCGCGAGCACGACGGAACCGCCCGCGCCGAAGCCCATGTTGCTCCCCTGCGTACCCCCGGTGCCGCCACCGACTCCGCCGAATACCACGCCCGCCGGCAACAGGTTCGACGTCGCCAGCGCGATCGTCTCGGGCTTCATCACGCGCACGCCGTCGAGCGTGCCGCCGTCCTGGATCATGTGCAGGAACCGATCGTAATCGCGCGCCGACATCACGAGACCAGCACCGCCATACGGAAAGCTCGGCTTTTGCAGGAACACCGACGTCGCCGCCGGATCGAGCGGCGTCCGCGTGTCGCCGACGAACGCATAGTTGGTCGCGAGCCGCCCGACCTCGCTCTGCGGCACCTGCCAGAAGCTCGACCGCATCTTGAGCGGATCGAACAGCCGCGTCTGCACGAACCGCTCGAAGCTCATGCCGCTCGCCACCTCGATCACGCGGCCCATCACATCGAGCCCGATCGAATAGCTCCACTTGGTGCCAGGATCCGCAATCAGCGGCAGCGTCGCGACGCGGTTCGCGAACTCCTCGAGCGATTTCGGCCGGACGGGCCGCATCTTCTCTTCCATCGCCGCGCTGACCGACAGCGGCAGGATACCGAGCCGCTCATATTCCTTGAGCAGCGGCCCCTTGGTGACGATCGTGTAGCCGAGCCCGGCGGTGTGCGTCAGCAAATTGCGGATCGTGATCGGCCGCACGGCGGGCCGCGTCGCGAGCGACGTGTCGGGGCTGGTCGCCACCTTCATGTCCTTGAACGCCGGGATATATTTGCTGACCGGATCGTCGAGGTTGAGCTTGCCGTCCTCGACCAGCATCATCGCCGACATCCCGGTGATCGGCTTGGACATCGAATAGACGCGCCACAGCGAATCGGGGCCTGCCGCCGGAGCATTGGGGGCGTCGCTGATCTTCCCCGCGGACGGGAACAACGTCGGACCATCACCAGCCCCGAACGCACCGACGATCCCCGGCATCTTGTTCTGTGCGACATAGTTGTCGAACAGCGCGGACGTGGCAGGCAGGAGCGCGTTGACCGGGATCGTCATCCGCGGCGTAGGACGAGCCTGCGGGCTCACCTGCGGACGCGGCTGCGCCTGCTGGGCATAGGCCGTGGCAGCGGCCAGCGCGGCAAGTCCGCCCGTCGAAATCCAGTGCACCAGTTTCATGCAGCTCTCCGTATGGTCTTGCCGGCCTTGGCGAAAACGGTCGGGAGCCCGGCGGTATCCAGCTCGTCGATCGGCCACCATTTGCTTGCCGTTGGAACGCGCGGTTGATGCGCCTCGACCGCCGCCACCGCAAGCGTCAGTTGCAGATCGAAATGCGTAAATCCGTGTGCGACGGTTGCGTCCAGCATCCGCCAATCCGCCTGCGCCGGCGCGTCATCGAAACCGGGGGGAACATCACCCCAAGGCCCGGTCGGAAACGCGCGCATCCCGCCGAGCAGCCCCTTGTCCGGCCGCCGCACCAGCAACACCTGCCCGTCGCGCTCCAGCCAGAAGATCGTCCCGTACCGCCGAGGCTTGGCCGCCTTCTTCGCCTTCACCGGCAACCGCTCGGGCGCGCCCTGAGCAAAGCCCTCGCAATGCGCGCGGATCGGACACAACAAGCACTTCGGCGCGCGCGTCGTGCAGATCCCCGACCCCAGATCCATCATCGCCTGCGCGAAATCACCCGCCCGAGCATCCGGCGTGATCAAATCCGCCGCCACCCGAATCGCCGGTCGCGCAGCCGGCAAAGGCGTCTGAATCGCAAACACTCGCGCGACCACCCGCTCGACATTCGCATCGACCACCACCGCGCGCTCGCCAAACGCGATCGCCGCCACCGCCGCCGCTGTATAAGCGCCGAGCCCAGGCAAAGCGCGCAACTCCACCTCCGTCCGCGGAAATTCCCCGCCGTGATCTGAAACCACGGCCTTTGCCGCCTTCACGAGATTGCGCGCTCTCGCGTAATACCCAAGCCCAGCCCAAGCTGCCATCACATCGGCATCGTCCGCCGCAGCCAGACTCGCGAAATCCGGCCACCGCGCGGTCCACGCGAGGAACCGCGGCGTCACCGCGGCCACCGTCGTCTGCTGCAACATCACCTCGGACAGCCACACCCGGTACGGATCGACCGCCTCGCCCGGCTTCGCGCGCCACGGCAGGTCGCGACGATGCGCGTCATACCAGTCGAGCAGGGCCCGAGAGACCGAAGAGCGCTTGGCGTTCACGCGTCGCCTATGGCATGGGTTCGCAGATGAGCAAGCCGCCCGTTTCTGTGCCCAAACCTGCGACGCCCAAGCCGGCGACGAAGCGCATTAAAGGCAGGACCGACCCAGACGCCCCGCGCGAGAACCGCTCACGCGCGGTCGCCGAGCTGCTGCCCGCGATCGGCGGCGCGGCGTTCCGGCGATTCGGCTTCGTCCAGTCGTCGATCGTCAGCCGCTGGCCCGAGATCGTCGGCGCCAAACTGGCCGGTGCGAGCATCCCCGAATCGATCCGCTTCCCAGTCGGCAAGAAGCAGGACGGCGTCCTGACCCTTACCGTGCGCGGCGCACACGCACCGATGATGCAGCACATCGCGCCCGAGATCATCGAGCGCGTGAACCGCTTCTTCGGCTACGCCGCGATCGTGAAGGTAGCGATCCGCCAGGGCGAGGTCGCCGCGCCCGTCCCACGCAAGGCGCCCCCTTCGTTGCGCCCAGTCCCCGTCGATCTCGGTATGAGCCTGAAGGGCATCGCCGATCCGGAACTGCGCGCCGTCCTCGAATCCCTCGCCGCCGGCGTCGCCTCGACGCACGGCCTTCCCAGGATCAACTGATGCGCGTCTTGCTTGCCGTCTTCGCCCTCTTCCTGCTGACCGGCGCCGCGCCCAAGCGCGACTGGTCGCAGTCCGCGCGCATCCTCCCCTCGGGCGCCTACCTGATCGGCAACCCCGCCGCGCGCGTGAAGCTCGTCGAGTATGCGAGCTACACGTGTTCGCACTGCGCCGACTTCTCGGTGAAATCCGAACCCGTGCTGAAGCGCCAGATGATCGCATCGGGCTCGACCAGCCTCGAAGTCCGCCACTTCATCCGCGACCGGCTCGACCTGTCGGCGGCGATCCTCGCCCGCTGCACCGGCCCGAAAGGCTTCTCCGCCACCTCGTCCGCGATCTTCGCCGCACAGCCGCAATGGCTCGAGCGCGGGATCGAATACCAGCAAGGCAACGCCGCGCGCCTGAACATGTACCCGGCCGCCGCCCAGATCCGCGCCAACGCCGACGGCTCCGGCCTGACCGCGTTCGTCAAGGCGCGCGGGCTGTCGGACGCGGCCATCAACGCGTGCTTCGCCAACCAGCCCGAGATCGACCGCATCGTCAAACTGACCGCCGACGCGCCGAAGGAGATCGACTCGACGCCGACCTTCTACCTCAACGGCAGGCTCGTCCCGCACGTCGGCTGGGAACAGCTCGAACCCGCGCTCCGCAAGGCCGGCGCCCGTTAATTCACGTGATCCACTGGAGTAACCCGATGAAGTTCCTGACCACGCTCGCCGTCCTGCCGCTCGCGCTCGCCGCCTGCTCGAAGAACGATTCGACCGGTAACGTCGACCAGCCCGCTGCCGCGCCGGTAGCAGCCGCCGCAGCCCCCGCCGGCCAGAACTGGACCGAGACGGTCGTGAAGACCCCCGAGGGGTACCTGATGGGCAACCCGAACGCGCCGATCAAGCTCGTCGAATACGGCGCGCGTTCGTGCCCGACCTGCGGCGCATTCGGCCGCGAGGCGTACAAGCCGCTGACCGAGAAGTACGTCTCGACCGGGAAGGTCAGCTTCGAATTCCGCGACTTCCTCGTCCACGGCGCACCCGACGTGGCGCTGACGCTGCTTGGCCAGTGCGGCGGCGTCGCGCCGTTCTTCCCGATCCTCGAGCAGATGTACGGCAACCAGATCGCCTTCCTCGACAAGCTCCAGGCGATGACCCCCGACCAGCAGAAGGCGCTCGCCAACCAGCCGCCGACGGTCGTCGCGACCAAGCTCGCCGAACAGATGGGCGCGATCGATTTCGTCAAGCAGCGCGGGATCCCGGAAGCCAAGGCGCGCGCGTGCCTCGCGGATCAGAAGCAGCTCGAAGTAATGGCCAAGCCGACCGAGAACGCGATGCAGGCGGGCACCGTCACGGGCACGCCGACGTTCCTGATCAACGACAAGAAGCTCGATCAGGTCGTGAGCTGGGATCAGATGGAGAAGGCTCTGAAGGCCGCTGGGGCGTAAGCTAATCGCTCCACAAGTAACTACCCCGGCGAAGGCCGGGGCCCAATTGGAAAGGTGGAATTAACGAAGCGCAACCTTCGTTAGCGCCGTCTCCCAATTGGGCCCCGGCCTTCGCCAGGGAGGTGCAATGTTGGCGCACTCAGTCGAATGGCAGCACCGCCTTCCTTGTTCTCCCGCGAAGGCGGGAGCCCAGTCTGGGTCCCCGCCTTCGCGGGGAACCAACAGCGCAACGGTCCGGGGTAAGATCCAACTTTAGTCGTCGGGGGGCGCCAAGAATGCAGATCAAGCGCCTCCGCATCACCGGCTTCAAGAGCTTCGTCGACCCCGCCGATCTCCGCATAGAACCCGGCCTGACCGGCGTCGTCGGCCCCAACGGCTGCGGCAAGTCCAACCTCCTCGAAGCCCTCCGCTGGACGATGGGCGAGGCCAGCGCGAAATCGCTGCGCGGCGCCGGCATGGAAGACGTCATCTTCGCCGGCACCGCCACCCGCCCGCCACGCGACTTCGCCGAAGTCTCGATCCTCGCCGAAATAAGTGGTGACGAACGCGAGATCGTCCGCCGGATCGAGCGCGGCGCCGGCTCCGCCTACCGGATCGACGGCCGCGACGTTCGCGCAAAGGACGTCGGCCTGCTCTTTGCCGACGCCGCCACCGGCGCGCACTCGCCCGCGCTCGTCAGTCAGGGCAAGATCGGCGCCGTCATCGCCGCCAAACCCGCCGACCGCCGCGCCATGCTGGAGGAAGCCGCCGGCATTGCCGGCCTCCACGTCCGGCGGAAAGACGCTGAAGGCAAACTCCGCGCCACCGAAGCCAATCTCGCCAAGCTCGACGAGATCATCTCCGACCAGGACGCGCGCGCCGCCACGCTGAAACGCCAGGCCCGCGCCGCCGAACGCTATCGCCTCATCTCCGCGCAGATCCGAGTCGCCGAAGCGCGCACGCTCTTCGCCCGATGGCGCGAAGCCGCCACCGCAGCCGATGCCGCCAAGGCCGAAGCCGCCGCTGCCGAAACCCGCGTCCACGCCACGACCGAAGCCGAACGCGCAGCCGCCGCAAACCAGCACCGCGCGATCGAAGCCGTCGCCACCGCCCGCACCGCAGCGCTCGCCGCGCGCGACCTAGTCGGCGATCTCGCCCACCGCCTCGCCGCGCTCAAGACCGAAAAGGCCAGCGTCGAGCGCAGGATCGCCGACCTCGCCGACGCCCGCGCCCGAATCGCCGACGACCGCGCCCGCGAAGGATCGCTCGCCAGCGACGCCGCCGCCGCGCTCGCCCGCCTCGCCGAAGAGGCCAAGACGCTGGACACCGCGATCGCCGACGCCACCGCCGCGATCCCCGACCTCGACGCCGCACTCGCCGAAACCGAACGTCGCGCCCGCGACGCCGAAGTCGCGCTCGCCCAGGCCCTCGCCACGCAAGCCCGCGACGCCGCCGAAGTCCGCGTCGCCAGCGCAGCCCTCGCCGCCGCCCGCACCCGCGCCGACCGCGCCGATCGCGACGCCGCGCAGATCGCCGCCGCTCTCCGCGCCCTCGGCGACCCCGCGCCGCTGGCCGCAGAGCGCGAGACCGCCGCCGAAGCCCGACGCACCGCGACCGCCGCCGCAGAGTCCGCCCGCCAGGCCATCACCCAGGCAGACACCGACGAAGCCGCCGCGATCAGCGCGCGAGACGCCGCCGAAACCACTCGCGCGACCGCCCGCGCAGACCTCGCCGCGATCGACAGCGAAGTGACGGCGCTCACCAAGGCAACACAGCGCAGCGGTCGCGACCGGCTGCTCGACCATGTCTCGGCCAGCACCGGTTACGAACGCGCACTCGCCGCCGCACTCGGCGACGATCTCGAGACCGGCCTAGACGCATGGGCAGGCGCCGCGCCCCGCGAAGACGATCCCGCCGCGCCCGCCGACGCCGAACCGCTGGCAAAGCATGTCGACGCGCCCCCCGCCCTCGCCCGCAGGCTGGCGCAGGTCTTCGTCGCCGACACCGACGGCCAGCAACACCTCGCCGTCGGCCAGCGCATCGTCACCCGAGACGGCCGACTCCGCCGCTGGGACGGCTTCACCGCAACCGGCACCGGCGCGGCCGCCGCCGAGCGCCTCGTCCGCCGCAACCGCCTCGCCGCGCTCCAGGCTGCCCGCCCCGCCGCAGCCAAGGCGCTGGACGACGCCGAACGAACCCGCGCCGCGATCGACGAGCGGATCGCCCAGGCTAGAGGCCAGTCGCAAACCGCCCGCGCCGCCCTGCAACGCGCCGAAACCGCCGCGCGCGACGCCCTCCGCCAGGAAGACCGCGCCGCCGCCGCGCTCGAACGCCTCGCCACCCAGCGCACAGACCTCGACATCCGCGCGCACCGCATCGCCGACGACGTCGCCGACGCGCATGCCGACCGCACCCGCGCCGAAGCCGCGATGGCCGCCGTCCCTGACGGCACCGCCAACGCGCGCAAGGTCGCCGCGCTTCAATACGACGCCGAAAATGCCCGCGCCGCCGTCGCGCAGGCCCGCGCCGACCGCACCACGCTCGACCGCAGCATCGCCACCCACCGCGAACGCCTGTCCGCCGCCCAAGCAGACACCCGAAGCTGGCGCGCGCGCGCCGGTGAAGCCGCCAAACGCATCGCCGCCATGGACGCGCGCGAAACGACGCTGGGCGCCGACCTCGCCGCCATCGCCGCACGCCCCGCCGCCCTCGACGCTGAAATCGAGACGCTCGACGCCGAACACCATGACGCGCGCACAACCGCCGACGCGCTCCTCGCCACCGAACGCGCCGCGGAAACCGCCGCCCGCACCGCCGACGACGCCCACCGCGCCGCCACCGAAGCGCTCGCCGTCGCCCGCGAAGCCCGCGCCGGCGCGATCGCCCGCGTCGAAAATCACGAAGCGCGTCGCCTCGATCTCGGCCGCCTCTCAGGCGAGCGCTTCCAGTGCCCCGCCCCCGTCCTCCCCGAACGCCTCGGCTTCGCGGTCGCCGACGTCCGCGCGCCAGCCGAGGAGTCTGCCACGCACGACCGCCTCAACACAGATCGCGAACGCATCGGCCCGGTCAACCTCGTCGCCGAAACCGAACTCGCCGAACTCGAAGAGTCCGCGCGGGGCAACGCGGTCGAGCGCGACGAACTCGGCCAAGCCGTCAACCGCCTGCGCGGCTCGATCGGCACGCTCAACCGCGAAGGCCGCCAGCGCCTGCTCGCCGCGTTCGAAGCGGTGAACGGTCATTTCCAGCGCCTCTTCACCACGCTGTTCGACGGCGGCGCCGCGCATCTGGAACTGATCGATTCCGACGACCCGCTCGAAGCCGGCCTCGAGATCATGGCGCAACCACCCGGCAAACGCCTCCAGTCGCTAACGCTGCTGTCGGGCGGCGAACAGGCACTCACCGCGGTCGCGCTGATCTTCGGCCTGTTCCTCACTAACCCCGCGCCGATCTGCGTCCTCGACGAGGTCGACGCGCCGCTCGACGACGCCAATATCGAGCGCTTCTGCGACCTGCTTGACCGCATGTCGCGCGACACCGAAACGCGCTACCTCGTCGTCACGCACAACGCCGTCACGATGAGCCGCATGCACCGCCTGTTCGGCGTGACGATGATCGAACGCGGTGTCAGCCGCCTCGTCTCGGTCGATCTGCAGGCCGCGACCGGACTCATTGCAACCGCGTAGGGAGACAATCCCCGTTCGCGACGTTGATCCTCGATGTTCCTCGACGAATCCAGCATCTGGCCGCGCAAGGAGGACCTGCCTCCCCGCAAGCCCGTGTATCGGCACGAGAAGGCGCTGACCCGCCTGATCTTCGTCTATCTCGTCCTGTTGCTGCTCCTGCCCGTAAGCCTCGGCGGCATGGTCGACCTGATCCGCTATCTGTTCGGCTGATTTTCGGGTGTCCTACACAACCCGGTCCTGCCACCGTCGTGAATCCGCAATCGTCCACGTCTGGGCCTAAGTGCAGACATCGGAAAAATGCTCCCAGCGTCTGCACTTTGTGCACTTCCAGCATCGGGGCCGACCCGAAAGGTGGCCAGTACAACGACATAGCAACAAGTTGATCTCCATCACTCGACACCCCTTTTCGCGGAACGTAAGACGAACGAATGGCCCAACTCGACACCCGTGAAAAGCTCGAGATCCTCGCCGACGCGGCCAAATACGACGCGTCGTGCGCGTCGTCGGGCACGACCAAGCGCAATTCGAAGGACGGCAAAGGGCTCGGCTCGACCGAAGGCATGGGCATCTGCCACGCCTATGCGCCCGACGGCCGCTGCATCTCGCTGCTGAAGATCCTGCTGACCAACAGCTGCATCTTCGACTGCCATTACTGCATCAACCGCAAGAGCTCGAACGTCCGCCGCGCACGGTTCACGGCGAAGGAAGTCGTCGACCTCACCATCGCCTTCTACAAGCGCAATTATATCGAGGGGCTGTTCCTCTCGTCGGGCATCATCGCCTCGTCGAACTACACGATGGAGCAGATGGTCGAGGTCGCGCGGTCGCTTCGGGAAGACCATCATTTCCGTGGCTATATCCACCTCAAGACAATCCCCGACGCCGATCCCGAACTCGTCCACCAGGCCGGGCTGTACGCTGACCGTGTCTCGATCAATGTCGAACTCCCGACCGCAAACGGCCTGAAGCGCCTCGCCCCCGAGAAGGACGGCGTCCGCATCGAGACCGCGATGGCCGAGGTGAAGGCCTCAATCATCGACGGCAAGGACGCCAAGGCCAAGTACAAGTCCGCGCCCCGCTACGCCCCCGCCGGCCAGTCGACGCAGATGATCGTCGGCGCAGACGCGGCGACGGACGGCGATATCGTCCGGAAGGCGTCGACCTTGTACGACCGCTTCGGCCTGCGCCGCGTCTATTATTCCGCGTTCAGCCCGATCCCCGATGCGAGCGCCGTCCTTCCGTTGCAACGCCCGCCCTTGATGCGCGAGCACCGGCTGTACCAGTCCGACTGGCTGATGCGCTTCTACGAGTTCCAGCCGCACGAGGTGGTCGCCGCCGCCGACGACGCGACCGGGATGCTGCCGCTCGACATCGACCCCAAGCTCGCCTGGGCACTCAAATTTCGCGGATCTTTCCCAGTAGACGTCAACCGCGCCCCCCGCGAAATGCTCCTCCGCGTCCCCGGACTTGGCGTAAAGGCAGTCAACGGCATCCTCACCAGCCGCCGCTGGCGCCGCCTGCATTTGGCGGACATCGCCCGCTTGACCGTGTCAGTCGCCAAGCTTCGCCCCTTCATCATCGCCGAGGACTGGCGCCCCGTAGCACTAGCGGACAAAGCCGAACTCCGCCCGATCGTCGCCCCAAAACCCAAGCAAATGGAAATGTTCGCGTGAGCCCCGCACATTCCTCCCCGGCACGGGGAGGGGGACCAGCACAGCTGGTGGAGGGGGGCTTCTACGAGCGTATCATTGGTGGTGAACCCCCTCCACCACGCCGCTACGCGTCGCGGTCCCCCTCCCCGTGCCGGGGAGGATTATGCGCGTCGTAACCCTGTCCGAACCGGACGACTTCGACGGCTGGCGCGACGCTGCGCGCGGCCTGATCGCCGAAGACGTCCCTCCCGACGACGTCGTCTGGCAAGTCGGCGACGAGCCAGTCGACCTGTTCGCAACCGTCGCCGAACCCGCCCCTGCCCCGCCCCCCGGCGCGTTCTCAGTCCCCCGCGCCTTCATCGACCTGGCCCGCAGCGCCATCCTCGGCAGCGACCCAGAACGGTTCGCCCTGCTCTACACGCTGCTTTTCCGCCTCCGCCGCGAACCCAAACTGATCGAGGATCGCGCCGATCCGCTCGTCCGCCGCCTCGACCGAATCGCCAAGGACGTCCGTCGCGACATCCACAAGATGCGCGCCTTCCTCCGCTTCCGCGAAGTCGAGGAAGACGGCGGAATCCGCTTCGTCGCGTGGTTCGAGCCCGATCATCACATCGTCCGCGCGAACGCTGCGTTCTTCGTCAACCGCTTCGCCAGCATGCGCTGGTCGATCCTGACGCCCGGGGTCTCGATCCACTGGGACGGCAAGGCGCTCAGCGAAGGCCCCGGCGCGAGCAAGGCCGACGCCCCCGATGGCGACCCAACCGAGGAAGTCTGGAAGACTTATTACGCCAGCATCTTCAACCCAGCGCGCGTGAAGATCGGCGCGATGCTGAAGGAGATGCCGAAGAAATACTGGAAGAACATGCCTGAAACCGCGCTGGTGCCCGGCCTGCTGGCGGCGGCACAGGCACGGGAGAGCGGGATGATCGCGAAGGCGCGCGACACGGTCGGCGGCAACAGCCTGATCGCATGGGAAGCGCTGCGTGACGAAGCTGCCGGCTGCACCCGCTGCCCTCTGTACAAGCCCGCGACGCAAACCGTGTTCGGCGAAGGCCCGGTCGACGCGCCACTAATGTTCGTCGGCGAGCAGCCGGGCGACCAAGAGGATATCGCCGGCCGCCCGTTCGTCGGCCCCGCCGGCCAGATGTTCGACAAGGCGATGACCGAAGCCGGCGTCGACCGCTCCCGCGCCTACGTCACCAACGCGGTGAAACACTTCAAATTCGAACAGCGCGGCAAACGACGCATCCACGCCAAGCCCGGCGCTGGCGAGATCGACGCATGCCGCTGGTGGATCGAGCAGGAGCAGATGCTGATCAAGCCAAAGGTGACGGTGGCGCTGGGCGCGACGGCGGCGCGGTCGCTGTTCGGCAAGGTAATGACGATCGGGCGCGAGCGTGGGCGGGCGTTGCAGTTGCCGGATGGCGGCGAGGCTTGGATCACGGTGCATCCGAGCTATCTGCTGCGGCTACCGGACCCGGCGCAGGCGGCGGAGGAATATGCGCGGTTTGTCGAGGATTTGCGGGTCGTAGGCGGGCGGATCAGCTGATTTTCTGCGACATCGTTGCCAGTTGAACTTGCCCCGCCCGTCCTCCTGACGAAAGTCAGGACCCAGAGCCGTAACCGCTCTCCCTCGTAACCCTAGGTCCTGACTTTCGTCAGGAGGACGGGCGAGGCTGGATAGCCATATTCACCGATCACATCGAGTTTGGTTCTGGTCCCAACCGGCCAGCAGGGTCGTCGAGCGCTTCGATCGCAGCCATGTCCTCGTCGTCCAGCGTCAGATCCAACGCCGCGAAATTGTCAGCGAGATGCTCCGCATCCGACGCCTTCGGGATGACCGAAAAACCATTCGCCAGATGCCACGCCAGGATAACCTGCGCTGTACTCCAACCATGCTTGTCGGCGATCCGAACGATCGCGCTGTCCTGCAACAGCGTCTTGCCCTGCCCCAACGGGCTCCAGCTCTGCGTTATGACGCCATGCGCTTCATGATACGCACGCTGCTCGCGCTGCTGGAAATTCGGGTGGAGTTCGATCTGGTTGACCGCCGGGGTCACGCCGGTTGCGGCGACGATCGCATCGATATGCTCGGGCAGGAAGTTCGACACGCCGATCGACTTGGCCTTCCCGGCATCGCGCAGCGCGATCATCGCCTGCCAGGCTTCGATATACTTGTCCTGCTTCGGCACCGGCCAGTGCATCAGGTACAGGTCGACCGACTCGACACCGAGCAGCGCAAGGCTCTCGTCCATTGCTGCCTCGGCGTCACCCTGCCGATCATTCCACAGCTTGGTGGTCAGGAACGCATCCGAGCCCTTGTAGCCATCGCCGACACCGCGTTCGTTGTCGTAGATTGCGGCGGTGTCGACCAAGCGGAAGCCGATATCGAGCCCGGCGCGGACGATCGCCGCGGCTTGACTGTCGGGGATCTGCCATGTGCCCATGCCGAGCTGGGGCATCGTGCGGCCGTCGTTGAGTGTGAGATCTGTCATGCCGCACCAGCGAACGAACCGCGTGCCGGTTCCGATTGGCTCTTCCCTTCGTCGCCCGGTTCGCGCAATCGACCGAGCCATGTTCGAAAAGATTCTGGCCGTGCTGGCCACCTTCACGATCGGCGTCATCTCGTCGGGTGGCTATGTCGGCATCGCCTTGCTCATGGCGATCGAGAGCGCATGCATCCCGCTGCCGTCCGAGATCATCATGCCCTTCGCCGGCTATCTAGTCTCGACCGGGCGCTTCGACCTATATCTCGCCGCGACCGCGGGCGCGATCGGGTGCAACCTTGGCTCGATAGTAGCCTACGAAGTCGGCAAGCGCGGCGGCCGACCGATGGCCGAGCGCTGGGGTCGCTTCGTCCTGATCGGACCGGGCGAGCTTGACGCAGCCGACCGGTTCTTCGCACGCTGGGGCTCGATGGCGGTGCTGATCGGCCGCCTGCTCCCGGTGATCCGCTCGTTCATCGCCTTCCCCGCCGGAGTCGCGCGGATGAAGCTGGTGCCGTTCCACGTCTACACGTTCATCGGGTCTTGGCCGTGGTGCTTCGGGCTGGCGTGGGTCGGCATGAAGCTCGGCGACAAGTGGGACAGCGATCCGCGCGTCAAGGCCGCGTTCCACAGCGCCGACCTGCTGATCGGCGTCGCCCTGATCGCGCTGGTCGGCTTCTATGTCTGGCACCGGGTACGCGGTCTGAAGCGTCACTCGTAACCACGGAGCTTTGCTAACGCGCGCAGATCGTCGTCGCGGGTGGGAACGATCGACTGCATGCGGCGCTGATACGCCGCGACGATCTTGGGACCGGCCTTGGCGGGTGAACCGCTGTCGAATGGCGGCGCGGGGTCATATTCCAGACCGAGTTGCACCGCTCGAGCATGTGCCTCGCCACGGATCATCGCGGTCAGCGTCAGTGCGAAGTCGATCCCTGCGGTGACACCGCCGCCGGTCACGCGGTTGCGATCGACCACGGTCCGCGCGTCGACCGGGATGGCGTTGAACAGAGTCAGCATGTCGCGTTGCGCCCAGTGGCAACTGGCGCGGTAACCATGGAGCAACCCCGCCGCGCCGAGAATCAGCGAGCCGGTGCACACGCTCGTAACCCACGTCGCTTCGGCGCCGACCGTCTGGACCCACGCCATCGCCTCGTCGTCGGCGATCACGCCGTTTATGCCGAAACCGCCGGGCACGCAGAGAATGTCGGCATACGGCACGTCCGCAAAGGTCGCGGTCGGCAGGATCGAGAAACCGGCGTCGGTCGGGACCGGCTCCAGCGTCTTCCAGACAAGATCGAGCCGAGCGTTGCCGAGCCGCGACAGAACCTGCGCAGGGCCGGTCAGGTCAAGCTGCGTCACGTTCGGGAACAGCAGGAAGGCGATGCCCAGCGGCTCGGTCATGTGATTGCTCCTTGCGATAGGTTCTTACGATCAAGCATCGCGAAATCGCTCCGAATCGGCCTAACTCGCTGAAAAACAGCGCGAGTCCGGCAACGTGCAATGATCGCGCTCGCCCGAAGTGCAGAAAGTGCAGACGCTGGTGCAGTATTTTCGGTTGCGCCCGACGCACCGTAGGGGGCGGTTTTAGCGAATGCACTCCGGATGGCTGCCGACGTCATTCGCGCATCATGCCACTCCATCCGCCTGTAGGACAGTTACGTCTAAAACAGCGCGCGCGGGTGTCAGGCGAACAGCCACGTCCCGAGCATCAGCGCGGTCATGACGGCGGCAAGAAAAATTGCAGAGTAGGCGAGAAGTCTTTTTCGTAACCATCGGCGCGGATCGGGCGGGGACGGTTTTCGATTTCCGGATGTTAGCCCATCCGTTTGCCCCCTTTTGTGCGCCAGGGGGACGGTAAGCGGTGCGAAAAGCCGACCCACCCCTGCCTCTCCCTTTCAGGGAGGGGGGAAGTAATGGCGTTGTCGTTTACGACGGGTTTACGGGAGGACGGGGACTTCTGCCGCGCGCGTCTTGTTCTCAAGCCGCGATTCTCGCACCCGCTGACCGAAGCAGCCGGTGGCGCCGCCTGCGCCGACCGCCGAGCAGCTTCCGATCGTGCTGACGCCCGACCCGGCGTCCATCGTGCCCTGTGCCTTGGTTGCCCAGCTTGCATTTTCGGGCGTGACGACGAACTCGCGGAGTTCCTTGGGGACGCGGTATTGCTCCTGCGCGCTGCGACGGACGCAGACGACGATCTCTTCACCGTTCTGGTTGGTCGGGCAGCGCTCGTTGCCGAATAGCGTCAGGACGCCGTTGACAGGCGCACTGCGCGAGACTTCGCCGGGGGCGGAAATCGGTTTGGCCTTGCCGGTAGCACCGGGCAGAGCCGGTGCCAGCGTCGGTCCCTTGGCGGGTATCTGCGCCAGCGTTGGCGGCGCTACAGGGCGAGCAGATTGCGCCGTCTGCGCCGCAACGGGTCCGGCGACGAGCAACGCCGTCGCAAAAAGCATTTTCATACGCATCACTCCCACAATCCGTACTTCAGTCACTGGCCGTATCTCATTGTATCGGCCGCATCTCAGATCCGCTTGGCAGTCGCGATCGCAACCTTGCAGCCGAGCCGGATCGCGGCACTCAATACCGGATAACCCGGCGTCTCCTCCGCCCCTGCGGCGATCGCGGTGGCCTTGTGCTCGAGTTCCTCGGCCTGAAAATCGAGAATGGCTGCCGATAGCTCGGGGTCGCTGGCGCCAAGCTGAACGAGTTGCTCTTCGTAATGCTTGTCAATTTCAGTCTCGACCGCCGCCGTGCACGCCATCGCCGCTCGTGGGCTGATCGCCGCGGTCACCGCGCCAAGCGCGAAGCCAGCGACTTTCCAAATCGGCTGCAGAACGGTCGGCCGCACGCGGCGATCGACGATCATCTTGTCGAAGAAAGCGCGGTGGCGTTCCTCTTGCTGCGCCATGTGATGGATCGAGCGCGACGCCGGGTGGCGGTCGCCAAGCACAGCCAACTGACCCGCATAAATGCGGATCGCGCCGTACTCTCCGGCCTGGTCGACCCGGATCATTGAGTCCGTCGCCCGCTTGGCGTCTCCTGGCTTCCAGCCGCTCATCTCGTCTTCCTCATGAGTGCGAATATGGTGAACGCACCGACGAGGGAAAAGATGGCGTTGAAGCCGGCGAGCGAGATTCCGAGCAGTTTCCACTGTGGCGAATCGCAGCGCACCATCGGCGCATTCATGATCGCGGCGAGTCGCTCGGCGGCGGTCGTGCCGGCCATCGAGACGGTCGTGGTGCAGGCGGTGAAGCCGTTCCACCAGTAATATTCGACGCCGGCATGCGCGACGCCGATCAGACCGCTGAGGCCGATCAACAGCCCGGCGATGATCACCAGCGACGCCCGCAGCGAACGGCCGGGGACGAAGAACGTCGCGCCCGCGATCAGCACCGCGGAATAATGCGGCCAGCGCTGCCAGTGGCACATCTCGCACGGATACAGCCCGCCGAGATATTGCGAGCCGAGCGCACCGAGCAGCAGGAACGCCGGCAGCAGGAGCGCGATGGCACGCGCGATCTCTTCGTTCTTGGTCATGCCCAACCCGCGACGCACGCTCACTTGGTGGCTGCCTTGGCGGCGTCGGCATCGGGCTTGATCGGCCGCGGCTTCGTCGCGGCGGCGACCTGCACCGGGCCACCGAGGCGCGCGACGGTCTTCAGCGCGTAATAGAGCTGGAAATCGTCGATGCCCTGCTTCTTCAACTGGTCGGGCGTCTGCGAGAAGCGCGGATCGGTCTTGGTATCCTCCTCGAGCACCGCGTTGTCGGCCTTCACCTCGTTGATCAGGTGTTTCCGGAGATCGGCCTCGCGGAACACCGGGCGCGACTTGTAGTCGGGGTCGGTGAGCTGCGGCACCTTGATGTCGGGCTCGATCCCGCCCTCCTGCACCGATCGGCCGGACGGCGTGAAGTAGCGCGCGGTGGTCAGCCGCAGTGCGGTCTCGGGGCCGAGCTGGAGCACGGTCTGGACCGAGCCCTTGCCGAAGCTGCGCTCGCCCATGATCAGCGCGCGGTGGTGATCCTGGAGCGCGCCGGCGACGATCTCGGACGCGGACGCGGTGCCGGGATCGGTGAGGACGACGACCGGCAGGCCGTGCGCGTCGTCGCCGGGCTTGGCGTAATAGCGCTCGATATCGGTCTTCTCGCGGCCGCGCTGCGAGACGATCTCGCCATGATCGAGGAACGCGTCGCTCACCTCGATCGCCTGGGTCAGGAGCCCGCCGCCATTCTCGCGGAGGTCGACGACATAGCCGAGCGGGCGGTGGCCAAGCGACTTGTCGATCGCCATGATCGCCGCGCGGGTGTCGGCGCCGGTGTTTTCGCTGAACGTGTTGATGTTGATATAGCCGACGTCGCCGCGGACTTCCCACTTCACCGGCTTCTGGACGATGATCTCGCGCATCATCGTCACGTCGAGCGGCTTGTCGCGGCCTGGGCGGACGAGGCCCAGCGTGATCTTGCTACCGGGCTTGCCGCGCATCTTGCCGACCGCCTCGTCGAGCGAATCGCCGTAGATCAGCTTGCCGTCGATATGCGTGATGTAGTCGCCGGATTTGACGCCGGCGCGGGCAGCGGGGGAATCCTCCTGCGGGGCGACGACCTTGATCGCACCGTCCTCCATCTGCACCGTCAGCCCGAGACCGCCGTAATTGCCCTCGGTCATAATCCGGAGGTTTTCGTAGTCGAGCGCATCGACATAGCTGGAGTGCGGATCGAGGCTGGCGAGCATGCCCTGGATCGCGCCCTTGATCAGCGTCTTGTCATCGACCTTGTCGACATATTCCGCCTTCACGCGGTTGAAGACGTCGAGGAACTGGTCGAACTCGCGGTACGTGTCGGTGTCGACTGCCGCCATCGCGGAGGTGGCCAATGGGATCAGCGTCAGCGCGCCGACGATCGCAGTCGCGGCAAGGAACGGGGTACGCAGTATAGGACGAGGCATCGATGGTCCTGCAACCTGAGAAAAGACGTGTCGTACGGTCGTGACGGCGTAGCGTAGCGGAACGCTGGCGGCAACGCGCGCGCGGAGTGAAGGCGCGTGGGGGTTAATGAGGGCTGACTGGGGGGGCTTTCGATCCTCCCCCGCCAGGGGGAGGTGGCTGGCACTTGCCAGACGGAGGGGGCGGTAAGAGATTACCGCTGCTCCGTGTCCTCCCCTTCCGTCACCTTCGGCGACACCTCCCCCTTGCGGGGGGGGATCGAAAGCTGCGCCCATCGGATTTGGCTGATCAGCTGGGTCCTATCAACGAAGCGACATCGACCGGGCGACCCCGGCGGCGGAGTTCGACGGTGATGCGCGGGTCTTGGCGGGGGGCGGTGCCGAGCGGGGCGCCCATCGTGACACGGTCGCCGGGCTTTGCGGAGGTTGCCGCGAGGCCGGTGACGAGGCTGGTCCAACCATCGGCGTGGTCGACGATGACGATAACCCCGTAGTCGCGAAAGCGGCGGGCGTAGCGGATCGTCCCTGCAGCAGGCGCGACGACGCACGCACTGGGAGCGGTGGCGAAGGTCAGGCCGCGCGATCGGACTCCGGCGTCCGAGACTTCGTCGAAACCGGTGACGAGCCTGCCCGCTACCGGCGTGCGGTACACCCCGCTCGGTGGCGCCGGGGGCGTCGTACCGGGCGCGATCGGGCGGGGGAGCGGACCGGGGAGCGCGATCAGGCTGGCTGCGGTCGCCTTGGCGTTGGTGGTGGCGGCCATCCCGTCGACCAGATCGCGCGCGCGTTCGCCGAGCGCCAGCGCGCGATCGGACTCGCTTAGCGCGCCGCGGCCGAGCGACTGGCTGCGCTGGCGATGACGCGCCTCCAAGGTGGCCAGCGCGATGCGATCGTTCTCCAGACGCGCACGGCCGTCGGCGAGCGCCTTGGCGGCGAGCGTCGCGCTGGCCTGCAACCGCCGCGTCTCGGCGAGTTCGGTGCGAACGGCCTCGGTACGCTGGCGCACCACGGGAAGCGCGCTGCCGAGCACTGCGCGGACATGGACGAGGTCGTCGACCGATCCCGGCTGCGCGACCGCGACGATCGTCGGGCGGCGGGCCAGCGATTCCAGCGCCGCGAGTAGGCGGGCGACGGGGGCTTGCGCGCGGCCGAGCTTGGCGCGCTGATCGGACAGGAGGCGGTCGACTAGCGCCACGCGGGCGCTGGCGGTTGCGAGGTTCGCTTCGGCGGCGGTCACGCGTGCAGCGAGCGCCAGTTCCTCACGGCGCGCCTTGTCGGCCGCGTTGCGTTCCCGCGTGGCCGCGGCGACGAGTTTGGCGGCATGGGCAGTGGCGATTACCGCATCGCGTTTGGCAGCGACCAGGCGTTGCTGTTCGCTCGCCAACTCGGGCGCGTCAGTCTGTGCAGTTACGCCCGCCGCCGCGAACAGCGCCGCGATCGCGAGAACGCCCCCCATCCTCATGCATCACCCTTCGCGGTGATAGGGGTGGTTGGCAAGGATGCTGGTGGCGCGGAAGAGTTGTTCGGCGAGCATCGCGCGCGCCAGCAGATGGGGCCAGGTCGCGCGGCCGAACGAGAACAGCAGGTCCGCCTCCTCGCGCGCCGCGTCGTCGAAGCCGTCAGCCGCCCCGATCATGAACCGCGCCTCGCGCACGCCGTCGTCGCGCCAACGCTCGAGCTTTTGCGCGAACTGCGTCGAGGACAGCGTCTCGCCCTTCTCGTCGAGCAGGATGCGCCTAGTCTGCTCGCCGACGAGCGGAATCTTGCCGCCGGTGTCGGGGAGCTCGCTGACCTTGGTCGGCCAGACGATCCTCTTCAGATAGCGGTCGACGAGGTCGGCCTCGGGCGAGCGCCCGATCCGACCGCGGGCGACGATGTGGAGCAGCATGATCCGACCTGGGGCCGCCTCGAAGTCAGTTTAGTCTTCGTCGGTGAAGGTCGGCACGGGTGGCGGCGCCGGTGCGTCGCCGAATGCCCACATCCGCTCCAGATTGTAGAAGCTGCGGACTTCGGGGCGGAACAGGTGGACGATTACGTCGGTCGCGTCGATCAGCACCCAGTCCGCGGTCGGCAGGCCTTCGATCTTAACCGGGCGCTTAAACTCGGCCTTGATCCGCTCGGCCAGCTTCTGCGCCATCGAGGCGACCTGGCGGGTCGAACGACCGCTGGCGATCACCATGTAATCGGCGATGCCGGTCTTGCCCGCGAGCGGGATCGAGATGGTCTCGACCGCCTGGTCGTCGTCGAGCGACGCGAGGATCAGGCGATGCAGCGCCTCAACCTCTTCGGGGTCGGTCGCGCGAGGGGCAGTAGGGGAAGTGGCCAAGTCAGCTCCTGGGTAAGACTACCGAGCCAGCAACGTGCTGGGCCCAGTCGGGATTTTCGGCGCGCAGGCCGGTTGCGGAGGTCGGGTCGGGTCGGAAGCGCAACAGCACGAGGGCCGGCAATCTCCACGTCGTCCAGCTCTTCGCATGGTCTGTGCGCCGTTGGAAGCGCCGCAGCCAACCCATCGCGGGGGCCGCGAGTGCGCGCCCGTCATATCCCGGACGCGCGATTACCGCAATCGGAACCTCGCGGGCGATCTGCCGCCAGTTCTTCCACCGATGGAAGTCGGCGAGATTGTCCGCCCCCATCAACCAGATGAACCGGATCTTGGGGTAGCGCCGCTTGAGCTTGCGGATTGTGTCGAGCGTGTAGCGGGTGTGGAGCCGCGCCTCGATATCGGTCGCGCGGATCGGCGCGCGGCGAGCCATCCGTCGCGCCGAGGCGAGACGCGCGGCGAGCGGCGCCATGTCGTTCGCCGCGTCCTTGAGCGGGTTGCCGGGCGACACCAGCCACCACGCCTCGTCGAGCGCGAGCGCGTCGAGTGCTGCCAACGTGATGCCGCGGTGGCCACGGTGTGCGGGATTGAACGACCCGCCGAGAATGCCGACGTCGGTCAAAGCTGGAAAGGCCGGTCTTGCTTGGCGTGCATTAGGCGAACCACGTCGACGCCGGTCGCCATCGGACGGTAAAGAATCAGATACTCCGTTCCACGGATCGACCATTTCCTGAGATCGCCGTTAGCGACTGGCCCCAGATACGGGTTGTCAGCCAACAGACGTACCGCAGCGACTGCCATGCCGCCGACGCGGCGCGCATGATCCGCCGAATACTCTCGAAGATACCGATCGACTTCACCGAGATCCGCGAGCGCCGACGCGGACCAGATCGCACGCCTCACTCGGCCGCTATGTCGCGGTGACGCGCCTCGAACCACGATTCGACTTGTTCCTGGGTGTAGGAACGACCGGCATCGATATCGTCGATACCTTCCTGCACAAAGGCTGCGAGCTGGATATCCATTTGCGTGGCGGTCTCGACGACCGACTTCACATACGCATCGACCGTCATGTCGCGCCAAGCAGCCGCGGCCTTTAGCGAAGCCAGCGAAGCCGTGTCGAGTTCCAGGGTCAGCGAAGCACCTTCCGTCATGCGGCGAGGATATGCCTCTGACCGGGCTTTATCAACCGCGCACCTGGCCGGTGCCGCGGCCGATCCATTTGTAGGTGGTGAGGCCCTCGAGCGCGACCGGACCGCGGGCGTGGAGGCGGCCGGTGGCGATGCCGATCTCAGCGCCGAGGCCGAACTCGCCACCGTCGGCGAACTGGGTGGAGGCGTTCCAGAGGACGATTGCGCTGTCGATCGCGGCGAGGAAGCGCTCGGCGACGGTCGCATCCTCCGCGACGATCGCATCGGTGTGATGCGAGCCGTGGCGAGCGATATGCGCAACCGCCGCGTCAATGCCGTCGACGATCGCGACCGAAGCGATCGCGTCGAGATATTCGGTGTCCCAGTCGGCGGCATTGGCGGCTGCGATCTCGGGAACGAGGGCGCGCGCGCTTGCGTCGCCGCGGACCTCGCAGCCCGTTGCTGCAAGACGTCGAATCAAGGCGGGTGCGTTGGCATAACCCCGGTCGATCAGGAGCGTCTCCATCGAACCGCAGACGCCGGTGCGGCGCATCTTCGCGTCGACGACGACGGCCTCGGCCATCGCCGGGTCCGCCGACGCATGCACGAAGACATGGTTGATGCCGTCGAGATGCGCGAGGACGGGGACGCGTGCTTCGGCCTGGACACGCGCGACGAGACTCTTGCCGCCGCGGGGGATGATCAGGTCGATCACCCCGTCCGCCTTCAGCATCGCGCCGACTGCCGCGCGATCGGTGGTCGGCACGAGTTGCACCGCGTCGACGGGCACCCCGCCCGCCTTCAGCCCCGCGACCAGTGCCGCGTGGATCGCGCGATTGCTCTTCACCGCTTCCGACCCGCCGCGCAGGATCGCCGCGTTACCGGCCATCACGCAGAGCGCGGCAGCGTCGGCGGTGACGTTGGGGCGGCTCTCGTAAATGATGCCGATGACGCCGATCGGCACACGGACGCGCGAGAGCTTCAGGCCATTTGGGCGCGCGCTCGAGCCAATAACCTGCCCAACCGGATCCACCAGCGCTGCCACGGCCGCGACGCCGTCAGCCATCGCCGCGACCCGCGCTTCGTCAAGCCGCAAACGATCGAGCAGCGCACCCGACAGACCTGCCTCGCGCGCGCGCGTCATGTCCTCGGCGTTCGCCGCAACGATCTCAGCAGATGCCGCCCGGATCGACTTTGCCGCCAATGCGAGCGCCGCGGCTTTAAGCGCCGACGATATCGCTGCCAGAACCAGCGCGGCAGAGCGCGCGCGTGCGCCCATTTCGGCGATCATTTCGGTCGGATTTTCTGCGTCGGCCATGCCGCACGCGGTACCATGCGAAGCCTCTCGCGCCAACGTCGCGAACTCGTTACGCTGCCGATATTGCAGGGGGACGCATGACTGGGGATATCGGGGCAGCGGCGGATGTCGCCACGGGTACAATCGTCGGGCGCGCGTTCGAACCGAGCGCGGGGGAAGCCCATGGCACGCATACGGGCCATGGGCCGGCCGATGCGCTGTGCCTGAATTGCGGGACGCGGTTGTTGGGCGAGCACTGCCACGCGTGTGGTCAATCGGCGCATGTCCATCGCTCGCTCGGCGGGATCGGGCATGAGATCGCGCACGGGGTTTTCCATTTCGAAGGCAAGATATGGCGGACCTTGCCGTTGCTGGTGCTGCATCCGGGTGCGCTCACGCGGCGGTACGTCAATGGCGAGCGGGCGCGGTTCGTTTCGCCGCTGGCGCTGTTCCTGTTCACCGTCTTCCTGATGTTCGCGACGATCGGCGCGGTCGGCGGGGAAATGACGAAGGACTTCATCCGGGACGAGCGAACCGGCAAGACGTCCGACTATGCACACGAGGCCGCCAGGGCTCGTCTCGCGCTGAACAAAGTCGAGGCGCAGCAGCAGGTTGCGAAGCGTGCACCCGCCAAATATTCGGGGGAACAGCTTGCGACGCTCGATCGTCAGGCGAGCGCGCTGCGTACCACTGTCCGAGCGCTCGGGGTCGCCGCGGATATGCAGAATGGCGGCGCCAACGGTACGCTGGTCGACCTGGGCGACTTCAAGACCGGCTGGGAACGGCTCGACCACGGGATCGCCAAGGCGAACGGCAATCCGGGCCTGATGTTCTACAAGCTGCAGACCAGCGCGTATAAATACAGCTGGGGCCTGATTCCGTTATCCGTGCCATTCATGGCGCTTCTTTTCCTCTGGCGACGCCAACATCACCTTTACGACCACGCTATCTTCGTGACCTATTCGCTAGCGTTCATGATGCTGCTGACGATCGTGCTGATCATCGCGGGCGTAATCGGCGTCGCTGAGGGCTGGATAGTGATGGCGGCGATGTGCGTGCCGCCAGTCCATATGTTTGCGCAGCTTCGTGGGGCGTATTCGCTGCGGAAGCGGTCGGCGGCGTGGCGGACGGTCGCGCTGCTGACGTTCGCGTTTACGGTGTTGCTCGCGTTTATCGTGCTGTTGTTACTGCATGGGTTGACGGACTGAACGTTATCAGGCGAGCTCTACCAACTCCCGTTCGTGCTGAGCGAAGTTGAAGCGCCTGCGTGCGGGGCATGCCCTTCGACTTCGCTCAGGGCGAACGGATGAAAGAAGACCTCTTCAACCTCCCCCACCCACCTCAGCGGCAGGGGTAGAGGTTCGCCAGGACGCGGGCGTAGCCGTCCTTAAGCGGGCGCTTCTGGTAGCTGGCGGGGAGTTCGTTGAGGCCGTCGAGCATGTCCATGATGCCGACGGACTCGCCTTCCGGAACGCAGGCGATCGGTGGCTTGCCGGCGGCGGCGCGGGCGGCGCGTTCTGCCTTCAACTGATTGGTTGCGGCCTTGGCTTCGGCCTTCAGTGCGGGAAGGTCGGGTGACATGAGCGCCATCGGGCCCTGGTCACGCAACGCGTTGGCGCGGGCCAGGAAAGTGCCGACGGTCATCGCCGCGCTTGCCGGCATTGCCGCGCCGACCATGAGCAATGCTGCGACGACAGCCTTGGAACGCGAATACGACATGGGCGGCCTTTCCGAGAAAAGACCGCCCATAGAGCTACTTAGGTGACTGCCCGGTGAACCGGATCACGCCCCTAACGGTGTTGGCGTACCGAACGGACCCGAGGGGCGCCGGGTCTTGGGGATCGACGTACCCGCACGCGGGACGGTCGACGCCTTCGCACCCGGATCCGGACGATCGAGATCCTCGCCGGCGATCAGCTTCTTGATCTCGTCACCGGTCAGCGTCTCGAATTCGAGCAGGGCGCCGGCCACGGTGTGAAGCTGGTCGACATGATCGCTCAGCACCTGCTTGGCGCGGTCGAGACCGCCTTCGACGATCCGCTTGATCTCGTCGTCGATCAACTGCGCAGTCTGGTTCGACATGCGCGACGGACGGCTCGACGAGTAACCCAGGAACGACTCGCCCTCGGGCTCGCCGTATTCCAGCGGGCCGACCTTGTCCGACATGCCCCAGCGCGTGACCATGTCGCGTGCCAGACCTGTGGCGTACTGGATGTCGCCCGAGGCGCCGCTCGAGACCTTGTCGTAGCCGAAGATGACTTCCTCGGCGACCCGGCCACCCATCGATACCGCGAGGTTCGCGTACATCTTGTCGCGGTGGTAGCTGTACGAGTCGCGCTCCGGCAGACGCATGACCATACCCAGCGCACGACCGCGCGGAATGATCGTCGCCTTGTGAATTGGATCCGAAGCAGCCTCGTGCATCGCGACGACCGCATGACCGGCCTCGTGATACGCGGTCATCCGCTTCTCGTCGTCGGTCATGACCATGCTGCGACGTTCTGCGCCCATCATGACCTTGTCCTTGGCCTCCTCGAACTCCGCCATCGCCACCAGACGCTTGCCCTTGCGCGCGGCGTGCAGCGCCGCTTCGTTGACGAGGTTGGCGAGATCGGCACCCGAGAAGCCGGGCGTACCACGAGCGATGACTCGCGCGTCGACGTCGGGCGCGAGCGGCACCTTCTTCATGTGGACTTCGAGGATCTTGATGCGACCCTCGATGTCCGGCCGCGGCACGGTGACCTGGCGATCGAAACGGCCCGGACGTAGCAGCGCGGGGTCGAGCACGTCGGGACGGTTGGTCGCGGCGATGATGATGATGCCTTCGTTCGCCTCGAAGCCGTCCATTTCGACGAGCAGCTGGTTCAGCGTCTGCTCGCGCTCGTCGTTACCGTTGCCGAGACCGGCACCGCGATGACGACCTACAGCATCGATTTCGTCGATGAAGACGATGCACGGCGCGGACTTCTTGGCCTGCTCGAACATGTCGCGGACACGGCTCGCACCGACGCCGACGAACATCTCGACGAAATCGGAACCCGAGATTGTGAAGAACGGCACGCCAGCTTCACCCGCGATCGCGCGGGCGAGCAACGTCTTGCCGGTACCGGGCGAACCGACCAGCAGCGCGCCCTTGGGGATCTTGCCGCCGAGGCGTGCGAACTTGGTCGGATCCTTCAGGAACTCGACGATCTCCTCAAGCTCTTCGCGAGCCTCGTCGATGCCAGCGACGTCCTGGAAGGTGACCTTGCCTTCCTTCTGCGTCAGCATCTTCGCGCGGCTTTTGCCAAAGCCCATCGCGCCCGAGCCAGAGTTCTTCTGCATCTGCTTCAGGACGAAAAATGCGATGCCGAGGAACAGCAGGAACGGCAGCGACTGATAGAGGAGCAGCGCCAGCATCGACGGGCCCTCTTCTGGCTTCGCGCTGATCGATACGCCCTTCTCGCGCAGCTTTGGCACGAGCGTCGAGTCCGGAATCGGATACGACTTGAACTTCTCGCCCGAGGACAATGTCCCCGAGATGATATCGCGCGAGATGTTGACGTCCTTGACGGTGCCCTCATCGACCTTGTCGAGGAACGCCGAATACGCGATCGTATTGCCACCCGACGCCGCGGTGCGGCCGTCGAACATGGTCACGAACAGCGCCAGCGCGAGCAGGATGCCGACCCAGATCAACAGGCTCTTCATCCAAGGATTGCCGCCGCCGTTCTCGGGGCCGCCGTTTCCGGGGCCCTGGGGCTTCTGACCGCGGTTGTCGTTGTCGCTCATGGGTGCACGATACCTTTCACCGCACAAGATAAGCGTGCGCAGGTTAATGGCAATGGAACAACGCGCGACTTGCGTTGATCAGTGTGAACGGACGGGCGCGCTAAGCGGTTCTGCGCGGTGGTGCCTCGCGGAAGCGCCAGACGTCGCCGCGAACGCTGGCGATGATACCGGCTTGAGTGGTCCGTTTGCCGGCCATCAACGAGTCGAGGAGGCTTTCGATGTTGGCGGCCTCGGTCCATTCGGGCGCCACGATGCCGGCGTCGGTGCGGACCGTGCCGATCGCGCGACGGGCGAGGCGGCGGAGGATTTCGCGGGGCAGCTTCTCGACCGCGAGCTTCACTTCGCTGCCGCCGACCTTCGCGCGTTCGGTCCAGATCCAGTCGACCATCGCGCGGACGTCGGTGTCGGTCTCGGCGAGCGCGGCGGCGGCGCGCGCGAGGTTGGGCGTGCCGAGCCATTCGTTCTGGTCGAGCAACCGGCGGAAGCGGGTGCGATCGTGGCGGTCGTCGTGGTTCGAGGGATCGTCGAAGAACGGTACTTCCGCACGGCGGACGATCGCGCGGAGTTCGGCGCGGCGCCAGTCGAGCAAGGGGCGGATCACGGTGACGCCGTGGACTTCCGTGCGCGCTCGGACCCCAGCCAAGCCGGCTAACCCTGACCCGCGGGCGGCGCGCATGAGGAAGGTTTCGGCCTGGTCGTCGGCGTGATGGCCGGTGACGAGCGCCCCTGCCCCGATCGCGCGGGCGTGGTCGGTGAGGAGGGCGTAGCGGGTGGTGCGGGCCTGCGCCTGGATGCTGGCACCGGTGATCGGTTCGCTGGGGGCGAGCGTGGCGTGGGGGATGCCGAGCGTTGCGCAATGCGCGGCGACCATCGCGGACTCCTCCGCCGCTTCGGGGCGGACGCGGTGATCGATGCTCGCGACCGTGAAGCCGGGAGGGAGTGCTTCGTGCGCAAGCGTGAGCATCGCCATGCTGTCGGGGCCGCCGGAGACGGCGAACAGCGGGTTGGTGATGTCGCTTGCGAGGCGCGCGAAGTCGGCGGCGAAGCGGCGGCCTTCTTCTGTCATGCGGTGGGGGCCGTGACGAGGATGCTGATCCTCCCCTGCAAGGGGAGGTGTCTGGCGCTTGCCAGACGGAGGGGTGATCCGCTCTCGATGGCGCGATACCCCTCCGTCAGCCCGATGGGCTGCCACCTCCCCTTGCAGGGGAGGATTTCAGAGGGACTGCTATTCATCGAGGACCTGCTTACTTGCACTTCGCCGCGCTGCGCCCGGCGGCAACCTGCCCCTTCATCGCCGACGCCATCTTGGCGCCGTAGACGTCGTTCAGTTCGTCATACACCTTGCACGCATCCGCCGGCTTGTTGAGCTTGGTCAGCGCCTGGCCGAGATACAGCAGGCTGTCCGGCGCGCGCTCGCCTTCGGGCATCTTCTTGTAATTGTCGTAGAACGCCATCGACGCGAGGCTCGGCTTGCCTTCGTCGAGATACGACCGGCCGAGCAGGTTCTGCGCATAGCTGGCGCGCTTGCTCTTCGGGTATTCGGCGACGACCTTCTTCAGTTGCGCCTCGGCCTGCGGATATTGCTTGGCCGCCCAGAGGCGGTAGCCGTACATATACTCGTCCTCCGCCGGATCGCCGGTCGATGGCTTTTCGACCGAGACCTTGGTCGGTGTGGCAGCGCCGGGCTTGCTAGCGGCTTCGGGGCGTGTGGTCGGGCGTGATGGACCACCTGACTGGTCATCGGATTCGATCGGACCACCAGCCCCCGCCCCCGTCGCGATCGGTGCAGGGCCGGTCTCAAGCGTCTTCAGCCGCGCATCGTTCGAACGGCGGTAATTGTCGAACGCGTCCTGCAGCTGGCGGGTGCGGTTCTGGTTCTGCTCGATCTGCTCGGTGAGCGAGGTCATCTGCTGTTCGAGCGACGTGACGCGCTGGTTCACGTCGGCGAGCGCGCTGGTCGCGGGCGAGCCAGGTCCGGGGCCCTGCTCGCTCTGTGGTGCGCGGACTTCGGGCTGGAGCATCTGGCCCGCGCCACCGGGGAAGACCTTCCGCTGGACCGCGCGCATTTCGCTTTCGAGCTTGCCGACGCGGCCCTCGACATTTTGTGCCTGTACGGCAGCGGGCAACAGCGCCGCGAGGCAGACGCCGACAAGAATTGACTTACGCATGGGCCACACCCCCCGGTGGATTGGTTAATCGTCCGGGTATAGCTGCACTACCCATCCTGTCGCCAGCCTTAAGACCCTGGCGCCTTAGACCTTGGCGGTCCGCCGCCATCACGGATTGGGCGTTGCCGTAGCGGCGGGTGGTGGATTGGCGGCTGCGTCCAGATTGGCGCGCTGCGTTTCGCTCAACGGACGACGCGGCGTGCGGGGACGGTTGGCGGTGCGCGACCGCTCCGGCGACCGCGTCGGCGTCGGCGTCGCTTCGGTCGCGGTCGGCGTGGCCTGAGGCTCGGGCGTGCCGGCGATCCGCGCGGCGATAGCCGGCGCACCCACGGACACGTCCTTGATCGCGCGTTCGCCGGTGCCGAGCGCAGGAGCCGCGGCGCCGTTGAGCGTAACCGCAAGCTTGTCTGCACGACCGATGTTGATCTTCGGATCCTTGGCATCCTTCGGCACGTCGAACTTCTCGCCGGGCTTCATCGTGCCCAGGTACAGCGTCTTGTTGTCGGCATCGTAGACTCGCATCCACACCTCGTCCGAGGCAGTCAGCGTGACCTGCCCATTGGCGGGCGTGGCCGGCGCAGGGACCGGTTGCGCGGTCTGGGCGGCGGGGTTCGGCGCGGTCTCGGCGATCGGCGTCGTGATCGAGGCGTTGTTCGAACCGCGGAACATGTCGGTGCCGTACCACAGCCCGACCAGCACCAACACCGCGATCGCGATGCCCAGCGCGACGATCGCGAGGCCACGCGAGGGCACGCGCGACGGATCGGTCATCTCGTACGGTTCGTATTCGGGCTTCTTGCTGCCCAGCTTCGCAACATCGCTACGGACGATGTTGGCGATCTGCACCTCGTCGATGCCCATTGCGCGCGCATAGGCGCGGCTGAAACCGACTGCGTAGGTCGAGGACGGCAGCGTGGAATAATCGGACGCCTCGATCGCTTCGAGATGACGCAACGGCACACGGGTACGCGTCGCGATATCCGCGACGGTCAGGCCCTGCGCCTCGCGCGCCTTGCGGAGAATGTCGCCAGCACGCTCTGGTTGAGCGGGTGCTGCGTTCTGGCCGGTTTCGACCTCGTCCATTCTTATCTCCGAGCGCGGGCGCGTAGCGTTGCCCGCCATGGCACCCGTCTTTCAGAGGCCCTTAGCCGTGTCAACGCACCGAACGTCTTAACCGCAGCTTTCCGCCGATCAGACGATTTCGACGCCGTTCTCGGTTGCCCAAGTGGTCAGCGCACCGCGCATATCGCGCGGCGGGTTGGCCAGCAGTCCTGCCATGTATGCGGTGAGCGCGGCGCGATCTAGCGAGCGCGTCATCGCCTTGATCGGGCCGACGGCGGCGGGGGTGATCGACAACCTCTCAATGCCGAGCCCGATCAGCGCCATCGCCTCCAGCGGACGCCCCCCCATCTCGCCGCAGACCGCCAGATCGACCGACGCCGCGCGAACCGGTGCGACCAGCCGCGCGATGAAGCGCAGGATCGACGGGCTGAGCCAGTCGTAGCGCTCGGCGAGCTTGGGGTTGGCGCGATCGGCGGCGAACAGGAACTGCGTGAGGTCATTGGTGCCGATCGACAGGAACTCGATCTTCGGCAGCAATATGTCGAGCATCTCGGCGAGCGCCGGCACCTCGAGCATCGCGCCGTAGCGGATCGCCAGCGGCATCTTCCGACCGCGCCCTTCGAGCCAGGTCCGCTGCGCCTCGAACAGCGCACGCGCCTCGTCGAACTCCCACGGCTCGCTGACCATCGGGAACATCACGTTGAGCGTGCGGCCGGCGGCGGCTTCGAGAAGCGCGCGTGCCTGCACCTTCATCAACCCGTCGCGCTCCAGGCCGAGGCGCAGTGCGCGCCAGCCCATCGCCGGATTCTCCTCGTCGGAATCCTCCTTGTTGAGATACGGCAGCGCCTTGTCGCCGCCAATATCGACGGTGCGGAAGATCACCGGGCGATCGCCGGCCGCGTCGAGCACTTCGCGGTAGAGGCGCTGCTGGCGCTCGCGCTGCGGCAAGGTCGCGGAGACGAGGAACTGGAATTCGGTGCGGAACAGGCCGATGCCGTCCGCGCCGGTCACGTCGAGTGCGGCCACGTCGTCGCGGAGGCCTGCGTTGACCATCAACGTCAAGCGGTGGCCGTCCTTGGTGATCGGCGGGACGTCGCGCAGCGCCGCGAACGCCGCCTTGCGCTTCTGGCGCATTGCCAGCCGCGCCTCGAACGCCTCCTCCATCGCCGCGGAGGGCCGCGCGAAGACGTTGCTCTCGGCGCTGTCGAGCAACAGCATGTCGCCCTCTGCGACCAACCGGCGGATGTCGCGAACGCGGCCGAGCACGGGCACGCCCATCGCGCGCGCGACGATCGTGACGTGTGCGGTGAGCGAGCCCTCTTCGAGGATCACGCCCTTCAGCCGGCGCTTGTCGTATTCGAGCAGTTCGGCAGGGCCTAGATTGCGCGCGATGAGGATCGTGTCCTGGCGAAGGCCCATCTGCGCGGCGGTGCCCATCTGGCCCGAGACGATGCGGAGCAGCCGGTTCGACAGATCCTCGAGATCGTGCATCCGGTCGGCGAGCAGCGGATCGTCGATCTGGCGCATGCGCTGGCGGGTACGTTGCTGGACGCGCTCGATCGCTGCCTCTGCGGTGAGGCCGGAGTCGATCGCCTCGTTGATGCGCCGCGCCCAACCCTCGTCGTACGCGAACATCTTGTAGGTCTGGAGCACCTCGACATGCTCGCCGCCGACACCGAATTCGGCCTCGCGGGTCATCCGGTCGATGCCTTCGCGCATCTTGTCGAACGCCGCATAGACGCGGTGGCGCTCGGCATCGGTGTCCTCGGCGACGGTGTGCTCGATATGGATACGCGGCTGGTGGTAGACCGCGAACCCCGCGCCCATGCCGTCGACCAGCTTTTGGCCGGGGATGCGCATTGCCGCGGTCGACTGCGGCCGATCCGCGCCGCCGCCGGTCGTGTCGATCAGCCCGGCATTGGCGATCAGTTCGGAAAGCACCATCGCCACCGTCTGCAACGCCTCGATCTCGACGTCAGCATATCTGCGACGGTCGGTGTGCTGGACGGCCAGGACGCCCACGGAGCGTTCGCGGCGGATGATCGGGACGCCGGCGAAACTGTGGAAGCGGTCCTCGCCGGTCTCGGGCTTGTAGGCGAAATCGGGGTGGCTGGCGGCTTCGTCGAGGTTGAGCACCTCGACGTCCTCGGCGATCGTGCCGACGAGACCTTCGCCGAGCGCGAGCTTGGTGACGTGGACGGCGGCCTGATCGAGCCCGCGGGTTGCGAACAGTTCGAGCACGCCTTCGCGCAACAGGTAGATCGAGCAGACTTCGCTGTCGATCGCGGTGGCGATGATGCCGACGACGGCGTTGAGCTTGGCTTGCGCGGACGTGCGCGACGCCATCACGTCGTGAAGGCTGGTGAGGATTTCGCGGGCGGAGGCGGCGGCCGAAAGGGGCATTCGCGTTGGCTATCAGATGAAACGCTTGGGTGCCACGCAACAAAAGCAGTGTTGGGGTGAAGTTCGATCGATCTGAAGGTGTGGATTCTTACAAAAGGGATTGGTGCGGATCGCGGCGCGTAAATCTCATCGGCTACGGTTGCCCTCTCCTTCTTGTTCTCCCGCGAAGGCGGGAGCCCAGTCTGGGTCCCCGCCTTCGCGGGGAAACACGGTAGCGCGTACGCAACCCGTTACGCGTCGAACAAGCCGTCCTGGCTGCCGGCTGGTGGGTTCAGACCCAGGTGTTTCCAGCCGCCGGCATTCAGGAACCGGCCGCGTGCCGTTCGCGCGATCAGGCCGAGCTGGATCAGATACGGCTCGATCACTTCCTCGATCGTGTCGCGCGGTTCGCTGAGGCCCGCCGCCAACGTCTCCACGCCGACCGGGCCGCCGCGGTAGATGTCGGCGATCATCATCAGGTAGCGGCGGTCCATCGCGTCGAGCCCAAGCGAATCGACCTCCAGCCGGTTGAGCGCCGCATCCGCCGCGCGTGCATCGACCGTTTCGTGCCCTGCGACGTTGGCGAAATCGCGCACTCTTCGCAGCAACCGCCCGGCGATGCGCGGCGTACCGCGGGCCCGGCGCGCGATCTCCATCGCGCCGTCCTTGGCGATGCCTAGCCCGAGCAACCCCGCTGCGCGCGTAACCACGCGCTCCAGTTCCTCGACCGTGTAGAATTGCAGCCGCACCGGAATTCCGAAGCGATCGCGCAGCGGCGTCGTCAGCAAGCCCTGTCGCGTGGTCGCGCCGATCAGCGTGAACCGCGGCAGGTCGATCCGCACCGACCGAGCGGATGGTCCCTCGCCGATCATCAGGTCGAGCGCACGGTCCTCCATCGCCGGGTAGAGCACCTCCTCGACCGCGGGCTGCAACCGGTGGATCTCGTCGATGAACAGCACGTCGCCATCCTCGAGATTGGTCAGCAGCGCGGCGAGATCGCCCGACTTGGCGATCACCGGGCCGGAGGTGGCGCGGAACCCCACCCCCATCTCGCGCGCGACGATCTGCGCGAGCGTCGTTTTACCGAGCCCCGGCGGCCCGAAGAACAGCACGTGGTCGAGCGCATCGCCACGCGACTTCGCCGCCTGGATGAAGATGCGCAGGTTCTCGCGCGCGGCCTTCTGCCCGACGAATTCATCGAGCGTCTTCGGGCGCAGCGCGGCGTCGACGTCTTCGGGACGCTTGGCGGCAGTCAGGATGCGGTCTGTATCGGTCACACCCTGCGATAGCGCGCTCGCGGTGAAGGGGGCAAGGCGGCTATGGGTGTGGGATGACCAACGACACCTCGCACCCCGATTTGTATCTGCTGGGCGGAGTCTCGCCCGCGTTGGAGGCGACGCTTGCCGAGCGCTTCACGTTGTACCGCGAGGATCCGCCGGCGACGACGCGCGCGATCGTGGGTGGCGGGAGCAGCGTGGTCGATGCGGCGTTGCTCGACCGTTTTCCGGCACTGGAGATCATCGCGATCCACGGGGTCGGCTATGACGGAATCGACCTCGCCGCTACCAAGGCGCGCGGCATCGCGGTGACGACGACGCCCGACGTGCTGACCGACGACGTCGCGGACCTGGCGATCGGGCTGATGCTGGCGGTGCAGCGGCGGATCGTTGCGAACGATCGTGCGGTGCGGGACGGCGGGTGGCAGGTCGATCTCGCGCGCCGGGCTAGCGGGCGGCGGATCGGGATCTTCGGGCTGGGACGGATCGGCAAGGCGATCGCCGAGCGCGCTGCGCCGTTTGCGAGCGCACTTCATTATACCGCACGCTCCGCCAAGCCGGATTTCGCCGGCGTATTCCAGGCCGACATCGCCTCGCTGGCGGCGGCGTGCGACGTGCTGATCATTGCCGCGCCTGGTGGCGAGGCGACGTCGCATATCGTGGATGCGGGGGTTCTCGCGGCGCTTGGCAAGGACGGTATCCTCGTCAACATCGCTCGGGGTAGTCTGGTAGACGAACCGGCTTTGGTGGCGGCGCTTCAGAACGGGACGATCGCTGGGGCGGGGCTCGATGTGTTCGCCGACGAACCTGCGGTTCCCGACGCGCTCAAGGCGATGAACCAAGTAGTCCTGTCACCGCATCAGGGAAGCGCGACGGTCGATGGGCGGGCGGCGATGGCGGCGTTGGTGATTGCGAACCTTGATGCGCATTTCGGCGGGAAAGCGCTGCTCACCCCGCTTTGAACCGAGCTGGATAGCAATCCTCCCCCGCCAGGGGGAGGTGGCACCGCAGGTGACGGAGGGGGAGGCACGCAACAAACGTGTCGCGTGCCTCCCCCTCCGTCTGGCAAGCGCCAGCCACCTCCCCCTTGCGGGGGAGGATCGTTAGATACGCGACCTGCAATTTGCGCCGACTCTAAGTCTTAGACGCCTTGCGCAACGCCAGCCGCACCAGCGCATCGAGCGAAGCCCCCGGCCCCAGCTCCTCGTCCGCCGCCGCCACCGCGACGCTTGCCTCGTTCGGGCGGAACCCAAGGTTGAGCAACGCCGACACCGCATCCGCCGATGCGCCCGGCGCGGCGTTGACCACCGCCGGCCCGAGCCCGAGCGCGATGCCGCCGACCTTGTCCTTCAATTCCATCACGATACGCTGGGCGAGCTTCGGCCCGACGCCGTTGGCGCGCGCGACCATCGCCTTGTCGCCGCTGGCGATCGCGCGTGACAGGTCGACCGGCTCCAGCGCCGACAGGATCGCGAGCGCAACGCGGGCGCCGACCCCCTGCACGCCCGTCAGCAACCGGAACCAATCGCGCTCGTCTGCGCTGGAAAACCCGACAAGCCGCTGGAAATCCTCGCCTACCAGCAGTTCGGTGAACACCGTGCAGGCCTCGCCGATCGGGCCGAGCGCCGACAGCGTGCGCGCCGAGGCGCCGACCAGATAGCCGACGCCGCCGACGTCGATCACGGCATGGTCGATGCCGGTCGAGTCCAGCCGTCCTTTGAGATGCACGATCATTGGGCCACGCGGTAGAACATCGACGGCGCGGCGTCATCCCGTCAAAATACGGGCTTTCCGGCTCGATCGACGCGCAGGCCGGTCAGGCGTTTGGTTGCGGACGACCCTGCTCGCCCGTCGGACGGTTCTGGACGGGCGCAGCGGCCTTCGCGGTTTCGTGCAGCGCTTGGGTCGGCGCGCCGATCACCATCGCGCGGGCACGCAGGCTGGCGCGCAGGAATACGGTGTCGGACGCGATGAAGCGGCGCGGGGTCGTACTGAGGAACGTGCCGGCATCGCGGAGGAAATGCGAGGCGTCGAAATAGCTGCTGTCGATCTTCGAATAGTCCGCCATGCCGTCCGTCCGGATCAGGCTGATGAACGAGCGCAGGAACCGTGCGCGCCTCAGCAACAGCTTTGGCGGCATGCCGAAATGGCGCGTCGCCATGCGGCGCAGTTCATGCGTCGGGATGTCGAGGCGGTCCGCGACGTCCTTCATCTCGATCACACCGTCGGTGACCGTCAACGCGGTGAACGCGCGGATCAGGTCTTCGCGCGGATGCGGGCGAGTGAAAAACGCAGCGAACACCGCATCGAGCAGCGGCTTGATCATCGTGTCGTCGTCGAGCGCGTCGAGCCCTTCGACCAGCCGCGCGGAAAGGTCCGATCCCAGCGCCGAACCGAGCGGCACGACGCGGTTGTGGAATTCGCCCGCCGACCGCGCGGTGAGCCGCGACCAGCCGAGCGCGCTGAGGCCGATGCCGACGGCGATCCCGCCACGCGTCTCGGTCCGGAAGGCACGGCTGGTCGGACCGTAGAAGCTTGCACGATCGAGCGGGCCGAAGCGGTGGTTGCCGACCGACACGGTCAGCGGCCCGGCGTCGACCAGCACGGAGATCATCGCCGGTGCCGGCAGATACCAGTTGAGCATCGGCGCGCGGTCGTTCGAGGCGTAGATCGCGTACCCCGTCAAATACTCGGACAGCGCCGGATCGGGCAGGTCGTACCGCATCGTCATGCCCGCGGGCATCGCGAACGCCGAGGCCGGAACATTGTTGCTGTTCGTTCCACCTCGTACGTGTTCGACAAGCATCGCGCCGCCTTTAATCTAAATTAAAAAATCACGGGCGGCGCTGCCACAGCAATGCAGGCTTGGCTATCAAAACTTGATTGAGGTGTAATTATAGCGCTCAGGCGCCGATCTCATTCAAAATGAACCAAGTTTTGTCCGAGCGGATATTGGCTAGGGTTGAGATTTGTGACGCGGCTAGCCGTGGTGCGCGTCTTCGGATGCTACGCCGGAGAAACGGCGTTACCTCGCGTTAGTCGGATCGCCGGAGAGGTCAGGCGCCTACGCCGCTGCGTCGTGCCAGGGCGGCGGCGCTGGCAACGTGATGCGCATGCGTGATCGCGACGGCCAGCGCGTCGGCGGCGTCGGGGCCGGCGAGCTTGGCGCCTGGCAACAACACGGCCATCATCGCCTGAATCTGCTTCTTGTCCGCGCCGCCGGTGCCGACCACGCCTTTTTTGACGGTCGAGGGGTGGTATTCGCCGATATGCAGCCCTGCGCCCGCCGCGGCGAGCAGCACGACGCCGCGCGCTTGCCCGAGCTTCAACGTCGACTGCGCGTTGGTGTTGCCGAGCACTTCCTCGACCGCGGCGCCGTCTGGGCGTTCGGTACGGATGACGTCGATCAGCGCGTTATACAGTGCGGTGAGGCGGCGGGGGAGCGCCATCGACGGGTCGGTCTTGATCTGGCCGTTGGCGATATGGCTCAGGCGATTGCCGTCGGCGCGGATGACGCCCCAGCCTGTGGTGCCGAGGCCGGGGTCTAGGCCGAGGATGATCATGAGTAGGTAGAAGAAGGTTGGTTCGCGCGGAGACGCGGAGACGCGGAGGGGGCGCGTTCCTGGCGATCGTCTCGCGCTAGCGGGACTTTCAGTTCTCCGGGCTGGCCGACAGAAATGAGGCCGCTGACGCGGAGTACGTAGGCACTAAGCACAGCTCTCCGCATCTCCGCGTCTCCGCGTGAACCAACCTTCTTCATCTCAACCGAGCGACTCCATGATCTCGTCGGAGATCTCGTAATTGCCCCACACCGTCTGCACGTCGTCGTCGTCGTCGAGCGCATCGATCAGCTTGAACAGTGTCGCCGCATCGTCCGCACCGACCGCGACCATCACCTGCGGGCGCCAGGCGAGCTTGGCGCCTTCGGCCTCGCCGAGCTTCGCTTCCAGAGCCTTCGCCACCTCGTGCAGGTCGCCTTGCGCGGTCCAGACTTCATGCCCGTCCTCGCTCGACGTGACGTCCTCGGCACCAGCCTCGAGTGCCGCTTCGAACACCGTGTCGGCATCGCCCGCGCTCGCCGGATACGAGATCAGCCCGACGCGATCGAACGCGTGGCTGACCGAACCGCCCGCGCCCAGATTGCCGCCGTTCTTGCCGACCGCGACGCGCACGTTGGTCGCGGTACGGTTGCGGTTGTCGGTCAGCGCCTCGATGATCAGCGACACGCCGCCGGGGCCGAAGCCCTCGTAGCGGATCTCTTCGTAATTCTCGGCATCGCCGCGGCTAGCCTTGTCGATCGAGCGCTGGATGTTTTCCTTCGGCAGCGACGCCGCCTTGGCCGCGTTCACCGCCGCGCGCAGGCGCGGGTTCATGTCGACGTCGGGCAGGCCCATCTTGGCCGCGACCGTGATTTCCCGGCTGAGCTTGCTGAACGCCGACGAGCGCTTCTTGTCCTGCGCGCCCTTGCGGTACATGATATTCTTGTATTTGGAATGGCCTGCCATCGGTGCCTCTTTAGCTGATGGCCCCGCTCTTAGGCGTCAGGCGCGGATTTCGCCAGACCGTCGGTTTCCAAGCCCGCAAGGGCGTCGATCTTCGCTTCGATCGCGTCGAGCCGGGCCAGCACCAGATGATCGATCTTGTGATGCACGCGCAGGATGTCGAGCTCGGCGCGCAGGTTGGTCTCGTAGTCGAGGCTCGCGGCCAAGCGATCCTTTGCGGATTGCCGGTTCTGGCTCATCATGATCACCGGCGCCTGGATCGCGGCCACGGTCGAGAGCAACAGGTTGAGGAAGATGTAGGGATACGGATCGAACGCGCGCCCGAAATGCGCGAGGATGTCCGAATTCAGCAGCATCCAGCCGATCAGCACCGCGCTGAACGCGATGATGAACCCCCACGACCCGCCGATCGCCGCGACACGGTCCGACAGCCGCTCGCCGAACGTCGATCGCTCGTCCGAGACGTCGGCAGCGTCGCGGCTGACCGTGGTGCCAGCCTGGATGCCGGCGAGGACGCGGCGCTCCTCGTCATCGAGATCGCTCGGCGCCTTGCCGAGCAGTCGCTGCGAAAGGTCGGCGAGCAGGGATTGTTTCGTGGCCATGAGTCGCGCCCTAGCCCGGATTGCGGATTATTCCAGCGCAAAGCCCCGCTTGCGACGCAAGCCGCAAAGACTCCTTGCTCCCACACGCCCGCACCTGCCAAACGCGCGGCATGACGGTTAGCGTGAATATGGGCACCGACGGCAATGGTACTGCCGTCGGCGTCGACCTGGAGGAACTACTCGCCACCCGCCTGTTGGTGCAGGGCAATTCGGGATCGGGAAAATCGCATCTGCTGCGCCGACTGCTCGAGCGATCGGCGGGGCATGTCCAGCAGATCGTGATCGATCCGGAGGGCGACTTCGTAACGCTCGCGGGGCCGCATGGTCATGTCGTGATCGAAGCCGGCGACTATAGCGAACGTGAGATTGCGCGGATCGCGACGCGGTTGCGCGAACATCGGACGTCGGCTGTGCTGAGCCTCGAAGGGCTCGAGGTCGAGGGGCAAATGCGCTGTGCCGCGTCGTTCCTCTCAGCGCTGTTCGATGCGCCGCGCGAGCATTGGTATCCGGTGCTGGTTGTGGTCGACGAGGCGCAGATGTTCGCGCCGGTGACCGGCGGCGAAGTGTCGGAGGAAGTCCGCCGCGCATCGCTGGCGGCAATGACCAACCTGATGTGCCGCGGGCGTAAGCGCGGCCTCGCCGGGGTGATCGCGACGCAGCGTCTGGCGAAGCTTGCGAAGAACGTCGCGGCGGAAGCGTCGAACTTCCTGATGGGCCGCACCTTCCTCGACATCGACATGGCCCGCGCGGCCGATCTGCTCGGGATGGAGCGGCGCCAAGCCGAAGCGATTCGCGATCTCCAGCGCGGCACGTTCATGGCGCTCGGACCGGCAGTGTCGCGCCGACCGATCACGGTGAAGATTGGCGACGTCGCGACCTCCGCACGCAGTGGCAGCCCCAAGCTCACCCCCCTCCCCAGCGCCGCGCCGATGGACCTGCAGGACCTGTTGTCCGAGCCCGTGGTCGACGCGCCCGAACTCGGCCTGATGTTCGATTCGCGCCCGCGTCGCGTGCCGGCTGAGGAACTGCTCGACGGCATCGCCCGCCCGCCCGAGCCGCGCACCGCCGCACCGCCTCCGCCCGAGAAGACCGACGACGAGGTCGAGGCGGTCTACGCGGACGTGTTCCGCGCGATCGTCGAGGATCCTGAGTCGACGCTGCGGCCGCCGTCGGTGCTGTTCCAGGATTTCCAGGTGCGCTGCCGGATGGGCGGCCTCGCCAAGCCGCCGCTCGATTTACCCGGTTTCGTGCGGCGGCTGAGCTGCGCCCGCGCCGGTATTTTCGACATGACGGACGAGGCGTGGACGGCGGCACTCGACGTGGCGAGCGGCCTCCCCGACGACATGCTCGGCGCGTTCCTTTTGGTGGCCCGCGCGGCACGTGAAGGCGAGCCCTGCCCGTCTGACGCGCGCATCGCAGCGACGTATGGTACGAGTTCGCTTGGCCGTGTGAAGCGTCTGATCGGCTATATAGAGAGCCGCGAACTGATCGTGTGCCGCACCGATCTCGCCGGCAAGCGCTCGATCACGATCCCAGGGCTGGGCTGGACGACGCTGCCGGCGGAGGCGGCGTAGATCGTCATCCGCGGATCGGGGTGAACTGCAACGACACGAACTGCCAGTCGCCCTTGATCCGTCGCGCGACGAAGCCGGCCCGCAGCGCGCGCGTCTGCATCTGGCCGTCTTTGCCGGGCATGGTGTAGGCGATCCGCATCGTGACGACACCGATCGTGCCAGCGGGCCGCGCGACGGTTTCGGTGATCGTCATCGGCGGTGCCGCCGATTTCTTGTCGGCTGCGTAGAACCCGATCACGCGTTCGCGGGAATCGACCTCGCCGACCGGAGACACCTCCTGGTATTCGGGTGCCATCATCGCGATCATCGCCGCCTGATCGAACTGGTTGCGGACCCGGACGAACGCCTCGGCCCGCTGACCGAGTTTTTGGGTATCGACCTCAACCGATTGCGCCGCGACGGGAGCACTAACCAACGCCGCCGCCGCTATCCCCAAAAATACCCGCATGCTTGCCCCCGATGCAATGTTGCATAACGGCAATACACCTAAGCTTCGGGTGCAGCAATGACGCTGCCGGTTGCCGAACCTAGAATGCGAACGCGATGGCGAGACCTGCGACGACGCCAACTTGTACCATCGCGATGAGCTGGAGCCGACCGACGAATGGTTGCTTCCGTGTCTTGTGCCGGTAGCGATTGCGCGCCCAGAACGCGCCCGGGCCGCCGCCAAGTGCGGCGAGCCAGAGCAAGCGGGATTCAGGAATGCGCCAGGCGCCAGTCGATGATCGCCGCTTGTCGAGCGCGAACGCGGCGACCGTGATGACGTTGACCAGCACCAGCAAGAGGACGCCCATGACGACAGCAAGCGCACTATTCGGCGCGGTCAACGGTCCTCGCAACGGATCCGCATTTTAACCATGCGGACCTCTGCACGCTCGCCCGGATTCGCGCGCATCTTGACCATGTGGTCTTTCACACCAATCTGGAATTCCGCCGGCCCGGTAACAGTGCATACCATCCCGTTGGCGATGCTGGCACACGCATCGACATATTGGCGTGCGTTAGTGATGACCGAGTCTTCAGCCGGACCGAGTCCCATCGAAACATAGCTCGATCCACCGAACAGCGCGGTACCAAGGCCGCCGAGCGTCTTCAGCTCCCATGCGGCGTGGCCGTCAGACGGTTTCGCCGTCTTCATACCGAGCTCGGTCGCGATCCGCTGGCAGAAGCTGGCGTTGGCCGCCCCCTCATCCGACTGGGCGGGGGCGGCCATAGTGGCCAGCACGAGGGCGGCGAGAAAACGGATGTTCATAGTCGGATACTAATCCGCAACCGATGACAGTTCTGTTAAACGCGTCAAAACCGACGCGTTTGGCCGTCTCACCGCCCTGGCGAAACTCAGATCATCCCCAGCGCCTGGAGATACACCTCGAGGATCGCCTCCTCCTCCTGATACTCTTCCTTCTTCTTCTTCCGGATCGACAGGATCTTACGGATCGCCTTCGGATCGTAACCGCGGCCCTTGGCTTCGGCCATCACGTCCTTGATGTCGTCCGAGATACCCTTCTTCTCTTCTTCGAGACGCTCGGCGCGCTCGATCAGCAGGCGCAGTTCGTCCGCTGCGACCGCGCCGCCGCCCATGCCGTGTTGCCGTTCGTCAGACATCGAAAATTCCCCACTCGCCAGCGCCCACGCGCCGGTCAAAAGCCAATCAAGATACAAGCCCGCACCGGTGATCGCCGTCCGGAGACGTCCTGAATCATGCCGAATTGGGTGCGGGCCAGCGTCTAGGCGTTTACCGTGTTCGGCTCAAGCGACCCTGCGGGGGATCGTCGCGAATCAATTGCAGCCGTTCTCAGACCACCGCGTTCTTCGCGACGCTCGCCTTCATCCGTTCGAGCTGCTCGGGCGTCGCGTCGCCTTGGTGATGCGCCTTCCACTCTGCGTACGGCATCCCGTAGACCGTCTCGCGTGCGGCATCCTTTGACAGACCGCCCGCTTCCTCGACCCAGTCGGACAGGCAGTTGCGGCAAAAACCGGCGAGCCCCATCAGGTCGACGTTCTGCGCGTCCTCGCGGTGGCGGAGATGACGGATCAGGCGGCGAAAGGCCTGTGCCGCTACGGCATCGTCCAAAGTATCGAGGCGATCGGGGTTCATTACTATGCTCCGTGGTTGATCCCGCGGAGATAGGGTTTAAGGCCCGTCGCGGCAAAGACCTCCCCCAGGAAACGCCGAGGAAGACGCACCGCATGACCAAGGCCATCGCACCCCGTTCGCGCAAAGTCCGCATTCTAGCGACGCTCGGCCCTGCCAGCAGCACCCCCGAGATGATCGCTACCCTCTTCCGTACCGGCGCGGACGCATTCCGCATTAACATGAGTCACGGCGACCAGCAGTCGAAGATCGCCGTGATCCAGGCGATTCGCGCGCTGGAGCAGGAATATGGTCGTCCGTCGACCATCCTTGCCGATCTCCAGGGTCCGAAGCTGCGTGTCGGCAAGTTCGACGGCGGCCGTACGGTGCTCGAGACCGGTTCGACTTTCGTGCTCGACCGCGATCCGACGCCAGGCAATGCGACCCGCGTCGAACTGCCGCACGACGAGATCTTCGCAGCGATCGAGCCGGGCGCCCGCCTGTTGCTCGACGACGGCAAGCTCGTGCTGCGCGTCGTGTCGCACAGCCCGCGCGAGATCACGACGCGGGTCGAGGTCGGCGGCGCGTTGTCGAACAGCAAGGGTCTGAACGTCCCCGACGTCGTGCTGCCGATGGCGGCACTGACCGAGAAGGATCGCAGCGATCTCGACTTCGCGGTCGACCAGGGCGTCGACTGGATCGCGCTGTCGTTCGTCCAGCGCCCGGAAGATCTTTGGGAAGCGCGCAAACTGATCGGCGGCAAAGCGGCGCTGATGGCGAAGATCGAGAAGCCGGCGGCGATCGAGCGGCTCGAGGAGATCGTCGAGGCGTGCGACGGCGTGATGGTCGCGCGCGGCGATCTTGGCGTCGAGCTACCGCCGCAGCAGGTACCGCCCTTGCAGAAGCGCATCGTTGAGGTTTCGCGCCGGATGGGCCGCCCGGTGGTGGTCGCAACGCAGATGCTCGAATCGATGATCACGTCGCCTTCGCCGACGCGCGCGGAAGTGTCCGACGTCGCGACCGCGGTGTATGACGGCGCGGATGCGATCATGCTGTCGGCGGAGAGCGCGGCGGGCGCGTGGCCGGTCGAATCGGTCGCGATGATGGATGCGATCGGCGTGTCGGTCGAGGCCGATCCCGAGCACGGCGACCGGATGCACTTCACCGTGATGAAGCCCGATCCGACGACCGCGGACGCGCTCGCCGAGGCAGCAAAGACCATCGCCGCGACGGTGTCGGCGGTGGCGATCATCTGCTTCACGACGTCGGGCTCGACCGCGCGCCGCATCGCGCGCGAGCGGCCGTCGGTGCCGCTGCTGGTGCTGACGCCGAGCCAGGAGACCGCGCGGCGGCTCGGGCTGCTGTGGGGGACGCATGCGGTGCATACGCGCGACGTCGAGTCGTTCGAGGACATGGTCGCGAAGTCGAAGCGGATGGCGTTGCGGCATGGGATGGCCAAGGCGGGGGATCGCGTGATCGTGCTGGCGGGCGTGCCGTTCCGGACGCCTGGGTCGACGAACGTGCTGCATGTGGTTCGGATCGTGGGCGATGAGCTGAAGGGGCATCATTCGCAGGTTTGAGTTTTTGGCGACCTGAACTGGCGGTGCGCGCGGATTGTCGATCACTGCCACGCAGATGCAGTCCTGTGATGGGTAAAGTGGGCCCCGCCCCAACCGTTCCCCCGCGAACGCGGGGGTCCAGGGTACCAAAGCGCTACGGTATTTAGCTGTGCACCCGCGTCCGCGGGGGAACTGCCTTGGTTTAGGTCGCGTCCGCCTCGTGTCGGCACTGCATTCAGGCCGGAGCACCAACGAACGCCACCCCTGCCCCGTCATGCCGGGCCCGCTCCGCATGCTCGCCGCCCCGTGAAGTATGCGGAACGGTGGGCCCCGGCGTCCGCCGGGGTGACGGAAGAGAGGTGTATGTCGGGCTTTAAGTAAGGTGCCTCATGGTCTCGCGGCACTTTAATCAGCTCGCTATTCCGACGAGTTTGCCAGAACCGTATTACTTATCACCAACCATCGGCTCCACCCCGGCGAAGGCCGGGGCCCAGTTGGGGGACAGTGATGACGACGCTCTCCGCTCCGTTACTCCGACCTTTCCAACTGGGCCCCGGCCTTCGCCGGGGTGAAGCATCACCGGCGGTGCGCAGCTCGATCTAGGCTAGCGCTCGCCCCCCGAATACGCGATGCCGCGCAGAACGGACCGCACGGGAGGGCGAACGCTATGACTTTACGCGAGAAGATCGGTTGGGGCGCACTGGCCCTGCTCGCGGCCTGCGCGCTCGCGGTCGTCGCGTTCGGGCGTGGCGAGCATGTCAACGCGCTGTGGATCGTCACTGCCGCCGTGTCCGTCCAGCTGATCGCGTACCGCTTCTACGCGCGCTACATCGCGCGGCATGTAATGCAGCTCGATCCGTCGCGGCCTACCCCGGCGCTTCGCCGCGCCGACGGCCTCGATTACGTCGCGACCGACCGCAACGTCCTGTTCGGCCACCACTTCGCCGCGATCGCCGGTGCCGGACCGCTGGTCGGGCCGGTGCTCGCTGCGCAGATGGGCTATCTTCCCGGCACGCTATGGATCCTCGCCGGCGTCGTCCTCGCGGGTGCGGTGCAGGACTTCATGATCCTGTTCATCTCGATGCGGCGTGACGGGCGGTCGCTCGGCGAGCTTATCCGCATGGAGATGGGTGCGGTTCCCGGCGTGATCGCGCTGATCGGTGCGTTCGCGATCATGGTCATCATCCTCGCCGTGCTCGCGCTGATCGTGGTGCGTGCGCTCGCCGGGAGCCCGTGGGGGCTGTTCACCGTCGCCGCGACGATCCCGCTGGCGTTCCTGATGGGCATCTATACGCGCTGGATCCGCCCCGGGAAGGTTGGCGAAGTCTCCGTGCTGGGCGTCATCGGGCTGCTTGCCGCGATCGTCTATGGCGGCACCGTCGCCGCCTCGCCGACGCTCGCGCCGCTGTTCACGCTGACGCCGGTGCAGCTCTGCGTGCTGATGGTGGGATACGGCGCGGTCGCGTCGGTCCTGCCGGTGTGGCTGCTGCTCGCGCCGCGCGATTACCTGTCGACCTTCCTCAAGATCGGCGCGATCGTCGCGCTGGCGATCGGCATCGCCGTCGTCGCCCCGCCGCTGCGGATGCCGGCGCTAACCCCGTTCATCGACGGTAGCGGCCCGGTCTGGTCGGGCGGGCTGTTCCCGTTCCTGTTCATCACGATCGCATGCGGCGCGGTGTCGGGCTTCCACGCGCTGATCGCCAGCGGCACCACGCCGAAGCTGATCGCCAGCGAAGGCGACGCGCAGTTCATCGGCTATGGCGCGATGCTGATGGAGAGTTTCGTTGCGATCATGGCGTTGGTCGGCGCGTCGATCCTCGATCCGGGCGTGTATTTCGCGATGAACAGCCCGGCGGCGGTGGTCGGTACCGACTTCGCCTCCGCGGCGACCGCGGTGACGGCGATGGGCTTCCCGATCACGCCCGAGCTGCTCGCGCAGACCGCGAAGGACGTCGGCGAGACCACGATCGTCTCACGCACCGGCGGCGCACCGACGCTGGCGGTGGCGATGTCGGAGATCTTCAGCCACCTCGTCGGCGGGCAGGCGATGAAGGCGTTCTGGTATCACTTCGCGATCCTGTTCGAGGCGCTGTTCATCCTGACGGCGGTCGATGCGGGGACGCGTGCCGGGCGGTTCATGCTGCAGGACCTGATCGGGCTCGCGGTGCCGTCGTTCCGTAATGCCTCGGCGATCGTGCCCGGGCTGATCGCGACCGCGCTCTGCGTGATCGCGTGGGGCTTCTTCCTGTACCAGGGCGTTACCGACCCGTTGGGCGGCGTGAACACGCTGTGGCCGCTGTTCGGTATCTCGAACCAGATGCTCGCGGCGGTCGCGCTGGTGCTGGCGACGGTCGTGCTGTTCCGGATGAAGCGCCAACGGTACGCGTGGGTGACGATCCTGCCCGCCGCATGGCTGTGCCTGTGCACGATCACCGCCGGGCTGATGAAGCTGTTCGCGAGCGATCCGAAGGTCGGCTTCCTCGCGCATGCCTCCAAGTTTTCGGACGCGGCGGCGCGGGGCGAACTGCTTGCGCCCGCCAAGACGATGGCGGAGATGCAGCGGATCGTGTTCAACGACCGGATCGACGCCGGGCTGTGCGCGCTGTTCCTAGCGGTGGTGCTGTCGATCGTGTTCTTCGGCATCCGCACGTGTCTGACGGCGCTGAAGATCGACCGGCCGACGGTGACCGAAGTCCCGCCGCAGTTGGTGGCCGCAGAATGATCCGGACACTCTACGCCAAGGTTCGTGAGACCGCGCTGCTGATGGTTGGCGTGCCGTCCTACGCGGCCTATTGCCAGCACATGGCCGAGCGGCATCCGGACCACGCACCGATGGACGAACGCGCGTTCTTCCGCGATCGGCAAGAGGCGCGCTATGGCAGCAAGGGTGGGGGACGCTGCTGTTGACCAAGGCGAATACCACGGTCGCCCGCCTGCGCGCGGCAACCGCGAGCGATCACGATGCGGTCGATGCAGGGTTCGGGCGCTATGACCTGACCGACGCGGCCGACTATCGTGCGTTCCTGATCGCGCATGCCAAGGCGTTGCCGGCGGTCGAGGCTTGGCTGGCCGCGATTCCGGGGCTGGCGGCGGTTCGGTCGCGGAGGGCAGCGCTGGCCGAGGATCTTGCCGCGCTGGGTGAGGATATGCCCGCGCCGATGACGTTCGACGTCCCTGCGAGCACGGCCGCCGCTTGGGGCGCGATGTATGTTGTCGAGGGGTCGCGGCTCGGCGGCATCATGTTGTCGCGGTCGGTGCCCGAAGGGATGCCCTCGGCCTATCTCGGGGCGAAGCATCTGTCCGGCGAATGGCGCGCCTTGCTCGCCGCGATTGATGACGAGCCTGCCGACGAAGCCTGGATCGAGCAGGCCATCGTCGGCGCAAAGGCGGCGTTCGACCTGTATCGACGCGCGCCTGCCTGAGGTCAGCGCAGGAGCTTTGGGGCTTCCTTGCGGATCATGTCCTGCACCTTGCCTGCGAACAGGCCGAGGATGCCGGGCAGGTCGACGACCGCGTGGACGTTGGTCTCGAACACGGTGACCGCGCTCGCGATCGTCTGGCCCATCGCCTGGACGGTGAAGTGCAGCGTATCGCCCTCCCAGCGCTGCTCGGTCACCGACCCGCCGGGGATCTTGTCGCTGATCTTGCCGATCCCGCCGTCGAGCCGCGCGCGGACCGCGGTCTTGCCGAGCTGATGGGGGACGTCGACGGTGATGGGGGTGCCCATGTCTATTCCTTAAGTCGCGAAAATCATGTCGTCGTTGGCGAACGCCTTGAACTCGAGTGCGTTGCCGCTGGGATCGAGAAAGAACATCGTCGCCTGCTCGCCAGGCTCGCCCTTGAAGCGGATGTACGGCGCGATGCCGAACTGGACACCGGCTGCGGTGACGCGTTCGGACAGCGCGGTCCAGTCGTCCATCGTCAGCACTACACCAAAATGCGGGACCGGGACGGCGTGGCCATCGACTGCGTTCTCGACCGCGACGGGTTTCGCTGAGGGGTCGAGGTGCGCGACGATCTGGTGGCCGAACAGGTCGAAGTCGATCCAGTGGTCGCTGGAGCGGCCTTCACGACAGCCGAGGGTGGCGCCGTAGAAGGTGCGTGCGGCGGCGAGGTCGTGGACCGGGAAGGCTAGGTGAAAGGGGCGTAGGGTCATTTGGGGAAGATAGATCGGGCGATCCGGTTCGTCACCCTTGGGTTTATGAGCTTTGCCTGCGGTACGTGGGACAGCCCTTCCTTGTTCTCCCGCGAAGGCGGGAGCCCAGACTGGGCTCCCGCCTTCGCGGGAGAACAAGGTTTGTCGTGGGCGCCGTTCATACACTGCACCACCCCGGCGAAGGCCGGGGCCCAGTTGAGGGACGTCGCTGACGAAGGTTCGCGCTCCGTTATTATCACCTTTCCACCTGGGCCCCGGCCTTCGCCGGGGTGGGGCATATCGGGAGGCCGCGTGCTCCCTTCTCGACGGGTGAAGGCCCGACCAAGGCTAAGACATTGCCCGGCCCCTTCCGCCACGCCATAGCGCGAGCGTGAACCGTTACCCCGCCCTCGCCTGCCTCGTTCTCGGTGCGCTTGCCGCGACCGGGTTCGCTCCGCTCGATCTCTGGCCGCTAACGCTGATCGCGTTCGCGGTGTGGATGAAGATTGTCCACGACGCAGAGACCCTGCGCAGCGCACTGTGGCGCGGGTGGGTGTTCGGGGTCGGGCATTTCACCGTGAACAACAACTGGTTCCAGCACGCGTTCGACTTTCAGGATGCGATGCCGCCGGTGCTCGGGTACTTCGCGGCAGTCGGTCTCGCGCTGTATCTGGCAGTGTTCCCGATGCTTGCAGGAGGCTTGGCATGGCGGATCGCACGACGGCCCGGCACCCCCGACGCGACGTTCGTGTTCGTCTTCGCCGCGGTTTGGATCGCGACCGAGTGGCTCCGCGCGACGCTGTTCACCGGCTATGCCTGGGATCCGCTGAGTGTCGTCTGGCTCCCCGCGATCGGCGTCGCGCGGCTGTCCGCATGGATCGGGACCTACGCCCTGTCGGGAGTGACGATCCTTGCCGCGGGCGCGTTGCTGATGCTCGCGGTACGGCGCTGGACACTGCCAGCCGTCGCCCTTCCAGCGCTCGGCCTCGCCGCACTGTCCGCGCTCTGGACGAATGCGCCGCCCCCCGCCCCCGGCACGCCTCTGGTCCGCGTGGTCCAGCCCGATATCGGCCAGGAAGACCGCAGCGAGACCGACGGCGAGCGCGTGCTCTCCGCACTCGAAAAGCTTAGTGGCCAAGGTGGCACCACCCCGCGCCTCGTCGTCTGGCCCGAGGGCGTAGTCCGGGACTACGTCGAGGATGGCTACCCGTTCTACGCCTATGGTTGGTCGAGCCCGCTCTACCTCCGCCGCCGCATGGCGCGGTTGCTGGGCCCAGAGGACATCCTGCTGATCGGCGGCACTGCGCTCGAGTTCAACGCCAAGGATCAGATCTCGGGCGCGGCGAACTCGGTATTCGCGCTCGACGCACAAGCGCGGTTGCGCGGCCGCTACGACAAGGCGCACCTCGTGCCGTATGGCGAATATCTGCCGATGCCGTGGCTGCTGAAGCCGCTCGGGCTTGCGCGGCTCGTCCCCGGCGACATCGACTTCACCTCGGGCAAGGGCCCTGCGAACCTGACGCTGCCGGGCTTCGGTTCGATCGGGATGCAGATCTGCTACGAGATCATCTTCTCGGGCGAGGTCGTGGATCGCGCGCATCGTCCGCGCATCCTTTTCAATCCCTCGAACGACGCGTGGTTCGGCAAATGGGGTCCGCCGCAGCATCTCGCCCAGGCCCGGATGCGCGCGATCGAGGAAGGGCTGCCGATCCTTCGCGCCACGCCGACCGGTATTTCCGCGATCATCGCTGCCGATGGTCGCCTCGTCGCGACCGTCCCGCACGAGACCGCCGGTGCGATCGAGCAGCCAATGCCGTCCGCGCTGCCTCCCACGCTGTTCTCGCGCGTCGGCAACGCGATGGCGGCGATCGTCGCCATACTCATGCTCGTCACTGCGGTTGCCCTGCGCCGTCGCCAGCGCTAGGGTCATATAAAGCTTTCCTTATATGACGCTCGCTCCAGAGCATGGCAAAGAGGCCCGCATGCGCAAGTCTTTCCTCTTCACTTCCGAATCGGTCTCCGAAGGCCATCCCGACAAGGTCGCCGACCAGATCAGTGACACGATCGTCGACTTGTTCCTCGCCAAGGACCCGCAGGCACGCATTGCCTGCGAGACGCTGACGACCACGCAGCTCGTCGTCCTCGCCGGTGAAATCCGCGGCAAGGGCATCTACGAGAACGACCAGTGGGCCGACGGCGTGCTCGAAGAGATCGAGGCGGCTGTCCGCAACACGGTCAAGGAAATCGGCTACGCGCAGTCGGGCTTCCACTGGGAGACCTTCCGCTTCGAGAACAACCTCCACGGCCAGTCCGCGCACATCGCGATGGGCGTCGACGAGAGCGGCAACAAGGACGAGGGCGCCGGCGATCAGGGCATCATGTTCGGCTATGCGACCGACGAGACCCCCGGCCTGATGCCCGCGACGCTGTATTACAGCCACAAGATCCTCGCCAAGATGGCCGAAGATCGCCACTCGGGTGCCGCGCCGTTCCTCGAGCCCGACGCGAAGAGCCAGGTCACGCTGTCGTACGAGAACGAAGTGCCGGTCGGCGCGACTGCGTTGGTCGTCTCGACGCAGCACGCGCCGGGCTATTGCGAGAAGGGCGACAACGCCGATCCCGCCAAGTACGCCGTGCTGCGCGACTATGTCATGGGCGTGTTCAAGGATGTGCTGCCCGACGGTTTCATCACCGACGAGACCGCGATCTACATCAACCCGACCGGCCAGTTCGAGATCGGTGGCCCCGATGGCGACGCTGGTGTGACGGGTCGCAAGATTATCGTCGATACGTACGGCGGCGCGGCGCCTCATGGTGGCGGCGCGTTCTCGGGTAAGGATCCGACGAAGGTCGATCGTTCGGCGGCTTATGTGGCACGCTATCTGGCGAAGAACGTCGTCGCTGCCGGCCTCGCGCGTCGTTGCACGATCCAGCTGAGCTATGCGATCGGAATTGCGGAGCCGCTGTCGGTGTATGTCGACACGCATGGCACCGGTACCGTCGAGGAAGCCAAGCTCGAGGCGGTCCTGCCGAAGCTCGTTCGCCTGACGCCGAAGGGCATTCGCGAGCACCTGAAGCTGAACGCGCCGATCTACAAGAAGACGGCGGCGTATGGGCATTTCGGTCGCGAGCCAGAGGGTGATACGTTCACCTGGGAGAAGACCGATCTGGTCGATGCGCTGAAGGCTGCCGTCGCCTGATAGCGACGCCTTTGGGGTTACGAAAAAGCCTCCCGCGGACCAGTCCTCGGGAGGCTTTTTTAGCTGATCTTCCAGTCCCTCGCCCCGTCGGGGAGAGGGAGGGAGGAGCCGCTTGGCGACGGAAGGGTGAGGGGTTTGGGGGAGAGGGTCCGAGCCTCACTCCCCCTCACCCTCCCACCCGGCTTCGCCGTGCGGGCCCCTCCCTCTCCCCGGGGGGAGAGGGTTATCAAGGACGTGTCGCGTTCCGCTTGCCAAGCTGTCCTTCGATACGCTGCTTCGACAGGCTCGGCAGCTACTCGGGACGAACGGGGGAAATCTGGGCATGCCGCTGCTCGGTCAGGATCTGCCACGCGGTCAGGAACAGCGCCGCGACCAGCGGGCCAACGACGATACCGCTTAGCCCGACTACCTCGATCCCGCCCAGCGTCGTCACCAGCACGATATAATCAGGAATGCCGGTGTCACGCCCGACCAGGATCGGCCGAAGGATGTTGTCGGCAAGACCGATCACCACCACGCCCGAGACGATCACGACCACGCCCTGCCAGATCGCGCCCGTCGCCAGCAGGTACACTGCAACCGGCACCCACACGATCGCAGGCCCGAGCGCAGGCAGCAGCGACGTCAGCGCCATCAGCAGGCCCCAGAGCAGGGCCGCCGGCACGCCGACGATCCAGAAGGTCAGGCCCCCAAGCGCACCCTGGACGAGCCCGACGATCACCGATCCCTTGATCGTCGCGCGCACCACCGCGACGAACTTGTCGACCAGCTTCGCCGCCACCGAATGCTCGAACGGCAGTGCGCGGCGGATCGCGGGACCAACCTTGTCGCCGTCGCGGAGCAGGAAGAACGTCACGTACAGACCGACGCCGAACGACAGCAGGAACGCGGCCGCGTTGCGGCCGATCGACAGTGCCTGCCCCGCGATCGAGCGGACGCTGTTGCCGAGGATGTTGGACACCCGCGACTGCGCCTGTTCGAAGCTGTTGAGCCCGGCCTTGTCCAGCGCACCCTGGATCCGGTTCGGCATCGCATCGTGGATCTGCTGGAAATACGCGCCAAAGTTGATCTGGCCGCTTTGCAGCTTCGCATAGACCGAGGCGGACTGGTCGATCATCAGGCTGCCGATGAACAGCGTCGGGATGATCACCGCGACGAAGATGATTAGCAACGTCAGCGCGGCGGCGAGATTGCGGCGGTCGGGCCAGCGCTTGAGCAGCCACTGGTACAGCGACTGGAACAGGATCGCTGCCAGCGCGCTCCACAGCAACGCCGCCGCGAACGACGACACGACTACGCACAACGCGATCGTGATCGCCACCAGGAAGGTGATGAAGCCCCCCGTTTCCAGTCGACGCCTGTCGATCATTGCCGTGTCCCCCGTCATAATAGCGGCCGGTCGAGCCGGTCCTTTCAAAACGTCAAAGCCGCCCCCCGGTGTGTACCGGAAGGCGGCCAAGACGCCGGCGCTGGTGTGCGCCTAGAAGATCAGCGGAGCTTTTCGCTGCCGTTGACCAGTGCGTCCTTCTGCGCCTGCGGCATCGCCAGCGCGTTCACGTCGGCGTCGTCGATCGCGTCCGACTGGCGATCGCCGTCCTTGCGGACTGCCTTGGCCTGCTCTTCGAGATTGTCGGCGGTCGCTTCGAGTGCATCGGCGCGGTTGTCCGCGGCCTTCTCGACCTGGCTGCCGAGCTTGTCATCGCCCTTGCCGCCGCATGCTGCGAGCGAGACGGCCATGGCGGCGAGCGTGACGGCGATGGAAAGCTTCTTCATGGGGATAGTCCGTTCTGGTTACGATGCGGTGGCAACCGTCACGCGGGCGTAACGGTTCCGCTATCCCCTTGCCGATCCTTACAAATATCGATTTCGCCGCAATCTGTGGTCAACGGGTAACACTCGGGTTGCGTCAAACCGCTCAGGCCTTGGCATGCTCGATCAGCAGGGGCGCCTTGCTGGCCACCGCAGTCTCGACCACGGGCGCGACCCGGTCGAAGACCGCGCTGACGAGCGCTTCGGCGATCCAGCCGACCGCGGCGCCGACGACGAGATCGGAGAGGTAATGCTTCCCGTTCACGGGTTGCGCCGCCGCGACGGCGCCGGAGATCAACGCTGCCGGACCACCGGCGCCCGTGATGTCGCGCGACGCAGCACGCGCAACCGCGACCGCGCCGGCAGTGTGACCCGACGGGAACGAGGTCTGGTCGTGATCGTCGCTCTTGCCGGGCTCGAACCGCGCCTTGCCGTCCTCGATCGCCTTTTCCGGGCGGGTACGGTCCACCGACGCCTTGATCGCCGACTTGACGAAGGTCGCCGCCGCATGCGCCGCCAGCATCCGCACGCCGCCACGGATCACGTCCGGCCTGCGCGCGATCAGGCCGATCACGACCGTGCCGATCGACGTCGCCACGAGCTGCGGCTGGTCGCCAATCTCGGCGAGGAACCCGGTCGCCTTGACCAGCGGCTGGTCGCGGTGCTCGGCGGCCTTGTGCGTCGCCTTGCGGTCCGCCTTCTCGACGGCCTTCGCGGCGTCCTTGGTCTTGCCCATCAATTTTCGCCCTGTCCGTCCATTTCACCGCGCACCTGTGCATGCGCGAGCAAGGCGAACAACCCCGCACCGCCCAGCAAGTTGCCGAGGATCGCCGGCACCATCAGGCCGCCGAGCGCCTCGGCGACGCCAACCTTACCCGAAAACAGCAGCAGCCAGGCCTCCACCGATCCGACGATCGAATGGCTGAACGCGGCGATCGCGACGACATAGGTGATCGCGACGATCACGAGGAACGACTGTTCGCGCGCATTCGGCAGCGACCAGGCGAGGATCGCGATCATGAACCCGGCCGGGACCGCGTTGACGAACGTCGCACCGGGCGAGAGTTCGGTGATCGCCATCGACACCTCGATCATCGCGGTACGAAGCTCGCTGCCGCCGAGCAGGCCCGCCGCGATCATCCCGCCGGCGAGCGCCGTCCCGATGAGGTTGGCGACCAGCACCACGCTCCAGAGCCGCAAGGTGCGCCGCAATGCCCAGCCCGACGGCTTGGTCACCAGCGGCAACATCGCGGTGATCGTGCTCTCGGTGAACAACTGCATCCGCCCGAGGATCACGACCAGGAACCCGATCGGATAGCCGAGCGAGACGATGATCGTCCGCCACGGCGTATCGGGCAGCGCGTGGTGCAGCGCGCCTTCCGCGATCAGCGAACTGGCGATCGCCATGCCCGCGGCGAGCCCGGAAAAGAACAGCGACGATACCGGACGATCGAGTTCTTCCTCGCCCTCCTCGCGAACCGCCTTGTGCAGGTCCTGCGCATCGGCGGCCTTGAGATCCTCGACGTCTTCGCCGGGCGGATTGGAAGCGTTATCGACCATTACGAGAGTGCAACGGTCCGCGTCGCGCTTTGCTCCGGCGCAATCGCCCGCTAGAGCGCGCGGCGATGAACGATCCTTCTGTTATCCGCCGCCTCTATGGCCGTCGCCAGGGCCACAAGCTGCGCCTCGGCCAAGCCGCGCTCGTCGAGGAAACGCTCGCCGACCTGTCGGTGCCCGAAGAAGGGCCGATCGATGCGATGACGTTGTTCGGCGACAACCGCCCGCTGCACGTCGAGATCGGCTTCGGCGCAGGCGAGCATCTGGCGGGACAGGCCGCGATGAACCCCGACGTCGGCTTCATCGGCTGCGAACCGTTCCTCAACGGTGTCGTCGGTGCGCTGGCGCACATCCGCGACGGCGAACTGACCAACGTCCGGCTGCACATGGGCGATGCGTTGGAGGTGATCGAACGCCTGCCCGACGCGAGCCTCGACCGGCTGTACCTGCTGCATCCCGATCCTTGGCGGAAGGCGCGCCATGCCAAGCGCCGCATGGTCAACCACGGCCCGCTCGACACGATCGCCGCCAAGCTGAAGCCCGGCGCGGAATTTCGGCTTGGTACCGACGACCCGACCTATTGCCGGTGGTCGATGATGATCATGAGCGCACGTAGAGACTTCGAATGGCAGGCGAAAACGCCGCATGACTTCCTGACCCGTCCCGACGACTGGCCCGAGACGCGGTACGAGCGCAAGGCGCGGCGGCAGGGTCACGAGGTCTGGTATTATCGCTACCTGCGGGTCTGACCCCGCGGCGGCGGTTCGATAGTCAGGTCGCGATACCGCCGCCGATCGCGCGGACGGTGTCGACCGCGATCTGTAGCCGCGTGCTCTGCACCTCCAGCAACAGGCGTTGCGCGTCGAGCGCCGCGGTCTGTGCGGTCACGACGTCGAGATAGTCGGAAGCGCCGTCCCGGTAGCGGATGAGCGCGAGATCACGCGTGCGTTCGGCGGCTCGGGTCGCGGCCAGCTGGTCGCGTTCTTGATCCACCAGCGCGCGCGAACGAGCGAGGTCGTCCTCGACTTCGCGGAAGGCGGTGAGGACGGTCGAGCGGTAGGATGCGGCCGCCTCGTCATATTGCGCGCGGCTGATGCGGACGCGGGCGCGCCGTGCCCCGCCGTCGAAGATCGCGAGCGCGGCGGATAGCGGCCCGAGTGCCCAGAAGCTGTTCGAGGCGCGGAGGATGTTGCCGTTGCCCGCCTCGAACCCGCCCGAGCCGCCTAGCGTGAGCGACGGGTATTGGGCCGCGCGGGCGACGCCGATCTGGGCGTTGGCGGCGGCGATCCGGCGCTCGGCCGCGACGATGTCGGGGCGGCGTTGCAACAGTGTCGAGGGTACGCCGACGGGTATCGCGGGCGGACGCTGCAACGTGTCCGCGACGGGGATCGCGAAGGTCGAGGGGGTCTCGCCGACCAGCGCCGCGATCGCGTGCTCGAACGCCGCGCGTGCGCCGGCGACCGCCGACAGTTCCGCGCGTGCGCTCGACAGCAACGCGGCCGAGCGGCTGACGTCGATTCCCGAGGCTATGCCGCCGGTGTGGCGCGTATCGGTGAGGTCGTAGGCGCGCTGGAACGCCGCGACGGTCTGGCGCAGCAACACCGTACGCGCATCGAGACCGCGCATCTGGAAATAGGAATCCGCCAGTGACGCCTGGAGCGCGAGACGAACCGCGACGACGTCCTGTGCGCTGGCCTGCGCCGAGGCGGCATCGGCGCGGACCGAATTGCGGACGCGGCCGAACAGGTCGATCTCGTACGCCAGCGACGCGCCGACCGAGAGATTGTTGTAGGTCGCGGCGTTACCCGGAGAGAGCGGCCGGCCGGCGGATACGCGCGAACGGCCGCCGTCGGCCCCTACCGATATCGACGGCAGTAGCGCGGCACGGGACTCGCCGAGCAGACCGCGCGCCTGATCGTAGCGGGCGACGGCGGAAGCGAGGTCGGGATTGCCCGCCTCGATCCGCGCTTCGAGCGCGGTCAGCGTCGGATCGTCGAACGCGGTCCACCACGCAGCGGGGAGCGACGTGTCGGTGGCGGCTGGCTGCCAGGGCCCCTGCCCTTGCGGTCCGAGTTCCTTGTACGCCGCCGCGGCCGGGCTCGGCGGGATGCTGTACGGCGGCGCGAGCGAGCACCCGGCCAGGCTTGCCGCCGCCGCCGCCATACCCAGCCTAGCGCTTCGCACGGGCCGGTCCTGTCGAAGGCGCGATCCGGACCGGGTCGCCGGTCTGGAGCGAGTCCGGCGGGCTGTCGATCACGCGATCGCTGGCGCTGAGCCCTGCGCTGATCGCGACGCTGTCGCCATCGTCGCGGCCGATCGTGATCGTCTTGAGATGCGCCTTGCCGTCGCTGCCGACGACCGCGACCTGCGTGCCCTTCGCGCCGATCACCAGCGCGCTCGACGGCAGCCGTACGCCGGTGCCGCCCGCACCGACCGGGAACTTGACCTGCGCATAGGCGCCCGGCTTCAGCGCACGATCGGTGTTCGCCGCCTGCAACTCGACCAGAACGGTGCCTGACTGCGGATCGACCGCGTCGGCGCTGCGGGTCAGCGTCACGTCGAAGGCGCGTCCCGGATATTCGGGCACGGTCAGCGTCGCGTGCATCCCCTGCCGGGTCTGTCCCGAATAGGCCTGCGGCACGCGGACGTAGATCCGCATCCGGTTGACGTCGGCGATCGTGAACAGCGGGGTGGACGCGGCCGTCCCTGCGGTCACCAGTGCGCCGACCTGCGTCGAGCGGCTCGTGACGACGCCCGAGAACGGCGCGGTCAGGCGGGTGAAGCCCTGCAACGCGCCGAGCCGGCGGACGTTGGCGGACGCCGCGTTGGCGATCGCGGACTTGGCGGCGAGGTCGCCGATCTTCTCGTCGGTCTCCTGCTTCGACACCGCATCCTTGGCGAGCAGATCGCGCCAGCGGGTCGCGGTCGACGCGGCGAGCGACCGGTTGGCGCGCGCGGTCTGGAGATCAGCCTGCGCGGCGGCAACCTGCTGGTCGACTTCGGGGGCATCGAGGATGGCGAGCGTCTGGCCGGCGCGGACCGGATCGCCGATGTCGACGAACCATTTGCGGATATAGCCCGTGGTCCGCGCATAGATCGCGGCGCTGTTATACGCCTGGACGTTGCCCGGCAGCGTTAGCGCGTCGCTCGCGCCCTCGGCGGTCGGGCGGATCACGGTGACGATCGGCGTCGACTGTGCGGTCGTCCAGGTCGCGAGTTGCGAGTCCGAGCGGTGCCGCGTGAAGATGCCGAACGCCACCAGCGCCAGCGCGATCACCGCCGCGACGATGCCGACTTTCTTGAGCGACCCGCGCTTCGGCTCGGTGGCGACGGGATCCGGATGAACGATCTCAGACATGCGCTTCCTCTAAAATCTCGTCGCGGCGGGCTTTGGCGGCGGCGCGCTCTGCGTCCTTGCGGTGCACGAGGCTGAAGATGACGGGCACGAACATCAGCGTCGCGAACGTCGCGACGATCAGCCCGCCGATCACCGCGCGGCCGAGCGGCGCGTTCTGCTCGCCGCCCTCGCCGAAGCCCATCGCCATCGGCAACATGCCGATGATCATCGCGAGCGCGGTCATCAGCACCGGGCGGAAGCGAGTCATCCCCGCCTCCATCGCCGCCTTGTGAGAATCCCCGAGTTCGGCGAGTCGCTCGCGCGCGAAACTCACCACCAGGATCGCGTTGGCCGTCGCGACGCCCATGCACATGATCGCGCCGGTCAGGGCTGGCACGGACAGCGGCGTTCCGGTCAGGAACAGGATCCAGACGATCCCCGCGATCGCGCCGGGCAGCGCGGTGATGATGACGAACGGATCGAGCCAGCTTTGAAAGTTCACGACGATCAGCAGGTAAATCAGCACGATCGCGCCGATCAGCCCGAAGAACAGGCCTGAGAACGCGCTGTTCATCGTCGCATACTGGCCGCGCAACGCGACCGTCGTGCCCTTCGGTGCGGAGGCCTTCGCATCGGCCAGGACACGCTTGATGTCGCCCGCCACCGCGCCGAGATCGCGGCCGTTGGGGGTCGCATAGATGTCGATCGCCTGCGCGATGTTGTAGTGCGAGACGACGGCGGGCGAGGTGCCGCGGACGACCGTTGAAAGCCCGCCGAGCACCTGCGACGTACCGCCCGCATTGGTGCCGGTGACGGGGATGTTCGACAGGTCGCTCATCGAGCCGACGCGGTATTCGGGGGTCTGCGCGACGACGCTGTACGACACGCCGTTCTCTGGGTTGAGGTAATAGACCGGCGCGGTCTGGATCGTGCCGGCGAGTGACGATCCGACACTGGCGGTGACGTCGCGCTCGGTGAGGCCCAACTGCCCGATCCGGCTGCGGTCGATGTTGACGCGCAGTTCCGGGTAGCGCGCGGATTGCTGGATGCGTGCATCGGCGACGCCGGGGATCGCCGCGATTTTGCGCAACAGCGTCCGTGCGTAGGCGTAGTTGCCCGCCGCATCCTTGCCGGTGATCTGCACGTCGATTGGCGCGGGCGCACCGAAGTTCAGGATCTGGCTGGTGATGTCGGCGGGCAGGAACGAGAAGGTCGCGCCGGGGAACGCACCGGGCAGCGTCTCGCGCAGTTTGCGCACGTAATCGGCGGTCGGTGCGTGCTCATGCGCGAGCTGGATCAGGATGTCGCCGTCCTGCGGACCGATCGTGCCGGAGTTGTTGTAGGTCGCGTTGATCGAGCTGACCGGCAGCCCGATGTTGTCGACCACCGACACGAGTTCGTTCGCGGGGATGATCTGGCGGACGCGACGCGCGATCCGGTCGAACTGTGCCGACGTGCTCTCGATCCGGCTGCCGATCGGCGCGCGGACGTGCATCGTGATCTGGCCCGCATCGACCGCGGGGAAAAAGTTTTGGCCGAGGAACGGGATCAGCAGCATCGACAGCGCGACCACCGCGAGGAAGCCGAGCAGGAACGGCTTGCCGGTCGCTAGCGCGCGTTCCAGCAACCGGCCATAACCGCCACGAAACCGTTCGAACCGCGCCTCGAAACCGCGCTGGAACCGGACGAGCGGGTTGCGCGAGGTCGGCGTTCCTGCAGCATGGACGTCGCCCGCGTGCGGCTTGAGCAGGTACATCGCCATCGTCGGCACCAGTGTCCTGGAGAGCACGAACGACGCGATCATCGCGAACACCACCGACAGCGCGAGCGGCACGAACAGGAAGCCCGCGACGCCCGGCAGGAAGAACATCGGCACGAACACGATGCAGATGCACAGCAGCGACACGAACGCCGGCGTCACGATCTGCGCGGCGCCGTCGAGGATCGCCTGGCGGACGCTCTTGCCCTGCTCCAGATGCCAGTTGATGTTCTCGATCGTCACCGTCGCGTCGTCGACCAGGATGCCGACCGCGAGGCTGAGGCCACCGAGCGTCATCACGTTCAGCGTCTGGCCGGTCGCCGACAGCGCGATGATCGCGGCGAGGATCGCCAGCGGGATCGAGATCGCGATGATCACGGTCGAGCGCCACGATCCGAGGAACAGCAGGATCATGAGGCTGGTCAGCGCGGCGGCGATCGCGCCTTCCTTGACGACGCCCTCGACCGCCGCCTTCACGAACAGCGACTGGTCGCCGATCGGCACGATCTTGAGGCTGTCGGGCAAGGTCGCCTGGATCGCGGGCAGCGCATCCTTGATCCCCTGGACGATCGCCAGTGTCGAGGTCGATCCGTTCTTGAGGATCGTCATCACCACCGACCGCGACCCGTCGACATGGACGACGTTGGTCTGTGGCGCGCTGCCGTCGCGGACATGCGCCACGTCGCGCATGTAGATCGTCGCGCCGTTGACGACCTTCACCGGCAGGTTGTTCAGCTCGTCGATCGAGCCCGGCGCGTTGTTGAGGCGGACATTATACTGGAAGCCGCCGATCTTCGCGAAACCGGCCGGGTTGATCTGGTTCTGCGCGGCGATCGCGAGGCCGACGTCCTGCGCGGACAGGCCCTTCGACTGCAGCGCCTGCGGGTCGAGATCGATCTGGACCTGACGCTGGCGGCCGCCCGACGGATACGGGATCGCCGCCCCCGGCACGGTGACCAGGCCCGGACGGATCTGGTTGACGGCGGTGTCGAACAGCTTGCCCTCGGACAGTCCGACGCCCGACAGCGCGAGCTGCAGGATCGGCACGGTCGAGGCGCTGTAGTTGAGGATCAGCGGCGGGGTGACGCCCGGCGGCAACTGGCGCAGCACGGTCTGCGACACCGACGTGACCTGCGCGGTGGCGGTGCGGATGTCGGCGCCTGGCTGGAAATAGATCTTCACGACGCCGATGCCCGGCATCGACTGGCTCTCGATATGGTCGATGTCGTTGACGGTGGTCGACAGCACCCGCTCGTACGGGGTGATGATGCGCCCCGCCATGTCGTCGGGCGACAGGCCCTGGTACGTCCAGGCCGCGGCGATCACGGGCACCTTGATGTCGGGGAAGATGTCGACCGGCGTCCGCACGGCCGCGAGCACGCCGACGACCGCGATCAGGATGGCCATGACGATGAAGGTGAGCGGGCGCGATAAGGCGACCCTGACGATACCGATCACGGAGAAACTCCAATCCGAACGCGGCACGACTGGTGGCGACTCCCGGAGCCGCCAGACCTGCCCGACGATTCCCCTTTGCGGCAGCGCAGCAGGGAAATGCAAGGGTCAATGTTGCTTACGTTTCTACCGTGATGTCCGCGAACGCACGCGTGATACTCACAGCTGGTGCGGTTCGACGATTTCGGTCGGGGGTTGGAGCGGGTAACGGGAATCGAACCCGTGTATTCAGCTTGGAAGGCTGCTGTACTACCATTGTACTATACCCGCATGCTATTGAAACCGTTGGGTTTCCAAGCAGGCTCCCGGTAGTGTTCCAACCCGGGAGCGGTGCGGCGATAGCGCGGGCGGGTGATCGGTGCAAGCCGCTAGCCGTCGCGGCGCGCCACATACCGGTCGACGACGGGCGCGCGTCCTGTGCTAGATCGTCCGCTCAATCCTGAACCGGAGCGCTGCCATCGTCGGGCCAAGTGTCATCGTCGCGATCCTGACCTATGGCGCGTTGCTGTTCGGGATCGCCTGGATCGTCGACCGGCGCGGGCTGTCGGCGCGGCTCCAGCGGATCGCCTATCCGCTGTCGCTGGCGGTGTATTGTAGCAGCTGGACGTTCTTCGGCGGGGTCGGCACGGCGGCGACGCGGGGATGGGATTACCTAGCCATCTATCTCGGTCCGGCGCTGGTGTTCCTGCTCGCGCCGAAGTTTCTCGCGCGACTGGTAAGGTTGGCGCGCGAGGAAGGGTCGAGTTCGATCTCCGACTTCATTTCCGCGCGCTATGGGCGGAGCCGGGGAACCGCGGCGATCGTCGCTGGCACGGCGTTGCTCGCGTCGGTGCCGTATATCGCGCTGCAGTTGCGGTCGGTGACGCTGAGTTTCGGCGCAATCGCGGGCGTGGGGAGTTCGGCGGAGGTCGGCACGCTCGTCGCGTTGCTGCTCGCGGTGTTCGCGATCGTGTTCGGCGCGCGGCGGTATGAGGTCGCCGGGCGCAACCCCGGCGTTGTTGCGGCGATCGCGGCAGAGTCGCTGATCAAGCTGTTGTGTTTCGTGGTGCTCGGGGTGGTGACGGTGGCGCTGCTCGCCGACGTGCCGGCGGAGATGCTGGCGCCGCCGATGGCGCGGCTTCGGTCCGGCTTCACCTGGGACGCGCTGACGTCCGATTTCTGGGTTCGGACGCTGCTGTCGGCGCTCGCGATCCTGTGCCTGCCGCGGCAATTCTATGTCGGGGTGATCGAAGCGCAGGGTCCGGAGCCGGTCGCCAAAGCGCGCGGGCCGTTCATCGCGTACATGATAGTGATCTCGCTGCTCGTGCTGCCGCTGGCGCTCGCCGGGATGACGCTGTTGCCGGGCGATGCCGAGCCCGATCTGTACGTGCTGGCGGTGCCCTTGCAGCAGGGACATCACCTCGTCGCGCTGCTCGCGTTTCTCGGCGGGTTTTCGGCGGCGACGGCGATGGTGGTGGTCGAGACGATCGCGCTGTCGACGATGGCGACCAACGACCTGCTCGCGCCGCTGTTGCTTCGGCGGCACGGCGAGGCGGGCGAAGGCGAGCTTGGTCGACGGATGCTGCGCGTGCGGCGGGTGATCATCGCGGCGATCGTCGCGGTCGCGCTGGTGTATGGACGGAGCCTCGGCGCGGACCTGCCGCTTGCGTCGATCGGGCTGATCGCGTTCGCCGGGGTCGCTCAGTTCGCGCCTGCATTGATCGCAAGCGTGGGGTGGAACTTCGCCAACCATACGGCGGCACGCGCCGGGCTGATCGGAGGCGTGATCGTCTGGATCTACTGCCTGTTGCTGCCGTCGATCGGCGAGGGTGTTGGGCCGGCGCTGGCGCAGTTCACGCGGGGGTGGCTCGATCCCGACGCATTGCTTGGCTGGCGGATCGGCTCGCCGTTGGTCAACGGGACGGTGTGGAGCCTTGGCGTCAATGTCGCGCTGATGGCCGGGCTTCACATGCGCGAGCGGCATCGGGGGAACGCTGCGCTCGACCACGTCACCACGTTGGCCGAATTGCGAATGCTGGTCGCGCGGTTCGTTGGCGACGGCGAGGCGGAGGCGATCGGGGTGGCGTCGGTGGATCTCCGCGCGCCGATCGATGGCCCCGCCGCGCGCACCGCCGAGCGGCTGATCGCAGGCGTGATCGGCGCACCGTCGGCGCGGAAGATCGTCGCGTCGAGTATCGCCGGGTCGGCGATCGACGTCAGCGACGTGGTGCGCCTGCTCGATCAGCGCGGGCGATCGCTGCGGTTCTCGCGCACGCTGCTGTCGGCGACGCTGGAGACGATCGACCCGGGGGTCAGCGTGATCGATGCGGACTTGCGGCTGGTCGCGTGGAATCCGCGCTATGTCGAGATGTTCGATTATCCCGAAGGCTATGTCGTGGTCGGGCGCTCGATCGCCGACCTGATCCGCTACAATGCCGAGCGCGAAGGCATCGCAGGCGATATCGCGGCGCATGTCGGGCGGCGGGTGGCGCACCTCGCGCGCGGCACGCCGCATAGTTTCGAGCGGCAACGGCCATCGGGGCGCTGGATCAAGATGGTCGGGCGGCCGATGCCGGGCGGCGGGTACGTCCAGAGTTTCACCGACATCACGGCGGAGAAGGAGGCGCAGGCCGATCTCGAGGCGCGGGTGGCGGCGCGGACGCAGGACCTGGCGCGGTCGAACCACATGCTCGGCGAGGCGCGCGCGATCGCCGAGACCGCGACGCGCGACAAGACGCGGTTCCTGGCGGCGGCGAGCCATGACCTGTTGCAGCCATTGCACGCGGCGCGGCTGTTCTGCGCGGCGCTTGCGGAAGACAGGGCGCCGCATCAGGCGGAACTGGTGCGCGCGATCGATGGTGCGATCGGGTCGGCGGACACGTTGCTGCGCGCGCTGCTCGACGTGTCGCGACTCGATGCGGGGGGCGTCGTTCCGAAGGTCGAGCGGTTTGCGCTGGGGGCGTTGATCGACGAGCTGGCGGTGCAGTTCCGGCCGTTGGCGAGTGAGCGCGGGCTAGTGCTGGCGGCGCATCCGGGGGCGTTCAGCGTGGCGACGGATCGGTCGCTGTTGCGCTCGATATTGCAGAATTTCCTGTCAAACGCGGTGCGCTATTCGGCGGATGGGCGGATCTGGATCGGCGCGCGGCGCAGGGGCGACGATGTGCTGATCGAGGTGCGCGATAACGGGCCGGGGATCGCGGCTGGGGACCGCGAGCGGATCTTCGAGGAGTTCGAGCGGCTGGAAAGCAAGGGAAGCGCGGGCGGTGGCGTCGGGTTGGGGCTGGCAATCGTGCGGCGGATTGCGCGGTTGCTCGGGGCGGCGGTGGAGTTGCGGTCGGAATTGGGGCGGGGGACGACGTTTGCAGTGCGGGTGCCGCTGGCGCCGGCCGGGCTGGACGTTTTGTTGCCGACGCCCCTGGCGAGCCGTGCGTTGGTGCCGGGCTTGCGGGTGCTGTGTCTCGACAATGATGCGACGATCCTCGCGGCGCTCGATGCGGCGTTGCGGGCGCGGCGGTGCGTTGCGTTGCTGGCGGCGACGATCGCCGAGGCGATGGAACTGGCGGCGGACGAGGAGCCGGATGTGGCGCTGGTCGACTTCCACTTGGACGAAGCGGAGGATGGGCTGGATGTGGTTGCGCGGTTGCGGGCGATGGTGCCGGCGCCGGCGATCGCGCTGGTGACGGCGGATCGTGCGGTTGCGGAGGATCCGCGCTGTGTTGGGTTGGTGGTGTTGACTAAGCCGGTGGTGCCGGCGGATTTGTGGCGGTTTATCGAGGATGCGTCTGCTGCCGCGGCGCTGGGAAGTTGAGGCTTCTCGATCCTCCCCCGCAAGGGGGAGGTGGCTGGCTCTTGCCAGACGGAGGGGGAGGATAGGGAAACGGGCGTTGTGGGGGCCGCCCCCTCCGTCGCCTTCGGCGCCACCTCCCCCTGGCGGGGGAGGATTGAAATGGGGGCAGCATTCAGCCGGAGTGGCTGCCTGTCGGAACCAGTCAGTATTCGACCTTTCGAGCAAGGCATGTTTCCCCGCGAAGGCGGGGATCCAGACTGGGCTCCCGCCTTCGCGGGAGAACAAGGAATTATGTGCTGCCGTTGGATTGCGGACTGGGTCTTGTCCGAGTGGCATGATCTGCCTTAGTCCGCGAAGTGGATGTCCATTGCCCGCGCCGCGAGGACGGCTTGCGTGCGGTTCTGGACGCCGAGTTTTCGGAGGATGGCGGTCATGTGGCCTTTGACCGTGCCTTCGGAGATGCCGAGGTCGAACGCGACTTGCTTGTTGAGGCGGCCGGCCAGGACGCCGAGGAGGACTTTAAGTTCGGTTGGGGTGAGGCTCGCAACACGCGTCGCCATGTCATCGACGGAGGCACCTTCGATCGGCGCGTCGCGTTCGCCGGCGAGAGCTCGGGCTACGGCATTTTCCAGCGTGGCGAGGTCGGCGGTTTTCGAGACGAAGCCGATTGCGCCATAGGCCCTCGCACGGGGTGCAGCTTCGGCTTCGTCGGCCGATGAGATCACCATGATCGGCGTATCGGGGCGTTCGGCGTGGAGCAGCGCGACACCCGCGAACCCTTCCGAGCCCGGCATGCGCAGGTCGAGGAGGATCAGGTCGAGCCGTTCCGCCCCCCGCACCGCATCGACCGCTTCGCAGAGCTGCCCCGCCTCGATCACCACCGCGTCGGGCGCAGCGCGGCTGACCGCCAGTTTTAGCGCCTGGCGGAACAGCGGGTGATCGTCGGCGATGAGGATCGTGCGCGTCATGCCGGTACGGGAATAGCCTCCTCGCGGCCGGCGATCAGCGCGTCGACCACCGCGGGATCGGCGAGCGTCGAGGTGTCTCCGAGCTGGTCGAGCTGGTTCTCCGCGATCTTGCGCAGGATGCGGCGCATGATCTTCCCAGAGCGCGTCTTGGGCAGCGCGGGTGCGAACTGCAGGATGTCGGGGGTCGCGATCGGCCCGATCTCGCGGCGGACCCATTGGACGAGTTCCTTGCGCAATTCCTCGCTCGGCTCGGCGTTCGCGTTCAGGGTGACGTAGGCGTAGATGCCCTGGCCCTTCACGTCGTGCGGCATGCCGACGACCGCGGCTTCGGCGACCTTCGAATGCGCGACGAGCGCGCTCTCGACTTCGGCGGTGCCCATGCGGTGGCCGCTGACGTTGATGACGTCGTCGACCCGACCGGTGATCCAGTAATAGCCGTCCTCGTCGCGGCGGCAGCCGTCGCCGGTGAAATACTTGCCCGGATAGGTCGAGAAATACGTCTGGAAGAAGCGCTCGTGATCGTTCCACACGGTCCGCATCTGGCCGGGCCAGCTGTCGGCGATGACGAGGTTACCCTCGACCGCGCCGTCCAGCACCTTGCCGTCGGCGTCGACCAGTTCCGGCATCACGCCGAACAGCGGCTTGGTCGCGCTGCCGGGCTTGAGTGCGGTTGCGCCCGGCAGTGGCGAGATCATGTGGCCACCCGTCTCGGTCTGCCACCAGGTGTCGACGATCGGGCAGCGGCCGTCGCCGACGACATTGTGATACCAGTTCCACGCTTCCGGGTTGATCGGTTCGCCGACCGAGCCGAGCAAGCGCAGCGACTTGCGGCTGGTGCGCGTCACCCAGTCGTCGCCCTCGCGCATCAGCGAGCGCAGCGCCGTCGGTGCGGTGTAGAGGACGTTGACCTGGTATTTGTCGACGATCTGCCAGAAGCGGCTGTGATCGGGATAGTTGGGCACGCCCTCGAACATCACGGTGGTCGCGCCGTTCGCGAGTGCGCCGTACAGCGAATAGGTGTGGCCGGTGACCCAGCCGACGTCCGCCGCGCACCAGAAGATCTCGCCGGGGCGGTAGTTGAAGACGTATTCGTGCGTCATCGACGCCCACACCAGATAGCCGCCGGTCGAGTGGAGCACGCCCTTGGGCTGGCCGGTCGAGCCGCTGGTGTAGAGGATGAACAGCGGGTCCTCTGCGTTCATCGGCTCGGGTGCGCAGTCGGTCGACTGGCCTTCGACGCACTCCGCATACCAGCAGTCGCGGCCTTCGGTCATGGTGACCTTGCCGCCGGTGCGGCGGACTACGATGACAGTCTCGACCGCGAGATCGCCGTGGTCGAGTGCTGCATCGACGTTTGCCTTCAACGGCACGGTCTTGCCGCCACGCAGGCCTTCGTCGGCGGTGATGACGATGCGGCTGTCGCAGTCGTGGATGCGGTTGCACAGGCTCTCGGGCGAGAAGCCGCCAAACACGACCGAATGGATCGCGCCGATCCGCGCGCAGGCGAGCATCGCGAACGCCGCCTCGGGAATCATCGGCAGGTAGATCGTGACGCGGTCGCCTTTCTTGACGCCCTTCGCCTTCAGCGCGTTGCCGAGCTTCGACACTTCGTCGCGGAGTTCGGCATAGCTGATCTTGCGGTCGTCGGCGGGGTCGTCGCCTTCCCACAGGATCGCGACCGCGTCGGGGTGCGCGTCGGCGTGGCGATCGACGCAGTTCGCGGCGACGTTGAGCTGGCCGTCCTCGAACCAGCGGATGTGGAAGTCGCTCTCGTCGAACGACGTATCCTTGATCTTGGTCGGCGGCACGATCCAGTCGAGGCGCTTGGCCTCCTTCGCCCAGAACGCGTCGGGATCGGTCGCGGCCTCGGCATACATCCGGTCATAGGCGGCGGCGTCGATCAGGGCGTCCTTCGCCCATTCCGCGGGGACGGGATAGCTTGCCTCGGTCATCTGGCTCTCCTTTTGCCGCGCTGTACGCGGTCGTGTTCGGGCGATCATCCCTAACCAAAGTAAGGGATGGACGCAGGTTCGCAATGCGCCATGATGACGGCGCTGCTATCCACGCGTCAGATCAGTGGAAGAGAGCAGAGACGGGGATGACACGTATGGCGTTTACGAAACGGCTGGCCTTGACGGCCTTGTTGGCTGGTACCGCGCTGGTGCCGGGCATGGCGCAGGCGCAGACCGCGCGTGAGGTCGAACTCGAGACGCGGTTGAAGGCGCTGGAGGCGGCGGTGCAGGATTTGCGCGGCGAGCTGAACGCGGCGCGGGCAACGGCGGCGACCGCGCCCCAGCCTGCTGCTCCGGCGACATCGACCTCCGCACCGACCGCGGTCGCGTCCGCGCCGAACGATCTGCATCCGACCGCGCCGATGGGCCCGACCGCGCCGACCGCGCTTGCCGAAGCGAAGGCACCGGGCGCGGCGCCATCGACCGACGGGTTCAAGGTCGCCGGGACGACGGTCAAGCTCAACGGCTTCATCAAGACCTGGGCATCGGTCAGTCGGTACAGCGGTGGCAACATTGCCCCCGAGTCGGTCGGTCGCGATTTCTATTTCCCGAGCATGACCCCGGTCGGTGGCCGCAACGAAGGCAACAGCGTCGAGGCACACGCCAAGCAGACCCGCATCGTACTGGGCACCGAAACGCCGATCGCCGGGCATACGCTGAAGGGTCTGCTCGAAGTCGATTTCCAGGTCGTGCCGGGGACTCAAGGCAACCAGCGCGTCGTCAACGGTTACAACCCGGGCCTGCGCCGTGCGTTCTTCACGTTCGATAACTGGCTGTTCGGGCAGGAGTGGACCAACTTCCAGTATATCGGTGCGCTGCCCGAGACGACCGACTTCATCGGACCGTCGGAGGGCACCGTGTTCGTCCGCCAGGCGCAGATCCGCTACACGCGTAAGCTCAACGACACGCTGTCGCTGTCGGTCGCGGCGGAGAATCCGGAGACGGCATCGACCAGTCTGGCTTCGGCGACGATCGTCGAGAATGCCGACGATCGCCTGCCCGACGTCACCGCACGGCTGAACTACAAGACCGAGTTCGGCGAGTTCTCGCTGGCTGGCCTCGCGCGCCAGCTGACGATCGATACGGGTGCGCTCAAGGACAGCGCCACCGGCTGGGGCGTGTCGTTCGCGGGCAAGGTGCCGCTTGATACTAAGGGCCGCTCGGATATCCGCTTCATGGTGACGCACGGCGACGGCATCGGGCGCTATGTCGGTCTGGATCTCGCCCCCGACGCGGTGTTCGTGCCGGTGGTCGGCGCGCGGCTGTATACGCCGAGCCTGACCGCAGGGTTCGCGGCGTTGAAGCTAGGCTGGACCGACAAGCTGCGCTCGACCTTCATCGGCAGCGTCCAGTCGATCGATTACCCGACCGGCGGCGAGCCCGTCGGCGCGAGCGACTCGGCGTGGAGCGCATCCGCCAACCTGTTCTACTCGCCGATCAAGAACATCGATCTCGGCGTCGAATTCCGTCACGCCGAGCGCGAACTGGTCGACGGGCAGGTCGGCAAGATGGACCGCGGCGAGCTTGCGGCGCGGTACTCGTTCTAGCGCATGATTTCACGATCCTCTCCCGCAAGGGGGAGGTGTCGCCGAAGGTGACGGAGGGGGAGGATGCGGAACAATGGTCATCGCGTTCCTCCCCCTCCGTCAGGCTAGTGCCTGCCACCTCCCCCTGGCGGGGGAGGATCAGCGGGCCGCCAATCGGCATTTTTTCGCGTTCATAAGTCGGCGGAGACCGGCTGTTCCACCCAATTTTCCTTCTGAGAGGATACTGCCATGGCGACTACAACAGGGGATGCTTCGCCCCTCGGGCACGTGAAGCAGAGCCAGCCGCTCATCATCATCGCGTCGTCGCTCGGCGCAGTGTTCGAATGGTATGACTTCTATCTCTACGGCCTGCTCGCGACGATCATCACCGCGCAGTTCTTCTCGGGCGTCAACGAGACCACCGGGTTCATCTTCGCGCTCGCGGCGTTCGCGGCGGGGTTCGCGGTGCGGCCATTCGGGGCGCTCGTGTTCGGGCGGATCGGCGATGTCGTCGGGCGCAAGAACACGTTCCTCGTGACGATGGCGATCATGGGCCTGTCGACCTTCCTGGTCGGCCTGCTTCCCAGCTACGCCTCGGTCGGCGTCGCCGCGCCGATCGCGCTGGTCGTGTTGCGCCTGTTGCAGGGCCTGGCGCTCGGCGGCGAATATGGCGGCGCTGCGACCTATGTCGCGGAGCACGCGCCCGACAAGAAGCGTGGGCTGTTCACCAGCTTCATCCAGACCACCGCATCGCTCGGGCTGTTCGCGGCGCTGTTGATCGTGATCGGCGTGCGGACCCTGGTCGGCGAAGAGGCGTTCGCGGCCTGGGGCTGGCGTATCCCGTTCATCGTCTCGATCGCGCTGCTCGCCGTGTCGCTCTGGATCCGCATGCAGCTCGAAGAGAGCCCGGTGTTCCAGAAGATGAAGGACGAGGGCAAGACCTCGAAGGCGCCGCTGACCGAAGCGTTCGGGCAGTGGAGCAACCTCAAGGTTGTGCTGATCGCACTGTTCGGTGCGGTCGTCGGCCAGGGCGTCATCTTCTATACCAGCCAGTTCTACGCTTTGTTTTTCCTCGAGAAGAACCTGCGCGTCGACGGGCCAACCACCAACATCCTGATCGCGATCGCACTCTTGATCGCGACGCCGGCGTTCATCTTCTTCGGCTGGCTGTCGGACAAGATCGGGCGCAAATACATCATCCTGACCGGCTGCGCGCTCGCTGCGCTGACCTACATGCCGCTGTTCCATGCGCTGTCGAAGGCCGCCAACCCGGCGCTTTATGCGGCACAGGCCAATTCGCCGGTGAGCGTCGTCGCCAATCCCGACGAATGCTCGGTGCAGTTCGATCCGGTCGGCAAGAACAAGTTCGACAGCAGCTCGTGCGACATCGCCAAGGCGTATCTGGCGAAGGCCGGCATCTCCTACGCGAACGTGATCGCACCCGCGGGCACCGTCGCGCAGATCCACATCGGTGGCACGACCATCCCGGTCGTCAACCCCGCGGTCGTGTCGGGCCCTGACAAGGCAGCGGCGATCAAGGCGTTCGGTGCCGAGGTGAAGACCGCACTGACCGCGGTAGGCTACCCCGAAAAGGCGGACCCGGCGCAGATCAACAAGCCGATGGTGATCGCGATCCTCGTCCTGCTCGTGCTGTACGTGACGATGGTCTACGGCCCGATCGCCGCGCTGCTGGTCGAGTTGTTCCCGACGCGGATTCGCTACACTTCCATGTCGTTGCCTTATCATATCGGCAATGGCTGGTTCGGCGGGTTCCTGCCGACCGCGGCGTTCGCGATGGTCGCGGCGACGGGGGATATTTACTACGGCCTTTGGTATCCGATCGTCGCCTGTGCGGTGACGGTGCTCGTCGGGCTGGTGTTCCTGCCCGAGACGTTCCGTCGGTCGCTGCACGGCTGAGGTCTTCGGCCTGTAGTTGAACGACGAAGGGGTCGGTTTGGGTGAACCCAAACCGACCCCTTCGCTATTCCGACACTGTCACACCCGCCGCCCGATACGCTGACGGCAAGGATCATGACGGCGTCGTTCAGTAGGTCGTCGAGTTGGTCGACGACACCGAACCATAGCGGCCACGCTCGGCAACGACTTCGTCGCGCGTGTACGCGGGCGCTGCCTCGTCGAAGCGCGTCCAGCCGTCCTGGCGATACGCTGCACCGCGAGTCGTCGCGTCGACCGAACGATGACGATCGAGAACCGCTTCGGCCTCGGTCGCGAGGCTGTCGTCGACGCGTGCGCTGAGCAACGTGCCGCCGCGACGGACGCCTTCCGAATAGACATGCGCCTCGTCATCGGTGTGACCGGCGTCCTTCAATGCGCCGACGATCGTGCCGGTGGCGGCACCGCCTGCTGCACCGATACCGGCACCGACGACGGTCGACGCGAGCCAGCCGGCCGCGACGATCGGCCCCAGGCCTGGGATCGCTAGCAGGCCAAGACCGGCGAGCAGGCCGCCGACGCCGCCAACTGCCGCACCGGTCGAGACACCGCGGCTGACATCGCCACGATCGTTGACGTCGTCCAGCGACGTGTCGTGATCGCCATGCGCGCCATCGGCATTGTTCGCGACGATGCTGATCGAGTCATGTGGCACGCCGAGACGCTCGAGATCGTTCAACGCCGACTTCGCATCCGAATAGTCGTCGAACAGGCGGGTAAGGGTCTTGGTCATCGTTTCTCTCCTGGAAAAATGGATCAGCGTGCGGTCACGTTGCCCTTGTAGTCGAGCCCGGCATTGACCTTCTTGCCGGCCTTGGTCGCGCTGCCACGCCAGACGCCGTCCTTGTCCTTCGCCAGGCGCGAAACCGACTGGTAGCCGGCCTTGGTCAGGCGACCACGAGCCTGGTCCTCGGAGAAGGAATTGGCGCCCTTGGCCGGTGCCGCGACATGGGCTGCATCGTTGTTCTTGACGGCGGGGTTGTGCGCGCCGGCATGCGTTGCGGTCTGCGCGACGGCGCTGGAGGCCAACAGCATTGCGCCGCATGCCATGAATGCTCGAACGGTCATGATACTCTCCTGAGTTTCTGGTTTTGGAAACGGGGACGTTCGCGGGGTGGGAGGCGGCATGTGAGCCACGCCGCCTCCCGGTCGGATCAGCGAACCGTACCGCGACGAAACATGTTGACGATCGCGAGCAGGATCACCGCGCCGACCAGCGAGATCAGGATCGACTGGATGTTGAGCGCGCCGTCCATGATCGATGCGCCACCGATCAGCGGCGTGATCAGGAAGCCGGCCAGCAATGCGCCGACGATGCCGACGACGATGTTGAGGAAGATGCCCTGCTGCGCATCGGTGCGCATGATCATGCTGGCGACCCAACCGATGAGCCCGCCGACGACGAGAAGAATGATGAGGTTCATGATGAGGCTCCTGGACGATGATGATACTGGGTGATGGTACAGGGGGCTCAACAGTCGGGATCGCCGATCCGTTCAGTTTCGGCGCCGCGCCCGGATTTTCCGATTGGTGCTCACATACCGGTCGTATTGGTACAAATGTAGCGCCAGGCACGGAACCCGAGCCCCCTTTTGGTCGCTGGACAGGCATGACCAAGACCAACGGCAAGCCGCTCCACGCCCCGACGCTGCATCACCTGGAACAGCTCATGACGGGGTTGCTCGAAGGGGTGATCCTGATGGATCCGACCGGCATGATCCTCAGCGCGAACCCGGCGGCGTTGAAGATGCACGGCGTCAAGGCGTTGGCCGACCTGGGCGAGACCGCGGACGATTACGCGGCGCGCTTTCGGCTGCGGTACCGTGACGGTCGCAAGCTGCCGCGCCGCGAATATCCGTTGATGCGCCTTCTTGCCGGCGAAAGCTTCCCCGACCTGATCGTCGAGGTCTCGTCACCGGATGCGGACGAGCCGCGCTGGGTTCATCAGGTCCGCGACATCGTCATGGACGAGGATGGCGGCGATCCCGATTGCCTGGGTATGGTCATCAACGACGTCTCCGAACGGTTCGACGCGGAGGACCGGTTCCAGGCCATGTTCCACGCGAACCCCGCCCCTGCCCTCATCATGCGGGTCGCCGACCAGCGCTATGTCCTGGTCAACCAGGGGTTTCTCGACCTGTCCGGCTACGACCGCGACCAGATCGTCGGCAAGACGCTGTTCGATCTCGACTTCCTCGCCGAGGTCGAGCGCAAGCCGTTCGTCAAGGAACGCGTCGCCGCCGGCAAGACCGTGCCACAACTGGAGGCGGAACTGCCGCTTGCGGGGGGCGACAAGACGCTCGTCATCCTCGCGGGCCAGCCGATCGAGCTCGCCAACGAAGACTGCCTGCTGTTCACCTTCGCCGACTTGGAACCCCGACGGCGCGCGCAACTGGCGTTGCAGGCCAGTGAACGTCACTTCGCCTCGGTGTTCGAGATGGCCCCCGTCGCGATGGTCATCACCAAGGGCGACGAGAACCGCATCGTGCAGGTCAACGCCGCGTTCAAGAGCCTTACCGGCTACACCGATCACGCGGTCGTCGACCGGATCGCCGACGATCTCCAGCTGTGGAACGACGCCGCGCAGCGGGTGGAGCTGGAAACCGAGATCCGCGAGCGGAACGGCATTCGCGGCCACGATGTCCGCCTGCTCCACAAGAATGGCGAAACGCTGGACTGCCTGGTGTCCGCCGAACGGATCAGCGTCGACGGCACGCCCTGCGTCCTGTGGCTGTACCAGGACATCACGGCGCGCCGCCGCGGCGAACTCGAACTCGTCGAAGCGATCGACGCGGTGATGAAGGACGCCAACTGGCTCAGCCGGTCGATCATGGACAAGCTGGCGACCTTGCGCAATCCACGCGCCAGCTCGGGTGCCACGCCGCCCAGTACCGAACTCAGCAAGCGCGAGCGCGAGGTGCTCGAACTGATCTGCCAGGACCTCGACGATGCGGCGATCGCCACCCGGCTCGACCTGTCGCGCAACACGGTGCGCAACCATGTCGCGCGGCTTTACGCGAAGATCGGCGTCAACCGGCGCAGTGCCGCGATCGTGTGGGCGCACGAACGCGGCGTGGGGGCGTAACGCGTATCAGGCCTTGTGATGCGCGTGGAACAGCTTGCCGCCTTCGACCACATACACCACCGCCAGCACGCCCAGCCCGATCGCGAGATAACCGATCGCCAGCGGATAGGTCGTGCCGTTGTACGACTGGCCGATCAATGAGCCGACGATCACCGCGCCGACGCTGGTGATGAACCCCTGGATCGACGATGCGGTGCCGGCGATATGCCCGACGGGCTCCATCGCCATCGCGCCGAAATTGGAGCCGCACAGGCCGATGCACGTCATGCTCAGCGCCTGGAACAGCATGTAGGTCCAGAGCGATTCCGACCCTGCGGCGATCACGCCGATATGGACTACCGACAGCGCGATCAGCCCCAGCACCGCGGCCTGCGATATGAGGCGCGTGCCGAGGCGCTCGACCAGCCGGCTGTTGGCGAACGACGCGCACCCCATCGAAAACGCGCAGACCGCGAACAGGATCGTGAACCGCTCGCCCGCATGGAACTCGTCGACGAAGATCTGCTGCGCGGACGAAACGAAGGCGATGATCCCGCCGAACGTCATCGACGCCGCGACCGCATAGCCTGCCGAGTACCGGTTGGTCAGCGTCAGCGTGTACGCCTGGCGGAGCGACGCGAACGACAGTGGCGACCGGCGCTCGACCGGCAGCGATTCCCGCAACCGCGTCACTGACCAGGCAAGGACGAACGCCGCAAAGCCGGCCAGCGCGTAGAAGATGAAACGCCACGGACCGAACTGGAGCAGCACCTGCCCCAGGCTCGGCGCCATGATCGGCACCAGGAAGAAGATCATCTGCGCGACCGACAGCGTGCGCGCCATCTGGCGACCCGAATACCGATCTCGCACAATCGCGACCGCGAGCACGCGGGTCGACGCGGACATCAGCCCCTGCAGAACACGGGCACCGAGCAACGCCGCGAACGTCTGCGATCCGGCGGCGAAGATGCTCGCCGCGACGAAGCCCGTGAGCGTGACGAGCAGGATGATCCGGCGGCCGTAGCGATCGGCGAGCGGCCCGTACACGAGCTGCCCTGCGCCGAAGCCGAGCATGTACGCGGTGATGATCCACTGGCGATGGTTCGCGGTGGCAATGCCGAGCTGGTGGCCAATATCGGCGAGTGCGGGCAGCATCAGGTCGACGCCGAGCGCGTTGACCGCCATCAGTGCGGCGATGAAGGCAACGAATTCGCCTGGACGCATCGATGGGGCAGCAATTTTGTCGTTCATCGACGTCGCTTAGGACTGTCCCGGCTCGAACGCCATGCCCGAGCGCTGGACTCGATCGCGATGACGGAAAGGTGATGGCGACTGATCGAACGACGAGGATGCCGCCGACCAGTCGCCGATGCGCTTAGGGCTTCTTGAACTTGTAGACGAACTGGTCGGTCGTGCCGCGGATCGCGGGGTCGAATACCGGCTTGGTGTGATCGTCGGCCGGATTGCGCAGTGCGGTGGACTCGCCAACGAACTTGAACCCTGCCGCCTGGACCTGCGCCTTTACCGCCGCCGGGTCGATCCGGTGCCGTGTCTCGGTCCCGCTCAGGCCGCTGCCGGGGGCATCCGCATGATCGATCACGACGTAGATGCCGCCGCGCTTCAGCATGTTGAATACCGCCTTGTCGAACGCCTTCAATGCGCCCTCGCCGCCGCCGTTATTGGCGATGTCGTGGTAGTTCTGCACGGTCCAGAACAGGTCGACCGGCTTGGGCGAGGTCGGCAGGTTGGTGGTCTGGACGACGGCGGTGACGTTGGCGAGGTTGCGCGCCTGAAGTGCCGGCAAAGTCTTCTCGGCGTATTTCGCGCCGGCCGCTGGCCAGACCGCGTAGACATGGCCCTTGGGTCCGACCACGCCAGTGAAAATGCGGGTCCAATACCCCGCACCCGGCAGGTAATCGACGACGACGTTGCCCGGGCGCACGCCGGAGAAGGAAAGGACGTCGGCGGCCTTGCGGCGGGCATCATCGCCTTGCTGGTCGGCGCGCGCCGGATCGGCAAGCGCGCTGGTGACCGCGGGGCTGACCTTCTGTGCCTGCGCGGCCGTTGTGCTCGCCGCGATCGTCATCGCCACTGCAACGCTCGTCCAGATCGTTTTCATCATCCGTCTCCCACCGTCCGGACGACAATGCCGGCTCGGTGGGGAGGATCGACCCGAAGCGGCCGCTAGTCCAGATCGTTTTCGCTGATGACGACGATCTCCTGGTCGGGATCGCGCGCCAGTGCGACGACGCCGAGCTCTGCGATCTCTTCGGCATGCTGCTTGAAGATCGCCACGGCGTCGCCTTCGGGCGATACCGTGCTCAGTGCTTCGAGCACGTCGTACTGGACCGCGAACTGATAGCGCTCCTCGCTCACTTCGGCCTCGAACTCGACCTGACGCAGGTCGCTATTGTCCTCGAGGGTCTTGGTATCGATGTTCAAACGGTCTTCGGCCATGTCTTCGCTCCTGCTATGCGCCGACAACAGTCCGGGGGCGGAATCGAGCCATTCCACCCCGAAAAGTGCGGTTGCTTAAAGCCCGATCTGAAGGTTGGCGCGCAACGACAGCGCGACGCGGCCCTGTTGCTGCTCGGCGTTGAACTCGCCGCCCATCCGGAAGATGCCGTTGCCGCCGACGCCGCGCAGCTTGCCGACCCAGCCGCTGGTACGCTTGTCGGGGGTCAGCGTGAACGACTGGCCACCTTCGAACGACGCGGTGGTCGCGCCCAGACCACCACCGACGATCTGGCGGCGCCCGCCTTCGGCTTCGACGCGGAACCAGCCATTCTCGAACTTGGGTCCGCCGAAGTTCAGCCCGAGTGCGCCGCTGCCGGTGACCGCCAGCTCGTCGCTGGTCCGCGACCGCACGACGAGGTCGATCGCCTTGCCGCCGCCGGTCTCGCTATAGCCGTCCTCCTTGAGCTTGTAATAATCGATCGCAAGGACCGGGCGGAAGGTGAGCATGCCGGTGCCGGCCTCGTACGACAGGCCACCGGACGCCGCGTACAGCGTGCCGTCCCAGTTGCCTTTGGCGGTCCGGGCAACGGCCTCGGCACCGATCGCGCCGGCGAACTGACGGACACCGTCGAACTTAACCTTCGCCCCCGACGCACGCGCGTTGGCCTGGAGGCCGCCCCAATGCCCGCGCCAGTATCCGGCCAGCTCATACTGGTCCGAATTCACCTCGTTGTCCGTGCCGTCGTCGGCATCCTGGCCGTGCAGATAGGCGAGCGAGGTCCCGAAATTGCCCACGCTCGTCTTGTATTCCGCGCCCGCCGAGACGCCCCAGCCGCTGATGTCGTAGCCCGCCGTATCGGCGACGCTTTTCGACGTGCCCCACGCGACCTGCGTCACCCAATACCCCCATTTGCCTTCATCCTTGAACGGGCCGTGCGGGTCGGCGAGCAGGCGGGCGGTGGCGCGCGAGCCCATCGTCACGGTCTCGAACGTGCCGCCGGCATGGTCGGGCAGCATCTGGCGGACCGAGCCGCGGAACGCGTCGGCTTCGGTGATGTTGAGGAACGCGCCACCGACCTTCGAGTCGTTGCCGAGCGCCTTGTAGATCGCGTCATACGCCGACGCCTGCGAGCGGTTGAGCCCGAGTTCGGTCGACGATTTGCGCGCGATGTCGACGGCCAGGTCGTTGCCCGTACCGGTCGCGATGCTGCCCTTGTAGAGGAACGGAAGCGTCGTCGTGGTCGCGGTCAGGTTCGCGGCACCGGTCAACGTGCCCGCGCGCAGGACCGTGTAGCGGCCCTCCGCATCGACGACGCTGGTGAGCTTCAGGGCAAGCTTCGAGTCCTTGTCGAACGATGCCGTGCCCGCGACCTGGATCGCCGTGCTGGTGCCGCCGGTCTTGTCGAGTGTCACGGCGAGGATACCGCCGCCGCCGACCGACAGCGACGCGATCGACGCAGCCTTGGTGATGTCGAGCGTGCCGCCGTTGACCGCGACCGCGAGGCCGCCCGAATTGGCGAGCGTGCCGGAGAAGCGCGACGTGCCGCCGAGCGTCAGCGTGTCGGTACCGCCGCCGAAGTCCGCCGCGCCGCTGAACACCGAAGTTCCCGCGAGCGTGAGCGCGTCGTTGCCAGCGCCGAACACTGCGCCGCCGGAGAAATTGGCATCGCCCGACAGCGCGAGACGGTTGTTGCCGCTGCCGAAGCGCGCGGTGCCGGTGACGGTACCGTCCGCGACGTCGAATACGTCGTTGCCGCTGCCGAAGCGGATGTCGCCGACGATCGCGGGCGACGCGATGCCGGTCGCGACTGAGGTCTGGCGAACGATCGTGCCGGTGGTGTTCGCCGAAAGGTCGATCGCGACGTTGCGCTCGGACGTTGCCAGTGCACCCGATGCGCCGATCCCGCCGCTGTTCTCGACCAGCGTAACGGTGCCCGAGCGATCGAGGATGGCGATCGCGGTACCATCGGCGGCCTGCGCGGTCGCCTTGATCGTGCCGCTGTTGCGGATCGTGGCGACGGATGCGCCGGTGTCGACCAGGACCGCCGTCGAACGCGATGCGGTCGTGCCGCCGCCTGCCGCGGCGATCGTGCCGGCGTTGCGGATTTCAGGCGTCGACGCACCTGTACCGAGCTTCAACGCGGTCGCACTCGCGCCGTTCGCGGCTGCCGCTACGGTGCCGTTGATGCCGATCCCGCCTGCGATCGTCACTGTGCCGCCAAGGCCACCGATCGCCAGGCCATTGCCCTCGACGCCGCCATAGACGCCGCTGCCCGCGATGCCGCCATCTACGATCAGGCCGAAGCCGGTGCCTGTCCCCGCAACCGCGCCGATGGCGACGGCGCGCGTGGCCGATCCGATCTGCACCGCCGGGGCCGCGCCGAACGTGGTGATCGCGGCCGAGCCTTCGGTGGCGTCGGGAAGACCGTCCTTGTCCTCGTCAGTGTCGGTCGTGCTCGCGTCCTTCGGCGGGACCGCGAAGATGATTCCGCCCGATACGTTGCCCGCGACGATCAATGCCGAGCCACCCTGCAACAGGTCGTCGGCGTCGAGCTTCGAGACGTCGGCGGGTGCCGTCGCATAGCGATAGCCGGTCGAGCCGAGCGCGCCCTGCACCACCAGCGCACCCGCGATGTCGCCATCGACGCGTGCGGCGACCGCGCCCTGCCCGATCGCCGCGATCGTGCCCGCGAGCCGGACGTTGCCGGTGACGTCGGCGATCCGCACGCCGGTCGATCCGTTGCCGGTGACCGAGGTCTGGCCGTCATGCGTGAAGGCGCCGGTCAACGGTCCGCCGAGCCAGATACCGGCGGAGTTGTTGCCCTTCACCGTGATCGCGCCGCTGTTGACGATCGCGCCCGTGTACGCGCCCACGGTGCGGATGCCGGTGCGTCCGGTGCCCGCCGCAAACGGGCCGTCGAGGTCGCCGTCCTTGTCCGTGTCGGTCGCGACATAGCTTTCGTCGATGATGATCTTGCCGGTCGTCGTGTTGGTGATCCCGCCGCTGGTGCCGACATTGGCGAGGATGCCAGTCGAGCCGTCGGCGTTGGTGACCTGGATCGTGCCTTCGTTGGTGACCGAGTTGACGCTGTCGACGGTGACCGCAGTGCCGGTAGTCGGCGTCACCGAGCCGGCGGCGGCGATGCGGATATTGTCGGGGGCGCCGGCCTTGATCGTCGAGGTCCGCACCGTGTCGGTCCGCTTGGTGTCGATCACGGTCTGCGCCTGGGCGCCCGTCGTTACCGCGAACAGGCAGGTGGTGGTCAGCAGGAGACGACGCATACGGAACCCTTTTCGATGTGTTTTCGAGAAGAGGACGGAGACGCGGCCTGCGAACCTTGAAGCGCGCTATATTATCGTGCGGCACAATGACCGAGGCGGCGCGTTGTGCGGCGGATATCTTCAGGGAAATGCCAGCATGATCACCACCATCGCCGAACTCGACCGCATCCGCGACGACAGCAAGCGCCTCGTCACGACGCGCTCGATGATGTCGGCGGGCGCGGCGGTCGTGCCGATCCCCGGCGCGGACATCGTCGCGGACATCGGCCTGCTCACCAAACTGCTGCCCGAGATCAGCAAGCGCTTCGGGCTCGATCACGAGCAGGTGAAGAAGCTCGAGCCGCAGCTTGCGCAGCAGGCGCTGGTGATGGCGTCGAGTCTCGGCAACACGATGATCGGCCGGATGGTGACGAAGCGTATCGTCGTAGCGCTCCTCCGCCGCGTTGGTGCTCGCATCGCGGTGGGGTCGATGGCGAAGTTCGTGCCTTTTGCGGGCTCGGCGGTGGCGGCGACGATCAGCTTCGGCGCGATGAAGCTGGTCGGTAATTCGCACGTGGAGGATTGCTACAAGACGGCGCTGGCGTTGTTGCCGGCCGATCAGCGGGCACTGGTGAACGCGAAGGGGTGAGCGTCGGGACCTTCTAGCTCCCCTCCCTGGAAGGGAGGGGCTGGGGGTGGGTCGGCCCGCCTGAGCCACCATTGTTCGAACACGCGGAAGCCGACCCACCCCCGACCCCTCCCTTCCAGGGAGGGGAGAAGTTAGAAGGCGGCGTCCAGGCCGATGCGGATGGTCCGCGGACGCTGTGGCGTGATCTGCCCGCTCTCGACTTGGAACGGCGTTCCGAGCGCGAACCGGTTGCCGACGCTATCCGTCAGGTTCGTAACCCCGAGCGTCACGCCCAACGATGGCCGCCCGATCCGTGCAGTAAGCGCCGTATCGAGATAATCGCCCTGCTCCTCGCCCAGCACCGGCCCGACACCCAATCGCGACCGCCCGACATAACGCGCCCAGCCATACACCCGCAGCTCCAGATCCCGCCCGATATCACGCCGGTAATCCGCCCCCAGCCGCCCGGCATAGCGCGCGATGTTCGGCACCTGGCTCATCCGCGCGAGCGCCACGAACAGCGCAGCACTCGGTTCGGTCACGCGGCTGTCGTTATAGGTAAAGCCCGCGTCGAGCGTCAGCCCGGCGATCGGTTTCCACCCGCCCGCCGCGCTGAACGTCCAGATCCGCCCGTCGCCGATGTTGGCGGTGCTCGGCAGGCCGGTCGCGTCGATGAAGTCCGCCTGGATATCCTGCCAGATCGTGTGCGACACGCTCGCCGTCAGATAGGCGCGATCGACCCCGGCGAGCCCGACGCGCACGCCGGTCTCCAGCGTCCGCACGCGATCATTCTCGAACCGCCGCACGAAATCGCTCTCGATCGCAAGCCCGCCGGGCCGAAATCCCTGCTGGTAGCGGCCGTATAGCGACACCTTCGGCAACACTGCGGCGATCAGCGAGGCGGACGGCAGCACGCTCGTCTCGATCCGGTCCGCCGTCACGCGCGCACGGGCCAGCGCGACCGCTTCCAGCCGTGCCGGTGCGATATCCTCGCCGGTCCCCGCGAGCGACGCCCGCGTGACCCGCGCGCCGGCGGTGGCGGTCAATCCGCGCACCAACTGCACGCTCCCCTCACCGTACAGCGTCGCCTCGTCGATGCTGTTGGTCACGCCCGTCACCGGCGCGGGCGCATCGACCGGGCCGAGCGAGCGCGATAACCGCGTGCGATTATGCGTGTAACTGCCGCCGACCACCCAGCCGAACCCGTTTCGCATCGGCCGCCATACCCGCGTCTCGTTCGCGATCATGTCGGTCGCGTTGCGCTGGGCGAACACGCGCGGACTGCCCGCGGCCGCCGTCAGGGGGCTGCCGAATGCAGGCCAGTTGGTAATCGGTAGCGTCGGATCGACGGCCGGCAGGGTCGCGTCGTACCGTTCGGTCAGCGTCTGGCTGACGATCCCGGTCGAGGACTTGACCTTCAGCCCGCCGATCGTGCCCGAGACGACGACCTGCCCCATCGTGTAATCCGCGGAGAACCCCTGCACGATGGCGCTCGACCGCGTCAGCGGCGGCGCGTCGCGGTCGGCATATTGGCTGTCGTCGCCCTTTGTCCATTGCCCGATCCCGCCGAGATCGACCGTCCAGCCATTCCCCGCATCGAGCCGTAGCGCCGCTCGCCCGCCACCGATCCGCGTCCGGTTCACGTCACGGCGGTCGAGCACCGGGTTGTCGATATACCCGCCCTCGCTCACGCCGTAGCCGACGACGCGCAGCGCGACCCGCTCGCCGAGCGGCATGTTCAGCGTCGCGCCGAGATCAGCCCCCGGATCGCCGTGCCACGTCGCGGAGAGACCGCCCGCGATCGACGCCGACACCGCGCCCAGTTCCGGCGCGTTCGGCACGGTGCGGATGATGCCGCCGAGCGACCCCGCGCCGTACAACGTCCCCTGCGGCCCTTCGAGCACTTCGACCGAGGCGACATCGTAGAGCCGCAGATCGGGATCGGGCGCATTGTAGCTCAGCCGCAGGTCGCCGAAATACTGGCCGACGGTGGTCTGGGTCGGTCCGGTAAAGCTGGAGTCGGCGATGCCGCGGATGAACAGCTTGTTGCGGCCGGCGCCGAGATGCGTCGACGATACGCTGGCCAGCCGCGCGAGGATCGCCTCGGTCCCGCCCGCGCCGCCGAGCGCGAGGTCGACGCCATCGAGCAACGCGACCTGGCCTGCGAAATCACGGAGTCGCACGTCGCGCTTGCTGCCGGTGACGACGATGTCCGCACCCTGTACCGCCGGCGGTGCGGCGATCGGCACGACCTTCGGCCGCTTCACCCGAACGACGCGGGGCGTGCGGGCAGTCAGGCGCCACCCGAATGCGCCCGCCGCGACGACATCGGCATTCGCCGCAGTCGCCAGCCGGTCGAGTGCCTCGCGCGCGCTCATTCGTCCGCGTACCGCGGGCACGCGCCGCGCCCACAAGGCCGGATCGCCGACGACGATGCTCGTCCCCGACTGCCGCCCGAGCGCCAGCACCGCATCCCCAAGACGCCCCGGCGGCAAGTCGACCGCCCCCTGCCCCGCCTGCGCAGGAGCGGCGACGGCGAGCGCCGCGACGACCAGACATCCGCGCATCCTCACGAGCGCGAGGACATCACCCAGTGACCGCCACGCTTGCGGATCGCGACACCCAGCAACGGCGCGGCACGCCGGGGATCACCCGACAGCTTGGCCGTCGCGATGCTGCCGCTGAACGCGCGCTTTGCGACGCCCGGATCGGCGCGCAGGTCGACGCCGAGTGCGCGCGACAGGTCGTCCGCGACCTCCGCCAACGTCACGCCTTCGTACGCCAGCACGCTGTCGCGCCACGATCCGACGCTGGCGACATCGACCGCGGTCACGGTCGCCTTGCCGTCGCGCACCACCAGCCCCTGCCCCTTCACGAGCCGGATGCCGTCGCGGCCCGGATTATAGTCGACCGCGCCTTCCGACACCGCGACGCGCGTTTCGCCGCGCGCACGCTTCACGTCGAACGCGGTGCCGACATCGACCAGCCGCGCGCCGCCGACGCTCACCTCGAACGGATCGCTGTCGTCGTGCCGGACGACGAACATCGCCTCGCCGCGCTCGAGCGTCGCGACCCGCGGGTCGTCGCGATCGAGCAGCAGCCGCGTCGCGCCGCCCATCGCGATCGTGCTGCCATCGGCGAGCCGAACCGTCCGCATCGCGCCCGCCGCCGTCTCGACCGCATAAGGATGCGCGCGCGTTTCGATCGACTCATACCCTACGAACAGCGCGAGCGACGCGGCGATCGCTCCACCGGCCCAGACCGGCCAGCGCCTCCGCGGAGGCTGCATAACGATCGGCGCGGCCTGCACGGGCGGCACCGTCGCCGCCATCTCCTCGATATCCATCGCCATCGCATGATACGCAGCCGCGTGACGCGGGTCCGCCTCCAGCCAGGCGTGGAACGCCGGCCAGTCGTCGAACGCATCGCCGCCGGTCCGGACCACCCAGTCCAGCGCGGTCTCGTTCAGCGTGCGTGCTTCGATGTCGTCATGCTCCGCCATCATGGCCTCCTATAGCCGAAGACGGAGACGTTGCGATCAAGCCTCATCGTAACGTCGCTTTGCATCGATCATCGCACGATAGGCTTTGCGCAGGTCGCCCTCGACCGTGCTGAGGCTTACGCCGAACTCCGCCGCGACCACACGCTGCTCGACGCCGTCGATCCGGTGCCGTCGGAAGATACGCGCCGCCCGGTCGCCAACCGACTGCAACGCCGACTCCGCCAAGGCCGCCTGCTCGCGGGCGATCACGACGCGTTCGGCGGAGGGCTCCTCGGAGCGGTCGAGCGACGGTCCCCCCGTCGCCTCGGTCCATTCGCGATCACGCTTCTCCGCCTGCCGTACCGCGCGGTGGCGATCGAGCATCAGGTTGTTCGCCATCCGGTAGAGATATGACAGCGGCGACGCGATTGGTCCGGTCGGGGCGGTCTGGATCCGCACCCACAGTTCTTGCAGCAGATCCTCCGCATCGCCCGCGCCGAGCGAACGGATGAACCGCAGCAGCGTATCGCGATTTGCTAGGAAAACGGCCTCAAGGCCCGAGGAGTCCATGTCATGCCCGTGTCGATAGGCCGCCGATCGGCGCTCGGCGGCACCGTGTTCCCGGCGGGACGTACAGCGCTTGGCGGGGAGACACAATCAGCGCGCCCCGTACCGGGTTACTGGTGCAACAGCGTCCAGCCCTGCGGCAGGTAGTCGGTCGACATATAGTAGTAGAAGAGGCACGTCCCGTCGCGGCGGTAGGTGCCGCCCTTGACGAGGCCCAGCGCGGTGCTGCCCTCGAACACCGGCGCGCCGCTGTCGCCGGCCTTGCACGTCGGCCCCTCGACCGCGACCCAGGTCGGCAGGCACGCGCCACCGCACAGATCGCCCGCCGGTGCGAAATCGACCATCGCGATCACCGCACAGCTATAGCCGGTACGCTCGCCGCGATGACACACGAAGTCGCCCGCGCGCGTGCTCGTGCGGTAGCGCCACGTGGCGACGGGCCGCGCGAGCGTCTTGGCGGTATCCGCGTAGAACAGCGGTGCGTAGCCGACGTCAGGCGCGGTCGCGACGTTGACTTGTACGTCCTGATACCCCCAGCCCCATTGCCCGACGAACGCCAGCGGCCATTCCTCGCGGCTGCCGTCCGAAGGGCGCTTGCCGACGTAAGAGAGCGTGTCTGGGCAATGCGCCGCGGTGACCACGCCGTTCCGCACCCCGTCGGACACGACGAAGCCGGTCGTGCAGGCATAGCGCTTGCCATCGACCGTCCCGACCACGCGTCCGCCACCCTCGATCGCGCCACTGCCAACCGGGGCGGGTATGAGCGTGGGGACTGGAACGACCTGATCCTGCGCCATGTTGACTGGCGGCTTATCAACGGCTTCGATCCGCACCGGAACGCCGGTCATCGTCGCAATTCGGGTGCGTAGCGCGCCATCGCGGTCGAGATCGGCATCGCCCGACGCGATCATCACGACCAGTTCGCCGGTCCGCTGGTCGACACCAAGCCCGGGCGGGTGCGGGAGGGACTCGCGGATCTTGGCCTGATACGCCGTGATCGCGGCGAGCACCGCCTCGCGCGTCGCAGGTGCGCCAGTGCGGAAGACGATCGGCACGACCATCCCGCCCGCCATCACGGATTGGTCCGCGACCGGATCGGTGCCGGTCAGCAGCACGACGATGCGGTAATTCGGCTGATGCTCGATCGCGACGCCGGCCCAGCGATCCTTGTAGGTCTCGCGGAGCGCGTCGGTCGTCGGCACGGTGGCGCCCTGCGCGCGCATCCGCCGCAGCGCCTCGTCGAACGAAACGCCGAACCGGGTCGCATACTCTCCCGCGTCCTGCATCAGCGCATCGACCGGCAGTTGCACCTGCGCCGCCGATGCCGGCCCCGCCCCGAGTAAGAGCAACGCCGCCGCCAGAAGCCATCGAACCGAAATAGTGAACATGAACGACGAAATCCTGGGCGCGCGGGTATTCTGGGGCGTCATACCGTCATGATCTGAACCAGTGCTTTCACGCAAGCGATCGAGGTGATTGCGCGCGATCTCGCAAGCGTCCTATCAAGCACGCCATGAAGATCATGCTCTCCGCCAGCCTCGCCGTGCTCGCCTTTGCGAGTGCCCCTGCCGCCGCCCGGCAACTCACCATCGACGACGTGACGATGCTCAGCCGCGTCGGTGCGCCGACCGCGTCGCAGGACGGGCATTGGCTCGTCTGGGCGCAGCGCGAGACCGATCTCGCGGCGGACAAGGGACGCTACGATCTCTGGCGGCTCGACTTGAGCAAGCCGGGCGCGACGCCGGTGAAGCTGCTCGCCGATCCGCAGGTCAACGAGAACGACCCGCAGATTGTCGGCAACACCGTGTATTTCACGTCCGACAAGAGCGGCGAGGATGCGGTCTGGTCGGTGCCCGTTACCGGCGGCACACCGCGCAAGCTGACGAGCTTCAAGGGCGGGTTCAGTGGCTTCAAGGTCGCGCCGACGGGCGACAGGCTGCTCGTTTGGGCGGACCGCAAGCCCGGCGCGCCGAGCCTCGAGCCGGCGATGGTGAAGAAAGATCCGAACGCGGGCGCCGGGCGGACGTACGACCAGCTGTTCGTGCGGCATTGGGATACGTGGGCGGACGGCACGCGCTCGCAGCTGTTCGTGTTGCCGCTGACCGCCGCGGGTGCAACCGGGAACGGCGTTCCGCTGGTTGGCGCGCTGGTCGGCGATGCGCCATCCAAGCCGTTCGGCGGTGCCGAGGAAGTTTCTTGGAGCCCAGACGGCCGCACCGTCTACTTCGCGCTGCGCGAAGCCGGCCGGATCGAGTCGCTGTCGACCAACCTCGACATTTTCTCGGTCCCTGCGGACGGCTCGGCGGCACCGGTCAACCTGACCGCGACGAACAAGGCGACCGACAACCTTCCGACGGTATCGCCCGATGGCCGCACGCTCGCCTATTTCGCGATGCGCCGGCCGGGGTTCGAGGCGGATCGCCAGGTGCTGACGCTGCGCGATATCGCCACCGGCAAGACGGTGTCGCTGACCGAGCGCTGGGACCGGTCGGTCGGCTCGATCGCGTGGGCGCCGGACTCGAAGTCGCTCTACGTGACGGCGGACGACACGCAGGAGACGCCGCTGTTCCGTGTCGATGCGACCACCGGCGCGGTCACGCGGCTGACGCAGGAGGGGCATGTCGCCGCGGTTGCGATTACCCCGCGTGGTGCAGTGGTGGCGATCGACAGCCTGACCGCGCCGGACGATTTCTACCGTGTCGCCGGGTCCGGTGCGCCGCAGCAGCTGACGCAGGTCAACGCCGCCAAGCTCGCCGGGATCGACATGCCGACGGTCACGCGGTTCAACTTCAAGGGCGCGAACGCGGACACCGTCTGGGGCTATGCGGTGAAGCCGTACGGTTCCACGGGGAAGGTGCCGATCGCGTACATGGTCCACGGGGGCCCGCAGGGATCGAGCAACAACAGCTGGTCGTATCGCTGGAACCCTGCCGTGTTCGCCGGTGCGGGCTACGGTCTGGTCGCGGTCGATTTCCATGGGTCGACCGGGTACGGACAGGGCTTCACCGACGCGATCAGCAACAACTGGGGCGGCTGGCCGCTGGAGGATCTGAAGAAGGGGCTGGCGGCCGCGACCGACAAGTTCGCGTGGCTCGATGCCGACAACGCGTGTGCGCTCGGTGCGTCGTACGGCGGCTATATGATGAACTGGATCGAGGGGCAGTGGCCCGATCGCTTCAAGTGCATCGTCCAGCATGACGGCGTGTTCGACGCGCGCGCGATGGCGTACGAGACCGAGGAGCTCTGGTTCGACGAATGGGAGCATGGCGGGAAGGCCTATTACGAGGACCCGCAGGCGTTCGAGAAATGGAACCCGGTAAATTATGTGGCGAAGTGGAAGACGCCGATGCTGGTGATCACCGGCGAGAAGGACTTCCGCATTCCGTACACGCAGGGGTTGGCGACGTTCACCGCGTTGCAGCGACGCGGGATCCCGTCGCGGTTGCTGGTCAACCCGGGCGAGAACCACTGGGTGCTGAAGCCGAAGAACTCGCGGCAATGGTATGGGGAAGTGTTGGGCTGGATGGGGAAGTGGACGGCTAAGTAGGGGCTGCCTCTTTCAGCCTCAAAAGCACCACCCCGGCGAAGGCCGGGGCCCAGTTGGAAAGGTCGGAGTAACGGGGGACTATCCGCCGTTACCTCTGTTCCCCAATTGGGCCCCGGCCTTCGCCGGGGTGGTTGCGCGAGGTGACGGTTTCCTCTGGCTTACCTTGTTTCCCCGCGAAGGCGGGGACCCAGACTGGGCTCCCGCCTTCGCGGGAGAACAAGGTTAGAGCGGGCAACGCTCTCCCGGTCAGTGCGCCTTCGGCTTCTTCACCGCATGCAAGCCCAGCGCGATCGCGCCGCCCAGGATCAACCCGACGGTCCCCGAGAAGAACGCATTCATCACCCAATTCACCGCGCCCTTGGCGAACGGCACCGCATGCGAAGCTGCCTCCGCCGTATCGTGGATCCAGTGCGGCAAGGCGGTGAACCCGAACTCCTCAATCCCGTGAACGATGATCTGCCCCCCAACCCAGACCATCGCCGCCGTCCCGATCACCGACAGCGCCGACATCACGATCGGCATGCCCTTCACCAGCCCACGCCCGATCGCCTGCACGACCGCGCTGCTGCGCTGCGCCAGATGCAGCCCGATATCGTCCATCTTCACGATCAGCGCGACCACGCCGTAGACGCCGATCGTGATGACGATCCCGACCAGCGCCAGCACGATCGCCTGCTCCCAGATCGGCTTGGTCGCGACATCGGACAGCGCGATCACCATGATCTCCGCCGACAGGATGAAGTCGGTGCGGATCGCGCCCGAGACCTTCTGTGCCTCAAGCGTCGCTGCGTCGACCGGCTCGGCGACGACCTCCTCGGCATGACCGCCGCCGAACGCCTCGAGGATCTTCTCCGCGCCCTCGAAGCACAGATACGTGCCGCCGATCATCAGCAACGGCGTCAGCAACCACGGCGCGAACGCGCTCAACGCCAGCGCCGCGGGCAGGATGAAGACCAGCTTGTTGCGGAACGATCCTAGCGCGATCTTGCCGATCATCGGCAGTTCGCGCTTGGGCTCGAACCCGACCATGTAGCGCGGTGTAACGGCGGCATCGTCGACCACCACGCCGATCGCCTTGCTGCCCGCCTTGCCGGTGGTCGCGGCGATATCGTCGAGGCTGGCGGCGGCGAGCTTGGTGATCCCGGCAATGTCGTCGAGCAGTGCGACCAATCCTGTCGGCATCGATGGTGTCCTTCGCGTAAGTATCGGCGCTCGGTAACGTGACAGGATTGTCATGCAACGGCTTTCGCACTTGCGGTAGTGCGTGGCGGGCGGAATGGTTGCAGCCGACGCAGCCCAAGCGACAGGACGGATCATGACCCCCTCCCCGAACGACGACTTCATCACGAACCTGCCAAAGGCCGAACTCCACCTCCATATCGAGGGCAGCCTGGAGCCGGAGCTTATGTTCGCGCTCGCCGACCGCAACAAGGTCGCGATCCCGTTCAAGAGCGTCGAGGACGTCCGCGCGGCGTACAGTTTCACCAATCTTCAGACCTTCCTCGACATCTATTACGCGGGCGCCGCCGTGCTCCAGACCGAGGAAGATTTTCGCGATCTCGCAGTCGCCTATTTCGACCGCGTCGCGCAGGACGGCGTGGTGCATGCCGAGATCTTCTTCGACCCCCAGACGCACACGCACCGCGGCATCCCGTTCGACGTCGTCGCGCGCGGTCTGTTCGCGGGGATCGACGAGGCGCAGGCGAAGCACGGCATGTCGGTCGGGCTGATCATGAGCTTCCTGCGCCATCTTGACGAGGAAGACGCGTTCAAGACGTTCGCGCAGGCCGAGCCGTGGCTCGACCAGTTCATCGGCGTCGGGCTCGATTCGTCCGAGGTCGGCCATCCTCCGTCGAAGTTCGCACGCGTGTTCGCGGCGTCGGCGGATGCCGGACTGATGCTGTGCGCGCATGCCGGCGAGGAGGGCCCGCCCGCCTATATCCACGAGGCGCTCGACATCCTCCAGGTGGACAGGATCGACCACGGCAACCGCGCGCTGGAGGACCCGGCACTCGTCGCGCGGCTCGCGCGTGACGCGATGACGCTGACCGTGTGCCCCTTGTCGAACGTGGCGCTCCGCAACGTCGACCGACTGGAGAATCATCCGATCGACCGGATGCTCGACCTCGGCCTGCGCGCGACGATCCATTCGGACGATCCGGCCTATTTCGGCGGCTATATCGGCGAGAATTTCCGCCAGACCGCACGCGCGAAAAACTTGTCGCGCGAGCAGGTCGTGACGCTGGCACGCAACAGCTTCCTCGGGAGCTTTCTCGACGACGACGCGCTGAGCGGCCATCTCGCGACGCTCGACGCCTATGTGAAGGCGCATCCATGATCGGGCGGTTCCTGGCGGTCTTCGAGCCGTTCATCCTGATGCTGCTCGGCACCGTCGTGCTGGCGAGCCTGCTGCCGGCACGCGGCGAGATGGCGACGATCGTCGGTTACGCCGCCGATATCGGCATCGTCCTGCTGTTCTTCCTGCACGGCGCGAAGCTGTCGCGCGATGCGATCTGGGCGGGGCTGCGCAACTGGAAGCTGCATCTGGCGGTGCTGGCCATCACCTTCGTCGCGTTCCCACTCTTCGGGCTCGGGCTGACCGCGTTGCCGTTCGTCACCGGGCCGCTCGCCGCCGGGTTGTTGTTCCTGACGCTGCTCCCCTCGACCGTGCAGTCGTCGATCGCCTTCACCGCGATTGCGCGCGGCAATGTCGCGGCGGCGGTGTGCAGCGCGTCGTTCTCGAACCTGCTCGGCATCCTCGTCACGCCCGCGCTGGTCGCGCTGCTGATGAACACTTCGGGCAGCGGCGGGATCTCGATCGAGAGTATCGAGGCGATCGTGCTACAACTGCTGGTGCCGTTCGTCGCCGGGCATCTGTTGCGGCCTTGGATCGGCGCGTGGGTGACGCGCAACAAGAGCCTGCTGACCGTGGTCGATCGCGGTTCGATTCTGCTGGTCGTCTACAGCGCGTTCGGCGCCGCGGTGGTCGAGGGGCTTTGGACCAAATTGTCGCTCGGCGACCTGATCCTGATCGGGCTGTTGTGCGCCGCGCTGCTCGCCTTCGTGCTTGGGCTGACGTTTGCCGTTGCCCGGCTGATGAAGCTGCCGCGCGAGGATGCGATCGTGCTGCAGTTCTGCGGTTCGAAGAAGAGCCTCGCGTCGGGCGTGCCGATGGCGGGCGTGCTGTTCCCGCCCGCGCAGGTCGGCGTGATCCTGCTGCCCGTCATGCTGTTCCACCAGTTGCAGCTGATCGCCTGCGCGGTGATCGCGCGCCGCTATGCCGAGTCCGCACCGCGCGATATTGCTTCAGATTAATATCGTAACCCGCTGCGGGTATTTGCTTTGTTCCGCCGGGGGCTGCATGATCGAGGCTCGATAGGAGAGTTTCGGGTAGATGAACGCGTCGAGCGATATTGCCGGTTCCACCGATGGCGTGGGGCTGGACCTCAATGCGTGCGACCGCGAGCCGATCCACATTCCCGGTGCGATCCAGCCGCATGGCCTGCTGCTCGTCGCCGATGCGACCAGTCTAGCGGTGGTCGCGGGTGCGGGCGATCTCGAGACTCGCCTGACTCCCGACTGGCTTGGCAGCGACCTGTCGACGCTGTTGGCGCAGGACATCGATGCGACACTCACGGCCAATGACACGGTCGCCGGCGTGGCGCTTGCCGGACTGCCGGTAGCGGGCCTGACCGAGCGGTTCGACGTCACCCTCCACCGCAGCGCGGAGCATGTGCTGGTCGAACTCGAGCCCGTCGAAGCGGAGCCCGTCACCGCGGCCGGCATGCTCGGTCGGCTCAACGCGATGGCGATGACGTTCGAGCGCGCGAGCAATCTCCAGACGTTGTGCGAGCGCGCCGCGACCGCATTCCGGCAGTTGACCGGATGCGACCGCGTCATGGTCTATCGCTTCCTCGACGACGAGGCGGGTCGCGTGATGGCGGAGGACAAGGCGACGGGGCTCGGCACCTTCCTCAATCACCATTTCCCCGCGTCGGACATCCCCAAACAGGCGCGGGCGCTGTACGTGCGCAACCGGACGCGGACGATCCCGACGATCGCCTACGCGCCCGCGGTGCTCCGCCCGGCCGGGTTCGAGACGCTCGACCTGAGCGACGTGGCGCTGCGCAGCGTGTCGCCGATCCATCTGCGCTATCTCGCCAACATGGGCGTGGCGGCGTCGGCGTCAATCTCGATCGTCAAGGACGGGCTGCTCTGGGGCCTGATCGCCTGCCATCACGGCTCGCCGAAGGGCCTCACCCCCGACATCCGTGCGGCGTCGGCGACTCTGGCGGGCGGGCTCGCGCGCCAGATCCGCGCAAAGGAAGAGGCGGAGACGTACCGCGAACGGCTGCGGCTGCGCGCGGCGGAGGATGCGGTCATCCCCAAGCTCGCGACCGAGCCGGCCCCGCGCAGCATCGTCGCTGCGTTGCGCGACGATCTCCGGCGGATGCTCGACGGCGACGGCTTCGCCTATGTCGAGGGCACGATCGTCGATACCGACGGGCCTTGTCCCGGCAAGGACGACATTCTCGATCTCGCCGCATGGGCTCGCACGAGGGGCGTGATCGAGCCGTTCACGACGCATGAACTGTCGGCACTGTTGCCCCGCGCCGAAGCTTACCGTGCGCAGGCGAGCGGCCTGCTCGCGCTGCCGCTGGTCGACGAGGGGGCGGTGCTGTTGTGGTTTCGTGCCGAGCAGATCGAAGAGGTCGAATGGGCCGGCAATCCGCACAAGGCGGTGTCGGTCGATCCCAATGCGGTGCTGACGCCGCGCACGTCGTTCGAATCCTGGACGCAGGCGGTCAGCGGTCGATCGCGGCGCTGGACCCGGGAAGAGATCGAGGCCGCGCACCGACTGCGCCGCGCGTTCCATGACGCGCATATCAACCAGCGCCTGCGCCTGCTCAACGCCGACCTGCAACGGACGCTCGCCGACAAGGACGCACTGATCGCGCAGAAGGACGTCCTGATGAAGGAGGTCAATCACCGCGTGCAGAACAGCCTGCAACTGGTCGCGGCGTTCCTGTCCTTGCAGGCGAAGTCGTCCGACGACGCGAAGGTGAAGGAGCATCTTGCCGAGGCGCAGGCAAGGCTCGCCGCGGTCGCGCTGGTGCATCGCCGCCTGTACCGCGACGATCAGGTCGAGTCGGTCGACCTGTCGCGCTATATCGAGGAACTCGCGGGCGACATGCAGACCTCGCTCGGCGAGGAGTGGGCGGCACAGATGACGCTCGATCTCGCCCCCGTGCTCGTCGCCACCGATCGCGCGGTGAACATCGGGCTGGTGCTGACCGAACTCGTCATCAACGCGAGCAAATACGCCTATCGCGGCGATGCCGGCCCGATCCACATCATCCTCGAACAGCATCGCAACCGACTGCGGCTGATCGTCGCGGACCAGGGCGTCGGCAAGTCGGGGACGCGGATCGGCTTCGGCAGCCGGATGATGAACGCCATCGTCGCCGGGCTGTCGGGCACGATCGAGCAGGACGACAACATGCCCGGCTTGCGCGTGATCCTGACAGCGCCGGTAGACGACGTCCGCTGATCACCAGTTGAAGCGGAGCGATCCGACGACGGTGCGCGAGGCGCCGAAGTAACAGCTGTTGACGAAGAAGCAGCTCGCGATGTGCCGCTTGTCGAACAGGTTGGCGACGTTCGCAGTCAGGCTCAGGCCCTTGAGCGACTCGTCGAACTTGCCGAGATCGTAGCCGAGCACCGCATCGACCAGCACATAGCCCGGCGACTGGAACCGCGTGGTGAGCGTCTGGTTCGCCTCCACGCGGGTCGCGGTGCCGTCGGACTTGCCGACATACCGCACGCCGCCGCCGATATTGAACCCGGACAGCGCGCCGCCGCCGGTACGTGACAGGTCGTAGTTGACGAAGCTCGACGCGCTCCACTTGGATATGCCGAGCGGCTTGGTGCCCGTGACGCCGCTCAGCTGGTCGCCGGTGCCGACGACCGGCGTACCTCGCGTGACTTCGGGGACGGTATAAGTGCCGGCGACCGTGACGGTCAGGCCCGGCGTGATCTCCCCTCGCCCATCGAGTTCGATGCCCCGCACCGCGACCTCGCCGATCTGAATCGAGAAATTCGCGTTGGCGGGATCGGTCGTCGGCACGTTCTGGCGGCGCAGGTCGAACGCGGACAGCGTGAACAGCGCGTTGGTGCCGCGTGGCTGATATTTCAGCCCTGCCTCGTACTGGCGGCCGGTGACCGGCACGAACGATGCGCCGTCGAAGCCGGTGCCGGTCTGCGGCTCGAAGCTTTCCGAATAGCTGACGAACGGCGCGAGGCCGAACTTGGTCTCGTACAGCGCGCCGAGGCGTCCGGTGAACGCGGTCTGGTGGAGCCGCGTCACCCCGCTCGCCGCCCCTGCCGCGGCGTTGCGGTTCACCGTCGTCTGGTCGTACCAGTCGTAGCGGCCGCTCGCGATCAGTTGCAGCCCGCCGATCGCGATCTGGTCCTGCACATAGGCGCCGACCTGGTCGATCTTGCGGAAACTGCGCGTCTGGGTGAGCGGGAAGTTCGGCTGCACGCCGCCATAGACGGGCGCGAACAGGGTCAGGTTCGGGATGCTGGTCGCCGGATTACCCGTGACGCCGGTGTTGAACTGCTGGTCGTTGTTACCCTCGTTGTTCTGCCAGTCGACGCCCGCGAGCAGCGTGTGCTGCAACGGTCCGGTCGCGAACTTGGCGGTCGCGTGGTTGTCGATCGTGATCGTCCGGAACGACTCGTCCGACCCACCGCCGCCGCGCACGATCGTCGAGAAATCGGTGTTGCGATTGGCGCCCGTACCGGTGGTCGCGAACGCGGAGAGGTATATCTGGCGATAATGGAGATCGACGTCGAGGTAGCGCGCGCTGGTCGCCCAGCTCAGCCGGTCGTTGAAGTCGTGGCGGAACAGCAGCGTGGCCGATTTCTGCTTGCGATCGAACGCCTCGTACGCCGGCTCGCTCACGTTGAAGTCGGTCGCGAACTGGCCAAGCGGATTGGCGAGCGCCGAGCCGTAGACCGGCACGCCGCTGTACGACGCAGATTCCGGATCGCGCTGGTAATTGAGGATCAGCGTCACGCTCGTCGCCTCATCGGGCGCAAAGGTCAGCATCGGCCGCGCGTAATAGCGCCGATTGCCGGTCATCGCGACGAACCCGTCCGATCGCTCCGCGCCGGCGATGACGCGGAACAGCCACTTGTGATCCTTGTCGAGCGGCTGGTTCACGTCGATCGCCGACCGCAACAGGTCGAAATTACCGCCCGCCAGCTCGATGCGCCCACCGGACTCCGCATAGGGGACCTTGCTGGTGAGATTGACCAGTCCGCCCGGCGTCGAGTTGCCATAGAGGACCGAGGCCGGGCCCTTGATCACGTCGACGCGCTCGACGAGGTGGAAGTCGATCTGCGGCGTGGAATAGACGCCGCCGAGCAGTCGCATCCCGTCCATATACTGGCCGGGCGCGAAGCCGCGGACGTAGAGCTGGTCGTAGCGCGTGGCGACGTTGCCGCGCTGGTTGGGCGAGACGCCCGCGACATAGCCGAGCGCCTGGTTGATCGACAGCGCGTTGCGGAGCGTCAGTTCCTTCTCGTCGATACTGGTGATAACCTGCGGCGTGCGGATCAGCGGCGTCTCGGTCTTGGTACCCGTGCTGCCGGTCTTGCGGATCCGCTCGCCGTTGACGACGATCTCGTCCTTGCGCGTCTGGATATCATCCTCCGCCATCGCGGGTTCGACCGTGGCAACGACGGTGGGAGCCGGCACATGCTCGGCCGCGAATGCCGGCATCGCGATGCTGCCCAACGCTGTCCCCAACAGCATCCCGACCATGAAACGTCCCCGCATAAGCGATACCCACTTTGATATTGATAATGACTCGCAAAGCCCGCTAAAGGCGGTTTGGAAGCGCGGCAAGGAAAAATGACAAAATGTTCATGCACGGCCGGATCCTGAAAGCCGGCCCTTTTCCCTCGGGCCGAAGAGTGCGCCCGTTCGTCTGGAGCATGGCGTTCCGAAGCCTTACGGCACTGGTCGGCGGCTATGCCGCGGCGGCCGTGCTGGCGACGTTGATTGCGCGCCTGCTGCCCATCGCGCGCGTCGAAGCGACGAGCTGGGGTATGATCCTGTCGTTCCCGATCTATGCCGGCATCGCCTTGTGGTGCTTCCACGAACATCGGCTTTCGCGAGTAGCGGCCGCAGTGTGGGGCGTCGCGATCTCCGGCGGCGGCCTGCTCTGGTTGCTCGGCGTTCGTCCATGACCTCGGCGGTCGGAACTACGCTGCGCCAGAGCATGGCGTGGATCCACGGCTGGCTAGGGTTGCTGGCGGGATGGATCCTGTTCGCGATGTTCCTGACCGGCACCGCGAGCTATTTCCGGCCCGAGATCACGCAGTGGATGCAGCCGGAATTCCACGCGACGCCTGTGTCGACCGCACACGCCGCGCAGACTGCGGTAACGCACCTGCAACGCGTCGGCGCAGACGACCTGCAATGGTATATCTACCTTCCCGATGCGCGGACTGCGGTCACGCGGATCTTCGAACAGCGCAAGCCGGACCCGAAGGCTGCCAAGCGCCGTGCACCCGAGATCGTGCTCGATCCCGCGACTGGCGACGACGTGCACGCCCGCGAGACACGCGGCGGGGAGCATTTCTATCGCTTCCATTTCCAGCTGCAATTGCCGCATCCCTGGGGACGCTGGCTGGCCGGGCTGTGCGCGATGTTCATGCTCGGCGCGATCGTGTCGGGCGTGATCACGCACAAGCGCATCTTCGCGGACTTCTTCACGCTGCGCTGGAACAAGGGGCAGCGTAGCTGGCTCGACGCGCACAACGTCTCGGCGGTCCTCGCGCTGCCGTACCACGCGATGATCACCTATACCGGGCTGATCACGCTGGTGGCGATGTACATGCCGTGGCCGGTCGTCGCGAACTACGCAATGCCTGCCGATTTCGCGCAAGCCGCGTTCGGCACGCCGACCGAGCGCGAGGCAACGGGTACGCCGGCTCCGCTGGTCGCGATCGGCCCGCTGGTCGCCGATGCGGAGCGGCGCTTCGGTGCGCCCGTGGCGACGGTCGTGGTGCGCAACCCTAACGATGCCGCGAGCACCGTCACGCTGTACCGTCATTCGAGCGCGTCGCTCAACGGACGCGGGCCGTCGGTCACCTATGCGGGCAGCGACGGACGGTTCCTGGAGGGCGCCGCCGATGTTGGGCCCGCGCTCGCCACTGCGGGCGTGATGCTCGGGCTGCACGTCGCGCAGTTCGCGGGCCCGGCGTTGCGCTGGGCGTATTTCGTGCTGGGGCTGACCGGCGCGGCGATGGTCGGAACCGGGCTGCTGCTGTGGACCGCCAAGCGTCGCAAGCCGGGTGCGACGCCGTTCTTCGGACTGAAGCTGGTCGAGCGGCTGAACATCGGCGTCATCGCCGGCCTGCCGATCGGGATGGCCGCCTATCTGCTCGCCAACCGCCTGATCCCGGCCGACGCCGCGAACCGCGCCGACGCCGAAGTCGCGACGATGTTCTGGCTATGGGGCGGCGTTGCGGTCCTCCAGTTGCTACGGCCGGCGCGCCGCGCGTGGACCGAGGGGTTCGCGATCGGCGCGCTCGCGTTCGCGGCGATCCCGGTGGCCGATACGCTCACCACATCGCGTGGGCTGCCCGGATCGATGCTGTCCGGCGACACGCTGTTCGCAGCATTCGACGTCGCCATGCTCGCGGTCGCCGCGCTGCTGGCGCTCGGTGCATGGCGCTCGGCCCGGAGCAAGCCCGTCGCAAAAATCCGCAAGACACTCTCGGAGACCGTACATGCTTGAAGCCACGATATTGTGCTTCTTCGGCTGGTTGCTGCTCGCGGCGACCGCGTTCAAGTATCGCCGCGACCTCGGTATCGTTGCCCCCTCCGCGATCCGCTCACTGCGAATTGTCGCGGCGCTCGTGCTCGCGGTGGCGCTGTTCCACTGTGGCGCGCCGCTGACCGGCGAGCGGTTCGTGCGGTTCCTGGGTGCGGCGTCGATCGCTGGAGTCGCGCTGGTGATGCTGCTGTCGTTCAAGCCGGTCGAGACGATGCAGCCGGTCCGTATCGCGCTGAAGGTCGCGCGCGTTCGGCGTTGACATCACAGATCGGAACGGGCGCGATCCGCTGACGTTTCAGGGAGATAGCGTCCCGTCGGCGCATCCTCCCGAGAAGGACATCACCGTGCGCCGAACCAAAATCTTCGCTCGCCTCTGCACGATCGCCCTTGCGGCATCGGCCCTCACCGCCGGATCCGCTACCGCGCAGACGATCGCGCTGACCGGCGTCCGATTGATCGACGGGCGCGGCGGCGCACCGGTGGACGATGCGACGATTGTGATCGCGAATGGACGGATCGTTGCGGCGGGCAAGGTCGCGGTGCCGGCAGGCGCGGAACGGCACGACTATCGAGGGCGGACCGTGATCCCCGGCCTCGTCTCGGACCATAGCCATGTCGGCCAGGTGAGCGGCACCGAGACGGGCGCAAAGAACTATACCCGCGCCAACATCGTCGCGCAGCTCGCCCAGTATCGCCGCTACGGCGTGACGACGGTGACGGCGCTCGGCAATAACGGTCCGGCGTTCGTCGGGATACGCGCAGACGCGCATGCCGGGCGGATCGACGGCGCGGACCTGTTCGGCGTGATGCAGGGGATCGGCGTTCCCAACGGCGCGCCACCGCAGGCGATGCTGAAGGTCGGGCCCGACCAGCTGTTCCGTCCCTCGACGCCCGAGGAAGCGCGCAGGGCGGTCGCGATGATGGCAGCCGAGAAGACCGATCTCGTGAAGCTGTGGCTCGACGATTTCGGCGGCAGCGTACCGGTCAAGATGAGCCCTGCCATCTACCGCGCGGTGATCGCCGAGGCGCACGCGCGCGGGCTGCGGGTGGCGGCGCATATCCACGATCTCGCCGATGCGGAGGCGATCGTCGCGGCGGGTGCGGACATCATCGCGCACGGTATCCGTGATACGCCGGTGCCCCCTGCGTTCGTCGCGACGCTGAAGGCGAAGGGCATCTGGTACATCGCCACGCTGCAACTCGACGAGGCGACGTTCGCCTGGGCCGATCGCGCACCGTGGACGCAGACGCCGTTCGCCCGCGCCGCGCTGTCGCCTGCCCTCGCGCAACAGGTCGACGATCCGGCGTGGCGTGCCAAGATACTGGCCGACCCGAAGACGGCCGATGCGCGGAAATCGCTGGCGATGAACCTGCGTAACCTGAAGACGCTGTACGACGCCGGCGTGAAGATCGGGTTCGGCACGGACAGCGGAGCAAGTGCAGTGCGCGTGCCCGGCATCGCCGAACACCGCGAACTCGCGCTGATGGTCAAGGCGGGACTGACGCCCGCGCAGGCCTTGCGGGTTGCCACGGCTGCGGGTGCGGACCTGCTCGGATTGCGCGATCGCGGCGTGATCGTGGCCGGAACGCGTGCCGATTTGCTGGTCGTCGATGGCGATCCATCCCGCTCGATCGCCGACGTCGACAAGGTCGTGGAAACTTGGGTCGCAGGACGCGCTGCACCGTTCTAATACGATAGAGAGCGACTTCGGCGGTCAAAAACACGTGCGAAAAGCGTTGGTTACGTGAACCTGCGGGAACGGAAACCCGATCACGCGGTTCTAAGCGGCGAGTGGGGGCACTCGAAACAGGATACCATACCGCATGACCAACCGTTCATCGCGCACGCTGATGGCGCTCGCCACCGCGACCTTGATCACGACATCGGGTATCGCCCTGACGAGCGGCGCGATTGCGCAGTCCGCACGGTCGGTCGATGCGCCACCACCGCCGCCGCCCGCACCGACTGCGACCCAGCCGGCAAAGGCTGCGCCCGACATGCAGGCCGTGCTTGACCAGCTCGCCGCGCTCGGTGGCAAGCCGATCGAGACGCTCACGCCAGCCGTCGCGCGGATGCAGCCGTCGGCAGCCGATGGCGCCAAGCAGGTCATGATCAAGCATGGCCTGTCGGCGACGCCCGACGCGACCGTGACGACGCGCGACGTGCCCTATGGCAGCGACGCGAACCAGTTCGCGCGAATCTACAAGCCGGCATCGCTTGCCAACGCCAAGAACCTGCCGGTCGTCGTCTATTATCACGGCGGCGGCTGGGTGATCGCAACGGTCGACACCTACGACGCGGCACCACGTTTGCTCGCCAAACAGCTCGGCGCGATCGTCGTGTCGGTCGAGTATCGCCATGCACCGGAGTTCAAGTTCCCGGCACAGCATGACGATGCCGCGGCGGCGTATCGCTGGACGCTGCAGAATGCGGCGAGCTGGGGTGGCGATCCACGCAAGATCGCGATCGCAGGCGAGAGCGCCGGCGGCAACCTGGCGGTCGCGACGGCAATCTACGCGCGCGACAATCGCCTGACCACACCGCTGCACATCGTGTCGGTCTATCCGATCGCGAACAGCAGCATGACGCTGCCGTCGCGGATGGATTCGGCGAACGCGAAGCCGCTGAACGGCGCGATGCTCAAGTGGTTCGGCTATTATTACCAGACCACTCCTGCCGATGCTCAGGACCCGCGGTTGAACCTCGTGAAGGCAAACCTGCGCGGCCTGCCGCCGACGACGATCATCAACGCGCAGATCGATCCGCTGCGCTCCGATGGCGAGACGTTGGCAGCGGCTATGCGCGCGGCTGGCGACAAGGTCGAGCAGCGCACCTTCCCGGGTGTGACGCACGAATTCTTCGGAATGGGCATGGTCGTCCGCGGTGCGCAGGATGCGAACATGCTGGCGATCGTGCGGCTGAAGGCAGCATTCGCTGCCAAGCCTAAGCGTTGATCGAGATGGGCCGGGGTGAAGCGGATCACCTCGGCCCTTTTGTTGCTGCTCCGCTCAAGCCGGTTGGCCAATTGCGAACATCCGCAAGTTACCCGCACGACTATTGATAAGTACCCGTTATCAACGACTTTCGACTCATCAAGCTCGTTGATGTAGGATAGTTTTATCTACATAACCCGGTTAGTTGATATTTCTCTAATATCGGTATTCCGCCAATATTAGGACAGCTTACTCAGAGAGTTACGTCTTAACTTGAGCATGAAGCACAATTTAATTACAAATCGGCCTGATATTTGATACTCAGTCTATTGGAAGCGGGGCCGATAGATGAACGTTCAAGTCATGGTTGCGGGCGTTATACTCGTTGCCGCCATTGCAGGCGTGGTGCGGTGGCAACAAAAGCTTGCGCGTACCAGACGTTACGGCGCGCGGCGCCATCGGCATCGCAAGCCGATCAAACGCGACAACTGGGCAACGAAACTGCTGCGGGAAAATCCCGCAAGACGCCTGATGGAGCGACGCCATTACCGGTCGCCGGGCAAGACCGACCAGACATTGTAATCTTGCAACCGCGGCCGACAAGGGTCGAAGACTTCTAGCAGCCGTAGAAGACCTTGCCGGCCGATCCGGTATCCTACCGCTCGCGTGTCGCGGCGAAGCGGATCTTAGCGTAGCGCTCGGCAATATAGTTCACTTCCCAGGCGCTCTTGGCGAGGAAGACGGGGTTGCCGTCGCGGTCCTTGGCCATCGCGCCGCGGTTGATCTCGGCGAAGGTCTTGAGTTCGAGCGGATCTTCCGCCGATATCCAGCGGGCGGTCTCGTAAGGGGCAGGTTCGAGGCCGGCAGCCACCTTGTATTCCGCGTCGAGGCGCGAAAGCAGCACTTCGAGCTGCAGCTGGCCCACCACGCCGATAATCCAGTTCGAGCCGATGTCGGGATAGAACACCTGCGTGACCCCCTCCTCGGCCATGTCGTCCAAGGCCTTGCGCAACTGCTTTGTCTTGGTGAAGTCCTTGAGCACGACGCGACGCAGGATTTCGGGCGCGAAGTTCGGCAGGCCGGTGAAGCGGATCGTGGCCTTCTCGCTGAGCGTGTCGCCGACCCGGAGCGTGCCGTGGTTGGGGATGCCGATGATGTCGCCGGGGAACGCCTCGTCCGCCAGCTCACGATTCTGCGCGAAGAACAGGATGGGGGAATGGACCGCGATCGGCTTGCCGTGGCCGGTCGGGGTGAGCTTCATGCCGCGCTTGAACACGCCAGAGCATAGCCGCATGAACGCGATGCGGTCGCGGTGGTTGGGGTCCATGTTCGCCTGCACCTTGAACACGAAGCCGGTGACTTCGGGCTCGTCCGGCGAGACGGGCGCAGGCTCGGCCGGCTGCGCGCGCGGGGGCGGGGCGTAGTCGGCGAGCGCGGCGATCAGTTCGGCGACACCGAAGTCCTTCAGCGCGGACCCGAAATAGACCGGCGTCAAATTGCCCGCACGATAGGCCTCGGGGTCGAAGCTCGAATAGCCGCCCTGGGCGAGTTCGGCCTCGTCGTTCAGGCGGATCATGGCTTCGGGGCTGAGGATCTTGGCGAGGTCGGGATCAACGATGCCGGTGAACGGGATCGCCTTGCCCATGAATTCGCGGCTGTCGCCTTCGGGGCGGCTCAGCGTGTTGGCGTAGAGATCGTAGACGCCCTCGAACTCGCCGCCCATGCCGACCGGCCAGCTCATCGGGCACACGTCGAGCTGGAGCATCTCGGCCACCTCGTCGAGCAACGAGAACGGATCGCGGCCCTCGCGGTCGACCTTGTTGACGAAGGTGATGATCGGCACGTTGCGCAGGCGGCAGACCTCGAACAGTTTCCGCGTCTGCGGCTCGATGCCCTTGGCGGCGTCGATCACCATGACCGCCGAGTCGACTGCGGTCAGCGTGCGATACGTGTCCTCGGAAAAGTCTTCGTGGCCCGGCGTGTCGAGCAGGTTGAAGGTGATGCCCTGGCGCTCGAACGTCATCACCGACGACGTGACCGAGATCCCGCGCTGCTGCTCGATCTTCATCCAGTCCGAGCGCGCGCGACGGGTCTGGCCGCGCGCCTTCACCTCGCCGGCGAGATGGATCGCGCCGCCGAAATAGAGGAGCTTCTCGGTCAGCGTGGTCTTGCCGGCATCGGGATGCGAGATGATCGCGAAGGTGCGGCGGGGGAATTGGGTCATGGCGTGGGTCCGGTGAGCCGAGTCGTCGGACTTGGCTGGGAAAAGAAGGTTAGGCCGGGTTAGGCCAAGATGCAGTCCGCGCGAGGTACGGCGGGATGCAGTGGGAAAACGCGGCGGGCTTGGCGCCGCTCTTGGCAGATGTGAGGCGTGGAGGACAGAGGGGCGTGCGAGCGAGGCTGTGTTGCCGTGCGGCGCGAGCACCTCTTGGTGTCCTATAGGGAACGCTAGGTTTGCCCGAACCGGAACGCTCTCCCCTCCCTGAAAGGGAGGGGTTGGGGGGTGGGTCGGTCAGCTTTGACCGCGACCGTGCCGTGATACGGAAACCGACCCACCCCCCGCCCCTCCCTTTCAGGGAGGGGAGTTCGTCAGTGCTCCTGGACCAGCGTCACGCTCATTTCGATGCGCTTCGTGCCGCCGGCGGGGATCTCGAACACGCCGGGTTTGTCGCGATAATCGCCGGTATAGCCTTCGGGGTCGGCGATACCGTGCCAGGGTTCGACGCAGACATAGGCCGCGCCGGGCTTGGTCCAGATGCCGAGCTTGGGCGTGTCGGGGAAGGCGATCCTCAGCTGCAGGCCGGACTCGGTGCCATAGGAGACGGCGTCGGAGTGGACCGGGTCCCACACCAGCGCATCCTTGGCGAACAGTTCGTCGCGCAAGGCGATGACGCGGTCCTCGACCGGTGAGGGGCGTTCGTCGACCGCGATCTGGCCGTCGGGGCTGATCGCCTTCAGCTTGCCCGGTTCGTCGGCGTCGAACGTGATGCGGTGGTCTGCGCGCGGCTCGCCGTAGGGGAGCGGCCAGGCGAAGGCGGGGTGGAAGCCGAAGCTTGCCGGCATCGCAGCGTCGGTGCGATTGAGGATATGCGCCTCGAGCGTCAGCGTCGCGCCGTCTAACGTGAAGACGATGTCGAGGGCGAACGCGAACGGGTAGGCCTTCCGGGTTTCCTCGCTGTCGGTGAGGCGGAAGGTGGCGGAGGTTTCCGACTGCGCGATCACGTCGAACGTCGAATGACGCGCGAAACCGTGCTTCTGCATCGGGTAGGCCTGGCCGTCGAGGCGGATGACGCCTTCGTTGACGACACCGACGACGGGGAAGAGGATCGGGGCGTGACCGGTCCAGAACGCCGGGTCGGCGTTGGTCATCAGCTCGCGGCCATCGGCGTCGTGGAGATGGGTGAGCTCGGCCCCGTGCGGGTTGATCTGCGCGGTGAGGTGGTCGTTGGCGATCGTGATCAGGTCGGTCATGGGGTTCCTTCCTTCGAGTGTCGTGCCCTCACCCTCGCCGCCTTCGGCGTCTCTCCCTCTCCCCTCGGGGGAGAGGGAAGGGGCCCGCGGCTGCTTAGCCGTGGGAAGGGTGAGGGCACGCTTATGCGCGCAGGCTCGCGCCTTGCTTGGCTGCCGCGGCGACGACCTTGTCGGCAATCGCCTTGATTTCTTCGTCGGTGAAGCTCTTGGCGGTCGGCTGCAGGACGATCTCGACCGCGACCGACTTGTGGCCGTCCTCGACTCCTGCCCCGGTGAACACGTCGAACACGCGGGCCGAGACGATCGCGACCTTGTCGGCGCCCTTGACCGCTCGGACCAGCGTGTCGGTGGCGAGCGCCGCCGGCACGAGGAAGGCGAAGTCGCGGCGGACGGCTTGCAGCGCCGGCGGCGTGTAGGCCGGACGCGCGAAACCGGTGGCGCGCTTTGGCGGGATCGCGTCGAGGTAGACTTCTACCGCGGCAACCGCGCCGTCGAGGTCGAATGCTTTCAGCACCGACGGATGGAGCATGCCGAAGCTTGCCAGAACCGTCTTCGGCCCGAGGCGTAGCGTGCCGGACTGGCCGGGGTGCCATGCATCGCCGGCCTCCCCCATCACTTGCAGGTTATCGACCGGCGCGCCCGAGGCCGCGAGAAGCGCTAAAGCTTCGGCCTTGGCGTCATACGCATCGAAGCTCGCCGCCTTGCCCTCGCGCCAACCGCGCGGGCGGCGGTCGCCGGCGAGGACTACGCCTAGCGTCGCGCGCTCGGCGTCGGCCAGGTAGCGGCGGCCGATCTCGAACAGGCGGACGCTCTGCTGGCCACGCTTGAGGTTGCGGCCGGTTGCTGCGAGCAAACCAGGGAGCAGCGATGGGCGCATGACTTTCAGGTCTTCGCTGATCGGGTTGGCGAGCGTCCACGCGCCGCCGCCGAACGGTGCGGCTTCGGCTTCGGAAAGGAAGCTCCACGTTACCGCCTCGTCGAGCCCTCGGGCGGCCGCCGCGCGCCGCGCCCTACGTTCGAGCTTCTGCTCGGGCGTGGCGGTCGGCTTGGCGACGCCGGGCATGCGGGGGAGCGGCGTCGAGGGGATATTGTCGATGCCCTCGATGCGGACGACTTCCTCGACGAGGTCGGCGGGGCCGTCGACGTCGCGGCGCCACGTCGGGACCGTGACCGGCCATTTGCCCTCGATCGTCGAGAACAACGCGTCGCTGAACGCGTCGGCGGACTGGATCGCGCCGATCGTAAAGCCGAGCGACAACAATGTGTGCGCCTGGCGTTCGGGGGCGACGTGGAGGCCGCCGAGGTCGGCGCTGAGGCGGGGGTCGTAGTGGATTACGCGCGGTTCGAGCGGGGGTTCACCCGAGCGGGTGACGTCGCTGGCCGTGCCGCCGCAGATGTGGAGGACCAGCGCGGTAGCGATCGCGAGGCCGTCTTCGAGGAAAGCCGGATCGACGCCGCGTTCGAAGCGGCTGCGCGCGTCGGAGGTGAGCGTCAGCTTCTGGCCGGTGCGGGCGATGTGGTCGGGATCGAAATACGCGCATTCGATCAGGACGTCGGTGGTGTCCGCCGAGACGCCAGAATGCTCGCCGCCCATGATGCCGCCGATGTCATGCACGGCCGCGGCGTCGGCGATGACGGTCATGGTCGCGTCGAGCGTGTAGGTCTTGCCGTTGAGCGCGACGACCTGCTCGCCGTCCTTTGCCTTGCGCGCGACGAGGCCGCCGGAGAGCTTCGCGCGGTCGTAGACGTGCAGCGGGCGGCCGAGGTCGATCATCAGATAGTTGGTGATGTCGACGAGCGCGGAGATGGGCTTCTGGCCGATCGCGAGCAGGCTGCGGCGCATCCACTCGGGGGAGTCGCCGTTGGTCACGCCGGTGACGGTTTGCGCGAAGAACGCGGGGCAGCCGGCGGTGTCTTTGGTGCGAACGTCCGGAGCTGCGCCCTCACTCGTGAACGCGTCGAACGTCAGCGGCGTAAGCGTGCCGAGGCCGGCGGCGGCGAGGTCGCGCGCGATGCCACGGACGCCCATGCAGTCCTGCCGGTTCGGCGTGATCGCGACGTCGATGACCGGGTCGGTGAGGCCGGCATAATCGGGGTAGGCGGTGCCGATCGGCGCGTCGGCGGGCAGTTCGATGATGCCGTCGTGATCCTCGCCGAGTTCCAGTTCGCGCGTCGAGCACATCATGCCGTTCGATTCGACGCCGCGGATGCTGGCCAGCTTCAACGTCACGTCGAGACCGGGGACGTACGCACCGGGCGCGCCGAACACGCCGACCAGGCCGGCGCGGGCGTTGGGCGCGCCGCAGACGACTTGCAGCGGACCGTTACCGGCATCGACCGACAGGATCTGGAGCTTGTCGGCTTGCGGATGGCGTTCGGCGCTGAGCACCTTGGCGATCTTGAACGCGGCGAGCTTCTCGCCGGGGTTCTCGACGCCTTCGACCTCGAGGCCGATGCGGGTCAGCGCTTCGACGATCTGGTCGAGCGTGGCGGTGGTTTCGAGGTGCTGCTTGAGCCAGCTGAGGGTGAACTTCATGCGCCGACTCCGCCGGACAAGGTGGGGACGTCGAGGCTCGAAAAGCCGTAATGCTTGAGCCAGCGGATATCGCCGTCGAAGAACGGGCGGAGGTCGTCCATGCCGTATTTGAGCATCGCCAGCCGGTCGATGCCGCAGCCGAACGCGAACCCCTGCCATTCGTCGGGGTCGAGCCCGCAGGCTTCGATGACCTTGCGGTGGACCATGCCCGAGCCGAGGATCTCAAGCCAGCCATCGGGCTCGGCGCCGCCGACGACGCGCTTGCCCTTCACCAGTGTGTAGCCGACGTCGATCTCGACCGACGGCTCGGTGAACGGGAAGTAGCTGGGGCGCAGGCGGAGCACGATGTCGTCGCGCTCGAAGAACGCCTTCACGAAGGTTTCGAGCGTCCACTTCAGATGGCCGAGCGTGATGCCCTTGTCGATGACGAGGCCCTCGACCTGGTGGAACATCGGCGTGTGCGTCGCGTCGGAGTCCGACCGGTAGGTGCGGCCGGGGGCGATGATGCGGATCGGCGGTTTCTGGCTCAACATCGTGCGGATCTGGACCGGCGAGGTGTGCGTGCGGAGCAGAGTCCGCTTCGTGCGGGCCGCGTCGTCGGCAAAGCCGTCGCCGTCGGACGACGGGCTTTGCCCGTCGCCGGCCGTTCTCGGTTCCTCGAAATAGAAAGTGTCGTGCATCGCCCGCGCGGGATGCGTCTCGGGGATGTTGAGCGCAGTGAAATTATGCCAGTCGGTCTCGATCTCGGGCCCCGTTGCGACCGCGAAGCCGAGGTCGGCGAAGATTTCGGCGAGTTCGTCCATAACCTGGCTGACCGGGTGGATCGTGCCGGCGGGCGTGGCGTCGGCGGGGAGTGTCATGTCGAGCGTTTCGCTGGCGAGGCGCGCGTCTAGGGCGGCGCGTTCGAGCGTGGCCTTGCGCTCGGCGATGCCGTTGGCCACTGCCTCACGCAGCCCCTGGATCTGCGGGCCCTGCACGAGGCGTTCTTCCGGCGTCATCTTGCCGAGCGTCTTGAGCAGCGCGGTGATCGCGCCCTGCTTGCCGAGCGCCTCGACCCGGCACGCATCGAGCGCATCGAGCTCGGATGCGGCGGCGATCGCCGTCAGCATGTGGTCGCGCATCTGGTTCAGGTCTTGCGTCACGTCATACTCCCAGGGCGGGTTCGGTTAGGCGGGGCAGCCCGAGGCCGATACCCAGATCGTCCCAATTTTCGTTGCGCGTTTCGATCAGCTCGATCTTCCACGCTCTTCGCCAGTCCTTCAGCCGCTTCTCGCGAACGATCGCGGCCTCCATCGTGTCGAACATCTCGTAATAGGCGAGACGCTTGATGCCGTACCGGCGAGTGAAGCCGGGGATCAACCCCTCTCGGTGCTGAACGAGGCGTGCGAGGAGATTCGATGTCACGCCGATGTAGAGCGTGCCGTGGCGGCGGGAGTGGAGGATGTAGACGCACGGCTGGAAGGTTTCGCGCATTTTCGTGCTCCCCTGTGCCCGTGTGCCGGATCGTTTGATCCATCATCAACACCCCCGTCATCCCGGCGGACGCCGGGACCCACGGTAGCGGGCCGGGTGATGGTAGCACGTTATTGCCGGGTCCGCCGTAACCGTGGGTCCCGGCGTTCGCCGGGATGACGGATAGGGGGTTGGGGACCACGGAAGTTCGGGAACTCAGGTATTTACCCACCCCAAACGCAGAAAGGGCGCCGGTGGTCTCCCACCGACGCCCTCCCGAAACTCAACCTCAGTCGCGAATTACGCGGCTTGTGGCAGAGCCGCCTTCACCTGGGCGACGATCGCGCTGAATGCAGCGCCCTCGTGCATGGCGATGTCGGCCAGGACCTTACGGTCGAGTTCGATCCCTGCAAGCTTCACGCCGTGCATGAACTGCGAATACGTCAGACCCTCGGCGCGGACGCCGGCGTTGATGCGCTGGATCCAGAGGCCACGGAACGTGCGCTTCTTAACCTTGCGGTCGCGGTAAGCGTACTGTCCGGCCTTCTCGACGGCCTGACGGGCGATGCGGATGGTGTTCTTGCGACGGCCATAATAGCCCTTCGCCTGAACCAAAATACGCTTGTGCTTGGCGCGGGTGGTAACACCCCGTTTTACGCGTGCCATTGTCTAATTCCTTCTCAGCTCAACGCAGGCCGTAAGGCGCCCAGGCCTTCACTGCTGCGGTATCGGCCTTCGACAGCAGCTTGGTGCCGCGGTTCTGACGGATGTACTTGCCGTTATGATGCGCCAGACGGTGACGCTTGCCGGCGACGCCGTGCTTGAGCAGGCCGGTGGCGGTGAGCTTGAAGCGTTTCTTGACGCCGCTCTTGGTCTTCAGCTTGGGCATTTTTATCCTTTCGGTTACGAAGGAGGACGCTGAAATCGCCGCGGCAGCCCACACTGGCCGGGCGATTCGTCGAACGCGTTCCCTTCGAGGAAGCGGGGCCGATAGCTGCATTGATCGGGAATATCAACCGCTGTGGAACTGCCGCCGCAGCCATGCGATAGGGCTTGCATGGACGACAGCCCGACGCAGCCGATCGACGCCCCCTCCCCGGCACCCGAACCCGTCGACTCGCAAAAACGTCGCAAGCGGCGGATACTGCGCAACATCCTGCTCGGGATCGTCGCGGTCATCGTCGCGATCTGGCTCGTGCTGTACATCACCAAGGGGCGCTTCCTGAAGCATCCGTTCGAGCGCGTCGTCGGCTCGCTCACGCACCGGACGCTCACCGTGCGCGGCGATTTCCAGCTGTACTTCGCGCCGTTCCGTATCAAGCTGTACGCGGAGAACTTCACGCTCTCGAACCCCGACTGGGCGAGCAGGCCGAACCTGTTCCAGGCGGACAAGCTGGACACGCGGATCGCGCCGCTGTCGCTGATTTTCGGGAAGCGGCGGCTGTACTGGCTCGACCTCGTCAACGGCGCGGTCGATCTCGAGTGGAACGCGGCACATTCGGCCAACACCTGGACGTTCTCGAACAAGAAGGGCGGCAAGCCGCTGGAGTTTCCGCGGATCGACGTGGCGACCGTGACGGGCACGACGGTGCGCTATCTCGATCCGCGGATGCGCGTGCTGGCGGACCTCAAGGTTGCAGACATCCGCTCGGTCGATGCGACGATCGGCCGTGCGGTCGGGTTGACGGGCAAGGGGCGGTTGCGCGAGACGCCGTTCACCGTGACCGCGCAGTTGCTGTCGCCGGACGCGACCGCCAATCGCGGGCAGAACAAGCTGGTTGCGCGGGCGCGGGCGGCGGGGAACATCATCGACGTCGCGGGCACGCTGCCGAGCATTGCCGATGTCGAGAACGTGCCGCTCGCCGTCACCGCGCGCGGCGCGAACCTGTCGACGCTGCTGGGGGTGATCGACGTCGCGATCCCGAATACGCGGACCTACAAACTGCGCGCGCAGCTCATCAAGCAGGGCGACGAATACGCCTTCACGCACCTGCGCGGCTTTGCGGGCCGGACCGATCTCGCGGGCAAGCTGACGATTACCAACGGCGCGCGCATCCATCTCGATTCGGTGCTCACGACCAAGAGCCTCGACATCATCGATGCGGCACCGTTCATCGGTTTCAATCCCGACATCGTCGAAACGAAGGGCGCGGTGGCCGCCGCCGCCGCGACGGGCGCCGCACCGCAACGCCTGTTGCCCGACGGTAACCTGCCGGTCGCGACGATGCAGATCTTCGATGCCGACCTGAAATGGACGATCGGCACGGTGAAGTCGCGCAACCTGCCGATCTCGAACATCGACCTAACGCTCGACCTAGAGCGGGGGCGGTTGGCGCTGTCGCCGCTGACCTTCTCGATGGCGCGCGGCAACGTGGCCTCGGACGTCATCTTCGATACGCGCGCACGGCCGAGCGCGGTGTCGTACGACATCCGGCTTGCGCCGACACCACTGGGGCGGCTTCTCAAGGGCTATGGCCTGACCGAGGCCGGGACGACCGGGACCGTAAAGGGTCGCATCAAGCTCGACGGACGCGGCGACTCGATCCATGATTCGCTGGCGTCGTCGCGCGGACGGATCGCGTTCGTGCTGCCGTCTGGCGCGCTTTCGGTGCGCAACGTGCAGCTTGCAGAACTCGACATCGGCACGTTCGCCCAGCGGATGTTCCAGGGGAAGCTGGACGAGCCCGTACAGATCAATTGCGGGCTGATCGGCTTTACCGTGCGCGGCGGCGTTGCGGCGGCGGACCCGATCCTGATCGATACGCGCAAGAACGTGATCGTCGGCCGCGGCGGTTTCAGCTTCCGCAACGAAGCGGTCGACTTGGCCTTCCGTGCGGATTCGAAGAAGTTCAGTCTGTTTGCGGGGCAGTCGCCGGTCGGGGTCGGCGGTTTGTTCGCGGCGCCGAAGCTCAACGTGATCTCGAAGGACCTGCTTGCGCGGGTCGGCAGCGGGCTCGGGCTGGCGCTGGTGGCGACGCCGGTCGCGGGAATTCTCGCGTTCGTCGATGTCGGCGATGCGAAGTCTACCGCGTGCGGGCCTGTCCTCTCCGGGGCTACGGCGGCGGCGCAGCGGACGACCAAGGGCCAGCCGCGTGATGACGTAGGGCATGGGACGACCGCCAAGGCTGAGGACGGGAAGACGAATGCTGCGGAGAAGAAGGGACAGCGGAAGAAGTTTTTGGGGATCTTCTGAGGGCGCGGGGAGATGGTACGCCCCCCTTCCCTAGCTCGCTTTTTCTAGCGTCACGCGAGCGCCGGCTCGATGGCTGGGCGCTTTTAAAGGGCTAGCGTTGTGTGTCCGTGGGTCCCGGCGTCCGCCGGGATGACGGATGGGGGTGTGAGCGGAGCTCGGTGGTGGACATGCGGGTCGGATGTTGCCCGTGGTAGGTTGTTGCCTGTGGCCGGTTGCAGCCTGTGGCCGGTTGCAGCCTGTGGCCGGTTGCAGCCTGTGGCCGGTGTCGCACGTAGGTGTGAAATACATACGCTGCTGGAGCTGGATAGCGGCTTGGCTACGACGCAGCCGTCGCTCAGCACTTACTCCTCACCACACCAACCCCGTCACCCCGGCGGACGCCGGGGCCCATGGTTGGGTCCGCTCAGAGGGCTAGCGCTCCGTGTCCGTGGGTCCCGGCGTCCGCCGGGATGACGGATGGGGGTGTTGATGTGGGGGCGTTGCGGTTTGCGATGACGCCTTTTTGATCCCTTCCCACTTGCGAGAAGGACTGATCGCGTGCCGGACGCCGGTACGTACGTCGTGCCCTCCCCTAGCCCCTCCCGCAGGTGGGAGGGGAATCCTTATCCGTGGTCGTGGCCGTCATGCGCATCGTGATCGTGTGCATCCTGCAACCGGTGCATTGCCTCGAGCACGTCGTCCATTCTCGCAGGGTCGCCGATCGCGAGCACGTGACCTTCGCTGTCTGCGGTCAGCGGGTCGCCGTTCCAGTCGCACATCCGGCCGCCAGCGCCTTCAACTACCGGCACCAAGGCCGCAAAGTCGTAAAGCTTCAGGCCTGACTCACAGATCACGTCGAGATGCCCGCTAGCGAGCAGACCATAATTGTAGCAGTCGCCGCCATAGACGGGTCCCTGCCGCGGGTTGCCGCCCGAGATCGCGGCCACGAGTGCCAAGTAATGCGGCACGTCGATTTCGTCGAACAGATGCGGGCTAGTGGTGGCGATCGTCGAGCCTGCCAGTTCGCGGCAGGTGCGGGTACGGACCGGTACGCCGTTCAAAGTCGTCGGACGCCCCGCGACACCGACCCAGCGTTCGCGCTGGATCGGCTGGTCGATGATCCCGAGTACGGGCCAGCCATCCTCGACAAGCGCGATCAACGTCCCGAAGATCGCGCGCCCCACGGTGAAGCTGCGCGTGCCGTCGATCGGGTCGAGCACCCATTTACGGTTGGTGACGCCCGTCTTCTCGCCATACTCCTCGCCGACGATGCCATCGCCCGAGCGCTCGGCGTCGAGCAGCCGGCGCATCGCCGATTCGGCCTCGCGGTCGGCGCGGGTGACGGGGGACTGGTCGTCCTTGATCTCGACGCCGTGCTCATGGCGGAAATAGGGTCGGATGACGTGGCCCGCAGCATCCGCGAGGCGGTGCGCGAGATCGATATCGGCTTGGGTTACTGGCATATTTCCAGCCTATCGAGCGCGGACGTCACGGGCAATGGACGGATCGTTCGTGCCAGCGTAGGTCATTGCAATCCAACCGGAGTATCATCCATGCGCCTCGTCTCGACACTTGCCACTGCCGCTGCCCTCCTCGTCGCGGCGCCTGCGCTGGCGGCCCTCGCGCCCGGCGCCAAGGCTCCGGACTTCACCACGCGCGGCGCGATCGCTGGCAAGGTGTTCACCGTCCACCTCGCCGAACAACTGAAGAAGGGCCCGGTCGTGCTCTACTTTTTCCCGGCGGCATACACCGGCGGCTGCAACGCCGAGGCACATGCTTTTGCGGAAGCAATCCCGGCGTTCACCAAGGCGGGCGCGACTGTGATCGGCATGTCGGCCGACAATGTCGAGACACTCAGCAAGTTCTCCGCCGAGAAGTGCGCGGGCAAGTTCGCGGTCGCCAGCGCCGGGCCGAACGTGGTCAAGGGCTACGACGTCGCGCTCGGCAAGCAGATGGCAGGGCGCGACATCACCAAGCGCACCAGCTACGTCATCGCCAAGGACGGCCGCATCGCGTTCGTGCATGACGAGATGAACCCCGAGGCGCATGTCTCGACGACGCTTGCTGCGGTCCAGAAGCTGACGGGCAAGTAATCGATCGAAACCGGACCGGCAAATACCTGCCGGTCCGGTGACATTATGATAACGCTTTCGGGTCTATCGCTTTGGCGGGGACGCGGGGGATGACATGCGCGACGTACGAGTGGCCGGATCGATACGGGGCGCAAGACCTGACACGACGCTGTTTGAGCGGATCGGCGCGTTCCTCGACGAACAGAAGCTGAGCCCCGATCCCGCGCATTACGCGTTTGCCTATGCCGTGATGTCGGCACCTGGGAGCGATTTGGCCGCGCAGGTTGCTGCGCTGACGCAGGACGGCGTTCGTCTCACCCGATCGGATATCGAGCGACTCGGGGGAACGGTCGTCGACGAGCCCCCGTCGGGCCGATCGCGGCGGACCAACGGCGCTGCAGACACCAACCCCGATCAGACACCCGATACCGCGATTGCCCTCGTGATCGAGACGCAGCAGCAGGTCGATGGCTTCGTGCAGATCGTGCGGACGATGCAGGCCGAGACGCATGGCTTTGGCCGCGAATTGGCCAGGAGCGCGGCATCGATCACGCAATTGGCGGAGATCGACGAGATCGCCGAAATCACCAGTGCGATGATCGCTCGGATCCACGACAGCGAGGTGCGGCTGGCGGCGGCGACCGCAGAGACGGATTCGCTGCGGTCGAAGCTGATCGAAGCGCGCGATACGGCGCGCCGCGACGTGCTGACCGGCCTGCCCAACCGCCGCGCGTTCGAGGAAGCATTCGCGACGCGCGACCGGAACGCGGGGCCCTATTGCCTGGCCTTGTGCGACATCGACAGGTTCAAGCGGATCAACGACCTGCACGGCCACGGGGTCGGCGACCGGGTGCTCACCGCGATCGGCCAGGCGATGACGGCCGAATGCGCCCCGCACCTCGTCGTCCGCCACGGAGGCGAGGAGTTCGCGGTGTTGATCGGCGGGATCGCCTTGGCCGAAGCTGCCGACATGCTCGATGCCGTACGCTCGACGGTCGCTGGCAAGCGCTTCCGCAACCGTGAGACAGACACTGCGCTTGGCGTCATCACCGTCTCGGCGGGCGTGACCGCGATCCATGCCGACGAAGCCGCCGAAACCGCGTTCCAGCGCGCCGACCAGTTGCTCTACACCGCGAAGAAGGACGGTCGCGATCGGGTCTGCGCGGGTTAATCCCTAGAGTTGGCGCAATTTCCGACGAAGACATGGTGCGTTCCGCCAATTCAAGCTTCGCCCAAACAAGAAATCGCGAAAAATCAACAATTTAAGAAACTGGCACGCGCCATGCAATTCATTCGATATCGGCAGCCGGATGGTCCGGCGCCCGACCATCGAAGGACTATTTCATGTCGATCCGTTTCGAAACCGCTCAGCGCATCGCCTTCTCGCTCGTCGGCGCATTGTTCTTCGCAGCCATCGCAGTCGGCACTGCCGTCCCGATCATCCCCATCGCCTGATCAGGACGCTCATCATGAACCGCGGCATTCTCATCGGCCTTATCGCCTTTTCCACCACCATCCTGCTGATTGCGACACAGGCCGGCGGCGCGCTCGCCTGACCGACGAGACGCCTGCCGAACGTCACGGTCAGGCGGTCGAAGTCAGTCCCACCGGCCCTACGGGGGCCTCTTCTTCACGCGAATAGGTCCCGATCAACAGCCCTGCCGCCAGCACATGCCCGGTAATGGCCTCGATCACCGCAGAGCGCCCAGGTGTCGCGCCGACATCCCCTGCGCCTGCGCCGATCGCGAAGACCTGGAACGCATAGCGATGCTCGCCGTGTCCGCTGGGCGGATCGGGCGGCAACCAGCCTTCGCGTAGATAGGAATTACGACCGACATCGCGACCTTTCGCGTCACCTTCACCGTCCGCAACGATCGCGCCTTCAGCTAGCTGGCCCGCATCCGCTTCGAGTCCCCAGATGATTGCGTGCACCAGGGGTTGCGGCGCCGGAGCATCGGCATCCTCGACGATCAATACCATGCGCTCGGTCCCGACCGGCGGCTCGCTCCACACGAGCGGTGGCGACACACCCTCCCCGTCCGCAGTGAAGCGAGGCGGCATCCGTGCTTCGTGCGCGAACGCCGGACTGGTCAGGGTCAACGTCTCGAAGTTCTCGCCGAGCTGGACGATCGCAAGCTTGTCGATCCCGGCACGCAAGCCGCTCATCGCGTGGCCAAGCCAGGCGGGGATGTGTTCGAGCATGGCTTATCCTTCCGACGGGCAGGTTTCGGCACGACGGGCGGGGGCTGCGCCGTCATACCAGTCGCTCTGCGGACCCATCTTGGCTGCGTCATGGTAGCAGACCTGTGTCTTGCCGCGCTTTGGGTCGACGATCACCGTCCAGTTGTGGTCGCCGCAATTATGCTCCTCGCAGCCCCAGGAGGCGACGCGGTCGCCCATCTTGAAAACGGGCGTTGCAGGCCCCGATCGGCCGCGGATCATCTCGCGCAGCTTTGCATCGCCGACCGCGTTGACGAGGCCGGTCGCGACATCAGTGCGATCGAAGAAATCCACGCCGTCGACCGCATCGTGCGGGTATTTACCGACATAGGCGGTGATCGGCGTTGTCTGCGCCTGGCCTGCTATCGGGGCGGGCGCGCGCGTTTCGGGCGGGGTGAAGCCGCTGGGCGCGGCGGTCTTGGTGGGATCGTCGTTGCGACCGCATCCGCCGACGAGAAGCGGCGCCGCGAGCAACGCGACCGCGATTGCCGTCCTCATGATCGCACCGTCGTCATCACCTGATCTCCTCAACCCCCTTTGCAACGCATCGACCGGCATCGTGGTTGCGGAGGGGGGGCGATGCGACCATCTCGGGTCCATGGAGCATGATCTCGATCGTTTCGTCGCGGCGCAGGACGGCGTCTATCCGCAGGCGCTGGCGGAGTTGCAGCGCGGGGCCAAGCGCACCCACTGGATGTGGTTCATCTTCCCGCAAATCGCCGGACTGGGCCAAAGCGCCATGGCGCGAACCTACGCGATTGCCGGGGCGGACGAGGCTCGGGCGTATCTCGCGCATCCGGTACTCGGGCCGCGACTGATCGAGGTCACGCAGACGGTGACGGCAGCGCCCGGATCTGCCGAAGCGATCCTGGGCGGGATCGACGCGGTGAAGTTGCGGTCGTCGATGACGCTGTTCGCCGCGGTTGCCGACGAACCGGCACCGTTCCGCGCGGCGCTCGACCGGTTCTTCGGCGGCGAAGACGATCGTGTGACCCTGGAACTGCTGCGCCGGACGCCGAACCGATAAGATAGGAGTATTGGCGGCAACGCGTGTAGTGTGACCGCGGGGCCTTCCGCCCCATGAGGTGCCGTGATGGCGAAGAGCCAGAAGAAATCCAGCAAGGAAGTCCGCAAGCCCAAGGCCGAAAAAGCGCCTAAGGCGAACGCGTCCAACCCAACCACCAAGGGCAAGCCCGTCGAGATGACGACGCTGAACTGAGGCGCGCCGGGGCGGGTATCGCGCCGGCAAGATCTTCGACCGGGCGATAACGGGGCGCCCTCCGTTGTTCCGGTCGATCGGGCGCAATGCCGTCTGGCCGAGACAAGCATGCGTCCGGCAGCACAAACCTGCTGCCCGACCACCGGATCCGGGTCAGCCGGCCGCGGCGATCTGGCGTAGCGCCTGTTCGAAGACCTCGACGGGCTGGCCGCCCGAAATAAGATGCCGGTCGTTGATCACGATCGCCGGCACTGCATTGATCCCGCGAGCACGCCACAGTTCCTCCGCCGCACGAACGTCGTCCGCGTAGCGTCCCGACCGCAGCACTTCTTCGGCTGCGACCGGATCAAGGCCGGCCTTTGTCGCGGCATCGACCAGCACGCGGTGATCGCCGGGATCGACATTATCAGTGAAATTGGCGGTGAAGAGCGCGTGCTTCAGCGCCGCCTGTCCCCCTTCGATCTGCGCCCAGTGCAACAGCCGGTGCGCGTCGAACGTGTTGTAGATCCGGCTCGTCTCGGTCATCGCCATCGTGAAACCGAAGTCGCGCGCGCGATCGACGATCATCGCGCGGTTCGCCGCCGACTGCTCGCGGGTCGATCCGTATTTCTCCGCGATATGCTCGCCGATATTCTGGCCGCCAGCGGGCATCGCCGGATTGAGTTCGAACGGCTGGAAGACGATCTCCGCGTCGAGCGCATCCGCCGCGCGGGCCAGTGCCTCTTCCAGCGCGCGCAGGCCGATGATGCACCAAGGACAGGCGATGTCCGATACGAAATCGATCTTGAGATGGGCGGTCATGTCAGTCTCCGGCTAGTGCGCTCCGCGGTAGATGGCGGCGGTCGGATGAGCAACCGCGGGGCTTTCGGCTGGTCATGGCCGCCCGCCTCGTTACATCCGCTCGATGGCCAATCCGACCGCAGACCTTTTCGGCACCCCCGTCCTGCCAGGGCTCGAATATCGCGACGCGCTGCTCAGCCAGGACGAGGAGGAGGCGCTGATCGCCCGGATCGACGAACAGGACCTGGCGCCGTTCCAGTTCCAGGGTTGGCTGGGCAAGCGGCTGACCCGGTCGTTCGGCTGGCATTATGATTTCGACACGAGCCGGTTCGGCGAGACCGATCCGTTGCCCGACTGGCTGCTGCCGATACGTCAGCGCGCCGCCGCGTTTGCGAGACTGCCCGAGGAGGCGCTCGTCCAGGCGTTGCTGATCCGGTACGATCCGGGTGCCGGTATAGGCTGGCACCGCGACCGGCCGGTGTTCGAGCATGTCGTCGGAATTTCGCTCGGTGTGCCGGCGGCGATGCGGTTCCGGCGGCGCAAAGCAGGCGGCTTCGACCGCGCCGCCGTCCCGCTGGCGCCGCGGTCGGTGTACCATCTCAGCGGGGAGGCGCGGCATGATTGGGAGCACAGCATCGCGGAGATGGAAGTGACGCGCTGGTCGATCACCTTCCGCAGCTTTACCGACCGCGCACAGCAGGATCGGCGCTGACGTTTCTGCGGTTCGGCGCGGTGAAGTTCACGGCGTACGAGGCTGGCGGCATCGCTCCGTTTTATCGAACACCGTCCGATCGGGGTATCACTTGCCCTATATGCTTCGCGCACATATGAATCTCGCGATGGATAGTCCTCGAGATCGCAATGTCTTCGGCGCATTCGCGCTCATGATCAGCGACGACATCGTGCGTGCGACGTCTTCGCAAGCGCCGGAAGCTGGCCCTGCGGCGTCGGCGCTCGCGTTGCTCGCGCACCAGCCCGGGCTCTCGATCCGCATGCTGGCAATCGGAGTCGGCCTTTCACATGCAGGGGCCGTTCGCCTGGTCGATCGGCTGGCGAACGAGGCGTTGATCGAGCGTCGGGAGCATTCGACGGACGGCCGTACGCGTTCGCTCTACCTTACGCCCGCTGGCAAGATCTCCAGCGACAAGGTCTTGGCCTCCCGCGATCAGGTCATTGCCGAAGGGCTGACGATCCTCACGCCGGACGATCTGAAGATCCTGTCCGACATCGCCGAACGCGTCCTGCGCGACCGCCTCGAAAACCTCGATCACTCCTACCGCATCTGTCGCCTGTGTTGCCACGAAGGGTGCACGAACTGCCCTATCGATGCCGAATTGCTCGAGCGAGGCGTAGACCGCGAGGCGTAGGACGAAGCGCAGGAAGTTCGCGATCATGCCCGCTTGATGCCAGCTATCGAAAAATAGCGAGGAACCCGCGCATGTCACTACGCCAATAATATATATGCGCCGTGCATATAGCGATGGCCTCGAACCACAACTATATGCCTCAAGCATACTTATACCGGCTTCTTACCGACGGCGCACTCCGAGGACGAAGAAGCAGTCAGGCTGAGGGGTCGACGCTATGGAACTCAATCAGGTCCGCTACTTTATCAACTTGGCCGAGACGCTCAATTTCACGGCGGCAGCACGGTTGAGCAGTGTGTCACAGCCCAGTCTGACCCGTGCGATCCATCGTCTTGAGGAGGAGCTCGGCGGGAAACTGATCCACCGCGACGGGAAGAACAGCCGCCTTACCGGCCTCGGTCAGGACGTCGAAGCGGAATTCAGGCGCATGGCGGCGGCGGTCAGGAGCGTCCGCGATCATTCCGAGAACTGGGCGATGGGACGGCACCGCGTATTGGACGTCGGCGTCGCGCCAACCGTCGGACCAAAGGAGTTCTCGGCGTTTTTCGAGAGCGCGCTGGCGGAAGTTCCGTCGGTCGAGATCAAGCTGCATTCGCTGCAGTCGAACGAGGACGCATCGGAGGTGCTGTCGGGAAAATACCATGCCTGCATCCTGCCGCGTGAAACGCGGCCCGACCTCAAGTTGAGCGTGCACCCGTTATTTCGCGAACGCTTCGTCCTCGGCTGTTCCGCGACCCATCCCCTGGCAGCCGGCGATATCGTGCGCAGCGAAGACCTGGTCAGGTTCCCGTTCGTCGACCGCCTGAAATGCGAGTTTCGCGACGAGATCCGCGATCACTTCGCGCGACGGGACGTGCTCGTGCAGCCCCGCTTTCGATCCGACCGCGAAGACTGGGTGCAGCGGGTCGTCGCCGACAGCGACGCGATATGCATCCTTCCGGAACGATCGGCCACGGCGCACGGCCTCGTCACGCGCCCGATCGACGGGTTCGTCCTGGAGCGTGAAGTCGTGATCGCGACGGTCTCCGGCTCCACCGCGCCAGTCGAAATACGCAAGATCGCGCAAATGGCGGCCCGGTACGCGTGGAATTGAGTCACGGCATGAACAGTATCGGTGGTATGGAAACTATACGTTCGGCGTATTGGATAATTCCAGGGGGTACTGCGATACACTGCATGATGACGAATACTATTTTCTGAACGTAGATCCTTCGTTCCTCTTGAAAAGTATTGAGTGATATCATGAAGTTTGAAAGATCGCAGGACGCAGTCGATCGGCTGACCCCCGAGCAACGCCGGGTCACGCAGCACTCGGGTACCGAACGGCCCTTCACCGGGGAGTATGACGGCAACAAGGAGCCCGGCATCTATGTCGACGTCGTATCGGGCGAGCCGTTGTTCGGTTCGACCGACAAATACGAGTCGGGCTCCGGCTGGCCGAGCTTCACCAAGCCGATCGTGCCCGCAAACGTGAACGAGGTCCGCGACACCACGCACGGGACGGTCCGGACCGAGGTCAGGTCGGTGCACGCCGACAGCCATCTGGGCCACGTGTTCCCGGACGGTCCCGCCGACCGCGGCGGCCTGCGCTATTGCATCAACTCGGCGTCGCTTCGCTTCATCCCGCGCGATGAGATGGAGAACGAAGGCTACGGCGAATATCTCGATCAGGCAGAGGAGGCTTAATATGCACGAGCGCGCCATTCTCGCGGGCGGATGCTTCTGGGGCATGCAGGATCTGATCCGCAAGCGGCCCGGTATCGTCTCGACCCGCGTCGGCTACACCGGCGGCGACATTCCGAACGCCACCTATCGCAACCACGGCACGCATGCCGAGGGGATCGAGATCGTCTTCGACCCGGCGGTGACGAGCTACCGGGCCATCCTCGAATTCTTCTTCCAGATCCACGATCCCACCACCAAAAACCGCCAGGGCAACGACATGGGGCTTTCCTACCGGTCGGGCATCTATTTCGTCGACGACGCGCAGAAGCGCGTTGCCGAGGACACGATCGCCGACGTCGATGCCTCCGGGCTGTGGAATGGCAAGGTGGTCACCGAGGTCGTGCCGGTCGGCGCATTCTGGGAAGCCGAGCCGGATCATCAGGATTATCTGGAGACGCGGCCGAACGGCTACACCTGCCACTTCGTGCGTCCCGGCTGGGTGCTTCCGAAGCGCCAGACGGCTGGCGATGCGCAGCCCGCGACCGGGATCGCCGCGGAATAGACGCCACCACCGTTCAGCGCGGGTCTGGTCCGCAATCCTCCATGACCGCAGCACCAGGATCGCAGATCATGACATACCTCTCGTCCTTCCCGATCACGCAGCGCTGGCCGGCATCACATCCCGATCGCATCCAGCTTTACGCCACGCCCACCCCCAACGGCGTCAAGGTCTCGATCATGCTGGAGGAAACCGGCCTGGCGTACGAGCCGCATTTCATCGACATCTCGAACAACGAGTCGAAGGACCCGGCGTTCGTGGCGCTCAATCCGAACGGCCGCATCCCGGCGATCATCGATCCGGCGGGGCCCGACGGGAAGCCCTTGGCGCTATGGGAATCCGGGGCGATCCTTCTCTACCTCGCCGAAAAGACGGGCCAGTTCATGCCCGCCGACCCTGCCCGACGGTACGAGACGCTTGCCTGGGTCTTCTTCCAGATGTCGGCGATCGGCCCGATGTTCGGTCAGCTCGGTTTCTTCCTGCGATTTGGCGGCAAGGATTTCGAGGACAAGCGGCCGCGACAGCGCTTCGTCGACGAGACCAAGCGCCTCCTCGGGGTCCTGGATCGCCAGTTGGAAGGCCGCGACTGGATCGTCGACGACTATTCGATCGCGGACATCGCGACGATCGGCTGGGTGAATGCGCTCGGCGCGTTCTACGCTGCCGGCGATATTCTTGGTCTCGAGGACTATGCGAACGTCCAGGCGTGGCTCGCACGCGCGCTGGCGCGACCCGCGGTGCAGCGCGGACTGCACATCCCCGCGAAGCCGGCATGAGCGTAATCGCCGCCTATTATTACCACGAAGGCAAGCGAGTGCGGGCGATAGCGCTCGATGAAAGCATCGAACTGGGCGAGGATCGCACGGGCTTCTGCTGGATCGCGCTCGGCGAGCCTACCGACGACGAACTCAGCAAGCTCCAGGCGACGTACAACCTCCATCCGTTGGCGATCGACAACGCGATGCACCCGCTGTGCCCGCCCAAGCTCGAAGTCTACAATGATGAACTCTACATCGTCGCGCAGACCGCGGCGCTGGTGGGCGACCGGATCATCTACGGCAAGATGGCGATCTTCACCGGTCACAATCATCTCATCACCGTGCGGCACGGCACCGCGGGCGCGCTCGGCAACCTTCGCGCGCAACTCGAGGGATCGACCACCTTGTCCCGAAAGGGTGTCGACTATGTCCTGCACGCCATCCTGCACCGCATCGTCGACCAGTATCTGCCGATCTTCGAGATGATCGAGGATGACGTCCTGGCAATGGAGAGACGGTCGCTCGACGACTTCCTCGAGCGGGAAGACGTCGTCCGCATCTTCGAACTGAGATCCGAACTCACGCGGTTCCAGCGCACGCTCGGCGCCATGGGGGAGCTGGTGGGAAAGCTCGTCCGCGGCCATTTCCCCTGCATCAGCGCCGACGTGACGCCCTATTTCAGCGACGTCGCGGACCATCTGCACCGTGTCCAGTCGATGGTCGACGGCCTCCTCCACGTCCTGTCCACGGTCTTCGAGGCGAGCAGCCTCCTGGAGGCGCAACGGATGGGCGTAATCACCCGCCAACTCGCGGCATGGGCGGCGATACTGGCGGTCCCGACCGCGATCGCCGGAATCTACGGCATGAATTTCAAGAATATGCCGGAGCTAGACGCGACCTACGGATACTTCATCGTGCTCGGCGTGATCGCGGTATTCTCCCTGCTGCTGTTCATGCGCTTCAAGAAGGCCAAGTGGCTATGACGACCCAACTAACCGACATCCTCGAAGCGGTGCTGGCGTTCGTCGCCAAGGGCTACGATCACGAGTACCGCGTCAAGGACAGCAACCTCGTCGATCTCGAACTCGGATCGACCGTCGAAGCCTGCACCATTCGCGTCGACGCGGCGCTGCGGCTCGAAAGCGGCGATGATGGCGAAGACGCCTCCAATATCTACGCGATCACCGACCCGGCGACCGGGCACCGCGGCCTGTTAATCGACGCGTTCGACGTGTTCCACGAAATCTGTCCCCGCGACCTGTCCGAGCGGCTCGTCGCGGATCGGGAAACGGTGGCGGCACGCGACCGGGACGCGCCGACCAAGCACGGACTGCGCAAGGTCTTCAAGGACGAGTTCCACCGCAATCCCGAACGCTACGTTCTGCGGGAGGGCTTTCCGGACTTCCCTTCATGCCCGTTCGGCGGCGGTTTCAGCATCCTCGGCTTCGACACCGCCGAGCAGGACTATGTCTGGCTCGTCACGAGCATCATCCGGGATCCCCGGCTGATCCGCGTCCCCTACCAGGGCGAAGACGTCAACAGCGACGAGTAGCGGCGTCGCCGAGCACAAGTCCGCCGAACCATCGAAGCACTGTAACGCAAGGACGTCATCATGGACTGGAACAAGGCCCATATCCGAGAGACGATGCTCTCGCTGGAGACCGCAGCGCTGCAGAGTGCCCGGGAAAACTACCTCGACTATGTCTTCACCGCCAAGGTCGATCAAAGCGAACCGGTCGAGAACGACGAACTGGCGCAGGCCGAAATCGCCAGCGACTTGGCCGAAGCGCTCGACGACACGCTGCACGATTACGCCGACAAGATCGACAAGCTCCGGATGATCGATTTCGGCCCCAAGACGACCGTCGAGGAAGGTGCCGTCGTCAAGCTGTCCGGCCGCTACTTCGCGATCGCCGTATCGACCAGCAGGTTCACTTGTCAGGGACGTGAAGTCATGGGGATTTCGACGATGGCACCGATCTTCGAAGCGATCGAAGGCGCCCGGGCCGGGGAGACCGTGCAGTTCAACGGCCGCGGCCTCGTCGTGGAAGACGTGGAATAGGGTCTGGCCACCGACCAACGCGCCAGTCCCGAACGCCGTTTATTTCATCAAAGGCAAGCTCATGACGACACCGTCGTTCTTCATCACCCCCGGCTACGGGACCCGCCTGCACGAGGCGCTGCATTACTCCCAGGCAATGCGCATCGGCGACCGCGTGGATATTTCCGGACAAGGCGGCTGGAACGACGATCTCGTCATTCCGGAGTCGATCGAGGAGGAGATCGCGCAGGCGTTCGAGAACGTCGAACGGACGCTTGCGACAGCCGGGGCAACCTGGCGGCACGTCGTCCACGTCAATTCCTATCACGTCGGCGGCTTCCCTCCCGTCATCAACGAGACGATGGCCAGGCTATACCGCCACTACATGCCCGACCGCGCGCCGATCTGGACGCAATTGGGGGTAGAGGCGCTGGGGCTTCCCACCATGCGCATCGAAATTCGCGTGACGGCGATCATAGCGTGATCCGCCTTTGATCTGTGGCGCGACGCGTATCTCAAAAATTTCACAATTTTTATCGAAGCACACAGTCTACGGGAGCACTTCATGTTCGAAGCCGAAGCACGCATCGCCACCATCGATAGCAGCCGTTATTTGACCGAGATCGCCAAGGCGTGGGTGCACACCTATCCGGTTCGCTACGATGCGCTGACCGCGGAGATCGAGCTTCCCGGTGGCCAGCTTATCATGACAGCCGATGGTGATAGCTTGTCGCTCCGGCTTGTGGGCACGGATCAAGGTCCTTTCGATGCCGCAAAGGAGGCCGTGGCCAAGCACGTAGATCGTGTGGCTGAACACGATACCGGCGTGCGCTGCGTCTGGCATGAGATTTCCTGATCGCAAACGGGACGGTCGAATCGCCCAAAGCTAGCAGTCAGGATTGAGCCCTCGCTGCATAAGCTATGCATGACCCAAGTCTGCGATGAGCGTGTCCGCGTCGAGATGGAAATCCGAGAAGACGATACGGCCGCCTTCATCGATTACCGTAAACCAGGGTGTTCCTCGCGTGCGGTAGTCTTCCATGAAGGTCGGCAGCACCTGCCCGGTCGGTGGCTCATCGTGACCGAAAGCGAGGGGAAGGTCATATTTGAGCTGGTTCATGCGCAACGTCTCGAATGTGTTCTCGTCAGCGCCTTCGAAGACGGTCTGGATCACCGCAAACCCCACGCCCTTGGGGCTCAACGCGCGATGTAATTTTTGTAGCGTCGGAAACCCGTGGAGATGGCAACCGGGGCACCAATGCTGGAACGCGAACAGGATCTTTGGGCCGGTCCCGAGGTCCGACAGCGTAAGCGGCGCGATCGCTCCTCCGTCGTGGTCGATCCATTTCTGCACCCGCAGCTCGGGGGCTTGGCGTTGGTCGATGCTCATTTGCTGCTCCAATTACGATGCGGATCGTCGGCTTGGCGGTCGTCAGGCCGGTAGCTCGAATCCGATTTTCTCGAGTGCCGCGACGCAGGCATCCTGATCCTGCTGATAATTACCCCCGGAGATGCCGATCCCACCGATCAACTTCCCGTCCTCCAGGATCGGATATCCGCCGCCGACCGCCACCATCCGCGGGCGATAGGCCAGCGGCGCCACCTTCGGATCGTTGGTCACATACTCGTTCCAGACATGCGTCGGGAACCCGAACGAGGCGGAACTCCAGGCCTTGTCGATGGCAACGTCGACCGTGAGAAACGGCGCGTCGTCGGTGCGCTCGAATGCGCGCAGATACCCGGTGGCGTCGACGACGGCGACGGCAGCCGGGATGCCGATTGCACGGGCCGCGGCGATCGCCGCGTCGATGAGGGCGACCGCGGTTTCGAGGTTGATCGACGCGGTGGCGATGGATTTGCTCATGGGATTTCCTTCGCCGAGGCGCGATCCGTCAGCATTTGTGAGGTTGGAAATGAGTTTCTCGGCAACGATCGTTAGTCTACGACTATGGCTGCGTGGCTAGCGCAATTCAAATAGCTTCTGCGTATAGTTTCCATAGAGAACGACTTGGCATTTACCAGATCAACTTCGATGCGTATCGGCCGAATAATTCAGAACCGACCGATCGATCGTAAGACCCGCCCCTAGCCGTGCACATGACAAAACTACCGAAACGTATGAAAACTATAGTGACAGGGTATTGGATAGTCAGGCTGGGTGGGCGCTAAACCCCATTTGCAATCATCGGGCGTCATAGCAGGTCAAGATCATGGCCATTCCATCAGGCCGTCCTGCTTATTCTCGAGTCAAACAACTCGTTCGACAGTTGCAGCCACAAGGATGTAGCATCAGCTTCTGAACTCAAGCCCGATCCGTTCCATCAGCCAACCCAAGGGATTCATCATGGTCACCAGAGGATTCTCCGGCCGCGGTTCAAGCGGCGATGACTCCGGTCGAGTTCCGCCAGGTCAGCATCTCGTGGAAGATTTTCCCGTCCTGTCCGCTGGCCCTACGCCGCACGTGGAGCCTTCCGATTGGAAATTCACGGTCAAGATCGGTCCGAAGCCCGTCAAGGTCTGGAACTGGACTGAGTTCAACGCCCTGCCGAAGACGAAGGTGACCAAGGACATTCACTGTGTCACCTCCTGGTCCAAGTTGGATACCGCCTGGGAGGGTGTACTCGTCGAAGACATCCTTGCCGATGCTGGGCTCGATCCGCCCACCGATTTCGTCCTGGCGCACTGCTACGATAAATATTCGACGAACGTGCCCTTGGCGGACCTTCTGTCGGGCAAGGCGATGGTCGCCCTCACCTATGCGGGCAAGCCGCTTCCGCGCGATCACGGCGGGCCCGCGCGCCTCCTGGTCCCGCACCTCTACTTCTGGAAGTCCGCCAAATGGGTGAACGCACTGCAGTTCACGACGCGCGACGAACCCGGATTCTGGGAAGGTCACGGCTACCATATCTACGGCGATCCATGGCGCGAACAGCGATACACCAATGACTGAGGGTGGCGCGAAAGCCGTGCCGTGGCAGTCATGCGTGATCGAGGACATCGTCCAGCAGACACCGAGCATCAAGAGCTTCTTCCTGCGATTGAGCAAACCGTTCGCGCACATTGCAGGGCAGCATGTCGATGTCCGGCTGACCGCGCCCGATGGCTACAGCGCGATGCGCAGCTACTCGATCGCGTCCGCGACGACGTCGTCCCCGATTCTCGAACTTGCGATCGAGCGACTGCCGGACGGTGAAGTCTCGTCGTTCTTTCACGACGTCGCGGCGATCGGCGACGATATCGAGCTTCGTGGTCCGCTTGGGGGTCATTTCCTGTGGCCGGATCCCGCCGTGGACGCGGTATTGTTGATCGGAGCTGGCTCCGGCCTCGTGCCGCTGATGGCGATGATCCGGCATCGCCGCACACTGTCCCAGACCGTCCCGACGGCGCTCCTGTTGTCCGCACGCACCGAGGCGGACGTTCTCTTCTCGGAAGAGCTGCATGCCACCGAAACTGGCGATGCAGCTTTCGTCCTGGCGCTGGCGATCACTCGAGAAGCCCCGGTCCGCCCATCGGACTTCGGAAGACGGATCGACGGCGCGATGGTTCAGGATGTCGTGGCCCGGCTTAACCGAAAGCCCAGCCACGTCTTCGTTTGCGGGTCCAACGGCTTCGTCAACATCGCGACCGAGGGCGCACTACTGGCCGGCCTGCCCCCCTCCATTATCAAGACCGAGCGCTACGGTGGCTAGTGATTGCGGACGTGCAGCCCAGACTTGGTTTAGTCGGCCGCCGGATCCGCTTTGTTGGTAGTTATCGAAACTATAGCCTGTGGTCATTGGACATCGTCCGGTGATCAACTCATCCTCCTTCAGCGCTACTTGCGGAAAACCGGTGCCGGCTGCCGCGCGAGTCACGATTGAGGAAACCGACCGATGACGAACGCCCATGTTGCCGCCAATCCGACACCGTCCGACCTCGACGAATGTGCGACCATGACTGTCGCCGACGCCCTGAAGATTATATTGGCTGACAGCTATGCAATTTACCTGAAGACGAAGAACTTCCACTGGCACGTCTCCGGACCTTATTTCAGAGACTATCACCTGCTTCTCGATGAGCAGGCCGCACAGATTCTCGCTGTCACCGACGCGATTGCCGAGCGCGCCCGAAAGACCGGCAACACGACCATCCGGTCGATCGGCGATATCGCGCGGCATCAGACCATAAGGGACAATGATGCCGAGTTCGTGACGCCGCAGGACATGCTGAGCGAACTCCGTGCCGACAATCTTCTTCTGGTCGAGTCGCTTCGCCGTGCCAAGGACGTCGCGGACGTCGCCAGAGACAATGCGACGTCCGGCCTGATCGATACTTGGACCGACGAGGCGGAACGCCGTGCATGGTTCCTCTTCGAGGTCAGTCGCTAGGTCCGCGCTCCATGCTCCGCCCCATGCTCGCGACCGGCATCCTCACCGGCGTCGAATCGTCTCCATGGTCGTGGATGATGAGGCTCGAGCTGGGTCTGGGGTATCGCCGGAGCACTGATCGCGGTGCCGCTGGCCACGGCAATCGTGATGATCTGCGGCCAGTTCGATCGTAGCCGCTGGATTGCCAAGCCGTTGTCGTCATAATGATCGTGGATAACGACCGTTTGAGGGACGCAGCATGAGGCAATGGTCGTGGATCCTGAAGCGGATCATCCGGCAAATCTGGTTCCGCGCGGCCATCATCAGCCTGCTCAGCGTTGCGCTGGCGATCGTCGCCGGGCTCGTCACGCCGTATCTACCCTACTCGTTCGATGCGGATATCGGGCAGCGATCGGTCGGTACGATCCTTCAGATCATGGCCTCCAGCATGCTGGCGGTCACGACCTTTTCCCTGACCGCGATGGTCAGCGCCTATTCCTCGGCGACGCAACTCGCGACACCGCGCGCGACTCAGCTGATGGTGAGCGATCCGACTTCGCAGAACGCGCTATCGACGTTCCTCGGCGCCTTCGTCTTTTCGATGGTGGGTATCGTCGGGCTGAACACCAGCGCCTACGGCCATGACGGCCGGATCATCCTGTTCGCGGCGACGGTGCTGATCATCCTGCTGGTGGTCGGCACGTTGTTGCGCTGGATCGGGCATATCACGGCCTTCGGACGGATGGCCGACGTGATCGACCGCGTCGAGGAGGCTGCGACCGAGGCCATGCTGGATTTCGCCGCGCATCCGTATCTCGGTGGGCGGGCTCCTGTCGCCATCCCCGTCGACGCCGTGGCACTGAGTGCGCCGCAGACCGGCTACATCACGCATATCGACGTCGCCGCGCTCGGCACCATCGCCGACCGCCACGATCTGACAGTGTATGTCGACGTCCTGCCCGGCACGATGATGCACCCTGCGCGTACGCTGCTGCAGATCAAGGGGGAGGCGAACGATGCGGTCCGGTCCGCCCTGGTCAAGACCTTCACGATCGAGCGACATCGCTCGTTCGATCAGGACCCGCGGTTGGGCTTGATCGCGTTGTCCGAGATCGCGAGCCGCGCGCTGGCCCCGGCGACCAACGATCCGGGTACGGGTATCGAGGTCCTCAACGCCTTGCTTCGTGTGTTCCTGACGCTCCGGCCGGGCTCAGCAAGCGTCGATGACGAGGTCGAAACCTATCCCGTTCACATCGGCAGACCGACGATGGACGACATGCTGACCGATGCGTTCGGGCCGATCCTGCGCGAAGGCGTTCAGGAGATCGAGGTATCGCTGCGGCTGACAGCAACGCTGGCGGCGCTGCACGCGAGCCTGCCTGGTTCACATGCCGCGATCGAAAGCTGGGCGCACCGCCACGCAAAGCGGGTGGCGACGACGATGGCGGATCCGGATGACCTGACGACATTCGACACGGCCTATAGAAAGCTCTGGCGTGCTTGAGGCTTGGGCATAATCCCCGATTGTCGCGCAACCTGCTCGAAATACGGCGTCACAAGCAGATGCGGCATCGCCAGTGCCGCGATGCCGGCAAATTGCGCGCGAACGCCCAAGGGGTCCCACCGCAGCAGCAGCCCGCTCACGATCCCCACCATCATCATGGCCGCGATGAGGACTGGCGCGGTGGCACGGAGGTACGCGGTGGTAGTGACGCACTGCAGGCGATCACGACGCTCTTTCGTCTTTGGCACCGCGTGCAGCATCGGGAACCCGACCGAAAACCCAACGAGCGGGGGCAGAATAAGAAGTGCTGTCGTACCGATCAGGAGACGTCGATCATGACGCGCCGCGCCGATGGAACGCCCAGACCGATGCCGGATCGGTGATCAACTTCAGACCTTCCGGCCCGACCAGGAAAATAAGGTTCTTGCCATAAACCGTGCCGAACGCCGCACCGCGGCTGAGAGCCTGTGACCGCAATGGACTCCAGAGCAGATACAGGACGCCCAGAAACGCGACGCAGGACCATCCGTACCAGATCCACTTCGCCATCGGCTGGGCGGCAAGCGACAATATCAGGCTGGTGACGATCATCAGGACATCGAGGACGATGACCGATGTCAGATACCCGCCAACTTCACCCGTCTCCCGTGCTCATGAAAAGCCAGCAGCACCAACCCCGCCAACAATATCGGCGTCGTCACCGACTAATCGACATAGCGTGCCAGCGGCAGAGCATTTCCCAGAAATCGACGCAGCGTGAGATAGTAGCGATGCCATTCGCTAGTTTGTGCGTTGCATCGCCATGAGTAACTCGAACCATGACCGCTATGACTACCGCCCCATCACCGACCGGCCGGACTACGACTGGCCGGTCGGACGTCGCCTCGCAATCTATCTCGGCGTAAATTATGAGGTCTTCGACTTCGGTGGCGGTTTGGGGCCAAAGTTAGCGCCGTCCCAGACCGAACCCGACGTGATGAACTATGCATGGCGCGACTATGGCAATCGCGTTGGGGCATGGCGGCTTTTTGATCTCTTTGATCGATTGCAGCTGCGTACCACCGCACTCCTGAACGCTGACGTGCTCGAGCGTTGCCCCGGCCTGGCAGAAGCATGCCGTGATCGTGGCGACGAGATTGCGGCTCACGGCAGCAGCAATGCGAAGGCGCAGGGGAACATGGTCGGCCTGCGCGAGGATAGCTTGATCGCAGACGTTACCGAGAGACTGGCGACACTCGGCATACGGCCGTCCGGCTGGTTGGGGCCTTGGATTTCGGAAAGCCAAAACACGCCGGATCTGCTGGCCAAGAACGGCTATCGCTACGTTCTCGATTGGGCGCACGATGACCAGCCCACCCGACTGTCGACCAAACATGGCGGGCTTCTCTCCGTTCCTTACTCCCAGGAGATCAACGACCTCCCCGCGATCATCGAGCGCCACCAGGAGGCAGAGACGTTCGCGGCCATGATACGCGCAGGCGTGGAACAGCTGTTGTCCGAATGTGATCGACGGCCGCTCGTCCTCGGTATCGCGCTTCACCCCTTCATCATGGGGCAGGCACACCGCGTTCCGGCACTCGCCCGCGTCCTGACGGAGCTTCGGGAAGCAGACGACCCACGTATCTGGTGGACGACCGCCGGCGATATCGCCGCCCATGTCGAAGCGAATGGCATGGCAGTCTGACCCGCCCGTATCGAACTAGCTGACGACACGCGCGTCGAGTGCTCGGACCTCGTCAGCCACATCTGGCGGTGGACTAGGCCCCGCTGCGAACACACGATTCGAACTGAAAAACGATGGACCTTTATTGCAACGCATCCTGCAAAAACTGCAGGATACGTTGCAATGAGGTGCGGCTCAGACGTCGAGGTTGGCGACGTTGAGCGCGTTGTCCTGGATGAACTCGCGGCGGGGTTCGACGACTTCGCCCATCAGCTGGGTGAAGATCTCGTTCGCGCTCTCGGCGTTGACCGCGGTGACGCGGAGCATCGAGCGGACCGACGGATCGAGCGTCGTTTCCCACAGCTGTTCCGCGTTCATCTCACCGAGACCCTTGTAGCGCTGGATCGCGAGGCCCTTCCGCCCCGCGGTCAGGATGGCGTCCAGTAGGTGGCTCGGGCGCGAGACCTGCGTCGAGCCGCGTGCGGCGACGGCGGTAACCGAGCCGATCACACCGGCGCCAGGTTCCGCACCCTCTTCAGCCTCGGGCTCTTCGGCCGCCGATGCCTTGCTGGCGGGGACGAGATTCGAGGTGTGGGCGTAGCTTTCGGCATGCTCGCCCGACAGCGCATGGAGCTTGCGCGCCTCGGCCGAGACCAGGAAGCTGGCCTCGATGATGTGGTGGTCGGTGACGCCGCGCCACGCGCGCTGGAAGTGGATGCCGCCGTCTTCGGTCAGCACCGCGGTCCAGCGGGCATCGCCGTCGTCGAGTTCGAGACGCCGCGTGACGATCTCCAGACGCGAGGTGCGATCCTCGACCGACGCTTCCGGATCGAACACGCCGCCGAGTGCCAGCGCCTCGATCATACCGGCGTCATAGCGCTTGGGGACGTAGCGCATCAGCGTCCGCATCCGGCGCGCGTGATCGACCAGATCCTTCAGATCGCGGCCCGAACGACCGCCGCCGGGGCCGTCGAGCACCATCGTATTGACGCCCGCATCGACGAGATATTCGTCGAGCGCCGCGTCGTCCTTGAGGTACACCTCGGACCGGCCCTTGGTCGCTTTGTAGAGCGGCGGCTGAGCGATGTAGAGATAGCCGCCCTCGATGATCTTCGGCATGTGACGATAGAACAGAGTCAGCAACAGCGTGCGGATGTGCGCGCCGTCGACGTCTGCGTCGGTCATGATGACGATCTTGTGGTAGCGCAGCTTGTCCGCGTTGAAGTCGTCGCGGATGCCGGTGCCCATCGCGGTGATGAGCGTGCCGATCTCGCGGCTCGACAACATGCGATCCTCGCGCGCGCGCTCGGTGTTGAGGATCTTGCCGCGCAACGGGAGGATCGCCTGGAAATGGCGGTCGCGGCCCTGCTTCGCCGAGCCGCCTGCCGAGTCACCCTCGACCAGGAACAGTTCGGACTTGGCGGGATCGCGCTCCTGGCAGTCGGCGAGCTTGCCGGGCAGCGAGGCGATGTCCATCACGCCTTTCCGACGCGTCAGTTCGCGGGCGCGCTTGGCAGCCTCGCGCGCGGCGGCAGCGTCGATGATCTTCGCGACGATCGCTTTCCCGTGTGCGGGGTTTTCTTCCAGCCATTCCGCCATCTTGTCGGCCATCAGGCTTTCCAAGGGCTGGCGGACTTCGGACGAGACGAGCTTGTCCTTGGTCTGGCTGCTGAACTTCGGATCGGGCAGCTTGACCGAGACGATCGCGGTCAGGCCTTCGCGCATGTCCTCGCCGGTGAGCTGGACCTTTTCCTTCTTCAACATGCCGGATTTCTCGGCGTAGTTGTTGAGGGTACGCGTCAGCGCGGCGCGGAACGCGGCCATGTGCGTGCCGCCATCGCGCTGCGGGATGTTGTTGGTGAAGGCGAGGACGTTCTCGTAATACGAGTCGTTCCACTGCAGCGCGACGTCCATCGTGACGTCGTCGCGGGTGCCGCTGATCGCGACCGGCTCCGGCATCAACGGCACCTTGGCGCGATCGAGGTACTTCACGAACGCAGCGATCCCGCCTTCGTAATAAAGTTCGACGGTTTTCATTTCCTCGTGCCGCGCGTCGGAGAGGAATAGGCGGACGCCCGAGTTGAGGAAGGCCAACTCACGGTAACGATGTTCGAGCTTGTCGAAGTCGAAATCGGTGATCTTGAAGGTGGCGGGCGATGGGAAGAAGGTGACGCGCGTCCCCTTCTGGCCTTCCGTCGCGGGGCCGACGACCTTGAGCGGCGCGACCGCGTCACCGAACGCAAAGCGCATGTAATGCTCCTCGCCGTTGCGCCAGATCGTCAGGTCGAGCCATTCGCTGAGCGCGTTGACGACCGAGACGCCGACGCCGTGGAGTCCGCCCGAGACCTTGTACGCGTTCTCGTCGTTGGTGTTCTCGAACTTACCACCGGCGTGGAGCTGGGTCATGATGACCTCGGCTGCGGACACGCCTTCCTCGGTGTGAATGCCGGTCGGGATGCCGCGACCGTTGTCGGTGACGGAGACCGATCCGTCGGCGTTGAGGACGATGTCGATCCGGTCGCAATGCCCCGCCAGCGCCTCGTCGATCGCGTTGTCGCTGACCTCGAACACCATGTGGTGGAGGCCGGAACCGTCGTCGGTGTCGCCGATATACATGCCGGGGCGTTTGCGGACCGCGTCGAGGCCCTTCAGGACCTTGATCGAGTCCGCGCCATAGTCGCCCATGTTCGGGAGGTTGGGATTGTTGGTTTCGGGGTTGGATGCCATGCCGAGTATATAGGCATTCGGGGGCCGAAACGGAAGCGAAATGGCCTTTGGGGCCGGAGCGTGCCGCGCCGGAAGTGCACGAAGTGCAGACGCTGGGAGCGTTTTGCGGCGTGTGTGCACTTCGTGGGTTGGGCGGGCTGGTTTCGAAGGGGTTGGGATCGCTATGCGGGGATGGTGACAGGGGTGGGCTGTGTAGGACAGCGCGCGCACCCTAGCACCGCGCCGGCGAAGGTAGCACCGCCCCGGCGAAGGTAGCACTTCCCCGGCGAAGGTAGCACCGCCCCGGCGAAGGCCGGGGTCCAATTGGAAAGGTCGCAGTAACAACGAACTGCGCTCAGTCAGCAATGTCCCCCGATTGGGCCCCGGCCTTCGCCGGGGTGGTACAGGTTGAGTCGGGCCGGTCCCTCTCCCCTTGGGGAGAGGGAGGGAGGAGCCGTAGGCGACGGAAGGGTGAGGGGTAGTTGGGATCAGCGTCGCGAGCCTCACTCCCCTCTCCCTTCCCACCGCAAGCGCGGCGGGCCCCTTCCCTCTCCCCGGAGGGGCGAGGGAGACCGGCTTCAGAAGCGGTCGGCGCGCTGGCCTAGCAGGGTCACTTCGACGCGGCGGTTGAGGCGCATGCCAGCCGGCGTTGCGTTGGTCGCGACGGGCTGGTTCTCGCCGTGGCCGACGACGCTGAAGCGGGCGCGGACGACGTCCATGTCGTCGAACGCCTGGCGGACGCTGGCCGCGCGACGCTCGGACAGGTCCTGATTATGCGCGTCCGTACCGCGCGAGTCAGTGAAGCCGTCGATCGCGACGCGGACACCGGGGTTGCCGCGCAGATAGCGGGCGAGCGGACGCAGCTTCTCGATCGCGCCGGGACGCAGCACGTCGCTATCGGTGCGGAACAGCACGTCCTCCTGCAGGGTCAGCGTCGCGCCGCGCGGGGTCTGGCGGAAGCCGTAGTTGCGCATCGCGCCACGATCCCAGGTGGTCGTGGTCTCGACCACCGTGGTGGTGCCGCGGTCGCCGCGATAGCCACCCGGGTCACGGCCATACGCATCCCAGTCGAACCGGTCGCGGCGGGGGCCTGCAATGCGCGCGAATTCACGGTTGGCATCATCGGCCTCCCGCGGGCTGATCCTACCATCGCCGTTCGCGTCGAAGTTCGGCATCACGAACGCGATGCCGCGCCGCGTATTGCGCAGTTCGGGGAAGAGCACCGGCACGCCTGCGCCTTCCAGACGATAGCCGGGACGCGACCAAGGCGCGCGGCTCATGTCGTAACGCCCCTCTGGCCGTCCGCCGTCACGGACCTGCGCGAAAACGGGGGCGGTGGTGGCTGCGACCATCAGGACGCCAAGGGCTGCGCGCGTGAAATTCCGGGTCATCATGATCTCTCCGTATCGTCGATGGACGGAGCTTTGCCCGCGCCCGCTTGAACGCGCGGTGAGCCTGCTCGACAGCGCGCGTTCAGCCTAACGCCCGACCGCGATGCGCGTTGCCTGTGCGCCGATCGCATCGAACAGCGCGTCTTCGGTGCCGGTCATCCACACCTGCCCGCGGCCTGCGAGCCGCGCGAACAGCGCCGCGCGGCGGGATGGGTCGAGATGTGCGGCGACCTCGTCGAGAAGCAGGACGGGGGGCTGGCCGGTGCGTTCGGCGACGAGGTCGGCGTGGGCGAGCACTATGCCGAGGAGGAGCGCCTTCTGCTCGCCGGTCGAAGCTAGCGAGGCGGCTCGCGCCTTGTCGAGGTGCGTGACGATGAGGTCGACTCGGTGGGGGCCGCTGAGCGTGCGCCCGGCAGCGGCATCGCGCGCGCGGCCCTGGGCGAGGTCGGCTTGCAGGCGCGTGGTGTCGCCGGCCCAGCCTTCAAGCGTCAGGCCGGCGCGCGGAAACGGGCCGTCTTCTTGTTCCGTTAGTCGTGTTCCGAGCAGCGTCACCGTCTCACGCCGGGCAGCATCGACGGCGGCGCCGTGCTCGGCCATCTGTGCTTCAAGCGCTGAGAGCCAGTCGCCGTCGGGGCGGCCTTCGTCGGCAAGCAGGCGGTTTCGCGCGCGCATCGCCGCGTCGTAGCGCGCGGCGTGGTGGGCGTGGCTCGGGGCGAGCGCCAGCGTGAGGCGGTCGAGAAAGCCGCGGCGCTCGCCGGCGGGGGCGACGAAGAGGCGGTCCATCGCGGGGGTGAGCCAGAGGATCGTGAGCCACTCGGCGAGTGCGTTGGCGGTGGTGGTCGCGCCCTGGATGCGGACGATGCGGCGTTCCGGGGCGGAGGCGAGTGTACCGGTTGCGACGTCGACTTCGGCTGGAGCCTGTATCTGCCCCTGTGCTTCTGACTCCCCTTCCGCTTGCGGGAGGGGTTGGGGGAGGGGCGCGTTTTCCTCGACGCCGGACGCCAGTACGTACGTCGTGCCCTCCCCTGACCCCTCCCGCAAGCGGGAGGGGAATTCTGTTGCGCTCTTCTGCGAGCGCTCTGGAAACAGCGTGGCTGCTACGCCGAAGCCACCTGCCCCGCCTTGCCGCGCCATCTCGCCCAGCGCCGCGCGTCGCAACCCGCGGCCGGGCGCGAGTAGCGATACCGCCTCCAGAATATTTGTCTTGCCCGCGCCGTTCTCGCCGGTCAGCACGACGAACCCTGGTCCCGGCGTCAGCGTCAGGTCGGCGTGATTGCGGAAATCGGTGAGGACGAGACGCGACAGCATTGCCTCGGCCTTAGAGCAGTTTCGAAACCGATTGCATCGCCGTTTTCCGTTCGCCGCGGGCGAAGTCGAAGGGCACGGCACGAGCACCGGTGCTTCGACTTCGCTCAGCACGAACGGGGTAAGGCACCAATCCGATCACAACCGCGCTAGCGACACGTCCGGTACGCTACCGAGCAGCGCGTCAGGCGGCGATCCGCTCCGGCGCGATCGCGGGTGCGGCTGCCGCGGTCGCCGCCTTCTGCGTGCTAAGATACGACGCGAGTGCGGGTCCAAGTTCGCGCTGCGCGTGCAGATACGCGACCGGCGTGACGATGCCGAGCCGTTCGCGCGCGGCCTCCAGCGGTTCGTGGAGCAGTTCGAGATAATCCTCGCCCGACACCCACTTCGCCTTGCGCCCGTTGCGATAGCCTTCCCAGACCGCCTTCGCGAACAGCTTGCTGCCGGTCACCCGCATGCTCTTCAACGCCGCAGCCGAGCCGATCAGCGCCCAGCCGAGCCCGCCGACCTGCGCGTAGCTGAACGCGACGAGCGCCGCTTCGCCCATGCTTTCGTCCGCCTTGTAGCCGGTCAGCACGTGCCAGATGTCGTGCGTGTCGCGCACCCGCCGGCCGAACCACGCATAGGGATGCGCCATGTCGTCCTCGCTCGGCGTAAGCCGCGAGACCTCGACGAGGCCATCCGCGGAATAGCCCGTCGTCTCGAGAAAATTGCGATACGCCGCCCCTACCGTGCTGGGCGCGAAGCTCGCGACGAACGCGGGGTCGGAGAAACGCTGCGCCAGTTCGACCCGGTCATAGGCGATCCGCCCGCCCTGCTCGGTGGCGATCAGCCGCGCGTAATTCATCGGCGCATTGCCGACGTTCAGCGCGCGCATGATCCGGAACACCTGCGTCGTATCGTCGCCGTTCGCGAGCAGTTTCTTGATCGCATCGAACGCCGTACGCCAATCGCGACGACCGGTCGTACCGGGAAACGGAGGAAGCTTCGCCATCGAGTCGACTCCTTACTGACATTACTGTTAGTATTGAGCGCTGGGCGTGGAGTCAATCAGGACGGATGATCTCGGCTGAACGAACTAACCTCTCCGCCAGCAGGTCACCTCGTTCGATCCGCTCTTTGTCAGATCCGATATGACGAATCCGCTGAAGCGAGCTTTCCTTGAAAACGTGGATCAAACCCTAGCGCTTTGCAGCGCATCCTGAATGTCTCTCGCCCGGTTAGCGAGTGAGGCGCCGTCTCGCGTCGCATCGAAAAACGAAGGATCGTCTGGGACGATTTGTGTCAGGGACACCGCAGTGCCTGTCATGCACACCATCAACATGGCACGCTGGCCGCCTACTTCAGCGTAATCGACATCTACGCCAAGAACCGCATTGCCGCCTTGCTCGATAGCTTGGGCCCGCAGTGACGCTTTGCATAGGTTTTCGCCGTCACGCAATTTTGCGTTATATGCGCCAGATTGAGTGCCAAACAGATCGGTAAAGGCAGACGCAACGTCCGAGAAAATGCCCGTCCCGGTCACTGTTTGCGCGGTAATTATTCCAAGCGGCTCATAGGTCCAACCCATCGGCTGTTGCAATGAGACGATAGGAACATGCGACAGAATCGCTGTTAGCTTGGCGCGGAGTTCGCGTGACTCCAATTCCAGCGCTTCCGTCGCATCTCGATACGATGGATCACCGCACTTGTTGCACGCAGCATCGAGATGCTCGGAACTTGCCAAGTTAATCACGCGGAGCCGCCCGGGAGACAAAGGTTGATTTGACGAAATCATTCCAACCTTGAGCACGGCTCCGCAATTTGAGCAGGTATCGCTCACACCCGCATCGGCATCAGTACGTACAACGCGGGCGACTTATCGTTCTCGCGGATCAGCGTCGGGGCGGCGGCGTCGGCGAGGTGCACCTCGACCATGTCGCCGTCGATCTGTGCGAGGATGTCCATCAGATAGCGGCTGTTGAAGCCGATCTCGAACGGGAGCGCGACGTAATCGCCGGGGACTTCCTCCGCGGCGGTGCCGTTTTCGGGCGAGGTCACCGACAGCGTGATCTTGTCGCGGTCGAGCGCCATCTTCACGGCGCGCGTCTTCTCCGTCGCGATCGTGGAGACGCGGTCGACGCCTTCCATGAAGCTTTTCGGGTCGATCTTGAGGATTTTGTCGTTGCCGGTCGGGATTACGCGGCTGTAATCGGGGAAGGTGCCGTCGATCAGCTTCGAGGTCAGGATCGCCTGGCCGAGGTCGAAGCGGATCTTGGTCGGCGACAGCGAGACGCCGACCGAACCGTCGACCTCGTCGAGCAGTTTCCGAAGCTCGCCGATGCATTTGCGCGGCACGATCACGTCGGGCATCGATTCGGCGCCCTCGGGACGCGGCAGCGTGACGCGCGCGAGGCGGTGGCCGTCGGTCGCGGCGGCCTTCAGCACCGGGTTCGAGCTGTCGCCGTCCGCGACGTGCAGGAAGATGCCGTTGAGATAATAGCGAGTCTCTTCGGTCGAGATCGCGAAGCGCGTCTTGTCGATGATCTGCTTGAGCGTCTCGGCGGGCAGTTCGAACTGAGTCGGCAGTTCGCCTTCCGCGATCACCGGGAAATCGTCGCGCGGCAGCGTGCCGAGCGAGAAGCGCGCACGGCCGGCGACGATGCTCATCCGGCCTTCCGACGCGGCGAGCTGGACTTGGCTACCCTCGGGGAGCTTGCGGGCGATGTCGAACAGCGTGTGCGCGGACACGGTAGTCGCGCCGGGCTGGTCGACCGCGGCTGCAATCGATTCGTTGATCTGGAGATCAAGATCGGTCGCCATCAGCTTGAGCGTGCCCTCGGCGGTCGCCTCGATCAGCACGTTCGACAGGATGGGGATGGTGTTGCGCCGCTCCACCACGGACTGGACATGGCTCAGCCCCTTGAGGAGCGTTGCGCGTTCGATCGTCGCCTTCATCGTAATTCCCCCCGCCACCGCAGCCGGACTCGGGGCTGGGGGCAATCCGCAGATGGCTTACCCAACAACAAAGGGTCGGAGCAAGCGCCCCGACCCTTCTTTGATCACGGTAAACGTCGCGTTAAAGCGATCAGAAGCGGAAGCCGTAGCTCGCCACGACCTGATGGCGGTCGGTATCGACGTCGAAGCGGCTGCTGGTGCCGCCGGTCGCATAGTCGATGTTGCCGCGCTCATAGTTCGAATAGCGGTATTCGAGCTTGGCGTAGCTGTTCGGGCCCATCGCGTGCTCGGCGCCCGCACCGACGCGCCAGCCGTCGAGCTTGAAATTATTGTCGGTGGTCTGGCTGGTGCTGCCGGCGAGCACTTCGAGCTTCGAGTTGGTGTAGCCGCCCTTGACGTACAGCATCGTCGTCGGCGCGACGACGTAGCCCGCGCGTGCGCCGACATAGATGTCGCGGCCCTGCTTGACACGGCCATAGCCGAAGTCGCTGGTGTAATCGTTGCGATCGCTCTTCGCGGTCGAGCCGGTCAGTTCGGCTTCGGCACCGAGCACGATGTTGTCCGAGGTTGCGATATCGTAGCCGATGCCGCCGCCGTACAGCAGGCCGTCGATCTTCTGGTCATCGCGCCCGTTGTTGTTGGACACGCTGCTGCCGGCGCCGGTGTGATCGTAGCCGAGCGTGGCCTCGACGCGAGGGCCGGTGAAGGTCGGGTTGGTCTGCGCGAGGGCGGGGGCGGCTACTGCGGTGGTAGCGAGCAGCGAGACGGCGATGAGCGTACGCATTGGGTTACTCCTTACTGATCTGGCGCCCCATTACGCGGGGCGGACCGCTCCAATGGACCAACCGCGCGGGCGTTGCATGAACCCCAGATAAACACGGAAATCCGTTGCTTTTGCGCCACAGGGGGTTGAAATACGGGCCATGATTCCAAGCCAACGGCAGGGTGACGTGGACGCCCGATCAACCGATATTTCAGCCATTCGCAAGGGTCGCGATTTCGTCGCGCGGCACGGCGAAACCGTGTTCAATGCGGCGCATCGGTTGCAGGGGAATGCCGCGCATACGCCGTTGACGCGCGCTGGGTTCGCGCAGGCGGACGAGCTTGGGCGGGCGTTAAGGGAACTGCTGGGGGTGACGCCGGCGCTGACGCTGTGGTCCTCCCCAACTGGGCGAGCCTTGCAGACGTTGGCGGTGATCTGCGAGCATCTGGAGCTGGACTGGCATGACGCGCAGACCGATGCGCGGCTAGTCGAGATCGACATGGGATCGTGGGGCGGCCGTTATTATGCGGACGTTATCGACGAGGTCGGGCCGGTGATGCTGCCGGGTGGGACGCTGAAACCTTCACCGGATGGCGAGACCTATGCGGAGATCGCGGCACGAGTCGGTGGGTGGCTGGCGGATACGGCGGAGGATCCGGGCGACCGGCTGGTGATCATGCACGGGATCTCGAGTCGGGTGATGCTCGGCGTGATGACCGGTGCGGCGGTCGATCCTGTGCTCGACGCGCCGGTTGCGAAGGGGTTGCCGCAAGGATCGGTTACGCTGGTGGAGAACGGACGCGCGACGGTGCCGCATCTGGGTACAGGGTTCGCTCCGGCGTGAGTTGGAGCCGGGGCGAAGGTCTCAAACCCGAGTTGTCTACTTCCGCCCCCCTCCCTGGAAGGGAGGGGTTGGGGGTGGGTCGGTTTCCCCGTGTTCGAACCGCTGGGGCTCGATCGGGCCTACCCACCCCCTGCCCCTCCCTTCCAGGGAGGGGGGTTCTGTGGCGTTTGGTTTTGGCGGTGGCGGTGTTTGCGATTGCTGCTCCGGTAGCGGCGCGTGACACGATCGGCGTCTACCAAGGATGGGGTGCGTTCCGGGACGCTACGCCCCCGCGGTGTTACGCGATTGCTCGGCCGGTGATGGCGGGGGGGCGTGCTTCGGGGTTTGCCAGCGTTGCGACGTGGCCGAAGCGGGGTTTGCGCGCGTCCTTGTATGTGCGGCTCAGTCGCGAGCGGGATCGGTCGGCGGGGGTGACGCTGACGATCGGCGAGCGGCGATTCGCTTTGGTGGCGAACGGGCTGGATGCGTGGGCTGGTGATGCGCCGAGCGATCGCGCGATCGTGGCGGCCATGCGGTCGGGGCGGAGCATGAGCGTGGAGGCGGTCGGCGTCGGGGGGCGACCGTTTGTCGATGTGTATGCGCTGTCGGGGGCGGCGACAGCGATCGATGCGGCTGTGTTGGCGTGTAGCGGGGGGTGACGGTTTGCTGCCCCGCGTTTCCAATAGACGTTCCGAACGAACCTTCACGATCCTCCCCCGCAAGGGGGAGGTGTCGCCGCAGGTGACGGAGGGGGAGGACACGGAACGAACGTGGGCGCAGGCCTCCCCCTCCGTCAGGCTACGCCTGCCACCTGCCCCTTGCGGGGGAGGATCGGAAGGGTGTCTACTTCCCTCTCTCGCAGCCAGTAGAAAAATCACGAAAATTCCGCTAAGGGCCGCCCCATGCAGACCGCCGCGAACCTCATGCCCATTCCGGGGCACATCGATCCCGTGCCCGTTCCCCGCAGCTTCGTGCCGCGCAGCGATGGGCGGATCGACCTGCTCGGGCTGTCGCTCGCCGATCTGCGGATGGCGCTGGAGACGTCGCAGCTCGAGGAGAAGCAGGCCAAGCTTCGCGCGAAACAGCTCTGGCACTGGATCTATAATCGCGGCGCGACCGAGTTCTCGGCGATGACCGATATCTCAAAGACGATGCACCCGTGGCTCGAGCAGCGTTTCGTGATCAGCCGGCCCAACGTGGTCGAGGCTCAAGTGTCGACCGATGGCACGCGAAAGTGGCTGCTGCGGTCGGACGACGCGCAGGATTACGAGATGGTGTTCATCCCCGACGCGGATCGCGGCACGCTGTGCGTGTCGAGCCAGGTCGGCTGCACGCTGAACTGCACCTTCTGCCACACCGGCACGATGCGGCTGGTGCGCAACCTGACGCCCGCCGAGATCGTCGGCCAGGTAATGCTCGCGCGCGACTCGCTGGGCGAATGGCCGAGCCAGCCGGAAGGCCGCATGCTTACCAACATCGTGATGATGGGGATGGGCGAGCCGCTCTATAATTTCGAGAATGTCCGCGATGCGCTGAAGCTGGTGATGGACGGTGCGGGCCTCGCGCTCAGCCGGCGGCGGATCACGTTGTCGACGTCGGGCGTGGTGCCGATGATGGCGCGCGCGGGGGCCGAGATCGGCGTGAACCTCGCCGTGTCGCTGCACGCGGTGACCAAGGAGGTGCGCGACGAGATCGTGCCGCTCAATCGGAAGTACGGCATCGAGGAATTGCTGCAGGCGTGCGCGGACTATCCGGGCACGAACAACGCGCGGCGCATCACGTTCGAATATGTGATGCTGAAGGACAAGAACGACTCCGACGACGATGCGCGCGAGCTGGTGCGGTTGCTGCGGAAGTACGAGCTGCCGGCGAAGGTGAACCTCATTCCGTTCAACCCGTGGCCGGGTGCGCAGTACGAGTGCTCGACGCCCGAGCGGATCAAATCCTTCTCCAGCATCGTGTTCGGCGCGGGGATCTCGGCGCCGGTACGGACGCCGCGTGGGCGCGACATCGATGCGGCGTGCGGGCAGTTGAAGACCGCGTCGGAGAAGAAGAGCCGCGCGCAGATCGATCGCGAGGCCGCCGCCGAGTCCGACGCTTTTGCTTGAGTGGACTGCGGTCGCGCTGGCGGCAGGGGCTGGGGTTCTTGGCGGTGCGATGAACGCGCTGGCGGGCGGTGGCAGCTTCGCGACGATGCCGACGCTGATCGGACTCGGCGTGCCCTCGACCTTCGCCAACGCCACCAGCAACGTCTCGCTCCAGCCGGGTGCGATGGCGAGCGCGTGGGCGTACCGGCATGGGCTCCAGCCGATCTCGGGCGTCAGCATGAAGACGATGGCCGGGATCACCTTCGTCGGCGGGCTGGTCGGCAGCCTGTTGCTGGTGGCGACGTCGGCGCGCGCGTTCGACCTGATCGTGCCGTGGCTGCTGCTGTTCGCGACGCTGGCGATCGCGTTTGGCACGCGCGCGTCGCTGTGGTTGCGGTCGCGGGTCGAGATCGGGCCGAAGTCGCTGGTCGCGGTGCAAGCGTTGCTGGGTGTGTATGGCGGGTATTTCGGCGGCGGCGTCGGGTTGATGCTGACCGCCGCCTGGGGGCTGCTGTCGGGCGCGACGCCCGCGACGCTCGCGCCGCCGCGGACCTTGATGCTGGCAGTCGCCAACCTCGCGGCGACGATCATCTTCATCGCGACCGGGATGGTGGTGTGGGCGCTATGCGTGCCGATGCTGATCGGTGGGATCGTCGGCGGGCATTTCGGTGCGAAGCTTGGCCTGCTGCTGTCGCCGCAGGTGATCCGCGTGTGGACGCTGTTGGTGACGATCGCGACGACGATCGTGTTCTTCTACCGCGCCTATTCCTGAAGCCCGGTCTTCGCAGCGAGCCATTTCGCCGCGGCCTCGGGCGTTTCCTTGTCGGCATCGCGGTCGACCCGGTAGTTCGCGGCGCGCATCGCCTCGACCGGGATACGGCCGACCATCGGTTTCAGCGCGGCGAGGAACTTGGCGTCCCCTGCCCGCTTCGGCGCGACCATCAGGATCGCGTCGTAGCCCGGGATCGCACGGCGGGGGTCGGTCAGCACGGTAAGCCCGTCCGCGGCGATCCGGCCATCCGACGAGAAGGCCGAGATGACGTCGACATTGCCGCTCTCCAGCGCGCGGTACATGAAGGTCGGGCTGTACGGCGTCGTCTTTGCAAATCTCAGCGGATAGGCGCGCTTCACCGCGGCCCATTCGGGACGTTCGAGGAATTCGAGATCGCTGCCGAGCGTCATGCCGGGCGCGGCCTTCACCAGATCGTCGAGGCTGGCGATGCGCTTGGACTTTGCCGCGTCGCCCTTCATCGCGAAGGCATAGGCGTTCTCGAACCCGAGCGACCCGACCAGGCCGACATGATGCTCGCGCCTCGCCCAGTCGGCGATCGCGGCGACCATCGCCGGGCGTTCGGGGACGTCGTTGCGCTTCATCTCGTTCGCCCAGATCGTCCCGGCATAATCGACATAGACGTCGATATCGCCGCCGGAGAGCGCGCCAAAGACCACAGCCGAGCCGAGGCCGTCACGATACTCGACGGTGTAGCCCGCATGTTCGAGCCGGTCGCCGATCAGCCGCGCGAGGATATATTGCTCGGAAAAGTTCTTCGCGCCGACGACCACGGTTCGGTCTGCGCCGCCCTTGGGCCATAGCGGGGCGGTCGCCGCCGCGGTTCCCATGACCAGCACCACCGCGCTCACGATCCATAGCCAGCGGCGGCGCGCGCGGATGCCGTATTCGATCGCGCCGATCAGTGCGTCCACCGCCAACGCGAGTGCGGCCGCCGACACGCAACCGGCGAGCACCAGCGCCCAGTTCTGCGTCTGGAGTCCGGCGAAGATCATATCGCCGAGGCTCGGCTGGCCGACCGTCGTCGACAGCGTCGCCGCGCCGATCGTCCAGACCGCCGCGGTGCGGATGCCGGCGATCAGCACGGGCGCGACCAAAGGGGCCTCGACCAGCCGCAGTTTCTGCGCGGGCGTCATGCCGACCGCGTCCGCCGCCTGGATCACGGCGGGATCTATGCCATGCAGGCCGGCGACTGCATTCCGCAGGATCGGAAGGAGGGCGTACAGCGTCAGCGCGATCAAAGACGGGAGGAAGCCGAGCGCAGGGATGCCGCCGCCGACCAGCGCGGAGAGGCTGAGCAACAACGGGTAGAACAAGGCGAGCAGCGCGAGGCTCGGGACGGTCTGGACGAGGCTCGCGAAACCGAGCGACATGCGCGCCACCGTCGCGTTGCGCGCGGACCAGATGCCGAGCGGCAGGCTGATCGCGATGCCGAGCAGAAGCGCCGCCGCGGAAAGCAGGACGTGGTTGGCGAGCAGCGGCGGCACGCGGCCGAGCGCGTCGAGGAACGCGCTCATGCGACTAGCGCCTGCAAGCGTTCGGCCTGCGCGCGCGGCACCTGGACCAGTGCCTGCGCGTCGTCGCCGCCCTTGCCGGCGACGAGGTCGGCTGGCGTGGCATCGGCGACGATCCGCCCGGCCTTCATCACCAGCACGCGGTCGGCGAGCAGCAGTGCCTCCGCCATGTCATGCGTGACGAGGATGGTGGTCAGCCCGAGCCGGTCGTGGAGTTCGCGGATCCGCGTGCCGAGCGCATCGCGCGTGACCGGGTCGAGCGCGCCGAACGCCTCGTCGAGCAGCAGCAGTTTCGCGCCGGGTGCGAGCGCGCGGGCGATGCCGACGCGCTGGCGCTGGCCACCCGAGAGCGCGTCGGGCATGCGGCTCGCAATATCGCGGGGCAGGTCGACAAGATCGAGCAGTTCGCCGACCTTGGCCTCATCCGTGCGGCCGGCGATGCGCAGGCCGATCGCGATGTTCTCGGCGATCGTCATGTGCGGGAACAGGCCGATGTTCTGGAAGACGTAGCCGATCCGGCGGCGGAGTTCAGGCGCGGGCTCGGCGGCGACGTCGGCACCGTCGATCGTCACGCGGCCTTCGCTCGGCTCGACCAGGCGGTTGAGCGTCTTCAGCAGCGTGGACTTGCCCGAACCGGACGTGCCGACGAGCGCGACGAAACTGCCGCGTGCGATCTCCAGCGAAACGCCGTCGACGGCAATCGTCGTGCCCCCAGCGCCTGGGTATCTTTTGGTGACGCGTTCGAAAGCGAGCGCTGGGGAATTGTCTGGCATCTGCGCGCAGGATGCGGGAAACATACCGGAAAATCAAATGGAGAGGGTATGAGCCAGCAGGGCATTTTCATCACCGGCGGCGGATCGGGGATCGGCCGCGCCACCGCGATATTGTTCGCGCGGAAAGGCTGGCGGGTCGGGCTCGCCGACGTCAACGTCGCAGGGCTTGCCGAGACCGCCGCGCTGCTGCCCGCGGGGATGGTCAGCACCTACCAGATGGACGTGCGCGACCGCGATGCGTGGGTGGCGTCGCTCGATGCGTTCGTCGCGACCACGGGCGGGCGGCTCGACGTGCTGTTCAACAACGCCGGGATCGGATCGGGCGGACCGCTCGCGGAGACCGACTTCGCCGAGATCGACCGGGTGATCGCGATCAACCTGGTCGGGGCACTGAACGGGGCGCGGATCGGCCATGCGTATCTGAAGCGGACGCCGGGATCGTGCCTGCTCAATACCGCGTCGGCGTCGGCGATCTACGGATCGGCGGGGCTTGCGCCCTATTCCGCGACCAAGTTCGGGGTGCGCGCGATCACCGAGGCGCTCGACGGCGAATGGGCGGCGGACGGCATCAAGGTGCGCTCGATCGTACCGAGCTTCATCGACACGCCGCTGCTCGATTCCGCGGCGGGGAACACGAACCACTCGATCCGCGAGACGGTGACGGGGGCGGGGCTGGAGCTGACCGGGGTGGACAAGGTTGCGGAGGCGGCCTGGGAAGCAGTGCACGGCGACAAGGTGCACACTTTTGTGGGGAAGACCGCGCACCGCATGGCGTTCGCCGCGCGGTGGATGCCGGGCGCGCTGCGCAAGCGGATGCGGCGGGATATGCGGAAGTAGAAGTTGCGGAATTTATTTGAGCACCACCCCGGCGAAGGCCGGGGTGGTGCTCAAAATGCCTTCAGCTCAGGCGTCGCCGACGATCGCGTCGATCGCTTCGGCCATCTCGATATCGCGCGGTGAGAGGCCGCCTGCGTCATGTGTCGTCAGCAGGATTTCCACGCGGTTCCAGACGTTCTTCCACTCCGGATGGTGGTTCGCGCGCTCGGCGATCAGCGCGACCTGCGTCATGAAGCCGAACGCCTCGACGAAATCGGCGAACACGATCGTCCGCGTGATCGCGTCGCGCGCATCGTCGTAATCCCACTCGTCGAGCCCATCGAGCGCCTCGGCCCGCTCGGTATCGTTCAGCGCTTCGATCATCGGGCTCTCCCTTGCCGCAACAGTTCGCCGACGCGTATGGCTGGCGGCATGAGCGGGCAAGCGACAATATCCGGGGAAGCCCCCGACGCCGACGCGATCGAGGCCATCGCGCGGGCGACGATCGCCAAGCTGCCGCAGCAGTTCGCGGAGCATCTCGGCGACATCGTGTTCGCGGTCGAGGAGTATGCCGACGACGAGACGCTGGCGGCGCTGGGGATCGAACACCCGCTCGACCTGTCGGGCCTGTATCACGGCCGTCCGCTCGGCGAGAAATCGTCGATGGACGTCGCGCCGATGCCCGACCGCATCGTCCTGTACCGCCGCGCGATCCTGGAGGAATGGATCGAGACCGGGTTGCGCCTCGACGACCTCGTCGCGCACGTGACGATCCACGAGATCGGCCATCATTTCGGGCTGAGCGACGACGACATGCACGCGCTGGAAGACTCCGTCGAAGATCGGGCCACGTGAGCCTCGCGTTTCGCGACGTCGCGTGCGTGCGGGGCGGGCGGATGCTGTTCTCGGGCGTGTCGTTCGACCTGGGGCCTGGCGACGCGGCAATCGTCGCCGGCCCCAATGGCGTCGGCAAATCGAGCTTGATCCGTATCGCCGCCGGCCTGCTCGCACCATTCGAAGGCGCCGTGACGTGTGACGCAGACAAGGCGCTGCTGACCGAAGCGAGCGCGCTCGACCCGGATCGCACGCTGATTACGGCACTCCGTTTCTGGGCTGCGTTGGACAATGCCCCCGCCCACGATACCCGGATCGCGCAAGCGCTGTCCGCCCTCGATCTCGACGCGCTCGCGGACATTCCGGTCCGCTTGCTGTCGACCGGGCAACGCCGCCGCGCGTCGATCGCGCGCGTTGCCGCCAGCGGGGCGCCGGTCTGGCTGCTCGACGAACCCGCCAACGGGCTCGACACGGTGTCGATCGCTCGACTGGAAACGCTGATCGCCGAGCACCGCGCCACCGGCGGCATTGCGCTGGTCGCCACGCATCTGGCGCTGGCGATTCCCCACGCGCAGGAGATCGCGTTGTGATCGCGCTGATCCGCCGCGATCTGCGCCGCAGCGTGTCGAGTGGCGGCGCGACGCTGGTGATCGCGTTCTTCCTGCTGGTGGCGACGCTGTTCCCGTTCGCGATCGGCCCCGACGCGGCGCTGCTCGCGCGGATCGGTGGCGGGGTGATCTGGACGGCAGCGCTGCTCGCCGCCCTGTTGCCGGTCGAGCGCCTCGTCGGTCCCGATCTGGAGGCGGGCGTGTTCGACCAGTTCGTCGTCCGCGGGATGTCGCTCGCGCTGGTCGCCTTCGCGAAGACGATCGCGCACTGGTTGAGTTTCGGCCCCCCGCTGATGCTCGCCGCGGTGATCGCCGCCGGCCTGCTCAACCTGTCGGCCGACACGCTGCTCCGCGTCGAGATCGGTCTGCTGATCGGTACGCCCGGCCTCGCCGCGCTCGCGGTCGCGACCAGTGCGCTGGTTGCCGGCGTTCGCGGCGGCGGCGCGGTGACGGGCCTCGTGATGCTGCCGCTCGCGGTGCCCTTGCTGATCTTCGGCGCGGGATCACTCGACCCGGCTGGCGGCGCAGGCGCGGTCAAGCTGCTCGCCGCGGTCAGCCTCGTGCTCGTCGCGGGCGCACCGTTTCTGGCGGCGGCAGCGATCCGCGCGGGCATGGACTGAGGCGATGAGCATGACGGACGAGCAAGCCGGCCCCATACGCGTCGGGCTGATCGGCTACGGATTTTCGGGCAAGACCTTCCATGCCCCGTTGATAGCATCGGTCGCGGCGCTCGAGCTTTGCGCGGTGTCGTCCAGCGATGCCCGCAAGGTGCAGGCGGACTTTCCGGGGATGACGGTCCACGCCGATCCGCACGCGCTGATCGCGGCTGAGGACATAGACTTGGTCGTGATCGCGACGCCGAACGAGACGCACGCACCGCTCGCGAGGGCAGCGATCACGGCGGGGAAGCATGTCGTGATCGACAAGCCGTTCACGCTAGACCTCGACGAAGCGCGCGGGCTTGTCGCGCTGGCGGACGATCGGGGGGTACTGCTGTCCGTCTTCCACAACCGGCGCTGGGACAGTGATTTCCTCACCGTGCGTGCCGCGATCGACGCCGGTATCGTCGGCAACGTCACGCATTTCGAATCGCATTTCGACCGGTTCCGGCCGGACGTCCGCGACCGCTGGCGCGAGCGATCGGGGCCGGGCAGCGGGGTCTGGTACGATCTCGGTCCGCATCTCGTCGATCAGGCATTGCTCCTGTTCGGCCTGCCGGACACGGTCCAGGCGTCGATCGCGACACAGCGGCCGGGTGCGATGACCGACGATTGGGCACACGTCGTCCTGTCCTATGGCGAGCGCCGCGTGATCCTCCAGGCGAGTATGCTGGTGGCAGGCGGCGTCGACCGGTTCACCGTGCACGGCACCGCCGGCAGCATGACGAAGCACTGCGCCGACCGCCAGGAGGCGCAACTTCTAAGCGGAATGCGGCCGGGCGACGCGAACTGGGGCGAGGATCCCGATCCGCTCGTGATCCACGCCGCCAACGGGCAACGCGAACAGCGCGCGATACCCGGCGATCAGCGTCTCTATTACCGTGGAATCGCGGCGGCGGTTCGGCGAGCAGCGAAAAATCCGGTCGCGCCGATCGAAGCGTTGGCGGTGATGGCGGTCGTCGAGGCGGCGTTCCTGTCCGCAAATACCGGCGCGACGACGGCATTGGCGCTGACCGATCGCGAGCGGGACGCCGCAACCGGCGCGCTATCGTCCGCGACTGTACAAATCTGAACGATCCGTCCCGCCGTCGCGCGGGTATCGAATGCGTCGCTTGCGAAGCACCTCCGGTCGGTTGCCGATCCGGATCTTCTCTGACAGGATCGCGACGTGCCCGACCCCCTTCACCATGGCCTCAACCAATCGCGGTGGCCCAAGCGGATCGGTCGACTGATCGATGCGATCTGCCTGGTGGCGCTGATCGTGGTGATCGTCACGGTCATCTACGGCTTCTGGCTGCGCGCGATCTGGGCACATGGTTATTATCTGGCGGTCGCGGTCGCGGTGCTGGGCGCGTTCGTCATCCTGATCGGGCTTGCGCAACAGGCGATCGCCGCGCGCGACGTGGCGACCTGGCGCGACATGGCCGAATGGCAGATCCGCGCGGCGCGGGCGGCGGCTGGACAGGCCGGCGCGACGCAGGCGGATCCCGACGACGAGATCGAGGCGAATGCCGCCGCCTATTACGAGATCCTGATCGGGACGCTGGTGGCGCATGCCGAACAGGACGAACGGAGCATCGTCGATGAGCGGTGATCCGCATCTCGAACTGGGCGAAAGCCTGCCGCGGTTCCTGTCGCACTGGCTGGCGGCGTGCTTCGGGCATTTCCTGATGGTGCTGCTGCCGCTGATCACCGACTGGGCGCATGTGAAGAACGCGACCTGGCCGAGCTGGTGGTCGCTGCTGCTGTTCGCGGCGTCGACCTCGCTGGTGGCGGCGATCATCAACGCCAATTTGCCGGTGACGCCGCGCGAGATGATCAAGAGCGTCGCGCTGGGGTTCGCGCTGAACGCGACCATCGTCATGCTGCGGCTGGCGTGATTGGCGCGCGCGTGCCGCTGGTTTCGCGGCTGATCTCGCGCGATGCGGCGCTGGACCGCGACCAGATAGCGCCGCTCCAGCTGCTGCGCGGACTGGCGGCGTCGGGTGTCGTCGTCGAGCATTTGCTGGAGCGCTATGTCCGGCGCGGTGCGATCATCCACGACCTTCCCGATTTCACGACTCGGCTCGGCCAGACCGGCGTCGCCACCTTCTTCGCGATCAGCGGCTTCATCATGGTCTATATCGCGCTTCGGGAGGACCGGCCGCCGCCATCGGGCTGGTCGTTCCTGCGCAACCGGTTCCTGCGGGTCGCGCCACTCTATTATCTGACGATGCTGATGATCGTGGCGTTCGGCTGGCTGGCGCAGGCGATGGGCGCACGGACCATTGTCGCGGCGCGCCTGCCGAACGTGGCCGAATTCCTGTTGTCGTTCGCGTTCATCCCCCACCGCGGCGCCAACGGTTTGATCCAGCCGATCTACGAGCTGGGGTGGACGCTGCATTACGAGATGTTCTTCTACCTGCTGTTCGCGGCGGGCCTCGCAGTGCTGGCGCGGCGCGGCGCGTTCCTCGTGCTGACGGTGCTGGGGCTGCTCGTCGCGGTGGGGACCGGCATCGATGCGCCACGCGACCAGGTTGGAGTATCGATCGCCGCCTATGTCTTCACGCGGCCGATCATGGCCTATTTCGCGATCGGGATCGTGATCGCGCTCGTCCGCCACCGGATCGGCGACCGCCTGCCGGTGCTGCCGATGTCGGTCATCGCGGTCGTCGCCGTGGCCGCGCTGGGAGTCGCCACTATCGACCCGAGCCAGATCGTCGCAATGGCGGCGATCGCAGGAGCGGTGGCCGTAACCGTGCTCACGACGCCCGCGACGACGCGGCGGTCGGACGGGTTCGCGGCCTTCTCGCGTGCGTTCGGCAACGCGTCCTACAGCATCTATCTCACGCACAGCTTCGTGCTGGGCGCGTTCGCGTCGGCAACCGTATCGATCGTTGCATACGGCCTACCGGCGCTGCTCGCGATGGCGGTCGTCGCCTGTGCAGTGTGCTTCGGCGTGGGGTGGCTGTCATGGCGGTTGATCGAGCTGCCGATCGCGGAAGCGTTGCGTGGACGGCGCCCGTCCAGGGCCGAACTCGTCGCCCCCTGAGGTCAGTTGGCGGTAGGCGATACCGGCAGGACGCGGCGCTCTGGAGTCGGCGGCGAAGCGCTGGTGTCGCCGACTTCGGGACCACGCGGCAGCACCCGCCGTTCGCCAAGGCTGACGGTCGGCACCGGGGAATCGTCGGGCAGGCTGGCGCGATAGCCGCTGAGGACGGGCCGCTCGCTCGGGGCGACCGCGCCGGATGCGGTGGCCACCGTCGCCGCTGCATCCGTCGCCGTCGGGGCAGCGACGGTTGCGGGCAGCGTCATTGCCGGTTCGTTACCCGCATAGACGCCGCGGAATGCGCCACCGCGTCCGGCCGGGCCGTTCCAGCGGTAGAAGATGTGCGCGCCGATCGCCGCGACCTTTTCCAGGCTCGATGCCCAATACGGCACGACATAATTGGCGTGATAATGCGTCGCCCAGCCCACCGGCGCGAACACCGCGCCGCCCAGTGCCGACGTCGCGATCCGCGAGGCGCGCAGCCAGCCCTTCTGCGACGGTAACCGGCCCAGCGCGCCGTCGCAGACGAAGGTGAACTGGCAGCCGGTCCTGCGTTGCGATCCGTCGAGGACGACACCGCACACCGTCTTGGGATAGGCGGGATGGCGGACGCGGTTGAGGATGACCTGCGCCACCGCGCGCTCGCCATCGTCCGATTCGCTGCCCGCCTCGTAATAGACCGCCATCGTCAGGCATTGCAGCGAACGGCTATAGTCCTCCGCCTTGCCGGTCCGCAGCGCAAAGGTGGACGCGGATTCGACGCGCTTCGCCACGGTCGGCGCGGCGGCGTTCCAGGCAACCGCCTGCTCGGGCGTCAGCGGCCGCATCGTCTTGGGTGCAAACGGTGCCTCGATTCGCGCCGTGCTCGCCCAGCGCGTGCCGCCGGTCGCGTCGAACGTCTTGTCCGGCGGCGTCCCGAGGCTGACGACTGCGACAATGATCGATCCGCCGATCAGGATCAGCGCCAGCAGGGCGGGCACGATCACGCCCAGGTGAAACCGACGCACCGGCGGCAACGACGAAACGGTGTTCGGATCAAGGATCAGCGTCGAGGGCGCCGGCTCGTGCGACGCGGGCGCCTGTCGCCGGATAAGGTCGAGAAGAGCCATTGCTTCGTCGGGTGTTAGTGAATTGAAGCGCACCGCGCCAGCGCGTAACGACGGGCGATCATGGTCATGCCCCTCGTCCTGCTGCTCGCCGCGCCGCTGTTGGTCCAGTCCCAGAAACCCAATGGGGCGGTGCCGCAGGCTGCCGCCCCGCAAGCATCGACCTCGCAAGTATCCGCGGGGCCGCTCGCCGGGGGATTGTTCAGCGCTGGGCAGTTGCGGCAGCGCTGTTTGTCCAACGTGCCGGCCGACGCGTCCTATTGCTTCGCCTATATCACCGGCGTGCATGACACGGTCCGCGCGTACGAGGCGTGGCTGAACCAGCGCGAATTCTGCGTGCCCCGGCATGTCCCACAAGGCGATTTGCGCCAGGCGTTCATCGACTATCTGCGCGACAAGCCCTCCGACCTGTCGGGCGAAGCGGCCTCGGTCGTCGTCGTCGCACTGAAGATTCGCTATGCCTGCGGTAGCGGCGCGCGCGGGACGCCGCCTGCCCCGTCTCGGAGCGGCAAACCCTGACGTGCGCTAGCTGCTCCGGCCCAAGCCGGAGCAGCGGTTCGGCTTATTTCGACGCGTCGTCGTAGCGATAGCGGTAGTAATCGTAGGACTGGCCGAAGCCCGCCTTCTTGGCGTTGTACTTGGTCATGACGCAGCCGATCACGGTGCCGCCGGCGCGGAGAAGGCGGGACACGGCGTTGCGGGCCTGGCCGAAATGCGCGCTCGAGGCTTCGGCGACGAACACGGTGGCCTGTGCGGCGGCCGTCAACTGTGCCGCATCGGCGAGTGCAAGGACCGGCGGACCGTCGACGATCACGACGTCGTAATCCGCTTCCAGCGCGGCGAGCAGATCCTGCATCGCGGTCCCCGCGAACAGGGTCGCGGGATCCGGTGGCAGTCGTCCGCTCGGCAGGAAGCTGAGCCCGGGGAACGCGGTCGGCAGGATCGACGCGCCGCGTTCTGTCATCCGCGCGAGGACCGACGAAAGACCGATCTCGGGCAAGGTGATTCCCAGCGTCCGGTGCAGCGACGGGCGCCGCAGGTCGGCATCGACCAGCAGGACGCGGCGGCCGAGCCCGGCGAAGTCGCGCGCGAGCGCGAACGAGGTGGTCGACTTGCCTTCCGACTTGCTGCTGCCGGTGACCAAGATCGACCGCGGCGGACCCTGGTTCGACGATAGCTCGATCGACGTCCGGATCGCGTGATACGCCTCGGCGATCTCCGACTTCGGATTGTTGAGCGCGTCGAGCGGCGAATCGCCCCGCGTGTCGGGCACGACGCCGAGCAGCGGGATGTGCAGCTTCTGCTCGACATCCTGCGGATCGCGGATCGAATCGTCGAGATAGTCGCGACCGAACGCATACAGCATCGCCAGCGCGAGCCCGGCGATCAGCGCGAGCGCGACGTTCAACAGCGGCCGCGGCGACGTCGGACGACGGGGCTGCTCGGCAGTATCGACGCTGGAGACGTTGTTGGTCGTGATCCCCGCCTCGGCGCTGACTTCCTTGTAGCGCTGGAGCAGGCCCTCGTAGAGCTGGCGGTTGGTATCCACCTCGCGGCGCAGGATATTGTAGCGAACGCTGCGGCCCTGTTCGGCGAGCGTGGCGCCCTGGAGCGCGGTAACCTGCTGGATGAGCGCGCGGTTCTGGCGTTCGGCGGTCAGATACTGGTTCTCGATCGACTTGCGCGTCACCTCCGCAAGCTGGCGGATCTGCTGGTCGAGCGTGGCGATTTCGGCAAGCGCCTGGATCACGACCGGATGATCCGGCTTCAGGCGGCGGCGGACTTCGCTGAGACTGGCGATATCTTCCGCGCGCTTCTGCGACAGGCGCTGGACCGCCTCGTTCGCCTGCACTTCGGGCAACGACATCAGCGGCGCACGACGCGCCTGTTCCCACCGCGCACGCGTCCGCAGGCGGTTGGCCTCCGACGTCGCCGAATCGGCGTTGAGCTGGATGAGGTTGGCGGTGACGAGCGAGCGCGGCGCGTTGTCCGCTTCCTGCTGGCGCGCGCCCGCGCTGGCATCGATCAACCGCGCGGACCGGGCATAGGCGATCAGGTCGCGCTCCGATCCTTCGAGGCGGGTCTTGGCGAGGCCGAGCTGGTTCTGGAGGAACCGGCGGGAATAGGACGACGCGGAGAATTTCCGCTGGATGTTCCCCTCGATGAAGTTGGTCGCGTAGCTGTTGGCGATTTCGGCGGCGAGCGCGGGGTCGCGGCTGGTGAAGATGATGTGGACGACGCGCGAGTTGCGGCGAAGGTCGATCGTCAGGTTCTTTTGCAGGACGTCGACGACCTGGTCGGCAAGGCTGGCATCGCCCGGCTTGATCACGATCTGGCGCGCGCCGGTCATCCGCTTGAGGAAGTCGTCGTTCGCACTCAGCGCGAGGCTGTCCGAAACGCGGCGCGCGATCGCCCGGCTGTTGAGCACGTCCGCCTGCGTCTGGAGGAAGCGATCGGCGTCACTGCCGGCGACCTGCGGCTCCGAATCCTCGGTGCCGAGAACCTTGGCGACCTGCTGGTCGATCTGGATGCTCGACTGCGCCGTATACTTGCGCGGCATCAGCAACGCGGAGGCGATGCCGAGCATCAGCGCGACGCCGACAATCGCGATCATCATGTAGCGATTGCGGAAGATCGTCGCCCAGACTGCGCGAAGATCGATCGCCGGTTCGTCCCCCTCGCCCTCAGGCACGGAAAAGTCCTCGCGCTCGGCGAAATTCGACCCAGGGGCCGAACCGAAGTTCCGCCGGTCGTTCGGCGTGAGAGCGCCCTGAGAGACGTCGACACTCCCCATGAGTCAGTTCTCTTCCTGTGATCTTAGAATTGCGCGAAGACGCCGAAGCCCGCGAGCAACGGTGCCGCGCGCAGGATATCATGCCAGGCCGATTTGCCCGTCGAATGGCCGACGATGATCGTGTCGCGAGCCGCGATCGCGGGATCGGCATCGTCACCGCGGCGGATCCGCTTCAGATCGAACACCGCGCCCATCCGCTTGCCGTCGATGTAACGGATCACGATCACCTCGCGCAACGACGCGTCCTCGCTCTCACCCTTGGCGAGCGCGATCGTGTCGAGCAGCGTGGTCGGCCCGGAGATCGGATAGATGCCCGGCTCCTTGACGTCGCCCTGCACGGTGACACGCTGCGCGACCGAACTGGCGACGGTGACCGTGACTTGCGGATTGACGTAGAACCGCTCGGCCAGCTTCGCGGCGAGCAGGTCGGCGAGCTGCGTGCTGGTGTTGCCGGCGGCCTGGATCCGTCCGATCAACGGCATCGATATGACGCCGGCGGCATCGACGACGACGCCGCGGGTCGAGATGTCGGCTTCTTGGAACACGACGATGTCCAGCGTATCGAGCGCGCCGATACGATAATCCTGCACCCGTGGCTCACCCACCGGCGCCGGGATCGTCTCATACGCGGCTTCGCCGGTTCGGAGGTTAGGGCCGACATTATCGTCGGCGCACGCGCCGAGCATGGCGCTCAGCGCGACCACCCCTATCAAGGTCGCTCGCATCCGTTGATCTTGCCCCTTTGGAATGACGAACCCTCGCACTACCCGGTGCACTCGGTCAAGCGTCTAACCTGTGTTACCGGCACCTGCACGACGTCACTGCCCTGCCGCGGCGGCGATGCGGACCGAATCGATCCAGAACACGCCGGGCTGACCACCACGCTCGCGGAGGTTGAGACCCAGGATCTGCACCGGACAGCCGGTTCCGACCGTGACGGCACCAGCCATCTGTCGCCAGCCCGCCCCTGGCCCGTCGAGCGCGATGGCGTCGGTCGAGATCGTGGCCGGTCGACCGGCGCATGTCAGCGAAAGCGTGGCCGGAACGTCGGCACCGCGAACCATCGCGCTCACCCGCCAGCGGCCCGGCGGCAATGTGATCGCCTGCGCCAGCGCGGTGCCGCTCGACAGGCCGTCCGAGACGATCTGCAGTGCGTGGCCGCTGCCGTCCGCGCCGCGATCCGCCGGGATCACGCGTACGCCCGGCAAGCTCGGCGCGCCCCAGGCATAGGGGATGACCCCACCCGGCAGTGGTGACGGCAACGCCTCGAACCCGCCATCCGCGACCAGCCCGCGGCCACCGCTCGCGAGCCAGACCCGACGCGCGCCGGCCACGTCGCCCCTGTCACCGAGCTGCCAGCGGATCAGCGTGGTTTCCAGCGGAGTCGCGGCGACGCCCGTCTTCTGCAGCTTGCCGAGAAACTCGAGCGTGCGCGGCACCGATTCGGCAGCGTCCTTGGCGATCAGGTTGAAGAACCCCTGCCGCCATTTGGGCGCATCGCCGAGGCGCGCGACGACGGCGTCGACGCCGCCGGGCGACAGATAGGTCCGGCGCATCTGGGGCATCAGCGCGTCGGGCAGCTGCGCGCGGCGCAACAGTGCGTCGATGCGCTCCGCGGCGACACCCGTGCTGCCGACTTCCAGCGCGCGCTCCGCCAGCCACAATTGCATCAACGTATCGCGCCAGCCCAGCGCCGCGCCCGCCTGTAGCAACGCGCTGCCGCGAACCGGCTGGTCGAGCGCGAGATCGGCATAGCCGTGCGCGCGGACTGCCCCCGCGTCGATCGGGTCGATCGCCAGCGCACGGGCCGCAGCAGCGCGTGCCGCGGCTGGCTGGCTGGCGAGTTGCTCGACATTGGCAAGCGCGGACCAGGCGCTGGCCGACCATGGCGAGACCGCCGTCGCGGCCGCGGGCTGGCCTCGCAACGTCAGGAAGCGACCCGCCGCATCGCCACTCGCCGCCAACCCGACAATGGCCGCGACGATCGTGATCGCTATGGTCGAGGACGTCCAGGCGAAGGACGCGGTCGTGCGGGACTGCGGACGACCGACCGCGGCGATCAGGCCGAGCGCGGCGCCGAACAGGCCTGCGATTCCCGCCATGCGCAGCGGGTAGTCGACCAGCGAGAACAGCAGGATCAGCGCGATCGCCGCCCCGCCCGCGACCAGTGTCGCGCGCTCCTGACGCGTGCCGGCGTGGCGATCGCCGCTCTGCCGGTCGCTCGCGCCGCGATCACCTGCGTGGCGCCAACTCGATACGAGCGCGACGATCAGCACGATCAGCCCTGCCGCGATCAGGATCGCTGCGGGCAGCCCCCCTTCGAGGACGAGTTCGAGGAAATCATTGTGCGCGTGATTGACGCTCAGCGGCGAGACCTGCCCGAGCGGTTCGACGCTGCGATAGACTCGTTCGAAGCTGCCGAATCCGGTGCCGAACGGGAACGTCTCGCGGACGATGTAGAGTGAGTTCTCCCAATATTGATAGCGCAGCTCTTCGGCGACCGTGGTGAAGCGGGCGAACAGGCGCTGCACCAGATCGGTGCGCGACAACAGGAGACCGCCGACGACATAGAGCGCGGCGGCCGCGGCGACCGACTTGCCGGTGCGCCGGACGTCGCCGACCAGGGCGAATGCGACGATCAGGGAGATCGGTAGCAACAGCAACGCGGTGCGCGAACTGGTCGCGAGAATGCCGAGCGACAGGAAGCCGATGATACCGAGCATCCCGAGCCGACGCGCCGCGCCCGTGCCCATCACGCCCGGCACCGCCGCGAAGACGATCGACACCAGCAGGAACGTCGCCTGATGATTGCGGTTGACGAAGAACCCGACGCCGAATCCGCGATGCGCGGTTTCGTAGAGGACCGGCGCGCTGCCGCCGGCCGCGACCTGCAACGCGGCGAGCACCGTCGAGATCACTGCGGCGATGACGATCAGCCTCAGCATCGTCACGCGCGACTGGAGTGGAAGTCCCGCCACCGTCAGCATCGCGGCCAGCGGCACGAGCAACGTGAGCAACGCGGTAAACGTCGTATCGGGCGTCATGCTGAAGGCGTGCCACCGCGTCGTCCAGCCGAGCAGCGTGTAGACCTGCACCGCCGTCTCGCGCGCCGGCAGGCCATGCCACCAGCTCGCTGGCAGCGGCACCAGTTGCGCCACCAGCAGGAGCGCCGCAGCGGCGAACACCAGCAGGAAGCGGCTCAGTGCGGCCGATCTCGTAGCGGTGGTCGCGGACGCAAGCGTATTGATTTCGGAGGGTGTCGGACGCGCGGCGCGGACGATCAGAACAAGTGCCAGAATTTGCGCGGCGAGTTCGATCAGCGGATAGCCAGTGCCCGCGCCCCCGCCGAACAGCAGGACGATCAGGAACGCCATCAACGGCGCATGGCGCCGCCATGGCGCCGACAAACCGAACCTATGAGTGCGAGACCGTCCGCTCGACCGCCCGCCGGACCGGCCACTCTCTCTTCGAGAGCCGCGACGCTCGTTCATGCCGCTCATGCGGAACGCCCCCACGCACCGTAGCGATGATGCTCGCTGCGGCACGGCTTGACGATGGCGTCCACCGGGTCATGCGATCCCGCGCCTGCCGTCAGCGATCGTACGTTACGTAAAGCCATCGGTGGACCGCTTCGATAAGGACTGGGACAGGCTGGTGAGCCAGCCAGGCGATCGATCGTCGCGCTCGGCCAGGACGATCATGCCGATTCGTCGATCAACGGCAGTTGGCGAAGATCACGCCACCAGTCGGTAAGTCGTCGACGTCGCCACCCGGACGCTTTTGACGTTACCGAACGCGACCGTGGATCGAAAACCACTGAAAGGCACAAAAAAGATAAAGGCGAAGCACTCGTTCGAATGCTTCGCCTCAATAACTCTCGCGATCGCGTGCCTAGCGAGGCAGCATCAGCCGATCAGTTCGGGCTGGAGTCGTCGTCACCACCGCTGGCAACGACCGCAACCACTGCAACCAGGGCAACGACACCGAGCAGCGGCAGCAGGAATGGCGCGCCAGCAAGATCATTCTTGCGCTTAGCCGACGTTCCGATGCGCATCGGCGAACCGGCGGCATCGACCATCTTTACGCTGTCGAAGCTAACTGCTTGCGGACGCGCCGGTGCTGCATACGCGGTACCGATGAAAGCCTGGCTAGCGAGCGCCGCTCCAAGAATGATCTTTTTGAACATGATTTCCGACCCCTGAATACGGCGGTTCCGCGCCTATACTTCAGTTACTCAGGTGCTGGCAGAAGAGTCAAGTACAGGGATCGCACCACTAACCTGGATCAATTGCCTAAATTGCATGTTCCTTACAATAGGCCCGTTTGTTTTTTACAATTTGCTGCAGTTGCTCACTCTCACGAGTTCACATTGGCAACGAGACAGCAAGTATGTCCCTTTTTTCACCTTCCAAGTAGATCGCACTGAGAACGCCTGTTCGATACGCACCGGTATCGATACCAATCCGGTTCTCGCGGACATCGACATCGGGGGTAATGCTATGTCCGTGGACGACGACCGCGCCGAAGTCGCGTTCGGACCGAAGGAACTCGCCACGGATCCACAGCATGTCGTCGCGTACCTGCCGCGCAAGCGCGACACCGGGACGAACACCCGCATGGACGAAGTAATAGTCTCCGGACTGGACGCTGAGCGGCAATTGACGAAGCCAGGCTAGCCATTGCCGCGGGATCGCGCGGCGCGCGCCGTTCATATAGTCGCGTGGGTCGTCGTCGATGCGCAGCGGCGCGATGCCGAAGCTGGCGAGCGTCGCATCGCCGCCCACCGCGAGCCATCGCCGCAATGCGTCCGGATCGCCGTCGAGCGCCTGAAGCATCGCCTCTTCATGATTACCGAGCAGGACGATGACGCGGCTGTTCTGGCGCTGGAGACCATAAAGCATCGCCAGCACCTCGGCGCTTTGCGGTCCCCGATCGACGACGTCTCCGATCAAAACCACGTAGAGCGAGCGGGCCGGCGGCAAGCTTGCAGAATGCTCGCCGATCCGCGCGATCAACATCTGGAGAAGGTCGTATCGGCCGTGGATGTCACCGATGGCATATATTCGGTCACCAGAATCGGTGCTTGGCAACGCAACATCTCCGGTATAGCGTTTCCCGCAAGGTCGTGGGGGAAGCGCGGCGATCTAACTTGAATATGCCATTGCGATCAATTGGTTCGATTGCTGGAATATCAAAGTCTGCGATAGTGGAGCACTGCACATCCCATGGGCTGGCCGATAATTGAAGAGCGCCAGTCACGGACGGTATGCACCAAGTCGAGCATGATCCCGATGGACTGGTGGCGCAAGATGGGGACGCGACAAAGTGGCTGAGGTCGGATCAACGTCAGCCCGTTCCCTGCCCGAGCGGTTCTTCGTGAACCCGGGCAATGACAGCGATACTGCCACATCCTCAGCGGAATCTACGCCGCGGCGAACGAATACACCCGTTGCATCGATCGATCATTTGCGCTTCCCGGTAAATGCGGATAGCGGCACCCCAATGCGCGTCCTGCTTGTCGCCTCGGCCGGTGGGCATTGGATCGAACTTCACCGTCTTCGCGCGGCGTTCGTCGGCGCCGACTGCCAATTCGTCAGCACGTCCAAAGGCATGACGCCCCCGCTCGGCGACCGCGAGGTTCTTGAAATCGCCGACACCGCGCGGGATTCGGCGTGGGCGATGGCACCTACCCTGCTTGGCTTGCTGCGAGTCTTCCGCGCGTTCGATCCAGACCTGGTCGTGTCGACCGGTGCCGCACCGGGCGCGCTGGCGCTGATGATCGCCAAGATGTTTGGCGCACGAACGATCTGGATCGACAGCATCGCCAACAGCGAAACATTGTCGCTGTCGGGGCGCCTCGTGAAGCCGTTCGCCGATCTGCGAATCGCGCAGTGGCAACATCTCGCCGACGAGAACCCGTCGCTGCGTTACCTAGGGCAAATCCTGTGATCCTAGTGTCCGTCGGTACGCAATTGCCTTTCGATCGCCTGATCCGCGCGGTCGACGGATGGGCGGTCGACCATGGTCGCTCCGATGTGATCGCGCAGGTAGGGCCGACCCGCTATCGCCCGGTCGCCCTGAAGAGCTTCGCGCACGTCGCCTACGACGTCTTCCGCGATCTGCAGAAGGAGTGTCGCGTGATGGTTTGCCATGCCGGCATGGGATCGATCATCACCGCGATGGAATTCGGCAAGCCGATCATCGTGATGCCGCGAAACCACAAGCTGGGCGAACATCGCAACGGCCACCAGTTCGCGACCCTGCGGCAATTTGGCGATCGCCCCGGCATCTACCCCGCGGACACGGAAGTCGAACTGCGCGCGCTGCTCGAGCGGGTCGATGACCTGACTGCGTATCCGACGCTCAATACCATCGCCTCGGATGCGTTTGTCGAGCAATTGGCGGAGATCGTTCATCAGCCCGCCAAGACCTCCAAGATCCGACAACTACGGCATTTTCTCTCCGGCAAACGGGCCGGTGAGCCCGACAGACCCGGTCTCCGATAGATACCGCGATGCAACAAATTACCTTGATGCTTTATTGTCGGCATGTTAGCCAAGAACTGACAGTGTAAATGGGGGTTTGCGTGAAAAATAGAGCGGCTTTTGTCTTGCTAGCCGCCTTTGCGCTTGCCGGATGTTCGAAATCCGGCCCGCCCCCTATTTCGAGCGGTGAACGCTATGCCGAGGGCGCAGCGAGCGACGACATCTACAAACTAGGCGCTGGCGACAAGATTCGCGTCATTGTTTACAATGAACCGCAATTGAGCGGCGACTTCTCGGTCAGCAGCGACGGCGAGATCTCGCTGCCGCTGATCGGCAACGTGCAGGTCGCGGGCAAGCCGATCGAGCGTGTCACGCAGGAGGTGCAGGCGCGCCTGTCCGATGGCTATCTGCGCGATCCGCGCGTGAACATGGAAGTGGCGACCTACCGCCCGTTCTTCATCCTCGGCGAAGTCCGCTCGCCCGGCCAATATCCCTATCTGAGCGGGCTGACCGCTTTGAATGCGATCGCCACGGCACAGGGCTATACGCCCCGCGCGCGCAAGGCGACCGTCCGCATCCGCCGGTTCGGTGATCAATATGAACAGGAATATGTCCTGACGCCCAACCTGCGAATCTATCCGGGCGACACGATCCGCCTGACGGAGCGGTTTTTCTGATACCGAGCACGATCCGGTCAGGCCGGTCGATACGCTATCGCTTGTTTTCGACGAGCCGGACCTGGGACGCGGACGATATGACGGGGGTACGCAGCATCACGCAGACGCGCGCCGCGTCGAGGCACCGGACAGCCGCGCTGTGGCTTCGCGGTACACTGATCGCAGCGTCCGCGCTTACCCCGGCCGTTGCCGCCGCGCAGACCAGCAGCCTGTTGCTCCCGCCAGCGACAACCAGCGGTGACGACTATGATCGCGGTCACAATGTAGGTGTCGTCGAACGTGGGCGGCCCGAATACGACGCGCTGGGCGTCCGGCTGGGCAGTTTTATCGTAAACCCGCAGCTGAACACGTCGATCGGTTACAGCGACAACATCTTCAACGACAATACGAACAAGAAGTCCGACGTCTACACGTCGTTCGAACCGTATGTGAACGTGGCGTCCGACTGGTCGGTGCATCAGTTGCGGCTTACCGGCGCTGCGGACATCCGGCGTTTCGCCAAGCAGACCATCCGCAATCAGGATGCGTGGAACGTCCAGGGCAGCGGTCGCATCGACGTGACGCGCGACCTGACGGTGCGGCTCGACGCACAGGCAGACCGAACGTACGAGTCGCCGTTCTCCGCCGACGTCGTCGCGAATCTGATCGAGCCGTCGCGGTATCTGCGCACGTTCCTGGGGACCCGGACGTCGTACGATTCCGGCCGGTCGCGCGTGATCGGGACGATCGATCGCACCTCGTACGAATTCAGTTCGGTGCGCTTTGCGGACGGGTTGATCCGCGACCAGCGGTATCGCGATCGCGTCACCTATGCCGGCACCGGCACGTATGAACTCGGTTTCAGCCCCAGCTTGTCGCTCTACGCGCGGCTCGAGGCCGACCGGAACAACTACGGTCTGGCGCAGGCGTTCGGCGCACCCAACCGCGATTCGAACGGTTATCGCGGCGTGTTCGGATCGAATTTCGATATCGCCGGCGTCGCGCGCGGCACCGTCGGTATCGGCTATAGTTATCGCAAGTTCGACGCGAGCCAGACGTATCGCACGACGAGCGGCCTGTCGGTCGAGGCACGCGCGGACTGGTTTCCGAGCGAACTGACGACGGTCGGCATTCTCCTGCAACGCCGGTTGATCGACGTCGACTTGTCCAACGCGGGTAGTTCCTGGGACAACCGGATCCGAGTCACGGTCGATCACGAACTTCTGTACAATCTGATCGTCACGGTCGGCGGCGAAGTTAGCAAGCGCGAGTATCCGGAGCGGTCGAGTTCCACGCAAGTCTATCGCGCGGAAGTCGGCAGCCGCTACCAGATCACGCGATGGCTCGGTCTCGATGCGAACATCGGCTACGGATCCAACAAACCGAGCGGCGTCGGCCTCGGCAATCCTTTTGACGAGTTGCGTGCACGTTTCTCGATCCGTATCAGACGATAGGACGCAACCATGTCTCAACTGAAGAACAACGGCCTGTCCGCCAGATACTTAGGAAAATCCTGACATGAAGGTCGTGAACGCGGCAGAGCCCGAGACCCGGTTGAGCGACGTGATCCGCACGGTGCGCGACGTCATCCGCCGGCGCATCCTGATCCTCCTTGGCATCACCGCGGTGGTCGCTGCGATCGGCATCATCCTGACGCTGCGGATCACGCCGGTCTATCAGGGCGTGACCCGCATCCAGATCGATCCGAGCCGCAACCCGCTGGCGCGCACCGCCAACGATGCGCAGGCGCAGCTCGCCAGTGAGGCGATCGAGACCGAGGTGTCGGTGATCCGCTCGCTCGACCTGGCGCGCGTCGTCGTCAAGCGGCTCAACCTGCTCAACGATCCGGAATTCAGTGGTGGCCCGCCCCCCGAAGGCAAGCCTGCATTGTCGCCGGCGGCCAAGCTCGATGTCGTCGCGCGGTCGGTCAACAGCCACCTCGACGTCGCGCGCGATCGCCTGACCTATATCATGGCGATCCGCTTCAATTCTGAATCCGCCGACAAGGCCGCACGCATCGCCAATGCGTTCGCGACCGGCTATCTCGATACCAAGGTCGGCAACAAGATCGGTAGCGCCGAGCGCCAGACGGCGTGGTACCAGAAGCGCATGGACGAACTCGCGGCCGACATCCGCGTCGCCGACGAGCGTGTCGCGCAGTACCAGGCGCAGGCCGGTATCGTCCGCGGTGCCTCGAACCAGACCGGAACGATCGTCGACCAGCAGGTCGCACCGCTCTCCGTCCAGTTGGCTAGCGCGGAGTCCTTCGCCGCCGAAGCACGCTCCAAGGAACAGTCGGCTCGCCAGCAGGTCAGCCGCGGTACGCTCGACGCGATTTCCGACGTTCGGCAGTCGGCGACGATCCAGGATCTCCGCCGTCAGCGCGCAGTCTTGTCGCAGACGATGGAAGACGTACGTGGCCGGTACGGCGAACGGCATCCGGACTTCATCAAGGTCCGCGATCAGGTCGCGGGCATCGATGCCGAGCTGAACAAGGAAATGGGTCGTGTCGTGCGGTCGCTCGGCGCTGATGCCGGGGCCGCTGACGCCCGCGCCGCGAGCCTTCGCGGATCGATGACGCAGCTTGAGCAGAAGCAGTCCAACAACGCCCGCGCCTCGGTCATCGCGGCCAGTCTCCAGCGCGACGCCGACGGCAAGCACGACGCGTACGAAAAGATTTCGCAGATGGCGCTCGAATCGCGTCAGGCTGCGCAGAACTCGATCGCGCAGGCGCAGATCATCGACAATGCCGAGCCGCCACAGTCGCCCAGCTGGCCGAACCGCCCGCTGCTGTTCCTGTTGTCGCTCATCGCCGGGTTCGGCGTCGGCATCGCGGTCATCGTGACACAGGAAATGCTGGTCACCGGCATGCGCAGCATCGACGAAGTCGAAAGCGAGCTGGGCGTGCCGTTGATCGCGGCGATCCCGAATATCCGGCAGGATCACCCTGCCGATATCGTGGTCGACAAGCCGACGTCGCAATATTCCGAAGCGTTGCGCAATGCCCGCGCCTCGCTGCTCGGCGTCCGTGGCCAGCCTCGGCCGAAGATCATCGCGCTTACCTCGGCCCTGCCGGGCGAAGGCAAGACCACCACCGCGCTGGCACTGGCGCGCGTGATGGCGATGAACGGCGACAGGACGATCATCGTCGATGCGGACGTTCGGCGCGCGCAGTTGCGGATGATCACGCAGACCAAGGCGGATGGCGTCGGCCTGGTCGAACTGCTGCACGGCGACGTGACGCTCGACGAGGCGATCGAGCCGAGCGGGTTGCAGAATCTCGACCAGATTATCATCCACAAGCCATTCTTCTCGTCCGAGAATCTGTTCGGCAACGACCTGATGCCGAAGATCCTCGAACAGCTGTCCGAGCGCTACGACACGATCATCCTCGATCTTCCGCCGCTCGTCGGTCTGGCGGATGGTCGCTTCCTCGCGGCCCTGGCCGATGCGGTCGCTCTCGTGATCCGCTGGAACAACACGCCGAAGCACGCCGTCACCTCGGCCGCCGCATGGCTGAAGTCGGATGGCGCCAACCTGGTCGGCTCGATGTTCACGATGGTCGACACCAGCTCGCAGGCAGTCGGTTCGTATTATTACTATTCGAAGCAATATTCGGAATATTACCAGGAAGCGTAATGGCGCCGGGCCGTTGGTGAAGGCGATTGGCGGGCTTCACCAACGGCGTTCGAGCGCGGAGCTACCACCGCTAAAGGTGGACCATCGGTCCGCGACCGATTTGGCGGAGACAGACGCTGACGCAGCGTTCACGACCGCGACATGCAGGTCCGATCGCATTCCAGCGAACAGTCTAAACTCGCCTCTCACGAACACTCTCGCAGTCCCGCGCTGCAAAGTGAGGAAGACCGTGGGCCGCGCGGCTTACCGAGCTCAGTCGTGATACGCCGCTAGTCTACCATCGCCTTGCAAACGCTCAACTTATCGCGAACCGGCCAACCTCTGAACGCCGCAAAACTGGCAAAACGACGCGCATATCGGCGAAGCCCGGCGCGTGGTTCCCGACGTATAAGCCGCACGTCTCGACTAAAATCGATTGTCGTGCGCCGCTGGCGTGGGATGGATGATGCGATCCACGTTCGGAGAGGTGAGTATATGCGTTCCAATCTTCCTAAATTTACCACGGTCGCGCTGATCCTGGTCGGCGCCACGGGCCTTGGCGGTTGCGCCACGAAGGGCTTCGTCCGGGAGCAGATCGCTACCGTGAACACCCGCATCGACGGCATGGACGGGCGCCTGCGTACCGTCGAGGGCACGTCCGGCCAGGCATTGGCACAGGCTCAGGCTGCTGCCGGTCAGGCGCAGCAGAACGGTCAGCGGATCGACCAGATCAACGGTCGCGTCGATGGCATGGAGCAGCAGATGCAACAGCGGCAGCGCAAGCCACGCGGCTAAGCGCAGCATCGCGCACTCCGGTTGCCTGAAGGGACAAATCTGCTGAACAGGACCGCCGCCGTAGACGGGCCGTGCCGTATCGCCTCGCGTACTGGCATAGCCGCGGTGCTCATGATCGCAGTGCTTGCAGCGCAACCGGGTTTCGCCACGGCCCCCCCGTCGCACGCGACCGACCGCAAGGCCGTATCGCACACGCGCGACCGCAAAGCCGTGGCGAAACCACGTCCGAAAGCCGTTCCGGCCGAGGACGTGACCCAAGACCCGGAACCCATGCGATCGGAAACGGCCAACCGCATGATCGCATGGGTGACGGCCGCCCACGACAATGGGACCCTGCCCTACGTCGTCATCGACAAGCCGACGGCGACGTTGTTCCTGTTCAGCGCCAAGGGCGACTATCAGGGACAGACGCCTGTCCTGCTCGGCGTCGGCATAGGCGATGATTCGACGCCCGGCGTCGGCGCGAAGAACCTTGCGGAGATCGGTCCGGCCGAACGGACGACGCCCGCGGGCAGGTTCGTCGCGAAATTCGGCAAGGCGCTGGGCCGCCAGCGAGTCCTCTGGGTGGATATACGAATTCGGTGGCACTGCATGCGGTGATCACCACGCACAAGTCGGAGCATCGCGTCGAACGGCTGCTGTCTCCGACGCCGGACGACAATCGGATCAGCTTCGGCTGCATCAATGTCGGCACCAGTTTCTATACGAAAAAGCTTCGCCCGCTGCTGCAGCGAAAAGGCGGCGTGGTCTATATCCTGCCCGATACCAAGTCGCTCGACGAGGTGTTCCCCCGCGTGCGCCTGCTGCCGTATCTGAATAGCGTGGCGAGCAAGTAGGTGTATCCAGGCTGGCCATCGTGGCTTTGCCGATACGCAGGAACAGTGGCGGACCCCGGTCGGGGCGACGTCGAAAGGGACGAAGACGATGATATTGGCGCTTGCCCTGCTTGCTGCCGCGGCAGACCGACCGGTCGTCGTGAGCGCGCTCACCACCGATCAGCTCGTCGAACAGTGTCGCGGCAAGGACAACGACCCTGCGCCGACATTCTGCACCGGCTACATCCTGGCGGCGTTCGACACGCTCTCACTGGCCCGCCAGATTTGCCCGTCGCCGACGCGCTCTTCCAACATCGAGGTCATGGCGACCGCGCGTAAATATCTGCGGACGCGGGGCAAGAAGGCGACCGGCGCACCGTCGTTCGTGGTGCGCGACGCACTGCAGCGCGCGTTCCCGTGCAAACGAAAGTAGCGCCGGCTACGATCTCGGACTGACGCTAGCGGGCGGGGAGCGTCAGTCCGCCTGAACCGCTCCCGCGCCCACGGAACTATCCTTTAGCGAACCGACGAGCATTGCCGGTCCGCGAGCGGACGATAGGCGGCAGGTTTGCACGGAGCAGGCTCGCCCCATATCCAGCTCGAGCCGACATAACCGAGATACACCCGGCCGAAGACGTCGGGATCGGCGCCGACCACGCTGACCTGATCGAGCGTACCGACCGGGAAGTCGGTGAGTTGCTGCCAACTCGCGGCGTCGTCGACCGAGCGCCAGATGCCGTATTCGCCGGCCACGCGCCCCGACAGGAACAGCGTCGGATAGGTCTTGCCCTTGGCCGCCTTGCCGAACGCGATGTCGTCGACGCGGGTAACGCCGGTGACGGTTTGCCAGGTCTTGCCGCCGTCGACGCTGCGACGCAGGCCGGTATCGCTGGTGTGCTCGAAGGCGGAGGTGAAGAACAGGTTGCCGGGATGGCCAGGCACCGACCGGAGCTTTGCCGCGAGTTCGCTCGACGGCGCGAGTTCGCCGTCGAACACCTTGTCCCAGCCGACGCCGCCATCGGTCGTCCGCCACAGGCCCTGGAGACCGGCGTTCGCGCCACCGCCGCTATGATAGAGGTAGAAGGTGCCGGGGACGGCCTTGTCCGCGGTCAGCGTCTTGCGCTGCATCCACTGCGCCTGGAACGATCCGGGGGTGTCACCGCTCGCGCCGGGCAGGCGGACCGGTGTCCAGCTGCGGCCGCCATCCTTGGTGTAATAGGGCTGGCGGTTGAACGCGGGTGCCCAGATGATGTTCTGCGGATCGCCGGACGAGACCGCGATCGTCCCGAACGACATTCGCCAGGGATCGTCGTCCTTGGTGCCAGGCGGTGTCGGTAGCGTCGGGAACTTGGCCCATTTGCGGCCGCCGTCTGTGCTGGTGCCCGCCATCACCGCGTTGCCGTCCTCCGAACAGCAGCCCATCCGCGCATCGGACGCGTTGCTGACGACGAAGCCGGGCTTCGCCGGCGTCCAGTCGAGCTGCGGGACGGTCATCAAGGCACGCTCGCCGGGGCCGAACGTCGTCGAATAGGCGTTGAGATCGTCCTTCACGTGGATACCGAAATCCCAGCCGGCAAAGATCGGCGAGCCGCCGGATGGCTGGATCACGTCGTTGGCGACGAGTTCCTCGATCCCGCGAGTCTGGCTGACCCAGTCGAGCGCGCCCGTGCCGGGCGGTACGTCGGCGTAGAACACGCCCATGCCCGCCGCGACCCAGACCCGGTTCGGGACGACGGGATCGAACATCATGTCCGCGGTCGTGAAGAACGGTGCGTTGGCGACGCGGAGCCAGGGGGGATCGCCCGCCCCGGCCTTCGCGCTGTGCGATACGCTGTTCCAAGTCGCGCCGCCGTCGGCGCTGGCATAGCCCTGCCCGCCGCGATCGACGACGATCACCTGGTCGGCATGGGGATTGGCGACGACCGCGGCATATTCGCGCACGGTCAGGCCGAGGTCCGCGGTCAGATCGCGCCAGCGTCCGTCGCGGTACGACCAGATCGACTTGGTCAGATCATCGACGCCGAAGAACGTGCCGCGACGATCGAACGTACCGCGCTGGAGCGTCATTGGCTGCGACCCGACCGCCGGAAGGGGGCGGAACGTCGCACCCGCATCGCTCGACACGAACATGCCGGCACCCGACGCGAGCGCGAACAGCCGCCCGGTCGGCTTGCCGCCGGCGGGTCGTTCGAACCACAGCATCGTGCCGGGTGTCTGCGCGCCCGCATCGGGCTTGCGATCCTTGCTGACCGGGACCGAGCCAACATGGGCCCACTGTGCGCCGCCATCGGTCGAGCGCCACAGCCCGGTCGCGGGGGTGCCGAGCAGGACGATGTCCGGATTGGTCGGATCGACCGCCATGAACGGACCGTGCAGGCGGAACTCGCTGTTCGCGTCCCACACTATCGGGAAGGGATTGCCGGCATTGGGCTGGACCCAGTGCCTGCCGGTATCGTCCGAGCGATAGACCCGGCCCTGCAACGCCATGTAGATGCGTTGCGCGCGCGAAGGGGCGACGACGATCTCGTACGCGCCCGCGGCGGCGCCGTTCTGCGTGCGAATGCTGTCGGGCATCGATGCCGCGGTGACGAGCTGGCTCCAGCGGTTCGCCGACGCGTCCCAGATATACGCGCCATAGACGTCGGTGCGCGCGACGAAGGTCTCGCCCGACGCATCGCTCGACAGGCCGGAGATCATGCCGCCGCCGCCGATCGCGACGTGCTTCCACTGATAGGCTTCGGATGCGACCGGGCCACCCGCCTGCGACAAAGCGGGCGGCGCGGCGTGCGCCTGGTGATCGCTCCCGAACCAGAAGGCGGCGATCCCGGCGGCGAGCGCGAGCAGCATCACGACGCCCAGGATCCACGGCCAGCGACGGCGGCGGGGCTGGACGAAATCCTCGTAGCGGACGGTGCGGCGTACATGTGGTTCCATCGAACTCCCTGCCGATCCCGGCCCCGCGCGAGGGCTGTCAATCATGCGTTCTGGTTGCCAGATAGTAGATCGCGACCGGACTTGTCACGAGATAGCGCCAACCGAGCCGCACCGGTTCGCGCGCGGCACGGTAGAGCCACTCCAGCCCGGTCGCCTGCATCCATGCCGGCGCGCGCGATACGCCGCCTCCATAATGGTCGAACAGCCCGCCACAGGTCCGGATCCACGCGACCCCGCCGAGCAGATGGCGGTTGTCGACCGCGAACCGCTCCTGCGCGGGGCTGCCCATGCCGATCCACAACACGTCGGCGCCGGATGCGCGAACCTTCGCGCAGATGTCCGGGATCGCGCCCGCCGAGAAGAACCCGTGGCGTGTGCCGACGACCTTGAGGCCGGGGAAGCGGCTGCGGAGATGTTGCGCGGCGCGGGCCGCGACGCCCGGGCGCGAGCCGAGGAAGAAGAAGCGGATGTCATCGCGCGCGGCGATGGTCGCCGCGTCGAGCAGGAAATCGGTGGTGGCGATGCGCTCCTCGAGCGGTTCGCGGCACAAGAGCCGGCTGGCGAATACCAGCGGCATGCCGTCCGCATCGACGATATCCGCGCCGTCGATCAGCCGTCGATACTCCTCGTCGCGATTATAGGCGGCGATGACGCTGCCATTGGCCGAGGTGACGATGCGCGGTTCCGCCAGCGTCCCGGCCCGCGCGCGCGCTGTGTCGGCCAGCATCAACGCCGCGAGTTCGTCGCGCCGCAGCCGGGCGATCTTCATGCCGCCGATCATCGCGGTCCGCACGCGGCTTTCATCGACAACGGACGCATCGACGGCGTTCGGCGCAGTACTGTGATGATCGCGTTCGAACAGCGGCTCGTCTCCCCGTCCAGATCTTACAAGACCGCAAACGTCTGACCTGTATTGAGGATGCTATGCGCGAGCCCACCAAGGCATGGCAAGCCCGCGACGGTAATTGCGGATGTTACGGTGCAAGTCGATACACGTCATATACTTCATCGCCCGACGCAGTCCGCAGTGTCGCGAGCTTGGTCGTTGCCGCGCGGAACTTGGCGATGTCGTCCGGATCGAGGATCAGCGGCCCGAACGTGCCGCGATCGATGACCGTGCGCTGCCCGATATCGTCGAGCGACGCGGAGAGCAGGATAACGACCGGCCTGCGCGTAGCCGCGGTGAGGCGCTTTGCAGTCGCGAGCAGCCGACCCGGGCTCATCGGCGCGGTCTCGGCCAGCGTCATCGGCACGAGCGACGTGAACCGATCGCGCCGCACGGACCAGGTCGGATTCGCGCCGTAATAGGCGATGCTCTCGATCAGGAAGTCCGGATCTGCGATCACGGCCGACCGGGACAGGCCCTTGGTCGCGAGCAGGTCGACGAGCGCTTTCGCCTCGCCCTGCGGCTGCGCCTTCGCCGCCTGGACGACGGCGCGCGCGGTCGCGGGAAGCTGCGCGGCGAGCAGAGCGAGAAAGGCTATCCGGCCGATCCGCTCTGCGCGGCGGGTGAATACCGTGTCGTGCCAGCCGCCGAACCCCTTCGCCGTCAGCCAGTGCAACACGACGAAGAACACAATCAGCAACGCGTCGTGGCGATAGTGGCCCGGGTAGACGAACACGAACAGCAGTTGCAGCCCAGCCAGCGCCGCGATCGCCGCGACGAGGGCGGCGGGGCGGCGCGCAAAGGCGGCGACGCTGCCGGTAACGAGCACCGCCGCCAGGATCGTGACCGGCAGGCTCGCGTTGAAATTGCCGAAAATCCGCTGGAACTCGACGCCGGGTATGAGGTGGAGCAACGTCTGACCGAAACTCCGATGCACGGCGGCGGGTGCGTCCTCGACCGACGGATAGACCGACACGAACGCGAGCAACGCCCCAGCGGCGGCGACGATCATCGCGGTGAGCCATTGCCGCTTCGCCCGGCTCCAGCCCCATCCCTCCTGCACGATCAGGTCGCCTAGCCAGAAGATACCGAACGCGCCGGCCAGCACGACTGAATGGACGTTGGCATTGCACAGCAGGAACAGCAGGCCGCCCAGGATGAGCGTCGGATAACGGCCGCGCTCCCGAACCCGTGGATAAGTGCAGGCGACGAGCAACAGCAGCAGCATCGCGAGCCCGTAGTTCCGCGCCATCACCACATAGTCGAACGTCGCGAACCCGCCGAACAGCGTCAGGATCATCACCGGCAAGGACAGGCGGGCGACGAACACCAGGATCGCCGCGGCAACGATGCCGATCGCCAGCGCGAGGCCGGGCAGGACGAGTTTCGTCCCCAGCAGGTCGGTGCCGAACCGGAGCAGCACATGCCAGAGCAATGGATGCCCGTAACCGCGCGCCGCCGCCGGCATGTCGAGGATCGACGCCCCTTGCGTCGCGAGGCTGAGAGCGCGGACCTCGTCGCGCCACATCACATGATGCGCGACCAGGAACGCGACGAGCGCGAGCCAAATGATGAAGATCAGGAGGCGTAGCGGCCAATGGCGTGCCGGCGGTCGCGCGGCGCTATCCTCTGCGGGAAACAGCCCGTCCGCCAGTCCCCACAATCGCGCCGAACCGATCGCGCGGGCCATCAGCGGCGCGACAGCCGGGCCGGCCTCCGCAGCAACCGCGTCATCCGCCCACGCAGCGCATGATGCGCGCCAGGGCTAGCATCCGACTCGCGATAGGTGATCGCGATCGCGATCAACAGGAAGACTTCGACGAGCGACGCGGTGTTCAGCAACGTGGATTCGGCCAGATTATGCCCGGCGCAGAAGATGATGATCGCCACCAGCAGCGATCGCCGCGGCTTGCCGATCGACTGGCTGAGCAGCAGCCGCAGCAACGGCCAGACGATCATCACGACGATCGCCAACACCAGGCCGGGCAGGCCGATCGTGACGAGCAGGTCGAGAAAGCCGTTATGCCCATGCGCGGCATAGACCGCGACCCAACCACTGGTCAGCGTCCAGATCGGACTGTCCGGGCCGATCTGCCAGAACGAACTGAAACCGGCGCCGGTCCAGAGATGCTCGCGCGCATATTCGAACAACAGCGGCCAGATCGCGCCGCGGCCAGTCAAGGCACCGGGATCGTTGACGAAATCGCTCAACGCCGTGAGGTTTACGAACAGGATCTGCAACGCCAGCCCGACGACCATCGCCAGGCAAATCCCGACGGCGAAGCGGTGGCTGGCATCATAGGGCCGGATCGCAAAACCCATCGCCAGCGCAAGGACGAGCGACAATTCCGACGTGCTCGAATGCGTATAATACAGGAAGATCGTCGCCGCCGCGATCACCAGCGCGGAAACGATCCGCGGGAACTGCCGGTTGTCGAACGTAAAGAACAGCACGGTGAACGCGCACGCTGCCCCAGCGACGTTCTTGTGCGGGATGATTCCGCGCCAGTCACCGACCACCGACGATTCCTCGCCGAACACTTCCGAATGGATGCCGTACGGCGTCAAGAACACCATCAGGTAATTGATGATCAGCACCGCGATCAACACGTAGCGAATGAGCTTCAATGCGCGTTCGGTACCGAGATCGTTGATCTGCCGGAACGTCACCCAGACCACGAGCGCGGTCAGCGTAATCCGCCGGAACGAGATGAACGGCGCGATCGCCCAGGTCACCGAGAAGAAGCAATAGGCGAGCAACAGCGCAAGTCCGAGGGGAATGCAGAACAGTTGACGCTTGCTCGGCATGCCGCTGCCCGCGAGCAGCATCACGAAGATGACGACGTGCAGCACCTGGTTGGCCGCGTCGCCTTGGCCGATCGCCCCGGAAAACGCCCATTCCTGGAACGCCGACGTGCCGACCAGCACCAGCGCGAGGAACACCACGAAACACGCATTGGCGATGGCATAGCGCCGCCGCGTACGCAGGCGCGTCGCGCGTTGCTGGGGCGTGATCGGCCCCGCTGCGGGTCGTCGCGCTACGTTGATCGCCGTCGCCATGACCTGTTCCTATCGCGCCGGTGCCGCGGGAGCCAGTACCGCCTCGTACCGATCCAGCATTCGCGCGTTCGACGCCTCGGCGCCCAGCCGCGCGGCGAGATTCGCCCAGTGCGCCCGGCGTGCGGGATCGTCCTGCAATCCCCGAAGCGCAGCCGCCAGCGCGGCCGGGTCGTCGAGCGGCACGACGATCCCGCACCGCGTTCCGTCGCGGGCGGTGATGCCCTCGACCTGCACCGGCACGTCCGACACGACCAGCGGCAGGCCTAGCCGCGCCGCCTCGATCAACGCGAGGCTGTGTCCTTCGTAGCGGCTAACCTGGACGAAGACGTCGGCGGACGCAGCCTTGGCGAGCGCGGCGTCGCGCGGGATCAGGCCGGCGAACGTCACGCGGTCGCCGAGGTTCAGGTCCGCGACGAGCGTGCGCAACACCGCCTCGTCCTCGCCGCCGCCGACGATCTCCAGATCCGCGCCCGGCACTTCAGCCATCGCGCGGATCAGCATCGGATAGTTCTTCTGGTGTGACAGCCGCCCCAGCGCGACGACGCGCAACCGGTCGCCCGCCGCCTTTGCCCGAGGCAAGGCGTCGAGGACGCGTTCGACCCGCTCCGACAACGCGTTGTGGATCGTGAGCGTCCGCGCGCGATAGGTCGCGGGCTTGTGCGCCAGCGTCGCGCCGACCGCGTCCGACACGCTGATGATCCCGGCGACGCACGGTAGGCTGCCGGTCCAGCCGTCGATCCGGTCGAGCAGGCGGTTATGCGTATCGGTCGGCGAGTGATGCGACAGGAACACCCGGGTGCGCACGCGCGCGATCGTCACCGCGAGCGGGAGCAGCACGTTCGCGGCAGGCATCGCCGACACGACCGCGGCAGGTCGCTCGCGGCGCAGATAGCGGACCAGCGCCGCGAACGTGCGGATCGCGGCGAGGACCGATCGCGGGCGGGCGTCGACGACATGGTGCCAGACCGCCATGTCGACGCCTTCGCCCTCCGCATCGGCCGGCGGATAGAGGACGAAGCGCTTCACCGGATGGCCGCGTGCGATCAGTCCCTCGGCGATGTCGTCCCAGAGTTCGCGCAAGCCGCCGGCCGTCGAATGCGTCATCGTAAAATGGATAGCGCCGGTTCGAGCCGTCATGCCGGCCCGTTCAGTGCCGCGACGGTGTGCGCCGACAGCCAGGCGCGATCCTCGGCATCGTCACGCACCCAGCGATCGATCATCTCGCCCCATTTGACCGGGTTCTGCATCCGGTGCCACGCCGCCGCCGACCCTTGCGACACCCGCGCATACAGCGCCGGATTGGTCATCAGCCGCGCGATCGCATCCGCCAGCGCGCGTGGCTTGCCGGCGGCGAACACCAGCGCGCTCTCGCCGTCCTCCAGATGACCGCGGAACATCGGATGGTCCGACGCGATCACCGGCGTGCGCGAGGCGAGCCCTTCGAACAGCGTCAGCGGCAGGCCTTCGGGGAAATTGTGGCGGCTGGGGACGACTACGGCGTCGGCGTCTTGCATCATCGCCGGGATCGCACCGTTTGGGACGAGCCCGAGGAACCGGACACGGTCCGCAACGCCGAGGCGTGTCGCGAGCGCCGCGAATTTCTCCGTTGCGCCGAGGCCCGCTACGTCGAGCCGGACGTCGAGCCGGTCCTTCAGCAACGCCACCGCGCGGACCAGGTCGCCGACGCCCTTCTTGGCGCTGATCGAGCCGACGAACAGCAGCGTGAAGGGCGGTCCCGACGCATGTACTTTGCTGGCCTGAGTCTCGGGCGTGCGATCGTGCGGGAAGTCCCACGCCAGCACCTTGTCCGCACGCAAACCGATCCCGACCAGCGCCCTCGCGGCGTTGGCACCGTGATTGGCGACCAGCGTCACGCGGGGATCGTTGAGCAGCTTCGGCAGCCGCCGGAACCTGACCCAGCGATAATAGAGATTGGCGAACGAATCCGCCATGATCACGCCCAGCCGGACGTCGTGCTCGATCCCCCAGCGGATCAAATGCAGCATCGGCCCGAACACGATCAGGTGGCTTGGCGCGAACCGTTCGATCAACGCCAGCACCGGTGCGGGATCCTGGTCCGGGTTGGTATCCGCGCCGATCACCGTCACGCCGCTGTCGAGCGTCTCCCAATAGGAGGGCGCGAGCGAGCACAGGAACCCGACCGCCTCGTACTGCGCCTGCCACGCGGCGAGCTGGTCGAGGACATAGCCGTGGCCGTAATAGGTCTCGCCACCGGTGGCGCGGCGCAGGCGATCGGCCTCCCGGTAGTCGCCGGCATAATGGACGATCAGCAGCCGGGTCATCCGATCCTCCCAAGGCCCGCCAGCGGCGTGCCGAGCCCGAGTTGCCAACGTGCCGCCAGCATCACCGCGAATACCGCGCAGGCCACCCCGATCGCGAGCGCGTCCTGCCGCCAGAAGCTCATCCGCACGCGGTGCAGGCCGACCGCGATATAGCCATATTGCAGCAGCTCGGTGACCGCGACCGCGACGACCGCGCCGGGAAAGCCCGCCAACCGGTGGCCGGTCGGCAGCAATATGGCGAGCGTCGCCAGCCGCATCATGTTCGCGACGCTCGCATAAAAGGGCCGCCCCGCGCTGAGCAGCAACGCCTCGTTGAGGTTGGACAATACCGCGAATACCGCACCGCCGAGCAGCACCGACAGCATCCAGCTTGCCGCCTGGTAGCGCGGGTCGTAGATTACCAGGATCAGGCCGTCCGCTACCGATGCCGCCAGTGCCAGTGCCGCGCAGACGCCGAGCGTGAACACCGCGCGCGAGCCGGCGATCGCCGCCATCTGCCCCGCCCGGTCGCCTTCGGAGACGCTGGCGAGTGCGGGGAAGATGATCTGATAGCTCATCCGCCGCGCGAGCGTGGTCGGCAGCTCGGCGATCGCGCGCGCGATGCCGTAGATGCCGAGCAGCGCGAGCGGCGCGACCCGGCCGAGATACAGCCGGTCGAGATTGGTCGCGGCGTACATCACCAGCGAGGTGATCGCGATCCACTTGCCGAAATGGACGATCCGCCGGACGATTTCGCGGTCGAACCGGAGGCGCTGGCCGGGATCGGGCAGCAGGTAGCTCAGCGCCGAGCGGATCGCGACCGCGAGGACGAGGCCGATGACCGGCGCCCAGACCGAGCGTAGCCATGCCGCCAGCGCGACCTGCACCGCGAACGCCAGCGCCTCGCACGACAGTTCGAACAGGTTGCGGCGGCGGACCTCCATCTGCTTGACCAGAACGAAGATCGCGGTCGAGTGCGCGCCACCGATCATCGGCGACAGCGCCGCGACCAGGAAGATGCGGACGTCGATGCCGTAAGCGTGCGCGAGGAACGGCGCGGCGATCAGGAAGACCAGGCTCAACAGCACGCCGCGCAGCAGTTGCAGCGTCCAGGCGGTGTCGCGGAACTGGCGGCCGAGCCCGTCGCGGTGGTGGATGATGTTCTGCTCGATCCCGACATCGGTCAGCAATTCGACGCCGAGCCGGATCGCGTTGACGACCACCATCACGCCCAGGATTTCCGGCGCGAGCAGATAGGCAAGGACGATGTTGAGCCCGAACTTCAGCCCGGCGGACACGACGAAGGTGCCCGCGGTCCAGACGAACTTGCCGAGATAGCCGGACGCGGTGCTCATCGCTCCGGCGCGGACAGGTCGCGCGCGGCAACGGGCGCACCGGCGGGGCGGCGGGCTCGTACGAGGCCCTGAAGCATGCCGATCGCGATCACGTTCCACGTCACCAGCGAGTAGATCCCGACTCGCAGGCTCCGGCGGCGCATCGTCAGGAACGCCAAGGGCAGCAGCACGACCGCAAGCAGGGCGATCCCCTGCCCCATCGCCAGCGCGACGAGCATCGCCAGCCACCAGCCATAGACGATCACGCTGTAGCGCAATTGGGCGAACCCGCGCAGGACCTGCGCCCAGTGTGGGCGCCCCCAGGCGGCGCGGATCACTTCGCCCGGCCCGCCGGCATAGCCGGTGCGCAACCGTCGCCACATCAGCTGGTAGCCGCCGGTCGCGTGCCCGTGATGCTCGACCGCGGGCACGTCGATCCGCGCCAGTCGCCAGCCGTCAGCGCGCAACCGGGCGCCGAGCTCGTATTCCTCGAACGCGTGGAGGTTGCGGTCCGCGAAATGCCCGACGCGCTGCACGGCGGCGACGCGGTACAGACCGCCGCAATCGAGCCGGTCGACATCGCCCGCCACCGCGCTTCCCTTCACGCGATCGTTGCGCGCGCGCAGTTCGAACTCGATGCTGTCGGTGTTGACCTCGCGCACCCGGCCACCGACCGCGGCGTGGCGGGGTTTTGCATCGAGGAAGGCGATGCCCGCTTCGAGGAAGCCGGGGTCGAGGACCATGTCGCCGTCGAGCAGGTAGAAATAGTCGACGCCGGGGGTCTCGGACGCAGCCTGGAACGCGAGTTGTGCCCCCGTGCCGCAGGACCGCTCGGCAGGATCGGCGAGCTGCGCGATCCGCGTGCCGGGATGTGCCTGCGCCAGTTCTATCGTCGCGTCGGACGATCCGCAGTCCGCGAGCACAACCAGACCGCCGCCGACACGGTCGAGTGCGGCGCGCGCGCTGCCGATCGCGGCGTCGATATGCGCCGCCTCGTTCAGCGCCTTGATCCCGATTGCGACCGTCACTCTGCCCCCGTATCCCCACGCGAGCGATAGCGTGCCAGATACGCGGACGCCATCGCCTCTGGACTGAAGCTGCGGGCGAGGTCTGCGCCGTAACGTGCCGCGGTCTCGCGTGCGGCCGCGGGATCGTCGATCACCGCCGCCAGTTGCGCGCCGATCCCCGCGACGTCGTCGACTGGGGCCTTGAACGGATAGTCGGCCGGGATCGCCTCATCGAGGCCTGGAGCGTCGGTCGTCACCAGCGCGATGCCTGCCATCAATACCTCGAGTGGGAGCAGCGCGAACCCTTCGAACCGCGACGGCAACAGGACCGCGTCATACTCTTGCAGGCGTTCGGACAGGCGCTCGATCGGCACAGTCATCCGAACGTCCCAGCCCTCCAGGCCCTCCGCTAATCCTTGCGCCACCGCGTCTCGCATTGCGCCGGAGCCGGCGATCGTCACCACGACGTCGCGGCGCATCGTTCGCGCGTGGGCCTCGCGGAGGATGGCAGGCAGCAGGTCGGCGCCCTTCTGGTGGACGAGCCGTCCCGCGAACAACAGGCGTACCGAGCCCTCTTCCCGCACGATCGGAAAAGCCGCCGGTGGCGACACGCCGTTGTAGATGACGTCGGCGAGCGGTCGGCGCCCGCGCGTGACGATCGCCGCGTCAGCGTTGGCGGCGTTACGCGACACCGCCACCGCATCGCCCTTGGCGAGACGCTGCGTCACCCATCGGCCGATGCCGCCCCAGGCGATCCACAACTCGCTATTGTGGACGGTGCGCAGCAACGGCGTGCGGCGGACACGCCGCGAGATCAGCCCCGCCACCGCCAGCGTCAGCTCCGGTATCTCGGTATGGACATGGATCAGGTCGGGCCGCTGTTCGGCGACCGCACGCGCGAGCGAGCGCGCCGCAAAGACCACGCCACCCGACTTGAAGCCGCGCGCCGTGCCGAACCGGAACGGCACGCCCCAGCGCGCCAGCCGCTCGACCATGTCCTGCCCGACCTTGCTCAACGGCGACTGGCGCAGCACCGCGAACAGCGAGAACTCGACCCGGTCGCGCAGGGCATCGATCAACCCCAGCGCGACGTTCTCGGCACCGCCCATGTCGAGATGCGTGATGACGTGCATCACCCGAAGGCGCGGCGCACCCGCCGCTTGCGAAGGCTCGTCGTTCGTACCCGTCACCAGATGATCCGCCCCCCGCCGCCGTCTGCGCGTAGCAACGCCCGGCAGGCACGTCCATGCCGGCCCTAGCAGCATGCCGCCACCCGCTATAGACCGACGGCGCAAGTGGGGGCGTCGGTACAGGTGAGCGAGAGCATAGCGACAGGATCGGCTGCGACCGCAGGCACGCGAACGCCCGCGCCGCAGGACGGACGCGCGCTCCGCTATCGGCCGGATATCGACGGACTGCGCGCGCTCGCGATCCTGCCCATCCTGCTCCTGCACTGCGGCGTGACGAAGTTGCGGGGCGGGTTCGTCGGGGTCGACATCTTCTTCGTGATTTCCGGGTTCCTGATCACCGCGATCATGGTGCGCGACATCGCCGAGGAGCGCTTCTCGATCGCGCGCTTCTATCGCCACCGGATCGTCCGCATCCTGCCTGCGCTGCTCGTGATGATGACCGTCACGCTGGCGCTCGGCTGCGTGCTCCTGCTGCCCAACCAGTTGCGCGATCTCGGACGCAGCGCGGCGGCGACCAGCGTGTTCGGGTCGAATTTCTATTTCTACCTGACGTCGGACTATTTCGCGGCGGCGTCCGACGCCAAGCCGCTCGTCCATACCTGGTCGCTCGCGGTGGAGGAGCAATTCTACCTGCTCTACCCGCTGCTTCTGTGGTCGCTCCGGGGGCTCTCCCGGCAGCGTCTCGCGCAGGTCATCGCCAGCCTCGCACTCGCCTCGTTCGCGATCGGAGGATGGCTGGCGACGACCTACCCTTCCGCTGCGTTCTTCCTGCTGCCCGCGCGAATCTGGGAATTGTCGCTTGGCGCGCTGGTCGCGCTTGGCGCCGTACCGACGATCGCGAACCGATCGATCCGAGCGACCCTGTGCATCCTCGCCATCGCAGTGATCGCCGCGAGTTGCATCGCGATCAGCAGCGGCTGGCCGTTTCCCGTGCCCTTCGCGCTGCCCCCCGCGGTCGCGGCCGCGGTGCTGCTGGCGTATGGCGGCGAGGGTCCGACGGCACGACTGCTCGGGGCATGGCCGCTGCGGGCGATCGGATTGATCTCCTATTCGGCGTATCTCTGGCATCGCCCGATCATCGCCTTCTACTCGATCCGGCATGGCTCGACGCTCGCGCCGGTCGAGACTTTCGGACTGCTCTGCGCATCGCTTGGCGCAGCTTGGCTGAGCTTTGCGCTGATAGAGCGCCCGGCGAGCAGGCGTTGGCGTAGTGGATCGGGGCTCGTCCCGCATGTCGTCGCGGTCGTGCTGCTTGCGGCGCTGGCGATCGCCGGGCTGACGATCGCCGCCAGGGCCGACGACATTCGGCCACTCTCGCCGCGTCAGGCGCTGGCCGCCAGCTATCTCGGCTGGGACTCGACGGAGGCGGGCAAACGGCAATTCAGCACCGATCGCTGCTTCGTCCTGCCGACCGGCCGCGGCTTCTCGCCCGATTGCCTGCGATTATCGGCGACCAAGCCCAACATCGCGCTGTTCGGCGACAGCCACGGTGCGCATTTCTCGCAGGCGCTGCACACGCTGCTGCCGAGCGCGAACATGGTGCAGGTGACCGCGGCGGGCTGTCGGCCGCTACTGCACGGGAAGGGCCTGCCGACCTGTCGCACGACCATGGATGCCGCGTTCGGCACACTGAATTTCAAGCGGATCGACACGGTCGTGCTGTCCGCACGGTGGCTAGACTTCGAACAGCCAGCGTTGCTCGATACGATCCGCTGGCTGCGGACGCGAGGAACGCGGGTCCTGGTGATCGGGCCCTCGGTCGAATACGACGCGGACCTGCCTGCGTTGATCGTGCGATCGGACGCGGACGGCGACCCGACGCTCGCGGACGGGTTTCGACTGATGGACCGTATCGCGCTCGATCGCGCGATGGCCGGGCCGGTCCGCGCAGCGGGCGCCGATTACGCCTCTGCCATCGACACGGAGTGCACCGGCACGACCTGCCGCCTGACCACCGCTGACGGCACGCCGCTACACTTCGATCATTCGCACTTCACGCCGGCCGGCGCACAGGCTGCGCTGGCGACGATCCTCGCACGTCACCCGGTCATTCGCCCGCGGTAAGCACCGGGCGATGCTTGCGCTTGCGGCGACGCAGTTCGCGCATGACGTCGTCGCCAGCCTGCTTCACCGGCGCCGTCCGCTTGTCGTCCATCGTGCAATAATGCGCGAGCGCGACCGCGAAGAAGAAGATCGTGCTGACGATGCCGTCGCGCTCGAACAGGCCGCTCTCGGTGATGTTGTGGCCGATGCAGAACATCAGCATCGCCGAGATCAGCGCGCCCCGCCCCTTCGCGACGTCCGCGCTCGCGAGCAGCCTCCCCAACGGCCACACCGCCATCGCGAAGACCATCAGCAGTACGCCTGGAATACCGACCGTCACGAGCTGGTCGATATACCCCGAATGGCCGACGGTGATCTTGGTGACATAGCCATGGCCGTATTCGAACACCGGGCTGCTGCCCTCGATGTTCCAGAACGACCCGAAGCCTGCGCCGAGCAGGGGATGATCGCCGGCATAGTTCAGCAGCGCCCCCCAGATCTGGCCGCGGCCGGTAAATGCCTTTGGCTGGAGGAAGTTGGACTGGACCATGTCGGCATAGGCGCTGGTCAGGAACCAGAAAACCGACCCGACGATCATCAGGATCGGGATGATGTAGCGACGCAGGCGGATGCTGACCGTCTCGAAGACGATGCCGCCGACCGAGGCGAGCACCACCATGCCGCCCGACGTCTTCGACTGCGACCGGAACAGGAAATATCCCGCCACCAGGATCGCGAAGATGCGGATCGTCGGTCGGATCCGCTTCGCATCGAACAGGAACATGATGATGCACAACGCACACACCGCGCCGGCGAAGTTCTTGTGGCCGAGAAAGCCGCGCCAGTTGCCGATCAGCGCCATCGCCTGCTCTTCGCCCGCAAGATGAATGCCTACCATCGGATCCAGCACGACCACGAGATACGAGATCAGGATCGCGGCGAGCAGCGAATAGCGAAGCAGGTCGACGTTCAGTTGATAGCCGCCGTGCCGGACGAGACTGAACACCATCCACGCGACCAGCGTCGTCAGGAATACACGGCGGAATGCGGTGCCCGGGTCGAGCGCCCAGGATACGCTGATCCAGCACCATGCGAGTGCCAGCAGCATCGGCCAGGTGAACGCGACCAGCGACTTCGGACTCGCCGAGGGGCGGATCGCGAAGATCGTGCCGGCCAGGATCGCGAGATAGCCGATCTGTCGTATGGCGCTCCCGTCGCCGCCATTGCCGCCCTCGACATTGGTCATGATCGGACCGAGCATCACCAGGGAAATCAGCGCGATGATCGCGATCCGCAGCGGCATCAGGCGATCGCCGACGCTTCTCAGCATCGGCGCGTCGTCGTCCGCATTGCCCTTGCCGAGCTTGGCGAGCCAGTCGCTGCCCGAATAGGCGTCCGCCTTCGACAGCGCCTTCGCGGTCCCGCCCATGCCGGAGGATCGGTTCGCGCGTTCGGATCGGTTCGCGCCGTCGGGACCTGAAAGCATGCGGAAACTCTCTCGATAGGATGCATCGCAGCTACGACACGTGCCGAACAGGTTGCGCGATAGCTATCGACGCGGCCGACGATACGCACGCGACCGTCACCCGAGTTCTATCCGCCGCGACGACAGGCGTCCAGCCGTCAGCGCCCGATGATATCTTCACTGTGCTTGCTTTGTTCATGCTCGGAAACTTGAATTGCGAGCAGCCAAAGTGAACCGATCTTCAACCGTTCGCGCTTCCAATGTCGATTTTTACAATTTAATGTGCTGAAAACGTATCTGGATGGTTGAACCCAATGTCGCACGCCGTTACGGCGTCCGCAGACAATGGAGTATACTATGGCCGAAGATACCACCGACCTGAATGCCGTCGAGCTGGCAACAGAATTGACGATCGCATGGCTCGGCAACCCGAATACCCGGAGTTCGGCTGATGACGTTCCCGCGTTTCTCGGCAAGATGCATGAGACCGTCGCGACGTTGCTCGGCACCACGATCGAAGCTGCTCCGGTCGAAGCTGCCGCGGAACACACGCCTGCCGTAACGGCACGCAAATCGCTCGCGTCGAAGGATCACATCATCTCGATGATCGACGGCAAGTCGTACAAGACCTTGCGCCGTCACCTCGCGACGCACGGCATGACGCCGGCCGAGTACCGCGAACGCTACGGCCTGAAGCCCGATTACCCGATGGTCGCCGAGAACTACTCGGAGAGCCGTCGTGCGATGGCGAAGAAGATCGGCCTCGGACGCAAGCCCGGCCCGCGCAAGACCGAATCGGCGCCTGCCCAGCAGACGACGACACGCAAGCGCAAGACGGACACTGCCGCCGCCGCCGAATAAGCGACGCAGCCAGTGACGACAAAAAGGACCGGCGCCTCGCGGCACCGGTCCTTTTTTGTTGCGCCTACCGTGGGAACGCGGCGCGTTACTTGGCGAAGATCCCTCGCCTGTAGAGCAACGTGATCGCAACGCGGCGATTGCGCGGGTCGGCAGGGTCTTTCACGATCAGCGGTTCGCGGTCGGCGACGCCTTCGATCCGCTCGAACCGTTGCTCGGGCGTACCACCCGACAACAGCCGCCGCCGCGTTGCCTCGGCGCGGCCTGACGAGAGCATCCAGTTGTTCATCGCGCGCGGGTCGCCATACGGCACGCTGTCGGTATGGCCGCGGATCATGATCGGGTTCTGCATGCCCTGCACCGAGCCTGCGATCATGCCGATCAACGCCGACGCTTCCGGATCGAGCGCGGTCGTGCCGAGCGCGAACATCGAATAGTCCGCGTCGTCGACCAGATCGATCCGCATGCCGTCTTGGGTCGGCACGAAGCGGACATGGTTTTGCAGGCGCGACAGTTTCGCATTGCCCGACATCTCGCCGAGCACGCGCCGACGCAGCGCCTGGAAGTTTTTCTGGTCTTCCTTGGTCAGCGCATCGCGGCTTTTCAGCGAACCCTTGGGCCCCGTCCCCGCCGATGGCCCACCGAGCCCCGCATCGGGGATCGCAAGCTGCGCCATGCTGGTCTGTCCTGGCTTCGGCCCGATGCGATTCTTGTCGAGGATCGATTCGCCACCGAAGAGCCCTCCGCCGCCGATCCCTAGCGACCGCGTGTTGAGAATGGTCGGCGCGAAGTAATCGGCGATGCCCTTGCGCTGTTTCTCGGTGGTCGCACCGACGATCCACAGCAACAGGAAGAACGCCATCATCGCGGTCACGAAATCGGCATAGGCGACTTTCCACGCGCCGCCGTGATGGCCGCCATGCCCCTCGATATAGATCTTCTTGACGATGACCTTGGGCGGCTGGTTCGTCCCATGAGGCGCACGCGCGGCCACCGGATTACTTGCCCCTCAGCCCGTCGAAGACTTCGGCGAAGCCCGGCTGGTTCTTGTGCGCGATGCCCGAGCGTGCGGCCTCGATGACCAGCGGCTGCGGATGGCCGTGCAGCGAGGCGATGATGATCTGCTTCACGACGTCGTAGATCGACGCGTCGGCATCGAGCACCTGCTTCAACCGATTCGCGAGCGGCGCGACGATACCGTAGGCGAGCAGCACGCCCATGAACGTGCCGACCAGCGCCGAGCCGATCATCGCGCCGAGGATCGACGGTGGCTTGTCGATCGAGCCCATCGTCTTCACCACGCCGAGCACCGCCGCGACGATGCCGAGCGCCGGCAGCGCATCGGCGAGGCTGGCGAGCGTGCCGTGCGCGGCCTCCTCCTCGTGATGATGCGTCTTGATCGAGTGGTCCATCACCTCCTCGACCGCGTGCACGTCGAGCGTCCCCGACGACACCACCACCAGGCGCAGCGTATCGGCGATCAGGTTGACGAGCGCCTTGTCCTTCAGAAGCTTCGGGTATTCCGCGAACACGGCGGAGGACTGCGGATCCTCGACATGCGGCTCGAGCGCGATCGGCCCATCCATCCGCAGCATCTTCATCAGCTTGCTGACGAGGAAGATGACATCGAGATAATCCTGCTTCTTGTACTTCGGACCCTTGAAGACCTTCCCCAGGCCAGCGCCGAGGCCCTTCAGCTCCTTGCCCGAATTGCCGATGATCAGCGCGCCGGCCGCGGCACCGCCGATGATCAGCATCTCGTGCGGGATCGCCTCCATGACGGGGCCGAGCGCGCCGCCGGTGAACGCGAATCCGCCAAACACCATGACGAGCAGGACGACGATGCCGATGACCGGAAACATGGTGTTCGAAATTCCCCCAGGGCCGACAGCGGCACTTGCGTCGCCACAGAATTAACCGCCTTTGGTAGCCAACCGGTTACCAAGACGACGTCGCGCGCGATTAAATTCGGATCAGCGCAGATAATCGAACAGCGACAGCGCCGAGAGCTTCGAGAAGCTCGCCTGCGTCGCCGACAGGATCGTCATCGTCTTCTGCAACTCGACCACCGTCGTGGTGATGTCGGTATCTTCCAGCCCCGACCGGGTCGCCTCGCGGTCCGCCGCGACATCGGTCAGCCGCGATGCCTCCATATCGACGCGCGCGGCACGCGCGCCGAGCGAGGCCTGCACCGTCGACACCTGGTCCGACGCGGCGCCGATGTCGGCGAGCGACGTATCGAGCGAACTCGCCTTGAAATCGTCTGATTGCAGCGCGGTCGCGATCGCCGAGAGCATGGCGAGCGTATTGGTGCCGCCCTCGATGCTGCCATCGGGCTTGGCCTTGCCGCCAACGGTGAAGATGCGCGCGGCGGTTTCGTTTGCCTGGACGGTCTGGCCGTCGCCGATCGGGATGCCCGATACCGGCTTCGAGGCGAGCGCGTAGCTGCCGCCCGCAGCGACTGCAGGCGCACCGTCGGCGCCGCCAAAAAGCGCCTGCCCGCGGGCGTCTTTGGCGTTGGCGAGGTTGGTCAACGTCGCGACGAGGCCGGCGATCTGCTCGCCGATCGCCTTGCGGTTCGCCGCGTTCAGCGTGCCGGTCTTCGCCTGCGTCACCAGCTCGGTCGCGCTCTGGAGCTGGTCGGTGATCGCGGAGAGGCTGGTGTCGCCCTGCTTCAACACCGATTCGGCGGTGCCGAGATTGGCGGCATAGGCCTTGTCGTCGACGGCATCGCGCTTGATCCCGGCAAGCCGCTGATACGCGGCGCTGTCCGACGACGGCGCCGACAGCTTGGTCCCGGTCGAGATCTGGTTCTGCAACGACTCCGCCTTAGCGCCGAGCGAAGTCATCGACGCCGAAGCGCGGTCGTAGAAGAGGCGGGTCGCGATCTGCATGGGCGTTACCGTAGATCGAAGATGGTCTGGAGCGTGTCGCGCGCGGTCTGGATCACGCGGCTCGACGCCTGATAGGCCTGCTGGAAGCGGAGCAGGTCGACCGCTTCGCTATCGAGATCGACGCCCGACGCGGATGCGAGCGCGCTGACCGCACCGTCGCGGATCGCGGTCTGCGCATCGGCGACCACCTTGCGCTGTTCGAGCGCGGCGGCGTTGCCGGCGATCAGCGTCGTGGTGCGCGTTTCGAAGCCACCGCTGGAGCGGGCTACCTGCAACACGGAGAGATTGGACGCATCGCGCTTGCCGCCGGTGGCGCTCGCCGCAGCGATCCCGCGTCCGTCGGCGAGTGAAACCGAGAGGTCGGTCGGCGTGCCACCGGTGGCGAACATCGGAGCCCCCGCATTGCCGTCGAGGTCGCGACCCTGCGCCTGCACCGCGTTGATCTTGCTCGTGAAGTCGGTGGCGATCGCATTGAGCGACCCACGCGCCGCGGCGATCCGCTGTGCGCCTTCCGCGAACCCGGCAAGCGCGCCGCCGGTTGGCGACAGCGCAGACGTGACGTTGCCGCGCGTCACCGCGAACTGGACCGCGCCCTCGTCGTTGCGCGCATAGGACGCTTGCGCGCTCTCGCCGCCCGCGACGAAGACCGAGCCCGCCGCGCCACCGAGCCGGACTGTCGTACGCCCGAGATCGTCGAACGACGTGGTGATGTCGGTGATCGTGCTCATCTGCTCGAGCATCTGGTCGCGCTGGTCGGCGAGTTGCGCCGCTGTCGACGAGCCCGGCGCGGTGCGCGCGATGCCGTCGTTGATCTTGGCAAGCGCAGTGCCGAGCGCATTGAGCGACTGCACCGCCTGCGATGCGGTCGAATCGAGATCGGCCGCCGCTGTATCGAGCGCCGCGCCGGTCGCGCTGAACGCCGCCGCCGCCGTGCCGGCCGATTCGAGCATCACCGCACGCGCCGGCTCCGAGGTCGGATCGGCGGCGAGCTTCTGCGCGGACGTGAAGAAGCTGGTGAGCCGGTCGCCGAGCTGGTTGTTGCCCAGCGCCGTCTCGATCCGGTTCATCCAGGTGACGCCGGCCTCGGTCTTGGCGAGATCGGTGCCGGCCGAGCGGACCGCCTGCGACCGGTATGCATCGGCGCTGCGGCCGATCCCCGTGACCGTGACGCCGTTGCTGCTGACCGACTTTTGCGCGTTCAGCCCGCCATTGACCGACGACACTTCGGAAAGCGTGGTCGTCCGCCGGGTATAGCCCGCATTGCCGGTGTTCGCGATGTTCTCCGACACCGTGGACAGCGCGGTCTGGTACGCGCGCACGCCCGAGGCGCCGATCGAGAGGAGATCGCTCATGGCGGCGAGTCTGCCGCGCCCTGGTTAAGATCGGATTGAGACTTGGCGAGAAAATCGGTCATCGCCTTGCCGATGCCGAGCGGCGTGTGCTCGGCCATCGACTTCGCGATCAGCCCGTCCTGCATGTCGGTGAAGGTGTCGATCGCCTTCGAATCGAACAGCGGATCGGCGAGTTTCGCCTGGCGCATGCTCTTCAGCATCATGCCGGTAAAGACCGCCTCGAACTTCTCCCCCGCCTTGTCGAGATTGTCCTTCGACTTGAGGCGGCTCGTGTCGGTCGAGATCCCGGTCGTGGGCGCGGCTGCGGGTGCGTTGAGCGGGCTCACAGGACGATCAACTCGGCCTTGAGCGCGCCGGCTTCCTTCAGCGCCTCGAGGATCGCGACCAGATCGGCCGGCGAAGCGCCGATCGCGTTGACCGCCTTGACGATGTCGGCGAGCTTGGGGCCGGGGTTCAGCAGGAACATCGGGCGACGCTCCTCCTCGACCGCGACGCGGCTGTTCGGCGTGATCGCGGTCTGGCCCTGGCTGAACGGCGCGGGCTGGCTGACCTGCGGCTTCTCGTCGATCCGCACCGTCATCTTGCCGTGCGTGATCGCCGCAGGCCCCACGCGGACCGCCGAATTGATGACGACGGTGCCGGTGCGCGCGTTGACGATCACCTTGGCGGATGGTTCGGCAGAGACGACGTCGAGATTCTCGATCGTCGACATCAGCGTCGCGCGGATGTCGGCACCGATCGGTGCACGCACCGCGACGGAGACCGCGTCGATCGCCTGCGCGCTGCCGAAGCCAAGCTTCGAGTTGATCGCACCGGCGACGTTCTGCGCGGTGGTGAAATCGGCGCGCGCGAGATTAAAGGTGAGAGTCGGCGCGCTGTCGAACCCAGTGGCGACCGCGCGTTCGACGGTCGCACCCTCGGGAATGCGCCCGGTCGAGGGCACGTTGACGACGATCTTCGACCCATCCGCGCCCTCTGCACCCAGCCCGCCGACCGCCAGGTTGCCCTGTGCCATCGCGTAGATCTGGTTATCCGCACCGAGCAGCGGCGTCATGATCAGGCTGCCGCCGCGGAGCGACTTGGCCTTGCCCATCGAGGCGACGGTGATGTCGAGGCGCTGGCCGGGCTTGGCGAACGGCGGCAGTTCGGCGGTGATCATCACCACCGCCGCGTTTTTCATGCCGGGGTTCGCGGACGGCGGCAGTTGCAGGCCGAAGCGCGATGCGACGGCCTTCAACGACTGCACGGTGTATTCGAGATTGTCGTCGCCGGTGCCGGGCAGGCCGACGACGATGCCGTAGCCGGTCAGCTGGTTCGAACGGATACCCTGGAACCCGCCGAGGTCCTTGATCCGGTCGGCCGAGGCCGGCGCGGCGATCAGGCAACCGGCGAGGATAGCTAAGAGAAAGCGGATCATGGGAAACCTCAAGCCGGAACGCGTGCCCTCACCCTTCGCCGCCTTCGGCGTCTCTCCCTCTCCCCTGAGGGGAGAGGGAAGGGGCCCGGCCGGCGCTTGCCGGGTGGGAAGGGTTAGGGCACGCCGGACCATCAGAACGGGCTGACGACGGAGAAGAAGCGGCTGAGCCACCCCTGGCGGCCGGCGCGGGCGACGTCGCCCTTGCCGGTGTACGAGATCTGCGCGTCGGCGACCCGCGTCGACAGCACGCGGTTGTTCGCGTCGACGTCGGCGGTGCGGACCAGGCCCTTGATCTTGAGGAACTCGTCGCCGCGGTTGAGCGTGACGCGCTTCTGGCCCTGCACCAGCATCGTCCCGTTGGGATAGACTTGCGCCACCGTGACGCTGACTTCACCCGACAGCGAGTTGGTCTGGTCGGCCGCGCCTGTGCCGTTGAAACTACGCCCGCCGCTGAGCGTCGCGTCGCTCTTGTTGAACAGGTTGAGGAAGCCGGTGGTCGGCGGCGTGATGCTGCCCGAGCCATTGCTGTCGAGTTTCGACCCCGACGACTTCGACGCGGCGGTGCGCTCGACCAGCACGATCGTCAGCGGATCGCCGACTTTACGCGCGCGCCAGCCTTCGTACAGCGCGGCATAGCCGTCCTGCGCCTGGAAGATCGAGCCCGTCGCGACGACCGGCACCGGCTGGACCGGCAAGGGCCGCGCGACCGAGAAATCCTCGGGCGGCGCCTTCTTGCCGAACAGGCTGGCATCCACTGGGGACGCGCCGAGCCCGGCGATGAGAAGCGTGCCGACGAGCGCGGCGATAGGGGCGTTACGCATCACAGGTTCTGGTTGACGTATTTGAGCATGTCGTCGGTCGCCGAGATCATCTTCGAATTGACCTCGTACGCGCGCTGCGTCTCGATCATGTCGACCAGTTCCTCGACGACGTTGACGTTCGACGCCTCGAGCATGCCCTGCTTGATGCCGCCGCGCCCGTCCTGGCCGGCGACGCCGACGTTCGCCGCGCCGCTGGCCGCAGTCTCGACGAGGTAATTGTCGCCGGTCGCCTGGAGCCCTGCCCCGTTCGGGAAGCTGGCGACCTGGATCTGGCCGATCTGCGACGCCTCGGTCTGGCCGGGGACCATCGCCGACACGGTGCCGTCGCGGCCGATCGTGATCCCCGTCGTCCCCTCGGGCACGGTGATGCCGGGCTGCACCTGATAGCCTTCGCTGGTGACCAGCAGGCCTTCGGCGGAGCGCGAGAAATTGCCGGCGCGGGTGTAGCCGAGCGTGCCGCCGGGCATCTGCACCTGGAAATAGCCGTCGCCGTCGAGCGCGAGGTCGAGGCTGTTGCCGGTCGTCTGCATCGCGCCCTGCGTGTCGATCCGCGCGGTGCCCTGGATACGGACGCCGGTGCCGAGGTTGAGCCCGGTCGCGTATTTGGTCTCGGCGGTGCTCTGCGTGCCGGGCGTCGTGACGGTCTGGTAGGCGAGCGTCTCGAACGCCGCACGGTCCTTCTTGAAGCCCGTGGTGTTCACGTTGGCGAGATTGTTCGAGATGACGCGCATGCGCATGTCCTGGGCGTCGAGCCCGGTGCGCGCGATATGCATGGCTGCGGATGACATTCGTCTGTTCCTTCTAGCTCGGCAGGCGCATCAGCGATGCACCGCTCTCGTCGATTTCCTTGGCGGATTTCATCATGTTGGCCTGGACTTCGTAGCTGCGCTGGTTCTCGATCATGTCGACCAGCGCCTGCGTCATGTTGACGTTCGATCCCTCGATCGCGCCGCCCTGAACCTTGGCGTCCATGTCCTCGGGCAGCGCCCCGCCGCCGCGCACGCGCAGAAGGTTGTCGAGGCCCTTGACCGTGTCCGACCCCTTGGTGTCGGCGAGCTTGAGCTTGTCGATCACCTGCGTATCCTTCGCATCGCCACCCTGCGGCACGATCGAGATCGTCCCGTCGGCCGAGATCGTCAGCGACTGGTAGGGCGGCAGGGTGATCGGCCCCCCCGAACCGATCACCGGATGCCCGTCGCCGGTCTGCAGCACGCCCGATGGCGCGACCTCCAGGTCACCGCGGCGGGTGTACGCCTCCGATCCGTCCGACGCCTGCACCGCCAGCCACGCAGTGGTGCCGGTGATCGCGACGTCGAGCGGACGCCCGGTCAACTGGATCGCGCCGGGCGATCGATCGGCGTCGGTCACCTCTTCCGAGGTCGGCGCGCGCGCCTCGATCGTCGAGCCGTCGCCCTTCAGGTTGAGCCGGTCGAACACCACGCGATCGGCGCGGAAGCCGGTGGTCGACGCGTTCGCCATGTTGTTGGCGATCGCCGCCTGCGCCGCCATGTGCGCGCGCAGGCCTGTCGCCGCGGTGTAGACCAGCTTGTCCATTCAGAATCCCCTGCTCGCTCTTGCTTAGCTGCGGATGTTGAAGATGGTTTCGGAGATCTGGTTGGCGGTATCCAAGGCCTTCGAGTTCGCCTGGAAGTTGCGCTGTGCCGCGATCAGGTTGACCAGCTCCTCGGTGATGTCGACGTTCGATCCCTCGATCGTCCCCGACATCAGCTTGCCGAAGCCGTTGGTGTCGGCCGAACCGAGCTTCGCCGAGCCGGAAATGCCCGTCGACTGCCAATAGCTGCTGCCGAGCTGTCGCAGGCCTTCGGGGTTCGAGAAGTTCGCCAGCATCACTTGCCCCAGCACTTGCGTGTCGCCGTTCGAGAAGCTCGCATTGACGAGGCCCTTCTCGTCGACCGTCACACCCTGGATCTGGCCGACCGCCTTGCCGTCCTGCGTCCGCGAGGCGACGTTGAACGCGCTCGACAGCTGCGTCGTGCCGCTGCCGAAGGTGAAGGCGATCGCCTGCGGATCGGTCGAGTTCGCGGTGGTGAACTGGTCGAACTTGATCGCGGCGGTCGGCGCGGTCATCTTGCCGGTCGGGTCGAACGTCATCGCCGTCCCGGCGGTGCCGTTCGTCGTCAGCTCCTTGTCGCCGACGAAGCTGTGGACTTCCCAGGTGCTGTTCGCGTTGGTGGTCGTCGGCGCCGAGGTGCGCTTGAAATAGTTAGTCAGCGTCATCGCGTTGCCACTGGCATCGTACACCGTGGTCTGCGCGGACTGGTTGTAGCTCGACGGATCGAACCGGTCGAACGTTGCCGTCGTCGGCAGCGCCGAATTGGCGTTGAGGTTGAGGGTCATCGTAACCGCCGAAGTCGGCACCGGCGTCCCGCTCGTCTCCGGCAGGCGCAGGCTGACCGCGGAATCGGAGCCGGTCGCGACCACCGCGCCCGAGCCGTCGACCGGGAACACCTGCAGATGCGAGCCCTGCGAGTCGACGACATAGCGGTTCGAGTCGACCAGGAAGCCGCCGTTGCGCGTATAGTTGATCGAGGCGGATTCGATGCTCGGCTTGACCGCGAAGAAGCCGTCGCCCGACACCGCGAGATCGAGGCTGTTCGAGGTCTGGATCAGGCTGCCTTGCGCGAACTGCTGGCGATTGGCCTGGACGATCGCGCCCGAGCCGATCTGCTGCGACGGCGCGACCGACACGCTCGACGCGATCACGTCGGCGAATTCGGTGCGACTCTTCTTGAAGCCGTTGGTCGCGACGTTCGCGAGATTGTGCGAGATCGTCGACATCTCGGCTTGCGAGGCCTGAAGACCCGAGAGCGAAGTATAGAAGGACATGGCGATTTAGCTCCTGGAAACTCTGGGTTCAGCCGATCTGGCGGACGGCGCTGGCGGGGATCTCGCCGAGGCCGGGAAGCGTGAGGATGGCGGCGCCGGTGGTGGTCGACACCGACTGGACGGGGGACCAGACCAGGCCGGTCGCGCCGACCGTGGTGCCGGCGTTCTGCGCGGCGACCTGAACCGTGAACGGGCCGTTGCCGGCGTCCGCACCGGCGGCGTCCCTGCCGTCCCAGTCATAGCCGATCGTGCCCTTGGCCTGCTTGCCGAGCGACATGGTCTTCAAGACCGCACCGTTCGCATCACTGATCGTGACGTTGACGTCGGTCGCGGCGCCGGCGAGCTCGACCGAACCGGCGATGCCGCCGGCTGCGCGACCATAGGCGGTGCTGCCCGGGGTCAGGACGGTCTTACCGACATAGCCGAGCGCCTCGCCAGTGCTGGTGACGCCCAGCTTGTCGGCGATCGCCTTCATCGTCGTGTTCATCTCGGAGATGCCCGAGGTGGTCGAGATCTGCGCCATCTGCGCGACCATCTGGGTGTTGTCGACCGGATTGAACGGGTCCTGGTTCTGCATCTGCGCGGTCATCAGCTTCAGGAAGTCGGACTGGCCGAGCGACGTCGACGACTTGGTCGTTGTGGTCGCCGCGGCGGTCGAAGTGCGCGTGATGCCGAGGTTGGACAGCGTGGTATCGAACGATGTTGCCATGATCAGCGGCCTAGCTTGAGGGTATCGATGATGAGCGACTTGGCCGTGTTCATCACCTCGATGTTGTTCTGGTAGCTGCGGGCGGTCTCCATCATGTCGACCATCTCGCGGGTTTCATCGACCGCCGCCTCGAAGATGTTGCCATCCTTGTCGGCCATCGGATTGTCGGGGTCGTAGCGCTTGGTCGGCGCTTCACCGGCGGTGACGACGCGCTCGACGTCGACCGTCGACATACCGCTGGCGGCGTCGAAGCTGGTGCGGAACACCGGCTTCATCGTCTTGTACGCGGTCTCCGCGGAGCCGGTGGTGCCACCGGCATTGGCGAGGTTCGACGCCGTCGTGTTCATCCGGACGAGCTGCGCGGACATTGCGCGGCCGGCGACCTGGAAGATCGTCATGGGCTGGTTGGACACGGCTTACTCCCCCTTCAGCGCGCGGGTGATCTGGCCGATCCGCCCGTTCAGGAACGACAGCGTCGTCTGATACTGGACGGCGTTCTCGGCGAAGGCGGTCTGCTCCTGGCTCAGCTCGACGGTGTTGCCGTCCATCGAGGTCTGCGTCGGGATGCGGTATTTCGTGGCCGCATTGGTGCTGCCGTCGTTCTCGACCGAGGCGAGCGCGGACTGGAAATCGATGTCGCGCGCCTTGAAGCCGGGCGTCGAGGCGTTGGCGATGTTCGACGCCAGCACACCCATGCGCTGCGACCGCACCTCGAGTGCCGCCCCGTGAACTCCGAAAAGCGTGTCGCCTGACACAAGCCCGTCTCCTGGCGCATCATTGCGCAACCGGACACAAGCAATGGGCGTGCCAGTTTTGGTGGCGAGGGTGGGGGATGGTGGTTTGCCGGGCGGTGGCGGGCTGGCGGCAAGGTGAGCGGCAAGAGGTTGCCGGTGTTGCAGGGGTGGGCGGCAAAGAGGTTGCCGGTTGGCGTGTTTGGGGCGGCAACCGAACCACTGCCTCCTGCCTCACTATGTTTCCCCGCGAAGGCGGGGACCCAGTCTGGGCTCCCGCCTTCGCGGGAGAACAAGGAAGCGGGTGCTGCTGCTCACCCACTGCCACCACCCCGGCGAAGGCCGGGGCCCAATTGGAGAGGTCACAGTAACGAAGCGCCCCCTCAGTTAGCCACGTCCCCCAACTGGGCCCCGGCCTTCGCCGGGGTGGCGGTTGAGTGGCCACCGGCATCACCCTTCTTCCCCCCTCCCTCGTGAAGGGAGGGGGGAAGAAGGGTGGGCTACTTGGCGAACTCCGCGGCCTGTAACGAGCCCACCCACCCCTAGCCCCTCCCTTCACGAGGGAGGGGAACAGAAAATTACGCCAATCCGGCACACCCCTTGCATCATCCCACGCACATGATCACGCTCGCCCAACTCCTCGACCCCGCAGCACTCGCCATCGTCGGTGGCGGGACGACGCTCGCCGTCGTCCTCCGCACCCCCCTCCGCGACCTCGGCCGAGCACTCGCCGCCGTGACCACGCTCGGCCGCGGCCGGTTCGATGCCGAGCCTCTCCTTCTCCAGATCACCGCCCTCGCCCGCATCGCCAAGCGCCACGGCGTGATGGCGCTCGATCGCTCGGTCATCACCGACGCCGACGTCGCCGCGGGGATCGCCGCGATCGTCGACGGCGCCTCCGCGACCGACGTCGCGACGCTTGTCCAACATCGCCGCCGCGCCCGCATCGAGCGCCACGTCGCCGCCGCCGACGTCTGGGCCGGCGCCGCCGAGGTCGCGCCGGCGATGGGCATGGTCGGCACGCTGATCGGCCTGGCGCAGATGTTCGCGACGATGAGCGATCCCGGCGCGATCGGCGGCGCGATGGCGGTCGCGCTGCTCGCCACGCTGTACGGCGCGCTGTTTGCCAATTTGCTCTTCATGCCGATCGCCAACCGCCTCCGCGCGCAAGGGCGTAACGAGGCGTTCGAGCGGGCACGGATTGAAGCGCCACTGGTAGCGCTTGCCGAACGCGAGACGCCGCGCGGCTATGTCGCGCCCAGTTCGCCGCCGACGCTGGCCACTGTCGCATGAACGCCAACGAATATCCCGACGCGCCAACCGGCAAGCCGCTCTGGCTGATCACGCTCGCCGACCTCGCCTTGCTGCTGGTCGGCTTCCTCGTGCTCCTGCAAGCCACGCAGCATATCGGCGGCAAGGATCTGGCCAAGGGTATCCGCGAAGGCTTCGGCGCGAACGACACCGAGCCGACGCCGATGCCCGTCGCCGCGGCCGGCATCCTCGATTTTGCACCCGGATCGGCGATCCTGCCGACCACGCCGGGCGCGCTCGTCGCCTGGGCGCGCGAGGCGGCGCGCGATCCCCGCGTCATGCTCACCGTCACCGGATCGACCGACGGGACGGCCGCCGATATCGACCGCGTCACCGGCAGCGCCGCGATTCTCGCCGCCGACCGCGCGCGCACCGTCGCCGCCGCGCTCGCCGCGGTTGCACCGTCTCGCGTCGCGATTGTCACCGCCACCAAGCCCGGCCGCCGTGCCGCCATCGTCTCCGTCGCCTTTGTCGGCGAAGCCCCAAGGACCGCTCAATGATCATCCCGTTCCTGCTCATGGCCGCAAGCTTCCAGGATACCGCCGCGCTCGACGCCTCGGTCGCCGCGTTCACCGGTCGCCCGACCGGCGCCGAGGGCGGCGCGCGCACGCCGGTCGATGCGCGGTTGCGGCTCGCGACCTGCTCGACGGTGTCGCTGTCGTGGCGCTCCGAACAGCATGACGCGGTCGTCGTGTCGTGCGCGGGGCCGGCGTGGCGGATCTTCGTGCCCGTCATCCGCCCGGCCAGTGCGCCTGCCGCAATCGCCGCCTCGTTCGCCCCCGCCGCGAAGGCCCCACCCGTCATCAAGCGCGGCGATCCGATCGTCATCGAGGCCGGCACCGAAGGCTTCTCGATCAGCCGCGAAGGCGTCGCGATGGGCGATGCCGCGCCCGGCGGGCACTTCATGGTCAAGGTCGACGACACCCGCACCCCGGTCCAGGCGATCGCGGTCGACGCCGGTCGCGCGACGCTGCCCGGCTGGTCGAACTAAGCCTGATCGAACTAATTTCAGACGAACAGATTAATTTTGCTAAAGGTTTTGCCGGTGCGGCCGTTTCTCCTGATGTCAGCGCAAACCAGAGGATGCGGACATGGTGGACTCGATCGGCGCGAAGCCGTCAGTAGCAGGAGATCGCTCCGTCGCGCGCATCGCCGCGGCAGCACCGACGACGGTCGTTCAGACGCCGGCTCTGCCCAGGCAGACGTCGGTGGAGCCGGAATCGATCGCGCTCGCCAAGTCGATGGCCGCCTCGCCGCCGATCGATGCGAGCCGCGTCGCCGCGATCAAGAAGGCGATCGCGACGGGCACCTTCCCGATCCTCCCCGCGACCATCGCCGATCGCCTGATGGCGCTTCGCCTGGACTGGAATTCGAATGAAACGGCGTGATGCCCTGATCCGCGTGATCGACGCGCTCCACGCCGAGATCGCCGCGCTGAAGTCGAACGACGTCGCCAGCCTGGAGCGTGCGACCGCGGACAAGCTCGCCGGGATCGAACAGGTCGCGCTGCTCGGCACCGGGCCTGCGGGCACCGAGATCCGCGAGCTGGCCGACGAGGCGAACCGGCTCAACGAGACGTGCCGGATCTACACCAACTTGATGGCGGCAAATGTTCGCCGCCGCCTGCAAACCCTGACCGGCGACGGTGCCGTTGCCGGGTATCGGCCGGGCCTGCGCGCCGCGTACGCTTAAGTAGCGCGCTTACACTTCCCATCTCCGTCATCCTGACGAAAGTCAGGATCCAGGGTAAAAGGGGCGGCGCCACATGGCTCTGGATCCTGACTTTCGTCAGGATGACGGCGCTACGGGAAACAAATACCGGAAACTGGCACGACCCTTGCTCAGCATCCCCTGAACCAGGGGCACCGCACACGGGCATGACCGTCAATCCTATCACTACCGGCCGGATCCAGTCCGCGATCGCGCTTGCGAGCAGCAAGACGGGCGTGGATTTCGACTATCTGCTGGGCCAGGCGAAGCTCGAGAGCGGGCTCAACGCCAATGCCAAGGCCGGCACGTCGAGCGCATCCGGCCTCTATCAGTTCATCGAACAGAGCTGGCTGTCGGTCGTCAAGAAGCACGGCGCGGAGCACGGCATGGCGTGGGCCGCGAACAGCATCGGCCAGTCGTCGAGCGGCCGCCTCTCGGTCGGCGATGCCGGCACCAAGGCGGCGATCCTCGCGCTGCGCAACGATCCCAATGCCGCGTCGCTGATGGCCGCCGAATACGCGTCGGACAACAAGGCCTCGCTCGAAGGCACGCTGAACCGGCCGGCCTCGGGCACCGACCTGTATATGGCGCACTTCATGGGGCTCGGCGGCGCGACCAAGTTCCTCAAGACGATGCAGGCCAATCCGCAGGCGAGCGGCGCCGCGCTCTTCCCCGCCGCGGCGCGCGCGAACCACAACGTCTTCTACGATTCGAACAACCAGCCGCGCACGCTGTCGGCGATCTACGACCGGTTCGCCGACAAGCTCGGCGGTGCCGCCGCCGGGGCAAGCGCGACCGCAACGCCCGCCAACTACGCCGCGCAGGCGCTCGACATGAACGGTAGCACGGTCATCACCGGCAACAACGAAAGCGCGGACGACGCGCTCGCCTGGGCGACTACCGCGATGGGCAGGTTCACCGGCAAGACGACGCAGGCCGCCGCCAACATCCTGCGCCCGACGCCCGATACCGCGCGGCTCGCGTACATGATGCTCGCACGGTTGGGCGGCTAAGCGATGAACCGCATTCTCTCCAACGCCCGCGCTTCGGTCCTGCCGCTCGCGATCCTGCTGCTCGTGCTCGTCATGGTCGTGCCGATCCCGGCGTTCATGCTCGACATCTTCTTCGTGGCGAACATCGCGATCAGCCTGGCCGTGCTGATGGTCGCCTTGAACGCGCAGAAACCGCTCGACTTCTCCGCCTTCCCGACCGTCCTCCTGTTCGCCACCCTGTTCCGCCTCGGCCTCAACGTCGCCTCCACCCGCATCGTGCTGGTCCACGGCCACGAAGGCGAAAGCGCGGCGGGTCACGTGATCGAGGCGTTCGGCACGTTCCTGATCGGCGGCGATTACGTCGTCGGCATCTTCGTCTTCGCGATCCTGATGATCATCAACATGATCGTCGTGACCAAGGGCGCCGGCCGCGTCTCCGAAGTCAGCGCCCGCTTCACGCTCGACGCTTTGCCCGGCAAGCAGATGGCGATCGACGCCGACCTCAACGCGGGCCTCATCACCCCCGACGAAGCCAAGGCGCGCCGCGTCGAAGTCTCGACCGAAGCCGATTTCTACGGCTCGATGGATGGCTCGTCTAAGTTCGTGAAGGGCGATGCGGTCGCGGCCATGCTGATCCTCGCCGCCAACATCATCGGCGGCCTGATCCTCGGCCCCGTCAGCCACGGCATGACGATCGCGGATGCCGCGCACAACTACATCCTGCTCGCGATCGGCGACGCGCTGGTCGCGCAGCTACCGAGCCTGATGCTGTCGATCGCCGCCGCCTCGATCGTCACGCGCGTCACCTCGGACAAGGATCTCGCCGGCCAGATCGGCGGCCAGTTCGGGTCGCCCCGCACCTGGACGCCGGTCGCGGTCATCCTCGCGCTGCTCGGCATCCTGCCCGGCATGCCGCACATGGTGATCCTGCCGGCGGCCGCGATCGCCGGGTTCGCCGCGTGGAAGCTGCGCCAGATCGAGCGCCGCCCCGCCCCCGTTATGGTCGTCCCCGTCGAGACGATCGACCAGTCGAAGATCGGCTGGGAGGAAGTCACCGACGGGATGCAGGTCAATCTCGACATCGGTTACGGCCTGGTCCCGCTCGCCGACGAGCGGCGCGGGTCGCCGCTGATGGGCCGGATCACCGGTGTGCGTCGGCAGCTGTCGAAGGAACTGGGCTTCGTCGTGCCGCAGGTCCGCGTCCGCGACGACATCAACCTCGCGCCATACGTCTACCGCATTCTCGTCAACGGCGTGGTCGTCGGCGAGGACACCGTGTCGCCCGACGAGATGCTCGCGCTCGACACCGGCCAGGCGTTCGGCGACCTGTTCGGCAAGAAGGTCAAGGATCCGACTTTCGGGCTCGACGCGACCTGGGTCGACGCGGGCGACGCCGATGCCGCGACCGGTGCGGGTTATCTCGTGGTCGATCCCGGCACCGTGATAGCGACGCATCTGAACCATCTGCTCGGCCAGAACGCGTCCGACCTGCTCGGCCAGGACGAAGTGCAGGCGCTGCTCGACGGCCTCAAGGAGCGCGCCGCGCAGCTGGTCGCCGCACTCGCACCGCTGCCGATCACGACGCTGACGCAGGTGCTGAAAGGCCTGCTCGCGGAGAACGTGCCGCTCAAGGAATTCCGTCGCATCGCCGGCGCGATCGCGGTCGCGGCGCAGCGTACGCAGGACGCCGAGGAGATCATCGAGACGATCCGTCCCGAACTCGGCGCGCTCATCATCCAGAAACTGTGCGGCGTGCGCGAACCGCTGCGCGTCATGACGTTGGAGGGTCAATTGGAAGGTCTGCTCGGCCAGGCGATGCGCGCCGATCAATCGCGCCGCCACGTCATCGAACCCGATCTCGGCCGCCGCATCGTCGAGGCGCTGCAACGCGCCGCCGAACCGCTGATCGCCGAGGCGAAACCGTTCGCGCTGGTCGTCCAGCCGACCATCCGCATCGCGATCCGCAAGCTGGTGCGGACGTGCCTGCCCGACACTCCGGTGATGTCGTTCTTCGAAGTGCCCGAGGAGAAGGCGGTCGAAGTCGTCGCGGTCATCGGTGCTTCCCAGCCGGCGCAAGCCGGAAACTTCGGGCAACAGGCGCTCGCAGCATGAGCGCGCTCCCGATGCGCGGCGCCTTCGCCGATGCCCAACCCCTCACCTACCGCCCGCACCAACGCCCCGGCGGCGACGCGGACCAGCTTGTCAAACAGCACCTCCCGCTCGTCCGCCGGATCGCGTGGCACGTCCACGGCAGCATGAGCAGCAGCGTCGAGGTCGAGGACCTGATCCAGGTCGGCCTGGTCGCACTGGTCGAGGCCGCCGCGAATTTCGACGAACGCGGGCTTCCGTTCAAGACCTACCTGATCACGCGTTTGCGTGGCAGCATGATCGACGAACTGCGCCGCCAGGCCACGTCAACGCGCGGCGCGATGCGTCGCCGCCGCCAGTACGCCGAGGCGATCTCGACGCTAACCGCCCGCACGGGCAAAGCTCCCGGAGAAGACATGATCGCAGACCATATCGGCGTGACGATCGAGAAACTCCGAACCGACTACGTCACCGCCGACTCGATCCGCTTCGACTCGATCGACGAGCTGTACGCCGACGACCTGCCCTGGTTCGCCGACGACACGCCCGACGCGTTCGAGCAACTCGCCGACAGCGACATGCGCGAGGCGCTTATCGCCGCGATCACCGCGCTCCCCGAACGCGAGGCGCAGGTGATCCAGCTCTATTACGTCGAAGAACTCAACCTCGAGGAGATCGGCGAAGTCTTCGGCGTCGGCTCTGCGCGAGTGTGCCAGATCAAGGCGTCCGCGCATGCGAAACTGAAGAAGGCACTCGCCCGAGCGCTATAGAGCGACTGATGGGCAAAGCTTCAAAGCATGCCCCTTCACGCGCTCCAGCCGCCGTCGATGGTATATACCGCGCCCGTGATGAACCCCGCTTCGTCCGATGCGAGATAGGCGACCAGCCCGGCCACCTCGTCGGGCGTGCCGTGCCGGCGGATTGCAAGCGGCGCCCTGTTCGCCTCTGCATTGGGGCCGTCGGCAGGATTGCGTTCCGTGTCGACCGGTCCCGGCTGCACCAGGTTTGCGGTTATGCCGCGCGCGCCGAGGTCGCGCGCCAGCCCCCGGGTCATGCCAGCAAGCGCCGATTTGCTGGCGGCATAGAGCGTAACGCCCTCGCCGGGCGCACGGTCGGCGACGATGCTGCCGATCGTTATGATGCGTCCTCCGGTAGACATCGCAGCTGCAACTCGCTGCGCGGCGATGAACGGTGCGCGCACGTTGACCGCAAACACTCGGTCGAACGCATCGTCGGCATAGCTCGCGAGCGTGCCGTTTTCCGACATGCCGGCGACGTTCACCAGGATATCGATCGTGCCGTAACGCGCAATCACCGTGTCGATCGCAGCGCGCAACGCGGCGGCATCGCTCACATCGGCCTGAACCGAGACGATCACGCTTCCACCGTCCTCGATCCCGCGAACGAACTGCCGTGCATCCTCGGCACGCGATCGATAGATAACCGCCAGCGACGCGCCATCGGCAGCGAGGCGGCGCGTGATCGCGGCCCTATGCCGCGCGTCCCGCCGATCACCAGGGCGATCTTTCTGCGCAATGCCGTCATCGCTCTTCCCAACCAGCCTATGCTGCGACGCCGGTGGTGGCACGCGCAGAAGAGGGTAAAGTACGCCTGCTCCCCACGTGCAGACCAGCTGCACTGTATTGGGCCACGATAACGCCTTTCCTCGATCGCCCGCAAACATGCAAAAACCCCGGCAGCTTGCGCCACCGGGGTCTTTCCCGCTCGCGCTTCAGGGAAGCGAGGCGGGTCCGACCGGCACCGTCACCCTGCGGGGGGCTGGTGCCGGTGCCGGTCCGGATTAGCCCAGCAGCTTCAGCACGCTCTGCTGGCTCTGGTTCGCCTGGCTCAGCATCGCGGTCGATGCCTGGCTCAGGATCTGTGCCTTAGCGAGCGCGGTGGTCTCTGCCGAGAAGTCGGTATCTTCGATGCGGCTCTTCGCGTCCGACAGGTTGGTCGCATTCGAGGTCAGGTTGTTGACCGCCGACTGCAGCTGGTTCTGCGACGCGCCAAGCGATGCGCGACGGTTCGAGACGAGCGAGATCGCCGTGTCGTAATCCGCGAGCGACCCCTTGGCGACGACCGCGCTCGGCGTCGTCGAGTCGACGACCGAGCCGACACCACCGGTCGGCGGCGTGCCAGCGGTAGCGGCCAGCGTCAGATCGGTGCCCAGGTTGAGATCGATCGAGTCGCTGGCGTTCGCGCCGGCCTGGATCTTCACGACTGCGCCGGTGGTCGGGGCCGTCGCGGCGCCTGCCTTGCCGTCGAACAACTTTACGCCATTGAAGCTCGTGTTGGTCAGTACATTCGAGATCTGCTTGGCGAGCGCATCCTGCTCGGTCTTGATGTTGGCGATGTCGCTGGTCGAATAAGTGCCGTTGCTTTTCTGCACTTCCAGCTCGCGCATGCGCTGCAGGTTGTTGCTGACCTCGTCGAGCGCGCCTTCGGCGGTCTGTGCCATCGAGATGCCGTCGTTCGCGTTGCGGACGCCCTGATTCATACCCTTGATCTGCGACGTCATCGACGACGAAATGGCGAGGCCGGCTGCATCGTCCTTGGCCGAATTGATGCGCTTGCCGGTCGACAGGCGCTCCATCGAAGTCGCGAGCAGGTTCGAAGCCTTGGTCGATGCATTGGTCGCGCGTAGCGCGGAAACGTTCGTGCCGATGACAGTCATTGTGAAACTCCAGTGATCTTCGGCGATCCCCGCCGCCCCCGTGGCGAAGGGCCGTGCCGCCATAAGGAGTAACGGCGCTATCGCATCGAACTTAAGCGCGACCGGCCAAATTCTGCCGCTTTTTCTTATGGTTTACAGTATCTTGCAGGGCAACGCGCTGTGCCGAACGGACGAAACCCCCGACAGCGGATGCTGCCGGGGGCTCTCACGCGCATGATGCATGCGGCGACGTCTATCGGCGCCGTCACCCAAGGGGGGGGCGGTGCCGGCGCCGAAAGCTGGATTAGCCGAGCAGCTTCAGCACGCTCTGCTGGCTCTGGTTCGCCTGGCTCAGCATCGCGGTCGATGCCTGGCTCAGGATCTGTGCCTTGGCGAGCGCGGTCGTTTCAGCCGAGAAATCGGTGTCTTCGATACGGCTCTTGGCGTCCGACAGGTTGGTCGCGTTCGACGTCAGGTTGTTGACCGCCGACTGCAGCTGGTTCTGCGAGGCGCCGAGCGAGGCACGACGGTTCGAGACATTGGCGATGGCCGTGTCGTAATCGGCAAGGCTCGTCGACGACGATGCAGCGGCCGTGGAGCCGGTCACGACAGCACCGACACCACTGGCACCTGTGAGATTCGAGCCCAGATCGAGCGTAATCGCGTCGGTCGCATTGGCGCCCGCCTGGATCGAGACCTTACCAGTGCCAGCGACGTAGTCGCTCGACGCGGCGACTGCAGGATATTGCGGGCTACCTGTGGTGCCAGTGCCGACCACCGCATCCTTGGGGCCAGTACCCTTCTGGCCAGCGCTGCCGTCAAACAGTTTCACCCCGTTGAAGGTGGTGTTGCCGAGAACGTTGGTGATCTGCTTGGCCAGCGCATCCTGCTCGAGCTTGATGTTCGAGATATCGCTCGACGAATAGGTGCCGTTGGTCTTCTGCACTTCCAGCTCGCGCATCCGCTGCAGGTTGTTCGTCACCTCGTCGAGCGCGCCCTCTGCGGTCTGCGCCATCGAGATGCCGTCGTTGGCGTTGCGGATGCCCTGGTTCATGCCCTTGATCTGCGACGTCATCGACGACGAGATGGCGAGGCCGGCGGCGTCGTCCTTGGCCGAATTGATGCGCTTGCCGGTCGACAGGCGCTCCATCGAGGTCGCGAGCAGGCCCGATGCCTTGGTCGAAGCGTTGGTCGCGCGCAGCGCCGAGATGTTGGTACCGATGACAGTCATTGCGAAATCTCCGTGATCTTCGACGATCCGCGCCGCCCCCATGGCGAAGTGCCGATCCGTCAATGTGGGTAACGGCCGGTTCGGGACGGACTTAAGCGAAAAAATGCAGCCGGGGCCGGGCCTCGCACGCGCCCGTACGAGAGCCCGTGCGCGCGTTCGTGTGCGCAAACGCGCGCCAGTGTGCCCGCGGAGACGCGCCCGGAAATAATCTGCCGGGGGCGGCAGGGTTTAACCGCGCGTTTACCACCAATGCTGCATTCCCCGAATCGTTCAGGGGGAACTCCATGCGTTCAATTTTTCCATCGGCTGCAGTCACTTCGCGGAAATACGCGCTTGTTTCGTCATTGCGTGCGCAGGGCTTCGGCGTGGGCTCGTTCGAGACTGCACAGCCCGGCGCGAACGACCTGTTCCTGGTCGCGGATGGCGAGGGCATCACCGCCCCTGCCCGCACCGTGGTGATCGGTTGCGAAGGTCGCGAAGTGACGCCATCGCGTGACGGTGCGCCGGCGCGGATCAGCTTTGCCGCGGAGGACACCGCGGTCGGCAACGGCTTCGCCCGCGCCCTGATCGGTGGCGCCGACATGCCGACCGCCGCCGATCCCGAATCGCTCGCGCTGCTCGCCCTCGCGGAGCGCGTTGCCGCCGCCGACATCACGGTGCTGATCAACGGCCCGACCGGCACCGGCAAGGAAGTTCTCGCCCGCGCCATCCACAATGGCTCGGCGCGCAAGGACAAGCCGTTCATCGCGATCAACTGCGCCGCGCTCCCCGAATCGATGCTTGAGGCGCTGCTGTTTGGTCACCAGAAGGGTGCGTTCACCGGCGCATCCTCGGGTGGCGACGGATTTTTCCGCGCAGCGAACGGCGGAACGATCCTGCTGGACGAGATCGCCGAGATGCCGCTGCAGTTGCAGGCAAAACTGCTCCGCGTGTTGCAGGAGCGCGAGGTCGTGCCGCTGGGCGCCTCGGTGCCGCAGCCGATCGACGTCCGCGTGATCGCGTGTGCCAACCGCGATCTCCACGCCGAAGTCGCCGCCGGCCGGTTCCGCGCCGATCTCTATTACCGCCTCGCCGTGTTCCCGCTCGCGACCAAGTCGCTGGCTGAGCGCCCGCAGGATATCCCCGCGCTCGCCGCGACGCTGATCCTGCGTCATGCCGGCAACCGCAACGTCATTCCCTGGCCGAGCCACGCAGCGATCGAGCAGCTGATGCTGCACGACTGGCCGGGCAACGTCCGCGAGCTGGAGAACGTGATCCAGCGCGCGCTGCTGTTCTGCGGCGGCGATACGATCGAGACGAACCACATCGTGTTCGACCGCCCGGTGACGATGACGTTTCAGCGCACGGCTTCCGTTACACCGATCGCGCCCGTCGCGGTGCCTTCCGAGCCGGAGACGCTCGGCAACATCGTCCAGATGAGCGAGTTCGCCGCAATCCGCGAGACGCTCAAGGCGTGCAACGGCAGCCGGATCGAGACCGCGAAACGCCTTGGCATTTCCGAGCGCACGCTGCGCTACCGCCTCGCCAAGGCGCGCGAGCAGGGCGACGACATCGGCAGCGTCCATAACTGGGCGGCCTCGGCATGAGTGGCATCTCAAGCATCGGTGGCGGCGCGATGAGCGTCGACCGCGTCATGGCGCTTCGCTCGCAGATACTCGAACGCAATCAGGCGCTCTCGCGCGCCGGTGCCACCGGGAACGTCGCGCCGACCGAGACGGTCAAGCCGACCAGCTTTGCGGACACGATGGAAACCGCGCTGAAGGGCGTCAACGAGGGCCAGACCCAGGCCGCCAAGCTCAGCGAAAGCTATGAGCGCGGCGAGACGGTCGACATCGCGAAAGTGATGCTCGCCCGCCAGCAGGCGTCGGTCGGGTTCGAGGCGACGTTGCAGGTCCGCAACAAGCTGCTGTCCGCTTACAAGGATATCATGAGCATGCCGGTCTGACATGAGCACCGCACTCATCCCTTCGCCCGGCGGCACCGAACGGTTCGCCAATCCCCTCCAGCAGATCAAGGGCGCGTTCGCGCAGCCTGCGGTCCGTCGCTCGTTGCCGATGGCGCTGATGGTCGGCCTGATCGCCGCAGCCGCGCTTGCGTGGATGAGCCTGTCGACGCCGACGCAGAAGACGCTGTTCAGCGGCCTGCCCGATTCGGACAAGGCTGCGGTCACGTCCGCGCTGACCACTGCCAACATCAAGAGCCATATCGACGAGGGCACCGGCGCGCTGACCGTCGGCGAGGACGATTACAGTCGCGCCAAGATGCTGCTCGCGGGTCAGGGCCTGCCGAAAGCGGCGCCCGGCGGCTATGCGATCCTCGACCAGTTGCCGATGGGCGTTTCGCGCGCTGTCGAAGGCGAACGCCTCCGCCAGGCACGTGAATCTGAGATGGCGAAGTCGATCGAGGAGATCGACGCGGTCGCGGAGGCACGCGTGCATCTCGCCATGCCGGAAGCGTCGGTGTTCGTCCGCGACAATGCTGCGCCATCGGCGTCGGTGATTCTGAAATTGCAGGGCGGCCGCTCGCTGAGCGACGCGCAGGTCAGCTCGATCATCAACCTCGTCGCCTCGTCGGTGCCGGGGATGAAGCCCGAGGCAGTGACGATCGTCGACCAGATGGGCGCGCTGCTCACCAAGGCCGGCGGCAACGAAGGCGCTGGGGCGGCCAGCGATGCGCGGATCGATATCCAGCGCCGCGTCGAGGACAAGTATCGCACGCAACTGATTGCGTTGCTGACGCCGCTGGTCGGCGCGGGCAATTTCACCGCGGAGGTCCAGGCCGACGTCAATCTCGACGAGAGCCAGGCGACGCGCGAAAGCTATGAGAAGCAGGGCGTGCTCCGCGCCGAGACGGGCAACTGGACCGGCAACCAGAAGGACGGCACGGCTGGTGCTCCGGGCGGTATTCCGGGTGCGCTGAGCAACACGCCGCCCGCCGCGAGCACCTTGTCGACGCCGCAAGCCGCTAACGGCGCGTCGGGCAGTGCGCAGCCGGTCGCTGGCGGCGCGGCACCCAATGCGATGAAGCAGTCCGACCAGTATCAGCGTGCCTACGACCTCGGCCGCGAAGTGTCGGTCACGCGCGCTACGCCGGGTGGGGTCAAGCGTCTCTCGGTCGCCGTCCTCCTGCGCGATCCTGAAAAGGGCCGCCGCACCGCGATGGAGATCAACCAGATCAGCGATCTCGTGAAGAGCGCGGTCGGCTTCGATCAGGCGCGCAACGACAACGTAACGGTCATCAGCCGCAAGTTCGCGGGCGCCGATGCAACCGCGACGAGCGGCCCGGCCTGGTACGACAACGCCTGGCTGCCGGTACTTGCGCGCAACGGCACCGCGATCCTGATCGCGCTGCTCGTGCTGCTGCTCGGCGTCCGCCCGATCGCCAAGGCGCTGATGAAGAAGCGCGAGGATGCCGGCACGCGTCCTGCGCTCGGCCAGCCGATCGGCGTCGCGAACGGCGACGGCATGGCGGTCGCGGCACCGGTGAGCCTCGACCAGCTCGAGAACACGCGCGGCTATGACGACCGGATTGGCGCGGTCCGCGGCTTCACGCGCGACAATCCGACGCGTGCAGCCCTTGCCGTGCGCGACATGATCAAGGCCGACGCCAAGTGAGCGAAGTCGCCATCCGAACCTACACCGGCGTCGAGCGTGCCGCGGTGCTGATGATGCTCGTCGGCGAGGAGGAGGCCGCGGCCATCCTCCAGAAGCTGGAGCCCGAAGAAGTGCGCCAGCTCGGCGCGGCGATGTTCAAGGTCGCCGACGTCAGCGAGCAGGAGGTCGAGGACGTGCTCGACGATTTCGTTGGCCGCGCGCGAGAGCGGACCGCGATCGGTTTCGACCCGCGCCCGCAGATCGAGGCGGTGATGAACCGCGCGCTCGGGCCTGAGAAAGCGGAAAGCGTGCTCGCGCGCATCACGCCGCCCGAGGCCGCCTGCGAACTCGAACTGCTCGACTGGCTCGACGCACCCGAAATCGCCGCGATGATCGAAAAGGAGCATCCGCAGATCGCCGCGGTGCTGATCGCCAATCTCGACGCGTCGATCGGCGGCCAAGTGCTCGAACTGCTGCCCGATGCGGTGCAACCCGACATCCTCCACCGCATCGCGCGGCTGGGACCGATTACGCCCGAGGCAGTCGAGACGTTGAAGATCGTACTCGCCAACCGCACTACCGCGGCGCCCGGCTCGGTCGGCGTCACGCTCGGCGGCACGCGCGAGGCGGCCAAGATCCTGTCGGGCGCGCGCAAGGCAACCGAACAGCGCGTCATGCCGAAACTGTTCAAGATCGACCGCGAAGTGGCGAAGGCGATCGAGGAGGCGATGTTCGTCTTCGACAATCTGCTCGCGCTCGACGACAAGAATCTGGGCACGCTGATCCGCAACGTCGATAGCGAGATCCTGACCAAATCGTTGAAGGGCGTCGACGAGACGATCCGCAACCGCTTCCTCGGCTGCATGTCGGCGCGCGCCGCCGACGGCATCCGCGACGAGATGGAAGCCCGCGGGCCGATGAAGCTGGCCGAAGTGCTCGAAGCGCAGAAGGCGATGATCGCGATCGCGCGCGGCCTTGCGAAGGACGGCACGATCCAGATGGGCGGGGGGGAAGACGATTATGTCTAACGGCTTCACCGCGGGCTTCGCGTCGCGCCACACGACGACGGCCAACATTCTGGCGAGCGCATTCGCCCCGCCCTCGGGGTTCGCGGCTGCGGATATTCGCGAGCGTGCGACGGTGCGGCCCGCGAACTTCGCGTCGCCGAACTTCTCGTCGGAGCCGAGCACGCCACGCCACTTCAGCCCGGCGGACAAGGACGTGAACCCGACCGCCGGCTGGGATCCGCTCGATCCGGTCAGCGAATCGTCGTTCATCGACCCGCTCGCCGACGCGCATGCCGCCGGCTATGCGGAGGGTCTCGCCGCTGCGGCCGCCGCGGCACAGGAAACGGCCACACGCGACGGCGCGCTGCTCGGCGACCTTGCCAGCGCGCTCGGCAACGATCGGATCGACCGCGACCGCGTCGCCGCCCAGCTCCGCCAGACGGTGTTGTTCCTCGTCTCGAAACTCGTCGGCGAAGTCGGCATCGCGCCTGACGTCCTTGCCGGTCGCATCGAGACGGCTGCCGAGCTGCTATCCGACTCCGCCGAATCCGCGCTGCTCCGCGTCCACCCCGACGACGTCGCGCTGCTCGAAGGCCGACTGCCGAAGACGATCTTCGCAGCAGGCGATCCGGGCGTCGCGCGCGGCAGCTTCGTGCTCGAAAGCGCATCGACGATCGTCGAGGACGGTCCGGAACTCTGGCTCGATCAACTCGCGCAGGCGATCGACCGCGTGCCGGTGCCCAAATGCTGAACCGCTTTACCGCCGATTATCTCGAAACCCTCTCCAACGCAGATTTCGTCGCCAAGCCAAAGGTCTCTGGCCGCCTTGCCTCGTTCGACGGCCTGCTCATGGAAGCGGTCGGCCTGACGCTACCCGTCGGCACCGTCTGCCAGGTCGGCGAAGGCGTGGCGAGCGTCGAGGCGGAAGTCATCGGCTTCCGCAACGGCCGCACGTTGATGATGAACCTCGGCGGCGCCGCGGCCCTTCTTCCGCGCGCACCGGTCAAGCCGATCGGTGCGCCGGGAGAGGCCGAAGTCGGGGCAGCCATGCTCGGTCGCGTCGTCGACGGTGCCGGCAAGCCGATCGACGGGCTCGGCCCAATCCGTGGCGCCGGGCGCTGGCCGCTCGCGGGGAAACTCCAGTCGCCGCTCGATCGCGGCCGTGTGCTCGAACCGCTCGACGTCGGCGTCCGCGCGATCAACGGCCTGCTGACGATCGGTCAGGGCCAGCGTGTCGGCATCATGGCGGGCTCGGGCGTCGGCAAGTCGGTGCTGCTCGGCATGATCGTCCGCGCCGCGCAGGCCGACGTGATCGTCATCGGCCTGATCGGCGAGCGTAGCCGCGAAGTCGCCGACTTCCTCGAAACCAAGGTCGCCGGCGCAGCGCGCAAGCGCTCGGTCGTCGTCGCGGTCCCCGCCAACCACTCCCCGGTCCTCCGCATCCGCGGCGCACTCCGGGCCCACGCGATCGCCGAATCTTTCCGCGACGAAGGCAAGAAGGTCCTGCTCATCATGGATTCGCTCACCCGTGTCGCGCACGCCGGTCGCGAGATCGGTCTCGCACTCGGCGAGCCTGCATCCGCGCGCGGCTATCCACCCAGCGCCATCGCGATGCTGCCGAACCTGATCGAGCGCGCTGGCGTCGACGTCCACACCGGCGGCTCGATCACCGCGATCTACACGGTGCTGGCGGATGGCGACGACGGCAACGACCCGGTGGTCGACTCCGCCCGCTCGATCCTCGACGGCCACATCGTCCTCAACCGCCATCTTGCCGAGCGCGGTGTTTATCCGGCGATCGACATCGGCCCGTCGGTCAGCCGCGTGATGACCGACATCGTGCCCGCGCACCACGCCAAGGCTGCGCGGACGCTCCGCCGCCACCTCGCCACCTACGAGGAAAACCGCGATCTCGTGCTGATGGGCGCCTACCGCCACGGCGCCGATCCCGCGATCGACGCGGCGATCGCCTGCCACCCCGCGGTCATGGAATATATCCGCCAGGACGCCGATGAGAACGTGTCGTTGAACGATGCGGTCGCCGAGCTGACCGGCGTGTTCGGCGGCTGAGATGGCGGATGCCCGCAGCAAGACGCTGGCGCGCATCCACCGCGTCCGCACGCTCCAGCTCGGCCTGACCCGCGCCGACGAGGCGCGCGCGCATGACAAGTTCGCCAGCGAACAGGCGTTGTCGGGCCGTATCGCGCTGCTCGCCGAAGCCGTCGCGCCGGTCCACGAAACGCAGGTCGCCGTCTCGCTCGGCGCCGCCGCGCACTACCGCGACCGCCTTCAACAATCCGCCAACGCCGCCGTAGAACGCGTGCAGGCCGCCGAATATCACGTCGAGCGCGCCGCCGAGGCAACCCGGTCCGCTAAGCGCGACCAGAGCGCGGTCGAGAAGCTGCTCGCCCGCGCCGACGCCGATGCGGTGCTCAAAGCGATCCGCGCGATGGAGGAGGCACCCGCCTTCCGGAAGGTTCGGCACGATCCTTGCTGAGTGCGGGGCAGACGCCCGAACGCGAGTGCCCGAATGATCCAGACCGCGACCCTTTCCCGTACCGTTCCCCTCCATCCTCGCGCCTCTGCCGCGAAGAATGGCAGCGATTCGGGCGATTTCACGGGCGCCTTCGAACAGGTCCGTGACGACGCGAAACCCGAACCTTCCGCCGCAGCGCCGGAAGATAAGCCCCGGCAGGACGACGCCGCGACCGGCAACGCCTTGCCGCTGCCGGTCATCGTGCCCGACCCCGCGTTCGTATGGCAGCCGATCGTCGCGACGACTGCGCCAGCTCTGCCAGTTGCACGCATCATTGATGCAACCAGCATGCAACCAACTAGCGTGCAGCGACCGACCTTCGCGCAATCGCAACCGCAGGCCGCCACTCCCGCTCCGATAGAGCCTCAACCACACCTGCCCTCCGCGCCCACCCAAGCTGGCGGCACGCCCGCAACGCAGCTCGCCGCCGCGATCATGGCTGCGATGCCCCCGGCAAAGACGGCCGTGCAGACGCCGGTGGACACGACCGACGCGCCGCGTTGGGCGACGCCCGATACGGCGCCCGTCACCCTCGCCGTCGCGCAACCCGATGTCGTCCAGCCGCAACCCGGCACGGTCGCGTCGGCCGCGATGGTATTCGGCGCAGCGATCCAGGCGGCAACCAAGAGGCGTGAAGAGCCGGATACCCTCGCAGCGCCTTCCGACACGCCGCTGACCCCGATCGGCGCGACCACAACGCATGAGATTAAGGTCGCCGACGCGCAGCAGGCGCCGCTCGACATGCGGCAGGAGCGCTGGCCGCACGCGATGATCGAGCGGATCGAGATGCTCCGCGACGCCGCCGACGCGGTCGACACGCGCATCCGCCTCGTCCCCGATGCACTTGGCGCGATCGACGTTTCGGTGAAGACCGACGGCGATACGGTGCGCGTTCACTTCAATGCCGAGCAGGCCGCGACGCGGACGTTGCTGGCGGACGCGCAGCCACGGCTCGCCGAACTCGCCGAGGCGCGCGGGTTGAAGCTTTCGCAAGGATCGCTCGGCGACAGCGGCGCAGACCAGCAGCAGCGCGCACCCGCGGCGCCACAAACCCCGAATCGCCCCGCGCCGGTCTCGACCGTGATCGCGAACACGCCCGACGACATCCGAATCGCTTGAACCGAAGGACCCTGAAATCATGAGCGACACAAAAGAAACGCCCGACGCCGCCCCGAAGAAAAAGGGCAAGATGAAGACGATCCTGATCGGCGGCGTCGCGCTGCTGGTGCTGGTCGGCGGTGGTGTCGGCGCAGGCGTCTATGCCTCCAGTGCCGGGCTGATCGGCGGCGGCGGTCACGCAGCCGAAGCCGAGGATGGCAAGCCCAAGCTCGTCCCCAAGAGCGAGCAGAAGCATGCGTCCGAAGGCGGCGAAGGCGGCGGTCACGGCGGCGAGGAAGCCGCGCCCGAAAACCACGGGATGAAGCCCCCCGCGGGGCAGGGCGGCGACAAATACGCCTCCACCTACTACCCGCTGGAGAAGGATTTCACCTCGAATCTCCAGGACTCGGTGCACTTCGTCCAGGTCGGCGTCGCGGTCTCCACGCCGTACGACGACACCGTCATCACCAACCTGAAAACCAACGATATCGCGGTCCGCTCGGCGATCCTGATGGCGCTCGGCGACACCACCGAGGAGCAGGTGATGAGCAGCGACGGCAAGCGCCAGCTGCAGGTCCGCCTCGCCAAAGCGATCAACGATACGCTCAAGCAGAAGGAAGGATTCGGCGGCATCGGTAACGTTTACTTTACCAGTTTCGTCGTTCAGTGAGTCATGGTTAACGAGGCCTCAGCAAAGACGCGCGAGCGACGCGACCGGGACCGCTCCGGCGCGCCCAAGGAGGGCGTGCTGCATCAGGGCGTGCTCGGCGGGGCCAAGCTCAATCCGTTCGGCGACCTGCACTCGCTCCAGCATTTGTCGGCGCGGTTCGCGCGCGGTTTGCGCGGCGTGTTCGAGCCGTTGCTGCGCCAGGAAGTGCGCTGCTGGGCCGAGCCGCTGGTGGTCCAGCGCTTCACCGATTACCGGGCGGAACGCAGCGATGCGCTGACCGCGTGGTTGCCGCTGATCATGACGCCGGGGATGGCGCAGGCGCTGTGCATCATGGACGGCAAGTTCGTACTCGAGATGCTCGACATGTTCTTCGGCGGCACCGGTGCCGCGCCGCACACGCTGCCAACGGAGTTCTCGCCGGCCGCCGAGGCGATGGTCGCGCGGATCGGCCAGATGATCGCCGCGCCGCTGAAGACCGCATGGGAGCCGATGGCGCGGTTCGACTTCCTGCCGACCCGCGTCGAGGTGAACCCGGCGATGATCGCCGATCTCGACGGTGAGGACGCGATGATCGTCACGCGCTTCGGCATCGCTGCGGGCGCCGCGAAACCCGTGTTTCTTGACCTCGTCTACCCCGTCTCCGCGCTGAAACCGCATGCGCCGTCGCTGACCGCCAAGGTCGTCGGCAAGTCGGCCGAGCCCGATCCGGCCTGGCGCACCGAGCTGACGCGGGCCGCGATGAACGTGCGCTTCCCAATCCGCTCGGTGCTCGCCGAGCCGGTCGTCAAGCTGACGATGCTGATGGACCTGAAACCGGGCGACGTGATCCCGATCACCATCTCGGGCGACGTGCCGGTGATGGTCGGCAACAACCGGCTCGGCTGCGGCACGGTCGGCACGTCTAACGGCTTCGCCGCCATCCAGCTCACCTCGATTACAAGTTTCGACGAAGGATTTGCAGCATGAACGACATGACCGGAGGCTTCCCCGTAGATGCTGCCGTCGCCGCCAATTTCCGGCTGCTCCAGGATGTCGACGTCAAGCTGACCGTCGAGATCGGCTCGACCAGCCTGACGTTGCGCGAGTTATTGGCGCTCGGCGAGTCGAGCGTGATAGAACTTGATCGCCAGGCCAACGAATTGCTCGACGTCTTCGTCAACGGCACCCTGATCGGCCGCGGCGAAGTCGTCACGGTCGGCGAACGCTTCGGCGTGCGGATGACCGAGCTCGTGTCGCCCGACAAGCGCGGCTGATCCGATGCTCTGGACCTATATCCTCAAGCTCGTGATCCTGCTGCCACTCGTGTGCGGCCTGATGTTCGGCTGCCTGTACCTGTGGCGCAAGTTCGAGAGCCGGATCCCGGGCAAGCCCTCCACGCGGCTGATCGGCGTCAAGGAAACGATGATGATCTCGCCGGGCCTGCGCCTCGCGGTGATCGATTTCGAGGGCCGCCGGCTGCTCGTCTCGGTCGGCCGTGGCGGCGTGCACCTGATCGACAAGGTCGACGCATGAGCGCGGTCGCTCGTCCGACGGTGACGCGGAAGGGCTCGGGCCCTGCCCTGTTCGCCGCATCCTCCGCCAAGCCGTTTTCCCGCGTACGCGGGGATCCAGGAGCCAGGCGCGCGAACGCGTGGCTGTGGATAGGCCTCGCCATTCTACTAGCCCTCTTCCTCGCGATGCCCGCCTTCGCGCAAGGCGTCCCCGCCCCGACCAACCCCGCCGTCGGCGACGCGGTCGATCGCGCGCTCGGCCAGCTTGGCGGCCAGGCGGCGGGCAATACCGGGCAGAGCGGCTCGCTGTCGCTGTCGCTGCAAGTCCTCATCATCATGGGGCTGCTCACGATCCTGCCGGGGATCGTGCTGATGATGACCAGCTTCACGCGGATCATCATCGTGCTCGCGATCCTGCGCCAGGCGCTCGGGCTTCAGCAGACGCCGCCGAACCAGGTGCTGCTCGGGCTGTCGCTGTTCCTCAGTTTCTTCATCATGGCGCCGACGATCAGCCAGATCAACACGACCGCGATCCAGCCCTATGCTGCCGGACAGCTCGCCGGCACGCAGATGATCACGACCGCCGGCGTCCCGCTGCACGCGTTCATGGTCAAGCAGACCCGGATCAAGGACGTCACGATGTTCGCGCAGATCGCCAAGTCCGGCCCGTACGCGACCCCTACCGATATCCCGTTCTCGGTGCTGCTTCCCGCGTTCGTCACGTCCGAGCTTAAGACCGCTTTCCAGATCGGTTTCCTGATCTTCCTGCCGTTCATCGTCATCGATCTCGTCGTTGCGACTGTGCTGATGTCGCTCGGCATGGCGATGCTCAGTCCAACGATCATCTCGATGCCGTTCAAGCTGTTGCTGTTCGTACTGGTCGATGGCTGGGCGCTGACGATGGGCAGCCTCGCCAACTCGTTCGCGACTTGAGAGCATGGACGCGCAATATTTCCTGACCGTCGCCAACCAGACGATGTGGGTGCTGGCGCTCGCCAGCGCGCCGATCCTGATCCCGGCGCTTCTGGCGGGGCTGATCCTGGGGATGATTCAGGCGGCGACATCGATCAACGAGCAGACGCTGTCGTTCGTGCCCAAGCTGGTGGTGGTCGCTGTGTCGATCCTGATCTTCGGGAGCCTGATTCTGGGCTTGCTGAGCGATTTCACGATCGGGATCTTCGAGCGCATTCCGGATCTCGTAAAATGAGCGCACTTGTTGCTCCCCTCCCGCTTGCGGGAGGGGTCGGGGGAGGGGTGTGCCCCACCGACCGGACGCCGGTACGTACGTCGCGCCCTCCCCTGACCCCTCCCGCAAGCGGGAGGGGGATTTTACAGTGCTAGGCTTCGGGCTCAGCATCGAGCCACAGCTCTGGGCGCTCGTGTTCGTGATGATCCGCATTGGTGCGACGTTCATCGCGGCGCCGGTGTTCGGCTCCGTCTCGGTCCCGCTCACCGTGCGCGTCACGCTGTCGGGCGCGATCGGGTTCCTCGTGCTTGCCGCGCATCCGATCGTCCCGCCGCAGAACATCTTTGCGGTCTCCACGATCCTTTCCGCCGCCGCGGAAGCGCTGGTCGGCCTCGCGCTAGGCTTCGTCCTTCAGATCGCGTTCGCCGCACCGATGATCGCGGCCGAAGTGATCGGCGGCGCGATGGGGCTCGGATTCGCCTCCTCGATCGACCCGCAGAACGGCAAGACGTCCCCTGCCCTCGGCCAGTTCTTCTCGATCATGCTGACGCTGCTGTTCCTGTCGGTCGACGGGCACCTGATCCTGATCGACCTGCTGGTGAAGAGCTACGACGTGCTCCCCCCCGGCGCCGCGTGGATCGGCGTCGAACGGCTTAAGGCGATCGCGTTCTTTGGCGGCTATGCGTTCCTCGCCGGGCTGCTGCTCGCGTTGCCAGTGGGTTTCCTGCTGCTCTGCCTCAACATCGTCGTCGGCATGCTGAGCCGCGCTGCGCCATCGCTCAACCTGTTCGCGGTCGGCCTCCCCGCCAGCCTCGCGGTCGGCGTCGTCACGCTCGCGATCGCGTTCCCGACGATGGGCGACTACATGCTCGTCATCGTCCGCGAAGGCCTCGCCGCCACCGAAAACCTGGCACTCGGCTGATGTCGGAGGATTCGGGCGAAAAAACCGAAGCACCAACCGCCAAGCGCAAGAAGGATGCGGTCGAGAAGGGCGACATCCTTAAATCGCGCGATTTCGCGACCGCGCTGAGCATGCTCGCCGGGGTCGCCTGGCTAATCTACGCCGGCCCGACGCTGATCTCGGCGTGCAAGGCGATCATGAGTTCGAGCTTCCAGTTCACGCACGCCGATGTCGAGGACTTCTCCCCCTGGCGTCCGCTGATGAAAGCCGGCGGCAAGCTCGCGCCATCGCTCATAACCCTGTTCATCGTCAGCATCGGCGCCGCGATCTTGAGCCAGGCAGGGCTCGGTTCGCTGGGCTTCAACGGCGGTCTGCTCGCACCCAAATACAGCCGCGTCGATCCAGCGGCTGGACTCAAGCGCATCTTCGGCGCGAACGGCTGGATCGAACTCGGCAAGTCGCTGCTGAAGGTGATCCTGCTCGGCACGATCGGCGGCTGGATGCTGTGGAACGCGGCGCATTCGACGATGGGCCTCGCCTCGTCGGCCGATCTCAACCAGGCGCTGTCGACGCTCGGTGGGATCTTCAAGGGCATCCTGATCGCGATGGCGTTCGGGCTGTGCGCGATCGCCGGGATCGACCTGCCGATCCAGATCATCCGGCGTCTCGGCAAGATGCGGATGTCGAAGCAGGAGGTGAAGGACGAGCACAAGTCGACCGAGGGCAATGGCGAGGCGAAGGGCCAGATGCGCGCGAAGATGCGCGCGATGGCCAGCGGTGGCCTGCGGAAATCGGTCGCGGAGGCGCATGTCGTGCTGACCAACCCGACGCACTTCGCCGTGGCGCTGCGCTACGATCGCGGCAGGGATCAGGTGCCGGTGGTGGTCGCCAAGGGTCGCGGCGCGACCGCGCTGGCGATCCGCGAACTGGCTGGCGAAGACCGCGTGCCGATCCTCGAATATCCGACGCTCGCCCGTGCCGTTTATTACACCAGCAAGGAGGGGCAGGAGGTCCGCGACGACCTCTACACCGCGATCGCGACCGTGCTGGCGTTCGTGTTCGGGCTCAACGCGGCGGCAGGTGGGACCACGCCGGGAGTCCAGCCGTTCGTGACCGTGCCGAAGGATGCGCGGTTCGACGAAAACGGCATGAAACAGGCCTAAACATTCGCGCCGCATGGCCGTTCTAACAGACGAGCGCGCACGTGCAGGGATTTCACGATGGTAACTTCGACCACCAGCACGACCGCCACGCCGACTCCCACACCCACACCAACCGCGCAAAGTGCCGTCAACGACGCGACGCAGGCACTGCTGAAGGGGCTGAGCGCGGGCTCCGGCGTCGATACCGGCACATTGGTCACCTCGCTCGTCTCCGCGCAGTTCGCCGCACGCACTGCCGCATTGAAGACCAAATCCGACACGATCACCGCGCAGATTTCAGGCGTGAGCACGCTCAAGAGCACGATGACCGGCTTTTCGACCGCGCTCGCCAATCTGGTGAAGGGCGGCAGCTTGCAGACTCAGCCGGCCAGTTCGAATGCCGCCGTCCTGACTGCCACCGCAGCGTCGGGCGCAAAATTGTCGGGGCTGTCGTCGAGCATCACGGTGACGCGCCTCGCCACCGGGCAGGTCGCGCGGACGACGACCGCCGTCGCCGCCAAGGATCGCGCGACATCGCTTGGCACCGGCGCGCTGACGCTGACCATCGGCGGCAAAGACACCAAGATCGACGTCGGCGACGGCAGCATCGACGCGGTCGCCGCAGGTATCAACGCGTCTAAGACCGGCGTCACCGCCTCGGTCGTGACCGACGCGAACGGCGGCGCGTATCTCTCGGTCAAGGGCGCGACCGGCAGCGCCAACGCCTTCACGCTTAAGGGAGAGAAGGGCGACGCGCTCGACATCGGCGGCAGCACGGCGACGAAGACCAGCCTCGTCTCCACCGCGCAGAACGCGCAGCTGACCGTCGACGGGATCGCCGTCGAGCGCCCGAGCAACACCGTCAGCGACCTGGTGACCGGCGTGACGCTCCAGCTCAACGGCATATCCACCGTCCCCGTTTCTCTCACCAGCACGCCCCCGACCGACGCGCTGACGCAAGCGGTCAACGATGTCGTCACGACCTATAACGAGGTCCTGAAGACGATCACCGAACAGACCGATCCGATCACCGGCAACCTTCGTGCGGATCCCGCCGCGAAATCGCTGCTGCGGTCGCTGCAGGCCCTGGTATCAAAGCCACTGGTCGGTGGCGCGATCGCCGGGCTTCCGCGATCGCTGTCGGAGATCGGCGTCGCCACCAACACCGACGGGACGCTGCGGGTCGATTCCGCGCTGCTCGCCAAGCAGCTTGCGGCGAACCCCGACACGATCGAGGCGATGTTCGCTCCGTCCGGCACCAATGCGCTCGGCCTGTCCGCGACGCTGACGGCGTTGACCACCAGCGCGACCAGCACGGTGACCGGTCTCGGCGCATCGACCGTGCGCTACACCGCGGCGGAGGCCGATGTCGCCAAGCAGCAGGACAAGGTCACCGACCAGTCCGCGCAGTTGACCACGCGCCTGACGCAGCAATATGCCAGCATGAATTCGCGCGTGTCGGCGTATAAATCGACGCAGACCTTCCTCACCAACCAGATTGCCGCGTGGAACAAGGATTCGTGACCTACGCCAGCACGTTGATGCGCGACCCGTTCGCGACCTATCGCCAGATCGACGCGGTCGGCCAGACCGCTACCGCCGACGGCCCTGCGCTCGTCCAATTGCTCTACAAGGAACTGGTCGCCGCATTGCGCGCCGCCGCCTGGGCCTGCGAAAAGCGCAAGTTCGCGATCAAGAGCGAGCGGATCACGCGCGCCACCGCGATCCTGTTCGCGCTCGAAGCCGGGCTCGACTTCGAGAAAGGCGGGCAAGTCTCGGAAACGCTCGCGCGACTATATGGCGGCGCGCGGAAAACCGTGATCAACGCCTCGCTCGGCCACGACCCACAGCCATTCCGCGACTCTGCCGACATGCTCGACGAGATCGCGCAGGCGTGGCGGACCGCCAGCGCCGCATAAACGCTACCGCTTGAACCAGTGTCGCATGGCGAAATAGGCCACGACACCAACCGCGATCAGCACGCACGCTCCGGCGATCGCATCGAATGCCCACGGCTCCTCGGCATAGGGCAGACCCTTGACGTTCATGCCGTACAGACCGGTCAGGAACGTCAGCGGCAGGAACACCATCGCGGCGATCGAAATGATCAGCGAGCGGTTGTCGATCTGTTCGGCGCGCAGATCCGTCAGCGTCTCGTGGATCAGCGCCGAGCGTTCGCGGATCGATTCCAGCTCCTCCGCCATCCGCGCGGCGCGGTCCGCCGCCGCCGCCAGATGCAGCCGATCGTCGTCAGCGAGCCAGTCGCCGGGTAGCGCGGCGAGCTTCTCGAGCGCGGCGCGTTGCGGACTGAGGAAGCGTTTGTAGCCGATCGCCGCGACGCGCACCTTGCTGACCGCGCGGCGCAGTTCGAACACGCGGTTGGCGTCGAGCTGTTCCTCGCAATCGTCGAGTTCGTCGCCGAGCGTGGCCACGTCGGGATCGAGATCGGTGGTGATCGCGGTGGCGAACGCGGCGATCAGGTCGCCTGGATCGCGCACCTCGTGGCGTTCGACCATCTTCTCTACCTCGGCGACCGCGATCAGCGGCTTCCGCGTGACCGAATAGACGCGGCCCTTCACCGCCCAGATCCGCACCGACGCGAGCAAATCGGACGTGTCGAGCTCCTCCTTCGATCGCCCGCGCAAATTGAGGAACGCGCCATCGCCAACTGCCTCGCAGCGCGGCCGGGTCTCGGTCGCGGTAAGCGCATCGACGACATAGTCGAGCAGCTTGGCCTCGTCGCGCAGCCATGTCTGTGCATGTTCGGCGGTGGTCGACAAATGCACCCAGACGAGGTCGGCGGTGCAGGTGAGCGCTTCCTTGACGTCGACGCGGGTCGCTTTCCCATCGACGATCCGGAATGCGAAACCGCTCATCGTGCCATCTCGACTTCGACCGACAGGCCGGTGCCGGGATTGACGGGCATCGCCTCGCACAGTCGTGCAGCATCAGCGCGGGCGCGGTCGAGGATCGCCGCAGGGGCATCAGCGCCGTGATAGACCCGGTCGGCGCTGGCGAGCGCGCGCGCCTGGCGGAGCGTCAGGTCCTCGGGATCGTCGGACAGCAGAACGAGCGTTATAGCCACGTCGCGCTTTGCAGCGGGCTCGGCTGTCGGGGCCAGCCATGCCTCCACATCGTGTGTCGGCGACAGCGGATCGAGCAGACCGCCCGCCCCCATCGCCGTGGCGAGTGCCCGGCGACGCTCCCCCATATCGGGCCAGCGCTTTCGCAAGGCCCCCCGCGCGGCCTGCAACGCCAGCGCGAGCTTGCCGAGATCGGCGGGGATCAGTGCCTCCAGTCGCTGCCGCAACGCCGCCGCCAAGCCGGCCGACACGCCGCTGGTGCCGATCGCGATGAGCACCGGCGCGCGATCGACGATGGCGGGCAGCGTGAAGTCACACAGCGCCGAACGATCGACCGCGTTGACCAGGATGCCGCGCGCCTTAAGCCGCGCGACCGCGGCCAGCGCTTCCTCCTCGTCGTCGATCGCGACGATCGCGAGCGAAGCGCTAGCATCCTCGCCGACGACGTCCGCCCCCGCACGATCGAGCAACCGCCGCTTCGCATCCGCCGCCTCGCCCTCGCCCAGCAGAATGACCGGGCGCCCTGCCAGCCTCACGAACAGCGGCAGGCTCTGGAGTATCACCGCTTGAGCCATTCCGGCACGCGCTCGGCGGCCAGGATCGTCTCGGGGTGGATGCGGTCGGCGACCACCGCGAACCGGTCGCCGTCGACCAGCACCTCGGGCACCAAAGCGCGGCTGTTGTAGGTCGAGGCCATCGTCGCCCCGTACGCGCCGGCGGTGCGGAAGATGCCGAGATCGCCCGACTTCACCGCGTCGATATCGCGGCCCATCGCGAAGGTGTCGCCGGTCTCGCACACCGGTCCGGCGATGTTGGCGGTCATCCGATCGCCGCTCGGCTCGACCGCGACAAAGTCGTGATACGCGTCGTACATCGCGACGCGCGCGAGGTCGTTCATCGCCGCATCGACGATCACGTACGGGTTCACGACGCCCGGCTTTACCCAGATTACTTCGGTCAGAAGCACACCGGCATTGCCTGCGATCACGCGACCGGGTTCGAACATGAGTTCGACGTCCCAGTCGGCGGTCGCGCGGGCGACCATCGCGCCATAGTCGGCGGGGCTCGGCAGCACGTCGTCGGGCTTGTACGGTACGCCGAGACCCCCGCCGAGATCGACGCGGCTGATCGTGTGCCCCGCCGCGCGCAGTTCCGCGACCAGCTCGCCGATCCGTGCATAGGCGGCCTCGAGCGGCGCGAGGTCGGCGAGCTGGCTGCCGATGTGGATCGCGACGCCGCGCAGGTCGAGGCCGTCATGCTTCGACAGGCGGTCGAACATCGCCACAGCCTGGTCGATCGCGACGCCGAACTTGTTCTCCTTGCGCCCGGTTGAGATTTTCGCGTGCGTGCCGGCATCGACGTCGGGGTTCACGCGCAGCACCGCCGGCGCGCGTTCGCCGCGCGCATGGGCGAGCGCGGCAAGGACTTCGCCCTCCTCCTCCAGCTCCAGATTGAACTGGCCGATCCCGGCGTCGAGCGCCTGCGCCAGTTCGCGCCGCGTCTTGCCGACGCCCGAGAACACGATGTCCGACGCCGGAATACCCGCCGCCAGCGCGCGCTGCATCTCGCCCGCGGAGACGACGTCGGCGCCGTATCCCTCGTCGGCGAGAACGCGCAGCACAGCGACGTTGGGGTTCGCCTTGATCGCATAGGCCAGATGGACGCGCCCGGCGCCCTTCAGCGCGTCGCGAAACACTTGTGCGTGACGGCGGAAGGTGGCGGTCGAATAGACGTAGACGGGCGTGCCGACGGCCTCGGCGATCGCCGGCAGGGCGACGTCCTCGGCGTGCATGACACCGTCACGATAGGCGAAGTGATCCATGATTCAGGTCTTCAATTCGGCGGCGGCAGGTCGAACTCGTCGCTGCGGCGCGGCTGGGACGTGGTGAGCAGCTCGTCGCTGCGCTGCGGGCGTTGCTGCGTGGTGGGGGTCAGCAACTGCTCGGGAGTCGGCGGCGTTTTCGCGCCGTAAGGCGCGATCGGGAGCGTCTTACCCTCCGCCGGAACAAGCCCGTCCGCGGCGCCGCAGCCCGATAGGGCGAGTGCCAAACCCACGATGCCAAAAAGCCGTTTCATGCCGTTTCCCCCCGAGCTGCACGGATCGCAGCGCGCACATTGTCGGGCGCAGTGCCGCCGAAGCTGGTCCGGCTGGCGACCGACGCATCGACCGAGAGCACGCCGTACACGCGTTCGTCGATCCGCGCATCGATTGCCTTCAGGTCCTCGATCGGCAGCGCATCGAGCGCGACTTTGCGCTCCTCGGCCAGTTTGACCGCGCGACCCGTCACATGATGCGCCTCACGGAACGGCAACCCAGCCTCGCGCACTAGCCAGTCGGCCAGATCGGTCGCGGTCGCAAAGCCGCTCTCGGCCAGCCCGCGCATCCGATCGGTGCGGAACGTCGCGCTCTCGACCATCCCGGTCATCGCCGCGATCGACAGCGCGAGCAGGTCGTGTGCCTCGAACACCGGCGGCTTGTCGTCCTGCATGTCCTTCGAATAGGCGAGCGGCAGCCCCTTCATCGTCACCATCAGCGCGGTCATGCACCCGAGGATGCGCCCGGCATGCCCGCGCACCAGCTCGGCCGCATCGGGATTGCGCTTCTGTGGCATGATCGAGCTGCCCGTTGACCATTGATCGCTAAGCGCGACGAAGCCGAACGGCTGCGACGCCCACAGCACGAACTCCTCGGCGAGTCGCGAGAGGTGGAGCGAGGTCTGCGTCGCGGCGGTGAGATACTCGATCGCGAAATCGCGGTCGCTGACGCCGTCGAGCGAATTGGTCATCGGCCCGTCGAACCCGAGCGCCTCGGCGGTCATCGCGCGGTCGATCGGGAAGCCCGTCCCGGCAAGCGCGGCCGACCCGAGCGGCGACCGGTTCATCCTTGCTCGCGCATCCGCAAACCGGCCGACGTCGCGCGAGATCATCGCGTGATACGCCATCAGGTGATGCCCCAGCGTCACCGGCTGCGCCGACTGCAAGTGCGTAAAGCCCGGCATAACGCTCGCCGCATGCTCTTCAGCCCGCGCGAGAAGCGCCGCCTGGAACCCGGCGAGCGCCGCCAGCGCCTGGTCGATCGCATCGCGCACCCACAGCCGAAAATCGGTCGCGACCTGATCGTTGCGCGAGCGCGCGGTGTGCAGCCGCCCCGCAACCGGCCCGATCGCATCGGCCAGCCGCGCCTCGGTCTGCATGTGGATATCCTCAAGGACCAGATCCTCCGCGACGCCGTGCTCGGCATAATGCGCCGCCACCGTGTCAAGGCCTGCCGAGATCGTCGCCGCGTCCTCGGCCGAAACGATGCCCTGCTTGCCGAGCATCGCGACATGCGCCTTCGATCCGGCAATATCCTGCTGCCAGAGCCGCTTGTCGAAGGGAATGGAGGCGTTTATCTCGCGCATGACCGCTGCCGGCCCTTCGGCGAACCGCCCACCCCACATCGAATTGGAACCGTCCATGGTCTTGCGTCCTGTGTTCACTTCGCGCCCAATCGTCTGTCTTGTGGGAATGGGCCTGCTGGTCGCCGGCTGCGATAGGAAATCGCCCGCGCCGGAGCAAGCAAACGTCGTCGCCGCGAACACCGTGTCCGCCGACGAGGTCGCGTCCGGCCCCACGCCGGACGAAGCCACCGGCCCTGCCGCCAGCACCGAAAAGCTCGACCGCAGCCACAAGGGCGAGACCGGCCCGACGGTCGCCTTCACCGCGCCAGACGGCAAGTCGGTCACGCTCGCCTCGTTCAAGGGCAAGCCGTTGCTGCTCAACATGTGGGCGACCTGGTGCGCGCCGTGCGTTGCCGAGATGCCGACACTCGACGCCGCCGCCAAGTCGATGGAGGGCAAGGTTCAGGTGATCGCGGTCAGCCAGGACATGCAGGGCGCGGAGAAGGTGACGCCGTTCTTCGCCGAGAAGAAGTTCACGACGCTCAAGCCGTATCTCGATCCGAAACTCGGTCTCAGCCTCGCCTACCAGGCGAACCTTCCGACCACGATCCTGTACGATTCGGCGGGCAAGGAAGTGTGGCGGATGACCGGCGGGTATGAATGGAACACGCCCGCCGCCGCAAAGCTGATCGCGGAAGCTTCGTAACGCGTTGATCCGGCTCGGGGATCTTGAACAGGGTGTGCCGACCCGCCTTGGTGACGAGCCAAAGGTTGATGGCGAGCCGGCACACCCCTCTAACGCGTCCGGCTGTGCCAAAGGTGTAAACAACATCGAAATGCGATGAACTGAGTACGCCCATATTGGCGGCCGAGCGCATAAGAGTCGTCGTGCGCCGACCTACCAGTAGCGGCTACCGGGCACGCCCTTGAACGGTCCGGCGAGATCGGCGGTGATCCAGCCGCCGTAAAACTCGCCGGGCTGTGGAATGACGCGGTTGCCATCGACGAAGCACCCGTCGAACGGGCCTGCATAGAACGCTATGTGGTCGCGCAGGGCGGCAAACGCGGGCGTCGGCGACGGATAGTTCCAGGCAACATCGCGCAGGACATTGCCCGCAATCTCGACATCGTAATAGGCCGCGTTGCCCTTCCATTCGCAGAAGGATTGCCGCGTGGAACGCCGGAGCGCCGACATCGGGATATCGGAGGGCGGGATGTAATAGCTCGGCGGATGGCTCGTCTCGATCGTGCGGACGCTGTGCCGCGTGTCGGCGAGCGTCACCCCGCGGTGCTCGATCAGGACATGACGATCGCTGCGCTGCGCGATCGCCGGACGCGGATAATCCCAGACGCTTTCCTGGCCCGGTCGCGCGGTATCGGGAACGACCGGCCTCATGCGGTGCGATCCACCTTCCGGGCGAAAGACTGGAGGCGAGGCCGGACGCGGAGGAACGCCCGATACACCCGTTCGAGGCCAGCCAGGACGACCGGGTTGCGCGCTGCCAACCCCAACGGTCGCAGCAGCGGGATGGCGCGCCACATCGCTGCGAAGGCCGCGGCGCCGGACAGCATCCGGTCCTCTTCGCGCGCATGGAACCGTGCCAGCATCGCAGCTCGATCGATCGGACAGCTCGTTTCGCCGTTGCTGGCATCGACGAAATCGATCGCGCCGCGGCGATCGAGGCGGCGCATCAGCGCGATCTCGCGTCGGCATAGCGGACATCCGCCATCGTGCCAGACCGTCAGCCGGGTCATGCCTTGCCCGGGCCGTCGGACCGGTTCCGCTCCCAGATGCGCTCGGCAAGCAGAGTCGCGAAACCCAGCCAGGCTACGAACGGGACCGCAGTGGCCGCCGCGGTACGATCGACCTTGGCCGCGGCCGCGACATAGCCGGCACCGCTGGCGATCATGGCGCCCGATGCGACCGCGCTGGGGCCGAGCGCCTTGCGACGGAAGAACAACTCGGTCCAGCCGCCGACCATCCCCGTATTTAGCAACCAAAGTCCGACCGCGAGGTTGCGCGGCGCGTCGGCGGGGCGGCGCAACAACCGATAGCCGCCGACCGCGAGGCCGGTTTCGAGCACCGGCCATACCGCGCCGAACGCCGCATCGGGCGGCGTATAGGCAGGTTTGTCGAGCCGTTTGTACCAGCGGCGAATACCGGGATGCGACGGGTCGGGCGCGTTGCGGCGCCCGAGCACCGCGCTCGCGCCGAGCACCGCCACGACCACCGCCAGCGCAGCCGGACGGGACAGGCCACCGCGACGTTCGTCCGTGATCGCATCGCTCGGTTTCTGGGTCATGCTCGCCGTCCTCATCCCCGGGCACGCCGCCCGCTGACATCACAGCGAAGCAGCAGCCACGACGTTCCGTGGCCAGCGCGGCGATCGTTACCGTCGCAGCGTCACGGTGCCGCAGCTTGCCCTCTTCCCGTTCGGACTCAATGCGATCTACGCTGCGAACTCTTCCGGCAGGAAGCGGTCGGCGACGATCTCGAAATGGTCGCCGTCGACCAGGACCTGTGGGCTGAGCGGGCGGCAATTGTAGCTCGACGCCATCGCCGCCCCGTACGCGCCGGTCGCATGGAAGACAGCGAGATCGCCGCGGCGAACCCGGTCGATATCGCGGGCGAGCGCGAACACGTCGCCGCTTTCGCAGATCGGTCCGGCAATGTTCGCGACCATGCGTTCGCCGTCCGGCGCGACGGCTTCGAAGCGGTGGAAGGCATCGTACAGCGCTGGTCGAGCCAGGTCGTTCATCGCGGCATCGACGATGACGAAGGGGCGGTCCGCCCCGGGCTTTACCCAGATCACCCGCGTCATCAGGACGCCGGCAAGTCCTGCGACGACCCGCCCAGGCTCGAAGATAAGGTCGACATCCCAGTCGCGCGTCACCCTAGCGACCATGGCGGCATAGGCGTCGAGCGTCGGGACCACGTCGTCGACACGGTAGGGAATGCCGAGGCCGCCGCCGAGATCGACTCGGGTTATGCCGTGGCCCCGCGCGCGCAGGTCGATCACGAGCGAACCGATGCGCTCGTACGCGGCCTCCAGCGGAGCAAGATCGTGGAGCTGGCTGCCGATGTGGAGCGCGACCCCGACCAGATCGAGGCCACCGAGTCGTGACAGGCGATCGTACATTGCGGGCGCATCGGCGATCGCCACGCCGAACTTGTTCTCGCGCCGGCCGGTAGAGATCTTGGCATGCGTGCCGCCATCGACGTCGGGATTGACGCGCAAAACCGCGACCGCCCGCTTGCCACGCGCCTGGGCAAGCGCGGCGAGCACCCGCCCCTCCTCCTCGAGCTCGAGGTTGAACTGCCCTATGCCGGCGTCGAGTGCGTCGGCGAGTTCCCGATCGGTCTTGCCGACGCCGGAGAAGACGATGTCCGATGCGGCGATACCGGCTCCGAGTGCGCGGCGCATCTCTCCGCCCGAGACGATGTCGGCACCGAAGCCGCAGCCGGCCAGCAGATGCAGCACCGCGCTGTTCGGGTTTGCCTTGACCGCGAACGCCGTCCGCGTCCGCGGCAGGATCGACAGCGCGGCTGTGAAACGCCGGGCCGCGTCGCGCAGTGCAGCCGCCGAATAGACGTGGACGGGCGTACCGACGGCTTCGGCTATGGCCGACAACGGCACGCCTTCGGCACACAGGACACCGTCCCGCCGATCGAAATACATCATGATGATCCTGGAGGCTCGAGGTCAGAGATGCGGTTGGTCGAGTCGGCGGCGATAGCGACGGACGCGGACGGCATGGATCACTTCGGCGGTTCGTGCATGACCGCAGCGTTCGGCGCGAAGTGCGATGATGACCCGCTTGCCGTTGATCGCCAGTGTCAGGCCCAGCAATGCGAAGGGGAATACGAACATCGCGCGTGCCGAGCCGTCCATTGCAACCGCGACGCTGCACGCGCCCACGCACAATGCCAAGCCGATCCCCCGCCATAGGATGTCACGCTTCGTCATGCTTCGGTACCGACGGCATGCCACGTCGCGTAGTTGCCGATGACGATCCGCGCTGCATTCCCCAACGCCGACGCCACCTCCGGCCGCCGGCCTTTCGCCATGCCGTGACAGATCACGAGATCGGCTGGCAGGTCGTGCTCCTCCAGCAAGGCGGTGACCATGTCCGCCACCTCGAACGTCGTGCCGATCGCAAGGTTGGTGCAACGGCTCGCCGCAGCTCGAGCGCGACCGATCAGCGCAGGCGATCCGTCGATCCCGCGCCCTTCAATCGCCGTGAAACCGAGCGACCGGGCATGATGCACCGCTTGCAGGAGGAGCGAGCCCGCGCCGCAATCCGCATCGACGATGCGGACCGCGTGGCGACCGTCTTCGCGCAACGTTGCAAGGGCGGCAGCGACGACCGGCCAACGCGGATTGTGGGTCGCGGCTTTCGACCCTGGCGTCGTGGTTTTGGTCGCGATCTTCGGGCTTGGGCCGGGGTGAAGACGGTTCAGGCGAGTTTCTGTGTTCATTGCCATCGCGTCCGTCATGCCGCCCGCGGCAGTGCGCGCTCGTCGCGCCCGACGGGGGCGAACGAAATGACCGGGACCAGCGGCGCGTTGGCGATCTCGACGCTCGCATGATAGATGTCGCGCTCGGCCTGGGCGTAGCTCATCGCCGCGCCGTAGGAGATGAAACGCCCTTCGAGATTGCGCCTGCTGTCCTGCACGAGCCAATGCCCTGCGCGATCCTGGCCGACATAGATGACGAGCCCGGCAGGATCGGGTTCCGATATGGTTTCAGACGACATGTCGCCTCATTGCCTTTCGTATCGCGAGCGTCGTGCCCGCGCTCATGATCTACGAGCCGCGACATAGCGCTGCGAGATCGATCCCCGCGGATCGCATAGCGCGGGCATAGTGTTGCCCTCGCTTCACCGCGTTTCGGATGTATCGAGGTACTTGAGCCTGATAGCTGGGCAGTGGCCTGCTGGTCCTGACGAGGGTTGGCTCAAACCGCCGCGCGTCTCTTGGCGATCGACGCGATAGAGCCTGCCGACTGCGCGTTGCCGAGGGATCGCTACGCCATTGCACGCGCTACGTTTTCCGGCAGGCAATGCCGAAAAGCCAACTTCCAGCGACCTCATTAATGCGCGTCGCCCCGTCGATAGCGAACGCCCATGCCGTACGTGAACTGTCGTCTACGTCGGATTTCAGCTGCGCCCGCGATTGCCGTTGCCGGGTAGCTAAATCAGCAATTCAACCAGATCCTGCTCCAGTCGCCCGGCGTCGCGCAGGACGGTTGCGGCAAGTTCCACGTCCGCCACGACCATAACGTCCCGCAATACCGCATCAACGGCAAGGACGATCGCCGGCCCCAGCCCCGACTGGATCATAGTCGGCCCACCTGTCCAGTTCAGTCGTGATTGGATTCGCGACGTCATGGTTTCTCACGACGGAGTCCACTCCAGATCTTCTCGCCACGAAAACACCTGCTCAGCCGTCGGGCTTCGCAGCGTCACTTGGCGACATACAAACGGGACCGTTCGGACACGTTACCAGCTCGAGCCGGCGCCTATAGGCCGCGCCATGCGAGTGGGTGTGGCAGGACGTCAGCGGAATAGTCGACCTGGAGCACGCGGCGTCGCCGCGGCTGGTCGGCAGGGAGCGATGCGCGGACGATAGGCGTAGCGTAGAACCAGGGCGTGTCGATCGGAAGCGCGGCCAACGCAGTCTCAAGGCGAACGAGCGCAGGTTCGTCCAGCGCCTGCGGGAAGAATTCGGCGCTGTATTGGTCGAGATTAAGATCGAAGGGTTGATCGAGCCTTTCAAACATGTCGATGCGGGTAGCCGAGGCCGCCGCCGCGGTCGACCTGACACCGCTTCTCGACAGCTGCTGCCCGAAAGTTCGCGTTTACTACACGTCCAGACGGTGCACTCTTGAGCGTACCCGAACAGATGATTTTGGAAAACGGGTTGATGGAGGGCGACATAGACATGCCAAGATCTAGCCAAATGATATCGATGGCTCGGTAAAGCCCAGTAGCAGGGTACTTGCGACGGCGCGTGCGTCAGGGCCGAGCGCCTCGTCAGGCAGTTCGCCGGCGCTCCAGAACGACAGGGCGCCGCGAAACCCTAGGGCGAGTTGCCTCGGCAGGCAGTCTAGCGCGTAGGTCCGGCAATTCTCCGGGATGCCCTCGCCCGCTCCCAGCGCGAGCGTCCACAATGCGGTCGAGCGCGCCCAGGCCTGACCCGCCGAACCACCGGTCGTGCCGATCCAGCTCATCACGGCGCGGTTCACACCGGGTTCCTCCAGCATCACCGCGACGGCCGTGTCGACAGCGAGCAGCACGCGGGATGCTGCGTCAGTCGGAAGCCGCGCCTCGGCGAAGCGCCTTGCCATCGTGTCCGTCCGACGTTCGGACAAGGCGTGCATGATCGCCCCCTTGCTTCCGAAATGATTGAACGGCGTGGCGAAGCTGACGCCGGCTTCGGCGGCGAGGTCGCGCATGGAGAAGTCGGCCTTGCCACTCCGCAGCAGTCGTTCCGCCGCGTCGATCACCCGTTGGCGCACGGGCTCACCCCGGATCGCGATGTTCTCCCGTGTCTTGTCCCGTGCCATATCGCTATCTATATCATGATATACAAACCTAGTATAATGGAGTTAGCCCGTGGCAACCATCACCGCCAAGACCTTCCTCATCACCGGCGTGAGTTCCGGCCTCGGCCGCGCGTTTGCCGAGGGTGCGTTGGGCGCCGGCCACCGCGTGATCGGCACCGTGCGGAACGAGGGCGACGCCAATACGTTCGCTGCGCTCGCAGCGCGCCGTGCATATCCCCTGATCCTCGACGTGACCGACTTCGCAGCGATCCCAGCCGCCGTGGCCGAAGCGGAGCGGCACGCCGGTGCGGTCGAAGTGTTGGTGAACAATGCCGGATACGGTCAAGAAGGTGCGTTGGAGGAATCGTCGATGGACGATCTTCAGCGTCAATTTGCGGCCAACGTGTACGGGCCGGTAGCGATGATAAAAGCCGTGCTTCCCGGCATGCGCAAGCGTCGTAGCGGCCACATCGTCAACGTGACCTCGATGGGCGGCTTAATCACGATGCCGGGGATCAGCTTCTACTGCGGTAGCAAGTTCGCGTTGGAAGGCATCTCCGAGGCGCTTGGCAAGGAGGTGGCGGATTTCGGCATTCGGGTGACGGCCTTGGCACCCGGCCAGTTCCGGACGGATTGGGCAGGACGCTCGATGGATCGCACCCCGCGCAGTATTTCCGACTACGACGCCGTGATGGACCCGATCCGGGCCGCGCGCCAGGCCAAGAGCGGCAATCAACCCGGCGATCCGGCCAAGGCCGCACAGGCTTTGCTCGCGATAGTCGATGCCGCGACCCCACCGGTACGCCTGTTCCTGGGCGAGGACGCGCTGGGCGTGGTCCATCAGAAGCTTGATGCGATGAAGGCCGAGATCGCCGCATGGGATGCGCTCTCCCGTTCAACCAGCTTCGCATCGTGACCGCCTGAGCGCCGGTGGGTTAGTCGGAGGCGCTGTTTGAGGATGGAACTTCGGCAGAGCCACCCGCCTCAGCTGTCCGGCACCGTCTTCCGGCAAATGTCGATCACGGTCTCTCGCAGCCAGCGGTGAGCGGGATCGGCGTCCATCCGTGGATGCCAGATCGCCGACACGGCAATCTCGGGGGTAGGAACGGGAAGCGGGAACGTGCAAATTCCTTCCGCACCCGGTGCTTTGCGACGAAAACCCAAACCGGGCACGAGCGCGATCAGGTCCGACTGCCTGGCGATCCGCAAGGCGTCGGAAAAGCCCGGCACGACCACCATCGTGTCGCGGCTCAGCCCCAGGTCGGCCAGCGCGGCATCGACCGGGCCGGTGAACGCGCCACGGCGGGACGCGGCGACATGCCGGCAGGCTGCGTAGCGCTCTGGCGTGATCGCGCCCGAGAGCAGCGGATGCCCCGTTCTCGCCGCCCCGACAAACCGGTCGCGGAAGATGAGCCGCGTGCGCATTTCGGGCGCGGAAACGCCGATTACGCCGACTTCTAGGTCGATCTGCCCCGCGCGTAGCGGCTCTGCGTTCTTATCGGGCTTCGGCGCGAAGCGCAGGCGGACACGGGGCGCCGCCGATGCGATGCCGGCCACCAACGGACCGCAGAACATCTCGACGAAACCCTCGCTCGCGCGGATGGTGAAGACGCGGTCGAGTTCCGCCATGTCGATCTCGCCAGTTGACGGCTTGAGGACCGTTCGAACGTCGCGCACGAGTGCGTGAACGACATCGCGCAGCTCGATCGCCCGCGGCGTTGGCACCAGGCCACGTCCTGCTCTAACGAGGAGCTGATCGCCAGTAGCGTTGCGAAGCCGCGTCAAGGTCCGGCTCATCGCCGACGCGCTCAGTCCCAGCTTTCGCGCGGCCCCGGTCACGCTCCCCTCGGACAGAAGTGCGTCGAGTGCATCAAGCAGGTTCAAATCGAGGTCGGTCATGCTGCAACCATGCGTGATCCATCTGCGCCACGATAGGCGCCTGGTGCAATTATACTGTGCATCCACTGCGTCTGGCGCATTCATCGTGGCCGAGTAGATATCGCGCCGACACACTTCGGAGCATCCCATGACCCAAGACATCTCCAATCCCGGCACAATCCTGCTGATCGGCGCATCGCGCGGCCTGGGTCTCGGTTTGGCCGGTGAGTTCGCGAAGCGCGGATGGCATGTCGTGGCAACCGTGCGCGCGGGCGCCCGAACCGAACTGCACGATCTGGCCGAGGCACATCCCGATCGTATCGAGATCGAGACCGTCGATATCGCGCAACCGCAACAGATCACTGCGCTGCGCGACCGTCTCGCCAGCAGGGTGTTCGACCTGCTGTTCGTCAACGCCGGCACTGCGAACATGGAGGACGAAATCGCCGGCGAGATCGCGACCGAGGAATATACGCGCGTGCTCGTGACAAATGCGCTCGGTCCCATGCGCGTGATCGAAGCCTGCCGGAATCTGGTCGCAGCCGACGGGCTGATCGGGGTCATGTCCTCGGGCCAGGGCAGCATCACCAATAACACCAACGGCCGTCACGAGGTCTATCGCAGCAGCAAGGCGGCGCTCAATCAACTCGTACGGAGCTACGCCGCGCGCCATGCAGAAGATCGCCACGCGCTGGTGCTGATGGCACCCGGTTGGATACGAACCCGGCTCGGCGGGCCGAAGGCGCCGTTTGGCGTAGACGATAGCATGCCCCTGATCGTGGACGTGCTGCTCGGCCGTCAGGGCAAGCCGGGTCTCGCCTTCCTCGATCGCGACGGGAACACGGTGCCATGGTGACCGAGCCAACAACGACGCTGATCGGCATCGAGGAACACTTCCTGACGCCGGCGATCGAACACGCATGGCATGCAATCGGGCTGGAGGCGGCCGATCCGAGCGTCGGCTACCATCAAGGCGCGTTCGGACGGCGTCTCGTCGACCTCGCAGACGAAAGACTCGCGCTGATGGACGAAACCGGCCTCGACGTTCAGGTGCTGTCGTTGACCACCCCCGCGCTGCACGATCTGGGCTCGGAAAGCATGGAGTTGGCACGGCGCACCAACGACGCCTTGGCCGATGCGGTCGCACAGCACCCGACCAGGTTCCAGGCGATGGCGACCCTGCCGGTGTCCATGCCTGACGAAGCCGCGATCGAGCTTGAGCGCTGCGTTTCGACGCTAGGCTTCAAGGGCACGATGTTGTGCGGCCGGGTTGGCATGCGCCACCTCGACGACCAGGCATTCGCGCCCGTTCTCGATTGTGCAGCAGCACTGGGCGTGCCCGTGCTGCTGCACCCCCGCACACCACCAGCGCCGGTACGCGAGGCCTATTACTCCGGCTTCTCGCCGATCGTGGACGCCGCCTTCGCGACCGTGGGACTGGGCTGGCACTATGATGCCGGCATCCAGTTCCTACGCCTCGTCCTGGCGGGCACATTCGATCGCTTGCCGAACCTTCAGGTGATCCTCGGCCATTGGGGTGAACTTGTCCTCTTCTATGCGGAGCGGCTGGCGGTCATGGACCGCGTCGCGGACCTGTCCAACCCGATCGCGCACTACCTGCGACACAACCTGTACGTGACCGCCAGCGGCATGTTCCTGCCCCACTATCTGGAGCGAGCGATGGCGGTCGTCGGCTCGGACCGGCTGCTGTTCTCGACGGACTATCCTTACCAATACCGCGAAGGCGGCGACGCACGTCGCTTCCTTGCAGGCTGCGGTCTGACCGATGCTGACAAGGCGGCGTTCGCGCATGGCAACTGGCTCCGGCTGACGGGCGATGCGGCTGCATTACGTTCCTGATGCCACCCATCGCGCAGACCAAGGATCACGACCCTGTGGCCGATTTCTAGGTGCCCTGAGCCGGGTGTTCGCCCGCATGATCGCCCATCGCGCAACGGTCGTCTCGACAGAGAAGCTTGCAGATGATCTCTTATCGATAACGGTCGAGGCAACCGGATTTAAGCGTGACGTGGATACCCGGCGAGAAAGTAGCAATCGCGACGCACTTGGTATTCGAAACGCACGCGTACACACCATTCGAAAGAGATGGGGACCTGGACCGACTCCGAACCTAAGGCTTCCTGCGTAGTTCCGGGCCAGGATGCGCCTGACCGCGCTCAGTAAGGGCCAGTGACACCTGCGACGTTCTTGGTGCCTTTCAGCGGTTCTGATTGCTTGCCGGGGTATCGAGGTCTGGGCGCTAGCCGACCGACAACGGTCTGGTTACGAATACCCATAAGCGGGCGCTCGCAAGCTATCTACTGAACCTGTCCGGCAGTCCTTGTTCTTACGCTCTGACCGTCTGCGATCATCGTTTAAATATCCGCTCAAACGAACAAAAGGTGTCGAGGGGGCGCTTAGCCACCCTTGCGCCGGAGCAGGCATTCGACCCCTCTCGTGAGGCTACATCATAGCTTCATTATAGTGGCGTCACGCGTCCGAAACAAAGGTGACGCTCAGCCGTCATCGAGGATGCGCATAACGCCCCGGACAAATCGGTTACAATCCGATCCACTACAGGGGTTCATGTTCATGCGTACCATCACCATGCTGCGGGCGACCGCGGCATCGCTGGTCATTCTGGCCCCTGCATCCGTCGCTCATGCCCAGTCGACGCCCCTGACGGAATCGACGCTCAGAGAAACCGACGATGCCACGAACGCAGGCGATGAGATCCTGGTCACCGGACGCCTGGGCACGGTAGCGCAGAAGAAGGTCGATGCGAGCTATTCGATCACCACGATCAGCGAGAAGGACCTGCGCGAGCGCGCAATCGGCAACCTGGCGGAGGCGATGCAGCAGATTCCGGGCGTCTGGGCGGATTCCTCGGGCGGCGTCGGGGCGAACAACACCCGCGTCCGCGGCATCCCGCGCGGCGGCTACGAATCGCTTGCGGTGTACGAGGACGGCCTGCCGATCCAGCACGATCCCGGCATCAACTGGATCAACGTCGACCAGTTCCTGCGCATCGACGAGACCTATTCGGGGATCGAGGCGGTTCGCGGTGGCCCCTCCTCGATCTTCGCCGCCAACGCACCCGGTGGCCTCGTCAATTTCATCCCGCGCAGGGGTACGCCGCAACTGAGCGGCCTGCTCAAGCTGACGACGTCCGATTACGGCCAGATCCGCGGCGACGCGTGGCTCGGCGGGCCGATCGCGGACGGCTGGCGCTTCTCGGTCGGCGGCTATTACAACAAGGACCAGGGCATCCGCGATCCGGGGCCGGCCGCGAACAACGGCGGCCAGGGTCGCGTGCTGATCTCGAAGGACTTTGCGCGAGGGAGCATCTCGTTCGGCGTGAAGTACATGGAGGATAATAACTTCTTCTTCGACGCCATCCCGCTGGTGCGCAACGGCGACGACCTGAAGCCGCTCGCGCCGTTCAACGGCCATGACGACACGCTGACCGGACCGCAGGACGGTCGCGTCCAGATCAAGACGCCCGACGGCATCCGCAAGGCGCAGTTCAACCTGTTCAACCAGACCAGCGACCTGCAGTTCACGCTGAAGGGCAATACCGAGTTCGACGATGGAACGACGATCAGCGGCGGGTTCCGCTATCGCGACTCCACCACCGATCGCAATGCGCGCGGATTGAACAGCCTCAACACGCAGGCTGCGCAATTGTCCTCGGTCCGCGCCAACGCGGTCAAGGCGTTCGCAGGCCGCGGCGCTACCGACGTGCGGCTGGTCTATAACGACGACGGCAGCGCGTACGGCGCCAATGCGAACGGCAACGGCCTGGTCGGGGTCAACACCTTCCAGTCGATCCAGAACCCGATCAAGGAGACGATGGGCCTGATCGAACTCGGTCACGTGTACGAGACCGGGATCGGTCGCCACGACGTGAAGCTCGGGCTGTACGGCACCACCGCCGACTGGGCGCACGATCGGAACGACGGCGTCGGCCTGACCGAGGTCGCGCCGAATGCGCGCCTGCTCGATATCGTCGCAGTCAACGCGGGCGGTCAGGTCGTCGGGCGCGTCACCGACACGGGCATCCAGCGGTACGAGGCCCGGTTCGCGCATTCCTATGGCGGGTATGAGGACGTCGCGTTCTACATCTCCGACGAATGGCAGATCACGCCGAAACTGCGCGTCGATGGCGGCTTTCGCTACGAGACGATCTGGATCCACGGCTATTCGGAAGGCGTGAAGAGCTTCAATCTCGGCAATCCCGATACGCTGGCCGACGACAACGTCCTCTACGGCTCAGACGTGTTCAACCGCTTCGACCCGAAGTTCAGCGACCACAGCTACACGATCGGTGCCAACTGGCAATTCATGCCCGAAGCCGGCATCTTCGGCCGCTACACCAGCACCTACCGCCTGCCGCAGATCGGCCAGTACCGCGACAACGTGCTGCCGACCGGCATCCGCAGCCAGTCGATCGAACAGGCCGAGGCGGGCGTGAAATTCCAGATGCCCTGGGGCAGTCTGTACGCCACGCTGTTCTACAATTCGTTCAAGGACGTGCAGTTCACCAACACGTATATCGACCCGGCATCGCTGCGGATCGTCCAGGAGATCAACTATGGCGACGTCAGCACGACCGGCGTCGAGCTTGAGGCGAACCTGAAGCCGGTGCGCTGGTTCGACGTCTCGGCGACCGCGACGTACCAGGAGCCGAAGTTCAAGAACTATACCTACAACACGATCGTCGCCGGGGCGCCCGTCACGACGTCGTTCGACGGCAACCGCCCGTCGAGCATGCCGAAGGTAATGGCGAGCATCCGGCCGCGCGTATCGTTGATCGGCGGACGTCTGCGCGTGCTGGGCGAATGGCGGTATGAGGGCGACAAGTTCAACGACGATTCCAACCTCGTGAAGCTGCCGGCGTTCTCGGTGTTCAATGCCTCCGCGGAGCTGGACGTGACTCAGAACGTCACCGTGCAGGTGAAGGGCACCAACTTGTCGAACGCGCTTGGGTTGGGCCAGGGCGGCGGGCAGCAGTTGGTGCCGGGCGCGGCGGACGGTGCGGTGATTCTGGCGCGACCGATCTTCGGCCGCGCGGTGCAGGGTTCGGTGTTGTTCAAATTCTGATCGGGAGAGTAGCTGTGAAGCGATCGATCGTGGCGGGGCTGAGCCTTGGCCTTCTCACCCAAACGGCAGTGGCGCGCGATACCGCGCCGCCGCTGCGGATCAACGACGTGGCGGTGATCGGCACGCATAACAGCTACAAGCAGCCGATGTCGGCCGCGACGATGGCGAAGGTGCGTGCGGTCGATCCGGCGATGGCGGATGCGCTCGATTACGCGCACCGCAGCCTGACCGAGCAGCTCGACGCCGGTGCGCGGCAACTCGAGATCGACGTGAACTACGATCCGCAGGGCGGCCATTACGCGCGCGGTTCGAACGATCCGAAGCTCAAGCGGGCGGGCTTCAAGGTGCTGCACATCACCGGCATCGACAACGCATCGAGCTGCGTCCTGCTGACCGAATGCCTGACGATCATCCGCGACTGGTCGGCGAAGCATCCGCGGCATGTGCCGATCCTGCTGATGTTCAACGCGAAGGACGAGCAGAACGCGGCGCGTGGCGGGATCGATGCGCTGCCGTTCGACGCGGCGGCGTATGATGCGCTCGATGCGGAGATCCGGTCTGTGATGGCAGCCAGCAAGGTGATCGTGCCTGACGACGTGCAGGGCCGCTATCCGACGCTGCGGGAGGCGGTGCTCGCGGACAACTGGCCGTTGCTGGAACGCTCGCGTGGGAAATTCCTGTTCGCGCTGGACGAGCCCCCCGCCAAGGTCGCGGTATATCGTGGCAAGCGGCGCTCGCTCGAAGGCCGCGTGTTCTTCATCAACACCGACGAAGCCTCGCCCGCCGCCGCGTATCTGACGCTCAACGACCCGGTCCGCGATGCCGATCGCATCCGCCACGATGTCGCCGCCGGGTTCATCGTTCGCACGCGTGCCGATGCCAACACACGCGAAGCCCGTGCGAACGATACCGTCCCTCGCGACACAGCGCTCGCGGGCGGCGCGCAGTTCGTATCGACCGATTATCTCTGGCCCGATCCGCGGCTACCCGGCGGCTATCACGTCGCTCTGCCCGGTGGCGTGGTCGCTCGCTGCAACCCCGTGCGCCGTCGGAAGGGCTGCGGCGATCTCGACAAGGGTGGCAAGTGATGCGGACGCTCGCCCTCATCGCCGTGCTGGCTCTGGCGACCGGCGCGACCGCGTCGACGGATTATCTGCGGAACCAGCCGATGCCGGACCTGATGAAGGTTCTCCCCGCGCCGCCTAAACCCGGATCGCCGCAGGATCTCGACGATCGCGCGACGTTCCGCGAAACCAGGGCGCTGCTCGGCACCCCGCGTGGCGACATGGCGACGCGCGACGTGACCGACGATCGCTTCACCGTTTTCGCGTGCGCGATCGGCCGCAAGCTTGACGCGAAATCGTCCCCCGCCCTCACCCGCATCTTCGCGCGGATGGGCGACCAAAGCATGGTCGGCCGCGCCAAGGATGGCTTTGCCGTCAAGCGTCCGTATCTGAAGGACGATCTGCCGATCTGCGAACCGAAGACCGAGCATCTCGCAAGCAATGGCGATTACCCCTCAGGCCACACGACTTCGGGCTGGTCCGCCGCGCTGATCCTCGCCGAACTGATGCCCGACCGCGCTACGCAGATCCTGCGGCGCGGACGTCAATATGGGGAAAGCCGCTACATCTGTGGATCGCACAGTCGAAGTGCGGTCGAGGCGGGGTACATGGCGGGATCGGTGCTAGTCGCGATGCTGCATGGCTCTGCCGAGTTCCGACGCGACATGGAGGCGGCACGAGCCGAACTCCTGCATGGGGAGAGCTCGGCGCCCGACACGGCGCAATGCACCATCGAGGCTGACGCCGCGTAGCAGAGACATACCGCCCCTCCTCGTACGTATGGCAGCACGCCGTCCGCGCCGTTGCCGGCGCGGACGTGGAGTTCAGAAACTGGTCGTCACGCCGAAGGTGAAGATGCGGCCGCTCCGGGTGTAGACGAGCGTCCGGTCGGTCGAGAGATCGGTGAACTGCTCGATCGGCCGGTTGGTGACGTTGATCCCCTCGACGACGAAGCGCAGGTTCTTGACCGGGCTGTAGCGGACCTGGAAATCGACGTTGTTGGTCGGGCGGATGCCGTCGCCGACATTGGCATTGCCGCCTGCCCCGGTCAGATACCGGCTGCGATAGGCAGTCGAGACCCGCGCACCGAAGCGTTCGGTCTCGAAGTACAGCGTCGCGTTGGCCGCCCATTTCGACAGATTGTAGAGCGGGATGCTCTTGACGACACCGTTGTAGACCGCGGTCTGGTCGCCATCGATCCAGGTGCCGTTCGCGACGATGCCGAACCCGTCGAACGGCGCAGGCAGGAAGGTGAAGTCGTGCTGGAACGCCGCCTCGATACCCTTGATGCTGGCCCCGTCCCCGTTGATCGGACGCGTGTAATTGTACGGCGTCGTACCATCCTGGCCAGGCAGCAGCAGCGAGACCGGAAAGCCCGTCGCGCTGTAAGGAACCTGCGACGTCTCCGACGTGATGAAGCTGTTGAGGTCCTTCCAGAAGAACCCGACCGACGCGAAGCCGTTGCGATCCATATAATATTCGAGACCGGCCTCCGCCGAAGTCGACCGGAACGGCTGGAGATTGGGGTTGCCGACGGAGACGGACCCGCCGAACGGCGCCACGGTCAGCGTCCCCGCCGCGGCAAGTTGAGGGAGGCCGGGGCGATTGACGTTGCGGCTGGCGGATGCACGCGCGATCAGCTTCGGCGTGATGTCGAGTGCGACGTTGAGCGCGGGCAACCAATCGTCGTTGCTGGTCCCGACCGTCACCGGTTGAAGCGTGGTCACGCCGTTGGTCGCAGTGGCCAGCGACCCGCTCGAGACCAGGTCGGTGTGATAGTAGCGGACGCCTGCATTACCGCGCAGCCGCATCGACCCGATATCGGTGTCGAGATCGAGCTGCGTGAAGCCCGCCCAGGTCTTTTCCCGAATGCGAAAGTCGCTGCCCGCGGTCAGGTTGGCGGCGGTCAAATCCCGGTTGTTGCCGAGCAGCGCGTAGATCCCGGCAATGTCGCCGCCGATATACGGGAGCAGACTATCGCGGTTGATGACGTATTTCAGCGCGTCGGGTATCGCGCGATCGCTGGTCGCCGCGGTGCCGTAGAAGATGTTGGTGAGATACTGATACCCGCTGTTGGTGAAGCGCTTATACTCGCCGCCGACCTCCAGCTTCAGGATCGGCGTGAGATCGTAGACCGCCTGGAGCTGACCGTTGAGATAGTCGCTCTTGATCATGTTCTCCTGCGTGACCAGCCGCTGGACGTTCCAGTTTGCGGGGTTGGTGAGGTCGAAGCCATAGGTGTTCACCGGGATCGTCGGCTGCATGTCGAAACTGAACGCGGTGTTGCGCGCCTGCAGGAAGATCTTGTCGAACGTCGGCTGGACGAAATTCGACTTCTGGTAACCGCCCAGCGCGGTCAGCTTCAGCCGATCGCCGACGTCCCAGCTCACATTCGCCACCGCCTGATAGAAGTCGGTCTGGTTCTCGACGCGGTGATGCTCGCTGCGCTGATCGATGCCGGTATAGCTGGCGGCGACGAGCGAATTGCCCTGGATCGTCGCTGACCGGATCACCTGCGTACCACTGACGTTGCCGGTCAGCGCGTTGTATCCGCCCGCCGCGATCGCCCAGTCGTCGCGCTTGTCGGCGAGGTGTCCGTAGAGCAGGTCGACATCGATCTTGAAATTATCACCGGGATGATATTGCAGCGCGCTGGTGACGCCGATCCGTTCGCGATCGGTGTACCATGTCGACGGCGATTGCGCCTGAGGGGCGAAGATCGTGCCGCCGCGCAGCAGCGCCCGCGTCGGCGCGTCGATCTCTGGGCCGATGTTGTTCGCGCCGTAGGTGACTTTGCCCCAGTTCCAGTTGCGATAGCCATATTCGTTGTTGCGAACCTTCGAATAGGCGACCGAGACGAGCGCACCGAAATCGCCCTGGCGCTGCGAGAACAGGCCGACGAGCCGCGGGGTGACGCCGCTGGTCTGGTCGTTGGTCTGGGCCTTCGCAGACAGCACGATCTTTTGGCCGGCATAGTCGAACGGCTTGGCGGTGAAGAGCTGCACCGTGCCGGCGATGCCGCCCTCGTCCTGGTTGGCGGCATAGCTCTTCTGGACGCTCACGCGGTTGAAGAGCTCGGAGGCGAACAGGCTGAAATCGAAGCCGCGGCTGCGGCTGACGTTGCCGCGATTGTCCATGCCGGAGGCGGTGTTGCCGAGCACCTCCATGCCGTTGAGCTGCGTGCGCGTGAAATCGGGGCCCAGACCGCGCAGGGCGATCTGGCGGCCCTCGCCCGTGTCGCGCGTGATCGCGACACCGGGCACGCGTTGCAGCGCCTCGGCGAGGTTCATGTCTGGAAATGCGGCGATGTCGGACGCGACGATATTGTCCTCGGTCCCGACCGCGCGACGCTTCAGGTCTTGGGCGGCCAGCAAGCTACTACGATAGCCGTTGACGACGATGTCGTCAGTGGCCGCCGGCGTTTCGCGCGCGATCGTGGTCGCCTGAACCGCAGCCGCCGCGACGACTGGTACGCGTGTGCCGAGCGTGATCGGCACCGGCTGTGCCTGGTCGCGGCGGAGGATCGTCACGCCGTTGCTCTCGACTGGACGTAGCCCCGTCCCGCGTAGCAGCATGGCGAGTGCTGCCGATGTGGTAAGCCGGCCGCTGGCCCCCCTGGTCCGCTGCCCCCGAATAAGTGCGGGCGCGGCGATGACTTGCATGCCGGTGACGCTCGAATAGGCCGAGAGCGCCCGAGCGAGATCGCCCGCAGGAATGGTGAATATCCGTACGCCCGTCGATTGCGCATCCGCAACCGTCGGTGCGGATAGAGCGAACGCTACCAAGGCCAGTGCCGACGTTCCGTGAAACCGCGTCATCATATTCCCCCGTCTTGGCGCCATCAGACGCCACCCGTTGGGAAGACGGTAAAGGCCGCCAAATCCGGACAGTGTTTTTCGTCAGTCCGCAGTTTTAAGCGTCAACGCCCCCTGCCGCTCGACAACCGTGAAGCCGAACCCGCTGCCGATGGCCTTCAACAGCTGGTGCGGATGATCCGTGCGGAACCGACCGAACACAGTCGTCGACGCCAGCGGTTCCGTCGGACGTGCGATCCGGCCCCCCCCCTGGCGGTCGAGGATCTCGACCAGATCGTCGAGGCGCATGCCCGCCGTGTCGATCCAACCTTTACGCCAGTCCGGCAACACCGTATCGAACTTCGTCGGCGCTGCCGCAACGCCGCCGCGTACGGCGCTGCGGTACCCGGCCCGGACCACGACGCCGCGCGGCGTCCCGACCGGATCGAAGCCGACCGCGCCGCGATAGACCGCCAGCGCAACCTGTGTCCGGGTCAGGTCGAGGTCGAACGCGGTGCCGAGGACGCGTGTCTCGCTGGCGCCGGCGCGCACGACGAAGGGGCGCGCCACGTCGTGCCGCACGTCGAAGAACGCCTGTCCCGCGAGTAGCTCGGCACTGCGCTGCCCGTCGCCATAGACAATTCGAAGCCGCGTCGCGCCATTGAGTGCGACAGTCGAGCCGTCCGCCAGTGTTACGTTCGAGCGTTCCCCGGCACGGGTGGCGAACATGCGCGTCGCAACCCGCGGCGCGGTCGGTGTCCCGACGAACCCGTCACTGGCCATGAACAGCAGGACGATGGCGACCGGGGCGGTCGCGACGGCCGCGGTGGCCGATCGCCGCCGACGCCTGAGGGACCGGACCTGCTCGTCCGACAGTCGGCCGCATCGCGTCGCCGCAGTTTGCAGTGCATCGGCAAGCGCGGCTTCGCTCACCGGTGTTGCACCACCCGCTGCGGTCATGCACCCGCCTCCATCGTGAAGCCGCGCTTGGCCAGCGCGCCGCGGAGGTCCTGAAAGGCGCGGACGACGTGCTTCTCCACCGCCGCCATGCTCATGTCCAAACTCTTGGCGATCGTGTCTGTCCTAAGTCCGTCGAGCCGTTTGCGCAGGAAAATCTCGCGCCGTAGTGGCGGCATACGCTCGAGCGCGTCCGCCATGATCACCACGGCACGACGGAAGGCCAGCACTCTGTCGGCCGTCGGTTGCTGGCAGACGATCGCGTCATCCAGCTCGACATGTGCGGAGCGCCGCGCGGCGCGGTGATGATCGAGCAGCAGGTTGCGCGCGATCGCAAAACACAGCGCCTTCATGTCGTTGACCCGCGCGGTCGCCTGGTACGCGAACAGCCGCAGATAGGTCTCCTGCACCACGTCGTCGCCATCGGCATGGTGATCCAATCGGCTTTGCACGAACCGACGCAACGCCCCCGCCAGCGCCGCGTCCGGATATTCCAGCGTCAGGGCATGCGCAGGCGACGGCTCTTCGCCGAGAGATCCTCTGCTGCTCACCAAGCCCCCATGTGCCGTTCTGGAGCGTCTTATGAGGCGATCGTGAAGGCAGCATGACAGCACCGGGATGGTTCCGCATGATCGGACTTGGCGTCCAGATCGTCAGGCTGGTTGCGGACCAGGCTGCTTGGGATCCACGACGAATTTGGCGATCGTCGCAATCGTGCCACCCGGCCGATCGACCTGATCCACGGCCTTCACTTCGGCGAGCCAGCGATCCGGCGTCACGGTGAAGAGCTGATAGCCACGCTGGTTGTTGAGCAGGCTGACGTTCGGATTATTGTCCAGCGCGCGGCTTTCTCCCGCATAATGCGCACCGCCCGTGCCGCCCGACGAAATCGACGTCGCCAGGAATTCCGTCGCGATCGCTGGCCCGCCGACGTCTTCCATCTTTCGCGGCACGTATCCGACGACATGCTGATGCAAGTCGCCGCTGCCGATCACGACGTTGGTCAGGCCCCGGTGGGCGATGCCGTCGACGAGCCGTTGGCGTGACAGCGGATAGCCGTTCCAATTGTCCTTGCCGATGACGGGCGTGGAGGCGCCGTCCTTGCGGGCGTCGTACGGCATGAACAGCACTTGTTGCGCGATGAAGTTCCAGCGCGCGTCGTTGGCAAGTCCGCGATCCAGCCAGCTCTCCTGCGCGGCCCCCATCATCGTGCGCTCTGGCCGATCGACGGGAATACAGGCGTCGAGTTCCGCGCGACCTATACCGGGACGTTCGCAAAGCTGATCGCTGCGGAACGAGCGCGTGTCGAGCACGTGCATGCGAACGAGATTGCCATAATCGAGCCGGCGATAGGCAACCCCCGCCCCGGGGCGTTGCGCGCGGCGAACGGGGACGTGTTCGTACCAGGCCTGCATCGCGGCCGCCTTGCGCAGCGCGAACACATCGGGCCGGTTGCCGTCCTTGTCGAATTCGCCCGCCCAATTGTCGTCGATCTCGTGATCGTCGAACGACATGATGAACGCGACCGCGGCGTGCGCCGCCTGGAGGTCAGGATCCGCCTTGTACTGAGCGTAACGGCGGCGATACTGATCCAGCGTATAGGTCTCGGCGCCGAGGTGCTTACGCGGGCTGGGTTCGGTCCGCGGGGCCATCTCGTAAATATAGTCGCCATAGTGGAACACCGCATCGAGATCGGGCTCGCGCGCGACATGCGCATAGGCGGTGAAGAACCCCGTCTCGAAATCCTGGCAGCCCAGCATCGCCAGCCGCAGCCGGTCGAGCGATGCGCCCGCCGCAGGGGCGGTGCGCGCGGTGCCGACCGGGCTTGATCCGGCGCCCGCGACGAGGAAGCGATACCAATAGGGGCGATGCGGCCGCAGCCCGTCGATCTCGACATGGACCGAGTGTGCGAGCTTGGCTTCGGCCATCGCCGGACCTGTACGAACGATTTTCTGAAAACCGGGATCTTCGGCGACTTCCCAGCGGACCGCGACATCGTGCGGTGGCATGCCGCCATCGGGCGTCTGCGGCTCGGGCGCCAGCCGCGTCCAGATCACGAACCCGTCGGGCAAGGGATCCCCCGAGGCGACGCCGAGCGTGAACGGATCACGCGTGAACGTCGCGCGCGCGCGCAGGCGGGGGGCGCTTCCCAGCAACGCGAGCGAGAAGCCAGCCTTGACCAGATTGCGGCGATCGAACTGAGGCACAAGGACACTCCCTCACGGCAGGCGCGGGTCGCGACCACGTATGCCGGGAAGACGGAGCAGCCGGGCGAAACCCGACAGGCAAAATGACGGGACTATCGGTTTTCCACGTTGCCCGCGGGACGGATGGCGATCGTCTTTGCCCCATAAGCGATATCGACGTGATAGGCGGTCTCCACCGCCTTCAGCACGCGGTCGGTATCCGAAATATGGAAGCGGCCGCTGATCGGGAGCGCCTGTAGGGCGGCATCCTGCAACAGGATCGGCCGCGCCGAATACCGCTGCACCTTGCCGATCAACACGCCGAGCGGAATATCGGACGCCTCGAACCATCCGGACTTCCAGTCGGGCGCGCTGACCGCGATACGCGGTTGCGCCGTGACATGGCCGTCGACGACGCGCGCGCCGTCGCCCTTGCGCAGCACGAGGTCGGCTTCATCGGCCACGCCGACCTCCACCGCGCCGCGATACACTGCGACGGCGGTCCGCGTCGGCCCCTGGCGATCGACGTTGAACGCCGTGCCCAGGACGCGCACCGTGGTGGAGCCGCTCTCGACCCGGAACGCTCGGGCACTTTCATGGCGAACGTCGAAATACACTTCGCCTCGCACGAGCTCGGCGTTGCGTTTCCACGGCAAGATCTGCACGCGAAGTTCGGTATCGCCGCTCATGTCGACGCGAGATCCGTCCGCCAGAACAACGGATCTGCTCTTGCCGGCCAGGGTACGATAAGTCGTCGTCGACAAGGCTGGCAAGATCAGTACGATCGCGAGCACCATCACGCAGGCCGCGGCCGCGAACTGCGGGAGGGTGCGCCACGCCCGGGGTCGCGCGCCCGATGCCGGCGGCGCGAGCCCTGCGACGGGTGCGCTCTCAGCGTGGTCTAGCGCCTCGACTAGCGCTTCGGACTGCCACAATGCCTGCAGATCGGCAAAGACCTCCCGATGACGCGCCGACGCTGCCATCCAGACATCGAAGGCTGGCCCCGCAGCGGCGTCGAATACCGGCTGGTTGATACGGTCGATCCAGGCGGCTGCTTCCTCCGCGATCTGGCTATCGCGGTTCATCGCACATTTCCAGAAGCGCGCGCCTCTCCCGGCATCGCCTTGTGGAGGTCTGCCAAGCCACGCGTTATGTGCTTCTCTACCGCCTTCGGGCTCAACCCCAGTTCCCTCGCTATCGCGGCACAACTCTGCCCCTGCAATCGCCGACGGACAAGCACGTCGCGGCGCAGCGGCGGCATCGCCGCCAGTGCTTGCCGCAAGATCGCGACCTCCTGCCGACCGACCAGCACCCGATCGGGCAACGGCGCATGGCTGACGGGCTCTTCCTCGCGTTCGGCGACATAGCGGCTGTCGCGGCGATGATGGTCGATCAGCAAGTTCGCAGCGATCCGGAAGCCCAACGCATAGACGCTCACCAGTGTTTGCACGCGACTCTGGTGCACCAGCCGCGACAGTGTCTCCTGCACGACGTCCTCGACCACGTCGGTGCGGTTGGTGCGCGCCCTCACGTACCGGCTCAACGTCGCAGCGATTGCGCGCCAATCCTCAGAAGGAGCTCCCTTACAGCTCTTAATCTGGTGCAGTATGGCGGGCATGGAGTATCCGGGTTGCTGGTCCCGCCGACCTAGACCGCGTTTGTGACAATCTCGGTGAGATCGGAAGAAGTGCGACAAGTACACCGTCGCGTTTGCAGACCCGTGAGTAAGCAACTGGATTGCAACATCCATGTAACATAAATGAAATTAAATAGATTGTCGGGTTTATCGCCCGAGGCTCGTCTTTCTCGCAAACCATCTGGGGGAAGACATGTTCCACAAAATTCGATGCTCGCATCTTTTGCTTAGTTCCGTCGCGCTGTCCGTCTTCGTCAGCACCCCTGCTGTCGCGCAGGCGGCGTCGGCGCCGCGCCAGTTCACGTTCGATATGCCGGCTCAGGACCTCGGCAATGCGCTGTTGGCCTTTTCGCGCCGAACTGGTCTGCAGCTCGCCTCGTCGCCGTCGCTGCTGAAGGGCGTCCGTGGCCAGCGCCTGCGCGGGCGGATGACCGCCGAGGAAGCCCTCGCGCAGCTCACAGCGGGTAGCGACCTGGACGGCCGGATCGTCGACGGTACGGTAACGGTGGTCCGTCACATGCGCTTCGCCACGGCGGGGGCGTCCGTCCCTGCCGTGGCACTTGGCGGCGTGGCCCCACAGGTAACGAGCGCGTCGGACGTGCAGCTCGAGAACAGCACCGATATCGTCGTCACGGGCTATCGCGAGAGCATCGCCAAGGCGCAGCAGATCAAGAAAGCGGCGACCGGATCGCAGGACGTCATCCTGGCGCAGGACATCTCCGCCTTTCCCGACCAGAACCTCGCGGAAGCGCTGCAGCGCATTCCCGGCGTCGCGATCACGCGAGACAGCGGCGAAGGCCGGCAAATCTCGCTGCGCGGGCTCGGCGCGGATTTCACGCGTACCCAACTCAACGGCATGGAGGTGCTCACCAACACCTCGTCGGGGCTCGACAGCCGATCGTCGGTCAGTCGTTCGCGGTCGTTCGACTATAGCATCTTCGCGTCCGAACTCTTCAACAAGGTCGTGGTCGAGAAATCCTACGCGGCCGAGCAGGATGAGGGCGGCATCGGCGGTACCGTCGGGCTGCACACGGCCAAGCCGTTCGACTATGCCGGGCTTACCGTCGTCGCGTCCGCCAAGGGGCAGACGAACCAATATACCAAGGATGTCACGCCGCGGCTGGTAGGGCTGATATCGGACCGCTGGGGAGATTTCGGCTTCTTGGCATCGGTCGCGTACAGCACTGCGGACACGGTCGAATTCGGCTATCGCAACTGGAACTGGTCGCAGATCAATTTCGGCGCCCGCAATGTCGGGCCGACCGTCTCGGCGGCGGACCGCGCGTTGCTGGTCGGTGCGACCGGCGCCAACCGGGTCTGGAACAGCCGCGCGCAGACCTATGCGACCTTTTTCAACAAGCGCGAGCGACTGGGCCTGACCACCGCACTGCAATATCATCCCGACGACCGCACCGATGTGTCGCTCGATGTGCTGTACGGTAAGCTCAACAACGATCGTACCTCGGGCGTGATCGGCGCGGCGGGTACCAACGGCATCGCCGCCAACAACGTGACCGGCACGCAGGTGCTGACCGGTGTGACCTTCGACGATTACAACGACATCGTCGGCACATCGTTCGATCATGTCGACATGCGGACCGAATCGAAGGTCACGCATGACCAGACGACCTTCTGGCAGGCGGCGCTGAACGGCCACACCGATCTCAGCAGCAACCTGACGGTCAATTTCCTCGGCGGCTGGTCGAAATCGACGTTCGATTCAGACTATGCCCAGGTGTTGCTGGAGTCCGTCGACAAGAGCTACTCCTTCTCAGGCCTGAACACGGGGTCGCCACGGACCAGCTACGGCTTCGACACGACCGACGCGTCGCAATGGGACCTGCAGGGCCTCGAAACCCGCGCCGATCGCATCACGAGCGAATTCTACAACAGCAAGGCGGAACTCGCTTGGACCGTCGGCTCGGGCTCGACGATCAAGGCGGGAGCCGGGTTCAAGCGTTTCACGAACAGCGGCTGGCAGCGCAAGGTCAACCCGAACTACGAGGACAGGCCGGGCAACCCCGACGTACCGACCAGCATCCTGTCGAACAGCACCCTCGCCCCTTACATTATCGGCGACGTGGCGGAGACCTACGCGCTGCTCGGCCAGAGCACGACCGTGGATGCGACCCGCACCGTCACCGGCACCGCCTACGACCTGCTCGAGAAAACCTATGGCGCCTATCTGCAATACGACCTCAAGACCCAGCTCGGCAGCATCGGTCTGCGCGCCAATTTCGGCGTGCGCTATTATCATACGGACCTTGGTTCGTCGGGAACTGCGCTGGTCGGCGGCGTGCTCGTGCCCGTAGACGTGACCAACAGCTATGACGGCTTCCTGCCTGCGGCGAACCTAGCGTTCGACATCAGCCGGTCGCTGGTCTTCCGCCTGAGCGGCAACCGCAATTTGAGCCGCCCCGCGTTGAACGACATGCGCGCGGCGGGCACGCTCAACCTCGCCACGTTCGGCGGCACGGTCGCTGCCGGCAACCCCAACCTCGCGCCCTTCAAGGCGGATTCGGTCGAGACCTCGCTGGAATATTATGACGGCCAGCGCGGCTCGCTCGCGATCGGCGCGTTTTACAAAAAAATGGACTCGTACATCACCTCGGAGACGCGGCTCGTCGCCTACGACACCACGGGCTACCCCGCCGCGCTGCTGCCCCCCGGCATCAGCCCCTCCGTACTGGTGAACTACACCCGTCCGATCAACGGGCCAGGCGCGTCGATCAAGGGCATCGAGATCGCGGCGAAGCGCGACTTCGACTTCCTGCCCGCGCCGTTCGACAAGCTCGGCGTGCTCGGCAACGTGACCCTCGCCAGAGGATCGAGCGACGTGTTTTACTCGGGAGTCGCGGTCCGCCTGCCCTTGCCGACGCTGTCGAAATTCTCGTCCAACGCGACGCTCTATTACGATACCGATCACTGGGGAGTGCGCGGCTCCCTGGCGACGCGGTCGCGCTATCGCTGGGGCGATGGCGGCAACGGCAATATCGGCGAATACATCAAGGGTACGACGAACCTGGACGCGTCCGCCTATGTCAATTTGACGCGGCAGTTCAAGCTGTCGCTGGACGTGATCAACATCACCGACGAGCCCATCGTCCAATATGCCGACGGCACCGCCAAACGCGTGATGACCAATACGGTGAGCGGCCGCACGTTCGCGTTCGGCGGGACCATGCGGTTCTAGCGGAATACGGGAGGGGGCGAGCGCCGCCGCGCGCCGGCTTGCCCCCTCCAGCTGGCAGTTCGTCCATCACTCCTTGGTGACGCTATCGCCTGGCGAGCCTTTCCGCTGCGGACATCCCGTTCCTTCTCGTCAAAGGTTTCGCATCGTTTGATGGGCAGCAATCGTTCGGGGCGAGTTCGACGAAGAAAATGTGATCCTACGCCTGCAAATCACTAAGAGTTTCATGACCCGGTCAGCAGCCCTTACAACATTCGATGAAGAACATCGGTGTCGCGCTCACGATCGAAAAAGCGATGTTTGACGACGCCCAATATATGCAGCGTGATGAGCGCGAGCATCGTGTAAGCCAGGGTCTTGTGTACCCACTCAAATATTGCAAAGGCATCGTCGCTCTTAGCTAAAATCTCCGGCAAATTGATGCCGAAAAACGGAACGCCGTCGCTCTGACTGAACGAACTGGACATTGCGTAACCCATCAGCGGAACGACCACCGCCAGCGTCAACATTGCATATTGGACAATGGTCGACAGCATATTCTCCCAGCAGCTCAATTCGGCGGGATGCGGGGGCAGCGTCGAACGCGTTCGCACTACCAGCGCTGTGAGGCCAATGATGAACGCGAGGACCCCGAATTCCTTGTGAACGGGATACATCCAGTCGAATTTGACGGCGGTGCTGTCGGGTAGCGAGGTCATCAGCCATCCGAGCGCGATCAGCCCGATGATCAAGCCAGCGCGGGTCCAGTGCAATGCCCGCATCGGCACGGTATAGCGATCGCGACCATTCATTGCTCAATCCTTGCAGCTTGGGGCCGATCGTCGTGCTGGACGAAGAGTGTCCCCTGTCGCACTGTTTTTTCCATCAGCGAGGCGGCACGTTCGACATCGATCGGTAATTCGTTTTGCCGCGCGCCTAACACGCACGATCCGTAATCCTATACCCGCAATCTGGAGCCAGGATATATGATGATAGAAACGGAGCGCTTGATCATCAGACCGTTTAGGATCTGAGCCGCGGATGATCTGCTTGCCTATCTTCACTAGCCATCCGCACGATGTTTTTCTGTCACTAGGCCTTTCTGACAGGATCGCAGCGAACGCCGAGGCGTAAAAGAGATCTTACAGCGACGACTAGTCGGTAGCGCACCGTAGCCAGCCCCGACACGGCACGCGTGCGGTCCAGCGACGGCCGAGGCTATGGCCGGGCATTGTTTAGTCCGTGGTTTGGACGCCGACCACGCCATCCTCATCGGATATCGGCACTCCCGTAACGGTTTCCGCTAAGGGGACCAAGCCGACGAACCGGATTGGCGCAACGAACGATAAAGTCTGTCCAGGTTTGCCGAGCGTAATCCGCTGCTCGACTTCAACCCCGGTCACCTTATGATCGGTGCCCGTCTCTGGCCGCAGTATCACCGTTAGTGAAGACAGGGATCCAGACCCGTCCTTGCTATTGTCGCAAGCGATTAAAACCGGTGCCGGTAAAGCTGTCAGCAATCGCCAACCGCGGCAATGGAATCAGTCCCAGTTTCGCGCGGCAGATCGTCCTGTTGAACGTTTCAGTGCGGTTGCCGCGCTCCAGCCTTTCGTTTCCGGGACAACCAAGGCAAAGCGGCCGCATGGAGACGATCGGCAAACCGGTTCGCGAATGGCACGGCGTCACGCGGCAGATTTTCGAGACTGAGGTCGTACCGATGGGTGAACCAGCGGTACTCCGCGGTCTCGTGGCGGATTGGCCGGCAACCATCGCTGGCAGCCGTACGGGCCGTGAACTGGTCGCATATTTGGCGTCCCATGACTCGGGCGCGCCGCTGTCGACCTATGTCGGCGCACCCGCCATCGCCGGCAGGTTCTTTTACCGGGAGGACATGAACGGCTTCAACTTCGACCGCGGGACAGCGCCGTTTCGCGCCGTAGCCGATATGTTGCTCGGCGATCTTGCTACGGGTGCGGGTCCGGCGATCTACAGTGGCGCTGCATCCGCGGTGGAACACTTCCCGACATTCGCCGCCGACAACCCCATGCCGTTGCTCGATCCGACGGCGACACCCCGGTTGTGGATCGGGAATGCGGTGACGGTATCGACGCATTACGACACCGCCGACAACATCGCCTGCGTGGCTGCAGGCCATCGCCACTTTACCCTGTTCCCCCCCGCACAGGTCGCCAACCTGTATGTCGGGCCTTTGGAAAACACGATTTCCGGTCAACCCGTCAGCATGGTCGACCCGTTGGCGCCCGACCTGGAGCGCTTTCCACGCTATGCCCTGGCGGCGGAGACTGCGCGGTCGGCGGTGCTTGCGCCCGGCGACGCGATCTATGTGCCGACGATGTGGTGGCATCACGTTCGCTCGACCGAACGCCTCAACCTGCTCGTCAATTACTGGTGGAGCCCGCCGAACGATGCGTCCGCGTTCGAAGCGCTGATCTATGCGATGTTGGCCGTTCGCAACCGGCCGGCAGTGGAACGCCAAAACTGGCGGGCGTTTTTCGATCACTATGTGTTCGATGCTGACGCTGCCGACGCGGAACATCTGCCCGAACATGCACGCGGTATCCTTGGCCCCAGCAGTCCTGCAAGAACGGCGCTCATGCGCGAGTTTCTCCAGCGTGGATTGGGACGAAGGTCTTGAACGACCGGCGACACGCTAGGCTGACGGTCAGTCTGTCAGGTACGAACCTCGAACGGGCAGCGGACTATAACCAGCGCGTGGTATTGCAGGCGATCCGCTTGCGAGAGGTGACCACACGGCAGGAGCTCGTCGCGGTGACGGGTCTGACGCCGCCGACCATCGCAACGATCACGCGGCGCCTGATCGCCGCTGGCCTGGTCCAGATCGTCGGACGGCTGCAACAGGGACGCGGGCAGCCTGCCGTGCAATTAGGGATAGATCCCGACGGTGCGTTCGGCATCGGGGTCAACATCGATCGCGACCATTTAACCTTGGTCATTCTCGATCTGGCCGGAAATGTCCGCGCGCGCGTTTCCCAGGACATTGCCTATGCCCTTCCCGAACACGTGCGCACATTCGTCGCCGGGGCGGTGAAGACCTGCTGCGAAAACCCTCGCGTCATGGTCGATCGGATAGTTGGCGCGGGCATCGCGGTGCCCGAACCGTTCAGCAAGGCCGGCTTTCACGATCAACCGGCCGGCTATTCGGTATGGAATGATCTCGACGTCGCAGGCTTGCTGTCGGACCTGATGCCTTGGCCGCTGCATGTCGACAACGATGCCGCAACGGCCGCGCTGGGCGAGCTGGAGTTTGGGTCGGGCCGCAATTGCCACAATTTCTTCTACCTGCTGATCGGTGCGGGTCTTGGCGGCGGCCTAGTGATCGATGGAAGCTATTATAGAGGCGCGTCTGCTAGAAGCGGAGAAGTCGGGTACATTTTGAGCCGGGTTCCTGCATCGAGCGGAAAGTCCATCGAAAGCCGCGTTTCGCTTTCCGCTCTGTACGATCGCCTGTCGGACGCTGGGTGCGCAAGTGGGACACTCGCCGCACTCGGCCTGGACGACGGTCGTACCAAAAGCGTCATCGACGCCTGGATTGCCGAAGCTGCCGAAATGCTGGTCGATCCGATGATCGCGATCAATTGCCTGATCAATCCGCAGGCTGTGCTGGTGGGAGGCCGGTTGCCCGAACCGCTGATCGATGCCCTGGTCGTGGCCTTGACGAATGCGCTCGCCGAGCACGCCGCAGATATGCCTTCGGTTGCGCCGATCAGGCGTGCGGCCATGGCCGCCGATGCACCAGCGGTTGGTGCGGCGCTGTTACCGTTCAGCGATCTCATGCTGCCCTCGGACGCTATCCTGATGAACGTCGGACGCGACTGAGCGCATTTTGTGAAAATCAAAATCAATATTGATTGACGAGACCTCCCGAGTGGTTTGAAACGCTGCCAATCCCGCAAGGCGGGAACCGGGGAGAGAATGATGAAGACGAAGCTTTCTGTTGCCAGCGTCCTGGCGTTGCTCGGTGGCGCCACGGCGATGGCGCAGACCGCGCCGACCTCGCTTTCCCCCGTCGCGCATCCCGAGACATGGCCAAAGGTGGCTGCGAAGCCGGCGCTCGATCCAACGCTCGAAGCTAAAATCGGCAAGATCCTTGCTGCCATGTCGATCGAGGACAAGGTCGGGCAAATCATCCAGGCCGATATCGCGACCGTGAAGCCCGAGGACCTCAAGACATACAAGCTTGGCTCGGTACTGAACGGCGGGAATTCGGCGCCCAACAACGATGAACTGGCACCGCCGGCGGAATGGCTGAAGCTGGCCGACGCGTTCTACGACGCCTCGATGCAGCGCAACGATGGTCGGCCGAAGATCCCGACGATCTGGGGCACCGACGCGGTCCATGGCAACAACAACATCGTCGGTGCCACCCTGTTTCCGCACAATATCGGGCTGGGTGCGGCACGGGACCCCGCGCTGATGGAGAAGATCGGCCGCATCACGGCACGCGAGACGGCCGCTGCCGGACTCGACTGGAGCTTCGCGCCGACACTGGCGGTCGTGCAGGACGATCGGTGGGGGCGCACGTACGAGAGTTATTCGGAAGAGCCCTCCGTGGTGGCCAGCTATGCAGGTCCGGTCGTCACCGGAATCCAGGGCAAGGTGGGTTCGCGCGATTTCATGACGCCCGGCCACGTCATCGCCACCACCAAGCATTTCGTCGGGGACGGCGGCACGGGTGGACGAGATCAGGGCGATACCAAGGTGTCGGAGGTCGTGCTGCGCGACGTTCACGCGGCGGGATACCCGCCCGCGATCGAAGCTGGCACCCTGACCGTGATGGCCAGCTTTTCGAGCTGGAACGGCGAGAAGATGCACGGCAACAAGACATTGCTGACCGACGTGCTGAAGGGCCGGATGGGCTTCAACGGCTTCGTGGTCGGCGACTGGAACGCACACGGCCAGATTGCCGGATGCACCAACGAAAGCTGCGCTGCGGCGATCAACGCCGGTCTCGACATGTTCATGATGTCGGGCGATTGGAAGGCGTTATACCGCAACACGCTGGCGCAGGCCAAGTCGGGCGAAATCGTGCCGGCGCGTCTAGACGACGCGGTTCGTCGTATCCTGCGCGTAAAGATGCTCGCCGGTACCTTCACGGCGGGCAAGCCCTCGGCGCGACGCTATGCCGGGCAGTTCGGCCTGATCGGATCGCCGGAAGGCCATGCCATCGGACGTCAGGCGGTTCAGGAATCGCTCGTGCTGCTCAAGAATAACGGGGGTGTTCTGCCGCTCAAGCCCAAGGCGAATATCCTCGTCGCGGGTATCGCTGCCGACGATGTGGCGCAGCAGGCCGGCGGCTGGTCGATCACCTGGCAGGGGACGGACGTGCCGAAGCGCGGCTTTCCCAATGCGACATCGATCTGGAGCGGCATCGACCAGGCCGTTCGCGCTGGCGGCGGAACTGCCACCTACTCGCCGACGGGCGCGTATTCCGCGAAACCCGACGCTGCCATCGTCGTGTTCGGCGAGACCCCTTATGCCGAGTTCATGGGCGACCGACCGACGCTGGAATACTCACCGGGCGACAAGAACGATGTCGCGCTGCTCCGCAAACTGAAAGCGGCGGGCATCCCCGTCGTCGCCGTTTTCCTGTCGGGCCGTCCGATGTGGGTAAACGCCGAACTCAACGCTTCGGATGCTTTCGTCGCGGCGTTTCTGCCGGGGAGCGAAGGCGCGGGCGTCGCCGACGTGCTGTTTGCCGGCAAGGATGGCAAACCCGTTCATGACTTTCGGGGCAAGCTGTCCTTCTCTTGGCCTAAGCGTCCCGACCAGTATGTCTTGAATGCGCGTGATCCGAATTACGACCCGCTGTTCAAGTTCGGTTACGGCCTCACCTATGCGGATCGCACCTTGGTCGGCACGCTGGACGAGACCCGTCCCGCGGGGATGGCGGTAGACGCAGGCGGCGTCTTCTTCACGAAGGGGCGCGTACCCGAAGCGTGGAGCCTGTCGCTCGGCGAAGGCGACCGGGGATCGACCCGCATCGTCGGCAACAGTGGCCGGAGCCCGGGTGGCGCGCTGACGATCGCCGGTATCGATCGCAATGCCCAGGAAGACGCCCGACGCTTTACCTGGACCGGCACGCGCGAGGCGGACGTCAGGATCGAGGCCAATGCGCCGCTCGACATCGCCCGCGAGGCCAATGGCGAGCTGAGCATGATCGTCCAGTTCCGGATGGACGCGAAGCCCGTGTCCGCCGTTGCTCTCTCGATGGCCAGCCCCGGCAAAACCGCTGCGGTGCCGATCACCGGCATTTTACAGGCGGCACCGATCGGCGAGTGGAAGTCGATGGCGATCCCACTCAAGTGCTTCGTTGTCGCCGGGGTCGATCCGCACAAGGTCACCGAGCCGCTCGTCATCTCGACTCCGGGGAAACTGACGCTCTCGATCTCCGATGTTCGTCTGGCGCATGCCGACGGACCGGTCGCGGCGTGCCCGAGCCGCTGAGGTGACGATCGCTGCGATCCTCCTCGTCCTGCCGATGCAGACTTTGGCGGCGACCAATTATCAAGTCGCCGCCCCCATGCCTGCGCCGTCGACCAGGCCGAGTTGGGCGGACGAGTTCACAACGAAAGCCATCGACCAGACGAAGTGGCGGTTCGATACGGCCAATAACAAGACCGGCTGGTTCAATCACGAACGGCAATATTATGCTGCCGATCGCCCTGAAAATGCTCGTATCGAAGACGGCGCGCTCGTGATCGAAGCACGGCGTGAAAGCCTGCCGGACAAGCCCGACTGGGGCGGTCAGACCTACACCTCCGCCAAGCTCGTGAGCCGCGTATCGCACGATTATGGCTTCTACGAAATTCACGCGATGCTTCCGTGTGCGCGGGGTACATGGCCCGCACTATGGCTGTTGCCGCGGACCGGAAAATGGCCGGACGCCGGCGAGATCGACGTCATGGAGATGGTGGGCTGGCAACCGAACATCGTCCACGCCACGCTCCACACCGCTGCATTCAATCACGCCAAGGGTACCCAGCGCGGCGGCCAGATCGATGTCCCGACGGCCTGCACCGCCTATCACCGCTATCAACTCGACTGGCGCCAGGACTCGATCACCATCGGCGTCGACGACAAGGCATACATGTGCGTCGCGAACGATCGGCGGGGTGGAGCCGATGCCTGGCCCTTCACCCGCCCCTATGACCTGATCCTCAACCTCGCCATCGGCGGCGATTGGGGCGGCGTGAAAGGTATCGACGACGCGGCCCTGCCCCAGCGAATGCGGATCGACTATGTCCGCTACTGGAAACCGGATCGGCGCATCAGATAGCGGCGCAGTGTGCGCGGATATAGTCCGATTGCGACGGCATCTGCGCGATCGTCTGGCGGATACCCAGCCGCATCCGCTCCACCGCCTCCACGAGTTTTCGCTCGTCGAGCCCGTCGACGATCGGGTCGTACCCTTCGGGCGTAACGCCCTGCCCCAACATCACCGCGACCCAGCTCGCCAGCGAGAACAGTTCGTCGTCATAGCGGAAGAAGCGGCCCTTCGCCTGAAACAGTTCGGTCTTCCGGCGCAGGCTGTCCGGCACGGTCATCGTCCGCACATGGTTCCAGAACGGCGAATCGTCCCTCGTCGTCGCATGATAATGCAGGATGATGAAGTCGCGCACGCCATCATAGGCGCTACCCATCAGGCGGTCATATTCGCCGGCCTCCACCTCGAGAAACCGTCGATCCGGGAACAGGGCGAGAAGCTTGGCGATCCCGGTCTGGATCAGGTGGATCGAGGTCGATTCGAGCGGTTCCAGAAAGCCGCCGGAAAGGCCAAGCGCGACCACGTTGCGGTTCCAGAACCGCTTTCGCCGCCCCGTCGCGAACGCCAGACGTCGCGGATCGGCGATCGGCGGCCCCTCGACGGCCGCGAGCAGCGTCGCCTGCGCGTCCTCGTCGGAGATATGCGCGCTCGAATAGACATAGCCGTTGCCGGTGCGGTGTTGCAGCGGGATGCGCCACTGCCAGCCGGCGCTTCGGGCGGTCGCGCGGGTGAACGGTACGGGGTCGCCGATGTTCGCCGTGGGCACCGCGACGGCGCGGTCGCACGGCAGCCAGTGGCGCCAATCCTCATACCCCGTCTTCAGCGCGCCTTCGATCAGGAGACCGCGGAATCCCGAGCAATCGACGAACAGCTCACCTTCGATGCGACGTCCGTCCTCCAGCGTCAGCGCCTCGACGAATCCGTCTTCGCCGCGCAATCCGACATCGACGATCCGCCCCTCGATACGCTCGACGCCGCGCGCTTCGGCATAGGAGCGCAAATATCTCGCGTAGAGCCCGGCGTCGAAATGGAACGCGTAGGGCAATGATCCGAATGGCGATCGGGGATCGGGCGATTGCCTAGCAAACCGCCCCGCCGCCGCCGCCACTGCGCACGGCGCGTAATGCCAGATGTCGGCGCACCGGCCCTGCTGGGCGAGCTTGAGGAAGAACTGATGGAAGTTCAGCCCTTCGATATCGTGCCCGAACTGGCCGAAGGGGTGAAAATAGCGTTCGCCGATTTTGCGCCAGTCGACGAACTCGATGCCGAGCTTGAACGTGCCTTGCGTCTGCGCGACGAAATCATCCTCGTCGATGCCCAGCATCTGATTGAACGTCGCGATCGTCGGGATCGTCGCCTCGCCGACCCCGACTGTGCCGATCTCCTCGCTCTCGATCAGGCGGATACGCGGCTGCCCCTGCTCCTTGCCACCGCCAAGGAATTTGGACAGCGCCGCCGCCGCCATCCAGCCGGCGGTGCCGCCGCCGACGATGACGACCTCGCGGATGGTGTGTTCGCTCATGCGTTGGTCCTCAGACTTGCCAAATACGCGCGGTGTGTCGGGGCAGCGGCGACCGCCTTCGACAACCGCGCTCGAAAATCCGCCATCGCGGCGCGCGCCCGCTTCGGATCGATAGCTGCGGTAAGCACGTCGCCACGTTGTGGCAGGATACCCTGCCCGAGCAGCACCGCGTACCAGCTGTCCCGATCGAAGCTCTCCCCATCGCGGATCGGCAAACGTCCCCGTTCGCGAAACAGCGTCAGCGTCTCTGCCAGCAACGGCGGCAGAGTTGCGTTACGTGCCGCCTGCCAGAACGGCTCGGGACGATCGGACGTCGCGTAGTGCAGGATCAGGAAATCACGGAGCCGGTCCGCCTCCTGTCGCGTCTCGCGGTTATAATAAGCGAGTTCGACCTCGTCGAAATCTCGATCGGGCAGCGACGCGACCAGTCGATCGATCTGCGTATGCAACACGTGCAGCGGTGCGGCTTCCAGCGGTTCGACGACGCAATCAGCCTCGCCGATCGCCACGACGTTGCCGATCCAGGCGCGCGATCGCCTTCCGCTCCGGAACCGCCGAACGTCACCCGGCTCGGCGCGCACGCCGCTTGCATAGACGATGGTCGTATCGGTTCTGCCGGGCAGGCACGACGTCAGGCGCCACCCGCCATCGATCGCCTCGACACGCTCGAGAGGTGACAGGAACGGATCGGGAAGCGCGGCATCCGATGGCCTACGCATCTGGACGACGCTGTCGCATGGCAACCACGGCGACCAATCCTGCCAATCGTCGCCGAACTGGGTGATAAGGTGCGCATCGGCGTTGGTCGCGTCGATGTAGAGGTCCGCCTCCAGACGCCCTCCATCGTCCAGGTGAAGTGCCGTTACGCGATCACCGTCCGTCTCGGCTTTTCGCAGCCCGCTGGCAGTCACCACGACGCCCAGATGTCGGGCATAGGCTTCGATGAACCGGCGATAGACGGGCTGATCGAGCTGTAGCCCGTTGGCATAGCCACCGAGTATGTCCGCGCGCGGCGGTACGAACCGACCCGCTGCCGCCAACGCGGCCGCCGGTGCAAAGCTATCGAAGGCCTCGGTGCCGCCCAGGCCTGCCCACAGAGTGGCGAATGGTACACCATCGATCGGCATCCCAGCGGGGCCATAGGCGTGGGTATAGTCGCCCCCGCTCCACCTCACGAACCGGGCGCCGAGCCGGATGCTCGCGCCGGTCCGCGTCAGGACATCGCGCTCGTCCAACCCGATGTCCGTGTGGAACTCCCCGATCGACGGCGATGCACCGCCGAACAGGTCGACGAAGCCGGGACGCAGTTCCGCGACCGGGATCAATGCGACCGAGATACCGGGGACACGCGCCTTCAACGCAGCCGCGGCGCTCCAGCCCGCAACGCCGTCGCCGACCACTGCGATCGTCCTGATGCGCATATCGCTCATGCAGCCGCCGCCCCCGATTGCGCGATATAGGCGGCGTGGTCGGGCATGGTCATGACAGCGTCCCGCGTTTCGGTGCGCAGCCGTGCCAGCGCCTGGACCAGCGCGGCATCGGACGGCCGGTCCGCACGCTGGTCATATCCTTTCGGCACCACGCCCTGCCCGAGATACACGGCGATCCAGCTCGGCTCGAGGAATACGCCTTCGCGGTAGGTCATCACGCGCCCCCGCTGGCGGAACAACGTCATTTTCTCCGCGAGCGTGTCGGGTACGTCCATCGTCCTAACATGATCCCAGAACGGTGAATCGTCGCGCGTCGTCGCATGGTAATGCAGGATCAGGAAGTCGCGGATACGGTCGTACTCCAGATCAACCACCCGGTTGAACGCATCACGATCGATCGGCGAGATCGGCGTGGCGGGGAACAGTTCCAGCAGCTGCGTGATCGCCAGCTGGATCAGATATATGCTCGTCGATTCCAGCGGCTCGAGGAAGCCACCGGCAAGCCCTACGGCGATGACGTTCCCGACCCAGCTGCGCGCTCTCCGGCCAGCCTTGAAACGCAGCATGCGCGGGTCCGCCAGCGGCGTGCTTTCGATCGACCGCAACAAAGCGTCCTGCGCCGCGCCGTCGTCGAGATGCGCGGACGAGTAGACATAGCCGTTGCCGACCCGGTGCTGGAGCGGAATACGCCATCGCCAGCCGGCAGGCATCGCGGTTGCCGTGGTGTAGGGCTTCAGCGTTCCCGCGTCGGCGCAGGGCACCGCGACTGCACGGTCGCACGGCAGCCAATGCGACCAGTCTTCGAACGGCTCGCCCATCGCCTGTCCGAGCAGCAGCGAGCGGAACCCCGAGCAGTCGATGAACAGGTCGCCCGTAATTCGTTGGCCGTCGTCGAGCATGACCGCCACGACATCACCCGTGGCGCTCTGTTCGACATCGACCACGCGTCCTTCGGTTCGCGCCACCCCCTGCCGCTCGGCCCGCGCACGGAGAAACGGAGCGTAGCGCGTCGCGTCGAACTGATACGCGTAGCCAAACGTCGACAACAACGAGCGCGGATCCTCCAGGGGCGGCGCGAACTTCGCGTGGCGGGCGGCGACGACCGGCAGCGAATAATCCGGAAGCGTGGCAATCTGTCCGGCACGGCTGAGATAATGGTGGAATCCTACCCCGTCGACATCGTGTCCGAAGGCGCCGAACGGATGGATATAGCTGTCGCCGATCCGCGCCCAGTCGCAGAACTCGATGCCGAGCTTGAACGTCGCGCCGGTCGCTCGCATGAACTCCGCCTCGCCGATGCCCAGACGCGTGTTGAACGCGCGGATATGGGGCAGCGTAGCCTCGCCGACACCGACGATGCCGATCTCTTCGGACTCGACGAGGTGGACCTCCGCAACCGATCGACCAGCAACGGCCGCAAGCGCAGCGGCAGTCATCCAGCCTGCGGTACCTCCGCCCACGACGACAACCTTGGTAGGAGTGCGCGAAGCCGAATTGATAGCGATATCCTCTCCAGTTTGGCCGGTACGGTTATGCCGATCTCAGCGACTGTGACCTGTAGGCAACATATGAATGAAAATCAAAACAGTTATACCTCAAGACCACACGTCAACCATTGTCCCGCCGCCGGAACGCGAGCTACCGAGCACCATCACTCGCGTCTTTGCGAGAAAGAGAGTCGGCGCACATTCGTAGCTCGACCTCGGGGGAGAAACTGAATGCACGTCATTGCCTCGCGTAGCGCGCACCTATCTTTCGTCCGCTCGCTGGGTATCGGTGTGTCCGCATTGGCACTCACGTCCGGTGTGCAAGCCTTCGCGCAGACGGTGACGCAGCCGACCGCGCCCACGACCAATTCCCAGGACGGCGGCATATCGCGGTCGACCGATCCCGTAGTGTCCGGCGCCGCCGCACCCGACGCGCAGACGGGGACGCCGGCTACGGGGCAGGATCCCGTTGCAGCCCAGACCGACGCAGCAACCGGTGACGAAATTGTCGTTACCGGCATCCGCGCCAGCCTGGCGAACTCGCAGGGTATCAAGCGCGATGCCGACACCGTCGTGGACGCGATCACTGCCGAAGATATCGGCGCCCTGCCGGACCGCTCGGTAACGGAGGCGCTCCAGCGCGTTCCCGGCGTCTCGATCAGCCGCTTCGCAGCCGGCAACGACTCCGATCACTTCTCGGTCGAGGGTTCCGGGATCGTCATTCGCGGACTGAACTACGTCCGCTCCGAATTCAACGGTCGCGACAGCTTCTCGGTCAATGGCGGCCGCGCGCTCAACTTCCAGGACGTCTCGCCCGAATTGCTCGGCTCGGTCGAAGTCTACAAGAACATGACCGCCGACCAGATCGAGGGCGGGATCGCCGGAACGGTCGTCCTCAACACGCGCAAGCCTTTCGATAGCAAGGAACCGGTCGTCTACGTGTCCGCGGACATGAACTACGGCGATTTCTCCAAGAAGGGCTCACCCTCCATCTCAGGCCTTGCGTCGAAGAACTTCGACACGAGCATTGGTCGTTTTGGCGTGCTCGTCGGCGGGTCGTATTCGCAGCTCTTCAGCCGCGCAGACGGCCTGCAGGTCACGAACTACCAGGCCCGCTTCAACGGTTCGCAGGACATCAACGGCGACGGGGTAAACGAAACCGACACCCTGGCAGGGCTTGCCCCGGGCCAGGTCGCGTACGCGCCAGTGGGGGCCGGCGTACGGACGCAGGAGTTCAACCGCGAGCGCATCGGTGCGGCAGGCGCGCTGCAGTTCGAATCGAACGACAAGTCGCTGCTCGCTACGCTGCAATTCGTGCGCAGCGACGCGCGCCAGACCTGGGGCGAGCGCACCGTGGAAACCGTGTCCGACGGCATCGACCGCGCCACCGCGCCGCGGCCGGGGACCAACTATACCTTTGGCGACGACGGCCTTTTCGAAACTGGTACGATTTCGCTCGACCGCGGTTACGTACCGGCCGGTGGGCAGCAACGCGGCATGGTGACGCAGCTTTCGAATCGCGGCGTGAAGACGCGTGCAGTGACCAATGATTTTGGCGGCAACGTGAAGTGGCAGGCAACCGAAAAGCTCTCCTTCAACTTCGATGGCCAGTACGTAAAATCGACCACGAAGCAGACGGATCTTTCGGTCTATGGATCGACGTTCTCGGACGTCGCGCTCGACCTCACCGGCAACACGCCCGACATCAGCTTCCTCGCCCCTAACGGCGCCAACAGCCAGGCGTATTTTGCGGATCCGGCGAACAGCTATTATCGCGCTGCGATGGACCATTTCGAGGACAACAAGGGCCATGAATGGGCGTTCAAGGCGGACGCGACGTATGATTTCGGCGACGACAGCTTCCTGAAGAAGGCCAAGGTTGGTGCCCGCTATGCTGACCGCGACCAGACGGTGCGGTATTCGCTGTATAACTGGGGCGTGCTGAGCGAAGTCTGGGATGGGTCCGGCCCGGTTACGTTCGCGGAAACCAACTCCAACAGCTATGGCCTTTTCAGTTTCGACAACGTGTTCCGCGGTGACGGTCCATCCGGACTCGGCGCGAATTACATCAACGGCAACCCTGCCTCCAGCTACGATGCCGTCACCGCACAGGCGCAGGCCGTCAATGCGATCTGGCGTAACCAAAAGGGCTCGACATCCGGCGGATGGACGCCTGCCGGCCAGCGCGCCGGCGTGGTCGCCGGCACCAGCTTCCTGCCGAGCGAGGTTTACACCAATTCCGAAGAGACCAAAGCGGCGTACGCCCGGCTCGACTTCGGTACGCAGGGCAACGACCTGTTCGGAGGCCTGAAGGTCTCGGGTAACGTCGGCCTCCGCTACATCCAGACGACGGACAAGGCGAACGGCTTCTTCACGTTCCCGACGCGCAACCAGATCATCGGCAGCGCTGCCAGCGTCGCGACCTTCTGTGGCCAGCCCGCACAGACGAGCCCGTTCTGCGGCCTTACATCGGCGCAGCAGCAGGACGTTCTGACGTTTTCCAATGGAACCGCGATCAACCAGACGACGCGCAACCGCTTCGATCACTTCCTGCCGAGCTTCAACCTCAAGGTTGGCATTACGCCGAACCTGATCTCGCGCTTCGCCTATTCGAAGGCGATCTCGCGGCCGGGCTTCGAGCAGTTGCAGAGCACCACCCTGATCGCACCGACCAGCGGGCTTTCGGTGTTCCAGCTCGAAGGCGGCAGCCGGAATTCCAATCCGTTCCTGAAACCCGTCGAGGCGAACCAGTTCGATCTCACCGCGGAATGGTATTTCGCAAAGGTCGGGTCGTTGACCGCGGCGGCGTTTTACAAGGATCTGTCGAACGTCATCGTCGCGAACGTGGCGCAAACCCGCTCGATCACGAACAACGGCATCACCCAGAACGTGTTGTTCGTGGCGCCACAGAACGCGGACAGCCACAGCAACGTGAGGGGCTTCGAACTCGCCTATCAGCAGACCTATGATTTCCTTCCGGGGCTGCTGTCTGGGCTCGGCGTGCAGGCCAACTATACCTTTGTCGACCCGTCCAACATCCCGCAGGGCCGTGGCGCACAGGCCACTTCGCCGACCACGACGATCGACGTCTCTCGCCTGCCGCTCGAAGGGCTTTCGCGCCATACGATCAACGGCACGCTATTCTATGAAAAGGGACCATTGTCGTTGCGCGCTGCGTACAACTGGCGATCGAGGTATTTGCTGACGATCCGTGACGAGATCGCGCCATTCCTGCCGATCTATGCCAGTGCGTTCGGACAGCTCGACGGGACGATCCTGTACTCGGTCAACGACAACTTCAAGATCGGCTTCCAGGGGGTAAATCTCCTCGACAGCACGACGAAGACGGAATCGGTCGTCAATGCCGAGGGGCTGCGCGCGCCGCGCAGTTACTTCAAGAACGATCGTCGATTCTCGCTGACCACACGGCTGAAGTTCTAACCCAGGCGCAGGCCTGACACCGTCGTCAATGCTGCAGCTTCCTGTCATTGCCTTCGCAACAGGGCGCTGCAGTTTGCGATACGTTATCGAAAGGAAGACATCCGTGCTCTTCAGATATATGTTGGGTGCGGCTGTAGCCCTCGCCGCTCCGACGGTCGCTTATTCGCATGACGGCGTCGCAAAAGCATCGATACGGACATCCGACAGTCCGGCGACGGCGACCGGGCCGGCATGGCGCACCGCGTCGCGCCTGCACCGCGGCGTCAACATCATCGGATACGATCCGCTGTGGGACGATCCCCAGAAGGCACGGTTCAAGCCGCGTCATTTCCGGATCATCAAGCAGGGCGGGTTCGATTTCGTCCGTGTCGTGCTCCAGTCCTTCAAGCATATGGATGCCGGAAACCGCCTCGATCCGAAGTGGCTCGCAACGCTCGATGGTGTCGTCAAGGACGCGACCGCCGCCGGTTTGAGCGTCATTCTCGACGAGCACGACTTCAACCTGTGCTCGGAAGCGCCGGACGCGTGCGAACCCAGGCTGATCGCGTTCTGGCAGCAGATCGGGGCACGCTATCGCGACGCGCCGGACAGCGTTCTGTTCGAATTGCTGAACGAGCCGCACGCGCCTCTGGATGGTCCCCGGTGGAACGCGATGCTGAGCAGGCTCATCCCTGCTGTACGCGCGACCAACCCGGGTCGGACGTTGGTAGTGGGGCCGACCCGCTGGAACAATCTGGAAGAACTGCCCGGACTCGAACTGCCCAAATCCGACCGGAACATTCTCGTCACCTTCCACTCGTACGAGCCTTTCCGATTCACCCACCAGGGGGCACCTTGGTCGTCAGAAACCGCCGGACTGAAGGACGTGCCCTTCACAGCCGCCGACGAGGCCAGGATCAAGGCCGATTACGACAAGGTCGGTGCATGGTCGCGCGCGAACGACCGTCCCGTACTGATGGGCGAGTTCGGCGCGTATGAGAAAAGCGGCACGCCGATCGAGGCTCGCGCCCGGTACACGGCGACCGTCCGCCGCGAGGCCGAGGCGCATGGCTTCCCATGGGCGTATTGGCAGTTCGACAGCGACTTCATCCTGTACGACATCGACAAGGGTCGTTGGGTAGAGCCGATACGCAAGGCGCTTATACCCGAGCGACGGTAAAGCATTCGTCCGGAGCGGTATCAAGCCGACATGGGTCTGGCCGGGAGCATGATCGTCCCGTTGCAGGCGCATGACGTAAGAATTATCGCGACACACGGCTCTGGCAGGCGTGGGCGGCGCGGCCCGCATCTGCACGGTCAGCCTTTGCATGGCCCGCCTCTGCACGACAGCGCAGGGCTAGCATCTTTCTGCTCAGCGACTTCATCGACTAGGATGAGGGCCGCGATGGGTTAAATCTCGCGCGGAGCGATGACGACTATGTATTTACGCCGCTTGAGAGCGGGCGGGGCTTCGCAAAATCCGAGGTCGGGCAGGACAAGCTGATGCGGGATCCGCAACGGTTGCAGGGCACGGACAGCGATTGGGGCAAAGATGTCGCGGTGCCAGGAAAAATGCATCGCACCTGATCGTGTCTATTGCCGCGCGTTGCAGTGATGTTACCGGTTGGTGACGCATCCGGGTCACACGGATCGACACAGGAGGATGTTCGAAGCCCAAGGGGGGACCATCCATGATTCGCTTGCCCGTTCGTACGTCTGCCATCGCCCGCCTGCTCGCCGCCAGCGCGCCGCTGCTCGTTTTCGCGGTGCCCGCCATCGCACAGGAACACGTGCCGGCTGCACAAGCCGTGAGCGATCCGGCGAGCGACCAAGGCGTCGGTGAGATCGTCGTCACCGCGACCCGCCGCCGGGAATCGTCGAAAGACGTGCCGCTCGCGGTCACCGCGATCAGCGGCGAGAAGCTCGACGTGCTCAATTCGAGCGGCCTCGACATCCGCTTCCTTGCTGGCCGCACGCCGAGCCTCCAGGTCGAATCCTCGTTCGGCCGGACCTTCCCGCGTTTCTACATCCGCGGCCTCGGCAACACCGATTTCGACCCCAATGCCGCGCAGCCGGTGTCGGTGGTATATGATGACGTCGCGCTCGAAAACCCGATGCTGAAGTCGTTCCCGGTCTTCGATCTGCAGAGCGTCGAAGTGCTGCGCGGGCCGCAGGGCACGTTGTTCGGGCGCAACACGCCGGCGGGCGTCGTGAAGATCGATTCCGCCAAGCCGAACCCGGACAAGGTCACGGGCTATGCGACCGGATCCTGGGCGACCTACAACACGATCAACGGCGAGGCGGCGCTCAACCTGCCGATCGGCAACGGCTTCGCGTTCCGCGCGTCGGGCATCATCCAGTCGCGCGACGATTGGGTTAAGAACGATTCCACGACGGGCAATGCGGATCGCAAGCTCGAAGGCTATCGCGACGTCGCCGGCCGCTTCCAGCTCGGCTATACCAGCAGCGACTTCAACGCGTTGCTGAACGTCCACGTCCGCGACCTGACGGGCTCGCCGCGTATCTTCCGCGCCGGTTTGTTCAAGCCGGGCACCAACGACTTCAACACCGGGTTCGACCCCAAGCACGTCACGCTCGACGGCTATACCAGCCAGAGCCTGACGCAGTGGGGCACCAACCTGCGGCTCGACTATCACCTCGACGGCATCGGCACCTTCTATTCGGTGACCGGCTACGAGCAGGCCAAGGTCGAGAGCACCGGCGATGTCGACGGCGGCAACAACTACACGTTCCTCGGCGGTACGATCGGCGCGATCGGCGTCGGGCTGTTCCCGTCGAACACCGGCGGCCTGACCAAGCCCAAGGAGTTCAGCCAGGAACTGCGCTACGCCAGCGAGGACATGAACGGCATCCGCCTGCAGGGCGGGCTGTATTATTTCCACCAGACGTTGCGCTATCACCAGTACGACTATGCGTTCGGCGGCACCGGTTCGCGCGCGACCGATCTCGACCAGGATATCTACCACGACAACCGCAACGAGAATTACGGCGCGTTCGCCTCGATCGAGGCCAAGCCCGTCGACTTGCTGACGCTCCGCGCGGGCGTCCGCTATTCGCACGACTATCGCAACGACCTCGTGACCGCACCGATTCCCGGTACCGGGATCAGCGACACGCTGCCCGCGCGCGCGGTCGTCCGCGGCTCGAACGTGACCTGGGACGCGAGCGCTACCTACGAACTGACGCCCGCGATCAACGTCTATACGCGGCTCGCGACCGGCTATCAGGGCCCGGCGATCCAGGACCGCGTGACCTTCGGCAGCGTCCAGAGCACTGCGCCCAAGCAGACGACGTTCTCGGGCGAGAGCGGGTTCAAGGGCACGTTGCTCGATCGGAAAGTGAACTTCTCGCTCGACGCCTATTGGTACAGCACCAAGGACCTGCAGATCACCGCGGTCGGCGGCAGCAGCAATTCGGCACGCCTGATCAGCGCGAACAAGGCGATCGGCTACGGCGTCGAGGGCGAGTTCGAGGCGCGGCCGCTTCCCGAACTGACACTGACCGCGAGCGGCAGCTATAACTTCACCGAGATCCGCGACCGGGGCATCGGCGTCGGGGTTTGTGCGACCTGCACCGTGCTCGACCCGATCGTGAACGGGTTCGCGGTGATCGACGGCAACGATCTTCCCCAGGCGCCGCGCTGGATCGCCAACTGGACCGCACGCTATGGCATCCCGCTCGCGAACGGCGGGGAAGTCTATGCCTATACCGACTGGGTCTATCGCAGCCGCATTAACTTCTTCCTGTATGAAGCGGTCGAGTTCACCGGCAAGTCGTCGCTCGAAGGCGGGCTCAAGGTCGGCTACAAGTCGCCGCAGGGATATGAGGTCAGCGCGTTCGTCCGCAACATCACCAACCAGTATCGCAGCATCAGCGCGATCGACTTCAACAACCTGACGGGCATGATCAATGAACCGCGGATCATCGGTGGCCAGTTCAAGGTCGCATTTTAAGATGAGACGCCGAATTGGGCGTCTTACGGTTAATCTTGGTTCGCAAGCGAGCCAAAGGCGCTGTCGTCTGACGTAATACCATGGTGGCCGGTGCTTCGGCACTGGCCCTAACCTTGGATCCACTGTCGACAAGGGCGTCCCTAGAAAAAAGCTTCCAGTCGGACTTGATCACGGACATCTGACAAAGATTTCCGGCGTTCTGACTTCTGCCATTCGTTCATTTGGTGAATTGCGCTTCGCAGCCCCCGCCCAGCACTGGCTCCAACTCACCAAAATGCGGTAAAAATGCAACATTGTTGCAGATGCGTGACGACGTACGAAGTTTTCGATTGCTAGAACACGTCCGTTGTGGCCGTTTGGTGCACGATGACGATGCAGTGAAATGACACCGTCACGACATTCGCAGGGCTGGTCAAAAAGCGTTTCGATACGCCGAACACAATCGACGATCGAGAACGGGAACATCTGGAGAAGACTTTTGAAGAGCTAGGTTTTCCAAGGGGGCTTTAGATGATCAGATACACGACTTCGACCGTCGCACTGGCGGTTGCACTACTATCGTGCCCCGCCGCCTTCGCAGCCGAACGAGATACCATACAGGACGCGGCTACAGGCTCCCCTCAGGACACCACTCCCCAAGGGGTTGCGCCCGTGGAGACCGAACCAACGAGCGAGATCCTCGTACTCGGTACGCGCCGTACCGATCGTACGCTGGCCAACTCGCCCTCGCCCGTCGACATCATCAGTGCGGATGACCTGACCACGCAGCCTGCCGCCAACATGATCGATGCGCTCAAGAACATCGTACCGTCCTTCTATGCCGGCCAGAACTCGATCTCGGATGCATCGACCTTCGTTCGCTCGCCATCGCTTCGTGGCCTGTCGGGTGACCAGGTCCTCGTGATGCTGAACGGCAAACGCTACAACCGGTCGGCACTGGTGCAGGTCTACGGCGGCAGCGATACCGGGCTTGGTCGCGGCGCTCAGGGCCCCGACATCTCGGCAATTCCGTCGCTGGCGATCGGCAATCTCCAGGTGCTGCGCGAAGGCGCCACCGCGCAATATGGCTCGGACGCGATCGCCGGCGTTCTGAACTACGGCCTGCGCCAGGATCAGGGCATCGAACTGGTCGGTCGCACCGGGCAATATTATGCGGGAGACGGCGAAAGTTACCAGATCGCGGGCAATGCGGGCCTGAAGGGCGACTGGGGCTTCATCAACGCGACCGGCGAATATGTCGACGAGGGGCAGACCAGCCGTGGTCGAACCCGCCCATCCGCGGCGAACTTCGCGCAGAACTTCCCGGCGCTCGCGACGCAGCTACCCAATTTCCCCGGCCCCGTGCAGATCTGGGGCAATTCGCCCTCGCATGGCTTCAAGTCGGTGCTCAACGCGGCGATCAACGTCACCCCCGACAGCAAACTCTATTTCTTCGGCAACTTCGCGCAGAGCAAGGGCAACCAGAGCTTCAACTATCGTGCGCCCGTGAGCAGCACCGCAGTCGATTCAGCCGGGGTGGTCCGCAATCAGGGTGCGAACGGCGCGTTCAACAACACGTTCTTCCTCACCCCCTGCCCGACCGGCAGCGCGACCTGCAAGGCGGGTGGCTTCGTGCGCGACGGCAACACCTTCAAGTTCAACCAGCTCTATCCGGCCGGCTTCACCCCGCGCTTCGTCGGCAAGAGCCAGGAACTCTACGGCGTGCTCGGCTACAAGGGTACCAGCGGCGAGTTCAGCTATGACCTGTCAGGCACGCTGGCGCGCAACAAGCTGTCGTTGTCGATGTATAATTCGGCCAACTTCTCCTACGGTCCGGCGACGCAGACGAGCTTCGATTTCGGCGACCTGATCCAGAAGGAAGTCAATTTCAACGCCGACTTCACCTATGCGGCGGATCTCGGCCTCGCCGCGCCGCTGACCATCTCGGCCGGCGGCGAGTTCCGCAAGGAAACCTACGAACAGACCGCGGGCGATACGCAATCCTATGCAGCCGGTCCCTACGCCATCGCGCAGCAGCTCTACACGCAGACCGCGCCCGGCGTGTACGTCGATTCCGGCACGACCGCGGCGCAGGGCGTCGGCGCCAGCGGCTATGCAGGAACCAGCCCAGCCACAGCAGGCAAGTTCGACCAGAAGGCCTATGCCGCTTATGTCGGCCTCGAAACCGATCTTACCGAAGCGCTGACGGTCGGGGCGGCCGGCCGATACGAGCACTACAACACGTTCGGCGATGCCTGGGTCGGCAAGGTCAACGCACTCTACAAGTTCGTCGAAGGCTTCTCGGTCCGCGGCAGCTTCGGCACCGGCTTCCACGCGCCGTCGCCAGGTCAGTCGAACGTCTCGATCGTCACGACCTCGTTCAACAACGGCAACGCGTTCCAGGCCGGCACTTATCCCGTCAACAGCGCACCCGCGCAATATTACGGCGCCGAGCCGCTGACCCCGGAAAAGTCGACCAACTACGGCGTCGGCGTCATCCTGGAGCCGGTCCGCGGCCTGACGGTCACGGTCGACGGGTATCAGATCGATTTGCGCAATCGCATCGGCCTGACCTCGCCATTCATCGTCAATGCCATCGCGATCGCGGCGCAACCGGCACTGCAAGCCGTTGGACTCGACGGCCAAGTGCAGTATTTCACTAATGGCTTCAAAACGCGCACCCGTGGTATCGACGTGGTCGGCACCTACCGCACGAAGCTCAGCGATGCGCAGTTGAACTTCTCGTTGGCGTACAACTACAACAAGACCAAGGTTACCGACTACGACTCCCGTGTCATCAATCTTCCCATCCTCATCGATGCGGAAAACCTGGCGCCGAAGCACCGTATCGTCTTCAACGCCAATTGGTCGCTGGATAATCTGAGCTTCAATGTCCGCGAGAATTACTACAGCTCGTTCACCGCGGCGCAGGATTACGGCGTCACCAACATCCTGACCAACGGCATCGTGACCGGGGCGACGCCTAACCAGGTCTTCGGCGGCAAGTTCGTCACCGATCTCGAAGTAAGCTATGTCTTCGCCGAGCATTTCACCCTGTCGATCGGTGCGCAGAACTTTACCGACGAACATCCCGATCGCCTCGCGGCGAACGGAACGGTGCAGATCTATCCCCTGACCGGCGGCACGTCCGACGGCCAGGTCTACCCGCGCGGTGGTGGCCCATTCGGCTTCAACGGCGGCTTCTACTACACGCGTCTTCGTGTAAAATATTGAAATGGACATGGGGGCGCGAGTGCGTCCCCACGTTTGCGTTCAGCGACGTAACGAACAGACAAGACCATGACTTTAAGTCGTTACATCCATTCCACATCAAGCTTTCGGCGCTCATGCCTACGAACTGCTGTTTCAAGACGAGAAGCCGCGAACATCCCTTTATAGACACCAGCTTTCATCGCTGACTGAGCCTCACGATACGAAATCTGCGACCGCAATGTCTTTGCCGACTACACGACGTGCCGGTGGAAAAACCCCGTCCTACCTTCGCGCTTGACGCCAACGTGGGCGGCTCAGAAAGTTGGCATAATGGCAGCCACCCCGAACCATCGTTGGCCGAGCGACCTGATGCAGGCCGCGCTCGCGCTCCACGACAACCAGCTTCACGTCGCCGAACCGCTGCTGAAGGCGTATCTCAAGCGCGATCCGTTCGATGCGCGGGCGATCCGGATGCTGGCCGAACTGGCGGGGCGGATCGGGCGGTACGGCGATGCGGAGGCATTGCTGCGCCGCGCGGTCGAACTGGCGCCGGGCTTTACCGCAGCGCGCGCGAACCTCGCGCTCGTTCTGTACCGCCAGAACCGCGCGCCCGAAGCACTGACCTTGCTCGACGCGGTGATCGCCGACGAGCCGGACAATCCCGGGCATGCGAACCTGAAAGCAGCGGCGCTCGGGCGGCTTGGCGGGTTCGAGGATGCGATCGCGCTGTATGAAAAAGTGTTGCACGATGCGCCGGGCCAGCCGCGCGTGTGGCTGAGCTACGGTCACATGCTCAAGACGGTGGGGCGTCGCGACGACGGTATTGCTGCCTATCGCCGCGCGTTGGCGCTGTTACCGACCCTCGGCGACGCGTGGTGGAGCCTCGCCAACCTCAAGACGGTACGGTTCGACGATGCCGATATCGCATCGATGGAGGCTGGCCTCGCTCGGGATGATCTGGATGACGAGGACCGCTTCCATCTCGATTTCGCGCTCGGCAAGGCATTCGAGGATCGCCGAGAACCGGTGCAGTCGTTCGCGCATTACGCGGCGGGTAACGCACTCCGCCGGACCCGGATCGTGTACGACGCCGACGAAACGCGCATATTCGTCGACCGCAGCATCGCGCTGCTTACGCCCGATTTCCTGGACGCGCGCCGCGGCCAGGGATGCGAGGCACCCGACCCGATCTTCGTCCTTGGCATGCCGCGTGCGGGTTCGACGTTGATCGAGCAGATTCTCGCCAGCCATAGCCGCGTCGAGGGCACCACCGAACTCCCCGACATGCCCGCGCTCGCCCGCCGCATCGCCGACTATCCGCAGGGCATCGCCACCCTCTCTGCGGATGCACTGCGCGAAATCGGCGAGGAGTATCTGCGTCGTGCCGCGATCCAGCGGCGCACCGATCGCCCGTTCTTCATCGACAAGCTGCCCAACAACTGGGCGCATACCGCGCTGATCCACCTCGCCTTGCCCAATGCGCGGATCATCGACGCGCGGCGCGACCCGCTCGACTGCTGCTTCTCGAACTTCAAGCAGCATTACGCGCGGGGGCAGACGTTCAGCTATTCGCTCGACGATCTCGGCCGCTATTACCGCGACTATGTCCGGCTGATGACGCATGTCGACGCGGTGCTGCCGGGCCGCGTCCACCGCGTCGATCACGAAGCCCTGCTCGAAAACACCGAGGTCGAGGTCCGTGCGCTGCTCGCAGCGTGTGGCCTCGACTACGAACCCGCATGCCTCGCCTTCCACGAGACCGAGCGCGCGGTCCGCACCGCCAGTTCCGAACAGGTGCGTCGGCCGATCAACCGTGACGGCGTCGATGCCTGGCGGCCGTACGAAATGTGGCTCGACCCGCTGAAAACCGCACTTGGCGACCTGCCACGCGCATGATCCGTGGTAAAAACGTCACGCTCACGTAATAAAGCTGCAAAATAGGCCAGCTTCGTTTGACGTTCGCTGCACTGCACCACAGTCTCTGCGCATAATCGCTTGGGGGCTCGCGCATGCACATATTCGATCGTCGGTTGTTGATCGGCACGCTTTTGGCCTCTTCGGCGATAGTGTCTTCCGCTCACGCTCAGACCGGCCCTGCCGCGGCACCAGCACCTGCCGAGCAAACCGCCCCTGCCGCGCAGACCGCTGGCGAGTATGAAGGCGACATCGTCGTCACCGCGCAGAAGCGCGATCAGAACATCCAGAACGTCCCGATCAGCATCCAGGCGATCGGCACCAAGCGGCTCGACGATCTCAACATCTCGAACTTTAACCAATATACGCAGCTACTGCCGTCGGTATCGTTCCAGACGACGCAGCCAGGATCGACCGTCGTCTACATGCGCGGCGTCGCATCGGGTGGCGATGGCAACCATTCGGGCCCCCTGCCCTCGGTCGGCACTTACCTGGATGAGCAGCCGGTGACGACGATCGGCGGCACGCTCGACGTCCACATCTACGACATCGCCCGGATCGAGAGCCTTGCCGGGCCACAGGGCACGCTGTACGGCGCGTCGTCCGAAGCAGGCACGATCCGGATCATCACCAACAAGCCCGATACGAGCGACTTTTACGGCCGCGTAGATGGCGAGGTGAACAGCGTCAGATCCGGCGGCATCGGCAGCAAGGTCGAAGGCATGCTCAACATGCCGCTGTCGCAGTCCGCAGCGCTACGCGTGGTCGGCTTCTATCAGCGCGATGCCGGCTACATCGACAACGTCGCCGGGTGCCGCAGCTACCTCCCAGAGCCGACCCCGACCTCGTGCACGTCGGCGAATGGCGGGGTCGTCGTCGACAACGCCGCGTTCGTGAAGAAGAACTACAACCATACCGAGACCTATGGCGGCCGCGCGGCGCTGAAGGTCGATCTCGACAGCAACTGGACCGTGACGCCGACCGTCCTGTACCAGGAACAGCGCAACCACGGCACCTATGGCTACGACCCCAAGGTCGGCGATCTCCAGGTCCAGCATTTCTTCCCCGAGTTCCGCCGCGACCGGTTCATCCAGGGCGCGCTGACGATCGAGGGCAAGGTCGGCAACTGGGACGTCACCTATGCCGGCGCGTATCTCGACCGGAAGACGTACACGTCGAGCGACTATACCGATTACGCCGAAGCCTATGACTCGGCCTATTCCTCGGTCGGGGGGCTTGCCGGCTATTTCTACTACCAGGACAATGCCGGCCGGACGATCGACCCGCGGCAGAAGATCATCGGCACCGACCATTTCAAGAAGACCAGCCAGGAACTGCGCGTCGCGTCGCCGGTCGAGGACCGGTTCCGGATCGTCGCCGGCGCCTTCTATCAGCGCCAGACCAACGCGATCTTCCAGGATTACCAGATCGCCAATCTCGGCACCGCGGTATCCGTCAACGGATCGCCCGGCACGCTGTGGCTGACCAAGCAGGAGCGCGTCGACAAGGATTACGCGATGTTCGGCGAGGCGAGCTTCGACATCCTGCCGAACCTGACCGCGACGGCGGGTGGCCGCGCGTACATCTACGACAATTCGCTAATCGGCTTCTACGGGTTCGGGCGCAATCCCGCGGTCGATCCGGACGATGGCCGGCCCTACACCGCCACGCCGTTCAATGCCGCGGGCAGCAGCCAGACCGGCGTCGCGGGCTGTTATCTGGCGAACGGCCAGACCTTGCGGGAAGCCTATCTGAGCGGTGGCGACACCTCGACGTTGTTGCCCGCAGCCGTGTCGGGCTCGCCGTGTACCAATCTGGCGACCTACACGACCACCGGCCTGATCCCCAAGAAAACGCAGGGGCAAGGCGCGACCTACCGCTTCAACCTGACGTTCAAGCCCACCGACAAGGTCATGGGCTATGCCACCTTCTCGCGCGGTTTCCGACCGGGCGGGATCAACCGCCGCGGCGACGTCGCGCCCTATGATGCCGATTTCCTGACCAACTACGAGCTCGGCTTCAAGACGACGCTGTTCGATCGTCTCCGGTTCAACGCCGCGATCTATCAGCAGGCCTGGGACAAGTTCCAGTTCTCGTTCCTCGGGCTCAACAGCTTCACGATCATCCAGAACGGCCCGAACGCGCGGATCAGGGGCGCGGAGGCGGACGCGAACTTCTCCACGGGCGGCCTGTCGCTCACTGCGGCGGCGTCCTACACCGATGCGAAGACGCGCAACGACTTGTGCGCGACGCAGACCTGTAGCGGCACTGGCCTCGACGTACTTGCGCCGAAGGGCACGCGCCTGCCGATCACGCCACGCTTCAAGGCAAGCGGGACCGCGAGATATAGCGTCCCGGTCGGCACAGCGAAGGCGTATATCCAGGGGCTCGTCGCGCATCAGAGTTCGGCGTCCGCGGACATCCGGACGTATCAGGCTGGAACGCTCGGGCGACTCAAGGCCTATACGACGGCGAACGCGTCGATCGGCGCGGACCTGTCCGGCTACACGCTCGAATTGTTCGTCCAGAACCTGTGGGACGAACGCGCGCAATTGTCGCGGTTCCAGCAGTGCGGGACGTGTTCGCAACGCACCTACATCGTCAGCAGTACGCCGCGGACGATCGGCTTGCGCGCGGGAGCGAAGTTCTAGGGATTGGTTCGTCGCGATCCTCCCCCGCAATGGGAAGGATAAGAATTCTCCGAGGAAAGATGATGATGACGTCCAAGCTCAAACTTCTACTAGCCTGCACAGCCATAATGGTCGGCATCCCGGCCTCCTCGCAGACGCCAGCCGCCACCAACGGTCTCGAAATCGCGAAGAAGATGATCGCCTTCCGCAGCGTGCGCGGCCCCGGCAACCAGACCCCGCAGCTTGCCGCCTATCTGAAGCAGACGCTGGTCGCGGGCGGCTTTGCGGCTGCAGACGTGACGATCACGCCGGTCGACGATACCGCCTATCTGATCGCGACATGGCGCGGCAGCGATCCGGCGCTGAAGCCGATCGTCGTCTCCGGACATATCGACGTCGTCGAGGCCAAGCCCGCCGACTGGCAGCGCGATCCGTTCACTGCGGTGGTCGAGAACGGCTATCTCTACGGCCGTGGCGCGACCGACATGAAGCTCGACGCGGCGCTCGCGATCGCCACGCTGCTCGACATGAAGAAAGCGGGCTACACGCCAAAGCGCGGCATCGTCCTCGCGCTGTCCGGCGACGAGGAAACGGTGATGAAGACCTCGTCGCTCATCGCCGAAAAGCTCAAGGCCAGCGAGATGGCCCTCAACATCGACGGCGGCGGCGGACTGTACGACGAGGCCGGCAAACCCGAGTATTTTACGATCGGCGCGGCCGAGAAGACCTATGCCGACTTCCAGCTCGAGGTGACCAACGCCGGCGGTCATTCGTCCGCGCCACGCAAGGTCAACGCGATCAACGAGCTGTCCGCCGCACTGGTCAAGATCGGCGCGTATCGCTTCACGCCGCAACTGTCGCCGATCACCAAAGGCTATTTCGAGGGCGTCGCCCCGCGTCAGACCCCCGAACTCGGCGCCGCCATGCGCGCATTCGTCGCCAACCCGGCCGACCAGAAGGCGATTGAAACGCTCGCTGCCAACACCGGCTATGTCGGCCAGATCGGCACGACCTGCGTCGCGACGATGGTCAGTGGTGGCCACGCCCTAAACGCGCTGCCGCAGCGTGCGACCGCCAACATCAACTGCCGCATCTTTCCCGGCGTGAAACCCGCGACGGTGATGGCCGAACTCGCCAGGGTCGCCGCCGATCCGGGTGTGAAGTTCAGCGACGTCACCGAAGGATCGAACCCGACAGACGCCTCGCCGCTGCGCGCTGACCTGACCGGCGCAGTCAAGGCGGCGATGGGCAAGATCCGTCCAGGCGTGCCGGTCTTCCCGAGCATGTCGGCGGGTGCGAGCGATTCGATGTGGTATCGCTCGGTCGGCGTGCCGAGCTACGGCGTCAGCCCGATCTTCATCAAGCAATCGGACGACTTCAGCCACGGCCTCAACGAGCGCACCCCGATCGACAACATCCCGCTGGCGATCACCTATTACCGCTCACTTTTCACAGATCTGACGAAATAGCGCACAGGGCACCGGGATCGGCCGTTGCGCTGCACGACCGATCCCATTTTTTAGCTTCGCATGTTTGGCATGAGTATTCTTGAGAAGACTCGCCTGATCTTACGGGTTTCGACTTCCCAATCCGATCCTAATGGCATCGTTCGGCTGTCGGTTTTCGGCTGATTTCATCCGGTTCTGGTCTTTGCAGGACGCTGCCGCTCTGGAGTTTTAATTTATTGGTCGGCTTCTGCTGAGGGCTGAGTTGAAATCTCCATGAGTGCGGAGTTTCTAGTTGGCGCCCCGGACACGCGGTAAGGTTGCTTCGAGCGTCACCTAGCTGTTTGCAGCGGAGCCAGGTGTGAAACTAGCAGCCGGGAAAATGTAGTCGCGGGACACAATGGGCTCGCGCAACCTGGGATCTTGAGCGCGACGAGCGAAGCGGATTGCCCAAGCCCACGGAGGGTCTCGGGCGACTGGGTGCGGTACGACACCCGCACGAACCGGGCATCGGTGCTTGCGTCACGCAGGCGTTCGATCAGCAGCGCCCCGCCCGGCGGAACGTCGTTGGTAGCATAGCCCGGCGCTTTCAAATCGACCCGAAGCGCGGCGGCCAACGCCGTGATGTTGGTGTCATGCCCCATGAATACCGTCAGCCGCGGTCCCGTCGAGGACAAGGACGCCAGCACCTCGCGGCCGAGCACGGCGGCTTGATGCGCGGCCATATAGGGCGGGTGCGTGTACACGGCGAACAGGGCGGCATGCAGCGCGCCGACTTGCTCGATAGTCGCAGGATTCGCGCGGCCCCAGCCAATGCTCTCGCGTGGCAGACCCTCGACCTCCTGCAGCAGCAGTACCTGCGCAATACCGGAGGCGGCGCGGATCGGCCCCGCCAGCACGAGATCGTGGCCATCGGCGCTTGCGCTGACCGCCGGCGTGCTATCAGGGACGCATCCCCGCTCCACCGACGTGCAGCCAAGCACTTGATCGAGGCGCGCGAGCGCAGCGCCGTGACGTCGGACGAGTGCCGCCATGCCGCCCGTCTCATGGTTGATAGATGCAATTGCTGCGCGCGCGTCGAAAGCCGTCGCTCGTGCACGCAACGGCTCGAAGATCGAGTCCGTGGTACCGAGCGGTTTGTGCTCGATGGCGAGATCGCAGCCGGGCGCAAGACCCTCCGCATAGGCCTGCCCGCTCGCGATCGTCCGATCGGAACTGTTCGATCTGATCCGTGATGAGTAAAGCGCTGAGGATGCTTAGGAGCAGATCGCCTGCCTGCCGTGGCGATATAGGTCGTTTGAGGTCTGCGGTTGGAGGCGCACTAAACGCAGAACGATGATGCGGCCGCTCCTTGACGCTTGATGTGTTGTCGGCAACCTACAGCAAAAGGTGTAAAGTGATGCGGATCGTCGGTAGTTTGATTTTCCTCCTCTCAGCGGCGGGCTACGCTCAGGCGGCTCCGATGCAGGCGGAGGCTTCAAGAGGAGCCGCCGAGGGCGCGGTTGGCGCATCTGCGATCACCGCCATTAAGGTTTCGAACGTTCCTGAAGAGTACAAGATTGCACGAAAGATGAAACTTCGCGTGCTGTCTCAGTCGTTGGTGACTCAGGATCGATCTTACGATGTACTGAATTGCTTGGACAAATCGGGAAAGCCGCGCGAGCTCTGGTTTGACATTAGTAGTTTTTACCCCGGATCGTTGGGGGCGCAGTGAATCGCGAGGGGCTGACGGTATGACACCGCGACTGACGATGTAATCAATGAAACTTAATTCATTGCAACAGTTATAAACTAGTAAATATCTCGCCGGCGGATCTAGTTGCGGCATATGCTAGGGCCCTAGTGTGCCGATGCCGCCGCCCGGACGCTGCCATTAAAACTATAGTTGAGCCGGCATCGCAGTTTCAAGGCAAGATATGCTAACAGAGGGCGGTGCAGCACCGCTGAGATTTTTGCCACCACCGATTTGCTTTATGATTGCAGTGGCTACTTCAACGCCATGACTGAAGCAAAGACCTAAGTGTGCACATTCGTCGGATACAAGGCTTTTTCGATCTCTGCCGCTTGGTCATCGGCATCGTCACCAACGATAAATAGAAACGGCCGTGTTACCTTCTTTGATGTACGCCGTAGCATCAACTCTACACCGTGGAGATAATCGATGAGTTACTCGTCGTTAGATCCAGCTATCCATGAACTCCGCCCCCGGAAAAGGGCCGTGTGCAGGTCGCAAAGCGCTCCCTCACACCACAGCAGGTTTGAGACATTCGCTCTGGCTTGACCAACACAGGCGCTTCCAGAACCGGGCGCTCTTTGACGTCGCGATCGACAGCAAACTGTACGGCTGCGATGTCGTCAAGGTTCGCATCGGCGACATCGTTACCGGCAGCAGCGTCCGGGATCGTGCCGTCTTAGTCGGCAGAAAACCAAACGACCCGTGCAATTTGAAATCGTCGAGCAAGCCCGCAAAACCTCGCCCGCTGGCTAGAGCGTCGCGGCGGCACGTTAAACGACTTCATCTTCCCCCACCCGCAACGATAATATGGCACTCCCTCGCTTCGACGCACGATGGCATCAATCATTTACAAGCTGACAAGAAATCTACGCGGAATGCAGATTTTCCTTGGTCATGCGAAAGAGAGCACGGGCCACTACCTTGGCGTCGATGTCGAAGACGCGTTGGGGCTTTGAAAGCGGACGGAGGTCTGAACCATTAGCGGCCATCCCGAACGGCCTGCCCACCTCCCAACTTCCGCCATTCGTTCATGGGATTCTGAACATATCCACGACGCTGGTCGGCGCGTCCGATCCGAAGAAGCGGGACAGGTTTCTCGCACTGAGCTGTGCAATCGGTTGGCTGCGTACGAACAGGTCATGCTCGTAAATGCCTAGGGCCCTTTCGTTATCGCCGTGATGGTCGATCAACGCACGCGCGAGCTCCGCTCCATCGAGCATTGCCAGATTTGCGCCTTCCCCCGCGAACGGCGACATGAGGTGCGCGGCGTCGCCCAGCAGCGTCGCGCCTTTTACGCGCGGCCAGGTCAGCAAAGGCGGCAGCGCGTAAATGGGGCGCACAACCGGGACCTTCTCCCCGTCGGTGATCAGGGCACGTAGCGATCGCGACCAGCCGTCGAACAAGGCCTCGATTCGGGCGGCCGTGATCGGCAGGGCTGCGGCCAGCCACTCCTCGGGCCGATTGACAGCCACATAGATATGGATGCTGCCATCGGCGTTCCGGTGCGCGAGGATGCCTTGGCCAGGGGCGACCGCCATCAACGTGCCCGAGCCGATAACCGCCGCGGCGGGGGCCGCGCGCGGATCGTCCGCGTCGCAGTGAAGCTCGAGAAAGCAGGTGCCGGTATAGGCAGGCTGGGCGTCGGTCACGAGTGGGCGTACGCGCGACCAGGCACCATCCGCCCCGATCAGCAGTGTCGTTTCGACCACGGAGCCGTCGGTGAATGCGACCGCGTGGCGACCACGTCCCGCACCTTGAACCGACGCGACCTTGCGGCCCCACTGCACAATCTCTGGCGGCAAGGCATCCAGCAGCAACCGGCGCAAGTCACCACGGTCCACCTCGGGGCGGGCGGTGGCGGCATCGCCCGGTCGATCGAGCAACACCGTGCCATGCCGGTCGACGACCCGCTTGGCATCCTCGCCCGGCCGGACCAGCTTCAGGAATGCATGGTACAGTCCGAGCGTATGCAGTGCCTGCTGACCGCTATGCTCATGCAGGTCGAGCAAGCCGCCCTGGGCCCGCGCGTCCGGCGACGGCTCGCCTTCATAGACGACGACCCCGATGCCGCTGCGATGCAAGGCGCCGGCGAGCACCAAGCCGCCCAGGCCCGCGCCAATGATGGTAACGTCTTCTCGCATTTGTTCGCGCTCCTAGCCGGCGCAGGTCAAGCCTGCGCTGCCATTGATGGAGCCGCTAACCAGCTATCAGCCGGCGTGCGCGCGATGGGGGTGTTGACCACACCATCGTTTTTCGCAGCACGGGCTGTCTAAGATAAGATCGTTTGTCACGCAACATCGAGGCCGCATGACGCCCTGCCCACTTCCCGACGTTCGGCTGCCCTACCCGACGTTTCTACGTCGACGCTCCTTCACTTCGTAATATGATCGCTTTGCCTCGGTATGTCGGAGATCTGACGCGAACACCCCGGTTGAAGTGTGGGCCTTTTGATTGAGGTCATCATAAGATTCACATTTTCCTCGGCGTTGTCACATGAATCGTACACTGTATGCCTACGCGATGTTTGTCGGCCTTATACGGGACGCATCGCGATGGCTTTGGGGTAGCAGAATGGCGATTGGTCGAAGAGCCTTCCTAATCGGTGCATCGAGCGCGGCCGCCGCACCACCAGGGGCAGCCAGCACTTTACGGCGTTCGGTTGCGCGTGGCTCGATCATGGACGTCGAGCACGTCGTGATCCTGATGCAGGAAAACCGGTCGTTCGATCATTATTTCGGTACGTTGCGCGGCGTCCGCGGCTTTGCCGATCCACGGCCTGTGACGTTGCCCGGCGGCCGATCCGTCTGGGCGCAACGCGGCGCCGACCGCGATGGCGGGCGGATCACCTGGCCGTTCCGGCTCGACTACAACAGCAGCAACGCGCGCTGTTTCACCGGGCTCGACCATAGCTGGAAGGACAGCCAGGCGCGCTGGCGCAACTGGGACGTATGGGCGGAGCAGAAGGGCCCGCTGACCATGGCGCACCTGACCCGCGCCGACATTCCGTACTACCATGCGCTGGCGGACCAGTTCACGATCTGCGACGGCTATCACTGCTCGTTGCAAGGCCCGACCGGCCCCAACCGGCTCTATCACTTCAGCGGCACGAACGGCCTGAGCGTCGGGCAGGAAGGCGCCTATTGCGTCACCAACGGCGGCACGGATGCCAACCCCGGCGCGGACATGGCCAAGGATGACGCGACTGGGGGCCTGCCATGGCGCACCTATGCCGGCCGGCTCGAGGAGGCGGGTATTCCCTGGCGCGTGTACCAGGAGCTCGCCAATTATTCGGACAATCCGCTCGGCTATTTCAGCGAGTTCCGAAAGCTGGACCGGTCGTCGCCGCATTACCGGCGTGGACGGGCCTATGTCGACTGGATCGACGGCGTGGCACCAGAAGATCCCGAGAAGACGCAGGCCAGGCACCTCATCGCCGCGTTCACCGCCGACGTCGCCGCCGACCGGCTTCCCGCGGTGTCGTGGATCGTGCCGATGATGCAGATGAGCGAGCATCCCGACGCGCCCGTGCCGTTCGGCGAGGTGCTGATCAGCAGCGTGATCGCGGCGCTCGCGTCCAATCCAAAGGTCTGGGCGAAGACCGCGCTGATCCTCAACTACGACGAGAATGACGGCTTCTTCGATCACGTTCCCGCCCCCGTTCCCGGAATCGCACCGCGCTACGGTGCGAGCAACGTCGACGTCCGCAGCGAGACCTATCGGGGCGAGCCGGTCGGCCTGGGCCCGCGCGTGCCGATGACCGTGATCTCGCCGTGGACGCGCGGTGGATGGGTCAATTCGCAGCTGTTCGATCATACGTCGGTGTTGCGATTTCTGGAGAGGCGCTTCGGCGTTGCCGAGCCGAACATCTCGCCGTGGCGGCGCGCGGTGTGTGGCGACCTCACTTCGATCTTCGACTTCGACGTGCCGCACAGCGCACGGCTCGACACACGCTGGGCGGCGGCGCTTCCGTCGGTCGCCGGCTATGTCGAGGAAACCGAGCGACTGTGCGCGACCGCACCTGCCCCGATCATTGCCAAGGGGGACGGCGTACCCGTGCAGGAACCGGGGACCCGGCCTGCGCGAGCGCTGCCGTACCGTTTCGCCGTCCAGCCGGTTTGGTCGGACGCGGCGCTTACGCTGAATTTCGTCAACCAGGGTCCGGTCGGGATCGTCTTCTGCGTCCAGGACGAAGTGAATTTTCCGGGTTGGCGCTACTTCACCGTGGCGGCGAACTCCCGTCTGAGCGAGACTTGGCCGATCCGTGCGGACCAGCCGCACGCGCTGGTCGTTCGGGGACCAAACGGGTTCCAGCGCGACTATTGCGGCCAGGCGGGGAGCGCAGGGATCGAGGCAGTGGCACTATGGCGTGAAGACGGCACGGCCGGCACGGTACAGCTTCGCAACAGCGGCCATGCGCCAGTGACGATGGCGCTGCATTGCGCGCATAGCGGCGAGCGACGCGAGATCGCGCTCGCCGCCGACGCCACGGCAAAGGTTCCGATCATCTTGGCCGACCATCGCTGGTACGACCTGTTGCTGACTTCCGCGAATGGCGTTCAGCTGCGCCTGGCGGGGCATGTCGAGACTGGGCGGCCCGGCATCAGCGAGCCCGCCGCGGCGTTTCCGCACCCCGCCTGAGCCGCTCTTACTGTCATGGCCGTGTCGCGAAGCCCGCCTAGTTGCGGCGCTTGGCGAGGGCGGACGCAATGCGAAGAGACGGCGCGGTAGAAGGCGAGCGCTTGCTGAGCGCGGGCTTTCTGTCGCTCGCGACGATGGAGTTTCTCGAACGCTTCGCCGTCTCAGGCGTGAAGTCGGTCCTGGTGCTGATCTTCCTGGACCGGGTGCTCGTCGGCGACGTGTCGCGCGTCGTCGGCGTGACTGCCTTCAGCGAGACCAGCGCGGCGATGTTCGGGCCCTTGTCCGCCACCGGACTTGCCTCGCAGCTTTACGGCTATGCCAATGCGCTGATCTATTTGGCGATACCAATTGGTGGCTTGATCGGCGACGTGATTGGAAGCCGGCGGACGATGGTCGCGGCAGGTAGTGTCGGGATGCTGCTCGGCCTGACACTGATGCTTAGAGATCCGACATTCCTTATCGGCCTAGTCCCGTTCGCGATCGGCGCGGGGGTGCTGAAGGGCAATCTGTCCGCACAGCTCGGCGCGCTGTTCCAGGACGAAGCCCAACGGCGACGGGGCTACGCGGTCTATCTCGGCTTTCTCAATGCGGGCGTGATCTGCGGACCGCTGGTCTGCGGAGCGCTCGCCGCGTTTGCCGGTCAGGACTATGCGATTGGCGCAGCGGCCGCTGCCGTCGCACTGGGGCTGGCGATCTACGCGATGACCGGCCGCGCGGCACCAACGGCGACCTCCGCGACATCGGCGGTATCGGCGCACGTCCCCGCTAGCTCGACTGCGCTGCTCGTCGTTGCCCTGGCCGCCGTGTACCTCTGCTATTCGGCCTATGATCAGCTCGGCAACATCTTCCTGGTGTGGGCGCGGACGCGCGCCGACCGGCATGTCTTCGGCTTGACCATGCCGGTGGCGTGGTTCCTGTCGCTAGACGGAGTCTTCACGCTGGCGTTGATCACGGTGTCGCAGGTCGCATCGCGGGCGCTGCAACGGCGGGGCATTCGGATCGGCGCCGTGACCCAAATATTCCTCGGCGGAATGCTATGTTCGGCGGGCTATCTCGTCCTTGCGCTTGGCGACGCGACCAGTGGCGGCGCACCGCTCGCGCTACCCTGGACGCTGGCCTATCTGGTCCTCATCGATGGGGCGATCGTGCTGATCTGGCCGTCCGCGCTAAGCCTGATCGCGGGCAGCGCGCCGCGCCATCTCGTCGGCTTCTGGATGGGGCTGTTCTACCTCCACGGAGTCTTCGCGAGCTTGTGGGCCGGGTTCAGCGGCGTCTTCTACGAGCGGATCGCGAGCCCGGAATTCTGGTTGCTCCACGCCGCCGTCGCAGGCGCCGGCGCGCTCCTGATCCTCGTCGTCGCGCCACCGCTGATCCGCGCGGCGCGGCGGCGTCAGGCGATCACCACTTCTGCGTGAGCGAAGGCGCGGGCGTAGTCCTCTTCGAGCGGCTTGTCGGTCACCAATATGCCGACATCGCTCAGTGCCGCCGTCTGGATCAAGGCGTACCGTCCGAACTTCGAAGCATCCGCCGCGAGCAGCACCTGCTTCGACGTCGCATAGGCGATCCGGCTCATCGCCGCCTCTCCGGGATGAAAGTCCATCAGCCCGCGCTCGAGGCTGATGCCGCCGACCGACAGGATCGCCAGATGCGGCGTGAAACCGCGGACATAGTCCTGCGCGACATGATCGGAGAATGCGCGGTAGTCATAGTCCATCTGCCCGCCGGCGAGGAACAGGCGGTTGTTGTTGATCCCGCCCAGATCGCTCGCGACGCGCAGCGAGTTGGTGATGACGGTGAGCGAGCGCCGGTCCGCCAGATGCCGCGCGATGAAGCAGCTCGTCGTACCGGAGTCGATGAACACGATCGCGCCGTCCTGCACGAACTCGGCCGCCGCGCGTGCGACGCGGATCTTCGCATCGGCATTCTCCTCCATACGCTGGTGGAGTGGTCCCTCGTGCACGGGCGTCGTCATCCGCGCGCCGCCATGCTCGCGAATGATGACGCCGTGATCCTCGAGCGCGCGCAACTCGCGGCGGATCGTCTCGTCCGAGACCGCTAGATCGGTGGCCAGTGCGGTTACCGACAGGGTTCGGCCGCCGCGCAACCGCGCCATGATCTCGCTCTGCCGCTGTGATCGTTTCTCTATCGTGCCCTCCATCATAGGCTTCGTCGGTGAACCCGCGTGGGCGAGACATGCTCCATGCCTCGCTCCACGCGCAAGCGATGCCTAGAAGCCCACCTCTGCCGTCAACCGCACCGAGCGCGGCGTCTGGTAATTCACTGGTGCGCGGTAGTCCGAATTGGCCGATCCGTCGCTCAACTCGCCGAAATTGTTGTACGACGTGACCGCCGAACTCGCGAACAGGTTGAACACGTCGAGCCGGAGCGACGCCTTGAGATGCGGGATCGGCAGGTGGACGACAGCGCTGACATCGACCTGTGCCAGCCAGTCGCCAGTGAACGCCGTACCGCGCGGGATCAGCTGACCTTGGCAGTAATAGCCATAGCCGTGATAGGTGTTGGCATAGGCGTCGACCGCGAGCGGCACCGCGCCGATGCAGCTGTAATGCGGCGCCGATTGCACGAGCATGTTGGCGCCGAGGTCGAGGGCTTCGAACAGGCGATAGCTGCCGTAAGCCTTAAAGCTGTGGCGGCGATCGTTGGGCAAATAGCCGTATGCGCCGTTGACGAAGCCGGGTGAATCGAAGTCCGCGGTGCGGTTGATCGCGAGCTGGCCGTTCTCCGACCGCACGCCGCCTTCGTAATTCCCCTTGTCGAACGCGAGCGTGTAGGAGGCGGACAGGCTCCACTTCTCGTCGAAGCTGCGATCGAAGGTGAGCGTCAGCGCGTTGTAGTTGCGGCTCGGTGCGGGATAGCCGAGATCGTCCTTCTTCAGCGTCACGGTCGGGGTCGAGCCGTCGGGCAGCTTGTTGATCTGCGTCGTGATGTCCTTGCCCGGGTTACCGATAACGAACTGGCTGCCACCCGGATACGCCGATAGACACGCCGCCGCGGTGAAGCCCTTGCCGACGCAATAGGCGCGCGCGCCGGCATCGATCGAGACGTCCTCGATCACGTTGGTCAGTTCGCGGTGCGTGAAATAGGCACCGATCCGGATGCGGTCGCTGAACTGGTGCTCCGCGCCGATGATGAACTCCCGATCCGACTGGGGCTTGATGTTGCTCGCGATCGCGCCCGCCGGGTTGAACGCCGAGCCGTCCGCTGAGACCTCGCAATTCTTGATGCCGGTGTCCGGGCAGTTCGTGGTGTTGACGACCGACAGAAGCGGCGTGCCCGCGACAGGGACGCTGCCCGCGCCGCTGACGCCGTTGAAAAGGTTATAGCGGGTGTACGTGACCAGGCTGCCTGCGACGTTCAGGTTGATGTCCCCCGCCATCGGCAGGAAATATTTCGAATAGGATCCGAAGATCTTTGTACGCCCGTCGCCCACCGGATCGAACGCGGCACCGAGGCGCGGCGCCCATTGGTTGCCCGATTTGAAGAACGATTTACCGTTCACGCCCTGGTTGCTGAAGCGATCGTTGCGCACGCCGAGATCGAGGCGGAGGCGGTTGTCGAGCAGCGACCACTGGTCCTGCACGTAGAAGGCTTCGTTGCGGACGTGCGCGACGCCGCTCTGCTCATAGACACGCGTCGTGTAATATTGCGTGCCGACCGGCGCACCGATCCTTGCGGCGGACTGCGCCGTGACGTTGAAGATCTTGTAGGCGCCGCCGCCGATCGTCTCGAACGTCTGCGACTGGGTGTTCTTCTCGTGATCATAGCCGAAGCGGACATGGTGCGCGCCGAGCAACTGGAACTGGAGATCGGCGTCGACGCGGTAGAATTCGCGCTCGTTGTCGGTGCTGCTGAACGCGTCCGTCACCTTGTTGGCGCCGATCTGGATACCCGCCGGATCGGTACGGTAATCGATTACCTGAGGGTTGGTGACGTCGAGCGGGACATTGCCCGAGCGCAGCTTGTTCACGCCGTACGCACCCGACAGCGTCAGCCACGGGGTAAAGGTACCGGTGTAGCGACCGACATAGTTGATCCCGCCCGCCCGCGCATTGGTGCCGCCGGTCTTGTCACCGAGTTTGTGGTCGGTACGATCCCAATTGTAGCTGCGGTTGCGCGTCTCGTTCGTGGTGTCGAAATAGGTGAATTCGAAATGGTGGTCGCCATTGATGTAGCCATCGACCTTCCCGCCCCAGAACGGGCTGGTGTTCGCCACGCCCGTCGCGTTGTTCTGGTTGGCCTGCGGCGTCAACGTACGGATTTCACGCATGTTGTAGAGGCCGTAGACGAACAGATGGTCCCTGATGATCGGGCCGCTTGCCTGGAACACCAGTTCCTTGCGGCTCGCGGTCGCGTGGCGATAATCGACGGTACGGGTGGACGGCGCGCTGCCGCGAAGGTCGTCGGACTCGAAGATGCCGGTGACGCTCGCGTGATAGTCGTTGGTGCCGGACTTGGTGGTGGCGACGACGTAGCCGCCGGTCGCGCGACCGAATTCCGCGGGGGCGCCGCCGGTCTTCACTTCGACCGTCTGGTAGAAGTCGAACGGCACTTCGGCCGGCTGTCCGCCCGACACGAAATCGGTCACGTTCAGGCCGTTGATATAGAACGCGTTCTCGGTGAACGCCGCGCCGCCGATCGACACCTGATTGGAGAAGCCGCCATTCGACGGCGATGAGCCCTGGACCGCGCCGGGAGTCAGCAGCATCACGTCGCGCAAGGTGCGCCCGATCGGCACGCGCGTCGTCAGCGAACCGAGATTGATCGTGCTGCCGACCGTGGTGTCCTGGAAGTCGGCCGTGCGCTGGCGGGTGCCGACGACGACGATGTCGCCGCTTTGCTCGGCGGAAACCAGGCGGAAGCTGTTGGCACCGCCGGATTCGCGCGTGAGCGGAATGCCCCGCTCGCCATAGGTTGTGAAACCCGGTGCGGTGATGGCAACGTCGTAATTGCCGGGCGGAAGCTGCGGGATGGTATAGCTGCCCGTCGAGTCCGTCGCGGCGACGCGGCTGACGCCTCGGTCCGATGAGGTGATCTTGACCTGCGCTCCGGCGATCGGGGTCCCGTCCTGCCCTGTCACGCGACCGGACGCGGCGATGTTCGTATAGTCCTGGGCTTCGACCGATGTCACACCGATCATCAAGGCCGGGGCGGTGGAGCCGAGCATCAACAGCGCGCGCAGAACTGCGCGCGACGAAAGTCGCATGGAACGAAGCATCGAAACCCCTTTTAAGAGCGCGGCATGCACAACCGCGTCGCTAAAGACCTCCTATCTCCATCATGTGGATGTTCTGTGACACATCCACAGAATATCAACTTTCATCGAAGCCGAATTTGAGTGCGAAGCCGCAGGTCGCGTCTGCTATCTGGCCAACCTTGAGACACATTCCCGGTCGCCCGGGGGCCCTTCCCCGCTTCTCAACTTCAGACACTCATGCACAATCCGTTTCGACAGTCATCGCTAACGCTCGAATTGCCCTCCGACGTGTACCATTAAACAGGCCGCCACGCATGAGGTGACCCGCGGCACCTCAACGCCACCCAAGCGCTGGCGCGACGTGGGTCAGGATGGATTCGAGCACATGCGCGTTGTAGTCGACACCGAGTTGGTTCGGCACCGTCAGCAACACCGTGTCGGCTTCGGCAATGCCCTCGTCGGTGCGGAGCTGCTCGATCAGCTGGTCTGGCTCAGCCGCATAGGAACGGCCGAACACGGCACGCATGTTGTCGATCACCCCGATCTGGTCGCTGCTCTCGCCGCGCCCAAAATAGGCACGGTCGCGATCGTTCATCAGCGCGAAGATCGAGCGCGATACCGACACGCGCGGCTCCCAATCATGCCCCGCATCCTTCCAGGCCTGGCGATATAGCCGGATCTGCTTGGCTTGCTGGACGTGGAGCGGTTCGCCGCTCTCGTCCGCCTTCAGCGTCGAGCTTTGCAGGTTCATGCCGTTTTGCGCTGCCCAGACCGCGGTGGCGTTCGACGACGAACCCCACCAGATGCGCCGCCGCAAGCCTGGCGCATGCGGTTCGAGGCGCAACAACCCTGGTGGATTGGGAAACATCGGGTTCGGGCTCGGCTGCGCGAACCCCTCGCCCTTGAGCAGATCGAGCAGCACCTCGGCATGCTGGCGGCCCATGTCGGCGTCGGTCTCACCTTCGGCGGGCGCGTAGCCGAAGTGACGCCACCCTTCGATCACCTGCTCGGGGGAGCCGCGGCTGATCCCGAGCTGCAAGCGGCCACCGCTGATCAGGTCGGCCGAACCCGCATCCTCCGCCATGTAGAACGGATTCTCGTAGCGCATGTCGATTACGCCGGTGCCTATCTCGATCCGGCTGGTCCTGGCGCCAACCGCGGCCAGCAACGGGAATGGCGATGCGAGTTGCTGGGCAAAATGATGCACGCGGAAGTACGCGCCGTCGGCGCCCAATTCCTCGGCAGCGACGGCTAGGTCGATCGACTGCAGCAACACGTCCGAGGCGGACCGCGTCGCGGATTGGGCCGATGATGACCAATGACCGAACGAAAGGAACCCGATCTTCTTCATGGCGCAATCCTGATGTTCATCGCCGTCGAGGCTGGTCGCGGCGAGCTGGCTTCGTACCGTCTAGATAGGGTCTCGATGACGCCACGTCGCGGCAACGGCGAGAAACGGAGCTATTCTGGTTTGGCGGCGACGAGCGACCACGCTGCGTGACCATCTCCGCTCATTTGCCGTACGCGCGGTCCATCACGGCAGACACACCCGCGCCGCCATCGGCAGGTTACCGCGAGCCGTGCAAGGCCAGCCCCGCCGCCCGCATCGAACAGAGACGATCGGGCGAGGACATCGACAAGCTGTTCCAGGCGAACGCGGAACGGGATGCCGCGCCATCGGACCAGATATGCTGCGCGACGATCATCATCTCCTCATGCGTAGGCGCCCTCCCCTCGCCCATGCAATCGATCACGGCATCCACGAACAAGGGACTGGTCGATCGCGACATGCTGAGGCACCTCAATGAGACTGGTATCCGATGTAGGCCTCGCGGGCTTCACCAACATGGCCGGCCGCCCGATACGCGGCAGACGGAACATGGCGCGCGCCAGACAGCGCGACCGCTGTATCTCCCCACGCCGCATCGGCGTATACTGCGACGTCGCCATCACCCTTGCCGCGAGCACGGTGACGATAGAGAGCTGGATCAGCTTCCGCCCGCAGTGCCGAGTGCCTGCCATGCCAAACGTTCAAGATTACGACATCGCCTATAGCAAGAAGCGCGAACAAGCCGAGCGACAGGCGTCGGCTCTGGCGAACGACAGGTGCGCCAAAGCCGTCCATCGATCCTTGGCGCTGCTCTATGGCGATCGTGTCATCTCTGCCCGGCGCGCGATCAATGCCAGCGGTTTAAAGTCATAGCGTAAGCGTTTGGCACGCGCGGAGGCTCGAAGCGCCATCGCCGAGGCCTTGGCGGATCACGGTGTTGCCGACGTCGACGTAACGAGCGTCACGCTTCACTTGCAGACCGTGCTGCAGAGCGGCTTCGTCGTTGCCGAGGCTGCCGGCGACCCGCAACCGCTCACGATAGTCGGCGGCGCCTCAAGCGTTATGTGATCCTGATTTGCCGAGGAGACAAACAATGAGCAATAGCCGCGAACTCAGCGTCGAGCGACGCATCGCCGCCCCCGTGGAGGCGGTCTGGCGGACTATGACGAACCGCTTCGAGGAGTGGTTCTGTCCGCGACCTTGGCGCGCAGAAGCACGCGATATCGACTGGCGCCCTGGTGGTCGCAGTCTGGTGGTTATGCACGGACCCAATGGCGAGGAAATGCCTAACGAAGGCGTGGTCCTAGAATATGAGCCGAACCGCCGCTTCGTGTTCACCGACGCCTTCACGGCCGGCTGGAAGCCCAGCGGACCGTTCATGGTCGGCCTGTTCGAGATCGCGCCGGACGGCGGCGACACCCTCTTCACCGCCACGGCGCGCCACTGGACCGACGAGGCGCTGGAGCAGCATCGCTCGATGGGCTTTGAAGGCGGCTGGGGCGCGATGGCCGATCAACTCAAGACGCTTGCCGAGGGAGGCACACTGTAACCGCCGCCTCTATGGAATTGCTTGCTCCGGCCTGAGGACCGTCGGGCATCAATCGCCCGATACTGACATTCCCGCCAGGAGCGGCGCGTAGGCGGCTAGCCTGCGGGAGACGTGGTCCGTGAACAGCCGGACGCGCTTTGTTTTGCGCGTGTCCCCCTGCGTCAGGACCCAGAGCGTTCCGTACGGGTGCAGGTCGGTGCCCGGCACTCTTTCGAGCAGCGGGTCGGCATCGCCGACGAAGCATGGCAGCGTCGTGATGCCGAGCCCTTGCCGGACGGCGGCGATCTCCGCGCCTGCGTCGGTGACCCTGAAGGGAACCGCGGTGGTGCGGACATCGCCCTCACTCGCCCAATCGGGAATACCGTGCGTGCTGATGACGATCCAGCGAAGGGGGTCGGACGCGCCCCCGCGCCATGCAACCAGCCGATCGCGGGCGATGTAGACGCCGCCGAACAGCTCCGGTCCCTTCAATCCGTGCAGATTGAGCGGCAGGGTCTTGCGATCGTAGACGACGCGGACCGCGACGTCGGCCTCCCGATTGGTCAAATTTGCGAGGTCGCCGGAGGACTGGATTTCCATTTCGATGTCCGGATGCCGGCGCGCGAAATCGGCGAAATCCGGCAGCAGAAGGTGCGTTGCAAGGATCGGGGTCAGCGTCACTCGCAAGAGCCCGCGCACGCTCTGGTCGCGTCCGAAGACCCTCGTCTCCAACTGGTGTGACGAGGATTCCATTTGCAGCGCGAATTCGAGAACCTCCTCGCCCGCCGTCGTCAGGCGGTAGCCCGAAGGCAGCTTTTCGAACATCTGCGTGCCAAGCCGCTGCTCTAGCTGCGCGATGCGTCGCAGCACGGTCGCGTGGTTCACCGCGAGGCGCTTGGCCGCCGCGCGCACCGACCCCTCGCGCGCAGCGGCCAGAAAGTAGCGAACGTCGTCCCAGTCGATCATGGTGCATTCCCGCGCCGCAAGCTGCACGCTCCTCATAGCACGAGGGGCCGGGATCTGCGCATGACGTGTTCGGCGGATCGTTTCCGCACCACCGAAGTGCGGAATTCCACAGTCCCTGACTGACTTTGCCGAGCCCATGTTGAGGCTCGCGGGGGGAACATCCCCGGACGGCCGGACACCCGGTCGGCGAACAAGGATGCACGACATGACCAGATTAGACGGAAAGACCGCCGTGATCACCGGCGGCGCGACCGGTATCGGCCTCGCCTCGGCAAAGCGGTTCATCGCGGAAGGCGCCTTCGTCTTCATCTATGGGAGGCGACAGGATGCGCTCGATGCCGCGATGGCGGAGCTCGGGTCGCATGCCCGCGCGGTGAAGGGCTCGGTCGCCGACGAGTCCGACCTCGACCGGCTCTACGCCGCGGTGAAGGCCGAGCGCGGAACGCTCGACATCGTCTTTGCCAATGCAGGCGCGGGAAGTCCGCTTCCGCTCGGCCAGATCACCGCCGAACACATCGACGAGACCTTCGACACCAATGTGAAGGGGACGATCTTCACCGTCCAGAAGGCGTTGCCGCTGATGCGCGAGGGCGGTTCGATCATCCTGACCGGATCGAGCGCGGGCACCACGGGTGCCCCGGGGTTCACCGCCTACAGCGCCAGCAAGGCGGCCGTGCGCAACCTCGCGCGAAGCTGGGCCGAAGACCTGAAGGGTACCGGGGTCCGCGTGAACGTCCTGTCCCCCGGCGCGACGGCGACGGAACTCGCCAAGGCGGCGCTCGGCGAGGAGGGCCAGAAGGCCTACGGCGCGATGACCCCGCTGCTGCGCATGGCCGACCCGGCCGAGATCGCGGCAGCGGCCGCCTTTCTCGCATCGTCAGACAGCAGCTTCATGACGGCCAGCGAACTCGCCGTCGACGGTGGCCTCGCACAGCTCTGACGCATCCCACCCGCCGATCGCTCGCGTGATCGGCACCTGCACCCAAGCACGAAGGAACATCCTGTGGACCATCCTCTCAAAGAAAAGACCGCCCTCGTTACCGGGGCATCGCGTGGCATCGGCCGCGCGATCGCCGAACGTCTCGCACGCGACGGCGCGACGGTCGCGCTGACCTACAACGCCAGCAAATCCGGTGTCGACGAAGCGGTCGCAGCCATCGAGAAAGCCGGTGGCACTGCGTTTGCGATCCAAGCGGACCTGGTGAATCCGGCAACCGTGCCAGTCTTGTTCGACACGCTCGACCACGAGTTTACCAAGCGTAACGGCAGCAAAACACTCGACATCCTGGTCAACAACGCGGGCAATGCCGGCTGGATCGGCTTCAAGGACGCGACGCCCGCAAGCTGGGACACGCTGATGGCGGTCTACCTGCGCGCACCGTTCTTCATCGTCCAGGCAGCGATGGATCGCCTCGCCGATGGCGGGCGGATCATCAACATCTCGTCCGCCGCCGCGACGAAGCCGGTAACGACGGCGCCGATCTACTCGATGGCCAAGGCCGCGATCAACACGCTGACGCATGCGCTCGCGTCCGAACTGGGGCCGCGCGGGATCACCGCGAACGCCGTCGCGCCAGGCTTCACGCGGACCGACGCGAACGCGGCCTTCCGGGAGAATCCGGCACTCGTGAAGGCGGTCGAGGCCGACATCGCGCTGGGACGCTTTGGCGAGCCTTCGGAAATCGCCGCCGTCGTGGCGTTCCTGGCATCCGACGATGGCCACTGGGTGACCGGCCAGACGATCGAAGCAAGCGGCGGCTACAAGCTGTGACCGTCCGAAACCCCAAGGAGACTATCATGACCTATGCAATCATCGGGTTCGGCGAGATCGGCCAGACCCTCGCCAAGACGTTCGCCCGCAAGGGGATCGCGGTATCCGTCGCAACGACGCGCGATCCGGAAAGCTTCGCATCGACCGCGGTAGCGATCGGTCCCGGCATCACGCCCACGACGCTCGCCGAGGCGGTCGAGGCGGACGTCATCTTCCTGGCCGTCCGTTTCCAATCGCACCCGGATGTCGCGAAGGTGCTGCCGGACTGGCAGGGCAAGATCATCGTCGACGTAACCAATGCGTACGGCGTGTCCACGGAGGACATGGACGGACGGCCCTCGGCCAAAATCGTCGCGGACGCGTTCGCCGGCGGCAGGGTGGTCAAGGGCTTCAACCATCTGGTCGCTGCCGTGCTCGACCAGGATCCGGCCCTACAGGGTGGCAGGCGCGTCGTGTTCCTGTCGAGCGACAACGAGGATGCTGCAGCACAGGTCGGCGCACTGGCGGAAGATCTCGGCTTTGCGCCGATCCAGCTCGGCGGACTTTCGGAAGGTGGGCTGCTCGTTCAGGCGCACAACAAGAGCTGGGGCCGGCTGATCTTCAAGGACCTGGTCAGGTTCGGCTGACGGACGCTGCAACCGTGAAGGACTTCTTCGCCGCGATCGGTCGCGGCGACAAGAAGAGCCTGCTGACACTGGTCGCCGAGAAAATCGATTGGATCATCCCGGGAAAGGACTGGCCGCTGGCCGGCACCTACCGGGGAATCCGGGATTGGCATATCTGCTCGAGACGGCAGCAAGGTCGATCGAAACGTCCACGGAACCGCGCGAGTTCATCGCGCAAGGCGACCGGGTCCTGGCCGTCGGCTTTGCGACGGGAAGGATCAAGGCCACGAACAAGACGTTCGAGGAAGACTCGGTTTTCGCAATTACTGTCCGGTGTGCCAAACCGACCAGCATCCGGAAGTATGCAAGTTCCGCCTTGCCGATTTCGGCCCTGCGTGTCGGCACAATGTCACGCAATATGTTACAAACCTGCTTTAGTTTTTGAAAACCGCGTCCCAATCACGTCACTATTGCTGATGTCCGCGATCGATAATGCTGGACGAAGACTGGAGCGATAACGTCAGTCACCCACGATCCATAGCCGACGAAATCCCGGTAAGACCCATCGCCGGACATCCGGAACCAGATCGCCACTTCCCGATCTCGCCCATCTTTCTCAGCACCCGCCGACCGCTGAATAGTTATTCGCTCGATTCTGACAACTATTGTACAGAATTTATGATGACCTGCTCTTACTAAAAGCTCCAAAATGTCGCTTATTTCCGAATCCGAGTCCGCAGATTGATTGCCGCCTAAGCGATAGCCTTCATACAGGCGTTAATACTGAAAGAGATCAAACCACGATGGATCATGTTTTTCTCGGAGTTACTCCTGAGATGATATCATCCACCTCAAGTCTTGAAAGTATTCTACTGGGGAAAAGATCATGGGCAGCGCCAAAATATATCTCCAAAATAATACTGACTCTTACGCCGTTCTTTCGCTCTATCACTATAGTACGAGCCATGGCTCGACGGGAATCACCCAGGGTAACGTGCCGCCCGGGGGCAAGATTGGACCAGTCACGGTCGACTGGAATACCGCGACGCCGGCCGATTTTTGGTATGCGTCGGTCGCACCTTCAGGCGGCAGCCGTCCCGGTGTCTATGTCAGCAACGTTCCCGATGATGTGTTGCTGCCCTATTGGAAGGAATGCATGCTGATCGGCGAATGGGGGCTCAAGGACGACGGATCATCACCAACCTTCACCGTCGATTGGGACAATTTCGCGATCAACCTCAAATCCGGGCATTGCGGTGCGAGCATGATTCACACCGGCGATTACTCGGCCATACAACATGTATTCGTGCTGATGTTAGAGAATCACTCCTATGACAACATGTTCGCCGCGCTCGGTAGGGCACCGGCGGCGAACAGCAATAGCTACAACGGGCAGACCTACACCGTCAGTGACACCTCGACCCCGACCGGCATGCCGACCGATCCCGGCCACGAGTTCGCTGATGTCCTTGAACAGCTTGCCGGTCAGGGGGCGACCTACACCGCGCCCAATTATCCGAAACCGCAGATGTCGGGATTTGCAGCGAATTACGCTTACAGCACTTCGGAGAAGACAGGCACGCCAACCGCCGACGAGATCGGCGACATCATGAAGTGCCTTGCCCCGGCACAGGTTCCCGTCATCACGCAGCTAGCCAATCGCTATGCGCTGTGCACCAATTGGTTCTCGTCGTTGCCCGGTCCGACTTGGCCCAACCGCTTCTACGTCCACGGCGCCTCCTCGGCGTATCAGGACGGCGGCGGCTATACGAGCCTAGACAGTAGCCCATCGAATTTGCAGATTGCCCAATGGGAGACGGTGAGCGGCTTTACCTATCGCAACGGATCGATCTTCGACGCACTCGACGCCAACGGCATCCCCTGGCGAATCTATCACGACGACACCCTCGACGTCGGGGGTTCGATTCCCCAAGTCACCGCGCTCAAGGGCATCTCGCTCGCGCAGCCCTTGGCGGTGAAGAGCATTACCGCGTTCGCCAGCGACGTAGCCAGCGGCTATCCCTACCGGTATACCTTCATCGAGCCGAATTACGGCGACATCGCCGGCAACACCTACAAAGGCGGCTCCTCACAACATCCTGAGGACGACGTGTCGGGCGGCGAGAACCTGATCGCTAGGGCCTTTAACGCGATCGCGTCGTCGCCGCTCTGGCCCTATAGCATGTTGGTTATCACTTATGACGAGCATGGCGGCTTCTATGATTCCGTCGCCCCCGGCGGCACGGTCGAACCCGACACGCAGGACAGCCCGGGAGACAACGGCTTCGTCTTCAACCAGTTGGGCGTGCGCGTGCCGGCGGTTATCGTGTCCCCGATGGTGAAGTTCGGGGTCGACCCGACGCCATACGACCATAGTTCGGTTCTCGCGACGCTCGAGCGGTTGCTGGGATTCGGCGCGTTAACTGCGCGCGACGCGGCGGCGAACGATTTCATGCATCTATCGACGGCGGCGACGCCGAGGCCGGCGCCGAGGCGCGCCCGGCGCCCACGCTTGCAACCGGACGCACTCCCTTACCAGTGTCGCCATCCGCCGTCGCCAAGCGCGCCGCGCTGATGAAGACACCGATCCAGGAAAAGGGTAATCTACCCGGTTTCCTGCACTGCGCGCGCAAGACCGACATAGAATTGTCCGCCGCGGCTCCGATCACGACGATCGCCCCCGAGGAACTCATCACACCCCTCCCCGCGCCTTCCGTGAGTGCGCCAATGCCTTCCTACGGCGAGGTGGATAGCTATTTCCGCAACGTCATGGCCCGGGTTCAGCAGCGCCGCGCCGGGCATGAGGCGGCTCTTCGCATGCGGCTAGCGACGCCGGGCGCGAAGAGTCGCGACGCCGAGGCCTGAATGTTTGGTCTCGACATCTAGTGGATCGATTTGCCGCCCCGGCTAGCGTCCAGATCCGGGCGGAAAGGGATGGCGGGGATTGGGGCACGAATGTACTCCGCCCCCGCTTCCGGTGCGATCCACAACCAGACACTGGCGGTCGGCTTGTCGCCCCCCCCAACTCCGACCGTTGGTGATGTAGGTAAATCGTCGCTAACGGCGCCGCATGGATGTCGAGAAGTGGGACGAAACCACCTTCCAGAGAGACGGCCGTGACTGTCCGGCTTCTGATGAACGGACGTTCGCAACACTTTGATATCGGCTCAGCAAGCTCAAGAAAGCAATTGCGCTGGTTTAAAACCAAGGACATGCCCAATTTTAAGCCATCAACATGGCTAAGGGGCTCAGTGTCTGCGTCAGTCCTTTACATGGTCGACCATCGTCCGCAGCTTGATGCGAGATGACGCCGTTTTGGGTAGAACAGAAAAGTCCGGGAAGTGACGGACATAACAGGTCGAATCCCGTTCGCAACCGACTATTCTCTTACCGCGGCGCGAACGTCTCTTCCATACCGGCCGTCAGGCATGCGCCAGCAAGGGCCATCCCGACCATCAAATCTATGCCGTCGGTGGTTACTTCCCGGTCGACAGCGACGGCGAGTCCAAGCACTCCCTTCGAGAGTTCCCAGCGGTAAGGCGCAACATCGGCGGAGGATCGCCAGCCGATACACAGGTGCTGCGTTAAATCGCGCGAGTGAAGCGGCGTTTCCGCTGCCGCCATATAGGCCCGCGCGGCGACGACGATCTGGCGTTGATCAAAGCCGACCTCAACCGCGATTATGTCCGTGCTCAACCACTTCGCCCAGGCGGGCCCCAGCGTCTCAGGCGCCTGCGACGATATCGAAGTCTTCATCGGTCACGAGAATGTCAAGCTGGAGACACGGGTGTGCTGTACGGAACGATGCAAGCAGTTCGCCTGACAGAAGATTTTCAGCGATGGAAGACACTGCTAGGTGCAGCACACCAGTCGGTGGGCACTGACTATGCGACGCCGCTTCTGTTTCCGCGTGTATCTCGGCAAGCGCAGGTCGAGCCGCTCCAGGAACGCGTCGCCTCCCTCGTTCTTGGCTTCGTACATCAGCCGGTCGGCAAGGCTGACATGGTCCTTGTGGATGGCATTGTTCGACCGTCTCAGGTTTCGCGGCGTCCTCCTGGCGACGCGCAAGGAGGGCATAGTCACGCCGCTGCACATCGGCATGATCGGTACGATCAACGCCGAGCAGTTGAGCGCCAACAGCGACAAGATGCGCGATGCGCTGGTGGGTCATCACGCGATGGGAAAGAACCCCGGCGGCTCTGCGTACGGCTATGAAAAGCGCATCGAGTCCCCGGCGCTCGGCATCGTGCCTCTAGAGCTGTGGGACCGGGTCAAATTCCGCCAGGCTACGCTCGCCCGCACAGCGAAACCGCGTACCGAGATGGCTGGCCTGCCCTTGTTCGCGCAGCAGCGCCCGCGGTATCTGCTGACTGACAAGATAACCTGCGGGAGCTGCGGCGCGAGCTATGCCAAATCGGGCAAGACCAGGTTCGGCTGCCAGGGCGCCGCCAAGAAAGGACCGACTTGGTGCGGCAACCGCCTGACGATCCGCCAGGACGAACTCGACGCACGCGTGCTGGCAGGCCTGGCGAGCGAGATGCTGCGTGACGACGTCGTCGCAGCGTTCCTTGAGGAATACGAGGCAGAGACCCTTCGTCTGACCGCGGAAACGGTCAGTGCCCGCCCCGAGCGCGAAGCCGAACTGGCCAATCTCGATCACCAGCTTGCGCGCGCCAAGGCGGCTATTCTCAAAGGCGTGGATGCGACGGTATTTGTTGACGAGATGAAGATCTGGACCGAGCGGCGCAAAGTCCTGCTCGTCGAACTGGAACTTGCCGACCAGGAAGCCACAGAGACGGTTTCCCCGGAGCCCGAGCTGCTTACCCCGGATCTGGGCCGCGTGTACGGTGAGAAGATCGAACAACTTACCGCGGCGTTCGAGGACGACGCGCTAAAGGCGCAGGCGTTCGAACGGTTGCGCGCGCTCATCGTGGCTGTGGTGCTGACGCCGAAAGGCGACGATCTGTCCATCGATCTGCGCGGCGAGCTTGCCTCGATGCTGTCGCAATGTGCTGGAGCGGAAACGCAAAAAGCCCCCGCGGGTGTTCCCTCGGAGGCATTGCAAGTAAAGTGGTTGCGGGGACAGGATTTGAACCTGTGACCTTCAGGTTATGAGCCTGACGAGCTACCGGGCTGCTCCACCCCGCGCCGAGATCCCATCAAGATATTACTTTGATGGGGCCCGAGTGTCCGCGTTGTGCGGAACTGAGTGTATGAGCAATTGTGAATGGGTTTTAGATATTGTGTGTTTGCATGTTGCACGGGCTTCAATGCCTGGCGACGACCTACTCTTCCATCGCTTGAGCGATAGTACCATTGGCGCAGTCGGGTTTCACGGCCGAGTTCGGAATGGGATCGGGTGGGACACCGACGCTATAGCCACCAGGCAATGGAGCCGGTGCGAC
>NZ_JCAWAE010000010.1:0-726 GCF_059691795.1 Sphingomonas sp. 320_CC | reverse complement strand
CACTAGGTTAGTCCACGAGACGAAACAGCTTCGCTGTTTTTCCCGTGGGCAAGCTCGGCCAGCGCGCGAAGCGCGCCCCTGGGTCCCATCAAAGTACTACTTTGATGGGGGCCCTATCAGGCGCAGTTCTGCTGCGTCTGACGGGCGCAGCGGGTGTGGGCCTGTAGCTCAGTTGGTTAGAGCGCACCCCTGATAAGGGTGAGGTCGGTGGTTCGAATCCACCTAGGCCCACCACACACAAGTGCGTTTGGGGCCTTAGCTCAGCTGGGAGAGCGGTTGCTTTGCAAGCATCAGGTCATCGGTTCGATCCCGATAGGCTCCACCATTTCGCAGGAGACGAGACGAGGCAGCAAAGCTGCCGCGCACGTATCCAAGAACGGCCAGCGCTGCAAAGCGCGCCCACAAGGCGCAGCTTCGCTGCGACTGACGGGCTCGCGGGCAACGCACCATCAGCATAACCTAGAGATGAAGAGAAACGGTTCGCCGTGCGAGAGCACGGTGATTGGGTCGAGACGACCCGTATTTGACATTGTGAATGGGTTTTTTAAAATCGATGCCGTGAGGTGCTCGATTTTGGAGACGAGGATTGCTTCGGCGGTTCGTGAGCGCTTCGGCGTCAGCGAGCCAAGCGAGTAGTTCGAGGCTCCGAATATCGACATCATCATAACTAATAATCTGGCTGAGATTATAATCATCCGCACCTGACAAAGGCCAACGCGCACTGCT